>CAWKHN010000027.1:0-20330 GCA_963849495.1 uncultured Chloroflexia bacterium | reverse complement strand
GGCTGCGCCGCCCGTCGCGCCCACCGCTCGCGTTCGCTCGCGCGCGGCGGCCCTTGACCGGCTTCAGCCTCGGACTATCTCCGGCGGGTCGTCTCCCGGTGGCCGCTTGGCGGGGACCGTCTGACCGCGGAAGTACTTGGTCAGCCCGGCCGTGTCGAGGTAGGCCTTCAGGATCTCCGGTTTGAGCGCCATTAGCCCGATCCCGTCCAAGTGTGAGACGAGTCCCCACTGCAGCGTTGCTAGATTCGCGGCCTGCCGAATGTCATCCTTGCCCATCGGGAGGTACGTCCAGGCGTATTGCGCGCCATCCATCGGCTTCTCGAACTCGGGCACCGTGATCAATTGGCGGACCTCCTGACGGTCCTCGCCCAGCGAGGTTCTCATCAGGGCGACGACGCCCCCATCCAGCAGGCAGATCATGTTCGGCACGCACGACCAGGGCACGCCCTCGAAGGCAGTTGCGGCGTCTTCGAGGGTGAAGTCCCCTGCCTCGCCAAAGAAAGCAAACGTGAACAGAGGATTGCGGTACGGCCACGGCCCGCTCACCTGAGGTACCACGCCCAGCCCGGGGACATAGTTGTTCGGGGTCCGCTCACGTCGGAGCACCATCTTGACATGCGTCACCGACTCGACAAGATGCCCCAGCTGGTGCTCTCTCCGCCGGAACTTAGACTTGATCTCTCCGACGGCGTAGACGGCCTCGTACGGGTAATAGCGAGTCCCGTCACTGGCGGTGAAGAACACCGCCCCTGCGGACGTATCGGCAACGACAACGTCGTATTCCGCGGATGAGGCCCAGCCATGGTCGACGACATGACCCTTGCCAACGTCATACCGACCCGGCAATCGCCGGGTTAGCACCTCCCTCGCAACATCCTCGAACTGGTGCCCGCCAGCATCGATGTCTCGATCGGTGTGGAGGACGCGAGCGCGGGCAAGGGCAGACTGAATCTCTGCAGCCTCCTGCTGCATCACAGTCACGAACTGGAAGGGCGGCCGGACTCTCGCCATCCAGACAATTCTATGGCTCGCCCTGGTGACATTCCCGACACACATTGCGACCCCAATGCCCGTTCACCAGCCTTCCGACATGGCGAGCGTCCAGAATGCCGACGCGACGCGTTATCGGAGTAGGCGTCCGATTGACGAGGACAAGGCATGGACGAGACCTGGGTGATGCGAGGGGTGATCGCCGCCGACGACGATGCCGACGCGCTCGCAGCCCGCACCGACCCCGAGGCCTTCGCCCGTCTGTACCAGCGGCACCGGTTGGCGGTCTTCCGCTACGTCCGCGCTCGTGGCTTTGGCGACGACGACGCGAGCGACCTCGCCGCCCTCGCCTTCGAGCGGGCGCTCACCCGGATCGATCGCTACCGGCCCGGGAGCAGCGGATTCCTCCCCTGGCTGCTCGTCATCGCGCGCAACGCCGCCGTCGACGCTCATCGCCGGTCCGCAACGGCTGCGCGCCTGGGACCGTTCCGCACCGTTGGCGAGTGGGGCCCGGACCCCGCGGACCTCGTGCTGCAGGACGAGGCGGACCGGGCACTCGCCGCTCGCGTGCGGTCGCTCCCGCCCCGCTACCGCGAGGTCATCACGCTACGTTTCGCGGCCGGCCTGTCAGCCCGCGAGATCGGCGAAGTGATCAACCGCTCTGAGGCCGCGAGCGCGAAGCTCGTGAGCCGGGCCCTGGCGGCCCTCAAGGAGGCTTACCGTGACGACGTCGCCTGACCCGCTCGAGGCGCGCCTCCAGCGGCTCTTCGGACTTTCGATGCCAGCTACCGCGGCAGGCCGCATGGATGCCCGGGTCAGGCCCGCCATCGAGCGGCGGGCCGGGACTGGGACCCGGATCCGGCGGCTGCACCCGCGCCGCGCGCTGCTCGCGGTCGCCGCCTTCGTCGTGCTGGGTGGGGCTACCGCGGTGGTCGCCGTCCGGTACGCCGCGGAGAGCCCGTTCCCCGGCCCCTTCGAACAGGCGAGCGACTGGCACGTCGTGAGTCAGCTCGCCCTACGCGACCCCTCCCCGCGCGCGACACTCGGCGAGCTGGTCTCGGACATCGAGGCGTTCATGTGGGCCGGCGTCAAGGACGACCGGCCCGGTAGCCGGGTCACGGTCACCGTCCCCGATGACGCGGCCTCGGCGAAGGAGGTCCACCTCTTCGTGACCGTCCTTGGCGGCGCGAACGGGGCAGAGTCGGGATGGCAAATGCGGCTCGTCGTCCACCACGACCAGCGCGGCTGGTGGCTCGACCCGACTGGCGAGTCCAGGATGTATTGCGGCCAGCCGCTCAGTGGTCCGTCCCTCCAGAGCTGCTCCTGATCATGTGACATTCCCGCACGCATTGCGACCTGTCGATGCCGTCCCGGACCGTGCCCGCTGTTCGCGCGACGCCCTGCGCCGCGTTGGGTCGTTTCACGCGCGTTCGTCGCCGAGGGTGAGGCCATGTACCGTGAACCCGTGACGTGGAAACCGATGACGCTTGCCATCGAGACCGAGCGGCTCACCCTTCGGCTCCGCGACGAGCGCGACGCAGCGTGGTACCGCGAGCTGGTCGGTGAACGTGGGGAGGACATGCCGACGCTCGACGAGGCGAGGGCACGCCTCGCGCGGTTCCGGGATCTGACGGTCGAGACCGGCATCGGTGCTCTCGCGATCTGTCGACGCGCGGAGGGCGACACGATCGGCTACTGCGCGCTCATCGTGGGCCGCTGCAGCCTGGACGAACCGGAGATCGCCTACGAGCTGCTTCGGCGCTTCCACGGGCACGGCTATGCGACGGAAGCGGCACGAGCCCTCGTCGCTGCCGCCGCCGCAACGGGTCGACGCCGTCTGTGGTCGACGGTCCGGGCATGGAACGCGCCGTCACTCCGGGTGCTCGAGAAGATCGGGTTCCACCGGGACCACATCGTCGCGGATGACCGCGGCGATATCGTCTACCTGGTCCGCGATCTCTAGGGCGACGTGCTGACGAACCTCCCTCCTCGCGACCTCGGGTCGGGCGACAGCGGCGGACACCATTCGATGGAGGCGCGCACTCCACGGGGCGATCGGAACCGGGAGTCAGGGCGTATCGTCCTCTCGCCATGAAGCCGCTGGAGCGGGCCGCAACCGGCGCCGCCCGCCTCCTGACGCTCGCATCGGTGGCTGCCCTGGTCGTCGCCGTGGCCGCCTGCGCGGGTCCGGTGCCGAGCCCATCCGCGTCGACACCGACCTCGACGCCCGCCGCTCCCGCTCCTGGGACGCCGGCGCCGGTCACGCCAGCTCCGACGGCGACCCCAGCGGCCGAGACCGACGTGTGCCTGACGGCGCCGATGAAGGCCGTCTACATCGGCAGCGATCCCTGTCCGCCGGCCATCGCCGCGGTCCGCGCCGTCGTCGCGCCCCTCGGACTGCCGGTCGCTCGGATGGTCCTGCAGCCAGACCCGTTCTGCGGTGGTCCGTGGCCGGTCGGGTCGCCGCCGGTGTGCTTCGGCGTGATGGTCATCCTCGGCACGACCATGCACGGGTGGGTGATCTTCACCGGGTCTGACAAGGTCGCTGCGGTCTCGCTCAGGCTCCAGGGCGCCATGGACCCAAGCCCGCCTCCGAGCCCGATGTGGATCGCCACGATGGAGGCCTTCGAGGTCCCCCCGGCCGGCTGGATGATGCCGTAGCGCCCATTGCGACCGCGGGTTGCCCTCGCGCTCATGTGACCTTCGCGTACGCTCGCCGACATGAGGGGAACGCACCACCGTTCGAAGGCGTCACAAGGGTGATGAAACGGCTTGTCGCGGCTCTCGTGGTCGTCCTCGCGCTGGCGGCATGCGCAGGTCCAGCTCCGAGCCGAGAACTCGTGGCAACGCCGAGCCCCAGCCCGCCCGTCGCCACGCCGACGCCGACGCCGGCATTGTTTGCGCTGGATGCCACGGGCCTCGGCCCGTGCACGGAGCCGTGGTACATGACCTGCAACTACGGGATCCGTGTCGAGGGACCCGGCGGCTACGACCACCGCGGCAACTTCGCGTGGGACGAGGGTCAGCCTCCGGCCGGGCAGCTGGAGCATGGCCCGGCCGGGCCGGTGGCGTCCACGGGCATCTCGGGCGACGTCCCGGCGATGCTTGGGCCGGGTGTCTGGACGATCAGCTTCCGCCTCTGGTATGGCTCTGACGCGATCAGCTTCAAGCCAGTCCCTGGCGGCACACCGCGCTACGCGGAGGAGGATCCGTTCACCGCCGCCTGCTCGACGCACTTCGACACCGCGGGCGTGGCGAGCGTGACGCTCCACGTCGCCTTCCATGGGAGTGGCTGCACGGTTGCGACACAGATCACCGGGAGTAGTTGAACGAGCGCGTCGGGGTCCGTGAACCCTTGGGCCCAGGTTCACCACCCGGCGACTCACCAGAGGGTGCGTCGGTGACATTCCCGGCACGCATTGCGACCGTTCGGTGATACCTCCGCATCGTCGGCCTGAATTGCGAAGCCGTCGCCGAGGTCAAGAACGCGGCCCTTGACCGGCTCGTCGGGCGGCGCTCGGACGCAAGACACCCCCGGTTCCAGATCCGGGCCGACAAGCCCTTGACCTTCCGATCGGTGACCCGATGATCGGCTCGGGACCGGAGAGGCGCGATTGAGCATGGGCGACGTGATCGAATCGGGCGGCGCGAACATCCCGCCTCGCGAGTTCACCAAGGCGCTCGCGTTGGTGGGCGCGAGCCTCGTCGTGCTCGCCGGGCTCCTCCTGTGGCTGGTCTCTGCCCTCTCGGCCTGCGGCTGCACGACGCCACCCGCAATGGAGGTCGTCAATCTTGCCGCGGTCGACGCGAGGATCGACTGGCAGACAGCCGGCTTCCTCGGGACGCCGCTGCTGGGCAGCTCGGGCAGTGAGCCGATCCCGGCGTGCCAGGTGTACGCGCCTCCCCTGAAGCCTGGTGCGGCGCACGCGGTGACCATCGTCACCGACGCGGCCCGCCGTTCGTTCTCGCTGGTCGCCCCGACGCAGTACGACGAGGCGGCTATCGTCTGGGTGGTCATCCGCCCCGACGGGTCAATCGAGCAGGTGGCGGCCGCCTCGGCGCCCGCCTCGGCCCGCTGCGGACGCTGACACCGGGTGTCATCGCCGGAGGCGAAGCGAGAACGACGGCACACACGGGCGGTGCCCGACGTCTGCTGTGCCCAGGTTCCGATCCGGAGGGTGTGATGCGTCGACTGCTGGTCGTCCTGACCGTCCTGCTCGCCGCGTGCGCACCAGCTGCGTCGACCCAGCCGACTCCACCGGAATCAACGGTGGTTCCAGGCCCCAGCTCAGCCGCGTCACGTGCGGCTGAGCCGACAGCAGGCACGCCATCGGTCCCGCGTTGCGTCAGGGCAGGCGCGACGGCGCTTGCGGGCGTCGTTGAGGCTTTGCCAGATGGCTGGTCCCACCGGAGCGCGATCGCGGCGCTTCCTGGCTTCCCCAACACCTTCGGAGGGGTGAATGGCCCGGCTGGCGCCGCGGTCCCGCCGGATGAGGGCCCGGGCCGCCTTGTCCTGTACGAGACCCTTCCTGCCAGTGACGCCTACGTCAGGAGCCGGACCGAGCAGTCACGCAGCCGCGGTGGCAAGCCGATCGCCGTGACGGTGTGCGGCGAGGCGACCGAGGTCTGGCTGGACGAATTGACCGGCGAGCTCATCCTCGGCTGGACCGATCGAGACAAGAGCGACGTTCTGGTCGCGAACACGGCGGACTTCACGGTGCAGGAGCTGGTCGTTTCCGCCGAAAGTGTCTACGACTGCTGCGGCTAGCTCTCGACGGACCTTGTGTGGCCAACGGATGTCGGGTGACCCTCCGGTACGCCAAGCGAGCCGACAGCCCCTTCGTGGACGGTGACCCTCGACAGGACGCAGGGCGCCGGGTGACATTGGCGCACGCTCGCTGAGGACGGCGTGTGCGTGCCGCTTGACAGGCATGCGAGCGGCCGCGATCCTCCGGCGCGTCGACGCCGACGTCATGATCGACGCGGCCGGCCTAGGATCAGGATCGTCCCCGTTCCCACTCCAGGGAGGCAGCAACGATGGCCAAGACGACGTCCGGCGGCTTCACGGCCGAGGAAAGGGCCGCGATGAAGGCGCACGCCAAGGAGCTCAAGGCTGCGGCCGAGAAGGCCGACGGCGAGGCCATGGTCCTTGCGAGCATCGCCGCAATGCCGGAGGCGGACCGCGTCCTGGGTGAGCGGATTCACGCACTCGTCAAGCGGGTGGCGCCATCCCTGTCGGCGAGAACCTGGTACGGCATGCCCGCGTACGCCAACAAGGACGGCAAGCTCATCTGTTTCTTCCAGGCTGCGTCCAAGTTCAAGGTGCGCTACGCAACGCTGGGCTTCCAGCACGACGCCGCCCTGGACGAGGGCTGCTTGTGGCCGGTTGCCTACGCCGTGACCGAAATGACCGCCGACGTGGAGGCGCGGATCAGCGCGCTGGTGCAGCAAGCAGCTGGCTGACAGGTTCGCCCCGGGCCTCGCCTCCGATCAGTCTGCAGGCCCGCACTCGAGCGAAGCTGCGCCTCCCTCGTGCGTCACGCCGTCACACAGGGCAACAGAGCCGTCCACCGCCTCAGTCGAGCGCGCGGATCTGCGGCAGCACCGTCATCGCGGCAAGGATCACGGCAGAGATCACGCCGCCGGCGAGGAAGACCGTGCTGGGGCCGAAGGCATCCGATGCCATGCCGGCGACGAGATAGCCGACCGGGATCAGCGCCGCTGAGCCGAGGTAGTCCAGGCTGTAGACGCGCCCGAGCAGCTCGTCGGGGACGTGGTCCTGGAGGGAGTTTGTCCAGGCCAGTCCGACGGCGACCTCGCCGAAGCCGATCACCAGCGCGGACACCAGCAGCCCTCCGACCCCGATCGGCAGGCCCATCGCCGCGGCGGCGAGGGCAACGGCGATCCACCACCCGTAGACCAGCCGCCATCGGCCGCGCAGGCGCGCACGACTGCCGAGGGCGACCGCCGCGACCACCGCGCCGGCGGCGACGGCCGAACCGTACAGACCCAGGACACCGACGCCGCCGTCGAGCGAACGCTCGACGAGCAGGGGCACGGCCACCCCAAGTGGACCCGCGAGGCTGATGTTCGTGATCGCGGCTGCCCCGATCGTCAGCCCGATCCACGGAGTCGCGATCACGGCTGCCAGCCCATCCCTGATGTCGGCGACCAGCATCCGTCGACCGATCGCGCTGTGTCGCGCATCCCGGATCGCCGGCCCGACCTGGTGCGTGACGGGAGCCGAGCGGCGTCGTGCGAGCCCCAGCCACGCGAGGAGCGCGCCGGACAGCACGAACGACAGCCCATCCACGGCGAAGGCCACACCCATTCCGCCAGCCGCGACGAGCGCGGCCCCGACGGCCGGGCCGGCGATCCCCGCCAGTCGGGCGGTCAGGGACGCGAGCGCATTGGCACTGGGGCGATCCTCGGCCGGCACGAGCTCGGGCAGGAGCGCTGCCCAGGTCGGCATGAAGACCGCGTCGACCAGACCGAACACGACACCCAGAACAAGGAGCTGGGGCAACGCGACCGAGCCGGTCGCCACCAGCCCCGCGATGATGCCGACCACCACAGCGCGGATTCCGTCCGAGGAGACGAGCAGCGGGATCTTCGGCCAGCGGTCGGCGATCGCGCCGCCGAAGGTCACGAGCGCCAGGGTCGGCACGAGCTGGGCGATCAGGACGAGCCCCATCGCGGCCGCCGATCCCGTCAGCTGCAGGACGAGCCACGCGAGCGCGACGGCCTGGATCCCGTCGCCAAGGCGCGAGATCGTCCGAGCGAGGACCAGGACCGCGAAGTCGCGGCGACGGAAGGCCCGAAGGAGTTGCATCGGGTACCTCGACTGGGCGGGGCTGGCGGCATTCCCAGACTACGCGCGGGCGGCCCGCTGCGTCGCGCCGGTTCAGCTGCTCCAGGATGTGCCCACACGACGGGCGAGAACATCGAGCCGAGGATGGGTGCCACTCGCGTCATCTGCGCACGCTGGCGCAAGTGAGTGCCCCGTTGGCGGGGCCGGCAGCCCGGCCGTCGGGGGGTCACCCGGCAAGCGATGGTGCAGAAATCGACCCGCAGAATGACCGGTGCGTAATGACACCACCGGCGCCGCGCCGGATACTGGCACGGTATCGAAATGGGCACGACGGGCGGACTGGCAGAGCTCCCTCCGTGCTTTCGCCGGAGGGAGCACACGCCCCCCGGAGCAAGTCCCCCGTGCCCACCGCACACCCTGTCCGCCAGGTCCGCCGCGCTCTTGACGACGTCGGGCGGCGTGCAAGGATGAGGGCATGCCCGACGCGCCCGACAACAAGCCCCTCGTCCACCGGCGCGGCCCCGACGGCAGGATGCAGGTCGGGCCTGACTGGGAGACGCTGATCGAGCGGCAGATCCGCGAGGCGATCGACGAGGGGCAGTTCGACAACCTGCCCCACCGGGGGGAGCCGCTGCCGAACGACAACAACCCCTATGCCGGGGACTCGGAGCTCGCGTTCCACATCCTGAAGAACGCCGGTGTCGCGCCACCGTGGATCGAGGCCGACAGGGAGGTCCGGGCGCTCCTCCAGCGTCGCGACGCGATCCTGGCGCGCGCCGCCGCGGGACCTGCGCCGTCCGAGCTCGCGCGCCGCCGCGGCCACACTGCGCTCGAAGAGCTGGTGGCGCGCATCAACGCGGCCATCGCGCGGGTCAACGCCCAGGCGCCGACCGATCGCCAGCACCGCCGGCCACTGGTCCTCATCGACGAGATCGCTCGCTACGACGAGGCGTGCCGCCGGTAGGGTCGTCGGCAGGGAGGTCCAGGTCCGTGCTGCGCTGAGCCCCTCAGCGGATCCCGGTGTCGTACTCGAGGTCGACGCGCTCGACCTGGCTCGGGGAGGTCAGCGTGACGCTGACCGGTGCGGGAGGCCGGGCGAGCCCGGCGACCGGCTGCGCCGTGATCAGCACGGTCCCCGTCTCCGTCACGACGAGCCGGTACGAGCCATCCGCGGCGCTCGTCGTGTGACCGACCTCCTGGCCGCTTGCGTTCGTCGCGACGATGACCGCGCCGGCGACCGGCCGCGGCGCGCACTGCGGGTCGGGCGGGGACTTCTCGACCGGGCAGACGGGGCCGGCAGAGACGGTGCCCGTGACACTGGGCGGGCCCCCGGCCGGCGAGGTGAACGGCGATGGGCTGGGCTGCGGTGATGCTCCGCTCGCCGGGCCGCAGGCAAGGACCAGCGCGCAGGCCACGAGCGGGAGCAGCCGGACCGCGTTCACGCGCCTGCGACGCCCGGCTGAAAGCTCACGGTGCATGGGTCTATCCGCCGCCCTGGAGCGCGTAGCTCCGATAGGTGTCGGGGCCAACCTGGAGGTAGACCAGCGTGTCGCACCCCTGGGCGCCACCAGCGGGCTGGCCGCCACCAGCGGGCTGGCCGCCCGAGAATGGCGCAAGGAGCGGGACCTGGCCGATCACCGGCTCGAAGATGACCGGGACATGGCCGGGGGCAGCCTGCATCTCGACTTCGGCCCGAGTCCAGGTGGTTCTGCTCGACGGGTTGGCCCGGTATTCCCGCCCGCAGGTCGGGATGCGCGCCGGCAGCCCGAGCAGCGACCCCTGGGGCTCGAACTCGCGCACGATCAGGACGGCCGCGGCGGTCATCACCACGCCCATGACAAGGACCGCGATGAGGACGCCCAGGAGAATGTCCGCTCGCCTGGGCCGCGCCCATCGCCGCACGGAGGCCGGCTTCATCACCCACTCATCCTTCCCAGGGGCACCCGGTGAAGTGTCCCACCTGGCGCTGGGACGCATGAGCCGCATCGCGCGCGACGTGAATCCGGACGGGGTCTGCCGATCCGAGCGTGCCAAGTTTGGCGAGTCCGGCGACAATCCGGGCATGACCGGTCCGAGGCGGTGCAGTGGGCGGGCGCGACGGGTGCCGTCGTATGCCCGCTGCGATGACGACGTGAGCGATCCAGGGCGTTCCTGACCGTCCACGCCTCGCCCACCGGAGTCACCCGATGTCCTCGTCGCCTCTTGCGCGCCGCCATGTTCTGTCGCTGGTCCTCGCCGCTGCCTGCTGGGGCATCGGGACGGCCGTCAGCAAGCAGGCCGTCGCCGAGATCCCACCGCTCACGCTCCTGGTCGTCCAGCTCGCGGTCAGCCTCGTGTTCCTCACGCTGGTCGCGCGCCGTCGTGGCGAGCACCTGCCGGGCGGTCGCGATGGCCGCCGACTCGCCCGTCTCGGGCTCCTCAATCCGGGTCTTGCCTACGCGTTGAGCCTGCTCGGCCTGGCGCAGATCAACGCCAGCCTGTCGGTTCTCCTCTGGGCTCTGGAGCCGGTCCTCATCCTGGTCATGGCCGTGCTCGTGCTGCGCGAGAGGCCCGGCATGATGCTGATCGTGCTGTCCGGCGTCGCGGTCGGCGGCCTCGCGCTCGTTCTGTACGATCCGGCGGCGTCGGGAGCGATCCCCGGGATCCTGCTCACCATCGCAGGCGTCGGCTGCTGTGCCGTCTACACCGTCGCAACCCGTCGGTGGCTGCCGAGCGTGGGTTCGACCCTCGGCGTCGTGGTTGCCCAGCAGGCGCACGCCCTCGCGTTCGCCGTCGTGCTCCTGGCCATCGCCGCGGGTGCCGGCATCCCGGTCATGCCGACGACGCTGACAGCGCTCGGGATCGCGAGCACGGTGCTGTCGGGGCTCGTCTACTACGGCCTCGCGTACGCGTTCTATCTCGCGGGCCTGCGCTGGGCACCGGCGTCGATCGCGGCGATGTCCTTCTACCTGATCCCGGTGTTCGGCTTGGCGGCCGCGACCCTGTTCGGAGACCGACTGGCGCCGCTCCAGTGGCTCGGCGCGATCGTTGTCGTCCTGTCGGTCGGGGTGGTCACGGTGCGCAGCGCAGCCGCTGACCCATCGAGGCCACTGGCCACAACCGACGCCTCTAGCCAGGGGTGGTAGGCGGGCCCATCCTGTCTCGGAGCGGGACGCGTCCAGGATCCCTGCCCGCCGGTTTTCTGATCGATTCGCAGCTGACGCTCCGGAATGGAGCGACTGCCGAGGAGGGCACGGGTGTCGGAACAGGCAGCTCGCAAGGTCGCCGTGGTGGCCATCGGTGGCAACTCGCTGATCAAGGGCACCACGCACCAGAGCGTCGAGGACCAGTACGCGGCCGCGAAGGAGACCACCCTCCACATCGCCGATATGGTCGAAGCCGGCTGGGAGGTCGCGATCGGCCACGGCAATGGGCCGCAGGTGGGCTTCATCCTGCGCCGGTCCGAGATCGCGGCCAAGGTGGAGGGCATGCACGAGGTCCCGCTGGATGTCTGCGGCGCGGACAGCCAGGGTGCCATCGGCTACGCGTTGCAGCAGACCCTCCAGAACTGGCTGTTCAAGCGCGACATCCACAAGAACGTCGCGACCGTCGTGACGCAGGTTCTGGTCGATCGCAACGACCCTGCGTTCGACAACCCCAGCAAGCCCATCGGGGGCTTCATGGACGAGGAGGAGGCCCGGCGCCGTCAGGCCACGATGGGGTGGTCGGTCGTCGAGGATGCCGGTCGCGGCTGGCGACGGGTCGTTGCCTCTCCGTTGCCCAAGGAGGTCGTCGAGCTCGACACCGTCAAGGCCCTGATCAACGCGGGGGTCGTCGTGATCAGCGTCGGTGGCGGCGGGATCCCGGTCATCGACGCCGGCGGGGGAGAGTACATCGGCACCGCTGCCGTCATCGACAAGGACTACGCGAGCAGCCTCCTCGCCCAGAGCATCGACGCCGACCTGTTCCTGATCTCGACCGCGGTGGAGAAGGTCGCGCTCAACTTCGGCACGCCCGACCAGCAGTGGCTGGACCGGATGACCGTCTCCGAGGCGAAGGGGTACCTCGCGGAGGGCACGCACTTCGCCAAGGGCTCGATGGCGCCCAAGATCGAGGCGATCCTGTGGTACATGGAAGCCGGTGGGCGCCACGCGATCATCACGACCCCGGAGAACATCGGGCGTGCGCTGCGCGGTGAGACGGGGACCCACATCGTGCCCGACTGAGGGCCGCGGCTGACGGAGGTCGAGTCGCCGGACGGCGCGGTATTCAGGTCTTCGCCGCCGGCCACCGTCGTGCGCGCGTGCGCTGCGTGCCCGACCCCGGGCGGCCGGCTCCCGGCCCGACCTTATCCGAGAGCATTTCGGTCCGACCACCGAAGGCGCGCAGCCACGTCCTGCGCGGAGAGGTAGCCGTTTGCGTATCGCCGTCGATGCCACTCATGTCGGATGAACAGCGACACGGCAGCTGCGGCACCGGCGGCCAACGGCAGCAACAAGGGCTCCATGGCTATCCGTCTCCTCTCTGCTGCGGCTGCGGTCACCCGCCGACCTCAGGTCGCGACGGTGAGACTGCCTCTCGCGGTGCCGTCTGTCATTACGATCCGTCATCTCGTCCGACCCCACGCACCGGCGACGCACGGCAACGAGATGGTAGGGTGCGCGGATGAGCCGATCCGTTCTGGCCGATGCGTTCGAGCATCACGTGTGGGCGACGCTGCGGCTGGTCGACGCGTGCGCAGCCCTCAGCCCGGACCAGCTCGGATCCGGGGTCCCGGGAACCTATGGCTCGATCATCGAGACGATGCGCCACCTGGTCGGGGCAGACGCCTCCTACCTGTTCGTCCTGACCGACGGGCGCCGTCCCGCCATCGACGAAGCGGAGATGGACCTCCCGCAGCTCAGGAAGGTCATGGAGGACGACGGTGCCGCATGGACCTCGTTCCTGGCCCCGGACATCGATCCCGACCGGGTCGTCGTGCGGTACCGCGACGACGGGTCCGAGGGCCATGCCCCGCTGGGCATCCGGCTGGCCCAGGCCCTGCATCACGGAACCGACCATCGAAGCCAGATCTGCACCGCGCTCACGACGCTCGGGATCGAGCCGCCGCCGATCGACGCGTGGGACTTCGCGGAGCAGGGAGGGCGTTTCCTCGAGGTCCCACCCGGGACGTAGCGACCGGGCGCGCCCCCGCGGCCCGGCAGGAGAGCAGCTCGACGTGAATGCCGATGCCTTCCGCCATCTCTACGACTATCACTTCAGCGAGAACCGCACCATCTGGGATGCGTACGTCTCGCCGCTGTCCGATGAGCAGTTCACGCAGGAGATGGGCTACTCGCAGGGATCGGTGCGCAACCAGGTGGTCCATCTCATGAGCGTCGACGACGCGTGGTTCAGTGACCTGACCGGCGTCGAGATCCCGGACTCGCCAGATCCCGCCACCCTCGTGGATCGGGCCGCCATCCGCGCATACGGGGACGCCGCCGAGCAACGAATGCGGGGCTATCTCGCGGGGCTGCGGGACGACATGCTGTTCGAGAAGCCATTCGCAGAGGGAGAGGACAAGGACCTCATCCTGTGGCAGGTGCTGCTGCATGTCGTCAATCACGGCACCGATCATCGCGCCCAGCTGCTCAGGCTCCTGAACGATCTCGGTGTCAGGACGGTCTCTCAGGACTACATCTTCTACGCGTACGACCATCCACTGCAGGGGTGACACATTCAACAGCGATCAACGGCAGCGGGTGACCCCTCGCCGGCCGGCGCTCCCCCGATCAGGAGGTTCCATGTCTGACAGCCGACCCGCCTCGTGGCGGACGATCATCTACGGCACCCCGGTCAACACCAGCGACAACTGGCGCGCTGGCAGCGTGCGCGAGGTTCTCGGCTCCGACGCGGAGGACATCTTCCACGGCCTGCGCGTGCACCTGGCCGACCAGCGGCGGGACGTGATGCTCTCGGCCGATGACGTCACCGGCATCTCCGCCGACGACGTGCAGACGGGCCTCACGCGGCAGGACGTCGAGGCGCTCCCAGTGTTCGACGAGGAGGCGACGTTCCACCTGGCGTCGGTGGGCTGGCTCCGGAAGCACCTTGGCTGGAAGCAGGATTCCAGGAGCGACGAGGAGCCCGGCTGAGAGGAGGCCAGCATGGCAGCACTCGCCGGCGTCGAGGAGTACATGTCCGCGCTGCCCGAGGAGATGCGGGCGGCCCTGGAGCAGCTCCGACAGACGATCCGATCCGCGGCGCCCGAGGCGACCGAGACGATCAGCTACCGGATGCCGGCGTTCAAGGTCCGGGGTCGGGTGCTCGTGTACTACGCCGCGTTCTCGAGGCACTGCAGCCTGTTCCCCGCGAGCATGAAGGTGATCGAGGACCTTCGCGCCGCGCTTGAGCCGTTCGATGTCAGCAAGGGCACCATCCGCTTCCGGCCGGACGCGCCGCTGCCGGCCGCGCTCGTCGAGAAGATCGTGGCGGCCCGGCTCGCGGAGATCGAGGGCCGCGCGGCCGGGCCGGGGGGCAAGCGGGCCGCCGAGACCTGATCCCCGGCGCCCGCCGGCGATGCGCGAGGGTGCTCTCCACGCGTCAACGGCCGAGAACGGGTACCGCCGCGCCGGAGGGCTTGTATCCTCGAGCCGATGACCGGACCCACCGTTCCTGCACCCACCGCCGGCGGCGCCGCGGTCCCGGCCGTCCGGCGTGTCGTGGTCGCGCTCGACGGGCCCGCCTCGAGCGGGAAGAGCAGCGTCGGGGCTGCGGCGGCCCGGCAGCTGGGCCTCCGGTTCGTCGACACCGGCCTGCTCTATCGCGCGCTCACGGCGCTCGCGCTGCGCGAGGGCGTGGCGACGGACGACGCCGCGGGTCTCACGGGCCTGGTGGACCGGGTCGCGCTCGCGGACGACGGGGCCGGCCGCCTGACCCGCGTCCTGCTCGATGGCGGCGACGCGACCGACGCGGCCCGCACGCACGAGGTCGACGCGTCGGTGTCGGCGGTGGCGCGCGTTTCCCAGGTACGCACGGCGCTCATGCCGCGCCAGCGAACCCTCGCGGCAGAGGGGGGGATCGTCGTGGCCGGGCGCGACATCGGCACCGTCGTGCTGCCGGACGCCGACCTGAAGCTGTTCCTCGACGCATCGGTGGAGGAGCGGGCGACGCGGCGGATCGAGGAGCGGGGCCTGGACCCCGATGGCGCCGAGGCGGAGCAGGTTCGCGCGGAGCTCCGTGCCCGCGACGCGAAGGACCGGGGCCGCGCCGTCGCACCCTTGCGAGCCGCGGACGATGCGGTCCACGTCCACACGGACGGCAACACGTTCGACCAGACGGTGTCGATCGTGGTGGATGCGATCAAGGCCGCGGAGCAGGGCGGCGTGGCCGGCGCGCGTCCGACATCAGGCTCCCGCACCGAGACCCCGCCGCCCGCTGCGCCGAAACGGGCCCGGGCGGCTGCCTCCCCGGCGCCTCCTCCGGTTCCGGAACGGCCGAAGAACCCGTTGCTCGAGGTGGCCATGCGCCTCGACAACCACAAGTCGCTGCTCGTGCGGATGGTGGCGCTGGTCACCCGGATCGTGACCCGGCTGTGCGCGCGCGTCGAGTTCCAGGGCCTGGAGCGCGTGCCGCGGACCGGCGCGGTGATCCTGGCCGCAAATCACGCCTCGAACGCGGACCCGATGATGATCGGGGCGTGGCTGACGCCTCCGCTGGTGCGAAGGCGGATCCACTGGCTGGGCAAGAAGGAGCTGTTCGACTGGCCGATCTTCGGTTGGATCTCGGCACACGGCGGCGTGCATCCGGTCGACCGCGGCGCCGCTGACGTCGACGCCTTCCGGCTGGCCACCCGGATCCTCGAGGCTGGGTACGTGTTGATGATCTTCCCCGAGGGGACGCGCAGCCCGACCGGCTCCCTTCAGGAAGCCAAGGACGGCCTGGCGTCGCTCGCCATCCGGACCCGCGCCATGATCGTCCCGATCGGCATCAACGACTCGGACGCGGTGTGGCCCAAGGGGCGCAAGCTGCCCCGGCCGTTCCCGCGGCGCACGATCACCATCCGCGTCGGCGAGCCGTTCCGGGTCGGCGACCTCGTGCCCGAGGGCACGGAGCGCCGCGCCGCGAAGAGGCTCGCGACCGTGGCCATCATGGGTCGCATCGCCGAGCTCCTCGATGATCGACAGCGCGGTGTCTACGCGGATGCCGTCCGGGCAGACGCCGCGCCCGAATCCTGATCGACCGGGACACACACAGCGGCGGGTTCGCCGGACGTGTGCGAACATCGGCAGGCTATGGGCATGGTTGAAGAGGTCAGGATCGCAAAGCGCACCGGGTTCTGCTATGGCGTGCGCGAAGCGATCGACAAGGCCAAGGAGTCCGCCGCGGCCGGCAAGGCCACCCACACCCTGGGCCAGGTCGTGCACAACGAGGGCGTCATCAACGACCTCCAGGCGGCCGGCGTCCGGAGCGTGGACTCGCTCGACGACGTCGATCACGGCGCGGCCGTGGTCATCCGCGCCCACGGCGTCCGCCCCGAGGTGTTCGAGCGTGCGGAGGGCCGCGGCCTCGAGATCATCGACGGCACCTGCACCTGGGTGATCCAGGAGCAGAAGCAGCTCCGCGACCTGGTCGACGAGGGCTACACGATCGTTCTGCTCGGCACCCCCAAACACCCCGAGGTCGTCGGGCTGCTCGGTTTCGCCCCCGACGCCATCGTGGTGGACGAGGAGGAGGACTGGGACCAGATCCCGCGCCGCAAGCGCATGGCGCTCATGACCCAGTCCACGCAGCCGCCCTGGAAGTTCGAGAAGCTGGCGGCGTTCATGGTGTCGCGGGCCCACGAGCTGCGGATCGTCAACACCGTGTGCCCGGTCACGATCCGCCGGCAGGAGGACACGCTCGAGGCGGCGCGCGAGGTCGACCTGATGGTGGTCGTCGGCGGGCGGCACTCCGCGAACACCAAGGAGCTGACCCGCCTGTGCCAGATCGCCGGCACACCGGCGGTGCAGATCGAGAACGCGCGAGACCTGGTGGACCCGGCGGCGTTCGAGCGGGTGCGGGTGGTCGGCGTGACGGGCGGAACCTCCACGCCGATCGAGGACCTGCGCGACGTCGCGGAGCGCATCCTCCTGCTCGCCGGCACGGACGACGTGCGGGCACGCGCCGCGGAGCTCGCCAGCGCCGCCCTCGATGCCGCGGCAACCCCCGCCGGCCGCACCACGTCGCTGCCCGCGCGGGCGTCTGTCGCCGCCGGCGCGGCCTGACCGTGGTCGCCCGCTCGGCCGGCCTGCCGGTGGTCGCCATCGTCGGCCGGCCCAACGTGGGCAAGAGCACGCTGTTCAACCGCGTGGTCGGCGATGCGCGCGCCGCCATCGTCGAGGATCGGGCCCGGACCACGCGCGACCGCCTGTACGGCGACGCGGAGTGGAACGGCCGCAGGTTCGTGGTCGTGGACACGGGCGGTCTCGAGATCGCGCCGGACGATCCGATCGAGGAGCAGGTGCAGCTCCAGGCCCGGCTCGCGATCAACGAGGCGGACGTGATCGTGTTCATGGTCGACGCCGTGACCGGCACCATGCCGGCCGACGACGACGCAGCGCAGCTCCTCCGGCGCACGACGAAGCCGGTGCTCGTGGCCGTGAACAAGGCGGACAACCAGAAGCGGGAGCTTGACGCTGCCGAGTTCTACGCGCTCGGCTGGGAGGAGACGCTCGCGATCTCGGCGAACCATGGACGGGGAGTCGCGGATCTGCTCGACGCCGTGGTCTGGGCACTGCCGCCCGAGACGGAGGCCGAGGTCGCCCGCAAGGCCCGCGAGGAAGAGGCGGAGGCCTGGGCGAAGGAGATGGCGCGGGCCCGTCCCGACCCGTACGTCGTCGGTGATCCCGCCAACGCCGTCGACGAAGACGACACCGAGGACGACGACGTGTCCCCGGCGAACGGCGCGGAGCCCGGTACGACCGGCGACATCTCGGCGCGCTGGGATGCCGCGATGGCCGCCGACGACGACGAGCCGCCCGCGATCGCGTTCGTGGGACGGCCCAACGTCGGCAAGTCCAGCCTGCTCAACGCGCTGCTGGGCGAGACGCGGACGATCGTGTCCGCGGTCCCCGGGACCACCCGTGACGCCATCGACACGACGATCCCGTGGGGCCGCAGCGAGGTGGTCCTGATCGACACGGCCGGGATCCGCCGGCGGGGCAAGGTTGCCTCGGGCACGGCCGCCGAGCGCTACTCGACGTTGCGCGCGCTCAAGGCGATCTCACGAGCGGACGTGGCGGTCCTCGTGCTGGACGCGGCGGACGGGCTGACGGCCCAGGACGCCCACGTCGCCGGCTACGTCGTCGAGGAGGGCCGGGGACTCATCATCGCGGTCAACAAGTGGGACATCGTCGAGGACAAGACCCACAAGAGCTTCGACGAGTTCGTCGCCAACCTGCGCCGGGAGCTGCCGTTCCTGGACTACGCGCCGATCGTGTCGATCAGCGCCAAGACCGGGCAGCGCGTGACCCGCGTGCTGGAGCTGGCGGTGGACGTCTGGGGAGAGCGCCGCAAGCGGATCTCGACCGGCGAGCTCAACCGCCTCATTGCCAGCGCGGTCGAGCGAACGCCGCCGGCGATGGTCCGCGGCCGGCGGGCGAAGATCAGGTACGCGACCCAGGCCGGCGTGGCGCCGCCCACCTTCGTGCTGTTCACGACCGATCCGGCTTCGATCCACTTCTCGTACCGGCGGTACCTGGAGAACCGGATCCGCGACACCTACGAGTTCACCGGGACGCCGATCCGGCTGGTGTTCCGAGAGCAGATCCGGGCGAAGCTGCCCAGGAAGCGGCGCACGACACAGTCCCGCCGGAGCTGATGGATCGGGGAGGGGAGCCCCGCGTCGCGGTCGTGGGCGGCGGCGCCTGGGGGACGACCCTGGCGGCGATCGTCGGCCAGCGGGAACCCGTCACGCTCCTGTGCCACTCTCCGGAGACCGCGCGACGGATCGTCGAGACGGGCCGCAACGACGCCCGCGTCCCGGGCGTGGACCTGCCGGCGAACCTGCGGGCGACCGCTGACCCGGGGTCCCTGGCCACGGCCGCCGACCTCGTGATCTTCGCGGTCCCGTCCGCGCACCTGCGGGACGTCGTGACGATGACTGCTCCGCACGTGCCCCCAGCGGCGGACCTGTTGTCGGTCGTCAAGGGGATCGAGCGGGGGACGCACCTCCGGATGAGCGACGTGATCGCGCAGGCCGGTGGGTTCGATCCGGCACGCATCGCTGCTCTGTCGGGACCCAACCTCGCGCTGGAGATCGCCCGGGGGCTTCCGGCGTCCGCTGTCGTGGCCGCCGAGGACGAGGAGCTGGCGGGGCGCATCCAGGTCCGCCTTGGGCGGCGCACGTTCCGGCTCTACGTGAACCGGGACATCCTGGGCGTGGAGCTGTGCGGCGCCCTCAAGAACATCATCGCGATCGCGGCCGGGGCAGCCGAGGAGCTCGGCTTCGGCGACAACGGCAAGGCCGGTCTCATCACCCGCGGCCTGGCCGAGATGACGCGCCTGGGGATCGCCGCGGGAGCAAATCCGCTGACGTTCGCCGGGCTGGCCGGTGTCGGTGACGTGATTGCGACGTGCGGCTCGTCCCTGTCGCGCAACCACCGCCTGGGCGTCGAGCTCGCTCGGGGCCGGCCGTGGGTCGAGATCGAGGCGTCCCTGCCGGGCGTCGCCGAGGGTGCCTACACGGTCGACGCGGCGCTGCTGCTGGCGAACGGCCTGGGCGTGGAGATGCCCATCGCGCGCGAGGTGCACAACGCGCTGTTCGAGGGCAAGAGCGTCCAGCGCTGCCTCGTCGACCTGCTTGCGCGGGAGTCCAAGGACGAGCTGGCGGACTACGACCGATGGGCGGCACAGCTCGGCGCCCGGAACGCGCCGGAGGGCGACTGAGGCATCGCTGGTCGCCGACGCAACGTCAGTCGCAGTCGCCGGATGGCCCGGGGACGAAGGTCGGCCCCAGGAGCGGCGGACCCACCCAGACGTCGAGGCGTCCGCAGGCCAGGTCGACCCGGATCCCCCGTCCGCTCGTTGCGCTGATGTGGTCGGATGCGCCCACCATCAGGGTCGAGAGCATGCGGCCGCTGGGCGATCGCGTCTCGATCACCCACGGGCGCGGGGGGAGCTGTGCCGTGACCGGGTCCTGGCGATCGCCCGGTGCGACGGTCTCGATGACGGTCCCGTTGACCACCAGCGTCACCGGGATCGAGGTGGCGTTCGCGATGCTGAGCGGCGGCAGAGGCGTGGCCGGTGTCGCGGTGGTTCCGGGACCGGACGCGCACGCGCCGACCAGGAGCGCGGTGGCGATCGCCAGCGCGAGGATCGACACGAAACGTCGCAGTGCGCCCATCACATCGCCCCCAGTGGCCATTGATCCCTCGCCGCGGATCCTACGCCGATGCCGTGCTCCGGGCCCAGGGCCCGGCGATCCGGGTGGTAGACTCGTCGCCCTCGGGGCGTGGCGCAGCCTGGTAGCGCACCTGAATGGGGTTCAGGAGGTCGAGCGTTCGAATCGCTCCGCCCCGACCATCGA
>CAWKHN010000026.1:0-54622 GCA_963849495.1 uncultured Chloroflexia bacterium | reverse complement strand
GGGGCCTGATGCCGACCCGTCAGGATCGACGATGATCCGCCCGCGATGTTGGCGAATAGCCAATTCGAGCCATCGTCTTGCTTGACGCGATCGCCTACGCTCCCGAGGTTTCTCCGTACGGGGATCCTGTCCGGAGGATGCGGCCCGGGTCTTCCGGGCAATGGCGGCCCCCGAGGACCGCCATTGGTGGTTCGTGGGAAGGCGCGCTGTCCTGGGCGCACCCCTCGAGAAGATGGACCTACCGGCGGAGGCATCAAACCTCAGGTTGGCTGTGGGACCGGGGGCAATCTAGGGACACTCAAGCATCACGGTCAGGCGTATGCGTTCGACCCGCACGCCGAGGCCCGCCTTATCGCACGGGAGCGCCACGCA
Source organism: uncultured Chloroflexia bacterium (assembly GCA_963849495.1). Taxonomy (GTDB): domain Bacteria; phylum Chloroflexota; class Limnocylindria; order Limnocylindrales; family CSP1-4; genus CAIXZV01. The sequence goes on along the minus strand of CAWKHN010000026.1, from coordinate 54,250 downwards.
GAGGGTAGAGATAGTCGACGGCGAGCTCCCGGATCGGCTTCCGTTCGCGGCCGAGACATTCGACCTTGTTGCGGCCCTCGACGTCCTTGAGCACGTCGATGACGACGCTGGCGCTCTCCGGTCCCTGGTCATGATGGCTCGCCCCGGCGGCTGATTCGTGGTCACCGTTCCTGCACACCAGGTCCTCTGGGGCACCCACGACATCCGCCTCAGCCACAAGCGTCGTTACGGGCGGGCGCGACTTCTCGAGTTGTGCCGGCTATCGGGTGCCGAGATCGCATACGAGACGTCGTTCAACTCGTTCCTCTCGCCCATTGCGATCCTCCTGCGTTTGTCAGAGCGACTGCCCGGTGTGGCGATCGGGAACCAGGAACGGCTCCCGGTGCCGGTGGTCAACCGGCCGTTGTCGGCCGTCTTCGCGGCCGAGCGGTTTGCGTGCGTCATGGCCGCCTGCCGTTCGGGTTGAGCCTGGCGGTCGTGCTCCGGCGCGCCGCCGGCGACCAAGCTCTGTAATCGCACCGTCGCCCATCAACAGGTCCACCGCATCCGGTATCTCGCCTACGGAGTCGTCACCAGGATTGCTCCCGTCTCCGGCGCCGGTCCGTCGGGTCGTCGCGGAAAGTATGCCAATGCCCCCACCATCGTGGCCAGCATGGTCGGGTAGGCGAGGGGGATGGCCCAGCCAACGCCGATCGGCACAATCCATGGGCGGTTGGTCCGACCTCCGAACCAGATCAGCGCCGTACTCATCGCGAGCCTGACGGGCAGCGCGATCGGCACCACCCAGAGCGGAAAGTCCGAGGGCTGCTGGTTCGCGAGGTAGCGCACCCACGCAGGCCAATCCCCGGGGAGGAGCGCCAATGACGCAAGCGCGATCGCGGCGGTCAGGCCGAGGGCGACGGCAAGGTTGCGCCACTCACGGCGTGCCACGAACCAGACGAGCCCGACGCCCGGCGTCATCTTGGTCAGGAGGGCGATTGACCACAGACCCGGATACCGCAGCCCGAAAACGGCGACCGCCGCGAGCAGGATCTGGATATTGCCCATGGCCACCTCGGCCGCGACGGCGGTGAGCCAGTTTAGAGACGGAACTGCGATTGCCGCGATGCCGATGCCCAGAACCACCACACTCCAGCGACCGAGGACCACCGCCAGAACGGCGCACAGCATCAGCTGCCACCCGGCCGTGAACCACCGGAGAGGAATCAGCCTGACCGGTGCGAGGAGGTCTGCGAATGCCGGGGAGTACAGGTAGGCGCCATGGGTCGCTGCCGCGGACAGTGGCACGTCATACAACTGACCCGGCTGCGCCGCGTAGTAGACGGAGGCGTCCTGGGCGAGCGGAATCCAGCCCACTATCTGTGCAATCGCAACGGCAGTCCCGAATCCGAGCACCGCGACGGCGGCCAGACGATCAACGCGAGTCCACTGAGCCCTCACCGCCGCCAAGTATGCCCAGTGCGGACGCTCGCCGGGTCACGTGCTGCTGCGAGGATGAGCGTCAAGCGCTGTGACGTCGCTGCTCGGCGTCTGATTGCCTCCGCAACCTCTTTCCGGACCCGGTGCTATTCCTCGCGAGGATGTCCCCTGTGTCCATGGTCGGCGACCCTCCCTGTCCGCCGGCCGTCGGTGACGCGGCGTCTCCGGCGGCCGTGACCCGCACCCTGCGGGCGGTTCGGCGTACGTTCGATTCCATCGAGCGCGCCACCTGGGATGCCCTCGTCGACGCCACCCCGCGCGCGACCCCGTTCTCGCGCTGGGCGTTCCAGCGGGCGTGGTGGGACGCGTACGGCGAGAACGCCCACGAGGAGACCGTGGTCCTGGTGCCGGCGGAGGGCCCGGACGACGCCGAGCCGGTGGCGATCGTCCCGCTGATGCATCGCCACGAGGTGGAGCCCGGCGACGCCGAGCAGCGGACGATGATGCGCCATGCCGAGGGCCCGGCGCAGACGCCGGTGCCGCCGGACGCGAAGGCGGTCTTCTTCGGGGCCACGTACCACGCGGACTACGCGACGCTGCTCGTGGCACCGGACGACCTGCGGGCCGCCGCCGAGGCGGTCGCGGACTACCTGGCCGGCGCCGGTGACCCGGCCCATCCCGAGCCGTGGGATGCGGTGGACCTCCGGCGCCTGCGCTGCGGCGATCCGGCCGTCGATGCGCTCGCCGATGCCATCGGGCGGCGTGAGATCGCCGAGGGCTGGACGCTCAACGTGGAGCGCGAGGAGGTCTGCCCGGTCGCGACCCTGCCCGTCGATGGCACGATCGACGACTTCCTGGCCACGCTGGGCAAGAAGGAGCGCCACGAGATCCGGCGCAAGGTCCGCCGGGCGGAGGCCACTGGCGATATCCGCCTGGTGGACTCGCCGGACCCGGTCGCGGACCTGCCCGCGTTCATCGACCTCCACCAGAAGCGCTGGGGCGATGCCGGCCTGTTCCCGGATACCCCGGGCGGTGAGCAGAGCCGGGTGTTCTTTCGCCGCCTGTTCGAGCTGTTCGGACCGGACGGCGCCCTGCGCCTGGCGTTCCTGACCGTGGACGGCCGCCGGATCGCCGCGGGCGTCACGTTCGAGACCCCGGATGCGCTGCTCTACTACAACGCCGGCGTGGATCCCGCGGCCCGCGACCTGTCGCCCGGCGTGGTGATGGTGGAGCGCTACGTCCGGCGCGCGATCGAGCGGGGGATCCGGCGCCTGGACTTCCTGCGCGGCGACGAGCCGTACAAGTACGAGTGGGGTGCGGTGGACGAGCCCATCCAGCGCCTGCTCATCCGACGAACGGGACTTCGATGACGACGCTGCCCGACTGGGATCCCTGCCTCTCGCCCGTGACGCCGGCCTGCGCTGCGCGGCCCGGATCGTGTCCGGGTCGTCCAGGTCATGGCGACCGGCACCAACGGTGGCGCGCAGGAGCACGTGTTCAACCTCGTGACCCGCATGGACCGCGGGCGGTACGACGTGTCCGTGGTGTCGCTGTCCCCGGGCAGCGCCGTGCGCAAGATGCAGCGGCACGACATCGACGTGACGGTCATCGACGAGCCGGACGACGCGATCGCGACCGGGATCCTCGCCGCCCACCTGGCGGACGTCCGCGCGGACGTGATCCACAACCACATGTACCGAGCGGAGATCGTGGGCACCAAGGCGGCGATCGCGCTGGGCGAAGCTGGCCACCGCCGGCCGTGGGTGATCTCGACGGTCCACTCGTCGCGCATCCGTGCGGCCGAGGACCAGGAGGAGCTGCGGCGGCTGACGCCGTCGATGAACCACCTGATCGTGGTGTCCAACGCGATCGATGCCAAGGTCGTCGACGAGGGGCGGACGGGGGCGCCGCGCACCCTGATCTACAACGGGGTGGACCTGGACCGCTACGACCACCAGGAGCCGTGCTGCACGCTGCGCGACGAGTACGGCATGGAGCCGGGCTCGCAGATCGTGGGCGCCGTCGGCCGGCTGGAGCTCGAGAAGGGCCATCCCACGCTGCTGGAGGCCTGGCCCCACGTGCTGCGTGCCTGCCCGGACGCCTACCTCATGATCGTGGGCGAGGGCAGCCGGTTCGATGCGCTCCACGAGATCGCGCGGAACCTGCGGATCGCCCACCGGGTGGTGTTCACCGGACGCCGGGACGACATCCCCGCGGTCACGGCGGCGTTCGACGTCGCCGTCCTGCCCTCCCATCGCGAGGCGCAGGGGCTGACCATCCTGGAGGCGATGGCGCTCTCGCGGCCGGTCGTCGCGTCCGACGTCGGCGGCATCCCGGAGATGATCAAGGACGGGATCACGGGGCTGCTCGTCCCGCCGCAGGATCCGCCGGCCCTCGCCGCGGCCATCGTGCGGCTGCTCCGCGACCACCAGCTGGCCGACATGCTCGGGCGCGCCGGCCACGACCTCGTCCACGACCGGTTCTGCGTCGAGATCATGGTCAACGCGGTCCAGGACCTCTACGACGAGGGTGCCCGGGCGCTGCGCCCGCGCGAGGTGGCAACGGTCGCGGGCTGAGCCTCCCCGCAACCACATACTATTGACAACATGCACCGATGTGCGCAACAGTATGTTCTATCGAGCAGACCCCAGCGCGAACTCTTTCCGGAGGTCCAGCGCCGTGCCACCGAACTTGGCTGGCGACTGCGCCTCGCGAGACGCCGTCGGGGGATCAGCATCGCCGAGATGGCCGCCCGGTGCACGGTCTCGAGCCCGACCATCGCTCGGCTCGAGCGCGGCGACATGACGGTGAGCGTCGCGGTCCTCGTGCGCTATCTCGACATCCTCGGGCTCGCGCCGGACCTCGACCGCATCGCCGAGCACGACGAGGCCGGAGCCGCGATCGCCGACGAGCGACTGGGACAGCCGCGCCGCAAGCCGTCGCGTGGCCTTGCCGATGAGATCTGAGCGCGTCGATCTCGTCGTCTACCTCGATGCCCCGGAACTCGGCCCCTGTCGGCCGGTGGGGGTCCTCACACGCTGGCCGGGTGCGGCGCTGTCGGTGGCGTTCGCCTACGCACGCTCCTGGCTCGACGACTCGTCAGCGCGGTTCGCCATCGACCCAGGGTTGCCCCTGGGCGAGGCGCAACTGACCATCCCGGCGCGGAGGCTGCCGGGCATCTTCTCCGACACCGCGCCCGACAAGTGGGGCGAGGCGCTCATGGTCAGGCGGGCGGGGTCGCTCCCTCGATGACTGGGACTTCCTTGTTGGAGTGGCCGACGAGACCCGGATGGGTGCCCTCCGGCTGCGCGATGGCGTGGACGGCCCCTTCATCGCCGCTCGCGAACCCGGCGTGCCTCCGGTCCACCGTCTTCGGGAGATTCAGGATCTGGCGCGCAGGTTGAGGAGGACCCCGAGGACGTGTCCGTCCAGCAGGTCGGCATGCTGGTCGCCCCCGGCTCCTCGCTCGGCGGGCGCGCCCGAAGGCGAACTTCGTCGAGCCGGACGGAACGCTATGGATCGCGAAGTTCCCCTCCAGGACGGATCGTCGAGATGTGGCCGCGTGGGAGCACGTCTACGCCCGCCTGGCGGGTGACGCCGGCATCGAGGTGCCCCCGACGCACTCTGTACATCCGGGTGATGCGCACCTCGCGACGCACCGGTCGCCGGACGTAGCATCGGTCGACGTCTCTACGCATCGGCGCGGACGATGACCGGCAGCATGGACACGCGTGCGCCGCTACATCGACATCGCGGATGCCATCAGCCGCACGCGGCCCACGTACGTGCGTGCCGACCTCGAGCAGTTCTACCGGCGCATGACATTCAACGTGCTCGCCGGCAACCGCGACGATCACCTGCGCAACCACGGATTCCTGCGGTGCACGGAGGCTGGCGACTCGCTCCGGCCTTCGACCTCAATCCGGCGCGCGAGATGCGCGAGCACGCCATCGCCGTGAACGGCAGGACCGTCGGCCCAACCGCCTCGACCTGCTCGAGGTGCGTGCCTTCTTCGGCCTGTCTGACGCCGAGGCGCGCTCGATCGTGCGCGAGTCGCCGCGCGTCAGCCGATGGCGGGAGCCGCGTCCGCGACGCGGATCGGGCGATCAGAGCAGACCAGGGCCGTTGCGCTCACCGCCCTGACACCGCGTGAACCTCTGACCGTGTCCGCACCCGTCGGTCGCCGATGCGACTCGGCTTCGATCGGCTGTGGCTGTTCCTCGCGCTGGCGCTGCCGGCGCTGGGGTCGCTGATCGTGCCGTTGCCCGCAGTGGACCTCGCCTACCACGTCCGGGCGGGGGAGCTGATCCTGTCCACGGGCGCCATCCCCACCACCGACACCTTCACGTTCACGGTGGCCGGGATGCCGTGGCTGGACCAGCAGTGGCTGGCCCAGGTGGTCTTCGCCCTGGTCCACCGCGCCGGGGGATGGGAGCTGCTGGCCGTGCTCCGAGCGGCGCTCGTGGCGGCGACCTTCGGGTTCGTCCTGGCCGCGGCTATGGCGCGCGGCGCGTCGGCGCGGACTGCGTCCCTGCTGGCCCTGGCGGCCTTCGTGCTGGCGGCTCCGACTCTTGCGCTCCGGCCGCAGCTGTTCGGGATCCTGCTGTTCGCGATCCTGTTGTGGCTGGTCGCGGACCGTCGCCGACATCCGCGCCGGCTGTGGCTGGCGCCCTTCCTGGTCATGCTGTGGGCAAACGTGCACGGCAGCGTGGTCCTGGCGCCGATCCTCCTGGGCCATGCCTGGCTGGAGGACGTCGTGGAGCACCGGGATCAGCGGCGGACGCTGGCGGTGCTCGTGGCCGGGACGCTCGCGACGCTGGTCAACCCGTCCGGGCCGGCGGTCTGGAGCTACGCGGTCAGCATCGGTGCCAACCCGGAGGTCACCAGCCAGGTCGCGGAGTGGCAGCGGACGACCCCGTTCGCAGTGCCGGGCCTCCTGTTCTACGTGTCGGCGATCGCCGCGGCCGCACTGGCCGCCTGGCGGCGTCATCGGCTGCCGTGGCCGGAGATGCTCTGGCTGGCGGCGCTGTTCCTCCTCGGTGCCTGGACCGTGCGGGGGCTCGCCTGGTGGCCGCTCGGCGCGGCCGTCGTCGTGGCCGGGACGCTGCCCGCCGCGGCAGCGCCGCGCCGTCCGCGGCCAAACCGGCTCAATGCCGTCCTCGTCGGCATCCTCGGGCTCGCGCTCGTCGTCGCCCTGCCCTGGTGGCGACCGGCCGACCCGCTCACCGGTCGGGCGGGCCTGCTGTCGTACGCGCCGTCCGGCCTCGCGATCGCGCTGCGGGACCAGGTCAAGCCGGGCGACCGCGTGTTCGTGCCGCAGACCTGGGGCTCATGGTTCGAGTGGGCGGTGCCGGACGCCACCTACTTCGTGGACTCGCGGATCGAGCTGTTCCCGGCCAGCCTCTGGCGCGACTACGGCGCCGTCTCCGGTGGCGGGACCGACGCCGGCCGGGTGCTCGCCCGCCACGGGGTCACCGTCGTGGTCGTCGAGCCCGACAGCCCGCTCTCGGGCGGCTTGAGCAGCGAGGTGGCTGGTGCGAGGCCTACAAGGACGCGGACGGCGTCATCTTCGAACGGCGCCCCGGAGCCTGATTGCTCGGCGCTGTCCACTGGGGCGGCACCGGCCCCGATCCGCGCCGCCGCCGAGAACCCTGTCGATGTTGGCGATCTTCGGTTGACGACGCGCAGACCCGCATCCTCTCGAGCGATCCAGCCGGCATGTGCTCCACCATGCCTATAGGACCGCTGCCGGCACCAGGTCCGCATCAGCCAGCACGCGAACCCGGGTCGCGGCCAACCAGGCGGCGACATACAGGCCCGCCACCACGAGCAGCAGTGCCTGATACCCCGTGAGCAGCCCCAGGTACTCCACGGCTCCGCCGACCATCGCGCCCAGCAGGTTCGACGCGAATGCCATGTCGGCCGTCCAGGTGTCGCGGAACGAGTGGCTGAACACGAGGTTGGCGAAGAAGACCGGGGCGAACGCCAGCAGGCCGGCCAGCGCGTAGCGGAGCCAGACGGGCTCCAGCAGCAAGGAGGCTGGCGGCAGGACGTAGGCGAGCAGGATCGACGCGAGCAGCGCGGCATAGAGCGGGACCGGGTTCCGGATCCTGAACCGCGCGTTGATCGCGACCGCGGCGAGGACGCTTGCGAGCACGGCGAAGAAGACCAGGGAGTTCACGATCCAGGTGCTGCCGAACAGGAGGCTGAACGTGACCAGGCTCCGGGTCTCGAGCAGCAGGAACGCGACCCCCAGCAGGAAGAAGTGCGGGCTGAACCGACGCAGTGACGTCCCGCCGCCCCGGGCGGCCCGCCAGGTCATGAACGCGGCGAAGGCCAGGATCAGGGCGAGCGCGCCAAGGTAGTACGGGGCGACATAAGGCTGGACCAGGTACAGGAAGGGCCAGTCATCGGTCGCCGCCTGAGGGGCGTTCGCAAGGTTGATCGCGTCGACCGTGCCACCGGGCGGATGCCCGGCGACCGCATCGATCCCGGGACCCACCGCAAGCGTTGCCGCCGCGCCCCCGTAGAGCTTTGCGATTGGCTGCGTCCCGAACGCGTCCTGGAGCATGCCGGCGATCTTGGTCGGCAGCCAGTCGTCCCGATAGTAGTTGTAGAGAACGAAGACCCCGTTCGAGGCGAGGTGGCTGCGGACCTCCTGGAATGCCTGGACCGTGAACAGGAAGGACTCCAGGCGCAGGTTGGCCGACGTGCTGACGAGGGTGAGTGAGTCGGGCAGGGCGAAGATGACCAGGTCGTAGGTGCTCGTCGTCCGCCGCAGGAAGGCGCGGCCGTCGTCGTTGACTTGGGTGATCCTCGGGTCCTGGTACGGCTGATCGGGGTGCTGGGCGACGCCGATTGCCTGGATGGCCGGGTCGATCTCGACCGCATCAACGTGCTGGGCGCCCTTCGCGAGCGCAACAGCGACGTCAGTGCCCGACCCTGCCCCGATGATCAGGACGTTGCCGAAGATCCGGTCCGGGAACCAGTCGTAGACCTGCCCGTACATCGGCGCTGGAGCGCCTGGGCCACCGGCCACATTGCCTGGTGGGGGATGCCGTTCACGTCAATCGCCCCGACCCCGCCGGACTCGTAGGTATCGATCCGGTAGTACGGGGACCAGGTTTCGCCCGGTCTGGCAGTGAAGGCGATGACCGCGATCGTCGCTCCGAACGTCACGAACGTGATCGCCGAGTGGCGCGACAGCCCGCGGCTCAGGCCGCTGAGAGCCAGCAACGCTCCGAGGACGAGGAACCAGGCCAGCGGCGGCGTGCCGAGCGCGGACAGCGCGGTGAATGCGGCGATCCCGGCCATCGACCCGCAGATATCCCACGCGTAGGCATGAAGCGGCGGCATCGAGGTGAGCAGGCGGCCCAGCGGCACGGCCAGGCCGGCCATCAGGAGGGCCGCCAGGGCCACGAGGGCCGGCAGGACGATGAAGTTGATGTCGGCAGCCTTGTTCTCGCTGAGCCCGAAGAAGATCTCGCCAGGCGACTGGAGCTGGATGCTCACCCGTCCGGTCGCAACGAGGATCGTGACCGCGAGCAGCAGCGGCCCGAACAGGGGCAACGGGATCCGCCGCGGGTTTCGCCCCCACAGGATCCCGAGCCCGATCCCGAGGAAGCTCGCCATGAGGATGAAGTTGCGGAAGAAGCCGACGTAGATGACCTCGGCCGGGATCCACCGGATCAGCAGGAGCTCGGCGAACAGCAGGGTGCAGCTGACGAGGAACAGCCGGATCGACGGCCGGGACAGACCCACGACCGGCGTCATCGCCTAGGCCGGCGTCGTGACCCAGTAGCGCTCCGCCGCGCCGCCGGCGATACCGCCGAGGTCCGCGACCTTCGCCGCGTACGCGCGCACCGCGCCGCCCATCGCCCGGTCGTCCGTGAACAGCCGGCTGATCTGGCTCTCGTACAGCGCGATGCCCCGGATCTTGCGCTCCAGCTGGTCACCCACGTCCGCGAACTCCGCGGTCAGCGACAGGTCCGCGGGCAGGCCGGGGATGGTGCCGCCGGGCATGTCCTCGATGCGCCCGAAGTCCTCCCAGTACGCGTACGGGAAGTCCTCGTAGAACGCCATCATCGAGCCGTAGTCGGGGCCCGGCATCACCCAGCGGCGCGCGTCGTGGAGGAGGGCGATCCCCGCGTCCCGTGCCAGCTGGTGGTCCACGTGGCCGCCGATCCCGAGCGGCAGGTAGATGCGCTGCGGCTCAAGGCGGGCGATCTCGCGGCGCAGCAGGTCCACCGGGGCGGGATCGTCGGCGCGCGGGGTGCTCAGCAGCTCGTCGTCGCCCTCGTAGCCGCGGAACACCGCGTCCGGCAGGTCCAGCCAGATGATCGAGGCCTCCGCAAACGCCGCGAAGCGCTCGTCCTCGAGCCGGCGCTGCGCCATGGTCTCGCCGGCCGCGGCGGCATCGGTCAGCTCCGTGGTGAGGACCGCGCCCTGCGAGGACAGGTCGTCGATCAGCGGCTGGCCGTGGAGCGACTCCGCGTGGATGCTCGCCCGCCGGTACCACGAGGACCGCTGCCAGAAGCGCTTGGCGGCTGTGTCAGCGTCGCTCTGGGTCGCGTCCAGCCCCTCCTTCGAGGCCTGCCACGGCGCCGAGGCGGAGTCGGCCGGGAAGTCCGCCTCCAGGTGGGCGCGGTTGAACGCCTCGGTGACCGGCCAGACCGACTTGGACCCGAAGCCCAGCGCCTCGCGCTGGTACGGGGTCAGCCGGTCCGCGTTCCCCGTGCCCGAGTAGAGCGTGAGGATCGCGACGTTCTGGCCGAGCTCGCGCAGGCTGGCAATCAGGCCACCGCAGGACAGGGCGACGTCATCGGGATGGGGAGCGACGAAGACGTGGGTCATGGCTGGCGAGTATAGCGGCGCCCTCCGCGCACGAACGGGCCGGCCGGTTCAGCGCTCCCAGCTGCTCCCGTCACCGCTCCCAGCCGCCCGCACCGATGAGCGGCACGAACACGCACGGCCCGTCCGAGTGCTCCCGCCACTCGTCCCCGCGCCGCTCCACCACCAGCAGGTCCTGGAGCGACCTCGACCCGACGGGGATCACCAGCCGCCGACCCTCGCCCAGCTGCTCGCGCAGCCCATCGGGGACCGACGGCGCCCCGGCTGCAACGATGATCCCGTCCCATGGCGCACCGTCCGGAGCGCCCCGGCTCCCATCACCCGTGCGCACCTCCACCCGGTCCGCATACCCCAGGGCGGCCAGGCGGTCGGCGGCCTCCTCGGCCAGTCCCGGCTCCCGCTCGATGCTCGTGACCCGGCAGCCGAGCTCGGCCAGGACCGCGGCCTGGTAGCCGGACCCGGTGCCGATTTCCAGCACCCGCTCGCCGGTCGTCACCCGGAGCAGCTCCGTCATCCGCGCCACCATGTACGGCTGGCTGATCGTCTGGCCCGCACCGATCGAGAGGGGACCGTCGCGGTAGGCGAGATCGCGATCCCGGTCGAGCACGAAGGCATCCCGGGGGACGGCCGCCATCGCCGCCAGCACGCGCTCGTCCCGGACGCCGCGGCCGCGCAGCTGGTCCGTGACCATCCGCGCCCGGGCCTCGCTCGCAGGTGCCCGGGCTCCGCTCAGGTGTGCCAGGGCCTCGCTCGCACGCGCCCGGGCTCCGTCCATCGCCCCGGGTCAGCTCGCTGTCGGACTCGGCGACGGACCCAGGCTGGGGGACGGTGCCGGCGATGCGGGTGCCGATGCGGACGGGGCCGCGGACCCGGACGGGGCAGGAGATGCCGACGCCGCAGCCGCCGAAGACGAAGCCGAAGCCGAAGCCTCAGCCGACGCGCTCGCAGATGCGCTCGCCACCGGGTCGACCGACGGAGCCCCCGGGGATGCCGTCGCGGGAGCCGGCGTGATCAGGGGCGTCGGGGTCGCGAGCAGGTCCGTCAGGAACCCGCCGTTGCCGCCCAGCATGCCGTTCCCCAGGATCACCGCGAACACGGCCACCAGGCCGAGCACGAACACGGCCGACGCCCGATCGTGGATCTTGACCGCCTGCTCCGAGACCGACGGCGCAGCCTGCGCCACCTTGGCGGCATCGCGGTTGCGGCCGGGCCGCCCGGTCGGGCGCGATCCGGCGGCGGAGGTCGCCGGGGTGGTCCGGCGCTCCGGCTCCTCCTCGTCCTCCTCCTCGTCCTCGAGGTCTTCGGCCTCGCCGAGGTCCTCGTCGTTCCCGGCCTCGTCGGTGCTGTCGAGTGCGGCTCCGGCCGCGTCATCCGTGTCGTCCGTCGCGGCGTCGGGGCCGTCTGCAGCCTCCGGGTCGCGCTCCTTCTCGGTCATCCGGTGATCGGTCTCCTCTCGGCGGGCGCCGCCTGCGGGCATCGCCTCACGCGGGCGACAGTGTACCGAGCGCCGGGCGACCGTGGCCGCCGCGGCCGCTCACGCCTCTCGAACTGCGCGCACGCCGAGCCCGGCGAGGCCCGCGGCGATCGAGATGATCCCGGCCGCCGCGATCACCGGCCCGGGCCCCAGCGCACCCACGAACAGCCCGCCGACACCCATCGCGACCGACATCCCGCCGAACACCAGCGCAAACCGGAAGCTGACCACGCGGCCCATCAGCTCGGGCGGCGTCCGCTCCTGGAACAGTGTCTGGCTGGGGATCACGAACGCCATGTTCGCGACGCCGATGCCGAACAGGATCCCGAGCACGAGCGGGATCGACGACACCACCCCCAGCAGGAACACCAGCACGCCGAAGCCCGTGTAGGCGGCGATCACCAGCATCCCCTTGCGCACCCGCATCGCGACCATGCCCAGCAGGAAGCCGCCGACCAGGTTCCCGACGCCGATGGCCGTCTCCATGAACGCCCAGGTGCCGACGTAGGCGTTGCCTCCTTCGGGCGTGATCTCCTGCGCGAGGACAAGCGCCGCGACCGTGACGATGCCCACCGCGAACTGGCCGGCCGTTCCCTGCAGGGTGTTCGCCAGGAGCACGGTCTCGTGACGCAGGAACGCCCAGCCTGCCTTGAGGTCGCCCAGGACCGTTGCGGACCCGGCTGCGGCATCCTCGCCGACCCCATCGCCGCGGGTGCCCTGGCCGCTCTCTTTGAGGGTGCCGTCCGCGCCGAGCTCGTCGTCGGGTCGAGCCCGCCGGAGAAGAGGCGGCACCACGATCGTCGCCAGGAGGCCTGCGGACGCGAGGTACGTGGCGGCGTCGATCCAGAACGCGATCGGCAGCGACCCCGCGAGGAACACCACGAACAGGCCGGCAAGCGGGTAGTTCACGACGTCCGCGATCGTCTCGGCGACCCACAGGGCGGAGTTGGCCGACAGCAGGTCCCGGGTGGGCATGATGCGCGGCAGGATCGCGACCCGTGCCGGCCGGAAGAAGATCGAGACCGTCGTGATCAGGAACACCAGCGGGTAGGCCAGCCAGACGTTGACCAGGACCGCCACCGGCACGAGCAGCACCAGCGCCGCACGCAGGATGTCGGAGACCACCAGGACCTGCTTCTTGTCCCAGCGGTCCACGAACGTCCCCGCGATGGGGGAGAACACGAGGTTGGGCAGCGTGGCGACCAGGAACGTCAGCGCCAGCGCGAACGCGGAGTCGGTCACCTCGTACACGAAGGCACCGAGCGCGATCTGGTTCACCCGATCGCCGAACAGGCTGATGATCTGGCCGACCCACAGCGCCGAGAACGATCCGTTCAGCGCCAGCCGGACGTACGGGTGGCGCCGGATCCGTGGCAGCAGCGCGGGCCGTCGCCGGACACCCGGCCGTGCGACCGGGAAGGCCGGCGTCGCGGTCCTCACCGCCCCGCCCCCAAGCGCCATCGATGCCGCGAGCCTGTCGTCCATGGCATCCGCGGCCACGGCGGAGGCGGAAGGGGATGCCATGCCCACGCCGCGGGAGCCCAGCATGATCGGGCGTTCCAGGCCGGCGGCATCCTCCATCCCCGGGGCAAGACCGGACCCCGTCCGGAGGCCAGGCGCCGGCTCGTCGGCCACTCCGGGGGCGACGCCACCCGCCCGCCGTCCCGGCAGTCGGGCTGTCCCCGCCAGCCCGAGGTAGCGACCCGTCTTCGCCTCGTCGATCGCGCGCTGCGTCTCCTCCGGGGTGCGCATCAGCGCCGCGAACAGGAAGAACGCCAGCCCCGCCGAGAGGAAGATGTCCCCGACCGAGGCCACGTTGTTCAGCGGCCAGAACGGGATCGGGACGACGTCGCTCAGCGGCCCGAGGTGGAGGAAGAAGTCGGGCCCCGAGCCGACGAGCTGTGTATGCAGGACGGAGGAGAGCGGCCCCGGTAGCCCCGAGACCTCGTACGCGGGCATCCAGACCGGCATCCGCCCGCCGTTGAACAGGATCGCGATCGCGTTGCTGGCGATGCCGATGAAGGCAAGCGCCAGGCCCGGGTACCCGCGGTTCTTCCACAGCGTGAACAGCAGCAGCCCATACGCGATGCCCAGGAGCGGGACGCGCAGCGTGTCCACGATGCCCACGCCGTACTCAAGGAGCGTTTCCGTCCCGAACCGCACGATCACCGCCACGAACAGCAGCGGCAGGAACTGCAGGCGGATGTCGGCGAGTCGCTCGATGCGCCCGCCCAGGAGCAGGCCCATCACCAGACCGAACGCGATACCGGCGATCAGCATCCTGAGATTGTGGGGCCCAGCGGGGCCCGCGTGCTCAGTTCGAGTCTGCCGCTGGGGCCGTCGACGCGGGGACGCTCGCGACGCGGTTCGCGTGCTGCGAGATCAGCGGGATCGGGCGCGTCTGGACCGTCCGGCCTGGGTCACGCACGCCCTCCACCCAGCTCGTGCGCACGAACGCGTCCACGATCTTGGGATCGAACTGGACGCCGGCGTACTTGCGCAGCTCACCCAGCGCCTGCTCCTGGGTCAGCGGTGTCATGCGGTACGGCCGCGCAGCGGTCATCGCCTCGAAGGCGTCCGCCACGTGCAGGACCCGGGCCAGCAGCGGGATCTCGTCCCCGATCAGCCGGTCCGGGTATCCCGAGCCGTTGTACCACTCGTGGTGGTGGCGAATGATGGGCAGCTCGCGCGACAGGCGGGTCACGGGGGCGATGATCTGCGCACCCAGGACCGGATGCGCGTTCATCATCATTCGCTCCTCCTTGGTGAGCCGATCCTGCTTCTTCAGGACGTTGTCGGGCACGCCGATCTTCCCAACGTCATGAAGCAGGCCGCCCCACTCGAGCGCCTCCAGGTCCGCCTCGCCAAGGCGCAGCTCCCGACCGATGTCGCCCGCGATCTCCTTGACCCGCCACGAGTGCATGGCGGTGGTCGGGTCTCGCTTGTCCACGGCCCCCGCGAGCGCGGTGATGGTCTGGGTGAACATCTCCCGCATCTCGATGAAGTTGTGGTACGCCAGCCGGGTGGTGTACAGCGGGAGCGCGAACAGCAGGCTCGCCCACCACGCCACGGTGTACATCTGGGCCATGAGCCAGCTCAGCGGCGCGAGTGCGATGAGACTCGCTGCGAAGTTCCGCGGGTCGCTGAGCAGTAGCTGTCGAACGGGAAGCCCAGTCCGGATCGACAGGAGAGCCGAGACTGCGAGCAGGTTGAGCAAGAAGAACACAGCTGCGCCGAACGAGATGCCGATCAAGTCGAGCACCAGCGTCGGGGAGTTGCCGGTGATCACGTGAGCCACAAGACCTGCCGCAACTGCGGGCGGGACTATGCCTGCGTGGTTCGCGACTGACCCGTACCAGGGGATCGAGCCACGCAACTCTCTCAATTCCAACGAACCGATCAGGGCGACCCACGCTCCAACAGCTGGTCCACCGAGGTCTGTGGCAGCCAAGATGGGTGCGATCGACACGGTGACGAGCATGCCGCGTGGCATACGCACAGGGAGGGCCTGAGCGAACAACGTCACAACGATCCAGAAGGCGACCCCTGCTAGGAGTTCAGTGTCAGTGACAGGATGATCGCCTGTGACCTGGATTGCGATACGCGGGCCGATACCAAAAGCAAGGCTCGTGGCGATCAGCAACAGTGTGCTGACTCCCACGAGCCCGGCAATATAGAGCTTCAGGAAACGGGGCATGCCACCTCTGCGCTGTGCAGCGGGGAGATTACCACCGCCCCTGATCCCGGCAATGGGACCAAAGTATCCTAAAAGCCCCGAATGGAGGCTCCGCCGGCAAGGGCCAGTGCGGCCACACTGCCAAGCGCAGTCATGATTTGGATCACCCGAGATCGCATGGTTGGATCTCCTCTGCGACCTGGACTACCAGCCTTTGATGATGGCTTCCGGTGCCACGCTCGTACCTCCTCACGGTCTCCGTGTCTTACGAACACGAAAACCGACCTGACTCGAAAGTCGGTCGGTTGCACTACTCGCTCCGCTCCCACCCTAAGTGCCCAATTCAGGTGGAGGCATCAGCGCGTTCCGAGCGTTTCCTTGATGCACCGTACCTTAGTACTAGTGCAGGCCGGACTATAGGGTGCCCGCTCTTCACCGGTCAATACGGCACCCTACCTATGTCCACACGGGCGCCGCACGGGGGGTCAGGCTGTGGGCTCTCGGTTCATAGGTCATCGAGATCGGGCGCCTCAACGCCGAGCTGATCCCGCAGGAGGGAGGCGTAGTGGGCATACTGCTCGGCCGCAGCCGCGGCCGAGCCCGTGGACCGATAGAGCTTGATCACCTGGGCCTCAATGGCGTCAGCCTCTGGGTCAATTGCCAGGGCCTGCTGGCCAACCCACAGGCGCCAGCTGAGATCAGACGAACCCGTGTCGCCGGTCACTGCGCGCTCCATGACCGCCAAGAACTGCGCATGGAGACTGTCGCGATACTGCGTCGCCCATTCCTCGTAGGCGAAGTCTCCTGCGAACTTCCCACGATATGCGTTGAGGATAGCCTCGACCGTCCGACGGTCGTGGGTCCGTTGCCGGAGAAGCCGGCGGCACTGCCAGCTTCGATAGTCAATGAGGGAGGCATCTAGCCAGACGACCTCGGGGTCGAAGTGAAGGTACTCAGGAGAAATCCCGGCCCGATATCCTGGGTCGATGACACGCCGCAAGAAGTAGATCGTCTGGTGAAGGGAGTTTGTGCCCTGTTCTGGATCAAGCTCAGGCCAGAGCGCCTCCAGAACTTGATCCGGGGTTGCCGAACCTGATGGCTGCGAACCCAAGAATGCGATCAGTGCGAGGACTTTTCGTCGAATAGCCCGCCCATCGACATCACGGTCGCCGATGCTAATGGACATCAATCCGAGATCATCAACAAGGACCCGTGGTGCCACCCGACGGATGAGCTCGTCTCCCCAAGATCTCCCTGTGTGTTTCGTTCGTTTGCCAAATTCGCGCAGGAGCGAGATGTCATCAACTTGTCCGACTTGATCGAGCAACGCCGCTGCCGCAATTGCGTTGGCTAGGTCGGAGCCCGTGACAGTTCCCCGTAGTGGTGTGCGCCAGCGCTGCGGCAAGGTCTGGCTCGCGCGAGCCACCGTTTCGATTGCGCTGCCCGTGAGGTTTCCCAGACTGGAACAGATCTCCTGTGCAAATACGCCAAGCGGTGCGTCATCTGCCACCGGCCACCTTTGCAGGAGTTGCGATAGCTTCTGGTCCTTGTCTGCGAGTGCCGTCAAGAGTGACGTCAGTCGCGCCTGGAGCGGCGAGCGCTGGGCTGCGGCCACGGTCGCAGCTCGTGACATGGCAGATGCAAAGGCTGGCTCATCCCCATTTAGCTGGTGTGCCCTCGCAACTGTGAGGTGCCAGCGAAACGACGCGCCGACTTCGGCTGAAGGTGGAGGTACCTCCGGGAGTCCCGCTAGCAGCGAAAGGCGACGTCCTTGGTTCTCCTCCGACCAAAGGTCAAGGACCTGCCAATGAAGGGCCCACGTGGCTGTCAGATCTCCCCGGTGAGCCCGGGCTAGGAGTTCGGCGGCGAGACCGGGTGGGCCATACCAGGAGGCGAGGCTCGCTGCCTCGTGGATCGCCTCGAGCCGCCCCTCGGGATGGCCCGTATGAATTGCGGTTTCCAGCAGCCTCTCTGCCTCCGTCCAGTCGCCGAGGCGCGCCCGTGCTTGCGCCATAGCCAGACCGACCGACAGACGCTCGTATCCCTTCGACGATGATGCAAACAGACGATCTGCATCTGAAGCTAGACGAATGGCGTCCCATGGGCGATCGAGCCAGACCAGGACTTGTGCGAGGTTGAGGCTCGTTACTGCTGCGTAATGCCATTGCTCGCGTCGTTCCTGTGCGGCCAGCAGGCGCTCAAGCTGCAGCGCCATGGCAGGCAGATTCGCGGACGCGGAAGCGGCCGCAATCGCCCTATATCCCTCTGCCAGTTGGCGCTCGGTTACATTGGGAGCGATTGACTCGGCGCGACCAGCGAAATGCAGAGCATCGTCATGATGCCTAACCGCTGTGGCGACCGACGCCGCATTCAGCAAGGCAAGGTGGAGGTGGGCCTGAGGGCCAGCCTCGGCGGATGCCACTGCATCATGCGCCGCGGCAACCGCATCACGGCCGCCTCCGATTTGGAGCAGCAGGCGAGATCGCAACACGTGGTAGGCAGAGCCTTCTCTTGTAGGCACCCCCAACATGTCCATGGCCGCCCGATACTCCCCGCGACCAAGTATCTCGTCGAGGGACTCCTCGATGACCTGAGCCACTTGTTCGACTGCGCCGGCACGATCGAAATACGTTGCTGCCGGGCGCCAGCGGCGCCCACGATAGTGCTCCCCGAGCGCGAGATGCATTTCGCGGACGGCCGCGGCGCCGATATTGCTTGTCAAGCGTGCGACGAAGAAGTCGCGGACCATCGGCATGTACCGCAGAGGCGATACGACATCCAGCCTTGCGAGAAGCCCCAGTTCCTCCGCAGTCGAAGTCAGGGCTGCAATGGCCCGCTCATCCAATGCGGTGACCACGCGGGCTGCGTCAGCATCGACTTCGTCGAGCAGCGAGGCGCAACTGAGGAAGTGCGACAAGTCGGCCGGAAGTTTGTCTACAACTTCCTCTGCGACATAGTCATAGAGGTCGCCACGCCCACCCGACAGCTGGCGAACGAGGTCGCGCGGGTCCTGGGTCTTCGATTCTTCGAGGTTTGTCCGGACGAGGCTCAGCAGGGCGGCCCAGCCCTCGGTGCGCTGGATGAGATCCGAGATGACGTCGGCATCCAGGGGCTGGTGGTAGGCGTCGCGGAACAGGCGGTCCGCCTCCGGGACGTCGAAGCAGAGGCCATCGCCGTCCAGGCGGGTGACGGCGCCTCGAGCGCGGAGCCGGCCCATGGGAATCTTGGGGTTCGATCGGGAGGCGATCACGACCGAGAAGCCGGGGCCCGTGTGATCGAGGATGGCGCGAACGATGGGATCCGTTTCGTCGCTGCCGTCGACGACGTGGTAGTCGTCGAAGATCAGGGTCAGGCCATGCGGCGTCGCTGCGCCGAAGTCCTCGATCTCGTGCACGAGACTGGTCACGATGTCTGCCTGTGTCGGACCGCCCGGGCCCAGCTGGAGGAGCAGCCCGTAGGTCTCGGGCGCGAACTCCGGATCGAGCTCGCGACCGCTGCCGACGAGATGGCGGATGAACGTGAGCCAGTCGCGATCGTCGTGCTCCAGCCGGTACCAGGCTGTGAGACGGGCCGTATGGCGAGCCCAATCCGCGAGCAGCGTCGTCTTGCCGAACCCCGCCTCCGCGACGATCAGCGCGAGACGGCCGGCCGCGGCCTGCTCGAGCCAGCCGTTCAGTCGCTCACGCGAGAGGATGTCGTTGCGGAGGGGAGGGCGATGGATCTTGGCGCCCTGGATCGGCAGCGGGTTGAGGCTCATCAGGTTCGCCCCGCCGCCGAGCAGGATCGAATCCGCGATTCCGGGTCCGACCGCGACCAACCCATGCCCCTCGCGCCCACCGCTCCTCGACGGGACCGGGCCTGTGTCCCTCAGGTCGCCGGTGCCGTCGGTGGCCGCGAACAATACGGAAGCCGCGTCCCCCGCGTCAATGCGCGTGCCTGCGGGGGTGGGTTCGGGCCGGGTGGCGATGGGGCGGCCGGGCGCGCCTCGGTTCTTGGCCGGGTGACGATCGGGATCGCGGGTCGTCGAGGGCATGCGCGGAATGGTGCCGGGCGTCGCTCAACCGCGGCTTATCCCGATGGTGATCCCAGCTCTTGATCGCTGCCCGTCGTGGCTGACGTCAGCCCTCGTATTCGAACCCGATCTTGATGTCGACCTGGTATTCGACGATCTCGCCGTCCTCGATCCGGGCGCTCGACTTCACAACCTCGATCGTCCGTATGTTGCGGACGGTCTTCGATGCGGTCGCCACCGCCTGGCGGGCGGCGTCGCTCCAGGATCGGGGGCTCGTCCCGACCATCTCGCGGATGATGATCACGCCCACGCGGCTCCTCCTGCTGTCTGACTCGACCAGCATAGGGCAGCGCACGAATCACCCCCGAAGCCCACGGAGCGTCCGGGTTGATCTAGGCCGACGCCGACGATTCTGCGCGGACCTTGTCGAAGCAGCTGCTGCAGTAGACCGGACGGTCGTTGCGAGGCTGGAACGGGACCATCGCCTGGCCGCCGCAGCTGTTGCACACCGCGGCGTGGTACTCCCGCGCACCTCCCGGCGATGCGCTCCGGGCGCGTTTGGCGGCGGCCCGACACGTGGGGCATCGCTGCGGGTCGTTGGTCAGGCCCTTGCTCGCAAAGAAGGCCTGCTCCCCCGACGAGAAGGGAAAGGACTCGCCGCAGTCGCGACAAGTCAAGGTTCGATCCTGGAACACCCCTCGGGTCCCTCCCTGGGCCACGCGTGGTCGCGAGCTCCGGTCCGATTCGTCGGGACTGACACGGGCGCGCGCTTGGACGGGCGGCGCTCGAACGGGACGGCTGCCGGCCCGGAGCTCTTTGGGCGGAGAATACGCGCCGCGTCAAGCAGTTTTGGCCTGAGCATCGTGCATCAGCCGCCAAGCTGAGCGGCAGCGCGGCCAGCGGCGACGATCGGGGAGAAGGGCTGCTGACGCAGCAGTCACGGTTGCCCCGTTCCCGCGTCGCCGGGTTCAGCCGACGTCCGCGAAACGCTCCCCTGCGTAGTTCACGAAGCGCGTCTGCGCCTTCTTGAACCACAGGTCGATCTCACCGGTGGGACCGTTGCGGTGCTTGGAGAGCTTGAGCTTGACGACCTCTCCGGACAGGTCCTGGTCATCGGACCCGCGTTCCTTCTCCCGCCACAGGAACATCACCAGGTCCGCGTCCTGCTCGATGCTCCCGGATTCGCGCAGGTCCGAGAGGCGCGGCTCCTTGGACTCCCTCATCTCGGGCTGGCGCGACAGCTGGCTGAGGGCCATCACGGGCACCTTGAGCTCACGCGCGAGCGCCTTGAGCCCCCGCGAGATCTCCGACACCTCCTGCACGCGGTTGGCATCGCGCGTCGTTGTGGACGATTGCATGAGCTGCAGGTAGTCCACGATCACGAGGTCCAGGCCGGTTTCGGCCTGGAGGCGACGCGCCTTGGTCCGTAGCTCCATCGTGGTGATGTTGGGCGTGTCGTCGATGTAGATCGGCGCCTCGGACAGGGCATTCATCGCGGGCGCGATCCGGGCGAAGTCCATCTCCTCCAGGAACCCGCTCCGGAGGCGCTGGGAGTCGATCGCGGCCACCGAGGAGAGCAGGCGCAGCACGAGCTGCTCCTTGCTCATCTCGAGGCTGAAGATGCCCACGCTCTTCTTGTCCCGCACGGCCGCGTGCTCCGCGATGTTGAGCGCGAGGCTCGTCTTGCCCACCGACGGGCGGGCAGCCAGGATCACGAGGTCGCTCTTCTGCAGGCCGGTGGTCAGGGTGTCCAGGTCCTGGAACCCGGTTCGGACACCACTGATCTCACCCCGATGCGCATGGAGGTAGTCCAGCCGGTCGTACGCATCGTGCAGCAGGCTCTTGAGCGCCGAGAACCCGGCTGCGACCCGCCGCTGGCTGACAGCGAACAGCTCCGCCTCGGCGCGATCGATGGCCTCCTGGACCTCGGCCGGATCCTCGTAGCCGATGCCGGCGATCTTGCCGGCGGCACCGATGAGGTTGCGGAGGAGCGACTTGCGCTCCACGATTCGCGCGTACTGGACGGCATGGACAGCGGTCGGCGTCTGGTTGGACAGGGTGCCGAGGTAGGCGCGTCCGCCGATCCCTTCGAGGTCGCCGGTCCGCTCCAGCGACTCCGAGACCGTCACGATGTCGATGGGCTCCCGCCGCTCGAACAGGTCCAGCATCGCCGCATAGACGCGCGCGTGGGCCTGCCGGTAGAAGTCCTCCGGGCGGAGGAACTCCGCGACCTCGATCACGGCATCCCGATCGATCAGGATCGACCCGAGCACCGACTGCTCGGCTTCGATGGATTGGGGCGGCAGGCGATCGATCATGGGTACCCGAGGATGCGGTAATGCGGTGACACGTTGACTGTCACGCGGATCGGCTGCGACGTGAAGGCGCTTATCCCCGATCCCTGTCCACAAGGTGCCGTGAGGCGCGTCTGGCTGTGGACGATGTGTGGACGAACGACACGTCCCCACATCCCGCGTCAGTCGAGGCGGCGGATGACCCCGATCAGCTTCCCCTGGATGCGCACGCTCGGGTAGAACTGCGGGGCGTAGTTCGGGTTCGCCGGCTGGAGGCGCACCTGGTCCTTCTCACGGAAGAAGCGCTTGAGGGTGACGGCGTTGTCCTCGACCTGGGCGACGACGATGTCACCGTCCCGGGCGGTCTCCTGGGGCCTGATGACCACGAAGTCCCCGTCCGCAATGTGCGCCTCGATCATCGAGTCTCCGCGGACACGCAGGACGTACGCGTCGCCCGCGGCCGCCAGGATGTCGGGCACCGCGAGAGTCTCCGACGCGTCCTGGTACGCCTCGATGGGTCCGCCGGCGGCGATCTCGCCGATGATCGGCAGGGCGTGTGTCTCGGTCGGCATGGACTGAGGCGTGAGCTCGCTCGCGAGTCCGAGGCGGAGGGCCGCCATCGGGGTGAGCCTGATGGCGCGCGACTGCGCGGCGCCGCGCTCCAGGTATCCGTCCTTCTCCAAGACCTGCAGGTGGTGGTGGACGGCAGAGGTGGACGCGAGACCGACGGCACGCGCGATCTCACGGACCGACGGCGGATAGCCGCGGGCGCGGATGGTCGCGGCGATGACGTCCAGGATCTTCCGCTTGCGATCGGCGTCGTGACGGGTCACGCGGCGCCTCCTCTCTTGCGTGCATGATACAGAACGAACGTTCGATGTCAAGGTTGCGAGAGGGCTCGCGTGCCGGCACGATCACGGAGATGCAGCGGGCCGGCGGACGCGATCGGCCGGACAGCTCACCGAGTCCGATCAGGCACCGGCGGGACTGCTGGTAAACTCCCCCTCCCCGGCTTCCACGTTCGGCTGGCCGGGATCCACACGAGGGCAGGGTGGCTCGAGCCGCGCGGGACGACCGCGACGACGTTCAGCAAGCGAGACGGCGGACGCCATCGACGGCGGCCCGGACTTCGTCGGTTGCTGGGCTGGGCCGCGCTGCTGCCTCTCGCAAGCCGCGCCCCGCTCTATGGCCGCCTGTTCTGGGAGCTCATTCGTGACGAGCGGACGCCCGCGGGACGGAAGGCCATGCTGGCTGCGGCGCTGGGCTACCTCGTCGTGGGTCGGGACCTCGTGCCTGACGCCATTCCGGTCCTCGGCCGGATCGACGACCTGGTGGTCATCGTCCTCGCCGTGGATGTATTCCTCGACGGGATCCCGGACGAGCTGCTCGACGAGAAGCTGGACGAGCTGGGAATCGACAGGCGCGTGTTCCACGACGACATCGGCAGCATCCGGCGCTTCACGCCGGGCCCCGTCCGGCGCATGATGCGTCGAGTACCGGGGGCCGTCGGGTTCGCCGCGGACACAGTGCACAGAAGCCGGGTCGGGCCGCGGGTCCGTTCCTGGGTCAACAGGGAGGGTTCGATCGCGTGAAGGTGATCCTCACGAAGGACGTCGCGAAGCTCGGCAAGAGCGGCGAGATGAAGACGGTCGCGGACGGGTACGCCCAGAACTTCCTCATCCCGCAGAAGCTTGCCGTGTCCGCTGCGGGCGGCGCCTATCGCGCGTACCAGCACGACATCGCGAGCCGCGAGGACAAGCGCAAGCGAGAGCGCGAGGAGGCGGAGATCGCCGCCACCCGCATCGCGAGCACGACGCTGACCATGGGCGTCAAGGTCGGCGAGGGCGGCAAGCTGTATGGGTCCATCAACAACCAGGACATCGCCGACGCCCTCGGGCGCCGTGGGATCTCGATCGACAAGCACAAGATCGACCTGGACCAGCCGATCAAGGCACTCGGGACGTACAAGGTCGCGATCAAGGTGCTCTCGGGCATGACGCCCGAGGTCACGATCGTGGTCGAGCCCAAGGGCTGACGTTCGGCGGGCTCCAGGTCCGCCTCGCATCTGATCCTGGTCGTTATGCCCAGACGAAGACCACGTCGCGGGATCCGTCGCCCACGAATCGCCCGGTCCGTTCGCGGTGCCGGGCGTGTTCGCGTTCGGGCCGCGGTGTGCCCCGCGTTCCGGAGGGCCGCGGTATGTCGCGCGTTTCGGAGGCCGTTCCGTTCTGCCGCCGTGTGCCGCCCGTTCCGGGGGCCGTTCAGTTCGGCCGTCCTGTGTGCCGCGCGTTCCGGAGGCGTCCGTTCGGGTCGCCCTGGGCCGTGCTCCGGGGTCGGCCAGCACCCGATTGGGCCCGGCAGCCGGATGTCGGTGAGCCCGGCCCGGGGGTGGTCGTCGGAGCCGTGGTTCTGACACGCACCACGGAGCGTGGTGCTAGACAAGGTTCTGTCACGCATCGGCCGCCGTCGGAGCGCTCTCGAGCCTGGCCTCACGCACGCGGCATCGGCCCTCGGCGCCCCAGTCGTGCGTCTCGGCCCCTTCGCCGATGACTACCACCACGCTCCGTGGTAGGTGTCACTGGTCGGGGGGTCCGCTGCGCTTATCACCAGTGGCTCTGGTGGATGACAGAACCGGGATCCGGCGCACCGCCCGGTCGCGGAGCGCTGACGGGGATCGACCGTTGCGAGCCGCCGCACCGACGTGCGACGGCCCGATGACGCGGTGCTGACGGCCTGCTGACGCGGTACCGACGGCCCGCCGACGAGGATCGACGGCCTGCCGTGCCACCACGTCGTCGCGAGTCGGGGTGACAATCGCGCACGTGAGCACGCGGACGATCCTGCACGTGGACCTCGACGCGTTCTTCGCGGCGGTCGAGCAGCGCGACCGGCCGGAGCTCCGCGGCCGTCCGGTGATCGTCGGGGGTGGTGGCCCGAACCAGCGCGGCGTGGTATCGGCCGCGTCGTACGAGGCGCGCGCGTTCGGCGTGCACTCGGCGATGCCGTTGCGGACGGCCGGCCGCCTCTGCCCGGACGGCGTGTTCCTGCCCGTCGACGGGCGCAAGTACCAGGCGGTCAGCCGCGAGATCATGGCGATCCTGCGCAGGTTCACGCCGCTGGTCCAGCCGATCTCAATCGACGAGGCGTTCCTGGACGTGACGGCGTCGCGGGCACTGTTCGGGGATGGCGAGGAGATCGCCCGCCGGGTCAGGAAGGCGATCCGCGACGAGGTCGGCCTCACGGCATCGGTCGGCGTGGCGAGCACGAAGCTAGTGGCCAAGATCGCGTCGGATCTGCGGAAGCCGGACGGGCTGGTCGTCGTGCCGACGGGCGAGGAGGCGGCATTCCTGGCGCCGCTGCCGATCTCGAGACTGTGGGGGGTGGGCGAGAAGACGGCGTCGGCCCTGCAGGATTTCGGTGTCCGGACGATCGGGGACCTGGCCGCGCTGCCGCCGGACGCGATGACCCGGCGGTTCGGCAAGCACGGGGCATCGCTGGTCGATCGGGCCAGGGGGATCGATCCCGACCCGGTTGCCGGGGGCGAGGCAGCGAAGTCAATCGGGCACGAGCACACGTTCGACGTGGATACCTCGGATCGCGAGGTCATCGAGCGGACCCTGCTGGGGATGGCGGACGGGGTTGCCGGCCGGCTCCGGTCGTCGGGTCTCAAGGCGGCGACCATCACCCTGAAGCTCCGCGATACGAGCTTCGACACGATCACCCGCCAGGTGGGCCTGGAGACGCCATCCGACCTGACGGAGCCGATCTACGACGCCGCCCTCGGGCTCCTGCGCAGGGAGCTGCACGGACAGCGGATCCGGCTGATCGGCGTCACGGCATCGAACTTCCGCGAGCGGGACCAGCTCGCGCTGTTTGGCGGCGACGATCCACGCCGGCGGCAGGCGGCCGAGGCGCTCGACCGGATCCGGCGAAGGTACGGCGAGCGGGCGGTGACCCGCGCACGCCTCGTGCGAGCCGCCCTGCCGGCGCCGTTCGAGCGTGATCCGATGACCGCGGTCGAGCGTCGGCAGGGGGTGGTCGACGCGGGCATGCCTCCGGCGCCACGGGGCGTCGATGGCGACGGGGACCCCGACGAGATCCGCGATGAGGATCGCGACGAGGACCCCGCTGCGGATCGCGACGATGGCCCAGATGCGGGGCCAGACGACGGTCTCGGACCCGACGACGGCTCCGGTCCCGACACGGAGGCCGACGCGCCGCGCGAGACGCGGGCCGATGCGGAGCCCGGCGCCGAGCCGGAAGATCGTGACAGCGAAGGTGTCACGGATGCCCCGGATGATCTCGCCACGGACGCTTGACATCGAACACTTGTTCGGTCTAGGCTTCGATTCAAACGAACAGACGTTCGCATCCGGTGTGCCCCCGGGTGACGACGAACCGCCGAGTCAAGGAGAGATCACGATGGCGATGGTTCGCGTCGCACCGGTCACCGTCCAGGTCCGCACCGACTGGTTCAACGGCACGCCGCGCGAGGTCACCTGGGGCGAGGACCGGATCCCGGTCACGCGCCTCGTCGCCGTGCGCGACGAGGCGGCGGCCTATCCGGCGATCACGGGGCCCCGCACCCTGTTCGAGGTGGACACACCCACGGTGCGACTGGCGCTCACCTACCTCCACCGCTCGAAGCGCTGGACCATCGACGGGCTCGACCGGGCCGCCTGACGGTCCGTCACCGGCGGGAGTCGCGGCTCCTCCCCGTGGGCTCCCAGGGGTCGGCTGCGGGGCGGGCGCGATGCGCTCGCCCCGCGCGCCCGCGGCTCCGGGTCAGACGGCCCGCCGGGCAGGCCGCACCGGCTCACGTCACGTTGCCGCCCGCCTCCCTACAATTCACGTCGTGGATCAGAGCACTCGGTTCGGCGACCTGACGGTTGCATCGTTCGTCACACGCCTCGGATCCGGGGAACCCGTCCCGGGAGGCGGCAGCGCCGCAGCCATCGCCGGCAGCCTCGCGGCCGCGCTGGTCGCCATGGTGTCCGCCCTGTCCGAGGGTCGCCCTCGCTATGCCCAGCATGCCGCGCTCCAGGCTGAGGTCGGGCCGGCGGCGCGTGCCCTCGCGGACCGCTTCCTGGCCCTCGCCGACGACGACGCCGTCGCGTACGCGGGATACATCGCGGCCCTGAAGATGCCCAAGGAGACCGCCGTGGAGCGGGAAACGCGCGCAGCCGCGATCCGCGAGGCCGCCAGGGCGTCCTCGCGGGCCCCATTCGGGACGGTGGCGGCGTGCCGCGAGGTCGTGACGCTCGCCGAGTCGCTCGCGGGCCGCAGCAACCGGAACGCCGCCTCGGATCTCGAGGTGTCGGCCCTGCTGTCCGTCGCGGCGACGGGGGCTGCGGCCGCCAACGTCTACGTGAACCTGCCGGCGATGGGCGACGAGACCGCGGCAGGCGAGCTCCGCGAGCGGACGGAGGGGCTGGTCCGCGAGGTCGACCAGCTGGCCGAGCGCATCCGCGCGATTGTCGCGAGCGGCGAGGACCGCGAGCCCGTCGACCCGGACCGACCGTGACGGCCGGATGACGAGCGACGGCCCGCGGCTCCTCCTCGGCGCGCCGATCGCCGCCGACATTCGCGCAACCGTCGCCAGCGACGTCGCAGCGTTGCGTGGCCGCCGCGGCCATGCCCCGACCCTGGCCGTCGTCCTCGTCGGTCAGGACGCGCCGTCCGCTGTGTACCTGCACCAGATCCTTCGATCCTGCGCCAAGGTCGGCATCGACGGTCGGCTCGTGGAGATCCCCGGACGCGCATCGGCCACCGCGGTGCGGCGGGAGATCGAGCGGCTCAACGCGGACCCGGCCGTGGCCGGGATCATCGTCCAGATGCCGCTGCCCAAGCGCATCCCGTTGTCCGCGGTCATCGACACGCTCGACCCCGCCAAGGACATCGACGGCCTTCATCCGCGCAACGCAGGCCTGCTGACGCAGGGTTACGAGGGCTTCCTGCCGACCACGGCCCACGCGGCGGTGGAGCTCCTCAAGCGCACCGGGATTCCCCTCGCCGGACGCCGCGCCGTCGTGGTCGGCCGGTCCAACGTCGTGGGCAAGCCGGCAGCCCTGCTGCTGCTGCGCGAGAACGCGACGGTGACCGTCTGCCACTCGCGGACGGTCGACCTGGCTCACCACACGCGCGACGCGGAGATCGTGATCGTCGCGGCCGGCGCTCCCGGGCTGATCACCGGGGAGATGCTGTCGCCCGGCGCCGTCGTCGTGGACGTGGGGATCAACGTCGTCGGGGACAAGCTGGTCGGCGACGTCGACTTCGAATCCGCAAGCCGGGTCGCCTCTGCGATCACACCCGTCCCCGGGGGCGTCGGCCCCGTGACCAACGCGCTCCTTCTCACCCACCTCGTCCGCGCGGCGCAGACGCAGGCCGACAACGGCCGCGGGCACGAGGTCCTGCATCTCGCCGGGAGTCGTCAATGACCGCCACCGCTCCGTTTCCGTCCGATCTCGAGATCGCTCGCGCCGTCCGGCCCCGCCGCATCATCGACGTGGCCCACGACCTGGGCCTGCACGACGACGAGATCGAGCTCTACGGCAGCGTCAAGGCAAAGGTCACGCTCGACGGCCTCCGGCGCGTCGAGGCGACCAACCCCCGGGGCAAGTACGTCGTGGTCACCGCGATCAGCCCCACGCCGCTCGGCGAAGGCAAGTCGACCACGACGGTGGGCCTGGCCCAGGGCCTGAACCGCATCGGCCGGCGCGCGGCCGTGACGGTTCGCCAGCCCTCGCTCGGACCCGTGTTCGGGATCAAGGGGGGCGCCGCGGGCGGCGGCTACAGCCAGATCATCCCGATGGAGGACTTCAACCTCCACCTGACCGGCGACGTCCACGCGATGGGCGCCGCCCACAACCTCGCGGCGGCGTTCATCGACAACCACATCCACCACGGCAACGAGCTGGGGATCGATGCCAACAACGTCCTCTGGCCGCGAGTGGTCGACATCAGCGACCGGGCGCTGCGGGACGTCGTCGTCGGCCTCGGCGGCAAGGAGAACGGGTATCCGCGCCAGGCCCAGTTCGTGATCACCGTGGCGTCCGAGGTCATGGCGATCCTCGCCCTCGCCTCCGATCTCACGGACCTGCGCGTGCGGCTCGGCCGGATCGTGCTCGCGACGAAGAAGGACGGCACGCCGATCACGGCCGACGACCTCAAGGTCGCAGGCTCGATGACCGTGCTCCTGCGTGACGCCCTGATGCCCAACCTGCTCCAGACGCTCGAAGGCGGGCCGGCGTTCGTGCACTGCGGGCCGTTCGGCAACATTGCCCACGGCAACAGCTCGATCCTGGCCGACCGGGTGGCCCTCGCCACCAACGACATCGTCGTGACCGAGGCCGGCTTCGGCGCCGACCTGGGCGCCGAGAAGTTCTTCGATATCAAGTGCCGGGCGTCCGGCCTGCGCCCCGACGCGGCCGTGGTCGTGGCCACCATCCGGGCCCTCAAGATGCACGGCGGGGTGGGCCGGATCGTCGCCGGCAAGCCGCTCGACCCGGCGTTGACCACCGAGAACGTCGACGCGGTGCGCGCGGGCGGGGCAAACCTCGAGGCGCAGATCGCCAACGTCCGGGCGTTCAACGTGCCGGTGGTCGTCGCGATCAACCTGTTCCCGACCGACACGCCCGCCGAGATCGCGGCCGTGCGCGAGGTCGCGCTGGCGGCCGGCGCCCGGGACGCCGTCATGGCGCGCCATTTCACCGACGGCGGCGCCGGCGCCGAGGACCTGGCCGCGGCCGTGTGGGCCGCCGCCGAGGAGGGCGCTCCCGGCTTCGAGCTCCTGTACCGGGACGACCTGCCGCTCAAGGCGAAGATCGAGACCATCGCGACCCGCATCTACGGGGCGGACGGCGTGGACTACCTGCCGGCCGCCTCGAAGGCGATCGCCCAGTACGAGGGGATGGGCTTCGGCAACCTTCCGATCTGCATGGCCAAGACCCAGTACAGCCTCAGCCACGACGCGAAGCTGCTCGGCCGGCCGACCGGATTCCGGCTGCCGATCCGCGAGGTCCGGCTGTCGGCCGGCGCTGGCTTCGTCGTCGCGCTGGCCGGTGACATGCGGACGATGCCAGGCCTGCCGTCGCGACCCGGCGGCGAGCGGATCGACATCGACGCCGACGGGAACGTCGTCGGGCTGTTCTGAGACAAGGTCGGGCCGTCGCCTGCCGGCGGCCACCGACACTCCGGCCCCCCTGCCGGCCGGTATAGTCCCGCGATGGCCGCGCTCCACGTCGTCGTTGCCCTGATCGGTGTCCTCATCGTCGCGCGCACCGTGCTCAGCGCGGTCCGCACGTTCGTCGTGCCCAGGGGTGACAACGATCCACTGACGCGACTGGCCTTCCGGACCATTCGCAAGGTGTTCGACCTGCTCGCGCCGCCGTCCCGCCCGTACGAGTACCGGGACCGGATCATGGCCTACTACGGTCCGATCGCACTCATCCTGCTGCCGGCGTGGTGGCTGGCCCTCCTGGTCCTCGGCTTCGCCGCCATCTTCTGGTCGCTGGGCGTCGCACCGGAAGAAGCGTTCGTGGTCAGCAGCTCCTCGCTTGTGACCCTCGGGTTCGACCGTCCGGCCGTTCCCGGTGGGGACCTCCTGGCGTTCGTCGAGGCTGCGATCGGGCTGGCGATGCTCGCCCTGCTGATCTCGTACTTGCCGACGATCTACGCCGCCTTCTCCCGTCGCGAGCTCCTCGTGAGCCTGCTCGAGGTCCGTGCCGACTCACCGCCGTCGCCGGTGGTGATGATCACCCGGATGCACCGCCTGGCCGGGCTCGAGGCGCTCCACGACATGTGGGAGCGGTGGGAGCAGTGGTTCGCGGAGGTCGAGGAGACCCACAGCTCGCTGCCGGTCCTGGTCTTCTACCGGTCGCAGCAGCCGGACCTGTCGTGGGTGAACGCATCGGGCGCGATGATGGACACGGCGGCGCTCGTCCGGTCGTCGGTCGCGATCCCGATGGACGTCCAGGCGGACCTGATGATCAGGGCGGGCTATCTCGCCCTGCGCCGGATCGGGACGATCCTGCAGATCCCGTACGAGCAGCACCCGGAGCCGACCGATGCGACGAGCATCGACCGGGCCCGGTTCGAGGCGGCACTGGACGTGCTCGTCGAGTCCGGCGTGCCGGTCATCGAGGATCGCGACCAGGCGTGGCGCGACTTCAACGGCTGGCGCGTGAACTACGACAGCGTCCTGCGACGGCTCGAGCGCCTCACGATGGCGCCGCCGCCGTGGTGGGAGCGGCCGATGCTGTCCGCGTGGGTCACCGACGAACCGCGCGTCGCCGCCGGGATGGATGTCGATGAAGCCAGGCGGGCGGCTGCCGGGTCGGAGATCCGCGTCCCGCCGTCGGGACCGATCGTGGAGTCTAGGCCCGGCGGACCGTCCGGAACCTGAGCCGGGTCGTCGGATCTGCGCCGGGACGCGGGAGCCCGGGTTCGGGGCGGTCAGGCGCCGAAGTTGAACCCGGTCGCAAGCACCATGGCCGCGGTCACCGCCAGCGCGAGGACGACGCCGAGCACGCCGATCCCCCACATCGGCCAGTCGATAGGCCCCAGGGCCTCCTGTGCGTGGCCGTGGTCATCGTGGCCGTGGCCGTCGCCGTGGTCCGCGGTGGATCCGTGCGGACCCTCGACGGCCTGCGACGCACCGTGGACGTCGGGGACGTGGCCTGCGGCGGCATTCGCGTCGTTCGTGACCTGGCTCTCGCTCATCGTGTGCTCGTGGCTACCTCCGGTCGCATTCTCCCACGGCTCGCGGGTCGCGCGCCGGCCGACGTGCCCGCGGCGCCGGCCGACGCGCCCGCGGCGCCGTTGACCCGCCCGCGGCGCCGGCCGACGCGCCCGCGGCGCCGTTGACCCTAGACTGAATGTCATGAACAGAGAGCGATGCTGACCCTCGTCCTCACCCGCCATGGGCTCACCGATCGCTCCGTGCCCGAGCAGCACCTCGGCCAGAGGATCGACATCTCCATCAACGACGCGGGGAGGAAGCAGGCCGGGGCGCTGGCCCGCCGGCTCGCCCCGGTCCACTTCGACCGCGTCATCACCAGCCCGCTGTTCCGGGCCCGCGAGACCGCGGAGCTGCTCGCGCCGGGCGCGACCCCGGAGGCGGATCCGCGGCTGCGCGAGATGGACTACGGCGACTGGGAAGGTCTGACCTACGCGGAGATCGACGCGTCGGACGGTGAGTTCCGTCGCGACTGGGAGCTCGCCCCGGACAGGCTCGCGTGCCCGGCGGGCGAATCCGGCAACCAGGTTGCCGAGCGGGTTCGCGCGTTCCTGGTCGACCTCCTCGACGAGCAACGACGCTGGCTGGCGAAGGCCGCGTTCCGGGCCGCGACCTCGAGGGCCGTGTCGTCGGGCGCCGCGCGTCAGGCCGCGACGCCGGAGCGCCGAATCCTCACCGTGGCGCACAGCTCGACGAACCGCGTCCTGCTGTGCGTCGCGCTCGACGTGGGGCTCCGCGACTACCGCCGTCGCTTCGTCCAGGACCAGGCCAACCTGACGGTCCTGCGCTGGGAGGCCGGCGGCGAGCCGGATGGTGCCCAGCTCCTGGTCATGAACGACCAGGCCCATCTGCGGCAGGCCGGCGAGGCACCCTGGAGCTGATCGTCCCCCTGGGGTGATCGCCCTATGGCGTCATGTCCGGTGACCGCCGGGGACGGCCGGGGGTGCCCAGCCGCCACCAGATGAACAGCGCCACACCGAGCACGACGGCCACGGCGATGGCGAGGTCGAACGGCTGGAGTGCGTGCCGGATGTCGACCCAGTTCGCCCCCAGCTGCTCGCCCGCCCAGACGAGCGCGATCGACCACGGGACGGCACCGGCGGTGGAGTAGGCGATGAACTTGCGCAGCGGCATGCGGGTCACGCCGGCCGGGAACGAGATGAACGTCCGGACGATCGGGAGCAGGCGTCCGAAGAAAACGGTGGCGGCCCCATGCCGCTGGAAGAAGTCGTCCGCGATCTCGATCTCGTGCGGGCGGATGAGCAGGTAGCGGCCGTAGCGCTCCAGGAACGGCCGCCCGCCGTAGGCGCCGATGGCGTAGGCGATCAGCGACCCGGCGGTGTTCCCGATCGTCGCGACGACGACCACGATCCAGAAGCCCCACGGGCTCCGGGTCAGCGGCTCGAGCTGGCTGGGATCGGACACGAGGAACCCCGCGTACGGCAGGATCAGCTCCGACGGCAGCGGGATCATCGCCGACTCGATGGCCATCGCGACCATCACGCCGATGTATCCGACCGCCCCGTACAGGGTGTTCAGGAACGGGATGACGATCTGGTCGATGAAGGCGAGCACGAGGGGCTGGCTCCTGGAGGGGGGATGGTCCGGGCGGTCCGCGCGGTCGGGGGGTCGATGCCCGCGGCCCGCAGGGCACGGCGCCGAGGATAGCCGACTATCCTGCCTCTGGTGACCGACGCCCATTTCGTTCCCGAGCGAACCTCCGCGCACGGACCGCGCGAGCTCGTCGTCCTGACGGGCGCCGACCTCACCGTGGACGACGTCGAGGCCGTCGCGCGCCACGGGGCCCGCGCCGCGCTCGACGTCCATGCTCGCGGGCGGATGACCGAGGCCCGGTCCGTGATCGAGACGCTTGTCGCCCGTGGCGAGGTGGTCTACGGCGTCACGACCGGGTTCGGCGACCTGGCAACGACCTTCATCCCGCCCGCGGACGCGGGCCGGCTCCAGGAGAACCTGCTCGTATCGCACGCGGCGGGCGTCGGCCGGCCGTTTCCGCGCGAGGTCGTCCGGGCGATGCTGCTGCTGCGCGCGAACACGCTCGCGCTCGGGCACTCCGGCTGCAGGCCGCTTCTCGTGGACCGGATCTGCCGGTTCCTGGAGCTCGGCATCCACCCGGTCGTGCCGGAGCAGGGGAGCGTCGGTGCGTCGGGTGACCTCGCCCCGCTGGCCCACCTGGCTCTGCCGCTGATCGGGCGCGGGACGGTGGAGCTCAACGGTCAGGTGGTCCCCGCCCTCGTGGCACTCCGGGAGGCGGGTCTGGAGCCGCTGGCCCTGGAGCCGAAGGAGGGGCTCGCGCTGCTCAACGGCACCCAGCTGATGAGCGCTCTCGGAGCGCTGCTCCTGGCGGACGCGGACCGGCTGACCAGGACGGCGTCCGTGGCCGCCGCGATGTCGGTCGAGGCGCTGCTGGGGACCGAGGTCGCCTACTCGGCGCCGTACCAGCTGGCGCGGCCGCATCCCGGGCAGGTCGCGGTCGCGGCCGAGCTGCGCCACCTGCTGCGGGGTTCCGGCCTCCAGCGCGGGCACCACGGCAGCGGCCACAAGGTCCAGGACCCGTACTCGCTGCGCTGCGTGCCGCAGGTGCACGGCGCGGTGCGCGACACGCTGGACCACCTGCGTCGCGTCCTGGACATCGAGCTCAACTCCGCGACCGACAACCCGCTCGTCTTCCCCGCCGGCGGCGACGTCCCCACCGACGCCCTCGCGACCGGCGGCGGGCTGGTGATCTCCGGGGGCAACTTCCACGGCGAGCCGATCGCCCTCGCGCTCGACTTCGCGAAGCTTGGCC
This sequence comes from uncultured Chloroflexia bacterium, assembly GCA_963849495.1. Lineage (GTDB taxonomy): Bacteria > Chloroflexota > Limnocylindria > Limnocylindrales > CSP1-4 > CAIXZV01. The sequence goes on along the minus strand of CAWKHN010000026.1, from coordinate 19,983 downwards.
TGGCGGAGCTTGGCGCCATCTCCGAGCGGCGGACCGCGCTGCTGCTGGACTCGCGGCTCAACGGAGGGCTGCCCGCGTTCCTGTCGCCGGACCCCGGCCGGAACAGCGGCCTGATGATCGTGCAGTACACGGCGGCCGCTCTCGCATCCGAGAACAAGGTGCTGGCGCACCCGTCGTCCGCCGACTCGATCCCGACGTCCGCGAACCAGGAGGACCACGTGTCGATGGGCGCCTCGGCCGCCCGGCACGCGCGGACCGTCCTGGGCCACGTCGAGCAGATCGTGGCGATCGAGCTGCTGTGCGCGGCGCAGGCCCTCGAGCTGCGGATGGGGATGCTCCAGGGGCCGGGTGATGGGGGTGCCGGATCAGGGGCCGGTGCCACGATCGATGCCGGCGCGGAGCCCGCGCCCGGCCCGGGCGAGGGCGTCGGCGAGGCGCTGCGCCGGATCCGCGAGCACGTCCGACCGCTCGGCGAGGACCGCGAGCCGGGGCCGGACCTGGCCGCCATGGCCGCACTGGTGCACCAGGGGGCGCTCGCGGACCTCGCGTCGCCCGCCTGATCGCGGGACCCGCCGTGCCGGGCCCTACCTCGTCTCGACGACCAGGTACGCGATCCCGTCGCCCACGAGGCAGGCTGTTGCCCACAGCGGGTGCAGCTCCACGACGAAGGTGCCGACGGCATCCGGCAGCCTCACGGCCAGCTGGCCGTCGGCCGGCACCGTGACGAGGCCGACGGCGTCCCCGGTGACCTCGGGCAGGCTGGCCAGCTGCGATCGCAGCCACGCCTTCGCGTCGCCGCCGCTCAGCTGCATGCCCGTTGAGCCGTCGACCGTGACCGAGCTGCCGCGCGGGATGGTCACGGGCGAGGCGCCCAGGTCGAGCGTCGCGAACTGCGGGATCGCGTCGTCCGCCCCCCAGCTCCCGTTGCGGGCCTGGATCCCGGCCGTCGTGAGTGCGATCCGCGTGGTGCCCTCGACGACGAGGCTGCGGTCGAGCTGCGTGGCAAGCGCGATGTTGCCCGCGTCACCGATGGGGCAACCCTGCGGGTCCATGGCTCCGCTCCCCGACGACGATGGGGTGGGCGATGCGGGTGCGGGGGAGACCGGCACGGAGACGACCGGCTGGGAGACGGCCGGACCCGACGCGGCCGGACCCGACGCGGCCGGACCCGACGCGGCCGGACCCGACGCGGCCGGTGAGGGAGGGGCCGACGTCGCCGATGGCGCGGGCATGGACGGCGTCGACGCGCAGGCGGCCACCATGATGGCGAGAACCGCGATCGCTCCCAGCCGCATCTGGATCCTCCTGGCCGGCGACGGACCGAGCCCCGTCCCGGTTGGCTGGCCGTGTCCCACGGATCGTAGACTCAGTGGATGGCCATCCGCATCATCGACGTGACCGACGACGCCACGTTCGCGTTGCTCCCGCCGTGCGCGGATCCGAGCTTCGACCACCGGTCCTGCAACTACTGGGAGGACGCGGATCACGGCTCGAAGGCGGTGCGCACGTCCTGGCTGTCGGCATCGGTCCCGGCGGCTCCTGTGGCACGCCATCGCCCGCGCAACCCGTTCGGTGAGGACGACGACGACGAGCCGGCGGTGAACCCGTTCGCTCCGGCGCGCGGGCCGGCATTCAACCCGTTCCTCGAGGCGGGCGACGAGCCGGTCGTGAACCCGTTCGCCCCGGCGCCGCCGGCACGGCCGGCCGTCGCTGCCGGCGCACCCCCCAAGCTGCGCCTCCTTGCCCGCGGTCTCGTGGTGTTCGGCAGCTATGCCAAGGTCCTGCTCGAGGACGACGAGCCGGCTGCCTACTCCCAGTTCGGACCGCTGTCCGCGTACCCGCGGGCCCTGCGAACCCGCGACCTGTATCCGAGGCTTCCCGCCTCGCCGCTGCCCGCGGTCATCACGTGCATCGCGACCACGGAATCAGCACGGGCCCACGGGCTCGCGGCGATGCTGGTCGAGACGGTCTGCGACGATTTGGCTGTCCGCGGGTTCGCGGCCGTGGAGACGTACCCGGAGGTGGATGCTCGGCCCGACGCGACGAGCGCCGCGACCCCGGCATTCTGGGAGCGGCTGGGCTTCGTGGTCGCGGCCCCGGACGAGCGGTTCCCGGTGATGCGGCGAGAGCTCGGGTGACACCCGGACGCCGGCCGCGCCCGATGCCGTGGCTGGCCGCGCCGCTGGCGGTGGTCGTCCTCGCCACGGGATGCGCGAGCCAGCCGGCACCCACGATCGAGCCCGGCTCGATGGCGTCCCCGACGCCCGCGGCCCCGTCCCAGTCCGCCCCTGGCGCCAGCCCCGGCGCGTCCGGGTCCGCGAGCGCATCCGGGTTGTCGGTGATGCTCGACGAATCGCTCCTGGCGATCCTGCCCCCGACCGTCGACGGCGCGACGGTCGGGCCCGAGGCGCAGAGCTTCACGGACGCCATCGCCGATCCCGCATTCGTCGCGAACGTGCAGGCGGCGGTGTTCGCCATCGTCGTCGATGGCGGCGACCTCGCTTCGGGTGTCGTGGCGCATCTCCGTGCGGGGGTGTACTCCGACGCATTCTTCCGCGACTGGCGCGACACCTACAACACCGGGGCATGCGCACAGGCCGGGGGTGTCGTGGGGAACGCGGAGGCGGAGCTGGGCGGCCGGACGGTGTACATCGCGAGCTGCGCCGGGGGACTGCACGTGTACCACGCCTATCTCGAGGGGCGGAACGTCGTCGTCTCCCTGTTCTCGCTCGGCGATCACCGGTTCGGCGAGCTGCTGATGAGCGGCCTGCGGCCCTGACGGGCGGGTCGCGGTGCGGCGTATGCTGCCGGACGTGACGACCGACACGCCCGACGCCGTTCCGCCCGACGCCGTTCCGCCCGACGCCGCGTCGCCCGGCGAGAGGCCCGTTCTGCCCGGTGCCCGGCCCGTTCGCGCTCCCCGCGGCACCACCATCTCGGCCCGCGCCTGGCCGCAGGAGGCCGTGCTGCGGATGCTCATGAACAACCTCGACCCGGAGGTGGCGGAGAACCCGGATGCGCTGGTCGTGTACGGCGGCACCGGCAGGGCTGCGCGCAGCTGGGAGGCCTTCGACGCGATCGTTCGCGAGCTGCGCCGGCTGGGCGACGACGAGACGCTGCTCGTCCAGAGCGGCAAGCCGGTCGCCGTGTTCAGAACGCATGAATGGGCGCCGCGCGTCCTGATCGCGAACTCCAACCTGGTCGGCAAGTGGGCCAACTGGGACACGTTCCGGGAGCTGGAGCGCCAGGGCCTCACGATGTACGGCCAGATGACGGCCGGCTCCTGGATCTACATCGGCACCCAGGGGATCCTCCAGGGCACGTACGAGACGTTCGCGGAGCTGGCGCGCCAGCATTTCGGCGGCACGCTCCGGGGTCGCGTCGTGCTCACCGCCGGGCTCGGCGGGATGGGCGGCGCGCAGCCGCTCTCGGTCACCATGAACGAGGGCGTGTGCATCGCGATCGAGGTCGACGAGGCGCGTGCCCGTCGGCGCCACGAGATCGGCTATGTCGAGCGGTTCACCCACTCCCCGCAGGAGGCGCTGGCGATGGCCCGCCAGGCCGCGGCCGCCGGAGACTCCCTGTCGATCGCGCTGGTCGGCAACGCGGCGGAGATCGAGCCTGCATGGGCGAAGGCCGGCGAGAGGTTCGACGTGGTCACCGATCAGACCTCCGCCCACGACGCGCTGGCCGGGTACATCCCCGCGGAGATGAGCCTCCACGACGCCCACATGCTCCGGATCACCCAGCCCGACGTGTACATCAACCGCTCGATGCGCTCCATGGCGGACCACGTGCGGGCGATCCTTGCCTTCCAGGACGCGGGCGCGGTCGCGTTCGACTACGGCAACAACCTGCGTGCGCAGGCCCAGGAGGCAGGCGTCGACAACGCGTTCGACTACCCGGGGTTCGTGCCGGCCTTCATCCGCCCCCTGTTCTGCGAGGGCAAGGGGCCGTTCCGGTGGGTCGCCCTGTCCGGCGATCCGGCGGACATCCGCCGGACGGACGAGGCGTTGCTCGAGCTCTTCCCGCATGATCGCGCGCTCCGCCGCTGGCTGGAGCTGGCCGAGGCGAAGGTCCCGTTCCAGGGGCTGCCGGCGAGGATCTGCTGGCTGGGCTACGGCGACCGGGCGAAGGCCGGGTTGCGCTTCAACGAGCTGGTCGCGACCGGCGAGCTGCGGGCGCCGATCGTGATCGGGCGCGACCACCTCGACGCCGGTTCGGTGGCCTCACCCAACCGGGAGACGGAGGCCATGCGCGACGGCTCCGATGCGATCGCGGACTGGCCGCTGCTCAACGCGCTGGTGAACACCGCGGCGGGTGCGACCTGGGTCTCGATCCACCACGGCGGCGGGACGGGGATCGGCTACAGCCAGCATGCCGGGATGGTGGTCGTGGCGGATGGCACCGATCTTGCGGCCCGAAAGCTGGAGCGCGTTCTCACGACAGATCCAGGGATGGGCGTCGCCCGGCACGTGGACGCCGGCTACGAGCGGGCGATCGAGGTTGCGCGGGAGCGTGGCGTCCGGATCCCGATGCTCGACGAGTAGCAAGAGCGCGCGCGCATCAGGCTCCACCCCGCGCCGGCGATGGGCCGGCCGTCAGCCCGCCTGGACCGCCGTGCGCTCGTCGTCCACGGGTTCGGGCATCGTGACGATCCGTCGCACCGACGACAGCGCCACCGGCACGAACGCGATCGTCCCTCCGACAGCACCCACCCAGATCGTCGGGTGGAGGCCGATCAGGCTGCCGAGCACGCCGCCGCTGATCGAGCCCAGCGGGATGGTGCCCCAGACGATGAACCGCATCGTGGCGTTCATCTTGCCCTGCATCCGCGGTGGCGTGATCGCCTGGCGCAGGGAGACTTGGTTGATGTTCCACGCGACGCCGCAGAGGCCGCCGAGGAACCCGAACAGGGCGAGGGCCGGGAAGATCAGCGGATCCGGCGCGGCAGCCAGCGGCAGACCGGCCAGGCTGAACCCGATCGAGGTCAGGACGAGCATCCGGCCGACCCCCACCCGCCTGGTGACCGAGCTCGTCGTGAGCGCCGCGACCAGGACGCCGATCGACCCGATCGAGAACGCGAACCCGATCGCCTCGGCCGTGAGGTGGCGTTCCCGGGTGAGGTACAGGATCAGGATCCCGGTGATGACGTTGCCGAAGAAGTTGGACGTGCCGGTCGTCGCCGCGATGGAGCGCAGCCACCGGTGCCCGATCACGTACCGCAGCCCCACGGCGATCTCCGTGCGCATCGAGGGCTTCGGCCCGTGGACTGCCTCGTCGTGCGGCTCGATGGGCGGCTCCGGGCGACGGATGAAGAACACGAACGCCGCCGAGCAGAGGTAACTCAGCGCGTCGATCGTCATTGCGAACGGGGCCCGCAGGATCCCGATCAGCAGGCCGGCCATGCCCGGCCCCAGGATCTGCGAGGCCGAGCGCGTGATCTCCAGCTTCGAGTTGCCGTCGACCAGTTGGTCCCGCTCGACGATCGACGGCAGGTAGCTCTGGTAGGCGACGTCGAAGAACACCGTCAGGCAGCCGTTGACGAACCCGACCACGTACAGCTGCCAGATCGTGAGGCCGTTCATCGCGAACGCGATCGGGATCGACGCGATCGCGATTGCCCGGCCCAGGTCGCCGGCGATCAGGATCGGGCGGCGCCGCAGGCGGTCCACCCAGACGCCGGCCGGCAGGCTGAGGAAGATGAACGGCAGGAACTCGATCGTGGTCAGCAGCCCGAACTCGAAGGCGCTGACCTTGAGCGTCGTCGCCGCGATGATCGGGAGCGCCAGCTGGGTGATGGCGCTGCCGAAGACGGAAACCGTCTCGGCCGTCCACAGCTTGAGGAAGTCGGGATGGCGCAGCAGGCTGCGGCTCGGGGCGGTCATGGATGCGGAGTCTACCGTCCGCGTCGGGGTGACCTCGGCCCTCGTCGCACGACCGACGCGCACCACGGGTCGGCGGGGCCGCGGCGCGGTCTGTAGCATCGGGACGTGCTCATCGAAAGCGTGCCCAACGTCTCCGAAGGCCGCCGTCTCGATGTCGTGGAGCGTCTTGCGGACGCCCTGAGATCGGTTCCCGGCGTGTTCCTGCTGGACCGGACCTCCGATCCCAGCCACAACCGCACCGTGTTCACGGTCGCGGGCGAGCACGACGCCGTGGTTGCCGGCCTGGACCGCCTGGTCGGCGCCGCGATCGACGACATCGACATGGAGCAGCACAGCGGCGAGCACCCCCGGATCGGCGCGGTGGATGTCATCCCGTTCGTGCCGCTGGGCGACACGTCCATGGCCGACTGCGTCGAGCTCGCCCGCAGCTTCGGCCAGCGGATCGCGACCCGCTACGAGCTCCCCGTGTACCTCTACGCCGAGGCGGCGGACCGCGCGGACCGCGTCAAGCTCGCCGACGTGCGGCGGGGCCAGTACGAGGGGCTCAAGGTCGAGATCACGCACAACGGTCGGCAGCCGGACTTCGGGCCCGCACTGATGCACCCGCGGGCCGGCGCCGTCGCGATCGGCGCCCGGCCGTTCCTGATCGCGTGGAACATCAACCTGGCATCGTCCGACGTCGAGCTGGCCAAGCGGATCGCCCGTCGCGTGCGCGAGTCGGGCGGAGGCCTGCCGCGGGTCCAGGCGAACGGCTTCCGGGTCGAGGAGCCGGAGCGCGGCCATCCCCTGCGTGCCCAGGTGTCGATGAACCTGCTTGACTTCCGGACCACGCCGATCTGGCAGGCATGGGACGCCGTAGGCGAGCTGGCGGCGGAGGACGGCGTGGAGCTCGCGGAGTCCGAGCTGATCGGGCTGGCCCCGCTGGCTGCCCTCCTCGATGTCGCCGACCACGCCGGGGCCCCGCAGGACGCTGCCGTGGACGCCAGGCTCCTTGCCGCGGCCTCCGCGATCCGCCTGCGGGACTTCTCGCCCCTCATGGCGCTCGAGCTCAGGCTCGCCTCGGCCCAACCCGCGGGATGAGCCTCCGGCTGATCGAAGGCGGGAAGGGCAGCGCGGATGCGCCCGGGCTCCTGATCCACGGTGCCTCGCAAGTGGCGACCCTGGCCGGTGGGATCCGTCGGGGCGACGGGCAGGGCGATCTCGCCCTGCTGGACGCGGCCACCGCCGGGGGCCCGGGTGGACCCGGAGCACCGGTCGTCGCGTGCTGGGAGGGCCAGATCGTCGGCGTGGGACCTCGGGACCGAGTCGAACGGGGCCTGGAGCTCAGCGGGTACTCGATGGCCAGGTTTGCCCGCCTCGATGCTGCCGGCGGGGTCGTCACCCCCGGCCTGATCGATCCGCACACGCACCTGCTGTTCGCCGGGGCGCGCGAGGGCGAGCTCGTTCTCCGTCAGCAGGGAGCCGGGTACCTGGAGATCCTCGCCGCCGGCGGCGGGATTCTGTCGACCGTCGAGGCGACGCGCGCCGCATCCGCCGACGCCCTCGCGGAGCACGGGCGCCGATGGCTGGACGAGATGGCGCGTCACGGCGTCACGACGATCGAGGCCAAGTCGGGCTACGGTCTCGAGCTCGGCACCGAGCTGCGGTTGCTGGAGGTCGCCGACCGGCTGGGCCGCGAGGGACCGGTGGATGTCATCCCGACCTTCCTCGGAGCGCATGCGGTCCCCCCGGAGTACCGCTCCAGGCCGGACGGGACGGAGGCGTACGTCCGGAGCGTCATCGACGACCAGCTGCCCGGCGTGGCCGCGCAGGGACGCGCGGTCTCGTGCGACGTGTTCTGCGAGCAGGGCGTGTTCTCCGCGGACCAGAGCAGGCGCATCCTCCAGGCGGCGGCCGGATACGGGATGTCGCTGCGGCTGCACGCCGACGAGCTGGCACCGTCCGGCGGCGCGGAGCTTGCCGCCGAGCTCGGGGCCCTGTCCGCGGACCACCTGCACGTCCCCAGCGACCGGGGAATCGCGGCGCTGGCGGCCGCGGCCGAGGGCGATCACCCCACCGTGGCCACGCTGCTCCCCGCCACGACCTGGTTCCTGATGGCAGAACAGGCGGCCCCGGCGCGCCGGTTCATCGATGCCGGCGTGCCCGTCGCGTTGGGCACGGACTTCAACCCAGGGACCTCGCCCAACCCGAACCTGCCGCTGGTCATGACCATCGCCTGCCTGGAGATGAAGCTGTCACCGGCGGAGGCGCTCGCCGCGGTCACGATCAACGCCGCTCACGCGCTGGGCATCGCCGAACAGGTCGGGTCCCTGGAGCCGGGCAGGGTGGCGGACCTCGTGGTCTGGCGAGCGGCGACGGTCGGGCAGCTGCCCTACTGGGTCGGCGCGGACCTCGTGGACGTCGTCGTCAAGCGCGGCCGCATCGCCTACCGGCGCGGAGGGTAGAGGGCGCGGCCCTGCGACGGGGCCGAGCCCGCCGATGGAGGGCCGTGGTCATCGGTGTCGGTGCCGGGACCGGTTCCGGCGCTCCGCTCAGGCCTTGCCGCGAGACTCCAGGACGACCGTGGTGGTCTCGGACGGCAGGCTCGAGGACGTGACCGACAGCTTCGCCTGCATCACGGGTTCCGCGCCCATCTCGTGGAGGAACTTGCGCATCGCCTCGTCGCAGTCGGCCTCGACCTCGCACACCGGCATCGGCACGACGATCTTGGGGTCCAGCTGAGCGACGACCGCCGCGGCCTGGGCAGTCGACAGCGCCCCGCCGATGGGCACGCAGACAACCTCGACCCGGCCGATGTCGCCGAGCTTCTCCTCGGTCAGCTCGTGCCCGATGTCACCCAGGTGGAGGGTGTGGATCCCGTCCAGTTCGACCATGAACGCCGTCTGGCGGCCGCGCGTGGCACCTCGGGCTCCATCGCGGTATGTCCGCACACCGGTGAGCAGGACATCGTGGACCTCGTACTCGCCGGGTCCGTCCAGCACGAACGCAGCCTCGAGGCTTGTCGGGACCGCCGTGCCGCCGTCACGTGACAGCTTCACGGGCTTCTTTGGAAGCGGTGTGTCGTCCGGGTGGCTGAAGGTGACCACGTCGCCCGTGATGCCCCGCCCCGTCGGGCCGACGATCGAGGGGTAGGGGTCGTTCACGACCACGGCTTCCTTGCCGCGCAGCCGGATGCAGGTTCGTCCGTACCAGGTGAGCTCCATGCGCCGATTCTTGCACAGCGCCCTCGTCGGGGCCTGACGCGGGCGCGCTCGCCGTTCCGGGGGGCCTCCGCGCGGGCAAAAGGAAGGACCGGAGACGTCTGCCCAATCGACATCTCCGGTCCGAGGGAGGGAGGATGGAACCTGAGGGGTGTTCCAGGGGGAACAATAGCCAGCCCCGGGTTCAAGCCCGAGCCCTGAGACGGTTAAGAAACGCACATCTCGCGCGTGAACCTTGACGCCCGCGGCGCCTGAGGGTGGAATCACCGCTGGCCGCTTGCAGGCCATCCCGTCGCCGGTGCGGGCCGGACCCCGTGGCACAATCCGTCGCGATGACACACCCGCGTCGCCGCACGGTGGGCTCGATCCTGCTGACGGTGGTCCTGCTCGTCGCCGCATGCGGCAGCGCCAACCCGTCGACCGCCCCGGCCACCGGCGCACCCACGGCCACACCGTCGGCCACCGGGGCGTCGTCTTCGACCGGGACCCCGTCGGGCGCGCCCACCCCCGCCGGCAGCGACACCAACGCCGCCCTCTACGCCCGGATCGAGTCGCAGGTCTCGGCGCTGCGTGGCCTCCAGCCGACGGCGCCCGTCGCCCGCGACGTGCTGGACGAGGCCGGGCTGAAGGCCTACATCACGAACAGCTTCAACACGGACAACCCAGCCTCCTTTGTGACCAGCACCGAGCGGCTGTACAAGGCGCTGCTCCTGATGCCCCAGGACGAGTCCCTCGAGAGCCTCTACATCGAGCTGCTGACAAGTCAGGTCGCGGGGCTCTACGACGACAAGACCAAGAAGATGTACGTGGTGTCCAAGTCCGGCGCGATCGGCCCGGCCGAGGAGGTCACGTACGCGCATGAGTACACGCACGCGCTCCAGGACCAGCACTTCGGGCTGCGAAGCGTCGTGGGCGACGCGAAGGACCAGGGAGACCGGACCCTGGCGCGCACGGCCCTGGTCGAGGGCGACGCCACCCTGGTCATGAGCCTCTGGGCACAGGCCAACCTCAGCGTCGCGGAGCTGACCCAGATCGCCACCGCGACCGATCCGGCATCCCAGGCGGTGATGGCCAAGATGCCGGCGATCCTCCGGGAGTCGCTGCTGTTCCCGTACACATCGGGGCTCACGCTGGCGCTGGGCGACTTCCAGCGGGGCGGGTTCGCGGCGATCAACGCCCGATTCGGCTCGCCGCCCGACTCCACGGAGCAGATCCTCCACCCCGACAAGCTCGCCGCCGGCGAGAAGCCCGTGCCGGTGGCCTTCCCGGCCGACTTCGCGGCTCGCCTGGGCAGCGGCTGGACGGTGCCGCTCCAGGACACGCTGGGCGAGTTCCAGCTGGAGATCCTGTTGCGGGATGCGGGTGGCGTTGCCTCTGGCGTGTCGTCGAAGGCAGCGGCCGGCTGGGGCGGCGACCGCGTCGCGCTGGTCGAGGGGCCCGGCGCCGCCACCGGCGTCGTGCTCGACACGGTGTGGGATACGACTGCCGACGCGGCCGAGTTCGCGGCGGCGCTCGACGGGCTGCGCGGCAAGCTCGCGGCGGCCGGCCGGAGCGTAAGCGTGCTGACGCCCGCGGCCAACCGCGTCGTGCTCATCACCGCGGAATCCGGCGGGACGCTCGACCGCCTCGCGAACGTGCTCGGGCTGGCCGGATAGGGCCTACATCGACTCGGGCGCGGGAAGCCGTGCCCGATGCCCGGTAGCCACCGGCAGCCGGCCTACATCGACTCGGGCGCGGAGATCCCCAGCAGGGCCAGCGCGTTGGCCAGGGTCGTCCTGGTCGCCAGGGCCAGGGCAAGGCGCTTCGCGGATCGCTCGGGCTCGGCCGGGTCCACGACGCGCGCGTCGCGGTAGAACGCGTGGAACTGCGTGGCGAGCTCGGTCGCGTACGCCGTGACGCCCTGGGTCTCCTCGGCGACGACCGCGTCCTCCACGACCTCCGGCAGGCGGGCGACGACCCGTGCCAGGGCGGCTTCCGGTGCGCCGCCCAGCAGCCCGGTGACGTTGTCCGCCGGCGCCAGCCCGACGTCGGCGGCCTTGCGCAGGATCGACGCGATCCGGGCGTGTGCGTACTGCACGTAGTAGACGGGGTTCTCGGCCGACTGCTTCTTGGCCAGCTCGATGTCGAAGTCGATGGCACTGGTGTACGCCCGTGAGGCGAAGAACCAGCGCGCCGCGTCGCGGCCGACCTCGGCCAGCAGCTCGTCGAGCGTGATGAACTCGCCGGCCCGCTTGGACATCGAGACCTCCTCGCCGTCGCGCACGAAGCGGACCCACGAGTAGAGCAGGACCTGGACATGCTCCCGCGGGTAGCCCATCGCCTCGGCGGCGTTCCGGAGCCGCGCCACCGTCCCGTGGTGGTCGGCGCCCCAGATGTAGATCAGGTGCTCGAAGCCGCGGGCGAACTTCTCGGTCACGTACCCGATGTCGGCGGCGAAGTACGTCGGCCGTCCGTCCGAGCGCAGCACGACCCGGTCCTTGTCGTCGCCCCAGGCCGTGCTCCGGAACCAGAGCGCACCGTCCTGCTCGTACATCGCGTCGTTGGCGCGCAGCCGCTCGACTGCGCGCCCGACCCAGCCCTCGTCGTGCAGGCGCGCCTCGCTCGTCCAGACGTCGAACCGCACGCCCAGGTGGGTCAGGCTGCGCTCGATGCCCCGTCGGACCTCGGTCGCCGCCCAGCGGCCGACGATGTCCGCGGCGTCCGCGTCCGGCGCCGAGGCGCGTGCCCAGACGTTGTCCGGAACCTGCCGCGCCAGGTCCTCCACGTATGCGCCCCGGTAGCCATCCTCCGGGACGGGCTCGCCACGGCGCACTGCCACCACGGAGGCGCCGAGGTGGCTGACCTGGGCCCCGGAATCGTTGAAGTAGTACTCCCGCGTCACCTGCTGGCCGCCCGCCTCGAGGACGCGGCACAGGAGGTCGCCGACGAAGGCACCGCGGGCGTTGCCCACGGTCAGCGGCCCCGTCGGGTTCGCCGACACGAACTCCACGTTCACGCGGCGCGGATTGACCGCGGGGATCCGGCCCCACGCGCCGGGGTTGGCGAGGATGCCGGCGACCAGCGCCTCGTAGGCCGCGTCCGCCACGCGCACGTTGATGAACCCCGGTCGCGCCGCCTCCGCGGTCGCGATCAGGTCGCCCGTGTCGCCGGTCGCGGTGAGGGCGGCCGCGATCGTCTCCGCGATCTCCAGCGGCGGCCGCCGCAGGGGACGTGCGAGCTTCATGGCCAGGTTGGTGGCGAGATCACCAAAGGCGGCGTTGGCCGGCCGCTCGATCTCCACCGACGGGGCATCCGGCCCCGGATCGACGGCCGGCAGGCGGCCATCGTCGACGGCCGCGGCCCAGGCGCGCTCGATGGCCTCGCGCACGCGGGCGCGCATCGGCACGGCGGGGGCGGGTCTGTCGAGCGGGCTGGGCACGGGACCTCCTGGCGGCCGGGGACTGGACATCGAACATCGTACCGGTCTGCCCGCTGGCGGTCCGAAACGTCGCACCTTCAAGCCAGCCCACCCGCCACGCGTTGCTCAATGGCACCGAAACCACACAGGCGAGGGGTGTCGGGCTGACGACAAAGTGCGCTTCGGGGATGAAAAGTGGGGTCTATCCCAGTACCGTTGGTCGCTCTTTCGTAGTACCGTCGGGCTACCTCATGACACCCGGATGTTCGGCGTCACGAGGCTTGACACAGGGTCCCCGAGACACGGGCGGGGCGTACATGCCTGAGCGCGCCCCGCGCCCCCCCTCGGGGCAGGGCGACTGAAACGGTCGGGACCGGGGAGGGTCCTGGCACCAGCATTCATTCGGGCAATCCATCGATCAACCGGACCGCGACAGGCAGTGGCCGGCAGGAACATCGGACAGCAGTTGTACCCGGCGAGTTGCCGGACATGAAGGGACTCGGGACCACGATGAGATACAGGAAGCTACGGATCGTCGGCTGGCTGGCGGTTGTCAGCCTGCTTGGCGCCTCGCTGGTCGCCCCGGCAGCCGTGTCGGCCGGATTGGATGCGCCCAGCACAGGGGCATCCTCGACCACCAACGCCACCGTCGCCTGTGGCACAGGGCCGCTCGACGTTGAGCTGATCATCGACCGCTCGGGCAGCATGGGCAACGGGGCGACCACCGGGACCCGGATGAACTACGCCCGGCTCGCCGCGGACGGGCTGGTCGACAGCCTCCAAGCCAACGGTGGCGTCGGCAGTCTGCATCACGTCGGCCTCTCGTCCTTCGGGAACGGGTCAGCAACGACCAATCTCGCGCTCGGCACCTCGAACGCCACGACTGTCAAGAACGCGATCAACCTGCTGACCGGGAGCGGCGACACGCCGTTGCGCCAGGGGATGGCCGTCGGGGCCGCCGACATGACCGCGCACAAGGAGTCGACCCGCAACGGCCTCCCGGTGACGCACGTGATCATCATCCTGTCCGACGGGAGTCCGAACCCCAACTCGACGCCGCCACCGGACAACTTCCAGCACGATCGGCCCACGGCGCAGAACATCACCGACTTCCGGGCTTCGGCCGACGTCGTCTACTCGATCGCCGTCGGTTCCGGCGGCACCGGCACCAGCGGCGTGGACATCGCGTTGATGACCTCGCTGGCGAAGCCGACCCCGGACAATTTCAGGCACGTTACCAGCAACGCCGACCTGGGAACGTTGTTCCAGAATATCTTCACTGAGATTGCCTGCCCTGCTCCCGGCATCCAGGTCACCAAGGGCGTCAGCCTGACCAACGGCTCCGGCTATGGGCCGAGCGTGACGACGACTGCCGGCACGACCGTCTACTACCGGGTCCACGTCAGCAACACCGGCAACGTTGCCCTCACGGGCGTGACGCTCTCCGACAGCCTCGCGCCCGACCTGGGCGGCTGCACCATCCCGACCACGCTCGCCGCGGGTGCTGACTTCACCTGCGACTACAGCGGCGCCGCGGTCGTCGGCACGACGACCAACACCGCTACGGCCGACAGCAACGAGACACCCTCGGCCGCTGCCTCGGCGACCGTCACCGTCGATGCTGCTCCCGGCATCCAGGTCACCAAGGGCGTCAGCCTGACCAACGGCTCCGGCTATGGGCCGAGCGTGACGACGACTGCCGGCACGACCGTCTACTACCGGGTCCACGTCAGCAACACCGGCAACGTTGCCCTCACGGGCGTGACGCTCTCCGACAGCCTCGCGCCCGACCTGGGCGGCTGCACCATCCCGACCACGCTCGCCGCGGGTGCTGACTTCACCTGCGACTACAGCGGCGCCGCGGTCGTCGGCACGACGACCAACACCGCTACGGCCGACAGCAACGAGACGAGCCCCGTCAGCGCCAGCGCCACGGTCATCGGCCAGACCGCGATCCTGAACCTCACCAAGGAGGTCAAGGTCAATGACGGAGCCTACGACAGCGGCAGCGCGGCGAACCCGGGCGACACCCTGACCTACCGGCTCACGATCACCAACACGGGCAGCGCCAATGCGACCGGTGAGACCGTTACCGACAACCTGTCGGCCGTTCTCGCACACGCGACCTGGAACGATGACGCCAGCGCGAGCTCGGGCTCCACCGCCTTCAGCACTCCGACTCTGACCTGGAGCGGGGTCAGCATCGCCGCCAACGGCGGCACCGCGACCCTCAGCTTCTCGGTCACTCTCGATGCGACCGGCTGGACCGCGGGCAGCGCCGACCTTGCCAACACGGCCGTCGAGACCAACAGCCAGAACTGTCCGTCGACTCAGGCGGCCGGCGCGGGATGCTCGACCCTTACCACCGTGACGACCGGCACCGATTTGTCATTCACGAAGGCCGTCGATCCGTCCACGATCCATGGCGGTGCCTCGGCGGCGGTGACCTACACCCTCGTGGTCGCCAACAACGGGACCGGCAGCACGGCCGGCCACGTCCTGGTCACCGACAACGACTTCCCGGCCTTCTACTCGATCACCGGCGTCGTCTGCTCGCCGACCAGCGCGACCTGTGATGCAGCGCACCTCACCGGGTCGGGCATCGATCTCGGCAGCCTCGCTGCCGGAGCCACGGTGACCGTCACCGTGACCGGCACCGCGACACCCAACAACACGACCGATGTCGGCACCCCGCGCACCAACACCGCGAACGCCTGCGAGCAGGTCGTCGGGGCCCAGGTCATCTGCGTCCACGCCCCTGCCACGCTCAACGTGACGCTCGCCCATCTGCCCGCCATCAACGTCGTCAAGACGGCGAGCGCGACCGCCCTGCCGTACCCCGGCGGGGACGTGACGTACACCTACGAGGTCACCAACACGGGCAACGTCCCGCTGTCCAACGTGACGCTCACCGACGACAAGTGCAGCAACGTCACCTTCACCGGGGGCGACGCGAACACCAACCAGCTCCTTGACCTGAGCGAGACCTGGACCTTCCAGTGCACGTCGGCCATCACCGTCACCACGGTCAACGTGGCAACGGCGACGGGCCACGACGCTGAGACCACGGTTCAGGCAACCGACCAGGCGAACGTCGCTGTTGGCGCCCAGCTCCTGATCACCAAGACGATCACCTCCGGCAGCGCGCCGGTGCTCGAAGGCGACTCGATCGCCTACAGCCTGTCCTACGCGCTCAGCAATGGCCCCGTCACCAACGGGATCATCACCGACGTCCTGCCCGACGGGCTGACGTACACGGCCGGCACGGCCACCAACAGCGACGAGTTCACGTTCGGCGGCTATGACGCCGGGACGCGGACCCTGACCTGGATCGCCGCCACCGTGACCAAGGACGGTTCCGTGGCCTACGCGGTCACCGCCGCCGTCGGCTCGGCAGACCTTGACCAGCCGCTGACCAACGTCGCGACGATCACGTCCGACCAGACGGCCCCCGCCAGCAACAGCGCGAGCATCTCGGTCGGCAAGGTCGAGGACATCACCTCGCCGCCCTCGATCACCCCTCCCCCCACGTCCACACTCGACCAGGGACCTGCGAGCCAGACCGGCAACGGCCTGCTCGTCCTCCTGGTCGCGATCACCGGGTTCATGCTCGTCGCCGGGGTCCTGATCCCGACGCCCGAGCGTGCCCGCCGGCGGAACCGCCGGGGCTGATCCCGGCGCTGAGCCCTGAGGGCCGGCCGCTCACCGGCCGGCCCGACGGACCCGCCCTCCCAATCTAGGGTCCCCGAGACCCGAACGGGGCGCACCAGCCTGGGTGCGCCCCGTTCGTCATGTCCGGGAGCCTGGACCGGGCGTCATGTCCTCGGATCGTCCCCAGGCTCGCGCCCCACGGTGCCGAGCCGCACCGCGGTTCGTGACGCCGGTGCGGTCCGGTCGGGTGAGGGGCACGCCCGGGCGCCCAAAGGTACTGGACGAGTACCACCGGGCGTCAGATCATCACAGCACGCGTCGCTGTCCCCGAAGGCGACCCGGGCCGGGGTGCGGATCCCTTCGCGCCCCGGCCCCTTCGCGCCCCGGCCCCTTCGCGCCCCGGCCCCTTCGCGCCCCGGCCCCTTCGCGCCCCGGCCCCATGCCGTCGGGAGGCTACAGGTCCACGCGCGTTCCGGGCCACACGAACGCGACCGGTCCCTCGAACGAGGCGCGGGTCGCCGCCAGCGTGGCGTCGGGGTCATACCCCATCTGCAGGTGCGTCAGCAGGACCGATCCGGCCCCGGTCGCGGCGGCAAGGCCCCCAACCGCAGGCCCGTCGAGGTGGAGCACGCCGGACGGTACCGGGCCCGGTCCGAAGGACACCTCCGCGAGCAGCGTATCCCCCGGCTGCACCAGCGGCGCGATGTCGTCCGGTCGCCCGCAATCGCCGCTGTAGACAAGCCCCGGGCCGTCGCCGGCGGCCACGCGGATGGCGTAGCTCTCGTCGGTGTGAGCCACGCGTGCTGCGCGAACCGTCAGCGCGCCCAGCTGATGCGGCTGCTCGCCGAGCGTCCCGGTGTCCAGCGCCTGGGCCGTGAAGCCCGGCTGGTCGTGCAGCGCGTCGAGCCGTCCAGCCAGCCCTGACGGACCCAGGACCCGCAGACGGCGGACCGGATCGAACTCGTACCGCAGGTAGTGGCGCATGGGGACGAGGTCGATGTAGTGATCCGGGTGCAGGTGGCTGACCACCACGCAGGTGAGGTCGGTCGGCCGGAGGTAGGGGAAGATCCGGGAGAACGACCCCTGGCCGAGGTCGAGCAGGAGGTGGGTGTCGCCCTCAGACACGAGATAGCAGGCGCCGGAAGCTCCCGCGCGGTCGGTATATGCCGGGCCGGCGCCCAGCACGGTCAGCCTCATGTCACGCCCCCGATCTGTGCGCAACGAGGGTAACGCGCGGAGGGGTCGGCCCGGAGGCTCCGGTGCCGAAGCGCCCGACCGGGGCCGAGGCGTGCGGCCGTTGCCTAGGGTTGGGCAGGCTTGCCGCCCGACGCCGGCGACGCGGATGGCGACGCGGACGGCTCGGTGGGCTTTAGCTTCGGCGTCTTCGCGGGACCGGGTCCGTGAGACACAGCAGGCGATGTCGCCGGCCAGTTGTCGTTCCCCGCGCCCGGGTTGCCACCGTTCCCCGCGCCCGGGTTGCCGCCGTTGCCGCCGTTCCCCGCGCCCGGGTTGCCGCCGTTGCCGCCGTTCCCCGCGCCCGGGTTGCCGCCGTTCCCCGCGCCCGGGTTGCCGCCGTTCCCCGCGCCCGGGGTGCCGCCGTTCCCCGCGCCCGGGGTGCCCGCGTTCGTCCTGCCGCCGGCCACGGTCGCGTCCAGCTTGGTGATGGCCTGGTCGCTGCGCTCCAGAGCGTTCTGGATGCCCTTGAGTGCCTGGCTCGGGACCGTGCCGGACAAGCCAAGGAGCACGGTGTGGTGGAACTGGACCGCCTCGAGGGCGCGGTCCGCCGGCGCGCCGGTTGTCCCGGCCAGCTCGTCCACGGAGCTCTCGTACGCGGCGAGTGCGGCGCTGAGGGCACCCTGGTCACCCCGGGCCGATGCATCGACGATCTCGGCCAGCCGGCTCTGTGCCTGTGTGACCTCGGCGTCCAGACGCGCTGCGGGATCGCTGGGGAGGGTCAGGGTCTCGAGGGTGAGGCGCGCCGTGTAGAGGGGGCCGCCGGCACGTGACGTCGCGAACGCGGAGGAACCCACGAGCAGCCCTGCGAGCACCGCGGCAGCCAAAGATGCGCCGACCCGGCGCGCTGACCACGCCGCAAAGGGCCCGCGCCGGGCACGGCGCGACGACGTCGTGGCCGCCGTACCCTCGATCCGCTGCCGCCAGGCCGCCTCGAGCAGGACCGCGCGGGCACGCCGCGTCTGCGCCTGGCTCGGATCGAGCCTGACGCGCGCGTATCGCGCCAGCTGCCGCTCGAGCTCGTCGCCCGCGCGGGGTTCCCGTTCGTGCATCGAGTCCTCGTTCATCGGGACGTACCCGAGGCTTCCGGCAGATCGTCGGCCCCCGGTTGTATGTGCAGCTCCCGGCGGAGTGCGGCGATGGCCCGGAACTGCAGGCCTCGGACCGTCCCTTCCTGCCGTCCCATCGCGATGGCCGCCTCCTTCGCCGACAGGCCGGCGAAGAACCGCAGCTCGATCGCCTCTCGCTGCTCCGGCGTCAGCCGGCGCAGCGCCAGCGCCACGCTGTCCATCTCCTGGCGGAGCACCGCCAGCTCGTCCGGTCCCCCGTCGGTGTGTGGCCGTTCGACCATCAGGTCGAGCGGCACGTGATCCCGGCGCGTCCGGACATGGTCGATCACGACATTCCTGGCCAGCCGGAAGAGCCAGCCCCCGAAGGGGACACCGCGCGACTCGTATCGAGGCAGTGCCTCCAGGGCCTTGACGAAGACGAGCTGCGCCAGGTCCTCCGCGTCGCTCGGGCGGCCGACGCGGGCGATGACATAGCGGTAGACCGGCGCGTGGTAGCGGTCGAACAGCGCCCCGAAGGCCTCCGGGTCGCCGGATCTCGCCGCATCCACGAGACGTTCGAGCGCCTCGTCGTCGCCCGTCATAACGATCAGTTGACCCCCGTGTTAGGGCCGCGGCCCTGAGGCAAAGGTCCTACGGCATCGAAACGGTGACGCGGTCACCGCCGCGACGGAACGTCAGCGCCTCGAAGCCTGCTCGCCTCGCCAGACCATACGCCTCACGCAGCCCGTAGGCGAACCACTCCGTTCGGTGGGCGTCGGACCCGATGGTCACATGCCGCCCCCCGAGCGCCCGGTAGCGGGCCACGATGGCGGCCGAGGGATATGTCTCCCGCGGCAGCTGGCGCAGACCCGAGGCATTCACCTCCAGGGCCGTCCCGCTCTCGATGAGCGCGGCCAGGACGGGCTCGTAGAGCTCCGGCGCCGCCGCGAGATCCGCCGGCATGACGTGCGGGACCAGGTACCGCTTCACGAAGTCGAGATGGCCGATGGTGTCGAACAGCCCGGAGCGAGCCGCTCCGATGATCTCGTCGAAGTACGGCGCAACGATCTCCGCCAGCGGGCGGCCGGCGACGAACGACGCCACGTTGCCGGCCTTGTACGGCGATCGCGCGCTGATGTGGACGCTGCCGATGACGTAGTCGTGGGGGTGACGCCGGAGCCAGCCGCGGATCTCGTCCTCGTCGCTGCGCTCGTAGGTGACCTCCACCCCGAACCTGATCGCGAGCCCGCGGTCCGCCCACCTCGCCCCCGCCTCTCGCACATCCCGTTCGCGGTCCGCGAACGAGGCAAACCCGTACGCCGGCATCGTCGGGTCGAAGTCGACGTGGTCCGTGATCGCAAGCTCGGCGATGCCGCGCTCCACGGCGAGCGCCGCGTACGCGTCGAGCTGGGCGTCGGCGTCCGGCGACCGAACGGTGTGCAGGTGCGAGTCGAGCGGGAGCCCGGTCGCCTCACCCAGGCCGGCGGCCAGACCGGCCCGGAAGACCTCCAGCTCGATCTCCGCCCGCGGCCGCGTATCCGCGGGCGGAGCGGGATCGTCGTGCG
>CAWKHN010000025.1:0-102868 GCA_963849495.1 uncultured Chloroflexia bacterium | reverse complement strand
TTCGGGATAGGGCGCAGCGAAGCGCGACGCATGCACGGCCCGCTCCGGGGCGGGCGTATTGTTGGGGCCACCGGACGGTGCGGGGCGATGGGAGACATGAGATCACGGTCGGACGTGCTGGCAGGGCTGGTCCTGGGCGGGTTCCTTGCGCTCGCCTACCTGAAGGCACCGTTCACGCTGATCCCCGGGCTCGCGGTGTGGGCGTGGCTCCTCGCGCGGCATCGCAGCCTGCCGGCGCTCGCCGCCACATTCGTGGGCTTCGGCGCTGTCTGGGTCCTGCTCATGGGCCAGGTCATGTGGGCGTGCGCCAACGATCCGACGTGTGTCCTGCCGAGCTTCAGCGTGGTGTGGATCGGGATCGGTGTCGTCATCCTCGCGGTGGGTACCCTGCTCGCCTTGCTGCCCGCTCGCGGGTCCGTCCCAGCTGACGACGGGTCAGCCGGCGGGTGATATCGGCAGGTCGGCGCACAATGACCCAGCGCACGGTCTTCCTGGCATGAAGACCCTCGACCCGGCCGGGTCCGGCGCAGTTCCGGACGAGGAGACACCCCGCTGGCCCCGCCGTTCGGAGCACGCGGGTAACCGGCCAGGGAGGGCGAGATGGGTGGACCAGAGCCTGCGAGTGGACGCAGCCCCGACGCATGTCTCCGCTGCGGAGCCAGGTTGGGATTGATGGGCGTCGAGCAGTTCCGCGTCGGCGGCACGAGCGGCGGATGGAAGCTGGTGTTCGGTGAGCTGGCGGAGCTCGGCGAGGGCATGCTCAGGCTCGAGGTTCGCGCCTGCTCATCCTGCGGTCAGGTGGAGCTGCGCGTCCCGTCGGGCGCCAGGTAAGAGGGACGCGATGCTGGGCACCGCGCCCCGGCTCGCTGTGCTGGCGGCTTCGCTCCTCGTCGCCGGCTGCACGTGTTGCGCTGCGCCCGCCCCATCGGCATCCCCGTTCACGCCGTCGACGGCATGCGTCGACGCCTGGGTCCGCTCGCTGGCGAAGCCGTCGGACGAGGCTGCAGCCGAGGGCCCGATGCGGGCGTGTGGTTCGCTCGACGATTTCTGGTACGCCGCGAAGGCCGCTTCGGCGGGCGCGCTCGGTGATCCCGGGATCAAGCTGACGGCCGAGGGCTTCTGCGCCACGGGCCGGTTCAGCGACACGCCGATCTGCGGCGAGCTTCGCATCACGCCCTCGCCGGCAGCGGCGACGCCGGGCCGGAGCTGAGCCGCCGTCCGGGCGCCCTGTCCGGTGGCCTCCGTTGCGGCTCGTCGCGTTGTGCCGGCACGGGTGCCGGCGTCGGCGCGCGACGTCAGGCGGGCGTTCGGTCGGGCGACCGGCGCTGGTCGGCGGGTGACAGCCCGAGGCCTCGAGTCGCCGCGCCCCTCGCGGACGAGGTTGTTCGGGCGACAATGGCCGTTCCATGATTGAGACCGACTCCCCCGCCACCGACGCAGAACGGCCCGTCGCCGCGCCGTTCGACACCCCGACCATCCTGTCGGTCGCGGCCGCCCACCTCGTCCACGACACGTACCCGGCGTTCGTCGGCGTGCTGCTGCCGCTGCTGATCCCGAAGCTGGGGATCAGCCTCGCCGTCGCCGGGCTGCTGGCGGCGACATTCCGCGTGGCGACCGCGGTGCAGCCGGTCCTCGGACACATGGCGGACCGGACCGACACCCGGTACTGGATCATCCTCGCCCCGGCCACGACCGCGCTCGCGATCGGCCTCCTCGGCCTGGCGCCGGTGGTCGGCGTGGCTGCCGTGCTGCTCGCCTTGGCGGGCGTCAGCTCGTCGGTGTTCCATCCGGCCGCCGCGGCGCTCGTGACCCGGTCGTCCGGGAAGGAGTGGGGCCGAGGGACCTCGATCTTCATGGCCGGCGGTGAGTCGGGCCGGGCGATCGGGCCGGTGCTCATCGCGACCGTCCTGTCCATCGTCGGGCTCGGCTGGAGCTGGATCGCGATCGTGCCGGGCATCGCTGCGTCGGGGATCCTCTACCTGCGCCTGGTGAACCGTCCGACCGTCCGCCTGCGCCACCCGACCGGATCGATCCGGGTGGCCCTGCGGTCGGCGAAGCGCGGCTTCCTGCTCCTCTCCGGCGCGAGCGCGATGCTGTCGATGGCGAACGTCGGCCTGCTCGTGTTCATCCCCACCTACCTGACCGATTCGGGAGCCGGCATCGTGCTCGCCGGGGCCGCGGTCACGGCATTCGAGGTCGGCGGCGTCCTCGGGGCGTTCGTCGGCGGCACGCTGTCCGACCGGATCGGGCGCCGGCTGATGCTCGCGATCGCGGCCGGGGTCGGCGCCCCGCTGCTGATCGTCGCGCTCGCGCTGACACCCGGTCCGGCGATGCTCGCGGTTCTCGCCCTCGCCGGCATCGCGCTGCTGAGCGCCGGGCCGGTGGAGCTGGTGCTGATGCAGGAGCTGCTGCCCGACAACCGGGGAGCCGCCGTGGGCCTCAACATCTTTGCCCTGACCATGGCCAGCGCGATCGGCACGGTTGCCGTGGGGGCGATCGGACAGGCGATCGGCCTCCAGGGCGCGCTGATGCTCGCCGCCGGGGCAGCGCTGCTGGCGCTGCCGTTCATCGCGCTGCTGCCCGAGACGAGGCACGTGAGCCGCGCGGCGGTGTGAGGCGCCGGGTCGCCGCGGTGAGCCTCGCTGATGGCGCGCCGGCCCTTCCCGTGCGTGGGATGGCCCGGTAGGATCGCCCGACGAATGGAAACCCTGGTCGACCTCCTCGAGGACTGCGCCCGCCGGTATGCCGACCGCAATGCTCTCGGCCTGCGGCGCGACGACGGCACCACGTTCCACTGGACGTACCGCGAGCTGCTCCGTCGCAGCCGGATCGCCGCATGGCGGCTCCGTACGCTGGGCCTGCAGCCGGGCGACCGCGTGATCACCTGGTCACCGTCGACGCCGGCGCTTCCGGCCGCGTACTTCGGTGCGATGTACGCGGGGCTGATCTTCGTCCCGCTCGACTCGCGGATGGCCGCCGCCACGATCTCCCGGATCGTGGACAAGTCGGGTGCCGTCCGGTTGCTGCTGGGCAGCGGGCGCGATGCCCCGGACCCGCGCGAGGTCGGGCTGGAGCGGTTTCCGACCTCGATCGTCGACGACCTGTCGCAGGACCCTGACGAGACGTTCCCGGTCGACTGGGAGGCACAGCTCGGCACCTGGCGGCGCCCGGCGGCGAGCGATGTGTTCGAGCTGGTGTTCACCTCCGGCACCACGGGCAATCCGAAGGGCGTGACGCTGGCCCACGGCAACGTCCTGGCCGGGGTGCAGTCGTTCCACGGGATCATCAACCCCATGGAGCACCGGCTGGTGTCGCTGCTTCCGCTGTCGCACTCGCTCGAGCAGGCTGTGTCGCTGTACTACGCGCTCGATGTCGGGGCGGACATCCTGTACGTCCGCAGCATCAACCCGAGGGTCATCTTCGATGCCCTGCACGACCACCGGGTGACCACGATGCTGCTGGTCCCGCAGCTGCTCGACCTGTTCTGGCGGGCGGTCGAGCGCGAGGTGGAGAAGCAGGGCCGGGCGGCAACGTTCGCGCGGCTGCGGCGGATCGCCCGGCCGCTGCCGATGTGGGCCCGCCGGTTGATCTTCCGCAGCGTCCACCGGCAGCTCGGCGGTGGCCTGCGGCTGTTCGCCATCGCCGGCGCGTTCCTGCCGCCGGCGCTCCAGCAGGCCTGGGAGGACATGGGGGTGATCGTGCTCCAGGGCTATGGCTCGACGGAGACGGCGGCCGGCTGCTGCACGACGATGAACGACCATCCGACGGGCTGCGTGGGCTGGCCGCCCAAGCCGGTGGAGATGCGGATCGCGGAGGGCGGCGAGATCCAGTTCCGCGGACCCACGCTGTTCGCAGGTTACTGGGAGAACCCGGAGGCGACGGCCGAGGCGTTCACCGGGGACGGCTGGTACCGGACCGGCGACCTCGGCGAGCTGGACCAGGAGGGCCGTCTCCACCTCCACGGCCGGACCCGGGACATCATCGTCCTGCCCAACGGCTTCAACGTGTACCCGGAGGACATCGAGAACGCGCTGCGCGTTGCCGGCGTCCGGGATTCGGTGGCGATCGAGACGAAGCCGGGCCGGATCGAGGCCGTCGTGCTGCCGCCGCAGGGCCGGGCCGGTGCGGGCGACCCCGGGGCGGCGCCGGTCGTGGCCGCGGACGGGCTCGAGGCGACCCATCGGGAGATTGATGCCGCCGTCAAGGCGGCCAATGCGACGCTGGGGCCAAATCAGCGGATCGCCGGCTGGCGGCTGTGGCCGGACGCGGACTTCCCGCGCACGCACACGTTCAAGGTCAGGCGCGACCAGGTGCGGGCCTGGGCCGCGGTGGATGCGGACCTGCCGATCCGGGACACGGCGCGGGCGCGCTGACCCGGGCTCCGGATCGGTTCCAGGCCCGGGTTCCGGGCCGGCGACCGTGCCCGATCAGCGAACGCGACCCTCGTGCAGCGTCGCGACGGACTTCTCGATGCGGCGGCGGCGCGTCTCGGGGGTCTTCGCACCCTCGACCGAAAGGGTGTGGACGCGCTTGTTGCTGTAGGACAGGGTTTCGAAGAACGCCTTCGCGACCGGGTCCGCGGCGAGGGCGGCGGCCAGGTCCTCTGGGACGGTCACCTCGCGTGGCGCCGTGTCGAGGGCAAGCTCGACATCGACCTCGTCGCCGGCCCTCAGACCGGCCGCGGCACGGTGCTCCGAGGAGAACGGCAGCAGCGGATCGGCGGGGTCGTAGCCCATCACCGTGGACCGGTAGGTGTACCCGTTGACCGTCGCGACGACGGCCGGTCGCCTGCCCGAGCCGAGCGCCTCGACGACCTCGACCGGGACGTGGATCCCCGTCGCTGTCTTGTTCTCGAGCGACAGGACGGCGTGAAATCGGACACCCATGTCGATCCTCCTAGGACCCCGTCAGGGGGCTGCCGAGCCCGTCGAGGACGGACGCGATGCGGGCCACCTCCGGATCCGGCGAGACGGACGGTGACCAGGCAAAGAACACCAGCGTCTGGCCGATGCGGCGCAGCACGAACCGGGCGTCGCGCGGGTACTGGACCGCCCCCGTGCCCGAGGCCAGGTAGGCGGCGAAGTCGCGGCCGACCCGGTCGGCCTCGTCGTTGGACGGCAATTCGTAGATCACGATGTCGTCGCCCGTCGGGTTCGACGGCAGGACGACCTGGAGAAGCAGCCTTGGGACGTCGACCAGGGCCGGGCTCTCGCCAGGGCGGTATGGCGTCTGCGGGTCGGTGACCTGGAACGCAGCATCCGTCAGCGCTGTCGCCACGAGATCGTGCGTGCGCTGGGCTGCCGCACCGGCCGGCGGGATGCTGGCCGGCGCGGGCGCGCTGCCCGTGCCGATGCCTAGGACCTGGGCCGCGATCACCAGCACGGCCAGCACGAGGCCCCCGATCCCGAGCGCAGCGAACCAGACCGGAGGGCCGCCGCGGCCACGATCGTCGCCGTCGTCCGGGGCGCCGGCCGCGGTGCCGTTGGCGGACGTCATCCCGGCGGCCAGGTCATCCGGCGACCGCCGATGAGGTGGATGTGGAGGTGATCCACCGTCTGACCGCCATCGGGCCCGACGTTGCTCACCAGCCGCCAGCCGTCGTCGAGACCCTCCCGGCGGGCGATGTCCGCGGCGACCGCGAACAGCCGGCCGAGGAGAGGAGCGCTCGCCTCGGTGAGGTCGGCGGCCGACGCGATGTGCGCGACCGGCATCAGCAGCACGTGGGTCGGGGCCTGCGGGTTGATGTCGCGGATCGCGACCACGAGGTCGTCCTCGTGGAGCTTCGTGGCAGGGATCTCACCGCCGGTGATCCGGCAGAACAGGCAGTCAGCGGGCATGCACGCCTCCGTACGCGGTCGTTGCGGTCGTCGTGGTGGTTGCCGTGGTTGCCCGCGATGTCCGGACCAGCAGCGGGACACGGAGCGGGCGCGGCGCCGGGTCGACGTCCACGATCTCGCCGACGACGCGCTCGGTGGCCCCGCCGTCGATGGCGGCCCGGTGCACCGTCAGCATCGCATTCTCGAGGTCGGCCGGATCGCCTGCACGCGGTGACACCGCGACCAGCACGTGGTCGTCCGCGTGGCCGATCCATCGCCCGTCGTCCAGGCGCGACTCGACGAGCATCCTCGACACCGTCCCGAGACCGCGGCGCGCGAACGCGGCGCGCGCGTCCGCGGCCAGAACGAGCAGCTCGCCCGCCCGCGCCTTCTTCGTCCGCTCGTCCACCTGCCCGGCCATCCGGGTGGCCGGCGTCCCGGGACGGGCCGAGTAGCGGAACACGTGCAGCCCGGCGAGATCGAGGGTCCGGATGAAGTCGATCGATCGGGCGAACGCCTCGTCGTCCTCCGTGGGAAAGCCGGCGATCACGTCCGCGTGGATCGCCGCGCCCGGGATCGCCGCGCGTGCACGCTCGACCACCCGGGCGTAGTCCGCGCTCAGGTACCGGCGGCCCATCCGTCGCAGCACGCCGTCGTTGCCGCTCTGGAGCGGGAGGTGGAGGTGCGGCAGCGTCCGTGGCGCACCGGCGACCCAGGTCTCGAGCAGCTCATCGTCCAGGTGCTGGGGCTCGATGGAGCTCAGGCGGATCCGCTCCACCGGGGTCTCGGCCAGGATCAGGCGCACGAGGCCCGCCAGCGTCAGCGCGCTGCGCACGTGCGAACCCCTGGACCCGCGCTCCGACCAGCCGCCGTCGTACGTCCCGATGTTGATCCCGGTGAGCACGATCTCGCGATGCCCCGCGGCCAGCGCGCGACGCACGTCCGCCAGCACGACATCCGGCGGCAGCGATCGCTCGGCACCGCGTGCCCGCGGGATGATGCAGTACGTGCAGTAGAACGAGCAGCCGTCCTGGACCTTCACGAAGGCCCGGGTCCGCTCGACCGACGCCCGGTCGTCCGCGATACCGTCGATCGCGTGGGCGGTGACGGCCTCGACGCCCGACAGCGTCGGCAGCGCGGCATCGACCGGGCCGTGGGGTGGCTCGTCCCGGGGATCGTGCATGCCGGATCCGAGAAGTCTCTCGAGCTCCGCCAGGAACGCGGCCTTGTCCTCGTTGCGGACCAGGCGCGCGTCCGCATCCGCGGCCGCGATGGCCTCGGGCCCGACCTGCACGGAACACCCGGTGACGACGATCTGCGCATCCGGGTTGGCGCGCCGCGCCCGCCGGACCGCCGATCGCGACTTCTCGTCCGCGGTCGAGGTCACGGTGCAGGTGTTGACCAGGACGAGGTCGGCCGCCCGGCCGGCGTTGGGCGCCCGGGTCGCGTCCACCAGCGGGACGCCGGCCGCGCGCAGGAGACGCGCCGCGGCCTCCATCTCGGACTGGTTGACCTTGCAGCCGAGGTTGACGATGGCGGCCGATCCGGGGCGCTCGACCGCGTGGGACGCGGGCCCGGAGCGCACGGTCGCGGCCCGCGGGTCCTCGGGTCGCCCGGCCGGCAGGCTCGTCATCGCCCGGCCGCCACGGCCCTGGCCCGCTGGGCGTCGGGAACCCGCCCGGAACCACGGGACGGCCCGCGCTGGAGCTCCAGCGCCACCCAGTCACCCTCGGCCCGGCGGTCGACCACCCGCAGGCCGCGGGCGCGGAATGCGGCCACGACATCGGCTTCCCGGTTCTCGAAGATCCCCGAGGCGAGCAGCGTGCCGCCCGGACGCAGGTCCTCCACCAGGCCATCCGCCAGCGAGATCAGCAGCGACGCGATGAGGTTGGCGAGCACGACGTCGAACGGCCCCTCGCCGCTCGGCGCGCTGCCCGCGCGGGCACGGATCACGCGCGACAGCCGGTTGCGGCGGGCGTTGGCGGTGGTCGCGTCGACGGCGATCGGGTCCACGTCGACGGCGAGCACGGACCCTGCGCCGAGCAGGGCCGCGGCGATCGAGAGGATCCCCGAGCCGCAGCCGACATCGAGGACACGCACCGGACCGCCGTCGTCCGGAGCCGGGGGCGCGTTGCCCGCCAGCACGCCCCGGTCGGCCAGCGATTCGAGCGAGGCGAGACACAGCCGTGTCGTGGGGTGCAGCCCCGTCCCGAAGGCCATCCCGGGATCGAGCGCGAGCACGACATCGTCCGGCTGCCGCCGGTGCCGCCGCCAGGTGGGCCGGATCACGATCCGCCGCCCGACGCGGAGCACCGGGAAGTGGACCTTCCACGCGTTCGCCCAGTCAGCCTCGCGGATCACGGTGACCGCCAGGTCGCCGATCGGCCGCAGCCCGAACGCCTGGAGATGACCGAGCTCGCGATCCGCCTGCTCGACGGCCGCCCGCACGGCGGCGGGCTCGAGGACCGGCAGGTGGGCCCGCACCCGCGCGGGCCTGGTGAGGTCGACGCGCGCCGCGAGACCCTCCTCCACCAGCTCGAACGCCGGTTCCACGCTGGTCCCGCCCGGAGCGGCGCGCGACAGGATCTCCGATACGGCCTCGACGGCCTCGTGATCGGCGGAGACCGCGAGCTCCAGCCAGGCCCCGGGCGTCGCGGCGACGGCGGCCAGGTCGAGGCCCGCCAGCGGGTCTGCGTCTCCGGCGGCGGGACGTCGATCGAGGCCGGCCCGCGGGGTGCCGTCTCGGGCGGCGGGACGCGGGTCCCCGCTGTTCACCCGAGGCCCAGCTTCTCGCGCAGACCGCCGGGCCCGGACACCGCCTCGCCCGACTCCTTCGCGTACGCCTCGAGCAGCTCCCGCTGGCGCTTGCTCAGCTTGGTGGGAACGGAGACGTTGACGATCACGTGGAGGTCGCCACGGACCGACTGGCGCCGCAGGTGCGGAACGCCGCGGCCGCGCAGGCGGATCTCCGTCCCGGGCTGGGTGCCCGCCTTGATCTCGACCTCGGCCGGCTCGCCCTCAACGGTTGGCACCTCGACCTTCGTGCCCAGGGCTGCCTGGGCGATGGAGAGGTCGACCTCGTGGAACAGCTCGGTGCCCTCGCGGGTGAGCGATGGGTGCTCCGCGACGTGGATGGCCACGTACAGGCTGCCCGGCGCACCGCCGCGCGGCCCGAGCTCGCCCTCATTGGTGAGCCGGATCTGGTGGCCCTCGTCAATGCCCGCCGGGATCGTCACCCGCAGGGAGCGGCGCCGCTCCGTCCGGCCCTCGCCCCGGCAGGTCTCGCACGGCGACTCGATGATCTTTCCCTCGCCCCGGCACCGTGGACAGGCCGCGACGTTGACCATCTGGCCGAGCATCGTCTGGCGCACCGACCGAACCTCACCGCGGCCCTTGCACTGGGGGCATTCGACCGGCGACGTGCCGGCCTTCGCGCCGGTACCGCTGCACGTGTCGCAGCGCCCGAGGACGGGGAACTCCAGCTCCTTCTCGGTGCCCAGGACCGCCTCCTGGAACGAGATGCGGAGGTCGTAGCGGAGGTCGGAGCCGGTCTGCGGGCGGGCCCGGCGGGCCGCCCCGGCCATCGAGCCGCCGAAGAACGCGTCGAAGATGTCCGAGAAGCCGCCAAACCCCGCGCCGCCGAACCCGGCTCCGCCGGCCCCGTTCACGCCCGCTCGCCCGAACATGTCGTAGGCCTGGCGCCGCTGGGGATCGGACAGGATCTGGTATGCCTCGTTGACCTCCTTGAAGCGGTCCTGCGCCTCCGCCTCCTGGTTGACGTCCGGGTGCCATTGCTGGGCGAGGCGGCGGTAGGCGCGCTTGATCTCGGCGTCGCCGGCACCGCGCTCGACGCCGAGGACCTCGTAGAAGTCACGTTCAGTGGTCATGGGCAACGAGAGTCTATCGGTAGGTCGCGACGGAGGTCGTGAGCGGGGCAGGAGCGAGCCGGAGCGCGTCCGTCACCGGTTCACCTCGGACGGCCGGCCGACACCAGGTCCGGCACCTCGTCGAGCGATCGGATGGCGAGGGCCTCGGGCGGCGGCTCGTGGAGGTGGCCCCAGGGCCCGCGCCGGATGTGGATCGCGAGCATGCCCGCGGCAATCGCCGGCACGATGTCGTTGTCGACCCGATCACCCACGTAGGCGATGCGTTCGGGCGGCACCCCTGCCTCTCGGGCCACTCGTGCGAAGAACTCGGGCGACGGTTTGTCGACTCCCCACCGCGCGGACGAGCCGACGATGTCGACGTATGGCCGCAGCATCTCCTCCGCCTCGACAGGCGTGTTGCCGACCGCACCGATCGTGAACCCGCGACCACGCAGTCGTGCGAGGCACGGAAGTGCGTCCGGATAGAACGCCGCGGGTGCCCATCTCGACGACGGGCGCCCGACCCCGAGGATCTCCCAGACGCGTGTGTGCGGCTCGCCGCGCGCCGCGAGGCCGCCGAGGACACCCATCAGGGTGAACGGCGGGACCCCCGTCCGCTCCGCGGCGTGCAGCCACAGTGCGGTCTCGTCGATCAGCGTCTCGCCAACATCGAATACCACGGCGGCGATCTCGCGGGGTGGCCTCTCGTCGGTCACGGCAGTGTCTCGTTGATGGAGGGCGCGGAGGGAGCAGGATGCCCGTCGAGCGCTGCCAGCGCCGTCGCCCGGGCGAGGACGGCCTCCAGCATCGGCGGGGTCAGCTTGCGGGTGAACGTGTTCTGCTGGCTCGGGTGGTAGGAGCCGACCAGCGTGTACGGGCCGATGGTGGCCTGTGCCGCGTGTCCGAACCGGGGCTTCGGGGATCGGATCGCGTGGCCGAGAGCGGACATCGCACGGAGCGTGGCGTCCCACCCGATCGCGCCCAGCGGCACGATGACCCGCAGCTCGGTCATCAGCTCCATCTCCCGCACGAGGTACGAGCGGCAGGTGAGCTGCTCCGCCGGGGTGGGCCGGTTCGCCGGGGGCGCGCACCGCACCGCGGCCGTGACCCTCGCCCCGTGAAGGGTCAGCCCGTCGCCGGCGCGTCGACTGACCGGCCGGTCCGCCAGGCCGACGGCATGCATCGCCCGCCACAGGAAGTCGCCGGACGCGTCGCCGGTGAACACGCGACCCGTCCGGTTGGCGCCGTGCGCGGCCGGGGCGAGGCCGACGAGCAGGATCCGGGCCTCCGGGTCGCCATAGCCCGGCACCGGACGAGCCCAGTAGTCCTCGTGGCGAAAACGCGCCACCTTGACCTGCGCCTGCTCCTCGCGCCACGCCACGAGACGGGAGCACGCGACGCAGTCGATGATCGCGGCATCGAGCATCGGAAGGTCCCGCGCCGCCGGAGCGGCTGCGGCCGGGTCGTGGATCGGCATCGCCCGATCGTAGCGGTCGGGGCGTGGGCGGCGCGTCGGAGCGTGGGTGACGCGTCGCGGCGATGGCCGGGTGCCGCGGCGGTCGGGTCCCAGCGGGTCAGGCCACCCCGCCGGCCGCGAGCAGCTCGTCGAGGCGCTTGAAGTTCTCGTCCATCCCGCCATCCATGTCGGCGAGCATCGCGTCGCGGTCGTCCTTGGACAGGAACAGCGACAGGCCGTCGAGCCGGCTCCGCCCGCCGTCGAGGTCGGTGAACGTCAGCACCTCGAACGTCGGGTGACCCGGGTCTCCCTCGTACTCCCAGGTCTGGGCGATGCGGCTCGGTGCCGTGACCTCGTGGAACGACCCGAAGAACGCCCACGAGCCGCCGGCGGCCGCCTCGACGACGTAGCTCCAGCGACCGCCGGTCCGGGCATCGAACGCGCGCATCCGTACGGTCGTCCCACGCGGTCCCGTCCACCGGGCGACGATGTCCGCTTCGGTGTGGGCGCGGAACACGAGCGCCGCCGGCGCGTCGAACTCCCGGCTGAAGGCGAGGCTCTGCCCACCCGCGGTGGCGGTGACCGTGCGTCGGTTCGTCATGGCTGGTCCTGCATCTCCTCGAGGACGGCGTCGAGCCGTTGGTACCGTGATTCGAGCCGTCGGCGGTGCCGCTCCAGCCAGTCGGCGGTGCGGGCGAGGGATTCCGGCTCGAGGTGGACGGGCCGGGTCTGGGCGACCCGGCTGCGGGTCACGACCCCGGCGGTCTCGAGCACCTTGATGTGCTTCGACACCGCCTGCAGCGAGATCGGGAACCCCGCGGCGAGCTCGTTGACCGTCGCGTCACCGCCCGCGAGCCGCTCGACGATCGCCCGCCTGACGGGGTCGCCCAGGGCCGCGAAGGTGGTGGCGGGATCCGTCTGGGGCATCACCGTGGCCTTTATTCAACCAAATGATTGAATACATGGTAGCCACAGACGCCGACGCGCGCAAGCGGGCTCGCCCGCCCTACTTGAGCAGCAGTCGGTCCAGCCGCCGGGCGACGACGACCAGCCCGGCAAGACCCATGGTGGACAGGTAGGCCACGTGCCACAGGATGCCGAGGTCGACGGCACCGGTGACCAGCGCCCGGATCATGTCCACCCCCTGCCACAGCGGGGTGAGCTGAACGGCGACGCGCAGCGCGTCCGGGTACGCGGTGATCGGGTAGAAGGTGCCGCTGAACAGGAACAGCGGCAGGACCACCAGCTGGATCAGGTCGAAGTCCTGCCAGCTGCGCATGAAGGTCGTGGCCGCCATGCCCACCGCGGCGAAGGCGAACGCGAGCAGGGTCGCCGCCGGTACCGCGAGCAGAGCCCAGGGCGATCGGACCAGGCCGAGGGCAAGGATCACGACGACGAACCCCAGCGCGTACAGGGTGGCCCGGATCACCGCCCAGCCGATCTCGCCCAGCGCAACGTCGCCCGGTCCCAGCGGCGTCGCGAGCACCGCGTCGTACGTCTTCTGGAAGTTGAGCTTGAAGAACACGTTGAACGTGGACTCCGCGATCGCACCGTTCATCGAGGCCGAGGCCAGGAGGGCCGGTGCCACGAACAGCGCGTACGGGATCGGGGCTCCACCGGGACCCGGCACGTCGCCCACCATCCCGCCGATGCCGAGCCCGATCGAGAGCAGGTAGAACAGGGGCTCGAAGAAGCCGGAGAAGATCACGATCCAGCCGCGCCGGTAGACGAGGACGTTGCGCTCGATGAGCAGCAGCGCACGCCGGCTGCCGAGGCCGACCGGGAGAACGCGCAGGGCGGCCGCCACCTGGGTCACCGCTCGAGCTGCCGGCGGAACATGACGAACATGGCCGCCACCCCGATCACGGCCGCGGCGACAGGATCGCCAGGTGGGCGAGCTGCCGCACCGGGTCGTCGCCCACCGTGCCCAGCGACAGCGCCCGGGCAAGGTCCACCCCGTGCCACAGGGGCAGCAGCCACGCGAGCGGGCGGATCTGCTCCGGCAGCTGCTCGATCGGGAAGAAGGTGCCCGAGAACAGGAACAGGGGCGTGATCCCGAAGCGCCAGATCGAGTTGAACGCGGTGGGATCCCGCTGGGTGGACATGAACGCGGCAATCGGACCGGCGAACGCGAGGGCGGTCAGCGTTCCGACCGGGATCGCGAGCACGATCTGCCACGATCGGGCGGCGCCGAACAGGACGATGACCACCGCGAAGATGCTGCCGACGAGCGTCGCCCGTGATGCGATCCACGCGATCTGGCCGAAGGCGATCGAGAACGGCGTCAGTGGGGTCGCGTACATCGCGTGATAGCGCCGGTTCCACTGGAACCCGCCCAGGACGGGGAAGGTGGCCTCGAACGCAGAGCCCTGCATGACCGTCGAGGCGAGCAGGGCGGGCGCCAGGAACTGGAGGTAGGTCACGCCGCCGAGAGCGGCCGTTCCCGATCGGTCGACGTACGAGCCGAGCCCGACGCCCATCGCGACCAGGAACAGGACCGGCTGGGCGAAGCTGCTGAAGATCGATGCCCGCCAGGTGCGCCGGTAGAGCAGGAGCTGGTGCTCGTACGCGGCCAGCGCGGACCGGAGGGCGTTCGGCCGCGGCAGCGAGCCGGCCCCATGCGGCGTGAGCGGCGGGATCGGCGTCTGCGCGACGGCCATCAGTCGACCAGGCTCCGTCCGGTGAGGCGCAGGAAGACATCCTCCAGCGAGCTCCGCCGGACGAGGACCGTCTCCGGCCGGAGCCCTCGACCATGCGCCGCGACGGCGGCCGCCTCCCCGTCGTCGGAGTAGACCAGGACACGGTCGGGGAGAAGCTCGACGCGCTCGCCGAGGCCGTCCAGCTGTCCGGCGAGCCCCTCCTGCACGCCGACCGGGAACCGCATCTCGGTCACCTCGCGCGACGCGTACTGCTCGATCAGCTCGCGCGGGCTGCCCTCGGCGGCGATCCGCGCCTTGTCCATGACGACGAGCCGGTCGCACAGCTGCTCGGCCTCATCCATGTAGTGGGTCGTCAGGACGAGCGTCACGCCGCGCTGCTTGAGCCGGTAGAGGCGCTCCCAGAGCAGGTGCCGCGCCTGCGGGTCGAGGCCGGTGGTCGGCTCGTCGAGCAGCAGGATCGACGGCTCATTGATCAGGGCGCGGGCGATCGTCAGTCGCCGCTTCATCCCGCCCGACAGGGGATCCACCTTGTCGTTCGCGCGCTCGCCCAGCTGCGCGAAATCGAGCAGCTCGCCGGCCCGCCGGCCAGCCTCCGCGTGGCTCAGCCCGAAGTAACGCCCGTAGATCACGAGGTTGTCGCGGACCGAGAGCTCCGTGTCCAGCGTGTCCTGCTGGGGGACCACGCCCAGGCGGGCACGGATCCGGGCGCCATGGACGGCGGGGTCGAGGTCCAGGATCCGGAGGCTGCCGTCGCTCACCGGCGAGACGCACGCGATCATCCGCATCGTGCTGGTCTTGCCGGCGCCGTTGGGGCCAAGGAAGCCGAAGCTCTCGCCCGGGCCGACCTCGAAGTCGATGGCGTCGACCGCCGTGAACGTGCCGAAGCGCTTGGTCAGGCCGTGGGCGACGATGAGCGGCGCGGGACCGGGAGCGTTGGACATGGGCCGGCGATGGTACCGCAGGGCACGCGGCCGGCGCGACGGCGCGGGCCGGCGCGACGGGCCAGGCCGCAGGGGCGGGTCATGACCCGGCGTCCGATGCATGAGCCGGGTCGGTCTCGGATGCGGAGACGATCTTGGTGAACTGCCGCCACAGGATCGTGACCAGCAGCGCCGACCCGGCGAAGCCGAACCAGAACGGCGCCGTGATCCCGAGCTCCCGCGCGAGCAGCCCGCCCAGCGGTGTTCCGGCCACCAGGCCCGCGAAGCCCGCCACCGTGTAGACGCCGGTGACGCGACCGAGGAGCGCGTCGGGCACGGCACGCTGGCGGACGACCGTCGATGTCGTACCCCAGACGAACGCATGCGCCCCGAACACCACCATGACTGCCAGCGCCACGAGGGACGAGGTGGTCAGCGCAAGCGCCAGGTGCGTGAACGTCTCGATCAGCAGGCCGACCCGCATGATGTCGGCCAGCGAGAACCGGCGCTCCAGGGAGCCATAGGCGACCGTCCCCACCACGCCGCCCACCGCCATCGCCGTCAGCAGCAGGCCGAACCCCACCGCGTCCATGCCGAGCCGGTCGCCCGCGTACAGCACCAGCACCGACCACGCCGCGCCGAAGGTGACGTTGAACGCGAGGATGGTGAGCGCCAGGGTCCGCATCGGCGCGTGCGCCAGCAGCCATCGAAGCCCCTCGGCCATCTCCGCCCGGAAGCTCCGCGGCCCCCGCGGCAGTCCCGGCGCTTCGCCGGGCACCAGGACGATCCGCAGGACGAGAACCGCCCCGAGCGCGAAGCAGGCGGCGTCGGTCGCGAACGGGAGCGCCATGCCCACGGCGAACAGGAAGGCCCCGATCGGGGGCGTGAGCAGCTGGTTGGTCAGCAGGTAGGAACCCTGGAGCCGCGCGTTGGCGATGCCCAGGTCCTCGCGTCGCACCAGTCGAGGGAGCAGGCTGCTCTCCCCCACGTCGGAGAACGTCTCCGCGGTGCCGAGCAGGAACAGGGCACCGAGGACCGCGGCGATGCTCACGCTGCCGCTGACGATCGTGGCGGCCAGCAGGGCCAGCACGATCGCGCGCGCCAGGTTGACACCCGCCACGACCATCCGCCGGTCGTAGCGGTCGGCGACGCCCCCGGCCACGGCGCCGAACAGCAGCGCGGGCAGGGTCTGGCTCAGCAGCGCCATCGAGACCAGCAGTGGATCGCGGGTCTGGGCGGCGACCAGCAGCGGCCCTGCCGCGAGTGCCAGGCCGTCGCCGGCGTTGGTGATGATCGACGAGGCGAGCAGCCAGCGGAAGCTGCTGCCCAGCCGACGCGGTGCGATGGCCTCGACGATCGGCGCGAGCGGAGACCGCATGCACCCGAGGATACTGAGCCCTCAGCGCGCCGGAACAGTCCCTTCGTGCAGGGTCACGATCCCGCCCGACATGCCGTGCCAGGTCACGTCCACGAGCCCGGCCCCGACCATGATCTCCGCGATCCGCTCGGGCGACGGGTAGGCCTGGACGCTGCGGACCAGGTAGCCGTACGCGGCGCCCTGCCCGGCGAGCCGCCCCAGCACCGGGACGATCCTGTCGAACCACCAGCGCATGAACCGGGCGAGCCGGCTGCGCGGGCGCGAGATCTCCAGGCACAGCACCTTGCCACCCGGCCGGACGGAGCGCGCCATCTCCTCGAACCCGCGCCGGTAGTCGGGCAGGTTGCGCATGCCGAATGCGATCGTCGCGGCATCGAAGGCGCCGTCCTCGGTCGGCAGCGCGAGCGCGTCCCCGACGACGTACGAGAGGCCCGGCCGGTCCGCGTATCGCCGCTGGGCCACGGCCGTCATGCCCGGCGAGAGGTCCACGCCCAGGACGCTGCCCCCCGGCTGGACCCGCTGCTGCAGGTCCGCGGCCACCTTGCCCGTCCCCGAGGCCACGTCGAGGGCGGAACCACCGGGATGCAGACCGGCACGGGAAACCAGGCGCCTGCGCCAGCGAGGCTCCTGGAACGCGGAGATCAGCAGGTTCATGAGGTCGTACCGGTGGGCGATCCGGTCGAACATGACCTGGACCTCGGGCGGCGCGGCAGCGTTGCCGGCACCGGTGGAGGCACCGGACGGGGTGTGGTCGGGCGGCGGGACGGTGGTCATGCAGGTGACTCCGGGTCGGTGGGCGGCGGGACGACGCCGATCGTGGCGAGCGCTGCCCGGACGGCGTCGGCCACGCGTCCGGGCTCGGTGATCGGGGCCGGGTGGGCCAGGCCCTCGAGGGTCGCCCGGCTCGCGCCCGGGATCCACGCGCCGAGAGCATCGGCGATGGGCGTGTAGAACGGCTCGCTCGCGCCGCCGGTCAGGATGGTCACGGGCGCAACGATCTCGCGGAGACCCGCCGGCCGAGCGCCGATGAGCGACGCATCGACGGCAGCCCCGTCTCCCTCGCGCGCGAGGAAGGACCGGCTCCGCGCCGGCAGGCGATCCCACGCGGCATCGCCGGCGACCGCACGCAGGAACGTCTCGGCTGCTGCGGCCGGGCCGCCCGTCCGGTACGCGTCGGCGGTCGCGGCAGCAAGCGTCGCGAACACAGCCTGCGTCTCCTCGTCCCCGAGCGGCCCGTATGGCGGCTCCCAGGCCACGACGGCTGCGACCCGATCGGGATGCCGGGCGGCGAGCTCGATCCCCAGCACGCCGCCGAAGCTGACCCCGACGACGACCGCCCGCCCGATCCCGCGCGCGTCGAGGTAGGCGACGAGGTCGGCGACGTGAACCGCGATGTCCAGGCCGGCGACCGGAGCCCCCGGAGCGAGACGGCCCGTCCCGCTCCCGCGCCGGTCGAGCGCATGGACGGTGATGTCCCCTGCCCGCGCCAGCGCGATCGCCAGCCGGTCCAGCTGCGCCGCATTCGAGAGCGTGCCGTGGAGGAGCAGGAGCGGCAGCGGGCCCTCGCCGCTGATCCGCCAGCCGATCCGGGCCCCATCCGGCCGGGCAAGCTCGCCGGTCCCCTTGCCGGCCAGCATCGCTCGGACGGCCTCGCGCCGGAGCTTGCCCCCCGCCGTCCGCGGCAGGGCGTCCAGGCGCAGGAACGTCACCGGGACCTTGAAGCCGGCGAGCGACGCGCGGGCGTGGGCGGCCAGCGCCTCGTCGTCCGGATCCGCGACGCCCGGGCGGATGACGACCGCCGCCGCCGGGACGTGGCCCCACAGCGGATCCGCGCAGCCCACGACGGCCGCGTCCGCGACCGCGGGATGCGCGAGCAGGACGGCCTCCACCTCGGCCGGCGCGATGTTCTCGCCGCCGCGGACGATGCGGTCGAACCGGCGGTCGACGACGAACAGGCGGCCCGCATCGTCCAGACGGCCGAGGTCGCCGGTGTGGACGGGCGCGGTTGCGTCCGCCAGGCTTGGGGCCGGGTCGCCGGCGTAGCCGCTGAACCGCGCGGCCGACTCGACCACGATCTCGCCCACGCCGTCCGCGTCGGGTTCCTCGATCCGGATCTGCACGCCGGGAAGAGGGCAGCCGGCCGACCCCGGATTGCCGAGCGCCTCCGGCGCGGGGAGGACCGTGGCACCCGAGCCGGTCTCGGACAGGCCGTAGGTCGGGAACACGGGCCAGCCGGCGCGGGCGGCCCGGGTCACGAGCGACGGCGGGATCGACCCGCCGCCGAGCAGCACGGCACGCAGCGTGGGCGGAGGCGGCGCGTCGCCGGCGGCGTCGAGGAGGCGAACGAGCTGTGCCGGGACGAGAGAGATGTGGCTCGCGGGCGGATCTGCGGCGAACGCGGCCAGCATGGCGTCCGGGTCGCCGCGGCCGACGATCCGCAGCGGGACCCGCCGGGCAATCGAGCGCCACAGGACCCCCAGGCCCGCGACATGGCCGAGCCCCAGCGCGAGGATCCAGCCGGTGGCGGGCGGCAGGGCTCCGAGCCACGACTCCGCGCTGGTCGCCATCGCGCGCGCCGACAGGATGACCCCCTTCGGGCGCCCGGTCGTGCCCGAGGTCAGGACGATGACGGCGGGGTCCTCGGGGTCGACGGGGCCCTCAGGGTCCCGGGGGTCGACGGGGTCGACGGAAACCCCCGGCGACTGCACCCTGGTCGACGGCGCCCCCGCCACCACGGCATGGGGGACGTCGATCGCGAGCCCGGCATACCCGGCGGCGGCAACGCCAGTGCCGAGCCCGGCATCGTGGAGGACGAGGGTTGGTGAGAGCACGCCGAGCGCCGCCGACAGCTCCGGCGTCGCCAGGCCCGTGGGGACGGGTGCCGCGATCGCACCCGCCCGGAGGATCGCGAGCAGCCCGGCGATGCCAGGTCCCGACGGCTCGGCGAGCAGCGCGACCACGGCGCCAGCGGTGACGCCCGCGCCGGCCGACCCGGCTGCGAGAGCATCGGCCTGCGCATCGAGGTCGGCCCACCTCCAGAGAGCCGTCCCGTCGATGACCGCGGGCTCCGTCCCGGCCTCCGCCGCGTGCGCCCGGACCAGCCGGTCCGCCAGCCAGGTCGCCATCAACCGCCGACCCCCACCGATTCGACGAGGAAGCGCTGCACCGCCCATTCGTCGATCCGGATCCCCAGGCCCCCGCCCGACATCGGGTCGGGCAGGCGCATCCGACCCTCCTCAACAACCAGCCCGTCGACCAGCAGATCGTGCTCCAGCAGACCGGCGGTCGCCAGCCCATGGTCCGGTGGTGCGCCGAGCCGGGACCTGTCCACGCTCGGCAACGCCGCCGCCACGGCAAGCGCCGCCGCGATCCCGACCCCGGTCTCGAACAGCGTGCTGACGACGACCGGCACCCCGTGCCCGGCTGCCATCTCGGCGATCTCCGCCGATGCCACGGGCCCGCCCACACGGACGGGCTTCACGACCAGCACGTCGGCCGCGCCGGCATCGAGCAGGGCGCGAGCCGCGCGAACGGACGTGACGGCCTCGTCCGCGGCGACCGGCACCCGCGTCCGCCTCCGGAGCTCGGCGAGGCCCGCGGCATTGTCGCCGGGGAGCGGCTGCTCCACGTACTCGATGTCGTACCGCGCGATTGCCGACAGCCGCTCCTCGGCCGTCTCGAGGTTCCAGGCCCCGTTCACGTCGAGGCGGAGACGCACGCCCGGACCGACCGCCGCGCGCACCGCGCTGACGCGGTCCACCAGCACCATCGTCTCCCGCTCCGCGCCCGCCTTGAGCTTGAGCGTCGTGAACCCCGCGGCAACCGCCTGGCTCGCGGCCTCGGCGGAGGCCGCCGGCCCCACCGACGCGATCGTCGCGTTGACCCCTGCACCGGCCCCGCCCGGCGCGACCAGGGCGCGGGGCGCCTGCTCGAGGTCGAACCGCGCCGAGTCGAGGGCCGCGCGCAGCGCACGGCCCGGCGACCCGTGGATCTCGAGCTCCTCCGCTGTCGGCAGGCGGCCGTCGCTCGCCATCGTCACCGCCTCGCGGACGAGGTGCTCGAGGATGATCGTCGCGGTCTCGCCATCGGCAGGTTCCAGCACCGCCTCGCCGGCCCCGAGCCGCCCGTCGCCGTCGACCAGGCGGAGCAGCCACGCCTCGCGGTGGTCCCACATCCCGGTCGCCGTCGCAAACGGGCGGCGGAACGGGACCCGCACCCGGTCCGCGCGGAGCGCCCCAACGGTGATCATGCGCTGTTCCTGCCGGGCATCACGCCAGCCTCCCGGCGGCCAGGCCGGCGGCGAACAGGAGCGCGTGGACGAGCGCCAGCCTCGCCGTGCCCCGCAGGACCGCGTTGAGCTGCCGCGGGTCGGTGAAGTCGCGGACGGTCCGCAGCATCGGCGGCACGAGCGGCAGCGCCATGAGCGGCGCGAGCACCCACAAGGTCCACCCCGCGGCGGCAAGGCCCACCGGCACCGCGAAGGCGATCCCGAGCAGGAGCGCGTACTCGAGCCGGGTGGACTGCGCACCGAGGATGACGGCCAGAGTCCGCTTGCCCGCGCTGCGATCGGTCTCGATGTCGCGCAGGTTGTTGACCACGAGGATCGCCGTGATCAGCGCCCCGACCGGGACCGAGGCAGTCACGAACAGCGCCTCCACGCGACCGGTCTGCAGGTACGCCGTCCCGATCACGGCCACCAGGCCGAAGAACACGAAGACGAACACCTCGCCCAGGCCGCGATACCCGTAGGGCCAGGGGCCGCCCGTGTAGGCAAGGGCCGCGACCACGGCCAGCAACCCGACGACGAGCAGGGCCGGCCCGCCGACGAGCGCGAGCCACAACCCCACGACGCCCGCGAGGGCGATGGTCACCGCGATCGCGACCTCCAGCTGGCGCTCGGTGACCAGGCCCGCGGCCGTCACCCGGAGGGGGCCGGAGCGGTCCGGCGTGTCGGCGCCGCGCCGGAAGTCGGACAGGTCGTTGGCGAAGTTGGCGACGACCTGGAGCAGAAGCGCGACCGCCATGCAGCCCAGCGCGGTATCGGGACGGAGCGGTCCCCCGCTCCCGGATGCCGCACCGATCCCCACCACCACGCCCGACAGCGCCGCCGGCAGCGTCGCCGGGCGCGCAGCGAGGATCCAGATCCGGAGCAGGGACGGACGTGACGGGAGCCCGGCCATGGTCAGGGCCGTCGCGGGTAGCTGCGGTAGTCGGCCGGACGCTTCTCGAGGAACGCACGGGATCCCTCGTGCGCCTCGTCGGTCGTGTAGTACAGGCCGGTCGCATTGCCGGCGAACTCCTGGAGCCCGGCCAGCCCGTCCGTGGCCACGAGGAACGCGGACTTGAGGAATCGGATCGCGGTCGGGCTCATCGCGAGGATCTCGTCCGCCCATTGCACGCCCTCGGCCTCGAGGTCGGCCAGCGGCACGACCTTGTTCACGAGGTGCATCTCCAGGGCCTCCTGGGCCGAGTACTGGCGACACAGGAACCAGATCTCCTTCGCCTTCTTGTCGCCCACCAGGCGCGCGAGGAGGCCAACGCCGAAGCCGGCGTCGAAGCTGCCGACCCGCGGGCCGACCTGGCCGAAGATCGCGTTGTCGCTCGCGATGGTCATGTCGCACACGACGTGGAGCACGTGCCCGCCGCCGATCGCAAAGCCGTTGACCAGCGCGATGACCGGGATCGGGAGCGAGCGGATCTGGCGCTGGAGGTCGAGCACGTTGAGCCGGGCCAGGCCGTCCTCGTCGACGTAGCCGCCGGCGTGGCTCTTGTAGTTCGCGTCGCCTCCCGCGCAGAACGCCGTGTCGCCGGCGCCGGTGAGCAGCACGCAGCCGATGGAGGCGTCGTCGCGGATGCGCGCGAAGGCGTCGATCAGCTCCCCGACCGTCCGTGGCCGGAAGGCGTTGCGGACCTCCGGGCGGTCGATGGTCACCCGGGCGATCCCGGTACCCGAGTGCTCGTACCGGATGTCCTGGTAATCGGCGACGGGTGTCCATGTGACGGGCGTGGTCATGCGGCGAGATCCTCCTCCAGGAAGTCGAGGACGAGATGGCGGAAGCGGGCCGGCAGCTCGAGGTGTGGGGTGTGGCCGGCGCCGCCGATGACGTGCAGTGTGGCGCCAGGGATACCGGCGGCGACGGCCCCGGCGCGGGGGAGGCCGCGATCGTCCATGGCCCCGGCAATCACAAGGGTCGGGGCGGCAATGGTGCCGAGACGATCGAACAGGGGCTCCATCGACCCCTGCCCGGCATCGCGCAGGCTGGCAGCGAGGCCCGCCGGCCGGTTCGCGAGCCGGATCGCCCGGAGGCGCGCGGCCCGTGCGGGCGGCAGCGAGGCATGGCCGGCGAAGATCGGCTGGCGTTCCCACTCGGCGACGAAGGCCTCGATCCCGTCGCGCTCGATGCGCACGGCGAGTGCCTCGTCGGCGGCACGACGCGCCGCGCGCTCCGGGGCGGTGGCGAGACCGGCGGAGGGGCTCTCGAGGACCAGGCGGCCGACGGTGGCCGGATGCGCAACGGCCAACCGCAGGGCGATCCGGGCGCCCAGCGAGTAGCCGAGCACGTGCGCCGGCGTGGCGCCGAGGCGGTCGAGGATTGCGGCAAGATCGTCCGCGGTGCGCTCGACCGACAGGCGCCCCGGGGCCCCCACCCCGCTCCGGCCGTGGCCGGGGAGATCAACGGCGATCGTGCGAAGGCCGCGGTGACGGAAGGCCCGTGCATGATCGGCCCACGATGCCCCCCGACCCGTGAACCCGTGCACGAGCAGCAGCGGGCGGCCGTCTCCGGGGCCGGCGACGCGGACCTCCCAGCGCAGCTCGTCGATCATCATTGCCGTCATCGCTCGATCGCCGCGGCGACCATGGCCGCCACGTCGCGGTGCAGTTCCAGGTTCCGGGCTCGTTCGGTGCGCAGGTGCAGGACGGTGACGCCGGCGGTACCGACGGTCTCGGCGACCGCGGCAGCGAGGTCCGCCGG
The DNA here is from genome assembly GCA_963849495.1 of uncultured Chloroflexia bacterium. GTDB lineage: Bacteria > Chloroflexota > Limnocylindria > Limnocylindrales > CSP1-4 > CAIXZV01. The sequence goes on along the minus strand of CAWKHN010000025.1, from coordinate 79,798 downwards.
CCCGACGGCCCGATGCCGTGCCCCGAGGGCCTGGATCACCGACGGCAGGTCGGTCCCGTGGGGCGTCCCGAACAGCGCCTCGTAGTGCTCCGGGAGGCCCGTGCCGGGCTCGTTCGAGGATGCCTGGGGCAGGAACGAGAAGATCCCGCCACCATCGTTGTCCACCAGCACGATCACGAGGGCCAGCTCCTGGAGCCGGGCCATCGCGAGCGCGGTGAGGTCGTGGAGCATCGAGAGGTCACCGATGACGAGGGCCACCGGCCCGACGCCGGCAGCCGCCGCGCCGAGCGCCGAGGACAGCACGCCATCGATGCCGTTGGCGCCGCGGCTCGACCGGACCGTCAGGGCACGATCCGTGGACGGCAGCCACGTGTCGAGGTCGCGGACCGGCATGGAGCTCCCGGACCACAGCACCCCGCCGTCGGGGAGCGCGGCGGCAAGGGCCGGGAACGGGGCGCCCTCGAAGGCCTCGTCGAGGCCGTCGAGCCAGGCGGTCATCGCCCCGGTCGCGGCATCATCGGCGATGCGCCAGCCGGAGCTCCAGGCCGGGTCGACTGATCCGCCACCCACCATCGCGGCCAGCGACCGGGCCGTCGTGGCCGGATCCGCGTGCACGAAGGTCGCGGGCAGGAGCGCCGATTCGCGCCAGCCGTCGTCGCCGTCGAGGACCAGCAGCTCCGGCCGGGCTCGCCCGAGCATCTCCACGATCGGCTTCGACGTGGGCATGGCGCCGGTGCGGATGACGAGGTCCGGCACGTGCGCGTCGATCCACGGGCCGGGACGGCAGATCTGGTCCCCGCGGGCGATCACCATCGTCCGGTCGTGGGGGCCGGCGCGCAGCCCGGACAGCGGGTCGGCGAGGATCGGAAAGCCGGTGGCGGCGGCCAGGGCAGCCAGCGCAGCGGGGAGATCCGGGTCGTCGTCCGGCCCGGCCACGATGAGGCCGCGCTGCGCCACGCGAATGCGCCCGGCCAGGCCGTCCACCGCGCGCACGTCGAGCGTCCGGCGGCCCACCGCGACCGCGGAGAACGGCACCGCCGGGAGGTCCCCTGCCTCGCCCGTGCCGGCCACGAGCGGTCCGTCGGGCAGCAGCGGGTCGCGGAACGGCACGTTGAGCTGGACCGGGCCGGCGGGTCCCTCCATCGCCATCGCGACCGCGCGGCCGGCCACCGAGCGGATATGCGCGATCGTGTCCGGAGCCCCGTCCATGAGCGGCAGCTCGCAGAACCACTTCGCCGCCCGCCCGTACAGGTGATCCTGGTCGATCGTCTGGGGGGCACCCCGGTCGCGCAGCTCCGGCGGGCGATCGGCGGTCAGGACCACGAGCGGCACCCGCGACAGCGAGGCCTCCACGACGGCGGGCCCGAACTCCACCACGGCCGTGCCCGAGGTCGCGAGCAGGACCACCGGGCGTCGGCTGGTGCGGGCCATGCCGAGCGCGAAGAACGCGGCGGAGCGCTCGTCGAGCAGGACACGAACCCGGAGGTCGCGCGTCGCGCGCAGGGCGAGGGCCAGCGGCGTGGAGCGTGAGCCGGGACAGACGACGGCGTCCCGGACGCCCGCCGCGACCAGCTCCCCGGCGAATGCCCGCAGGGAGGCAGCGTGGCTCACGGCTCGTCCTCCGGACGGCCCAGCGCTGCGGCGACCGCCCGCAGCTTGATCCGCGACTCCTCCCACTCCTGGTCCGGGTCGGAATCGGCGACGATCCCGCAGCCCGCGAACAGGGTCGCCCGTGTCCGGTCCACGATCCCGCAGCGGAGCGCGACCCACAGCTCCCCATCGCCGTCCGCCCCGAGCCAGCCAACCGGGCCGGCGTACCAGCCGCGGTCGAACCCCTCGTGCTCATCGATCAGGGACAGCGCGAGCGCCCGTGGCGCCCCGCCGACGGCCGGCGTCGGATGGAGCTGCTCCGCGAGCGCGAGCAGGCCGTGCGCCTCGCGGAGCGTTCCCTCGACCTCGGTCACGAGATGCTGGACGTGGCGCAGCGTCATCACGCCGGGTTCCGGGGTGACCACGAGCCGATCGGCCACGGGCACGAGCAGGTCGCGGATCGCGGCCACCACGATCGCGTGCTCCTCGCGGTCCTTCTCGGAGGCAAGCAGCTCCTTCGCGAGGGCCGCATCCTCGTCCGCGTCGGCGCCTCGGCGGATCGATCCCGCGACCGCGACGGTGCGAAACGCGCGGCCCTCCGTGCGGACGAGGCGCTCGGGCGTCGCTCCGAGGAAGGTCCGGCCGTCGCGACGGAACGCGTAGATCGTGCTCTCGGGCGCGCTCAGCGAGAGCCGCCGGAGCGCGTTCGGCACATCGAGCTCGACCGCCGCGCGGAGGTCGACCCGCCGGGCCAGCACCACCTTGTCGAGCCGACCGCGGCCGACCGCGCCCGCGTACATGCCGACCAGCCGCCGCCAGGTCTCGAGTGCCGGCTGCTCGCCGACGACGGTGAGGGGCGCCACGACCGGCCGGGCGACCATCCCTCCGGGGTTCGGGGTGAGCGCCCTCGCCCGATCGGCCAGCCGCTCCCAGCGGCGTTCGAGCGCACCGGCCGCGGACGGCCCGCCCGCACCTGCAAGGAGCGAGCCCGTCAGCCGTGATCCGTCGGCCGTGATCGCAAGCAGCAGCTCCGGCAGTACGAGCGACGACGGCCCGAACGGGCCCCATGGATCGGTGGGCTCGGGTTTGCGGCCCGTGAACCCGAGGCCGCCCAGGAGAACCGGGCCCCCTCCCCGTCCAGCTGTCCCGGCGTCGATGTGCGCGTCCGCCACGAGCGCCCGCCAGGCGTCCTCGGCAGCCGCGAAACGGCCGGGCCCCTCGGGCTCCACGGCCCAGGCGCGCCCGATCCCCACGTACGCGGACCGCTCCGAGGGGCGGAGCCACAGGGCCGCCTCCAGGTCCGCCTCGAGGGCCGCGGCGAACACGGCGATCGGGTCCGGTGAGGGGACATCCGCCGTGGCCGAGACGAGGATCGTCGCTGCGCCGGCCGTCGTTCCATCCAGCATCCGATGCAGCCGCTCGGCCAACCCGTCGTCACGGGAGTCGGGCGGCCGTGCTCCGGCCGGCGGCCGGATGGCGGTCATCGGGGCGCCTCCGGGAACTCGCGATCCGCGAGAGGGATCGGCGCCGGCCCGATCCGCGATTCCGGGACACCGACGCTGCGCAGCAGGACCGCGCGCAGCGGCGGGTATGCATCCTCCAGCCCGCCCGGCTTGTCGGCGAGCAGCCACCGGGCGACGACCTCGTTGAGGGCGCCGAACCAGGCGATGCTCGTCAGCCGCGTGTCGATCGGCGGGATCACGCCCGCTGCGACCGCATCGTCGAGGTAGCCCTGGATGAGGCGCGCGAAGCGCTCGTGCAGCGCGTTCGTCTCCGACTGGAACACGCGCCCGGCCCCGATCGCATCGAGGAACAGCAGCCGCGCCATCGTCCGGTGCCCGGCGAACGTCGTCAGCACCGTGTGCAGCGCCGCCTCGGCCCGCGCGATCGGCTCCGTCTCGAGCGCGACCGCGCGCTCGACGCGGGCCACCAGCTTGTCGGCGGTCGTCCGCATCAGCTCGCGGAAGATGGCCTCCTTGGTCGGGAAATGGAAGTAGATCCCGCCCTTCGACGTCTCCGCCGCTCCGGCGATGTCGTCCACCGCGGTGTCGCGGTACCCGCGGGTGGCGAACGCGTGGAACGCGGCGTCCAGGATCCGCTCGCGGCGGCTGCGGCTCTGCTCGGCGGGATCGGTTCGGGACATCGTGGGGCGCCTCGTGCGCGACGGGATTGCGACCGACCGACCGGTCGGTCGGTCGTTGCCGGCATCGTATCGCACCATCGCCGATCGCACCGCTGGCGGGCGCTGGCACGGCGGGATCGGGTCTCGCGCACGACGTGAGTGCCGGGTAAGTGGCGCCGGTCATCGTGGCGCCATGGACCCGGTCCGCTTCGGCATGGCCATTCGTGCCCTTCGCCGTCGCCGCGGCTGGACGCAGGCGCAGCTGGGGTCGAGGACGGGCCTCTCACAGGCCGCGGTCTCGCGGGTCGAACGCGGCTTCGGCGATCGCTGCACCGTCCAGACCCTCGCCCGGCTCGTCGTTGCGCTCGGTGCGCGGATCAGCCTCCGCGTGCTGAGCCACGGCGAGGATCTCGACCGCCTCCTCGATGCGCGTCACGCCGGGATCGTCGAGCGGGTCACCCGCATGCTGCGTGCGCGGGGCTGGGAAGTCGCCCCGGAGACGACGTTCAGCGTGTACGGCGAGCGCGGATCCATCGACATCCTGGCCTTCCACGCCCCGACCGGCGCCCTCCTGGTCGTCGAGGTCAAGAGCGCCGTGCCGGATGTACAGGCGACGCTGTCCGGGATCGATCGCAAGGCTCGCCTGGCGACGCAGATCGCGCGGGAGCGCGGGTGGCGCGTGCGATCTGTCTCCCGCTGGCTCGTGCTGCCCGGTGACAGGACCTCGCGCCGGCGGGTCGACCAGCACGCCGAGACCTTCGGCGCCGCTCTCCCGGGCCGGAGCGTCGAGATGCGCCGGTGGTGCGCCTCGCCGACGGTGCCGGTCGCCGGCATCCTGTTCGTGTCACCCAGCACTCAGGAGAGTGGACGGCATCGGATATCTCGCGTCCGCGCCCAAATCCAGGACACGCAGCACTGACACGCCTGCCTGACCTGAACCGCCGGACGAATAGTCGCCACAGTGCTGGCTGACCGCGGTTCGAGGCCGGCCACGAACGGCGACCGGGGTACTAACCACGGCCGGTGGCCGGCCACGAACTGCGCCCGGGCCGCCGGCAACGAGACGGGCCGCCGGCAACCACGGCAGCGCGGGCCGCCGGCAACGAGACGGGCCGCCGGCAACCACGGCAGCGCGGGCCGCCGGCAACGAGACGGGCCGCCGGCAACGAGACGGGCCGCCGGCAAGCCGGCGGCCCGTATGAATCAACCTGGAGCGGCGGAGGCTAGACCTCCTTGTACTCCCCTTCGACCGTCTCGTCGGCCGCGTCGCCGCCGGATCGGGCGCCCGCGGGCTCCCCCGCCTCGCCGTCGGACCCGGGCTCGGACGAGCCGTCGCCCGGCGCCGCGTCCGTCGACGCACCCGCCTGGTAGGCCGCGGTCGAGATGCGCGAAAGCGTCTCGACGATCTTGGTCATGCCCGACTGGATCAGCTCGGTGTCCGAGCCCTTGAGCGCCTCGCGCAGGGCGGACACCTGGGCCTCGACCTCCGCCTTGTCCTCGGACGACACCTTGTCGCCGAGGTCCTTGACCGTTCGCTCCGCCTGGTAGGTGAGCTGCTCGGCCTGGTTGCGGAGCTCGACCTCGTCGCGCCGCTTCTTGTCCTCGTCGGCGTGGGCTTCGGCGTCGCGAACCATCTGGTCCACGGCGTTCTTGTCCAGCATCGAGGAGGCCGTGATCCGGACCTGCTGCTCCTTGCCGGTCGCCCGGTCCTTGGCGCGCACGTCCAGGATCCCGTTGGCGTCGATGTCGAAGGTGACCTCGATCTGCGGGATGCCCCGGGGCGCCGGCGGGATGCCGTCGAGGATGAACCGGCCCAGGGTCTTGTTGTCGGCCGCGAAGTCGCGCTCGCCCTGGAGGACGTGGATCTCGACCTGGCCCTGGTTGTCCGAGGCCGTCGAGAACACCTGCGACTTGGATGTCGGGATGGTGGTGTTGCGATCGATGAGCCGGGTCATCACGCCGCCCAGGGTCTCGATGCCCAGCGACAGCGGCGTGACGTCGAGCAGCAGGACGTCCTTGACCTCGCCGCCCAGCACGCCGGCCTGGATCGCCGCGCCGATCGCGACGACCTCGTCCGGGTTGACGCCCTTGTGGGGCTCCTTGCCGAACACGGTCTTGACCAGCTCCTGGACCGCCGGCATGCGGGTCATGCCGCCGACGAGGATGACCTCGTTGATGTCCGCCGGCTTCAGGCCGGCATCCTTGAGAGCCGCCAGCACGGGGCCCTTGGTCTTGTCGATCAGGTCACGCACCAGCTCCTCGAGCTTGGCTCGCGTCAGGTTGATCACCAGGTGCTTCGGCCCCGAGGCGTCTGCCGTGATGTACGGCAGGTTGATCTCGGTCGACGACGTCGAGGACAGCTCGATCTTCGCCTTCTCGGCGGCCTCCTTGAGGCGCTGGAGGGCCTGCTGGTCCTTGGCCAGGTCGATGCCCTGGTCCTTCTTGAACTCCGCCAGCAGCCACTCCATGACCCGCTGGTCGAAGTCATCGCCGCCGAGGTGCGTGTCGCCGTTGGTCGCCTTGACCTCGAACACGCCCTCACCGAGCTCCAGGATCGAGATGTCGAACGTGCCCCCGCCCAGGTCGTAGACGGCGATCTTCTCGTCGTGCGTCTTGTCCAGGCCGTAGGCCAGGGCCGACGCGGTCGGCTCGTTGATGATCCGCTTGACCTCGAGGCCCGCGATCCGTCCGGCGTCCTTGGTCGCCTGACGCTGGGTGTCGTCGAAGTACGCGGGGACCGTGATGACGGCCTCGGTGACCTTCTCGCCGAGATAGGCCTCTGCGTCCGCCTTGAGCTTCTGGAGGACCATCGCCGAGATCTCGGGCGGCGTGTAGTGACCGTCGCCCGCGACGACGCGGATCCCGTCCGACTTCGGATCCTTCTCGACCGTGTATGGCACCAGCGACTTGGAGCGCTGGACCTCCGGGTCATCCCAGCGGCGGCCCATGAACCGCTTGATCGAGTAGACCGTGTTGGTCGGGTTGGTGACCGACTGGCGCTTCGCCAGCTGGCCGACGACACGCTCGCCGGTCTTCGCGAAGCCGACGACGGACGGAACGGTGCGGTTGCCCTCCGACGACGGGATGACGGTGGGCTCGCCGCCCTCCATCACCGCGACGACGCTGTTCGTCGTGCCGAGGTCGATGCCGATGATCTTGCCCATGTGGGGTATCTCCTGAGTGTTCGAAGGAACGTGGGAACGAGTTAGTGTCAGTGGGTGGGGCCGGGCGATGGGCCCGGGTCGCCGTCGGCGGCCGCGGCCACCGCGACCAGCGCCGGCCGGACGAGGCGATCGCGGAGCCAGTAGCCGCGCCGGATCTCGTCCACGATCTCGCCCTCGCCACGGCCGGTGCCGGGGACGCTGACGATCGCCTCGTGGAGGCGCGGATCGAATGGGGTGCCGGGAGCAGCCTCGACGGCCGTGACGCCTTCGCTCTCGAGCAGCTGGCGCAGCTTGCGGTCGATCACCGCGATCCCGTCGGCCCACGCGTGATCGTCCAGGTCCCCCGGACGTGTCTCGATCGCGCGGTCGAAGTCGTCCGCGAGCGCGAGCACCTTGCGGATGAGGTCCTCACCCGCGAGCCCCAGGGCCCGCTCGCGCTCTTCGGCGGTGCGGCGGCGGAAGTTCGTGAACTCGGCGCGCTCGCGCTGGAGCAGGCCGAGGTACTCCTCCGCCTTGGCGGCGGCAGCGGCGAGCTCGGCGCGGGCAGCCTCGAGCTGGGCGATCAGCGTCGCCGGCGAGATGTCAAGCTCCTCGATGCGCTCGTCGGCGCGGGTTCTGCGGGTCATGGGTCTCCGTCTGGCTGGGGTACGCGTGTCAGGCGTAGAGGTGGTCGATGAGCTCGTTCATGAGCCCGGAGATGAACCGGACGGTGCCGATCGCCTGTGGGTAGGCCATGCGCGTCGGCCCGAGGACCCCGACGACGCCGACCGCGCGCCCGGGCTGCCCGTACGGGGCAAGGACGAGCGACACGTCCGCCATCTCCTCGGCCGGGTTCTCGTGGCCGATGAACACGCAGACCTGTCCGGAGCCGGCGACGCCGTCGATCAGCTCCGCGAGGTAGATGCGGTTCTCGAGCGCCGCGAACACCCGGCGGAGCCGCTCGCTCTGTGCGAACTCCGGCGCCGCCATCACGTTCAGCAGGCCGTCCGAGAACAGCTCCTCGATCGCCGTCCCATCGAACTCCTGCAGCGCCCGGACGACGCGTTCGCCGACGCGCAACGGGAGCTCCATGCCGGGGGCCGCAGCGTCGAGGCGCGCAAGCGCCCGTCCGGCCTCCACGCCGGTCAGGTTGTCCAGCAGGTCGTTGAGGTGGTTGGCGACCGTGGACAGCGTCTCCTGGTCGGCCGGCTCGTCCAGTGAGACCAGGACCTGCTTGAGGGCGCCCTCACGGAGCACCAGGATGAGGCTGGCAAGCCGGTCGCTGATGGACACGAGGTCAAGGCGCCGGAGGTGCGCCGAGCGTGGCTTGGCGGGCGTCGCCAGGCCCGCGGCACGGGTCACCGAGGCGAGAGTGGTCGCGGCGAGGCGGAACCAGTGCTCGCTCGCGTACTCCACCTGTCCGAACTGGTGCCGGATCATCAGCTGCTCGACCGGCGGCAGGGGCACGGTCTCGACGATGGACTCCACGTAGTAGCGGTAGCCCTGCTCGGTGGGGACACGGCCCGCGGAGGTATGCGGGTGCATCAGGAGGCCGGCTGCCTCGAGCTCGGCGAGGATGCTGCGCACGGTCGCGCTGGACACGCCGAGCCGGTAGCGCTCGACCAGGGCATGACTGCCGACCGGCGCCGCGGTGGTGACGTATTCCTCGATGACGGCCCGAAGGATCGCCTGGGAGCGAAGGTCCAGGGGGCCGCTGGAGCGACGCGCGCGACGCACCATCTAGCCTCTCCTGCGATGGTTAGCACTCGCATGACGAGAGTGCTAACGGGATGACGCTAGTCTACCCGGCGGCCGTTCCGGGTGTCAACGCTCAGGCACACGCGGTGTCGGCACACGCGGGGCAGGGTACGACGGGCGTCGGCCGGTCACACCAGGCGGGCGAACAGCTCGTTCGACAGCAGGCGGCCGCGGGTCGTCAGGCGGACGTGAGGCTCCGGATCGGGCACCAGCTCGAGCAGGCCGGTCGCGGTCGCCCAGCGCAGATGGGGCGCGAGGGGGCCCGTCTCCGCATCGGCGAGCGGGATCCCGGCGTCGAGCCGGAGCCCGAGAATGGTCGCCTCCGCCGTGGCGAGCGAGGCGTCCACGGTCTCCATCCCGCCCGGGGGCAGATCCGGCACCCCATCGCCGGCCGGGGAGAGTGCCGCGATGTACGCGTCGAGCCGAGCGGCGTTCCAGCGGCGCATGATCCCATCGAACGCGTGCGCCCCTGGGCCCATCGCCTCGTAGGGTCGCCGTCGCCAGTAGACGAGGTTGTGGCGACTCTCGTGCCCCGGGCGGCCCCAGTTCGAGATCTCGTAGCCGCGGAACCCGGCGGCACCCAGCCGCTCGACGGCACGGCCGTACTGTGCCGCAGCACGGTCGTCGTCCTGGTCGAGGATCGCCGACGCGCGCCACCGGCGGGCCCCCGCGCGGGTCGGAAGGTGATCGCCGAGAGGTCCGGTCAGGCCCTCCGCGTCCGGGTCGTCGAGCGTCAGCGCGTAGGCGGAGACGTGGTCTGGGTCCAGTGCCAGGGCCGCGTCGAGCGTCGCCGACCACGCCTCCTCGGACTGGCCGGGCACGTCGTACAGGAGATCCAGCGACACCGACCGGACCCCGGCCGAGCGAGCCTCCGCCACGGCCTCGGCGACATCGCCCGGATCGTGGCGCCGGCCGAGGCGCGTCAGCAGCGCGGCGTCGAACGACTGCGCCCCGAGCGAGACGCGGGTGATGCCGGCCGCGACGAGCTCCCGCAGATCGCCGCGCTCATCGGGGCCCGGGTTGGCCTCGATCGTCACCTCGGCGCCGTCGGCGAGCCCGAACCGGCCGGCGACCAGCGACACCAGCCCTGCGACCTCCGCCGCCGGCAGCAGCGTGGGCGTCCCGCCACCCAGGTACAGCGTCTCGAGCGGCGCCCGGCCGGCAGCACCGGGCGGGCCGAACCGGGCGTCCAGCAGGTCGGCGCGCAGGGTGATCTCGGTGCGCAGTGCAGCAAGGAAGGCCGGGACCCGCGCCGCAGGTCCACGAGCCGCAGCGCCCGCGACGACCACGAAGTCGCAGTAGGGGCAGAGCGACACGCAGAACGGCACGTGGATGTAGACAGCCACCGGCGGGAGCGCGACCGACCGCGGGGACGGCCTGCGGCGCGAGCGCCGGCCGGATCGAGCGAACCTCGTGCGTGATCAGCGGTCCCCGGACGACTCGCGGGGACCGAGGATCCGCCAGCCCTCGGGTGTCTGCCGCCGGCTCTCGACCTCCTCCACCTCCGTGCCCCTGGCGCGCGGGAGGCCCGCATGCCCGGTGGCCAGGAAGATCGCCATGCGCGTGATCGCATGGCCGAGGAACGCCGCGCCGATGCCGCCGGTCACACCGGTCAGCCAGCCGCCGGCGAGGCCGATGACGAGCGCCGTGCCGAGCATGTACAGGGGACGGCCGGGTGCCCCCAGGCGGGTGGCCAGCGCGTACAGCAGAGCCTGGATGATGTTGGCCAGGGTGGGGTCCATCCCGACGACGACCATGAACCCGAACACGAGCCCGCGGAACACGGCCTCGTCCACGAACGCGGTGGCCAGCGCGTTGATCATCGCGCCCGGATAGGAGTCGACCGGCGGGAAGCGCAGATAGCGGTAGCGGTAGAACGCGATGCCGAGCGCGATCGCGGTGCCCACGGCGCCGGCCGTCAGCCCCAGGATGACGGCTCCCAGCCGGTCGCCGAGGCCCAGGAACAGGTCCCCCGAGGGGTTCGGGTGGATCGCCAGGATCACGAGGATCCCGCCGATGCCGAGCGCGTACCAGGCCAGCCGGCGCATGAGCGACGGCGGGTTGCCCCACCGGTCTGCCTCGTCGTACTCGGCGGCGCCGAATCGCTCGGCGTCGAAGCGCAGGATCACGAGCAGGCCCGTGAGCCCGACCGTGATCAGGACCAGCAGCGGATGGGGGACGTCGGCGACCAGGGGCAGGTTCGCCGGAACGAGGACCGGGCCCGTGGGCGCTGTCGGAAGAAGAGCCATCAACGGCCCGTCAGCTCACGGCGACGAGACGCATCACGCCTCGTCCATGCGCAGGATGGCGAGGAAGGCCTCCTGCGGAATCTCGACCGATCCCACGCGCTTCATCCGCTGCTTTCCCTCTTTCTGCTTCTCGAGCAGCTTGCGCTTGCGGGTGATGTCGCCACCGTAGCACTTCGCCAGCACGTTCTTGCGGAGCGCGCGGATCGTCTCGCGGGCGACGACGTGGCTGCCGATGGCCGCCTGGACCGGCACCTCGAACATCTGGCGCGGGATCAGCTGCTTCAGCTTCTCGGTGAGCTGGCGGCCGGTCGACTGGGCACGGTCGCGGTGGACGATGAGGCTCAACGCATCAACTGGCTCGCCCGCCACCAGCACGTCCAGCTTGACCAGGTTGGCGGCCCGGTAGCCGATCTCCTCGTAGTCCATCGAGGCGTAGCCCTGAGTCCGGCTCTTGAGCTGGTCGTAGTAATCGACGATCAGCTCGGCGAGCGGCAGCTCGAAGTGCATGTGGACGCGCTGCGGGTCCAGGTACTCGAGGTTGAAGAACATCCCCCGGCGCCCGGTCGTGAGCTCCATGAGCGCTCCGATGTACCGGTCCGGCGACACGACGCCCAGCTTGACCCACGGCTCCTCGATCGTCTCGATCTCCCCGACGTCCGGGAACTTCGCGGGGTTGTCGACCGTGACCGTCCCGCGGCCGTTGGTCAGCTCCACGCGATACTCGACCGACGGGGCGCTGGCGATGAGGTCGAGCCGGAACTCGCGCTCCAGGCGCTCCTGGACGATCTCCATGTGGAGCAGGCCCAGGAACCCGCAGCGGAAGCCGAAGCCGAGTGCCACGGAGCTCTCCGGCTCGTAGGTGAAGCTGGCGTCGTTGAGGTGCAGCTTCTCCAGCGCGTCGCGGAGCAGGGGGTAGTCCTCGCCGGACAGCGGGTAGAGGCCGGCGAAGACCAGGCTCTTGGCCTCCTGGTAGCCGGGAAGCGGCCGGGTGGCCGGCTTGGCGACGGTCGTCACCGTGTCGCCGACCTGCGCCTCGCGGACGTTCTTGAACCCGGTCGCGATGTAGCCCACCTCCCCCGCCGTGAGCACGTTCACGGGCACCAGCTGGGGTCGGAAGAACCCCAGCTCCAGGAGCTCCGCTTCGGCGCCGCTGGCGATCAGCCGGATCACGTCATGGTCGTGGAGGCTGCCCTCGGCGAGCTTCACGTAGCACACGACGCCCTTGTAGGGGTCGTAGTGGCTGTCGAACACGAGCGCCCGGAGCGGCGCCGAGGGGTCGCCCTTCGGTGGCGGGATGCGGGCGACGATCGCCTCCAGGATCTCCGGGACGCCCGTCCCCTCTTTCGCGGAGGCGAGGATGACCTCCTCACGCGGGATCGCAAGGACGCTCTCGAGCTCGTCCATGACCACGTCGGGCTGGGCCGATGGCAGGTCGATCTTGTTGAGGACCGGGATGATCGTGAGGCCCTCGCGGATGGCGAGATGGACGTTGGCCAGCGTCTGGGCCTCGATCCCCTGCGCCGCGTCGACGACCAGGATCGCGCCCTCGCACGCCTGCAGGCTGCGGCTGACCTCGTACGCGAAGTCGACGTGCCCCGGCGTGTCGATCAGGTTGAGCCCGTAGATGAGGCCATCGGTCGCGGTGTACTCGAGCCGGACGGAGCGGGCCTTGATCGTGATGCCCTTCTCGCGCTCCAGGTCCATCGAGTCCAGGACCTGGCTCATCATCTGCCGGCCCTCGATGGTGTGGGTCAGCTCGAGCAGGCGGTCCGCGAGCGTGGACTTGCCGTGATCGATGTGCGCGATGATCGAGAAGTTGCGGATGCGGGACTGGGGGATCGGCACGGCGGCGAGTGTATCCGGTCGCGAAGGCGGGCTCTGGGGATGCTCACGAGGCCGGAGTGATGCGCTGGCGGCCCTGGCCGGCAACCAGGGGCTGTCAGGAACCCCGCCCGGGATGTGGGCTCATGGTCGAACTTCGCAGTCGCATGGTCGGTTACGCGTGACGAGCTTGCGGATCAGCGGCGGCCGGCCGGCCCGGAACCGGATCGGACCACACGGTCCCTGCCCGCTGCCTTGGCCTCGTACATCGCCGCGTCCGCGCGCGACAGGAGCTCGGTGGCGGTCTCGCCCGGCATCCACGTCGCCGTGCCGAACGAAGCTGTCACCGGGCGGCCGATCTCGGGATCGACCCCCTGCCGGACGAGGAGTCGCGCGCGCTCCGCCCACTGCGCGGCTTCCTCGGCCAGGCACTCCGGCAGGACGACCACAAACTCCTCGCCACCGTACCGGGTCACGAGATCCCCGCGCCGTGCCGCCGAAACCAGGGCCATGGCGGTGGCCTCGAGCACACGGTCACCGACGGCGTGGCCGAAGCGGTCGTTCACCTGCTTGAAGTTGTCGAGGTCGATCATGACGACCGAGAGCTCTCCGCCCTCCAGGCCCGCCGTCTGCAGCACCCGGTCCAGGCCTTCGGTCAAAGCCCGTCGGTTCGCGATGCCGGTCAGCGCGTCGGTGACGGCGGCATGCCGAAGCTGTCCCATCTGTCCGGCCATCCGGCGCTGCTCCTGGATGATGTCGGCGGCAAGTTCGTCAAAGGCCTGACCGGTGGACTCGGCCGCACCGAGCACCGGCTCACCAACCAGAAGGATGTCGTCCCCGTCGGCGACAACGGCCAGCGAGTAGTCCAGCGGCACGGCACTGGGCGACGTCATCAGGCTCGCCTGCAGCCGCTGCCATCCGCCATCAGCGTGATCCAGCAGCGCCGCAAGACGTGCCTGGTGGGGCGCGGCGACGAGAGTCCGCGCGTCGATCCCGATCGGGGTTCGCCCGAGGAGTGCCGCCAGCCGCCGGTTTGCCCAGCGGATCTCGCCCGAAGGCCCAACCCGTGCGGCGATCACGGCCTCGCTCGCGACGAGGAAGGCCTCGAACAGCGCCTGTCGGTCAGGCTGAGGCATCGAAACGGGCGCGCAGCAGCGTGCTCGCCTGACCGGCATCCGGGGCATACAGGTCGGCCCCGATGCGGGTCGCGAGCGCCTCGTCGCCGTCGTAGACCGCACCGCCAACGATGACCAGCGGAGGCTCAGGCAGCTGCTTGAGGAGGTCGATCGTCACAGAGGCGTCGCGCACGCTCGTGAACAGCGCCGTAGACAGGCCGACGACATCCGGCCGCTTCGTCGCGACCAGGGAGACGAGGGAATTCGCCGGCACCGACTGCCCGAGGTTCAGGACAGTCCAGCCGTCCCCGGTGAGGAAGTCCTCGAGCATCTGGAGGCCCAGGACATGGAGCTCGCCTGGTGTGCCGGCGATGATGGCGGTGCGTCCCATCTGGGGCGGGATCGAAAGGTACGGGGCCATCCACGCCATCTGCGAGCGGGTGATCGCCGTAGCCAGATGCTCCTGGGCGACGGTGATCCAGCCCTCCTGCCAGAGCCGACCGATCTCGGTCATTCCCGGTCGCATGACCTCCAGCTCGATGCGGCGCGGATCGAGCCCGGCGGCCAGCTGCTGCTCCAGGACCTCCCGAGCCGCGCGCGGCTCGCCCGCGACGAGGGTGTCGAGGAAGGCGACCGGCGAGAGGACCGCCCCGGTCTCGGCGGTCACGGCAGGCCGCCCGCAGCAGCCTGCGCCCCGCCCCCTGGAGCCGCCAATTCCTCGAACACCGGCAGAGCGATCTCGGCGGCTCCGGATTCGGTCAGCATCCCGCGCTCGAGCATGACCTCGGCCACGATGTCGAGGCTCTCGAAGAACCACTCCGCCGGAAACTCCCGGGCCACGAGCAGGTCGAGCAGCCAGCGCAGGTTCCTGCGCAGCGCCCCCGGCGACTCCAGCTCGACCGCGGCCGTGATCCACGCGACGAGGTAGGCATGATCATGGGTCGCGTAGGCACGACCGCGAGCGCCGTAGCGGGCCTCGGCTTCCGGATGTCGGCCGTAGAAGCGCTCGGTCGCCTCCTCTGCCGCGGCGATGACCTCCGGTCCATGAGCCGCGTCCAGGCTTGGAACGTCGGAGGTCGACATGGAGGCAGGATAGTCCATCCCTGTGTGCCCTCGACGATGCATCCAGGGGCCTCTCTGACGCAGCCGGGACAGTGCCTGGCGGGTTCCCCGGAGGGTGGGGCGGGCCATCGGCGTGGCCCGCCATCCTCGCGCGCGATGCACCGTCACGCTCTGGCTGGATGACACGATGCGGAGCGAACCGTGACGTGTCGCGTACGATCCGGGGCATGTCCATCGACGAGTCCGCCCTTCCGCAGGAGCTTGCGTCCGGCTACCGGCGGTTCCGGGCGGC
Organism: uncultured Chloroflexia bacterium; assembly: GCA_963849495.1. Classification (GTDB taxonomy): domain Bacteria; phylum Chloroflexota; class Limnocylindria; order Limnocylindrales; family CSP1-4; genus CAIXZV01. The sequence continues at coordinate 64,646 of CAWKHN010000025.1, read as the reverse complement.
ACGGTACGCCGCCGAGCGGGAGCGCTGGCAACGGCTCGGCGACGAGGGCCAGCGCCCGGCGAGCATGGTGATCGCCTGCTCGGATTCGCGGTCCGGACCGGAGACCGTGTTCGACGCCGGGCCCGGCGAGCTGTTCGTCGTGCGCAACGTGGCCGGTCTCGTGCCCGTGTATGCCCCCGATGCAGGCGCTCACGCGGCGAGCGCTGCCCTCGAGTTCGCCGTGATCGCGCTCGAGGTCCGGTCGATCGTCGTCATGGGCCACGGCCGGTGCGGCGGGATCAAGGCTGCCCTCGACGGATCCCCGATGCTGTCGAGGACCGACTTCGTCGGGACGTGGGTGGCGGAGCTCACCGGCCTGCAGGATGAGATCGATCCGCAGGATCCCCCGGACCCGGAGGGACGGCGGCGGGCGCTGGAGCACCTCTCCGTCGAGCGCTCGATCAGGAACCTCCGGACCTTCCCGTGGATCGCGGACCGCGAGGCGGCAGGAACGCTCACGCTGCACGGGACCTGGTTCGACATCTCGCTCGGCGAGCTGCACGCGCTGACGGCCGCCGGCTGGGCCCGCCTGCCGGTCTCCTGACCTCCTCGCCGGTGCGGGGTACGCTGGTGCAACCATGAGCAGCAGACCCGGCGCCGAACCGATCGACCAGACCTCCCAGTGGCGGGCGCTCGTCGCCCACCAGACCGCCATGCGCAACGTCCACCTCCGAGGGCTGTTCGCCGACGACCCGGGGCGTGCCGCGCGCTTCACGGCGGGGGGCGCCGGGCTGTTCCTGGACTACTCGAAGCACCGGATCACCGACGAGACCCTGTCGCTGCTGCTCGACCTGGCACGCGCAGCCGGCGTGGAGGCTCGGCGCGACGCGATGTTCGCGGGCGACCGGATCAACGTGACCGAGGACCGGGCGGTGCTCCACACGGCGCTCCGCGCCCCGGCCGGCGAGCGGGTCCTGGTCGACGGACACGATGTCGTGCCCGACGTGCACGCCGTCCTCGACAGGATGTCGTCGTTCGCGCTGCGCGTCCGGGATGGCGACTGGACCGGGTTCACCGGCCGGCGGATCCGGAACGTGATCAACATCGGCATCGGCGGGTCGGATCTCGGGCCGGCCATGGCAACCGAGGCGCTCCGCCACTACTCGGAGCGCTCGATGCGCTTCCGGTTCGTGTCCAACGTCGACGGCACGGACCTGCGTGAGGCGACGACCGACCTCGACCCGGCGGAGACGCTGTTCATCGTCAGCAGCAAGACCTTCGGCACGCTGGAGACGCTGACCAACGCGCGTTCCGCCCGGGACTGGCTGCTGGCATCGCTCGGCGACCCGGCGGCCGTGGCCCGGCACTTCGTCGCCGTCAGCACCAACGCGGAGAAGGTGCGGGATTTCGGCATCGACACCGACAACATGTTCGGGTTCTGGGACTGGGTCGGCGGCCGGTACTCGATGGACTCCGCGATCGGCCTGTCGCTGATGATCGCGATCGGTCCCGACGACTTCCGGGAGATGCTCGCCGGGTTCCGGACCATGGACGAGCACTTCCTGCGTACGCCGCTCGAGCACAACCTGCCCGTGCTCATGGGGCTGCTCGGCATCTGGTACGGCAACTTCTTCGGCTTCGACACCCACGCGGTGCTGCCCTACAGCCAGGAGCTGTCGCGCTTCCCCGCCTACCTGCAGCAGCTGGACATGGAGTCGAACGGGAAGTCGGTCCGCCTCGACGGCCGGCGCGTCGGCTACGACACGGGCGCGATCGAATGGGGAACCGCGGGCACGAACGGCCAGCACGCCTACTACCAGCTCCTGCACCAGGGCACGCGGATCGTGCCGGCGGACCTCATCGGGTTCGTGAACCCGACCACCGAGCTCGGCGATCACCAGGACCTCCTGATGGCCAACCTGTTCGCCCAGGCCGAGGCGCTCGCGTTCGGCAAGACGCGCGACGAGGTCGTGGCGGACGGCGTGCCGGCGCACCAGGTCAACGCCCGCGTGTTCGAGGGCAACCGGCCCACCTCCGTGCTGCTCGCCGACCGGTTGACCCCGCGCGCCCTGGGCGAGCTCGTCGCCCTCTACGAGCACAAGGTGTTCGTGCAGGGCACGGTCTGGGGGATCGACTCGTTCGACCAGTGGGGCGTCGAGCTGGGCAAGGTCCTGGCCGGCCGGATCGCCTCCGAGCTGACCGGGGCCGATGACCCGTCACCCGGCGCGCACGACACCTCGACGTCCGCGCTGATCGCGCGCTACCGGGCGCGTCGCATCCGCGAGGCCTGAGGGGTCGCCGACCCACGGGCCGGGCAGGCGCCGCGCTGATCGGCCCCGGTACGGGTCCGCTCCTGACGCTGGTCCGTTCCGCCTGCCTCTGCTACCATTCGCCGTCGCGCCCCGGGCAGCCCACGCTCCGGCACGCCTGTCACATTCGCACTCACGAAACGGAGATCAGCCACCTTGGCCAGAACGCCCCGGAAATGGCAGGGCGCTCGCACCCCGTCCGGGCTGAAGCGCGTCCGCCAGGCTGAGCGCCGGCACGCGATCCTGCAGCCCCGCCGGTCCGCTGCGAAGACGCTCGTCGCCAAGGCCGTCTCGGTCGCCACGACGCAGGCCGACGGCACCGACGTCACAGCCTCGCTGAGTGAGGCCATCTCGGCCCTTGATCGTGCCGCCAAGGCCGGTGCGATCCACCCGAACGCCGCGGCACGACGCAAGTCACGCCTCGTCCGCAAGGTCAACGCCGCCCTCGAGGGCGCGCAGGTCGTGAGCGGGCGCGTTACCAAGTCGACCGGCAAGGCCGCCGCCCTCAAGGCCGCGAAGGCCCGGATCGCGGCCGGCAAGGCCGTCAAGGCCAAGGGCGCCCAGACCGCCGCCGGCAAGGCGCGAGCCGCGCTGTCCAAGACGACCCGCGCCGAGGCCGCCTCAGCGGCTGCCGGGGCGGAGACCAAGGCGGCTGCGAAGCCCGCCGCCAAGGCAGCGGCCAAAACCAAGGCAGCGGCGAAGCCGGCCGCCAAGGCGACGACTGCAAAGGCGGCAGCGGCCAAGACGTCCACCAAGGCAGCGGCCAAGACCTCGACCAAGGCTGCCGCGAAGCCGGCCGCCAAGGCGACGACTGCGAAAGCCGCTCCGAAGACGGCGACGACCAAGGCAGCGACCGCGAAAGCCGCTCCCAAGGCGAAGCGCGCGGAGAAGTCCGAGTAGCCTTCGCCCCCGTCACGAAGCCCAGACGCCCCGGTCACCGACCGGGGCGTTCTTGATTCCCGCAGCGCGGGGGCTCCGGCTCCGGCTCAGGCGCGGGCGCCGTCCGTCCCAGTGACGGGCCTGCGCCGGTTGCTGACCCCGAAGATGAGCCCGCCACCAAGCGCCCCGCCTGTCGCGAGCAGGAGCACGGTCAGCGCGGAGGTTCCCTGCTCATGCCAGTAGAGCGTGCTGAACGAGGCGACGTCCGTGACGCCCGCCGCGGCCAGCTCGTCACCCTGGCCTGCCGCCAGGTATCGCTGGTACACGCAGTCCGCGCCCGTCTGGCAGGTCAGCGGTCCGCCGGTCGACGCATCGCGATAGCCACCGTCGACGCTGAAGAACAGCGCCTTGACGGCGAGCAGCAACAGCGCGTAGGTGAGCCCGGTCACGAGCCCGGCGAACACCGCGTTGGCGAGCACCCGTCCCCACGGACCGCCCGCTCGCAGCGAGCGGGCGTTCGCGTAGTAGCCGATCAGCAGCCCGGCGGGAAGGGCGAGATACCAGTAGATCGGCTCGATCGGGATGACCAGCAGGAAGCTGATCCCGATCGTGACGGCCATGCCGAGGCCGACCCAGGCCGCGGTGATCGCGCCCCGGTCGATGAACCTGCTCACGGTGTGTCGCGGATCGGGACGCGCCGGACCATCTCGCTCAGGATCCGGGTTCCACGTCGCTTGCCACGCCCGTGAGCGCAGCCCGGCCCAGGTATCGGGCGCCGTCGCCGAGCTCGTCGGCGATCCGGAGCAGCCGGTTGTACTTCGCGACGCGCTCGGAGCGCGACGGCGCGCCGGTCTTGATCTGGCCGGTTCCCATGGCGACCACGAAGTCCGCGATCGTCGTGTCCTCGGTCTCGCCCGATCGATGGGACACCACGGCCGACCAGCCCGCGCGACGCGCCAGGGCGATCGCATCGATGGTCTCGCTGAGGGTCCCGATCTGGTTGAGCTTGATCAGGACGGAGTTCATCGCCTGTTCCCTGATCGCGCGCTCGATGAAGGCCGGGTTGGTGACGACGATGTCGTCACCAACGAGCTGGACGCGGTTGCCGAGGCGGGCGGTGAGCTCGGTCCAGCCGGCCCAGTCCTCCTCGGCCAGGCCATCCTCGAGGGAGACGATCGGATACTTGGCGATCCAGCGCTCCCACAGGTCGATCATCTCGCCCGAGTCGAGCGTGCGGCCCTCCCGTTCAAGACGGTACTGGCCGACGACACCCTCGACGCCGGTGCCCTCGACGAGGATCGAGCTCGTCGCCGGGTCCAGCGCGATCGCGACCTCGTCACCCGGCTTGTAGCCGGCCTTCTCGATCGCCCGCAGGATCACCTCGACCGCCGCCTCGTTGGACGGCAGCGACGGCGCAAAGCCGCCCTCGTCGCCCTGGCCGGTGGCGTGCCCCTCGTCGTGGAGGATCGTGCGCAGGGCCGCGAAGATCTCGGCCCCGGCGCGCAGCGCCTCGGGGAAGGACGCCAGCCCGACCGGCATGACCATGAACTCCTGGAAGTCCGTGGAATCCGTCGCGTGCTTGCCGCCGTTGAGGATGTTGAACTGCGGGACCGGCAGGATCCGGGCTCCCACGCCGCCGAGGTAGCGGTAGAGCGGGAGCTCGTGGCTCGACGCGGCCGCATGCGCGCAGGCCAGCGAGACACCCAGGATCGCGTTGGCGCCCAGCTCGCCCTTGTTGGGCGTGCCGTCCAGCTCGATGAGGGTGGCGTCGATGTCGGCCTGGTCCGCGGCATCGAACCCGAGCAGCGACGGGCCGATCCGCTCGGTGACGTTCGAGACGGCGGTCAGGACGCCCTTGCCCCCGAACCGCGCCTTGTCCCCGTCCCGAAGCTCGACGGCCTCGTGGACGCCGGTCGAGGCGCCGGACGGCACCGCCGCCCGACCCAGCGAGCCATCCTCGGTGACGACGTCGACCTCGATCGTCGGATTGCCCCTCGAGTCGAGGATCTCCCGGGCGTCAACCCAGGCGATGGTGGTGTCGGTCATTTCACGGCCTCTCGTTCACGGTCCAGGAGGACCGTGACCCCCGGCAGCTCGCGGCCCTCGAGGAACTCGAGCGAGGCGCCGCCGCCGGTGCTGATGTGGGTCATCCTGTCTGCCAGGCCCTGCTGCTGGATCGCGGCCACGGAGTCGCCGCCGCCGATCACGACCGCAGCGCCGGCATCGGCCCGGCCCGCGAGGAAGCGGGCGATGGCATTGGTCCCGTGGGCGAAGGACGGGATCTCGAACACGCCCAGCGGGCCGTTCCAGAGCACTGTGCGGACGTCCGCGAGTGCTTCTTCGATGTTCGCGAGGGTCTGCTTGCCGAGATCCACGATGTGCCACGACGCCGGGACCTTCTCGGCCGAGAGCGTCTTGTACTCGGTGCCGCGGGTGACCTCCTTGGCCACGATCACGTCCACCGGGAGCACGACCTTGACGCCCTGCTCCTCGGCGGCCGCGAGGATCGCCCTCGCATCCTCGACGCGGTCCGGCTCTGCGAGGCTCTTGCCGATGGCCTTTCCCTGGGCGAGCAGGAAGGTGTTCGCCATGCCGCCACCGATGACCATGATGTCGACCTTGGACAGCAGGTGCTTGAGGACCTTGATCTTGTCGCTGACCTTGGCTCCGCCGATGATCGCCGCGAAGGGATGCTCCGGGTTCTCGAGCAGCTTGCCGAGGTTCGCGATCTCCTTCTCCATCAGGAAGCCGGCGTAGGCCGGGCGGAGCTTCGCGATGCCGACGGTCGAGGCGTGCGCGCGGTGCGCCGTCCCGAACGCGTCGTTGACGTAGACGTCGCAGTAGGCCGCGAGGGCCTCCGCGAACTTCGGGTCGTTCTTCTCCTCCTCCGCGTGGAAGCGGAGGTTCTCGAGGAGCAGGATCTCGCCGTTGCGCAGCCGCCTGATCGCGTCCTCGGTGCCCACGCCGAGGGCGTCGCCCGTGACCGGCACGGTCTTGCCCATGAGCTGGCCGAGCCGCTCCGCAACCGGCCGCAGGCGCAGGCTGTCCTGCACCTTGCCGTCGGGTCGGCCGAGGTGGCTGGCAAGGATGATCCGGGCGCCCTGCGCCTGGAGGTAGCGGATCGTCGGCAGCGCCGCGCGGATCCGCGAGTCGTCGGTGACCCGGCCGTCTTCGAGAGGGACGTTGAAGTCCACCCGCACGAAGACGCGCTTTCCTGTGGCGTCCAGGTCCCGGACGGTGAGCTTGTCCATGTTCAGTTCCTCCGGGGGGGCAGTGCCGGTCAGGCCGGCAGCCGCTCCGCGACGAAGCGGACGAGGTCCGCGACGCGGCAGCTGTAGCCCCACTCGTTGTCGTACCAGGCGATGACCTTCACGAAGTTCCCGCCGAGCACCATGTTCGACGGAAGGTCGACGATGGCCGAGCGGGGGTCGCCGCGGTAGTCGGTCGAGACGAGCGGCTCGTCGGAGGCGCCGAGGATGCCGGCGAGCGGCCCGGCAGCGGCGTCACGGAAGGCCTGGTTGAGCTCCTCGAGCGTGGTCTCATGCTCGAGCTCCGCCGTGAAGTCGACGACCGAGACGGTCGGCGTCGGGACGCGGAGGCTGAAGCCGTCGAACTTGCCCTTGAGGTCCGGGATCACCAGGGCCAGGGCCTTTGCGGCACCGGTCGTGGTCGGGATGATGTTGAGGCCGGCGGCGCGGGCACGGCGCGGATCCTTGTGGGCCACGTCCAGGATCCGCTGGTCGTTGGTGTAGCTGTGGATCGTGTTCATCAGGCCGCGCTTGATGACGAACTTGTCGTGCACGACCTTGGCCGCCGGGGCCAGGCAGTTCGTGGTGCAGCTGGCGTTGCTGATGATCACGTGCTTGTCGGGGTCGTAGGCGCCCTCGTTGACCCCGAGGACGATCGTGATGTCCTCCTTCTTGGCCGGGGCGCTGATGATCACCTTCCTGGCGCCGGCCTGGACGTGCGCCCGCGCCTTGTCGGCATCGGTGAAGCGGCCGGTGGACTCGATCACGATGTCGACGCCGAGCTCGCCCCACGGCAGCTGCGCCGGATCGGCGATCTGGAGCACCTTGATCTCGCGGCCGTCGACGACGATCGCGTCGTCCGTGTGCGAGACCTCCCCCGGGTAGGCGCCATACGTCGAGTCATGCTTGAACAGCAGTGCGTTCATCGGGACGTCGACCAGGTCGTTGACGGCCACGACCTCCACGTCGGGCGCGCGCTCGATGAGCGCCTTGAGGGATTGGCGGCCGATCCGGCCGAAGCCGTTGATGCCAACACGAACGGTCATCGGGATACCTCCTGGGAACAGGGACGCAGGGCGTCGCGCGCGCTCCCCGGCGCGCTCGACTGGGAGAGATGGCGGACCATGGCGCGGGTCCCGAGCCGGTCCCGGACAGGGTGCGGTCGAGACGACGTCGGGAGCGCGGCGGCAGTCGCCAGATCGGCGACGGCGGCGGCGACCCCGAAGCCGGGGGACGCGCCTGGGGTGGCGCGCGGGCCGGGGGACCGATGCTCGAGGGGGCTCATCCCCGATCGACGGGGATCCGAGCCGAGGTCGGGAGCGGTGGCCGTAAGTGCGGACAGGTCGTGACCTCGGGGCTGCGGGTCAAAGGGTTCCCCTAAATCTTAGCAAAGGCCCTTGCAGGCACCCCGGACGGGCGGCCCGTTGCGGCGGGCCCTTTGCACCGGGCCGCATCACCATTGAGCCCCCGCCGGACGGGCCGGTGGGGGCTCAGGTTCGGTGCGCGGACGAGGTCAGCCGCCGATCTTGAAGACCTTGCCGCCGCACTTCGGGCAGGTGCCCGACAGCGCGGGCTTGCCGTTCTTCATCGTGATCTGCTGCGGATTCTGGACTTCGACCTTCATCTTGTCCTTGACGCAATAGGCTTCAGCCATTGAATTCGATCCTCCTCACGCAATCCGCGTCACGAGAGCACGCCCCTCGAATCCGCGTGGACGCCGGTCCTGGCGCTCATTGTGGGGCCCAGAGCGACGGGCGCCAGCGCGCCGCCCCGGCCTTCGACTTCTGGCGGTCCAGCTCCGCGAGGATGAGCAGGCTCTCGAGCCCGGTCTCCATGACGGCAGCTTCCGCCCGGTCCTGGTCCTCCCCGACGACGAAGTCGCCGGTTCGGCGGTTTGCATAGACGGCGCACACGACGCCGGCCCGACACCCGCCGAGCCCCGCGAGCACGAGCAGCGCGGAGGCCTCCATCTCGAAGTTGAGGATCCCCTGCCGCGTCATCTCGGCCGCGAGGTCAGGGTAGCGGATGGGCAGTTGCGGGATCGGGCGTCCCTGCGCGCCGAAGAACCCGGGCGCGGTCGCCGTGATCCCGACGTGATACCGGTGGCCGAGGCGTTCGGCTGCCTCGATCAGCGCCAGCACCGCCTCGTAGTCGGCCAGCGCAGGGTAGCCCTCGTGGACGAACCAGCTGGTCGTCGTCTCAAGGCGTACCGAGCCGGTCGTGATCACCAGGTCGCCGAGCTCCATGCCTTGCTGCAGGGAGCCGCACGAGCCGATGCGGATGAACGTGGGCCGGCTGTTGATCGCCAGGATCTCGGAGACGACGATCTCGATGTTGTCGGTGCCGATCCCCGTGGAGACGCACGAAACCCGCAGGCCCTTGTACGTCCCGGTCGCGGTGTTGAACTCCCGGTGGCGGTGCCGGAGCTCCACCGTGTCGAAGTGCTCGGCGGTCCGGTCCGTACGATCCTGGTCGCCGGGGAGGAGGATGTAGTCGGCCAGATCGCCCGGGCCCAGCCCGATGTGGTACTGCCGCTCGCCGGCAGGGATCGCGACGCGGGCGTCCGCGTTCGGCAAGGCTTCGGCCCTCGTTCGGCACGCTCGATCGAGCGTGCGGCTGGGGCCGAGGATAGAAGCCGGATTCACGCACCGTCAAGCGTGGCGGTGCAGGTTCCGCCCGTTCGGCCCCGATCGTGGCCCCGCCGGAGGCGCCGCGCGAGTCACGGAGGCCGTCGATCCGGCGCCTCACCGGTGCCCGGCGGACCCGTCGGACCCGTCGGCCGGGGGTGGCGCCCGCGGCCCTGTCCGGGACTCCAAGCATCGACGCCGCCACCCGACTCACTCATCGCGGCCACGCCCGGCTCGTGGTGCCGCCTGGCGCATCGCGTCGATCCGGGCGACGACCCGGGTCACGAGCAGGCGCCGGGCTCGATGCCGGCGGGCGACGGTCGCAACGATTGACATGGCCGACAGGAGAACGAGGGTCCCGATGCCGGCGGACGCGGGGTCAAGACCCATGCCCCGTTCGATGCCGGCGCGCACCACGGCATGGCCGTCCGCGACCGGCGCGGAGCTCGCGGGTGGCCCGGCAGCGGCATCAACCTGGGGATCGCCCGCCGCCGACGGGTCGCCGACCAGCACCAGCGCGGCGGGGTCGCTCACGAGAAGAACGACGCCCCCACGCCGCTCCGGCGTGCCCGTTGCGTTGAGGACGTCCCCGGGCTCGAGCAGGTCCAGGAGTGCGGCGGCCTCGCCGGCCAGGACCACATGCACCGTTGCAGTGCCGTCGTCGAGGTCGATGCCATCGGGTCCGAGCCCGCTCACCAGGCCGCCGACGCGGACGACCTGGCCGATATGGTCCGCGAGGCGCGCCAGGTCGACGTCCTGGACGGCCCTTTCCTGCACCGCGAGGTGCCCGGCCACGGGGAGACCCGTCAGGCCCGGCTTGCCGACGGTCCGAGGGGCACTGCCTCGGGTTCCGGTCGATCCGGCCGCCTCGACCGGTCCGAGCAGGACGTCCGCCCGGTCCCGCGGCACGACTGCGAGCCGCTGGTCCGTTGCCGTCGGCGCGGCACGCCGCACCACGCCGACGATCGTGGCACGCCGGCCCTCGACCAGGGCAGTGGACGCGATGCCGCTGCCGTCCAGCCCGACGATGGGGATGCGGACCCGGCCCAGGTCCAGCTCGGCACGCCACCGCACCCCCAGCCGGTGGAGATCGACCACCGTCCCGCTCACCCGCACGAGCCGCCACTCGTCGGACGCGACGGGAGCCGCGAGGAGCGTTCGTGGCGTCGGGCGCGTCGCGCCGACCACGACGATCTCCTCGGCGCGGAGGCGCGGGGCGCCATATGCCCGGCCGACCGTGCCCGTCACCCGGACGCGGACGCCGGTCCGGAGTCGTGGGTCCGGCGACGCCAGGTACACCTCGATCGCGCCCGTCGCGTCCTCGACGATGGTGCGCCGGGCGCTCGTGTCGAGCAGGCTGACGTCGATCGTGAGCACACCTTCCACCGCGACCCGCTCGCCCTCCCGCGACACCGCAGCCGCGATCGGCAGCAGCGGCGCGGACGAGCCCCCGGCCGAAGGACCGGGCGACGCCGACGGGAGCGACTCCCGTGCGATGTCGGCCGCGTCACGCAGCCACAGCCGGTAGCCGTCGAGCGCGTTCTTTCGCGAGGCCCGCTGGCCGATCAGCCCGGTGAACGTCGCCGTCAGGCCCTTTCGGAGCGAGCCGGCATCAAGACCGGCCGATCTGTCGGCCATCAGCCGCAGCGTCGCGCCGTCGTCGCCCGTGATCTGGAACGTCAGGTCGCCGCTGGTCGCCTTGGTCGCAGACGTGGAGATGGTGCCGCGCACCGTCGCGAGGCGACCTTCCGTGGCCTCGCCTGCGTCGCGGGCACCGAGGGAGAGCGCTGTCGGCAGAACGGTCGGCCCGAGGACGGTGAACCCGTCGGACGCGGCGCGCAGCTCCGTCTGCCCGTAGGGATCGGCGATCGTGCCGCGCACCTCGACCAGCATGCCGCGGGCGGGGCCTGTCACATCGTCGGGCAGCCGGACCGGGATTCCGCCTGTGGCGTCCCCGATCATCAGCAGGGGTGGTGTGCCCAGCCGTCCTGCCTCGGCGATCACGACACCTCGGACGATGGTCGGTTTGCCGACCGCCACCGCACGGGCCGCCGCGATGTCGACTGCAATCGGGGTCGGGGTCGGAGTGGGCGTCGGGGTGGGCGCCGGGGTGGGCGCCGGGGTGGGCGATGGACCCGGGGACGGCGACCCGCTGGGTGCCGGTGACCCGCTGGGTGCCGGTGACTCGCTGGGCGCCGGTGACACGAGGAGCTCGAGCTCCCCGGGGAGCGTCGCGAACAGCCGATAGCCGGTGGTCCCGGTGCCTCCACTGTCGCGCTGGCCGAGCGGGCCGCGCGCCACGATCGCGCTCCCTGTGCCGGGCGTCATGCCGCGGAGGGCATCCGCCCCGACGATGACGCGGACGGGGCCCGACCCATCGTCGACCATCAGGCCCAGCCCATCGGAGAGGGCTGTCGCAGGTTCAGTGACCGTGCCCGAGAGCTCGAGGCGGCGTCCCTCGACCGCCTCGTCCGCCGCACCGGTTGCCACGACCGACGGGACAGGCAGCTCCATGACGCCGATCAGGACGATCTCGCCGCCCTTGATCCTCAGCGTGCGCTGGGCGTACCGGCTGTCGAGGACCCCCGGCACCCGGATCCGGGTCCCGGGAGGGATCGGGACGTCCAGGGTCGCGTCGAGGTAGAGCGCGATGCCGGCTGTGTCGTCCTGCATGAACCCCGTCCGGCCTCCCTCGAGTGCACCCAGCGCGGTCGTCAGGGTTCCCTCGACCACGGTTGCTGTCCCGTCGGCGAGCTCACGCGCAACCGCGATCGCGGTCACGTCGGGCGGAGCCGTGGTCGGCTCCGGCGATGGCGAAGCGCTCGGCGGCGCACTGGGGGTGGGCGTCGCGGACGGGGTCGCGGTCACGGCCGGGGTCGGACTCGGGCTCGGGCTCGGGGTCGGGGTCGGGGTCACCGTCGGGGTCGGGGTTGGTGTCGAGGTCACGGTTGGGGTTGGTGTCGAGGTCACGGTTGGGGTTGGTGTCGGGGTCACGGTTGGGGTTGGTGTCGGGGTCACGGTTGGGGTCGGCGTCGGCGCGGTGCTCGGCGGCGCGCTGGGGGTGGGGGTCGCGGTCGGCATCGGGGTCGGGCTCGGCGTCGCGGTGGGAACGGCAGTCGGCGTGGGGGTCGTCGTGGGGGTGGGCGTCGGGGTAGGTGCCGGCACCGAAGGTGCTGCGAGGTTCTGGGCGATGGGCGCCGTGTTGAGCACGAAGTCGGCGGCGTTGTCGTTGGTGTCGACAGCGTTTCCATCGTTGGCCCCCGGCCGGCGCTCGATCGAGACCCCGGCTGCGGGCGCGCTCACCGCCGAGCCCTCCACGAACGCGTTGGCCGCGTCGCCCCAGCCGACGGAATCGATCGGCGCACCGCCGATCGTCCGGACCGCCACGGCGCCCCCGGTGGCCGCGAGCCCGCCCGAGTACGTCACATCGGCGAGCGAGGCGTACGCTCCGAGGCCGTTGGCGAGCAGCAGGTGCCTGCCCGGATCGAGGAGCAGCGTGGTCGTCCAGGATGCCTTGCGCGTCACCGTCGCTCCCGAGCTGGTCACGTAGACGACCTCGAGCCCCGCCAGGTCGATCGCCGCCCCGGACGCATTGGTGAGCTCCACGAACTCGTCGGACGCCGAGGTCCCGCCGGTCATCACCTCTGCCACCAGGAGCCCGGACGACGGCGGCCACGCGACCGCGGCAAGCGGCTCGACAGTGGCGACAGGGGCATCGAGGAGCGGCATCGCGGCGGGGACGGCAGATGCGGTGGCAGACCAGGCCAGGGCGAACATGAGCGCGGCATACGCCGCCAGTCGGACACGCGCCATCGAAGACCTCCGGGCGGGAGACATCGGCGGCGGGTGGGCAGTCGGGCAGGCAGATGCCATCCTAGGGGTGCCCACTTACGTCCGGATCAACGGTGGCCATCGACGGCCGGTCGCCTCGGTGCCGGGGACCGGATACCATGCACCGGGCCGCGCTGCCCTATCGCGACCACGGCCCACGGACCATGGACAGGAGGATCCCCTTGGCTCGCGCCAAGCGCACCGACCGCAACGAGGCCCGGCGCCGGTACCGGGCGCAGCAGGCTGCCCTGACCTCGGATCCCGAGGTCGAGGACGAGGCGCCGCCCGAGCCCACCATGCGTCGCCGGGCCGCGGGGTCGCCCGCCACCCCCCAGCCTGTTCGACCGGGGATCACGGCATCGTTCCGGGCGGCATTCAGGCCCCTGGACCTGCGCGGCGATCTTGCGGCGCTTCCGAAGATCGCGACGCACTGGGCGCTGCTCGTGTCGGTCGCGGTGTCCGTGATCGCGACCGTGGTGTTCATCGGCGCGACGAACGAGCTCGGGTCCTCCCTTGACCTCAGCCTGTCGGATCCGCTCGCGGGCAAGTCGATCGGCTCCGTGTCGAACGTGTCCTACCTGGTGATCAGCCTGTTCGTGGCCCCGCCTCCGGCGGCAGGCGCGTTTCTCATCGGCTTCACGGCCCGGCGGGCAAGCTGGCTGGGCGGGCTCATCCAGGGGATCGTGGCCGCCGGATGCTACGCGGCGATCGTGCTCAGCCCGGCCGGCCGCGTGCTGACCGGGGGCGGCGCAACGGGGGGGATCATCGTGAGCGCTGCGTTCATCAGCCCGCTCGGCGCCGCGATGTTCGCGGCCCTGGCCGCCTGGTACCGCCGGTTCCTCAACCTGGCCAACCCGAACCGCGACGCCCGCCGGCCGACACGTCAATCAGGCAAGCCGAAGACCAGGACTGCCGCCGCACGGTCCAGCGGCCGCCGCTGAGCGCGACCACGCCGCACGCGTCGCGCGGCACCACAGCCCGCTGCCCGGCTATCGCGGAGACTCGCCCGCGATCGGTCCAATCCGCCGGAGGCGCCCGCCCGAATGAAGGGTGGACGCGTCTCGCCCCGGCGTCGGCGGCCTCGTTGCGGAAGCTCGGACCGCGCCGGGGTCGCCGCCGGCGGGGCGAGGCGGATCGTCCGGCGACGCCGACGCTTCCTCCCTCGCTCCTCGCCGCGTTGTCTGGCCCAGTGGGGAGGCGCGTCCCGGCGCGCCATCCGTGATGAGCGTCGCTCCGGGCCATGGTCAACCGAGGCGGCGCATCCCCGCGTGGCCGATCTGCCGGACACCCGGCGGTGATGCTGGACCGCCCGCCCTCCCCGCGACCTCGACCAGTGGCGTCACCTCCCGGGCGATCACGTTCACCACGTTGCCCTCGCGCTGGAGGTCGCCGTCCACGAGCAGCAGCGCATGGCGCCGCACCACCGATCGCAGGCGCTGCCAGGTGTCCGGCCAGAGCGTGACGTTGACCATCCCCGTCTCGTCCTCGAGCGCCAGGAACACCGTCCCCCGCGCGGTCATCGGGTGTTGCCGGGTCACCACCAGACCGCCGATCCGCACCGGGCCCGGGCCCTTGTCCGCGAGCTCGGCACCGGTCACCGCTCCCAGCCGGTCCAGCGCGTCCCTGAACAGGCCCACCGCCTGGCGCCGGGCGTCCAACCCGACCACCGCGTAGGCATCGCCCAGCCGCTCGGGCTCGCTGATCGGCGGTAGCAACGGCGCCTCCGTCGCCGGCAGGCGAAGGTCCATCGGCCGGCCGGCGGCCCGCCGTGCACCCCCGGCACCACGCACCCGCCGTCCGCCGACCCGGCCCTTCGCCACCCCGGCCACCTCCCGCAGCTGCCACAGCAACTCCCGTCGCGGGCGCCCCAGCGAGTCCAGCGCCCCCGCCCGGATCAGCCGCTCCACGACCTCCTCGGACAGGCCCGTCCGCTCCACCACGTCAGTCAGGCTCGTGTACGGCCCACGCGCCAGCTCGGCGTCCAGCCGAGCCTGCTGCTCCTTGCCGATCCCCTTCACCAGGTGCAGGCCCAGCCGGACCCCCCAGCCCGTCATCGCCTCCGCCGCCCAGCGGTCGCGGGCGCCCGCGGCCGGGATCACACAGGCGCTCGAGCGCACCGGCGCCGGTCGCGTCTCGATCCCGCACCCCTCCGGCAGCGGCTCCCCCTCGTCCGCATCGTGCGAGCCGTCGTCACCGGCCCCGCCCGCCATCGCCCAACCGGGCCGGCCCACCCATTCGGTCGTCGTCCGCCATGTGCTGCGGTTGATGTCCACCGGCAGCACCGCCACACCGTGACGCTTCGCATCGTTGACCAGCACCTCCACCGGGTAGAAGCCCATCGGCTGCGCGTTGATCAGACCGACCACGAACTGGGCCGGGTAGAACAGCTTGAGGAAGCTCGACTCGTAGGCCGTCCGGGCGAAGGCGGCGGCATGACTCTTGGCGAAGCCGAAGCTGGCGAAGGCGGCGCACTGGCGGAACAGCTCCTCGGCATCGTCACGCGGCATGCCCTGGATGTGGAGGCAGCCCTCCACGAACTCCACGTGGAGCTTCTCCATCTCGCGCGTCGAGCGCCACGTCCCCATCGCCCGCCGGAACGCGTCCGATCCCGCCGGCGTGAACCCCGCGACGTGGATCGCGATCTTCATCACCTGCTCCTGGTACAGGATCACGCCCAGCGTGTCGTGAAGGATCGGCTCGAGGCTGGGGTGGAGGTACGCCACCGGCTCGATGCCCTGCTTGCGGCGTAGGTACGGGTGGACGGCGTTGCCCTGGATCGGGCCGGGACGGATGATCGCGACCTCCACGACGAGGTCGTCCAGGCTCGCCGGCCGCGACTTGGGCAGCGTCTGCATCTGTGCCCGGCTCTCCACCTGGAACACGCCCACGGTGTCGGCCGCCTGGAGCATCGCGAACACCTCGGGGATCTCCTCCGGGATCCGGTCGAGATCGAGGCACACGGCGCAGTCGTGCTCGATGAGCTGCACGCATTCGTCGATGGCGGCGAGCATCCCCAGCCCGAGCAGGTCGAGCTTGATCAGCTTCATCGTCTCGACGTCGCGCTTGTCGTACTGGACGACGACCCGGCCGGGCATGGTCGCACGCTCCACCGGCGCGATGTCGATCAGCGGGGCCGCGGTCACGAGCATGCCGCCGCTGTGGATCGAGAGATGGCGCGGGAAGCCGTCGATGCGGGCACACAGCTCCAGCCAGCGCTCCCAGTCGGACAGGTGCGCGACGGAGCCGGCATGGCGGCCGGGGTCCGGAGGCGGGAGCGGCTCGACGCGGGCGACGCTGCTCGTGGGATCGAAGCGCCGGTCCGCTGGCTGGAGCACCCCGCTGTCGGGGTGGAGACGGCCGGCGACCTCCCGGTCGAGGGTTCCGCGCTGGGCGTCAACACGCGCACCCCGGCGATCCCGTGCCTGCTCCAGAGCCCGGCTCGGCGGCCCCTCCCGGATCCAGCGCTCGCTCACCGGGGAGTCGCCAGGGCCGCCCTCGTCGTCGCCGGAATGCGAGCCACCGTCGCCGGAATGAGCTTCAGCCGCGCGGTTCTGCCACCTACCACTGTCAGTGGTGGTAGTCAGGGTGCTGCCATGCTCTGCACCAGGGAACCTCTCTCTCCTCCCGTACGCCACGTTCAGGCCCGGCGTTCCGGGCACGGGCTGATCGGGCGTCACGTCGGATCTTCCGTCTACCACCAACGCTGTAGGTACGTGACCGGACTTCGGCCTGTCACGGCCGATACCACCACCATGGGTGGTGGCTGGCAGAACCGCCATCCGGCCGTCGCCTGGCGGTCGGGCATCCTCGCCGTCTCCCCGTTCCTCGCCGCCGCCTGTCCGGAGACGGCCACCACGCTCGTGGTTCAGCTGACCCATCGGATCGACGAGCCCACGGGCGGCGGCGGGGTCGGAGACGGCGTCTCCCGTGGCGCCCTGTGCGGCACCCTGTGCTGCGTCCCTCGTCCTCGCGCTGCTCCCCGTGGCGTCTCCCGCAATGGCCTCGGGCCGCGCGAAGAACTGGGCGAAGCCACCCTCGGCCTCGAGGTCTCGCCGGACCATCACGCTGTCGTACGTCTCGAGCGCCTTGGCCACGCGGTCCACGAGCGGGCGCGGAAAGCCCAGCGCGTACCCCACCTCGCGCACCGCGGACCGCGCCCGGTACGTGACGAGGTTGCAGACCATCCCCGTGTGCTCCGGCCCGTAGCGCTCGTAGACGTACTGGATGACCTCCTCCCGCCGTTCCGAGCTGAAGTCGATGTCCACGTCCGGATACGCGGCCCGTCCTTCGTTGATGAACCGCTCGAACAGCAGCTCGTGACGGATCGGGTCCACGCGGGTGATCCCCAGGGCATAGGCCACGATCGAGTCCGCCGCGCTTCCCCGGCCCTGTGCCGGGATCCCGCGCGACTTCGCGAACCTCATCAGGTCCCAGCAGATCAGGAAGAACTCGGCGAGCCCGGTCGTCTCGATGACGTCCAGCTCGTGAGCCAGCTGTCGCACGACCCCGGGCGTGAGCGGGTGGTACCGGCGCCTGACGCCTTCCCAGCACAGCTCGGACAGGTGGCTGAACGGGGTCTCGCCCTTCGGCACCGCGAAGCCGGGAAACCGGTACCGCTCGAAGGCGAGACCGACGTGGCAGGCGGCGGCGATCTCCGTCGACGCCGCAATCCCCTCGCGCCATAAGCGCGCGAGCACGGGATCCGACTCCGCAGTGGCCGGCTCACCGGGCGGCATGGCCAGCAGCTCCGCCCCGGATTTGAGGGACGACTCGCCGTCCGGGCGGCGCAGGTCCCGCAGGTCGGCCAGCGTTCGACCGTGACGGATCGCGGTCAGGACATCGTGCAGCTCGCGGCCCTCGGGATGCGCGTAGTGGACGTCGTTGGTCACCACCACGGGCAACCCGGCCTCGTCGGCCAGGCGTGCGGTCTCCGAGGCGAGCCAGTCGTCGTCGGGGAGCAGGTGGTGCGAGAGCTCGACGATGAAGCCGCTGCCGGCAGCCGAATCCCCGTGTCCGAACAACCGCGCATACCGTTCCGCGACTGCCGCGGCACCCTCCCGGTCCCCGGCTAGCAGCCGCCTCGCCAGCTCCCCGTGGCGGCAGCCGGACAGCGCGACCAGCCCCTCCGCGTGCTCGGCCAGCAGCGCCTGGGTGAACCTGGGCACCGCCTTCGACCCGGCGAGGTTCGCCCGCGACACCAGCCGGCACAGGCTCCGCCAGCCCGTCGTGTCGCGGGCCAGCAGCACGAGATGCGGACCTCGTTCCGGTTCACCGATCCCGCGGTGGTCCTCCCGGGTGATCTCGCGATGGCCGGGGAGGCGGGCACGCTCGGGTCGGGGACGATCGGGACGACCACCCGACACGTGACGCAGCTCCGGAACCGCCGTGCCACGGCGGCCGGGCCGCCACCCGCGCCTCGCCGGCACCACGATCCCGCCCGGGTCCGGCACGGCCGCGTCCAGCAGCTCGATCTCGATCCCGATCACCGGATGCAGCCCGGCTGCCTCCGCGGCGGTGGAGAACCGGATCGCCCCGTACAGGCCCTGGTGGTCCGTGACGGCCAGCCCGGCGAGGCCCAGCTCCACGGCTCGCTCGACGAGATCGGCCGGGGCAGAGGCCCCGTCCAGGAACGAGAAGTGGCTGTGACAGTGCAGCTCGGCGTAGGCGGGATGAGCCACGCGACGGTTCTCCGGGGGCGAGCATCAACGATAGAACGGATGTTCTATCACGCTCTTCCGTGGCGTGTCTACGCGCGCGGCGAGATCCCCACCAGCAGCTCGCTGAGCGACCCGACGACGAGGTCGGCACCGGCCGCGCGAAGGTCCACGCCGCGGCGTTCGGGCACCCCGATGCAGGTCAGCCCGGCGCGCGTGGCTGCCTGCACCCCGGCCGGAGAATCCTCGAGTGCCAGCGCGTCGCCCGGGTCCACATCCAGCATCCGGCAGGCCGCCAGGTACACGTCCGGATTCGGTTTCGCGCGGCCGAGATCTGCGCCCGACGCAATCGCACCGAACGCGTCGAGCAGCCCGGCGCCGCGCAGCGCCAGGCGCACGAGCTCGCCGTCGGTGTTGGATGCCACGCCGAGCCGGAGCCGTCCTGCAAGGGCCCGGACCAGCTCGCGCGCGCCCGGCATCAGCCGCGGGCCAGCCTCGTAATGGGTCCGCATCAGGGCCACGAGCTCCGCCCGCAGCGCGTCCTCGTCCACGCCGCCGAGACGGTGCGCGTAGATGCCGATCGTGTCCTCGATCGACCGGCCGTGGGTCGCCGAAACGTCCTCGGCGCTGAACTCGTACCCGTGACGGGCCATGAGCTCGGTCTCCGCAGCCACCCACAGCGGCTCGCTGTCGACGAGCAGACCGTCCATGTCGAACACTGCGGCACGGAAGCGGCCCGGCAGCACGAGCGGGGCGCCCTGCCCGGGGTCGGGCGAGGGCGCCCCGCGTTCGGCGCCGGGATCGGCAGGGGTCACTCCGGAGGAAGCTCCCGGTACACGAGGTCGATGTCGATTCCCTGGCTCCGGCGGATGAGCTTCGCGCCGAAGTACACGACGAGGCCGATGATGACGATCCCGGCGATGAACGCCGGCACCCACCAGGCGTTGTTCGGGTCCCCGTACAGGGCGAGCGCCGGGTATTGCAGCGTCAGCCACGTCAGGAACAGCATGACCAGGATCGAGAGGGGGGCGACGATGTACAGGACCGGGATCCCCGCGACCGAGACGTTGGCCGGGGACGCCTTGTACAGGTCAGGTCGCCGGGTGGGGAACATGATCGCGGCAACACCGACGATCACGACGCAGACGACACCCGCCAGCACACCCAGAGCCAGCCAGGTCGCGAAGTCGGTCGAGGTGATGCTCCACGCGAGCATCACCGTCACCAGCCCCATCACCAGCAGGATCGCCGGGACCGGCGAATGGGTCCGCTCGTTGACCTCCGAGAACTTCTCGGGCAGGAGCCGGTCGAAGGACCAGGCGAACACGGTCCGGATGGGCATGAAGGTGTTGCCGACCATGGCCGGCAGGCTCCAGAACAGGAACGACCCGACGATCAGGAGCGTGATGATCGGGATGTTGAACACCAGGCTGGCCATGAAGTGGTACCAGGGCCCGGTCGGGATCGCGTAGGCGCTGTTGGCGGAGTTCACGGCAACCATGAAGTCGTAGCCGGTGACCTTGAACAGCAGCAGCACGCCGATGACGATGAAGATCACGTCCCACGCCAGGGCGCCGAACATGATCGACATCTGGCGCGAGCGGTTGGCCGCGCTCTTGAGCTCGCCGCTCAGGTAGACCGACCACCAGTTCCACATCATGAACACCATGATCGCGAAGATGGTGGGCAGGGTCGCGTCCATCTTGCCCGCATCCGGCTGGGCGCCCGCGGCGCCGGCGGCGGCGATCACGCCGGCCGCATCAGTCCCGCCGAACTTCTGGTTCAGGGTGCTGAAGTTCGCCTGGAAGTCGGCGGTATTGCCGAACAGGAGGACGAGGAACGCGAGGAAGGTCCCCAGGGAGGCGACGATCCAGAACAGGTTCTGCCAGCGGAAGGTCGTCTTGACGCCGGCCACGTGGATCGCAGTCATCAGCACGATCATCGCCAGGCCGCCGGCGAAGATCCACAGGCCGTCATTCTGGAAGTTGTTGCCGGCGTCCACGAGGGCCTGGTTCTCGAACAGGACGCCCAGGGTCACCAGGACGGGACCGAGCGCGAAGACCGGGAAGTAGCGGGCCCAGAACGTCGCACCGATCATGGCCGAGAGCGCCGCCCCGAAGTTCGAGACCAGCGCCAGCGGCGGCGACAGGATGCGGCTGACCCACACGTAGTCACCACCGGTCCGGGGCATCGACGACGCGAGCAGCGCCATCATGATCAGCACCGGGATGTTGAGGATGAACGAGATGACCGTCGCGACGACGAGGTCCGCTCCCGGGAACGCGCTCAGGGCAAAGAACACGCCCCAGGCGAGCGTCGCCCCGACCGGTGCCGAGAAGACCGCGGTGTAGATCGCCGCGTCCAGCGCCGAGGCCTCCCTCACGAGGCCGGTACTCTGCCGGACGAACAGTCCTCCTCGTCCGGGCTCGGAAACGCTTGCCACTGCATCCCTCCGATCCATCCCTGCGGACGCCGCTTGACACGGTACGCCGCGCTCGGCGATAGTCGAACACAAATGAACATCGTTCGTCAACAGGTGTTGTGAGGTATCAGCGGATCAAATGTCCGATGATGAGGGGGCGCCGGATCTGCGGCCTGCGTCGGCGGACGGCGAGCGGGTCGGCCTGGTGCCGGTCGATCGACGCCACGTGATTTTGGAGCGCGTCGCGGACGAGCAGACGATCCACGTCGGCGCACTGGCGCGGGAACTTGGCGTGTCGGAGATGACGATCCGTCGGGATATCCGGCGGCTCGAGCGCGACGGCTTCCTGCGCCAGACCTACGGCGGCGCCACCGCTCACCTGACACGGTCGCTGGATGTCGCCTTCAACGCTCGGGCGCTGCAGCACCCGCGCGCGAAGCGCCTGATCGCCATCCGCGCGGCAACGCTGATCGACGACGCGCGGATGATGTTCCTCGGCGTCGGGACGACCGTTGAGCAGTTCGCCCGCTACCTCCGCGCGCGCCCCGAACTGACCGCCGTCACCGCATCGTTGCCCACCGCCAGCCTGCTCGGGACCCGGACGCTGCGGACGATCGCCCTGGGTGGCGAGATCCTTCGTGACGACCTGACCGCCACCGGGCCGATCGCGGTCGCGACGCTTGCCCGTTATCACTTCGACGTCGCGGTCATCGGTGCCGCCGGGCTTTCTGCACGCTGGGGGATCACCGAGCTGTCCGACGACGAGGCCGAGATCCAGCGGGTCGCGATTGGACGGGCCGGGCGCGTCATCGTCCTCGCGGACGGCTCGAAGCTGGGCACTGCGACCAACGCCGTCGTCGCTCCGGCAACGGCAATCCACACGCTTGTCACCGACCCATCGGCCAGGGACGAAGAGGTCTCCGCGCTTGAGGCCCTCGGCCTTTGCGTGATCGTGGTGGCTCCAGGTGGACCGCCCGATCGGATCCCCGACCCATCCGCCCGGGAGGGCCGCCAGGAAGTCAGGACCAGGAGATGACCATGGACGTGCTGGAACGCACCTTCGGGGTTCGCAAGCCGATCATCGCGATGCTGCACCTGCCGGGCCTGCCGGGACGGCCGTGGCACGACCAGGCGGCCGGCGTCGCCAAGGCCGTGGACATCGTGGGCCGGGATCTCCTGGTGCTCCAGGACGCCGGCGTCGACGGCGTCATGTTCTGCAATGAGGCGGATCTGCCGTACCAGCTTGCGGTCGGGCCCGAGATCGTGGCCGGCATGGCGTCCGTCGTCGGCCAGCTCAAGCGGGACGTCCGAGTCCCGTTCGGGGTCAACCTGCTGTGGGATGCGATGGCCAGCCTCGCTGTGGCCCGCGCGACCGGCGCATCCTTCGTTCGCGAGGTGATGACGGGGGTGTACGAGAGTGACCTGGGCATGATCGAACCCCACATCGGCGAGATCGCCGGCTATCGGGCGGCGATCGGCGCAGGTGACGTGCTGCTGTTCGACAACATCCAGCCCGAGTTCGCCAGCGCGCTTGGTCGTCGCTCGGTCGCAGACCGGGCCCGGGGTGCTGCGTTCCTGGGCGTTGACGCCATCCTGATCAGCGGCCCGGCGGCAGGCACGTCGCTCGAGATGAGCGATCTCCGGGCAGCAAAGGAGGCCGTTCCCAACGTGCCGGTCATCGCCATCCCCGGATGCGCGCGGAACGGTGCCGAGATCTTCAAGGTCGCAGATGGCGCGATCATCGGCACCAGCCTCAAGCGTGAGGGCATCACCTGGAACGAGGTTGACCCAGCGCGGGCGCGTGCCCTCGTCGAGGCGGCCGGCGCGGCCCGGGCCGCGGCGGATTGAGGCGATGGCCAAGCGGACCAAGCTCTACTTCGCTACCGACCTCCACGGCTCGAGCAAGTGCTTCCGGAAGTTCCTCAACGCCGGCCCGACCTACGGCGCCGACGTCCTGGTCCTCGGCGCTGACCTGGGTGGCAAGGCCATCCAGGGGATCGTCCGCGGTTCGGGCGGCCGCTGGCATGCACGGTTCGTGGGCACGGATCACGACGTCAGCGAGGGGCCGGAGCTCGAGGCGCTCGAGAAGCTCATCGAGGATCACGGCTACTACCCGTATCGAGCGGAGCCGGGCGAGCTCGAGGCCCGGCAGGCCGATGGGTCCCTCCCGGCGCTGTTCCTGGAGCTGATGGCGGCTCGCCTTCAGGGCTGGATGGCCCTCGCGGACGAGCGCCTCCGCCCGCGAGACATTCCCCTGTACGTGATGCTCGGCAACGACGACCCGCCCGAGCTGGGCTCGATCCTCGAGAACGCGACGTGGGCGATCCACGCCGAAGGCCGTGTCCTGCCGCTGGACGAGGACCATGAGCTCGTCTCGTGGGGCTGGTCGAACCTGACCCCGTTCCACAGCCACCGGGAGCAGTCCGAGGCGAACCTCGCCGCGTCGCTCGCCCGAATGGTCGGCGCGCTCCGCGACCCGGCCCGCGCGGTGTTCAACCTCCACGTTCCCCCGATCGCGTCGGGGCTGGACGATGCGCCCGTGCTCGATGAGACGCTGACCGTTCAGCAGTCGCTGGGCCAGGTGAAGTTCGCCCCGGCCGGCAGCACCGCGGTCCGTGAGGCCATCGAGCGGTCCCAGCCGCTGCTTGGCCTTCACGGCCACATTCACGAATCTGCCGGCATCCGGAGGATCGGACGCACCATCGCGATCAACCCGGGCAGCGACTACGCGACCGGTGCCCTGAACGGCGCGCTGGTGACGCTGGAGAAGGACAAGGTGGCGACGCACCAGCTCGTGCGCGGATGACTGGCCCTGGCCGGGACGCACACCGGCCGGACGTCCTCGTTGCGGTCGATGTCGGCACCTCCGGCGCGCGCGCGGCGGCCGTCGACCTCCAGGGCCGGCGATGGCTGGAGGTGCGGCGCGCCTACCCGACGCGTACCCCCCGACCGGGGTGGGCCGAGCAGTCCGCCGCGCAGTGGCGCAGCGCGTCGATCAGCTGTCTCGCGGAGCTGGTCAGGCGCATGGGACGCGGGCACCGGGTCCATGCCCTGTCGCTCACGGGCCAATGCCCGTCCGTGGTGCTCGTCGACGTGCGTGGCCGTCCCCTTGGCCCGGGCCTGACGTACCGCGACAACCGGGCCACGGCCGAGGCCGCCTGGATCCGCGAGCGCTTTGGCGACGCGGAGATGCACGCGCGAACGGGGCACCGGCCTGCCGCCTTCCACATCGCCCCCAAGCTGCTCTGGCTGCGTCGTCGTCAGCCCGAGATCTGGGCGGAGGCGAGGCTCGCCCTCCAGCCCCGGGACCTCGTCATCCTGGCCCTCGTCGGCGAGGCCGTCACCGACGGAACCCACGCGGCGGCCACGCTGGTCCACGATCTGAGCGGCCGGCGCTGGGACCCGGAGCTGCTCGAGGGCATGGAGCTTCCGGCGCCCATGTTCCCGCGGCTGGGGCGCTCGGACGAGGTGGTGGGCACGCTCCGCCCCTCCATCGCTGCCCGGCTCGGCCTGCCAGCGTCCACACCGGTGATCCTGGGCGGTGCCGACAGCCAGGCCTGTGCGTTCGGGAGCGGGGTCGTCGACCCGGGGCCGGTGTCCGAGATGGCGGGGTCGTCCACGTGCCTCAACGCCGCGGTGGCTGCGCCGCTCAAGGTCATCGACGTCACCCACTACCCGCATGTCGTCGGCCGGGGCTTCACCACGGAGACCGGGATCAACACGACGGGGTCGGTCGCAGCCTGGGTTGCGGACCGGCTGTACGGGGGACGGTCCGGACGGGCGACCACACGAGACTGGGCGCGGCTCGACCGTGAGGCCGGCGAGACCGCGCCCGGCGCCGACGGCCTGCTGTTCCTCCCCGTCCTCGCCGACGGGGAGCGCACCGATCCCGACCTGCGGGGTGCGCTGACCGGGCTCTCGCTGCGCCACGACCGCGGGGCCATCGCCCGTGCGGCGCTCGAAGGTGTCGCCTACGCCATCCGGGCACAGCTGGATCTGCTGCGCGCGGGCGGCACGCCGGTGCGAGAGCTGCGGGTCTCGGGCGGGGATGCCCGGCTGTCGACCTGGAACCGCGTGAAGGCCGACGTGACGGGGATCCCGGTCCGAACCGTGCCCGGCGACGCGGCCGTCACCGGCGTCGCGATGCTCGCCGGCCTTGGAGCGGGTGTCTACAGGGATCCCGCCGAGGCCATCCGCCGATGCGTTGCACCGGACGAGCCCGTCATGCCCGAGACCGCGACCGCCGACCGCTACGTGGCCGGCTTCGAGGCGTGGCGGGCGATGGCCGGATCCGCCGTTGTCCGGCGCGAGGAGGGGTGACATGCAACTGCGTCTCGGGATCAACAGCTGCTTTGCCGTCAAGCGGTGGCCGCTCGCGTCGGACTGGGGTTCCCTCGTGCGTGACCGCCTCAAGCTGCGTCTCGTGCAGCATTCGTTCGACCTGGTGGACCCGGTCACCGACACCGTCGGGGCATTCCGTGCCGCGTCGTCCGAGCTCGGGCTGGATGTCCATTCGACCTTCACCGGGCTCGCCGCGTACTCCTCCAACCTGCTCCTCCACCCGGCGCCTGAAGCCCGGGCATCGGCCGAGGCCTGGTACCGCTGGGCGATCGCGTGGACCGCCGAGGCCGGCGGCGTCGCGACCGGCGGGCACGTCGGGGCCTTCTCGGTCCCCGACTGGGTCGATCCGGAAACGCGGCGGGCGCGCTGGGCCGACCTTCACGCGGCACTCGACCGGCTCGCCCGGGACGCGCGAACGGCGGGTCTCGACCACCTGCTCGTCGAGAACCTGGCTGCGGCCCGGGAACCTTCGACGATGGCGCAGATCCGAGACCTGGTCACCGAGGGAGATGACTCGCGAGCACCCGTGCGCCTGTGCCTCGACGTCGGGCACATGTGCGTCCCAGGGACGACCGGACCGGACCGCGACCCGTACGCCTGGCTTCGCTCCGTCGGATCACTGGCGACGGTGGTGCAGCTGCAGCAGTCCGATGCCGATGGCGATCACCACTGGCCGTTCACGGGCGACCGCAACGCGATCGGCCGCATCGACGCCGACCGGACGATCGACGCCCTCGGCGAGTCCGGCGTCGACAGCTGCGCGCTCATCCTCGAGGTGATCCCGTCGTTCGAGCAACCCGACGGCGATGTCGTCGACGACCTGGTCGCGAGCGTGGACTACTGGCGGGACGCCCTTGATCGACGGGGAGTGCTGGCTCCCTAGCCTCGGCCGGCGCCCGTCCCGTGGCCCGTGAGACGGCGGGCCAACGGCTGCCTAGTGGCGGACCTCCTCCGGCGTCTCGTACCACCGGACCCGGTCACCGACGCGGGCGCGGGCCTTCCACGCCAGCGACTTCCCGGCCTGCTCCAGCAAGGTCAGCAGCAGGTGTGCCTGTGCCACCGGGTTGCACGGCGATCCCGTGACCACGCGGTGCTGTGCCTCGTCAGCCGCTCCCTCGAGATTGCGCCGGACGGTCCGCCACAGGCCCCAATCGGCGCCTGTCAGTGCCAGGATCCGGCGCTGGTCGATGACGTCGAGCCCGTCGCCGTCGGCGATGTGGTGATCGGCCAGCAGGCACACGATGTCGCCGAGATCCTTGCTGTTGATCTCCCAGATCTGGAGCTTCGTCAGCAGCAGGTCCGCGATCGACAACGTCGGCCCCGGTCCGCTGAGCCGCCCGCGGAGATCGATTCGATGGGACATCCGGACCTCATCGACCACGACGTCGATGGGCCACCTGCCGGCGGGGTGCTGGAAGTTGAGGCGCTGCGCACCGTGGAGCGCATTGAACATCTTCTCCGGGACATAACCTGCGGCGGCGAGGAACGACGCCGCCGAACGAGCGTCGCGCTTCCCGACCGCGAAGTCGAGGTCCCCGTAGTCACGCACGTAGGGATCCCGCCGCACGGACGGGGACGTCAGGTACACGCCCATCCCGCCCATGAGGCGCAGCTGAAGGCCGGACTCGACCGCTGCCAGACCCAGGCGATCCGCCTCGGATCGAATCTCCTCCAGCGGGCTGGCGCCGACGGCGAACCCGTCGCGGTCCTGGTCATTCACGGCCGCTCCGGGGACTGACGTCCGCGGAGACGGGGTGCCGCGACGGGCTGAGTCAGCAAGACGGTGGCCTCCGGCGACGGGATTTCGTGTCCCGATTGTACGGTCGGTCACCGGAACGACGTCGGCGACGCGGGCTCGCCGACGATCCGCCGGGGACCGTGGGGCGGATGACCTGGATCACGTCAGGATTTGCTCGATTACACACGGGAGCAGCGCAACCTGGCGCCCCGCTCGCGCGTCTGATGCAGGTGATCGCCCAGCAAGCCCCTCGGCCCAGGCGCAGGTTGCCATCGAGCGTCGCTCGCCGTCGATCTTCTGCTGCGTCTCCTGGCGATTGCGCTGGTGACGCTCCTGATCCTGGGCATCCTGCCCGCGATCGCGGAGGCGGTCGCGTAGACCACGGCCACGTTCCGCCCGGCACGTCCGACGGAACGATCGAGGCGACGGTCGTTGCGATGGCGACCGTCGACCTGCCACCGGGACCGGCATCCCGGGGCCCCCGAGGGTCCTTGCCGCTCAGCGGCGAGGACCCTCGACGCATACCGCTACGATGGTCACGTCATGCGACATCCGACCAGCCGCGCCATCGCCATCCTGCTCGCCGTCCTGGCATTGGTTGCCGGTGGCTGCACCGGCTCACCGACGGCAACCCCGACTGCGTCGGTGCCCACGCCGGAGATCACGACCAGTCCGTCTCCGAGCGAGGCGCCGAGCGCGGTCGCCTCACCGGCAGCGCCCGCGCCGACCCCGGTCAGCACGACCCAGACGGCGTGGGGCGCGATCGTCGACGCGGTGCCCGACAGCTTCCCGGTGTATCCGGGAGCCCAGATCGCGGATCCGCCTGCCGAGCCGGTCAGCGCCGCGTACATCAGCAGCGACGGCGTTGATGCAATCGCCACCTGGTATCGCACTGCCCTCGAGGGCCTGGGCTTCAGCACGATGTCGCTGTCGAACGCGCTCGAGGACGGCAGCCGGGTGCTGGATATCCAGGGCGACCTGCCCGAATGCCGGATCCAGGCGACCTTCCGCCCCGAGGGCGGATCGACGATGATCACGGTGCTCTACGGGGCCGGTTGCGCCGGCGGTCAGGGCTGACGGAACAGAGGAGATCGAGTCGAATGGAGCTCAAGCGGCGCGACGTGATCGGGGCAGTCGTCCTCGGCGTGGTGCTCGTGGCGCTGATCGTGGTCATTGTCGTGGCGGCGCTCCCGAACTGATCGCTGCTGCCGGGCCGTTTTGGGCCGTGGCCCTTGGCGGCGAGGGCCGGCGCGGTGCATGGCGGAGATGCTCGAGGCGCCGATTTCGCACGGTGGCGTGTCAGGACGCAACACTTTCAGGCCACTCTGCGTCTATGCTGCCAACGACCGGCCCGGGACCGGTCTGGGTTATGGGGGTATGTCACCGTGCAGACGGCACGACCGCGCGACATGGGCGCGCTCGTCCTGGTCGTGGGCCTTTTCCTTGTGCTGCTCGTGATCTCGGTCGCGCTGGGTACTCCTGCCGTCCGCTGACGGTCAGGGCCCAGTCCGCCGGGCCGCGGGGGCGGCCCGTTCCGGCGATCCGCGCGCGGGTCTCGCGCGCGGATCTGTTGTCCTCGCCTGCGCTCCAGCTGTGCCGGTCATTCCCTCGACCAGGTGCGATCCCTCAGTCGTACAGGCGCTCGAGGTGCCACGTGCCGGCCACCCGATCCAGGTAGACGAGCGCCAGCCAGCTCCGTCCAACGACCTTGAAGTAGTCCCGGGCGATCGGCTCGCGCCACCATGCCTCGTCCACGCGCCAGCGATTGCAGACCTCCACCGGCTCCCGGTGGCCATTCCAGGCGATCGCCACCAGCCGGCCCTCTCCGTCCAGCTCGGCGTCGATCGGCGGATGCTCGCGCAGCAGCCGGGTCATGTCGGCCCCTCGTCTCCGATCACGGATGCCCCGGCGACCGGTGCCCAGCGCCAGCGCGCCTCGGCGAGCGACGCCTCGGGATCGGTGATCTCCACCCGCCGGACGCGATCCGCCCCGAACGAGATCGCGAGACGGGCAAGCTGCCAGTTGAGCCGTGCGTCGCGCGCCGCCTGGGGCGTGAACAGCGGCAGCTGCTGACCGGCCGCAGCCTCGATCATCGCGAGCTCCAGCTCCAGGCGGGCGACGGCTGCCGGTGGCGGGGTCTTCTCCAGGCGGGCGAGCAGCAGGCGCTCGATCGCCTCCGCGTCGGCGGTCGGCTCCGGGAGGCGCTGCTCGAGACGGAGCTCCGCCGGGGTCCCGCGACGGGCGAATGACAGGTCGCAGGTGACGACGAGCCGGGCGATCCCTGCCGCCTGGCCGCGTGCCGCCAGCTGTTCCGCGAGCGCCGCAGCGAGCCGGCGAAGAACGAACCTGGTGGCCTCCAGCTCCTCGGCGGGCGGCTCCAGCGACAGCCCGAGCGCCATCCGCTCCGGAGCGCGACGGGGCCGGAACCGCTCGGTCTCCTCGCCGCTGGCCCGGGCGTGCATCCGCGCGCCCTCATCGCCGAAACGGGCGATCACCGCGGATCGAGGCAGCTCCGCCACGGATCCGATCGTCCGCAGCCCGAACCGGGCGAGCCGCGCGCGGATGTCCGGGTCCCGGGTGAGCAGCCGCGCCGGAAGAGGCGCAAGGAACCAGCGGTCGTCCCCCGGCGCCACGAGCGTGGGCGACCCACCGTCGACGCCGCCGCCCGCCGCAGCCGTCGCGGTGAAGCTGGTGCCGGCGATCCCGGACCGGGGCGAGCCGGGAAGGATCGGCGCCAGCGCCTCGCGAATTCGCGCGACCAGGACCTCCTCGGGTCCCCACAGCCGGGTCAGGCCGTCGACGTGAACGGCGAGCCGGCCGAACGCGGCGTCGTGGACATCGCTGGTCCCGGCGATCCCCGGGCTGAACGCGGCGAGGCGCTCACAGGCCGCCTCGACGGCGTCCCGATCCGCGTCAGACGCGAGGTCGAGGAAGGTCGCCTCGGGAGCGAGCCGGTGGGCGCTCCCGAGCGGGATCCCCCGGCGCACGCCAAGCGCCCGGGCGAGCGGGTCCGCGTCGACCACCGTCCCGTCCGTCCAGGGCTGTCCGCCGAGAACGATGGGGCCGGACGGCCATGAGCCGGAGCGGTCGCTCCCCGATGATCCGAGACGAGCCCGGGCGAGACGGAGAGGCAGGTGCGGCCAGAGCAGGTGGAGCAGGCGCATGAGAATCGGCCGATGGAGGGGGGCCTTTCGGATCCGGTGCGAGCGGCGGAGGTGACAGGACGGCCGTCGCGGGCGTCGCGGTCGGGGGCGGCGAGGCAGCGTCCGGGAACGGGATCGGGGTGGGGCCCGCCGTGAGCGTGCCCGGTGGCGAGAGCGGCTCGGCTGGACCCGCCAGGAGATCGGCCCGGAGCAGGCACGAATCGCGCGCGCCGCCTTCCGCGTACAGGATCTCGAGGTCCGCACGACGCCCCGGCGGCCCGTAGCGATTGCGCGCGACGGTCACCGCGCTCCGCTGTCCGACGACATCCCGTCCCAGCCGGATCCACCCCGCGCGCCGCAGCTCCAGCCGCAGCCCGCTCGCCTGCTCGATCGCGACGGTGAGCCCGCGCCCGAGGCCGGTCGGCTCCAGGACGACGAGCAGCGTGCCCGCACGCCGGGCGAGCGCTGCGAGCCGCCCCAGCCGGTCTCCCACCCGCCCGCCGGACAGCGCGGGATCCCGGCCGTCCGGCAGATCCATCACGAGCAGATCCACGGTCCGCGCGGTCAGGAGCGCGGCCGAGATCGCGAGCGCCTCCTCGAGATCCACCGGTGTGAGCACGACCAGCCACTCCGGGCGGACGCCACGGGTGACCGCCTCAACCGGATCGAAGGCCCGGGCGAGGTCCAGCCACGCGACGATCCCGCCGCCCGCCTGCGCCTCCGCGGCGACCCGCAGTGCGACGGTGGTCTTGCCCGACGATGCGTCTCCGCGCAGCGCCACCGTGGCCGAGCGCGGCAGCCCGCCCGTGGCGAGGATGGCGTCCAGTGCCCCAAACCCGGTGGACACGATGCGGCCGTCCGTGTCCGGATCCGGGGTGCGCAGGCGCGGCCCCGTGGCGGGCACGAGCGGCGCAGACAGTGGCTCCGGCCGGCCTGTGTCGTCCGGAACCTCGACCGGCATCGGCGCGCGGGCGAGCGCGCCATCCACCCCGAGAACCATCTCCCCGCCCCGGCGCGGAGCGGCCGCGCCCCAGCGTGCCTGGAGCGTTGCGAGTGCCTCGGAGACGTCTGATGCGTGGCCCATCGGACGTCCAATAATAGAACGCATGTTCGATATGGTCAAGGGTCGGATGACGCATTTCGGCCGGTCCGACCGACGACACGCGGCCGGCCGGCGGCGCGTCCCGGAGCACCGGTTCAGGGCCCGTCCCGTGCTACACTTCGCGCCCGGTCGGGCGGTTCGCCGCCGACCTCCCGGTGGGGATGTAGCTCAGCTGGGAGAGCGCCGCGTTCGCATCGCGGAGGCCAGGGGTTCGAGTCCCCTCATCTCCACCATCTCATGTCCCGCCCGTGCGGGACATGATCACGTCCGTGGGTCGGTTGGGCAGGTGGTGAGCCCAAGGGTCTGTAAAGTCCTTGGCCAGGGGTCGGTTGATCCCACTTTCGTGCGTGGCCCCAAGGGTCTGTTGGGCCTCAACCCCGAGTTGATCCCAGTCCTGATCCCAATCCAGCCGGCTCGAGCCCGACCAGAGCGTCGCTGAGTCGCGGAGAGGTTGGCGGGGTCATCCTCTTCGGCTCCAACGTCACGACACCGGCGGCCCTCACCACGCTCACCCCGGCGGCAGTGACACATGGAGTTGCGAGTCCTAGCCAAAGCGTGCGTCGCGTCGCGTCGGATGAGATACTTGAGCGATGGCTCAAGTGTTCGCCTCCGCAATCGACGAGGACGCCTGCTCGGTCGAGTTCCTCCATCCCGACGCGATCCGCCCGCTGCTCGGTGCGACCCTTGGACGGGACGGCGCTCGCCGCGTGGCGGACCTGTTCGGCGTCCTCGCCGACCCCTCCCGGGTCCGGATCCTCCACGTCCTCGCGCTGTCCAGCCAGGAGCTCTGCGTCTGCGACATCGCCGTCATCCTCGGGATGAGCGTGTCGGCGCTGTCCCACCAGCTCCGCCACCTGCGTGAACGGGGTGTGGTCGAGCGGCGGCGCGACGGACGGCTGATGTTCTACCGGCTTGTCGACGACCACCTGCGTGAGCTCGTCCTCGGCGCCACGGTGCACGTGGCTGAGCCGGGTTGATGTCGCACCCTCACGCCTCGGCGGCGGCCGCAAACCGCAGGCGCCTCGTCGCCGTCCTCGCCCTCAGCCTGGGAGTTCTCGTCGTCGAGGTGGCCGGCTCGCTCGTCGCCAACAGCCTTGCCCTGCTCGCCGACGCCGGCCATGTGCTCACCGATGTCGCCGGGATCCTGATGGCCCTGTTCGCGATCTGGTTCGCCCAGCGCCCGGCGACCAGCGACCGGACCTTCGGATACCTGCGATGGGAGATCCTGGCCGCCGTGGCGAACGCCGGGCTCCTGGTCGGGATCGCGGCCTTCGTGCTGTTCGAGGCGTGGCGGCGGCTGGGCGAGCCCAACGAGGTCGCATCCGGGCCCATGCTCGTGTTCGCGGTCGCTGGACTGGTCGCGAACGGCGTCTCGCTGCTCCTCTTGCGCGATCCGCAGCGCGAGAGCCTCAACATGCGGGCCGCGTACCTCGAGGTGATGGGCGACCTCGCGGGGTCGGTCGCCGTCATCATCGCGGCGATCGTGATCGCCGCCACCGGCTGGACGGGCGCCGACATCGTCGTCTCGGTGGCGATCGCGCTGCTGATCCTGCCGCGGACCTTCGTGCTGCTGCGCGAGGCGACCGACGTGCTCCTCGAGGCGGCACCGAGGGGCGTGGACGTGGAGCACGTGCGTGGGCACATCCTCGAGGCCCCCGGCGTGGTCGACTGCCACGACCTCCACGCATGGACGATCACGTCGGGCATGAACGTCGTCTCGGCCCACGTGGTGGTCGCGCGCGAAGCCGATGCCGCCGCCACCCTGGACGCCCTCTCGACGTGCCTCGCCGACGATTTCGACATCGAGCACTCGACGTTCCAGCTCGAGACCACGGATCGTCGCCGCTTCGAGCAACGGAGCCACGCGTGACCCGCCGGCTCTCGCGCCCGTGCGCCCCGGCGTGGTGGCTCCACCACGGGCGCCGGGCCCGCGATCAGCCGAAGCGCTGGCGCAGGCGCGGCAGGATCAGCTCCCCGTAGCGGGCGATCGCCTCTTCCTGGGCGTTGCCCGGGAAGTGGAACACGAGGTGGTTGAAGCCGTAGCCGAGGTACGGGGCGATCTGCTCCACGTGCTCGTCGGGATCGGACGCGACGAGCCAGCGGGTGTGCGCGATCGGCTCGGCCTCCCGGGCCAGGACCTCCAGCTCGCGGGGGTCGTGGACACCGACCTTCTTGTCGCCCGGCAGGGCCAGCGCCGCCCAGACCTTGGTGTCCTCCATCGCCCGCTCGTGGTCGGGGTCGAAGCTCACCTTCATCTCGATCATCTTGTCCATGGGCCCGGCGTCCCGGCCCGCCTTCGCGGCCCCCTCCGCCAGGCCGGGCAGCAGCGTCTCGGTGTACAGCGCCTCGCCCTTGCCCGACGTGCAGATGAAGCCCGAGGCGATGCGCCCGGCCAGGCGGGCGGCGGCAGGCCCGGAGGCGGCGATGTAGATCGGCACCGGCTGCTCCGGGCGGTCGTAGATGGTGGCATCGTGGGTGCGGAAGTAGACACCGTCGAAGCTGACGAACTCCTCGCGCCACAGCTGCCCGATGAGGGTCACCGCTTCCCGCAGGCGCGCGAACCGCTCGCTTCTGCTCCGGCCAGTCCACGCCCACCGGGACCTCGTTCATGGACTCCCCGGTTCCCACGCCCAGGATCACGCGCCCCGGGGCGAGGCAGGCGAGGGTGGCGAACGCCTGCGCGACGATCGCCGGGTTGTAGCGGAACGAGGGGGTGAGGACGCTCGTGCCGAGTGTCACCCGGCTCGTCGCCTGGGTGGCCGCGCCCAGCCACACGAGCGCGTTCGGTGCATGGCCGTCGGTGTGCCGCCAGGGCTGGAAGTGGTCGCTGGTCCACACGGAGTCGAACCCGGCCTGCTCCGCCTCCACCGCAAGGTCGAGCAGGCGGCGGGGCGGGAACTGTTCGGCCGACGCCTTGTAACCGAGGGTGAGTGCGGGCATGGCCATCCTCCGATAATGGATACGAAACACAGGAGATTGGAGCCAAGTTTGCCATGCATCATTGCTGCTCGCATCCCTGATCGGCAGATCCGCGGCAGGTCCCGGCCGCCTATGATCCGAGACGATGAGTCATCGGACGGATCCCTATGCCCTCCTCGGCGTCCCTCGCAGCGCGACCCGCGCCCAGATCCAGGCGGCGTACCGGCGCCTCGCCCGGGAGCTGCACCCGGATGCCAGCCAGGACCCGGGCCCGGCTCGCCAGTTCGCCCGCGTCAGCCAGGCGTGGGCGATCCTCGGTGACGCCGCGCGCAGGCGCGCCTATGACGAGCGTGGGATCCGTGGCCGCTTCGCGGCCCCGGGTACGGCGGGACCGGCCAGCTTCGCGGTCGAGGAGCACGCGCCGATCTATCACAGCGACCTGGGCCACCATAGCGACTTCTACCAGGCAGGCGACCCGCTGACCGTGTCCGAGGCCGCCGCGCTCGTGCATCGACACCCAGCGTGGCTGCGCGCGGCGATACGAGCCCGTCGGCTGCCGGCGAGCCGCGAGGGACGCGCCTACCTTCTGCGTCGCCGCGACGTGGAGCGGCTCGATCGGTCCGCGCCGCGCCGCCGGCGAGCGGCACCTGATCCCGACGAGGCACCCGCTCCCGAGGCCTAGTCGCGCTCACTCCCGGACCGTGGGCGCCAGCAGGCGTGGCCCCCGATGGTCAGGAGCCGGAGGCGTCTCGCTCGCGGAGGGCACGCCACACCCGCTCCGGCGTGAACGGCGCCTCTCGCAGCCGGGCACCGGTCGCCTGGTACACAGCATTCGCGATGGCAGCGGCGACCGGGTTCAGCGCACCCTCACCGCCACCCTTGGCCCCGTAGACGCCCACGCCGTCGCCACGCTCGACGAGCACGGTGGCAAGCGGCGGAATGTCGCCGGCTCGCGGCACCCGGTAGTCGAACAGGTTGCCGTTGAGGAGGTTGCCGTCGGGCGTGTACACGAGCTCCTCGCGCATCGCCATGCCGAAACCCATGATCGCGGCTCCCACGTCCTGAGCCTCGGCCAGCTGCGGGTTGATCGCGCAGCCGACGTCGCCCACGGTGACCAGCTTGGACACCCGGATCTGCCCGGTCTCCTCGTCCACGGTCAGGTCGACACCGACGCAGCCGACCTCCCAGAACGGGGGCATCTCCGCGGTCGCACCGGCCCGGCGCAGGTAGCCACGACCGATGACCTCACCGCCGGCACCCGCGAACCACGCGCGCACAACGGATCCCCAGTCGTGGAATGCGTCTCCGATGCGCACGCCCTCGTGCTCCTCCACGACCCCCGCACCCTCGTGTGCCAGCGCCTCCTCGGCCCACCGGACCAGCTGCGCTCGGGCGTCACGGGCGGCCTCGCGGATCGCGAGGCCCATCAGCGTGGTGGTGCGGCTGGCGCCGGTCGAGCGATCGTAGGTCACGGCCGCCGTGTCGCTCTGGGCGAGATGAACCCGATCGAGCGGCACGCCCATCTCGCCGGCAGCGATCTGCGCCAGCACGGTCGCCGAGCCCTGGCCCATCTCCGTGGAACCACACATCACGGTCACGGAGCCGTCCGCGTGAACCCGCAGCACCGACGTCGTGACCGGCTCAGAACCCGCATCCGAGGCCGAGATGCAGATCGCCTTGCCGCGACCCGGCTCAACGGGCTCGTCCCAGGCCAGCTCGTCGGCCGCGAGGGTCATGTCCGCGCCCAGGTCCGCATCGATGCCGCGTGCGCGGGACCACGGTCGCTCGCCGCGCTTGAGCACGTTGCGCTGCCGGATCTCGAGCGAGTCGATCCCCAGGCGCCGGGCTGCCTCGTCGAGCTGCGACTCGCCCGCGAACGTCACCTGCGGGGCCCCAAAGCCCCGGAACGAGCTGGCAGGCGCGGTGTTCGTGTACACGGCGTCGCAGGTGACGTCGAGAGTGGGGATGCGGTACGGCCCGCCGAGCCGGTTGGCGGCCTTGCGCGCGACCAGCGGCGAGTTCTCCGCATAGGCGCCGGTGTTGAGCAGGACCTCGGCGCGCCGGCCCAGGATATGGCCCTCGGCATCGAACGCACTCGCGACCCGGATCCGCGCCGCATCCCCGCGCGTGGTGAGGATCGCCTCGTCCACGGACAGTGCCAGGCGGACCGGGCAGCCGGCCCGCAGCGCGAGAGCGGCGGTCAGCGGCTCGATCTTCGTGTACGACTTGGAGCCGTAGCCGCCCCCGACGTACGGGACGATGACCCGCACGCCGGCGAGCGGCAGGCCGAAGCAGCGCGCGAGGTCGTCGCGAACCATGTACGGGTGCTGGGCGGACGACCAGACCGTCAGCCGGCCCTCGGCCCAGCTCGCGACCGCCGTGTACGGCTCCATCGCGAACGCGTAGCACATGGGGTAGCGGTACTCGCCCTCCAGCACCAGGTGCGCGTCCGTGAACGCCCGGTCAACGTCGCCCCAGTGCTGGCGCGAGTGGGAGCACACGTTCGGATGGGTGCGCGAGATGTCCTCCTCGAAGCCGCGGTGGGGCCGCTGCTCGGCCGGGGTCTCGTGGATCACCGGCGCACCGTCGGCCAGCGACGCCTCCACGGTCGTGACGGCCGGGAGCGGCTCGAACTCGAGGCCCACCAGGCGGAGCGCCTCGTCCGCCGTCGCGGCGTCCTCGGCAACGACCCCGACGACCGGCTCGCCCGCGAACCGGACCTTGTCCACCGCGATCAGCGGGTGGTCCGCGAGGGCATGCCCGTAGCGCAGGTTGACATCCGGGAGGTCCTGCGAGGTGACCACGGCCAGCACGCCCGGATGGGCGCGCGCCGCGGCGGTGTCGATGGACACGATCCGCGCGTGGGCATACGGGCTGCGCAGGATTCGTGCGTGGGCCATGCCCGGCAGGGCGACGTCCACGGTGAACTGGGCCGCGCCGGTCACCTTGGCCACCCCGTCCCGCCGGGGGACGGAGACCGAGATGGGGAACGGCGGCTGCTCGCGTTCGACGATCCGCTTCATGCCGGACCCTCCGCGCTCGCCGCGGCGGCGAGGATGGCATCCACGATGGGAGCGTAGCCGGTGCACCGGCAGAGGCTGCCCTCGAGGCCGGCCGTCACCTCGTCGCGGGATGGGTGCGGGTTCTCCTCGAGCAGCGCGGTCGCGGCCATCAGCATCCCCGACGTGCAGAACCCGCACTGGAACGCCGCGTGGTCGATGAACGCCTGCTGCAGCGGGCTCAGGTGACCGTCACGCGCGAGCCCCTCGACCGTGCGCACGGAGCGACCCCCGGCATCGGCGGCGAGGTACGTGCACGCGCTGACCGCGAGCCCGTCCACGAGCACCGTGCACGCGCCGCACACCTGCGCGTCGCAAGAGACCTTGAGTCCGGTCAGCGCAAGTCGGTCGCGCAGGACCTCGGCGAGCGACTCGCGCGGCTCGATCCGGAAGGTGTGCTCCCGCTCGTTGACGACGAGCCGGAGCTCGATGGTCTCATGCATGCTGGACGACCTCCCGGACCGCAGCGCGGGCAGCGTGCTCGAGCAGCGCGCCCGCGAGGTATCGCTTGAAATCGGCGCTGCCGTTGAGGTCGTCCACCGCGTCGAGCTCGCCGAATGCCGCTGCGGCGTCTTGAGCGACGGCTGCCATCCCGGCCTCGGTCGCCGGCACCCCTTCGAAGGCGGCGGCGGCGCCATCGACCAGCACGGGTACTTCGGTGATCGAGCCCACGGCGACGCGCGCCGCCGCGATGACGCCGTCGGCGGTCCGGAACTCCACCCCCACGGCGACCGCCGGCCGCTCGAAGAACTTCGCCTTCGCGTAGCCGCGCCCGACGCCGGCTCCGGCCGCCGGCACGTGGATCGCGAGCAGGACCTCCTCTGGCTCGCGGGCGGTGAACAGCGGGCCGACCACGAACTCGATGATGGGCAGCCGGCGGCTGCCGCCAGGCCCGGCAAGCTCGACGTCCGCGTCGCACGCGAGCAGGAACGTGGCGGGGTCGGAGTGCGGCTCGGCAAACGCAAGGTTGCCGCCCAGCGTCCCCTGGTTCCGGACCCGGACATTGGCCAGCTGAGCCTCGAGGCCGATCAGGGCCGGCACCGCCTCGCGCACGATCTGGCTCCGCTCGATCTCGCGATGGGTAGCGCCGGCGCCGATCCGGAGGGACCCGTCGGGCTGGACCGAGATGCCGTGCAGCTCGGGCAACCCCTTGAGGTCGATCAGCGTGGCGAACTGGGCGAGGCCCATCTTCATGACCTGGAGCAGCTCGGTCCCGCCGGCGACGTAGGCGCCCTCGCCCTCGGTCGCGGCGTGGGCGGCAAATGCCTCGTCGAGCGATCGCGGGCGAACCAGGGAGAAGCGCGGGATCATGGGACCTCGACGATATCGGATCCGATGGACGGGGTCGTGCTGGACGCTGACAGGATTGGCTCCAAAGACTCTGCTATTGTCTACACTGTCGTCCGGTCTGTCCACTCGTTGCGCGCAGCAGGAGTCTCCCAATGCCCGAGGACCGCAGCCTCACCACCCGCCCCGAACAACCGCTGTCGGGGACGGCCATCAGCGAGATGACGCAGCGGGAGACCTGGAACAAGAAGCACCCACCGACCGAGGCCGTCATCGTCAAGGACCTCAAGACGACGGAGCTGGTGCCGCGGGAGTTCCGGAACACGAAGGCGCGCTTCTACCGTCTCAACGGCGCCATCCGGCTGCAGCCCCACCTCTCCGAGATGCCGCCCGGGGGCCACTCCGTCAAGCATCGCCATACGACCGAGGCCGTGCTGTACATCGTGCGCGGCACGGGCCACACCGTGATGCACTACGACGGCGAGCCGGAGGAGCGCGTGGACTGGGCGGAAGGCGACCTGCTCGGCATCCCGCTCTGGGCCTGGCACCAGCATTTCAACGACTCGGACACCGAGGTCGCCCGCTACCTCGCGGTCCAGGACACGTTCACCGTGAAGCAGCTTGGTCTGCACCAAATCGAACGCCATCCGGACACTCCCGGCGGAGGCGAGTAGCGGGCGGGGGGCCGACACCATGGCGGAGACTCCCGGGGCCGGGTCCGGCTCCCTCTACTTCGATGAGGCACGCCAGTTCCTGATGGTCGAGGGCGTGATCGCCCGCGACATCCCGACCTTTCCGCTGCTGCCTCGACCCAAGCGCAGCAATCGCACCGACGGCGGTGCACGCGGCCCGGCGCCGCGTGCGGCCGCCTTCGACAGCCTGGGCGGCAACACGACGCTCGGCATCCACCTGTCCGAGGTGCCGCCGGGCGGCGAGAAGCAGGGCCACCGCCACCTGGACGAGGCGACGTTCTACATCGTCTCGGGGCATGGCTGGTCGGAGCTCCGCCAGGGGGACGACGTCCCGGACCAGCGTGTGGACTGGCAGGCCGGCGACATCGTGACGATCCCGTCCAACGCCTGGCACAAGCACTACAACGCCGACCCGGACCGGCCCGCGCTCCAGATCGCGTTCAAGAACACCCGCTGGCTGCGGAAGCTGTTCCACAGCCGCGAGTTCGTGTACCAGAACGGGTTCCGCTTCTGGGACCGCTACGCGGACGAGCCTGACTACTGGACGAGGCGCGAGGACGGCAACTACGGCAAGGTCCGGGTCAACTACATCCGCAACGTCGTCCTCGAGCCGGTCGTGGCCGACCCCGACGCGGGTGTCGGGGTCGGCATGCGGCGCTACTCGATGGGCGGCCACCGGACGATCGACCACGCGCTCGTGGAGATCGCACCCGGCGGCCGGATGCGCGCGCACGTGCCGCTGGCCGAGGAGGCGATGCTGATCCTCCAGGGTCGCGGCCGGACGCGCCTCACCGCTGCCGACGGTCGCTCGGCCGATGTCGAGTGGAGCGCCGGCGACCTGGTCGCCGCGCCGTTCGGCGTCACACGGGCCCACGAGGCGCTCGGCGATGAGCCGGTCCGCTACTGGTGGGTCAGGAACAACTTCATCGAGCGCGCCCTGGGCATCAAGGGCAACCTCTCGCTCGACGGCGCGCTCCCGGTCCGCTGGCCGCCGGTGCTCGAGGCTGATCGTGCCGCATTCGAGGCGGCCCGCGGGGCCATCGAGGCCGGCCTGATGGATTCCCCATCCGCCCGGACCGGCCAGGACTGAGCCAACCTGCGCCCCCCCCGATGCCCGTCGTCGAGGTCGCCGGCCTCCCCATCTCCTGCGAGCTGCGTGGCTCGGGCGTCCCGATCGTGCTCGTAGCTGGCACCGGCTACCCAGGCGCGACCTGGGGGCCCGACCTCGTCGAGCCACTGGCGGCGCACCATGCCGTCCTCGCGTTCGACCACCGGGGCACGGGCCGGACCCCGTCCACCCCTGCGCCCTATTCGACCCGTGGCTTCGCCGCGGACGCCATCGGGCTCATGGACGCCATTGGCCTGCCGGCGGCGCACGTCGTCGGTCACTCCATGGGCGGCCGCGTGGCCCAGTGGATGGCGCTCGACCACCCGGACCGGGTGCGGTCGCTTGTGCTCGCCGCCACGGGACCCGGCGAGTTCCGTCCCGACCGGCCGGTGACGCGGGGAATCCCGCTCCACACCGCGGTCGCGATGATCGAGCTCGGGTACGAGGGCTACATGCGCAGGCACATCGGGTCAACGTTCTTCACCCCGGAGTTCGTGACGGCCCACCCGGAGCGGGTGGCCTGGCTGGTCGACGCGTTCTGGGCCAACCGCCCGTCACTCGAGGACTACCTGCGCCATGTGGTCGCGCGCCAGGAGCATCAGACGCTGGACCGGCTGAGCGAGCTCGCGACGCCGACCCTGGTCCTGGTCGGCGACCGGGACACGCACCAGGGCGGCACGGGGGTCCACTGGGAGCAGTCGGCGGCGCTCCTCGAACGCCTGCCGAACGCGGAGCACCGGGTGGTCCACGGCGCCGCGCACGGCTACTTCTGGCAGCTGCCCGAGCTGTCGGCCTCGATCCTGAGAGGCTGGACCGCCCGCCACTGATTCGGGGCTCGGGACCGTCCCACCACGATGAGGACCTGGCGATCAGGCCCGGCGCTCGCCGATGCGCACCCAGTAGTGGGCCCAGCGCGTGTACCGGTCCGTCCGGGTGTCCGGCACCGGCGCCTTGTCCGGGTGGGGCAGCACGCCGACGCGCGCGAATGCCTGGATCATCAGCGCGACCAGCCCGAACAGGTGGTCTGCACCCGCATCCGCAGGCTCAGGCACGGGCAGTCCCCCGCCCACCGTCCGCCCCGGGCACTGGTGGGCACCGGCGCCGAACGACAGCCCCCATCGGGGCACGGACGGGTCGATGGCTCGGTCCGGGTCGAAGCCATCGGGGTTCGAGCCGAAGCATCGCGGGTCCCGGTTGCCCGCCGCCAGGTCGAGGATGACCAGCGAGTCACGCGGGATGGCACGACCGGCGATCACCGTGTCGGTCTCCGCCCGGCGCTTCGCCCTGGGCGTCGTGGGCCGCAGCCGGAGGGTCTCGTGGCCGACCCGCTGGGCGAACAGAGGGTCGCGTGCGGCGCGCTCGAGGAGCTCAGGCCGGCCGCTGGCGAACAGCAGGTCGATCGCATTGACGGCGACCTGACCGCTGGTGTGGGTGCCTCCCTGAAGGTATGTCGCGACCTCGCGCACGATCCGCCCGTCGTCGGACAGCTCGACCGACTGCTCGGCGCGATGGCGCAGCAGCACCGTCAGGATGTCCTGGGTCAGCTCGTCATCGCTGATCTCCCCGCGAGCGTGGCGGTCGAGCAGTGCCTGACGGCGAGCCCGGGCCGGACGGACGTACTCGTCCTCGAACACCTCGTAGGTCTCGTAGACGAGCGCGCGGACGGCAGCGGGATCCTTCGCGTCCAGGATCGCGCTGCCCTGGCTGAACGCGTCCACGAGCTCCACGATCCGGCGCAGTTCGGAGACGTCGCGATCGTTCACGTCAAGCCCCGCCCGACGCGAGGCCAGGGCCGCCGCGAGCAGCTCGGCGATCGGGT
This sequence comes from uncultured Chloroflexia bacterium, assembly GCA_963849495.1. Lineage (GTDB taxonomy): Bacteria > Chloroflexota > Limnocylindria > Limnocylindrales > CSP1-4 > CAIXZV01. The sequence goes on along the minus strand of CAWKHN010000025.1, from coordinate 22,489 downwards.
AGAGGTCCGCCTCCTGCCCGGCGACGAGCTGGCCCAGCAGGTCGTCGAGGATCGGCGGGAACAGTCGTTGCTCGTAGAGGCGGAGCCTGTCGGGCCGGAACTGCGTGTTCTCGATCCGCCGGCGCGCCCGGTGCACGGGCCCGTGCTGGATGCTCACGATCCCGTTTCGGATGTTGCCGTCCTCGTAGGAACGACGGTCGAACGTCCGCGACAGGTCCGGGTTGAACAGGGCCTCCCGAATCTCGTCGTAGGTCGTGAGCTCGACGGTGGCCGTGTGGCGCTCCAGCAGCGTCATAGGCGCATCCCCGGCTGCGCCTGCCCGCCGTTCGACTCGTGCACGACCGCACCATCGGCCATGACCCGGATCGCCTGCGTCGGACAGCCCGTCGCGGCCAGCAGCACCAGCTCGCGGTCCAGATCGGTCGCCCCGGGCAGGGCGACGCTGACACCGAGGGACTCGTCGATGACGAACGCCTGCGGGACTAGCCGGACGCAGTCGCCCGAACCGATGCACAGATCGGGATCCACCGTGACCTCGAGTCCCATGGCCAGGTCACCTCCGTGCTCCGCCCCGAGCGACCACTCGGGTCCAGACTTGTACGCACTATCATACTGATCGGATACAGGATCACCCCTGAAGGGGGATCCACGAGCATCCCCGAGGGCCGCTGCGGCCGGTGGCGGGACGAGGAGGCCGCGCATGATCGCTCGCGAGATCCTGGACACGGCCGCCGCGGGCACCCCTCGCGCGCTTGGGTCGTGGATCGGAGGACGGCTCGAGACGGTCGCCCCAGACTGCCCGCTGGTCGACGTTCTGGATCCCGCCACGGGGCGGACGATCGCGCGGATCGCGGACGCGGGTGCTGCGGGTGTCGACCGCGCCGTCGGCGCGGCCGAAGCAGCGTTGCCCGGCTGGCGGACGACGCCCGCGCGTGACCGTGGCGCGCTGGTTGCCGAGCTGTCACGGCGAATCGAGGCCTGCGCCGACGAGCTGGCAATGCTGGACTCGCTGGACACCGGCAACCCGTTGACCGCGATGCGCGCCGACGTCACCAAGGGGACGCGCCTGCTGAACGACAGCGCAGGACTCGCCCTCCAGGCGACGGGCACCGTGTTCCCGCTCCCCGGGCTCCATTACACGAAGCGGGAGCCCTGGGGCGTGGTGGGGCGGATGATCACGTTCAACCACCCGGCGATGTTCGCGTGCGCCCGGCTCGGTGCCGCGCTGGTCACCGGCAACACCATCGTGATGAAGGCCTCCGAGCTCGCCCCGCTCGCGCCGCTTGCGATCGCCGAGCTGGCATCGGGGCTGCTCCCCGACGGCGTCGTCAACGTGGTCACAGGCGGACCGGCCACCGGGTCCGCGCTCGTGCGCCACCCGTCGATCCAGCGCCTGTCGTTCACGGGCAGCACCGCCACGGCGCTGCGCATCCAGGCCGCCGCGGCCGAGAGCGGCCGCGTGAAGACGCTCACCTTCGAGCTGGGCGGCAAGAACCCGATCGTCGTGTACCCGGACGTCGATCTCGACGAGGTGGCCGCGGCGATCGTGCGGGGCATGAACTACACCCGGGTCCAGGGCCAGAGCTGTGGATCGACAAGCCGGCTCGTGATCCACGCGTCGATCGCGGGTGACGTGCTGGAGCGGGTGACCGCGAGGGCAGCAGCGATCCGGATCGGTCTGCCGACCGATCCTGCGACGGAGATGGGCGCGATGATCTCGCGACCAGCGCGCGACAGGTGTCTCGCCACTGTCGAGCGTGCCGTCGGAGCTGGCGCCAGGGTGCGTACGGGTGCGTCGATCCCCGAGGACCCGGAGCTCGCAGGCGGGTTCTTCATCCGCCCCACGGTCGTCGACCGCGTGGCGCCGGGCACGGAGCTGGCCGACGAGGAGGTGTTCGGCCCGGTGCTGGCGGCGATGACGTTCGACACCGACGCCGAAGCGGTCGCGCTCGCCAATGAGGGTCCATACGGGCTCACGGCCGCGATCTGGACCCGCGACATCGACCGCGCATTGCGGACAGCGGACCAGGTCGAGGCGGGATACCTGTGGATCAATGACGTCGAGGCCCGTTTCCCCGCGGTACCGTTCGGCGGCTGGGGCGATTCCGGGGTCGGCCTCGAGCACGGGCTGGAGGAGCTGCTCTCGTTCACCCGCGTGAAGGCCGTGAACATCCGGATCCGCTGACCGTGTGCCGGGCCGAGGCGCGGCTGCGGCGCCGCGTTTCAGTCGGCAGCCGTCGCAAGACCGGACTCGCCGGATTCTCCGAGCGAGGCGTGGTCGCCGGAGAGCGACCGCCACGCCGCACGCAACGCAATCAGGCCGACAGGGACCAGGGCCAGTCCGGCTAGGACGCCCGCCTGAGGCCCCAGCGCACTACCAATCCCGCCAGCAAGCAGGGCGGTGAACGGGCGGTTGCCGAGATGCGCCATCTGGTGGAGTGCCATGACCCGGCCGCGCAGGGCGTCCGGTGTCTCCTCCTGGAGAACCGCGGTGAGAACGGGCAGGCACAGCGAGAACCCGAAGCCGATCAGCCCCACGCCGACCCACGCCGTGACGAGGCTGGTCGTTGATGCCACGGTCAGGATGCCGGCGCCCTGGAAGACGTAGCCTGCGAGCGCCGCCCGCCGCGACCAGCCGCGACGCCGAATGGGGACGAACAGCAGCAGTGCAATCGCCGACCCTGCGCTCTGGGCCGCGATCAGCAGCCCCGCTGCGCTCTCGGGCGCATGCAGGACCTCGGCCACCAGCCCGGGCGCCAGCGTTCGCTGGACCTCGGGCACCGCGGCCACGGCGACGACACCGACGAGGAGCGATGGCGCCCAAACATGCTCCCGGATGAACGTGAGCGCCGAGATGGACGCCGCCTCGGCCGCCCTGGCGCGACGAACCGCCGCCGTACCGGGACCCCCGAGCCCGACGCGGACCAGGTACAGCATCGCGATGATCGGGCCACCGTAGGTCAGCGCGTTCACGAAGAAGGCGAGACCCGCGCCCGAGAACGCCATCACGCCGGCCGCGACAACCGGGCCCACGATCTGGCCGCCGATGAACGCGAGCGAGTTGAGCCCCACTGCCTCCTGGAGGTCCTCGCGCGGCACGATGTTCGGGATCAGCGAGACGTAGGACGGCTTGCCGATCGCCCACAGTGTGTTGAGCAGGAACGACGCCACGATGAGGTGGATCTCCGTAGCCAGCCCTGCCACCGTGACGACGGCCAGCAGCACCGCCACCACGAACGAGATCGCATGGGTGACGACGACGACCTGCCGCCGGTCGAACCGGTCCGAGATCTGGCCGCCCCACACCGAGAACAGGAGGAGCGGCACGAAGCCCGCGAAGTTGAACACGCCGACCGCAAACGAGCTCGAGGTGAGCTGGTAGATGAAGATCGAGCCTGCGACCGCCTGAAGCCAGGTGCCCAGGTTGGTCACGAAGGTTCCGCCCCAGTAGATGGCATACGCCGGGTGACGGAACGGGCCGAGACGCGTGACGGAGCCCCGCGCACTGGGCTCGCGGTCGTCGGGCATGGCGGGACCTCGGTGCGGATCGCCGGGGACGCCGTGGATCCCGGCATTGTCTGCAACCATCCCCGGGTGCTCGCCAATCTGTGCCGGATTGGATACATTCTAACGGTGCCCACGACCATCCACCAACCGACCGTCCTCCGCCTGCATCACGGGCGCGTCCACGTGGATCCGGGCGTGCCTCCCGTCGAGGCCATCGCGATCGCCGACGGCATGGTCATGGCGGCGGGTACCAGCGCCGACGTGGCGACCGCAGCCGGGACCTCCAGCCCGGCGGTCGACCTGGGCGGCCGCACGATCCTGCCGGCGTTCATCGAGAGCCACACGCACTTCCACCGCACCGCGGTGCTCGGTCGCTGCTTCCTCGACTTCGAGACGGTCGCTCCCGCGACCGTCTCGGACGTCCTGGTGGCCGTGGCAGAGCGAGCTGCGGCGCTGCCGGGCGATGCCTGGGTCCAGGGCGACTCGCTGTCGCCCGCCAGGCTCGCGGAGGGCCACCTCCCTGATCGTGCCGCGCTGGATCGTGCTGGAGGTGGGCGGCCGGTGGTGCTGCGTGGGATCGGCAAGCATGTGGTCGCCGCCAGCAGTGCAGCACTTGCGGCGGCCGGGATCGACGCCACCACCCCCGATCCGCCGGGCGGCCGGATCGAGCGCGGCGTCGAAGGCGAGCCGACAGGGATCCTCCACGAGCGTGCGAAGCTCCGCCTCGACCAGTCGGCACCCGACACCGTTGTGCCCGCCCCCGACCCCGACGAGCGACGCGCCGCCCTGCGCGATGGCGTTGCCCAGCTGCACCGGCTCGGGATCGGGACGCTGCACGAGATGATCCGGCTGCCGGAGGAGGCGGGCGACTGGACGGCACTCCACGCCGCCGGCGAGCTTGGTGTGCGGATCCGCCTGTTCTACCGCGTCCACGAGACCGCGCTCCGGCTCGACTGGCTGGAGCAGCTGGGGATCCGGCGTGGCCTGGGCGACGATCGGCTCCGCGTCCAGGGCGTCAAGATCAGCGTTGACGGCTTCGACATCTTCCGCAACGCCGCCGTCTACGAGCCCTATGACGGCGAACCCGGCAACCGTGGGCTGATGCGGATCGACTCTTCCGTCCTGGGCGACCTCGTCATGCGCGCGAACGCGCACGGGCTCCAGGTCGCCCTGCACGCCGTTGGCGCACGGGCCGTCGACGCAGCGCTGGACGCGTTCGACGCTGCGGGTCCGGCGGTCGCCGGACCACACAGGATCGAGCACGCTTACGTGGACGTGGATGAAGCACGCATGCGTCGGATCGCAAGCCTCGGACTCGCCTGGTCCACCCAGCCCGCGTTCCGGACCGCGTACCGGCGCGAGTGGGCCGACGTGTTCGAACCGGAGCGCCGCAGGCGCCTGATGCCCCTGGATGTCGCCCTCGCGGCCGGCGTGCCGATGCTGTTCAACAGCGACGCGCCCTGCGCCCCGATCGACCCCCTGGGCGGGATCCGGGCCGCGACCGATCCGTCCGTCGCCAATGGCGGCGGGGGTGCGGTTGACCGGGTCACGGCCTGGCGTGCATTCACCACGACGGTCGCCGACGTGTCCGGAGAGCCGCGCCTCGGACGGCTGCGGCCGGGCTGCCACGCGGACCTCGTGGTGTTCGACGACGATCCGCTTGAGAACCGAACGGACCTTGCGGGGGTTGGAGTCCGTGCGACGATGCTGTCGGGCAGGGTGGTATACGACACAGGAAAGGTGTTCGGATGAGGGGACAAGAGACAAGCGACGCAGCCGGGGCGCGGCTCCAGTTCCTCGACTTGATCGAGGGAATGCGTTCGGAGAGCCTGACCGCGCAGGACCTCGTCCTCGATGCCGTGCGGGAGGCCATCCTGACCGGGATCATCGTGCCCGGCGCGCGGTTGCGCCAGGAGGAGCTGGCCGAGCTCTTTGGAACGAGCCGGATCCCCGTCCGCGAGGCGTTGCGGGCACTCGAGTACGAGGGCCTCCTCACATCCGAGCCCCACCGCGGATTCACGGTCACCTCGCTGGATGCGGACGACATCGAGGAGGTCTACGAACTGCGGATCCTGCTCGAGGGCCAGGCGGTGCGGCTCGCCATCCCGATGATGACCGACGAGGACCTCACCGAGCTCGAGGATCTGTTCCAGGCGGTGCGGGCCGCATCCACGCCAGACGAGCAGCTGGCTGCCCGCGAGCGCTTCTACATGCGCCTGTACTCGATCACAGCCCGGCCACGGCTGGTCGGGCTCATCGCGCGACTCCGCCAGGAGGTCGCCCGCGCCCTGCGCTGGGCGACGATCCAGCACTCGGGCGCGACCCACGAGGCCTTCTACGATGCGATCAAGACCGGCGACACGGAGCGGGCCGTGGCGCAGCTGGCCGGCCACTACCGGCGCGTCGCGTCGCTGATCCGGCGCCACATCAAGGAGGCTGACGCGCGCACGCGGGGCGAGAACGGCCGCCGACGGGTGTTCTGAGCCCTGCCAGCCGTGACGAACCGAGCATGAAGCTGGAGGGCGCGATCCCCATCGCCACTTCCTCGCGGGATGTGTGGGCGCTGGTCATCGATCCACTCACGCTGGCTTCATGCGTGCCGGGCGTGCGCGCGATCCGACGCGTCGACGACCGGACGTTCGAGGGCTTGATCACCGCGGCCGTCGGCCCGATGGAAGGTGACTTCTCGTTCCGCTCGGTGATCACACGGGCCGAGCTGCCGGAGCTCGACGTCACGACATCCGGCGTGGACTCGGTGACGCGCAGCCGGCTCGACGCGACGATCGCCGCCACCGTGACCGAGGACGGCCCGTTCGCCACCGTGTTGCGCTACCAGGCCGAGATCCAGATCAAGGGCAGGCTGGCGATCCTGGGCGAGATGGTCCTCCGTGCCACGGCCACGATGATGATCAGCCAGGTGGCACGCTGCCTCCAGGCGCGGCTGGCGGGAGCGGCCCCGGAGTGACCCGGCACGTCGACCTCCTCGTGATCGGAGGCGGCACGGCCGGCTGCGTCGTCGCCGCCCGCGCGAGCGAGGATCCGGCGCGACACGTGCTCCTGGTGGAGGCGGGGCCCGATCCACGGCCGGTGCCCGACATCGTGGCCAACCCGAAGCGCCAGGGCGAGCTGGTGCTCGCCTCACCCTATGTGCGCATGTACGACGTCGAGCGCGCCGACGGCTCCAACTTCCCCCTCCTGTCCGGCCGGATCCTCGGCGGTGGGTCGGCGGTGAACAACATGGTCGTGGTGCGGCCGATGCGCGCCGACTTCGATGCCTGGTCGCGGTTCGGCGGCGAGGCCTGGTCGTACGACGCCCTGCTGCCGGTGATGCGCGCCATCGAGGACGATCCGGACTTCGCGGGCAGCCCGATCCACGGCACGGGCGGCCCGCTGGCGCTCGAGCGGAGCTTCAAGCTCGACGGGCCCGCGGATCCACCGGTCCGTGCGCTCATCCGCGCGGCGGCGGACCTCGGCCTGCCACCCTGCCCGGACCTCAACGTGCCGGAACCGTTCGGCGTGTGCGCCTCGCCCTACAACATCCGCGGTGGCGTGCGGCAGTCCACTGCCGTCGCCTACCTGGAGGCCGCGCGCGGCCGGCCGAACCTCGAGATCCTCGCCGACACCACCGCACTGCGCCTCGTGCTGGACTCGACGCGCGTGATCGGCGCGGAGGTGCGGGGACCCGCCGGAACTGAGACGGTGCGCGCGGACGAGGTGGTGCTCGCTGCCGGCGTCTACCACTCTCCACAGCTGCTGCTGCTGTCAGGCATCGGCCCCGAGACGGAGCTGGCCCGCCACCGGATCCCAGTCCAGCACCGCCTCGACGGCGTGGGCGCGAACCACCGGGACCATGCGGTTGTGTACGTTACGTTCCAGGGCACCCTCGACCTGCGCGAGGACTACGTGATCCCCAAGGTCCGCCTCATCGTCCGCAGCAACCAATCGCTGGTGATCCCCGATCTCCACGTGTTCATGCGCCCGAGCGTCCGCATGCCCGGGATGCCCCCGGCGCTCCCGGTCTCACTCCACCTTCTCGAGCACCGGTCCGCCGGACGCGTCACGCTCGCGTCTCCCGATCCCGACGATCTGCCGAACGTAATCCCGGGGCTCCTGGCCGACGACCGGGACGTCCGGGCACTGGTCGACGGCATCGGGCTCGTGCGGCAGCTGGTGGCCCACCCGGAGCTGGCTGCCTTCTACGGCGAGCTGGTCGTGCCAAACCCTTCGGACGACATTGAAAACCACGTCCGGACGACCTATGAGTCCTACCACCACGGCGTCGGGACGTGTCGAATTGGAGTCGCCGATGATCCGATGGCAGTCGTGGACCCTGAGCTGCGCGTCCATGGTCTCGACGGGCTGCGCATCGCGGATGCGTCGGTCCTGCCCACCGTGCCCCATGCGAACACGAACCTCGCGGCCATCCTCGTCGGCGAGATCGCCGCCGGGCACATCCCGACCGTGCCGTGACTGCGCGCGGGATCCGCCCTGCGGGCCCCGTCGGCCTACTCGATCGCAGCCCGCCAGCGGTCGAAGTGGCGCTCCACGCGGCGGATGACCTGGCCGATCGTCATGCCGAATGCCCCGATGAGGATGACGCCCAGCATCACCCGGGAGGTGTTCAGGAGCGTCCCGTTGAACGTGATGTAGAAGCCGATCCCAACGTTCGAGGCGATGAACTCCGCCACGATGACGCCGATCAACGCGCGGCCGGCACCCAGTCGGACCGCCGTGATGATGTACGGGACCGTCGTGGGCAGGATGACCGAGCGGAACAGCAGGCCGCGCGACGCGCCGAAGCTGCGTGCGATATCCACGTAGCGCCTGTCGGCGGCGTGAGGGCCGGCCGCCGTGATGATCACGGCCGTGATGCTCGTCTCCAGCCAGACCACGAAGATCTTCGACTCGATGCCGACGCCGAAGAGCAGGATGATCATCGGGACGAGCGCCACGATCGGCGTCGCGTACAAGGCGGCGAGGATGGGGTCGAACAGGAACTCTGCCCGGCGGAAGCTGCCCAGCACCAGGCCGAGCGGGATCGCCACCACCAGCCCGGAAACGAACCCGGTCGTCCACTCGAACAGCGTGGTGCTGAGGTCCGGCCAGATCACGCCCGTCGTGAAGTCCTGGCGGGCCGCGTCGAAGATCCGGCTGGGCGAGCTGACGAGGATCGACCTGACCAGATGCAGGTCGACGACCGCCTCCCACACCACCAGGACCAGGACGATGCCCAGCAACCCGTAGAGCACAGGCTCGCTGCGAAGCCGGGAGCTCGAGATCGCCTCCGGGCGCGGCGGATGCGTCCGTCGGGCAAGTTGCGCGGAAGTGGCGCTCACGCAACGGCCTCGGCATCGGTCCCGATCTGTGGGGCGATGAGCTTCCAGATCCGGTCCTCGTAGGCGACGAACTCGGGCGTCCGCTTCGCGTCCAGGCTGCGTGGCCGGGAGAAGTCGATCGCGATGTCGTCGAGAACGCGACCCGGCCGGGCACTCATGACGATGACCCGATCCGACAGGAAGATGGCCTCGTCGATCTGGTGGGTGACGAAGATGACGGTCTTTCGGTCCGCCGACCAGATGCGCAGGAGCTCGACCTGCATGAGCTCGCGGGTCTGCGCATCGAGCGCCGCGAACGGCTCGTCCATGAGCAGCAGGGCGGGATCGACCGCCAGCGCGCGCGCGAGGTTCGCGCGCTGCTGCATGCCGCCCGAGAGCTGATACGGGTACTTCTGCTCGAAGCCGCGCAGGCCGACGAGGTCGATCAGCGGCTGCGCGCGCTTGTGCGCCTCCTTTGACGGGAGGCCACGGCAGACCAGGCCGTACGAGACGTTGCCGATGACCGTGTACCAGGGGAACAGGGCTGAGTCCTGGAACACCATTGAGTCATCCACGGCCGCGCCCTGCTGTCCCGCGAAGATCTCCCCTTCGGTCGGTGCAATCAGGCCGTTCACGATCTTGAGGAATGTCGACTTGCCGCAGCCGCTTGGGCCGACAATCGAGACGAACTGGCCCGTCTCGACGTCGAGGTCCATGTGCTCGATCGCGACCAAGCGTTCGCGTGTCCCGCGGTCGCGGTACTCCATCCGCACGCCTCGCGCCCGGAGGACTGTTCCCGTCTCTGCGTTCACGCCGGATCCTCCTCGAGCTTTGGGCGCCATCGATCAAAGTGGTTCTCGAGCCGTCGCAGACCCTGCGTCATCAGCAACCCGGTGAAGGTGAACAGGAGAATGCCAAAGATGGAGATATCGCCTCTCAGGTTGTCCGCCGCTCTGTCGATCATCACGCCGAGCCCGACGGTCTGGGCATAGATCTCCGCGAGCACCACGCCGATCAGCGCGCGAGCGCTTCCGAGGCGGAGACCCGTCGTGATGAACGGGACCGTGGACGGCGCGACGACTGAGATGAAGAGTCGCAAACGCGAGGCGCCGAAGCTGGTGGCGACGTCGACGAACCTCCGATCGACGGTTCGGACACCTTGAACCGTGGGGATGATGATCGACCAGAACGCACCCAGGAACACGACGACCATCTTCGACTGCGTCCCGAGGCCGAGCCACAGGACGATCAGCGGCAGCAGCGCGACACGCGGCAGGGCGACGAAGACGTTCAGCCACGGGTCGGCCATGTAGCCCAGTCGTCGGTTCCACCCGATGGCCAGGCCGAGTGGGATCGCGAGCACGACGGCGCCGAAGTACCCGACCAGGAACTCCACGACGCTCGCCTGGACATCGACCCAGAAACGCGGCAGGCCGAACTGGTTGATGGCGGCCGCAACGACGCCGGTCGGATTGCTGAAGAACGTCTGATCGATGAAGCCGGCATTGGCGCCGATCTGCCACAGGGCCAGAAGGATGGCCAGCCCGGACACGCCGAGAACGAGCCGTTCATGACGCGAGAGCCAGCGCCGGAGCGGGGAGCGCCGCCTCCGTGTGCCGGGGTTGCGGACGGGCCGAAGGGTCTGCGCCGCGGCGCTCACCGGAGAGATTGCAGGCGACGTGGAGCCAGTCTGGCCAGAAGCACGGATACCCCACGGGCGGTTGCCGTTGTCATGCCGTCGGGTGCCTCCTTCGGATCGCAACTGTGGAAGTTCGTCGCCAGGCGCCGAACCGAGGTGGATGAATATTGAGGAGGATTGTGGACAATGTCAACTCGTTCGGTTACATTCCGGACCCAGCCCGGACGGCTTCGGGCCGCAGGAGTGTCGTCGATGAAGGAGGACGCATGAACCTGGATGTGCTACCGCGGCGCAGGCTGAGCGTCGCGCTGGTGGCAGTCGTGCTCGCGGTCGGTGCGTGCGGGAGCTCGGGGTCAACCCCGAGCCCCGCAGCGAGCGCCGCCCCGAGCGCCGCACCAAGCGCCGCACAGAGCGCCGCACCGAGCGCCGCACCGAGCGCCACCACGATTGCTCTGAAGCCACCGGAGGTCACCACAATCCGGATCGGTCTCAGCGCTCCCACCGAGGTCGTGCAGTTCGCCGAAGAGCTCGCGAACACCCTCGGCTACTACAAGGATCTCGGCTTCACTGACGTCCAGGTCACCGGTCTCGAAGGTGACGGCAAGGTCGTCTCCGGCCTGGTTGCAGGCGCTCTCGACGTCGGCGTCATGAGCGCATCAGCCACGCTGACCACGGTCAACACCGATGCGCCCGACGTCATCGTGGCGATGAACAGCGTCAAGAACACCGACTCCCTCGTCTGCCAGAAGGACATCAAGACCGCCGCCGACGTCAAGGGCAAGACGATTGCCGTAAGCACCTTCGGTGGGACGTCGCACGGATCGGTGCTGAGCACTCTTACCACGCTCGGCCTGACGGCGCAGGATGTGACGATCACCCAGGTCGGCAACGAGTCCACACGCATCGCCGCCCTCAAGGCCGGCTCCATCGGTTGCGCCCCGATTGGTGACCAGCTCAACGACCAGATGAAGGCCTTCGGCTTCAACATCCTGGCCGACCTTGCCACATCCGACGTGCAGTGGGGCCGCAGCGGGCTCGTGATGAGCAAGGATTTCATGGCGAAGAACCCGAACGCGGCACTCGATGTCGTCGCGGCGTCGCTCAAGGCGCAGAACTACCTGTACACGAACACCGCCGACACCTACCAGCCGTTCGCAGACTTCTCGGGCAGCACGCTCGCAGATGCCAAGACCAACGTCGACGCGTTCGTGAACGTCTACGGACAGCGCAGCATGGGCTGGGCGGACCAGGCGCTGACGATCCCGCAGCAGGTGCTCGCGACCGTCAACCCGGCTGTCGCAACCGTCGATGTGACCAAGGCGGAGGACCGAAGCCTGCTCCAGTCGCTGTGGGATGGCGGCTACTACGCGCAGATCGGCGACCCCGACCAGCCGTTCAAGTAAGGCCCCGCAACGTGGAACGCCCCCGGACCCCGCTCCGGGGGCGTTCGCGATGATCGGAGCAGGGTTCCGGGGGCGTCCCCGGTCGGCCCCAGCATCATCGGCGCAGTTGCAGATGGCGGGCGCGGAGCCCCGCTCGGCATCGTTTGGGCATGTGTACAATAGATATGCCATTGCATACAACTTCACACTCTTGTGCGCATTCGCGAGGCCGTGCCGAACCCGCCGGCCACTGATGTGGGAGGCAGGATGGCGGTAGAGGAGGTCCGGTTCTACAGTCAGGGATCGGCGATCGCCGGCACCCTCAAGGTGCCCGACGAGGGAATCCGGCCATTCCCGGCTGTCGTCCAGGGACCCGGCTGGCTGGGCCTCCGCGGCGCCAGGCTCTACCACCCCTATCACGAGGGCTTGCTGGCGGCCGGGATCGCGGTCCTGGTCTTCGACTATCGGGGCTTCGGCGACAGCGAGGGAGACGCCACGTACCTCGACCCGATGGGTCAGGTCGCCGACTACCGCGCGGCCGTGACATACCTCGAGACCCGCTCCGAGATCGACGCGACGCGGATCGGCACCTTCGGGTCCGGCGGCACGGGTGGCGGAAACGCGATCTACGCGGGCGCGCTCGATCCGCGGGTCAAGGCCGTCGTGTCCCAGGTGCCGATCGCCGACGGTCGTGACTGGCTCCACCGGATGCGCCGCGAGCACGAGTGGCTCGAGTTCCTGGAGCGGCTCCGCGAGGACGCTCGGGTACGGGTGACGACCGGCCGGGGCGAGCTCGTGCCGCCCCGTGAGGGGATCATGGTCCCCACCCCCGAGCGCCGCACGACGACGGTGAAGTCGGACGTCGACGACAAGGTGCCGCCGCTGGTGGCGCTTGCGAGCGCCGAGGCAATCTTCGCCTACCGGCCGATCGAGGTCGTGGACCGGATCGCGCCCCGGGCCCTGATGCTGATCGCCGTCGAGCAGGACGCGACCACCCCTGAGGACCACGCCTACGCGCTGTACGAACGGGCAGGCGCCCCAAAACGTCTCGTCGTCCAGACCGGCACCACGCACTACGCCGCGTACGCGCAGTACCGCGACGTGGTGAACCCGCTCATCGTCGGGTGGTTCACCCGCCATCTCGTGACCGGCGAGATCAACGTCCACGAGCAGATCGCGGACGCGGAGATCGTCCGGCTCACCCGTCCTGCCAGCTGACCGGAGCACACCCATGACCTACGATTTCCTTATCCGCGGCGGCACCCTTGTCACGGGGACCGGGCGGTTCCCGGCCGACATCGCAATCTCGGGCGAGCGGATCGCCGCGATTGCCGCGCCCGGCACCCCGCTCGAGGCGACCCGGGTCATCGATGCCAAGGGCAAGCACGTCATCCCGGGCGCGATCGATGTCCACTCGCACCACCGCGAGCCGGGCTTCACGCACAAGGAGGACATCGTCAGCGCCACCAGCGCGTGCGCGGCAGGCGGCGTGACGACGTCCTTTGCCATGCCGAACGTCCAGCCCCCGCCCAACACCGTGGAGCGTCTGGACGCGATGATGGGCCTGTACAGCGAGAAGGCCCTGATCGACTGGAACATCAACGCCGCCGGGACGGTCCCGGACCAGATCCCGGCCCTGGCGACGCGTGGCATTGCCGGGTTCAAGGTGTTCATGGTGGTCGATACCGGTCGCGACTACCCGCACATGCCCGGGATCGGCGTCCACGACCACGGCAAGCTGCTCGAGATCTTCGAGACCGTCGAGCCGACCGGCGTCCCGCTCATGGTCCATCCCCACGACCAGGCCCTCATGACCCACATCGAGGAGGGGTTCTGGGCCCGTGGGGAGCGGGACGCCTTGGCATATGCGAAGGCCTACAGCGCCCTCGACGGGATCATCTGGGACACAGCGGCGGCACTGCTGCTCCGCCTCCAGAAGGCCACGGGGACGCCGCTCCACCTTCTGCACACGCAGACCACCGGGGTGCTGGAGCAGCTGCGGGCGGCCAAGGGCGCCGGCCGGCAGGTGACGGCGGAGCTGAACCCCTGGGCGGTCTTCCTGGGCAACGACTGGAAGAACATCGAGCGCCTCGGCTCCTACGCCCTCAGCTATTACGTGCCCGAGAAGAACACCGAGCCGCTCTGGGCGGCGCTCGCGGACGGAACGATCGATCTCATCTCGACCGATCACGCCCCGCATACCCGCGAGGAGAAGGAGCCGGGCTGGACCGACGGCTGGAAGGCCCAGACGGGCACGCCGTCGGCCCAGTTCTACGTGCCGATGTTCCTCGATGCCGCGGTCAGCGGCCGGTTGACCCTGGAGCGGACTGTTGAGCTGCTGTCCACGGCGCCGGCGCGTGCGTTTGGCTTGTCCCACAAGGGCCGCCTCGAGGTCGGCGCTGACGCGGACGTGGTCATCGTCGACCTCGATCGCGATTTCGAGATCACCGATGAGATCGTCCTCTCGAAGATCGGCCACACCCCCTACGCCGGCAAGCGAGTGCGAGGTGTCGTGGAGACGACGCTGGTGCGTGGCCGCCCTGTCTACGAGCACGACCGGGTGGTCGGTGCGCCGGGCTGGGGCCGTCAGGCCCGACCTGCCCGCTGATCCTGCGCGCAGAAAGGAGCAGCTCGCCCATGACCCGCTTCGGCCTCCTCCTCCCCCACTTCGGCGAGGAGGCAGACCAGGACCTGCTCATCGAGGGCGTCCAACTCGCGGACCGGCTCGGTTTCGACTCGATCTGGGTGCGCGACCACCTCGTGTTCCACCCCCACGGGATGGAGGGCACGGATCGGACGTTCATCGAGCCCTTCGTCACCCTGACCTACCTCGCGGCAAAGACCGAGCGCATCGGGCTGGGCGCGGCGACCATCATCCCATTCCGCCACCCGGTCAACCTGGCCTACAGCATCGCGTCGATGTCGTGGATGACCCGCCGCCGGTTCGACCTAGGCATCGGCGCGGGCAACTTCCAGCACGAGTTCGATGTGATCGGGCAAGGGGAGCTGAGGCGCCCGGACCTGATGAAGGAGCAGGCGCTCATTGCTCGCCGGCTGTGGACCGGCGAGAGCGTGGAGTGGCACAGCGAGACCTACGACTTCACCGACGTGGACATCACACCCCAGCCCCTGTCCCCCGTGCCCATCTGGTGGGGCGGTGCCACGCCGGCGTCCGCGCGCCTGGCGGTGGACTTCTGCGAGGGCTGGTTGCCGGGGCGGATCACGTTCCCGACCTACGAGGTCCGCGTGGCCAAGATCCGCGAGCAGTGCGCTGAGCAGGGCAAGCCGATGATCATGACCGGCGCTGTCCCGGTCACCAGCATCGACGATTCGTATGCGATGGCGACGGCGCGGATGAACGTCCCTGGCCTGATCAAGAACGCAAATGCCCAGAAGTTCTGGCTCAAACCCGAGAGCGGCGAGTTCAGCAGGATCGAGGAACTCGACGGCTCCATCCTGGCGGGATCCCCGGACGACATCGTCCGCGGAGTCCAGCGGTACCAGGAGATCGGAGCCGACCTGCTCATCTTCGACTTTCGGATGCGGTTTCCGGACTGGCTGCAGCAGATCGAGGTCCTCGCCCGCGAGGTGCTGCCGCGCGTATCCGAGCCGGTGGGCGCCGCCCGCTGACCATCCACCGAGGCGGACGGGCACTCCTCCCCCGCCCGCCTCGACCCCCTCACCGTCTCCAAGAGGGGCGGGCGCCCCCTCATCGCTCTCCACCGCCCCACCGCTCGCGAAGTCCCCGGCGCCGCCGCGCAGGACAGGAGGTCCGATGAAGACCACGACCCAGACCCAGGTCACGCACTACGAGGTCCAGAAGAAGCGGCGCGAGTCGCTCCTGGACGAATGGCGCGGCTACCACAAGACGGTGCTCAAGCGCGCCGACGTGACCATGCACGACGACCCGCACCGGCGGATGCGGCGTGGGGTGTACGCGGGCTGGGACGGCGACCGGCCGACCAAGAACCTGGACGCGACGATCCATGAGATCGACCCCGGGGTGACCTCCACGATCCACCGCCACAGCTGGGACGCGATCATGTTCATCGAAAGCGGTACCGGCTGGACGGAGATCGACGGGCAACGCATCGAGTGGAAGCCCTGGGACACGCTCCACCTGCCAGCCTGGGCATGGCACCGCCACGGCAACGACGGCACCGCTGGCGCCGTTTTCCACACCTGGAGCGTCCAGCCGATGCTCGAGCAGTTCGGCGTGGCCCTGCTCGAGGACGGCGGCGACACGCCGGTGGACCAGCTGCCACCACGGCCGAAGCAGGTTGCGCCGCTCGACGGCGCTGATCCCTACGCGCGCCGGACCCAACGGCTCTCCCGCCAGTGGGAGGGCAGCGAGAGCGCCCGTCTGATCACCCGCTACGGTGACGTGCGCGGGGTGGTGACCAAGCGCGGCGCGCGCTCGCTGTTCATGGTCGACAAGTCGATCGGATACCACACGGCGGGCCTGTCCGCGGTGATGCACGAGCTTGCGCCTGGCCTCTACCAGTCGCGCCACCGCCACGGCGGCGAGGCGTGGCTGTACGTCATCTCGGGGACCGGCTACAGCGTCATTGACGACGTCCGCCACGAGTGGGAGGCGGGCGACCTGATCGTGGTCGACCACTGGGCGTGGCACCAGCACTTCAACGGCTCCAGCGAACGGACGGCTCGGCTGGTGCGGGTCCACAACTTCGACGCCCTGTACGACATGATCCGGATCTTGATGGATCCCCTGAACCTGTTCGAGGAGCTGCCCGAGCTTGACGCACCGGACCTCACGGGGGTCGTGTGGCCGGACCACCTCGAAGGCCGCCCGGAGGCGTAGGCCATGCCGAGGATCACGGTTCCGCCGGGCGTCGAGGGCGTCGTCGATCTCGTCGAGCTGCCCGATCCAGCATGGGAGGACCGCTGGGAGCGGATCGTCGTGCCCGAGGATCTCAAGGGGCGGGTGCGAAACTACATGGTCTTCTCGCTGCGGCATCGCTCGAGGCTGCGCGAGGTCTCGATGCCGATGCACGGTCTGGTCGTCCTGGCCGGGCCACCGGGAACGGGCAAGACCACGCTCGCCGGCGGCCTCGCGAACCGCGCCGCGCAGGATCTCGGCCAGCCCCTGCTGTTCGTGGACATCAACCCCCACGCGTTCCCGAGCCAGCTCCTTGGAGAGAGCCAGCGCAGCGTCGCGCGCCTGTTCGAACGGACCCTCCCCGACCTTGCGCGGCGCGGACTGGCCACGGTCGTGCTGCTCGACGAGGTGGAATTGCTCGCCGTGAGCCGAATGGGCGCCTCACTCGAGACGAACCCGGTCGACGTCCACCGTGCGACTGATGCCGCGCTGGCCGGGATCGACCACGTCGCCCGGACCTGCCCCAACGTGACGTTCATCGCGACCACGAACCACCGGGCCGGCGTGGACGCGGCGTTCCTGTCGCGTGCCGACCTGATCGAGGAGATCGGCTACCCGGGTGCGGACGCGGTTCGCGCGATCCTCATCGACACCCTGCGCGAGCTGACCGATGCCACGCTCCCGGACGCCGAGCTCGACGCCCTTGCCACCGACTGCGCTGCGGCGTCGCTCGATGCCCGCCAGGTGCGCAAGCTGGTCCTGCGGGCCGTGTGCGACCGGCAGGACTACGCGCTTGACCCATCGCAGATCACCGTGGCGGACATCGCCGCTACCCTCCGCACGGAGCGGCCCCTGCTGGAACCGACGATCTGATGGCGACCGGGCCGACGGCCGCCACCGAGGATCCCGGCCGGCCGGACACCGAGCCATCCCTGCGCATCCCGCGCGAGTCGGTGCTGCTCGCGGCCTCGATGATCATGTTCGTCGCCGCCACCAACATCCTGACACCGCTCATCCCGGTCGTCCGCGAGGATTTTGCGGTCAGCATCACGACCGCAGGCGTGATCGTCGGCTCATACGGCTTCGCCCGGCTCGCGATCGACCTGCCCGCCGGCGTCCTCGTGGACATCGTGGGCCCAAGGCGGCTCGCGGGGATCGCGGTCCTGCTCCTGATCGGCTCGTCAGTGCTCGGCTT
The DNA here is from genome assembly GCA_963849495.1 of uncultured Chloroflexia bacterium. Classification (GTDB taxonomy): domain Bacteria; phylum Chloroflexota; class Limnocylindria; order Limnocylindrales; family CSP1-4; genus CAIXZV01. Next base: position 4,611 of record CAWKHN010000025.1, on the reverse strand, counting down.
TTCCGCCACCAGCGTCGAGATGCTGATCGCCGCCCGGATCGGCAGCGGGGTCGCCGTCGGCATCCTGGCCACCATCGTGCTGTCGGCGCTGGGAGCGACCGCTTCGACCGCCAACCGCGGCAAGGTCATGAGCCTGTTCCACGTCGCCAACAACATCGGCATCGCGGTCTATCCGATGCTCGGCGGCCTGCTGGGCACCCAGTTCGACTGGCGCGTCACGTTCCTCGTCACCGGCGTCCTGGCCGTGATCGCCGGCGCGATCCTGATCCCCGTCCTCCTGCGAGTGGAGCTGCCACGGCGTGGCGCCCCGCGAGGCGGGACCGACGAATCCCGGGTGCTCTACGGGCGCCAGCGCGTCGTCGCGTTCTCGATCACAAACCTGGGCGTGATCGCGAACATGATCCACCGCCACGGCTTTCGAAACACGATCCTGCCGCTGTACGCGGCGACAGCGCTCGGACTCGGCGGGGTCTCCATCGCGACGGCGATCGCGCTGATGTCGATCGCGGGCCTGATGGTGGCAACGCCGGGCGGGATGCTCGGCGACCGGATCGGCCGACGTCGGATCATCACCGCCGGCCTGGCCGCTCTGGCCGCGGGCGACCTTGCGTTCCTGCTGACCCACGACCTGGTCACGTTCCTCCTGTTCGCCGGCCTGATCGGATTCGGCGACTTCTTCTCGAGCTCGCAGACCGCGCTGCTATCGGAGATCGTGCCGCCCGCCCAGCGGACGCGGGCGCTGTCCACCTACCGCTTCTCGTCGGACCTCGGCGCGCTCATCGGCCCCGTCCTGCTGGCTGCGGTCATGGATGCCCACGGAGCCCAGGCCGCGATCCTGGTCGCGGTCGCCGTGCTCGCCTTCGCTTCGCTGGCCGCATGGTTCGGCGTTCCTGCCACCGTCGAAGCGCACCACATCCACATCCCGGTCCCGCTCGTCCCAGCGTCGTCCGATGAACCTGCCCAGCCCCCGGATCAGGAGGTAACCGCCCGATGACTCCCGATGACGTCGTCGCCCGCATCGATCCCCAGGAGGTCGTGAACCTCGCGCTCGCCCTGGGCAACATCGACAGCCCCACCGGGAGCGAAGGCCCGGCCGGCGAGTTCGTCTACGCGTGGCTGGCCGACCAGGGCTTCGCCCCCAAGCGGTACGCGATGGTTGAGGACCGGATCAACGTCGCCGCCTGGCTGCACGGCACGGGCGGCGGCTACAGCCTCGTGTACAACAGCCACCTCGACACCACCCTGCGCCCTGACGCGACGTGGTCAGCCCGGGATCCGGGCGACCCGCTGTATCACTCGGCCTGGGTCGAAGGCGACAGCATCTACGGTGACGGGGTCGTCAACGACAAGGGCCCGATGGCGGCGTTCCTCGTCGCGGCCAAGGCGATCAAGGACGCCGGCTACCCGCTGCGAGGGGACCTCGTGGTCAGCGCGGTCGCGGGCGAGATCAGCCGCGAACCGATCGAGGAGTGGCAGGGTCCCGCGTACCTGTCCAAGGACCTTGGCGCCCGGTTCATGGCTACTCACGGCGTGATCGGCGACTTCGTGCTGGTCGCGGAGGGCACCGGGTTCGGCATCGTGGGCATCGAGCCAGGGAAGGCGCACTTCAAGGTGACGGTGTTCACCGACACGCCACGCTACTACTCGCCGTATCTCCCCCGCCCCACCGGGATCACCGACGCGCCGAACGCGATCGTGCGGACCAGTGCCGTGATCCAGGCATTCGAGCTCTGGGCATACGAGTACCAGCAGCGGAACACCTACGAGAGTGAGTATGGGCGGATCGTACCCAAGGCCTCGATCAACGCCATCCGCAGCGGCTACCCCTTCAATCTGACCAGCGCCCCGCAGCTGTGCTCGTTCTATGTCGACACCCGGATCCTGCCGGGCGCCAACCCACTCGACGTGCGTGACGAGCTGCGGGCGATGCTCACCGGTGTCGGGGTGGAGGGATCGGTGGAGCTGTTCCTGTACCGGCCCGGATTCGAGGTTCGCGGCGCCGAGCCACTCGTCGAGGCGATCCACCGCCAGCACGCCAAGATCTTCCCAACCCCACCCGCGATCGTGGCGGACCCGGTCACCTCCATGTGGCGGGATACGAATGCGTTCAACGAGCTGGGGATCCCGGCGATCTCCTACGCACCGCGCTCCGCCAGCCATGCGGCCACGAAGTCGTTCCAGGTAGAGGATCTCGTGAACGCCTCACGCGTGTATGCCCGGATCGCCATGGACATCTGCAACGTAAAACGGCCGCCCTGGACGCCGCTCGGCGCCCACCCCAACCGCGAGATCGCAGCAGCCGTGGCAGCCAGGACGGAGGCGCTCGACCCCGCTCGATAGCCGCCGGCCGAGGTCGGCCCTGAAGTCACCCCAGAGACTGGTGGAGAGCGGCGCAGGATGGGGCCCGACACGATGGGGCCGGACGGCCGTCCTCTGCTACCATCCGCGCCGTGAACCGCTCGACCAACTCCATGGGCAGCCCTCGGCACCACCTGGGCTCCGGCGAAGTTGATCCCAATGTTGATCCCATCTTGGGGTCCACGCAGGGGTAAGTGCGGGTCCATTCAGGACCCTACGCTCAAGCACGGTTTTACGCACAAACCTCCGTGGGTCGGTTGGGCAGGTGGTGAGCCCAAGGGTCTGTAAAACCCTCGCCTTCGGCTGTGGCAGTTCGATTCTGCCCCGGCCCACCAGCTTTCTCTTGGCGCTTGCCCGGCCCCTTGGGGCGATGGGACGACGATACGGGCCGATGCGCCCGGGGTCAACGCCAGGTGTGTACGCGTCGCGTGTACGGACCGGGCCCAGGGCCAGAAAGAGACTGCGGGGAGGCAGTCAGGCAGCATCGCCGGCAGCAATAGGGGCGGAGGAAGGGCCTGGCGCACGCGGCCGGCAGCTGGCCCAAGCGCCGCCGGCCGACTCGCCCATGGCGGGGCCGGGCCTCCTGCGGTCGCCCGGACGACCGCGCTGAGGCCCAGTCAGCGGTACATGTCCTCGACCGTCCGGAGGATGGTCCCGTCTGCGTCGGCGGCCTGGCGCGCCCGGGCGTCGAAGGGCTCGCGGGAGTACAGGGCGAGCCTCGTGACCGCCGGGTCGTAGCCGGGGACGTGGACGACCGCGCCGCGCAGCTGCGCGAGCGCTGCCGCGTCGGCGGGCCCGTGCGTCCACTTCGCCTCTCCGGCGAGCACCAGTCGGCGCCCGTCGTAGGCGACGAGCTCGATCTCCCGCTCTCTCGTCCGGCGCGGTCCGGATGCCGGGTCCGGGACGGGGCCCCACCAGGCGCCGACCGAGCCCTGCGCGGGGAACTCGGGGTCGGAGCCGATCGAGGCGCGCGCGTGGTCGCGGACGGCGTCCTCGAAGGCGGGCTTGGACACGAACTGGTCGAGGGCCGGTGCGACGCGCCGCGTCCACACGTCATCGACGCGCCGCGCCTCGAGGTCGGTCCGGTTCGCCCGGACGAACTCGAACCAGGCCCGAAGGTAGTGGTCGGCGACGACCCAGATTCCGCGCCGGGCGTTCGCCGCGGCGCCGGCGGGCGCGAGGTGCGCCACCATGTGCAGCCGCTCGAGCTGCCTGAGGTAGCCGGGGGCGGATGTCGCCACGATTCCCGCGCGGCCCGCGACCTCGGCCTGGCGCGTAGCCCCCGAGGCGATGGCCGCGATGATCGAGAGGTAGGTCGCCGCGTCCTTGCCGAGCTCCTCCTTCATCACGAGCTCGGCCTCGTCGTAGAGCACGGCGCCCTTGCTCAGGAGCCGCTCCCGGATGTTGGCGGCAAGGCTCCGCGACTCGTCGAACTGCTCCAGGTAGTACGGGATGCCGCCCAGCAGCGCCCACGCCCGGAGCCGGTCCGCCGGGCTCCACTCGGGGAAGAACTCGCCCGCATCGCGGTAGCCGAGGGGCGGCAGCTGCTCGCCCCACGTCCGGCGCCCGTAGATCGGGCCGTGGAGGACGTGCTCCTCGAACAGGCCGATCTGGCTGCCGGCCAGCACGAGGAACAGCGGCAGGTCCTCGCGGCGCACGTCCTCGAGGGCGTCCTGCAGGGCCGACGGCAGCCGCGGGTGCGAGACGACGAGGCGGGGGAACTCGTCGAAGACCACCAGCAGCGGGTGCCCGTCGCGCTTGGCCTCGCGTGCGAGCCGGAGGATCGCCGCGATCGCGGCGTCCCAGTTGGCGAGCGGCTGGGCGCGGAGACCGGCGTCGTCCTGGTACGCGAGGATCCTGTCGGTGAGTCGGGCGAGCTGCTCGGTCGACGTTCCCTCGTCGGCCTGGAAGGTGATGGCGGGCTTGCCGTCCGTGAACTCGTCGAGGAGGCGCGTCTTGCCGACGCGGCGCCGCCCCCAGAGGAAGGCGACCTGCCGCTTCATCCCCCACCGGTCGTCGAGGGCCTGGAGCTCGTGCTGCCGATCGACGAAGCCAGGCATCGGACTCCCCTGCGTCGTTAGATATCGCCGAGCATCATGCTCGTCAGCATCTTACGCCGCATGGCGGCGACACCGGCTGAAAGTGCCACCCGGAATGTCGATGACAGGGCTTACTCCCCCTTGACACCAGCTGGTCTGCGATGCAGACTAGTCTGCACAGACAGAGCGCAGTGCAAACGGAAGGCCTGGGCAA
>CAWKHN010000024.1:0-33611 GCA_963849495.1 uncultured Chloroflexia bacterium | reverse complement strand
CACGGCATCACGGCTCGCGTCGCCCAGGCGGTGATCCTCGGTGCGGATTCCGAGGCTCGTGGCCAGGAGCGGGTTGTCCACGAGCACGCGCCGGACGCGGGTCTCGACCAGGTCGTACAGCCGCTCGTCGAGCGGGCCGGCATCCGGGGCGGGCGCGGGCCGCGGGAGGTCCACGCCGGGAAGCTGCTGGGTCATCGTTCCTCCGGCGTCCGAACACTGGGTCGGACGCGCGTTGTGGGGCTGGGCATCGAGGTCGGCGCGGGGTCGATCGTGGTCAGGCCGCGGTATGGACGTGGCCGCCGGCGGGGCTGGGCGCGGTCTCGCGCAGGACATCGGCCACGGCCGAGATCACCCGGTCGATGTCGCCGGCCGTGACCCCGTGGTGCGTGACGGCCCGGATCTGCCCGTGGGGATACGCGACCATCAGCACGTCGCGTGCCTCCAGGGCTTCGAGGAACGCGACCCGGTCGCGGTCGACCCGGAACAGCACGAAGTTGGTGACGACCCGGCCGGGGTCGAGGGGTCCGTCCTGCGGCTGAGCGAGGTCGCCCGGCGAGCGGATCCCATCGAGGCCCGCAATTCCCTCGGCGAGCCGGCGGGCATTGGCGTGATCCTCGGCCAGCCGGTCGATCATGCCGGCCTCCCCGTCCCGCAGGGCCACCAGCCCGGCGGCGGCCAGGACACCGACCTGGCGCATGCCGCCGCCGACGAGCTTGCGGGCGCGGCGGGCGCGGGCGACGAACGCCCGGTCGCCCACGACCACGGAGCCGATCGGCGCGGACAGGCCCTTGGACAGGCAGAAGGTCACCGAGTCCGCGGGCGCCGCCAGGTCTCGCGCGGGCACGCCAAGCGCGACCACGGCGTTGAAGAACCGGGCGCCGTCCACGTGGAGCGGGACCCCGCGCTCGTGCGCGATCGCCGCGATGGACCGCACATACTCGACGGGCAGCGGGCGGCCGCCGGAGTGGGCATGCGTGTTCTCGAGAGCGACCAGGCCGGTGATCGGCTCGTGGAGGTCGCCCTCGTCACGGAAGGCATCGATGACCTCCGCCGGGTCCAGCGTGCCGTCCGGGCGCTCGCGCAGGGCGCGCACCGATGCGCCGACGACGACCGCGTGATTGGCAGCCTCGTCCATCACGGTGTGGGTCTGGTAGCCGGCGATGATCTCGTGACCGCGGGGCACGTGCGCCATGAGCGAAACGAGGTTGCCCATCGTGCCGCTGGCGACGAACACGCCGGCATCCTTGCCCAGCAGGTCCGCGGCGCGCTCCTCGAGCGCATTGACGGTGGGATCGTCGCCGAACACGTCATCGCCGACCTCGGCGGTCGCCATCGCGCGGCGCATCTCGTCGGTGGGATGGGTGACGGTATCTGAGCGCAGATCGATGCTGGTCATGGCCGGGCAAGAGTAGCGCGGGTCGCCGTGCCGGGCCGTCGGCGGGGCGTTTCCGCGGGTTCCCGGCAGGCCATCGAGGTTGGCATCCGTTGGCGGCGTCGGGGGCGGGCCTGATATGATCCGCCACCGGTCGCGGACCCGTGGTGTAGCGGCCCAACATGCCAGCCTGTCACGCTGGAGATCGCCGGTTCGAATCCGGTCGGGTCCGCCATCTCGCTCGATTCCTCGTACGCCCCGTCCGCCCGCCCGGACGGGGCGTTCCTCTTCCCCGATGCGCGTACGCTGTCGGCGTGAGCGTTCGCGATCCGGGCTTCGATCTCCGTCGCCCAGCCAGGGATGGCCGCCGCTCACCCGGCGGTCGTGGGTGGCTGCTTGCAATGATCGCCGCCGCCGGCCTCCTGATCGCGGTCGCCATCGGGTTCCGGGGCGGGCTCGTCGGATGGTCTCCCGCCGCGTCGACGAGCCCTGTCGCGGGGGCCGTCGGCAGTGCCGCCGCCGGCTCGCCGATCCCGACCGGCCCCGGGGTGCCGTCACCCTCGCCGTCCGCCACGCCCACGCCGGCCCTGACGCCTGTGCCGTCGGACACCCCCGGCCCAGTCGCCGTCACCGCCCCGTCACCCCCTGCGGCGGACGTGGCCATCGTCCCGGTCACCAACTTCCGCTCCGGCCGCACGAGCGTCAAGGCCACCGAGGTCGCCGCCATCACCAGCGGTGCCTCGCCCTACGGCGCGCTCGTCCTTGTCCGGCGGGATGCCGACGCGATCCTCGCCTCGCTGGGCCTCGACCGGGCGGCGCTCGGCACGCGGCTCGCGACCGTCGCGTCCGCCGATGCCCTCGCGGCGAGCCTCGCCCAGCACCGGACCTGGCTCGGGTTCCTGCGCGCGGACGAGGTCATGCCTGCGGTCCACGCCCTCGCCTGGGGCTCGACGGCGCTGTTCGGCGAGGGGCGCGTGGCGACGCTCGCGGCCTGGCCGCTCACCGCCCACCTCGAGGTCGCGATCGCGGGATCCGGGGACGTGGCGACCGTGGGCGCCCGGTCCGCCGCCAACGTCCCCCGGTATGACCCCGCCTTCGCGTGGACGCTGTTCGCCGCCGGCGATCTCGGCCTGGACCGTGGCGCGGCCGTTGCCATGAACGCCAGCAAGCGCGGTGCCGACTACCTGTTCGACGGCGGCACGGTGACCATCACCGGGCACTGCAAGGACTGCTCGCCGTTCGGCTGGGACCTCCCCTACACGAAGCGGACCGGCAACGCCGGCATCGTCCGGGCGGCCATCACGGGGGCGGACCTCGCCATCGCGAACATGGAGGAGGTCACGCCGAACAACTGGACGTTCCATCCCCACGGGACCACCTTCACCGGCAACCCCGCGCGGATCTCGGGCATCGCCAATGCCGGCTTCGACTGGGTCTCGATGGCGAACAACCACGTCGGCGACGCGGGCACCGCGGGGATCCTGCAGTCGATGGCGCACCTCGACCAGTTCGGCATCCTCCACGGCGGGGCCGGTGTCAACGCCACCGCCGCCCACACACCGTCGATCATCAACGTCAAGGGCGTGAAGGTCGCGCTCCTCGCCTACGACACCATCGCCGCCGGCTATCACGCGACCTCGACCCGGGCCGGCAGCGCCGGGATGACGCCCGCAGCCCTCAAGAGCGACATCGCCGCCGCCCGCAAGGCCGGCGCCCAGGTGGTCATCGTCTGGCCGCACTGGGGCGTCGAGTACACCAAGGGTCCGAGCACGGTCCAGAGGACCCTCGCCCACGACGCGATCAACGCCGGGGCCGACCTGGTGATCGGCAACCACCCGCACTGGGCGCAGGTGATGGAGGTCTACAAGGGCAAGCCGATCTGGTACGCGCTGGGCAACTTCACCTTCGATCAGACGTGGTCCGAGCCCACGATGGAGGGCATCAGCCTCGAGATGACGTTCCGGGGTGCAACCCTCGTCCAGGTCCGGATCCGCCCGCACCTGGTGATGGACTGGGCACAGCCCAACTTCATGGACCCGCTGGGCTCGGGGAAGGTCGTGATGGACCAGGTCTTCTCGGGCGCGAAGGGGCTGCTTCCCTGGTAGGCCGCGGCGCGCCGGCCGCGGTCGCGCGCGAGCTCGTCCGCGACCCGGGACGGCTGCAGCGCGACTACGCCCCCGTGTGGCCCGGAGCGGCGCCGGCGACCTGGTCCCAGCCATGCGGTCCCGGTTCCCGGTCGTCAAGCCCGGCGAACAGGTCGTCCTCCTGGTCCGGCGCCGGAACCCGGGACTCGCGCCGGACGAACGCCTCGCGGAACCAGTACTGGGCCCACGCATCCCTGCCGAAGCGCACGAACGGGTTCTCGTCCGAGATCTGGGTGACGTGTGCCTTGATCGCGTTCCAGCGGGCGTCGAGCACGTCCGACACGTCCACCCAGGCGGTGATCGTCTCGTCGGGCACGAGCATCCGGGACATCTGCGCCTGGTAGGCCTCGAGCTGCTCAGGCGTGGCGTCCGCGGGCGCTGACCAGAACGACGTCTCGCCCATGGCCTCCAGCCGTTCCTGCATCGCCACCCGGACGGAGGAAGGGATCGCCTGCTCGTACAGCTTTGCCGGTGTCCACGGCACGAGCCCGCCCTCGTCGACGGGGGCGCCGGTCCCGCCGTGCTCCGGCGCCAGCTGTCCCGGGTACCACGCCGGGTCGCCGGCCCTGGCAAAGGCACCCACGGCAACCAGGTGCGAACGGATGTGGTCCGGGTGGCCGTAGCCGCCGAAGTCGTTGTACGTGGTCATGACGTCCGGGCGGTAAGTCCGCACCAGGAACACCAGACGTCCGATCGCCTCGTCGAGATCCGCCTGCCAGAAGCAGCGTGCATCGAGGTTTCCGCGGCGGCCCATCATGTCCGAGTCCCGGTAGCCCAGGTTCTCCCACTCGGTCACCCCAAGTGCTCCCATCGCCTTCTCGAGCTCCACCGCCCTCAGCTCGCCGAGGCGGCGATGGTTGTCCGGCGTGTCGAGCTCCGGGACGACGATCTCGCCCATCTCGCCCCGTGTGCAGGTGACGAGGACCACCCGCCGGCCGTCCTTCACCGTCCGCGCCATCGTGCCGCCGGTGCCGATCGTCTCGTCGTCGGGGTGGGCGTGGACGGTCATGAGGGTGGGAATATGGGTCGCGGGGGACGTCTGGCTGCTCATGGCCCCATCGTAACGTGGACCCGCGAGGCTGCCCCGGCACCGTGCCGGCGATGGCGTGCGCGCGGACGAGCCCCGACGGCTTCGTGGCTGTAAGGTCGCGCCATGACCGACCAGCCCGTCGTCCCCGCAACCCCGGCCACTCCGTCAAGCCCCGCAATCGCGGCCCTCGAGGCTGCCGGTGTGCAGTTCCGCGTGGTCCGCACGCAGATCCCCCACAACCCGGAGGAGAGCGCCGCGCTCCAGCAGGTGCCGCTCGGAGCGCTGCTGCGCTCGATCCTCGTCCGGCGTGCCGCCGACGACTACGTGTTCGTGCTCGTCCCGGGCGGCCGGCGGTTCGACTGGCCGAAGCTGCGCGCGTTCCTGGGCACGAGCCGCCTCAGCCTGCCCGATGCGGAGGAGGCGAGGACGATCACAGGCTACGAGCGCGGCGCGATCACACCGTTCGGCGCCCTCCGCGCCTGGCCGGTCATCGCGGACGCATCGATCGAGGCGCTGGACGTGGTCGCGATCGGCGGCGGCGCCAAGGGCGTCAACGTGCATCTCGCGCCGGCGGCCCTGGTGGCCGCGACGGGCGCCGCGGTCGTGGACATCAGCGTGCCGGAGCCCCCGCCCGGCGGCTGACGGACCCGGATCCCTCCGCAGGCTCGACGGGGCCGGCGGGTACCATCCGGGGCGATGCCCGAGATGCCGGAACATCCCGCCACGCGCGCGCCCGGTCCGTTGAGCGGGATCCGCGTCGCCGACTGCTCGACGGTCCTTGCCGGCCCGTACTGCACGATGCTGCTCGCCGACCTTGGTGCGGACGTGGTCAAGGTGGAGCCGCCCGAGGGAGATGCGACGCGCGGCTGGGGTCCGCCGTGGGTGGGCGACGAGGCGGCCGGGACGCGGACCGCCGCGTACTACCTGGCGGTCAACCGGAACAAGCGGTCGCTGCGGCTGGATCTCAAGACCGAGGCCGGTCGGGAGGTGCTGCGGCGGCTGCTCGCGTCATCGGACGTGGTGGTCGAGAACCACCGGGTGGGCGGCTTCGCGCGGCTGGGCTTCGGCGACGAGGTCCTGGAGGCGCTCAACCCCGGCCTCATCCACCTCGCGATCTCCGGCTTCGGGCCGGATGGCCCCGACGCCTCGAAGCCGGGCTACGACTTCGTGATGCAGGCCGTCGGCGGGCTGATGTCGATCACGGGGGCCAGGGACGAGGACGGCGGCCGGCCGACCAAGGTGGGGGTCGCGATCAGCGACGTCGTCACCGGGCTGTTCGGTGCCGTCTCGGTGCTGGCCGGCCTCATCGGGCGGGGTCGTGCAGGCGGCGCCGGGCTCGCGGACGGCGACGGCTCGGGCCGACCCGGCGGCGGCCAGCGCATCGATGTGTCGCTGCTCGAGTCGACGCTCGCCGTCCTCGTCAACCAGGCGCAGAACGCGTTCGTCACCGGCCGCGCTCCCGTCCGGCTCGGCAACCGGCACCCGACCATCGTCCCGTACGAGACGTTCGAGACGGCCGACGGTGACCTGGCGCTCGCGGTCGGCAGCGAGCGCCAGTGGCCCAGGCTGTGCGAGGCGATCGGCCGGCCCGCCCTGGCCGCGGATCCGCGGTTCATGACCAACGGCGATCGGGTGACCCGTCGCGCCGAGCTCCGGCCGCTGCTGGCCGAGCGGTTCCTGAGCCGGACCACCGGGGAGTGGCTGGCAATCCTGGAGGCTGCGGAGATCCCGTGCGGACCCATCAACGACATCGGGGCCGCCTTCGCGACACCCCAGGCGCAGGCCCGCGAGATGACGGTCGAGGTGGAGCATCCGATCCTGGGGACCGTCCGCCAGGTCGGCCTGCCGTTCTCGCTGTCCGCGACGCCGGCCTCGATCCGGACGGCGCCGCCGCTGCTCGGCGAGCACAGCGCCGAGATCCTGGGCGAGCTGGGCTACTCGCCCGAGGAGATCGCGGCGCTTGCGTCGGCGGGCGTGACCTGACCCAGGGACGGGAGCATCAGCTCACCGGATCGCGCCCCGGCCCCGCGGGTCAGGACCCGGCCTTGAACAGCCCGATCGCGCCGTGCCCGACGAGGTTGAAGGCGTGGGTCACGAACGCGTACACGCCGTCTTCCTGGGGGCTGAACTCGATGATGGCGGCCTGGGCCGGGGACAGGTCCACCGCCTGCGAGCCCCACCCGGCGGCGTTGCCGCGCTGGAGCAGGACCCCCTCCTTCTCCACGGTGTCGAAGATCGTGCCCACGACGTGGAACGAGCTGCCGAGGTTGGGACCCACGTCGAGCACGAACAGGCGAACCCGGCCCTTGGTCTTGACCGGGAGCGGGTTGTCCTTGTACTGGTTGGCGACGCCGTTGAACACGACGAAGTCCGGCGATGCCGCGACCTCGTTCGCCTTCGCGTAGTCGGCGGGCTGCCCCTGGGCCCCCAGGTACCACTCGCTCTGGACGATGGTGTACTCGGTGTCGACCTTCGGCAGCCCGCCCTTCGGCTCCACGATCACCATCCCGAACATGCCGTTGGCGATGTGGAGCAGCGTCGGGGCGGTGCCGCAGTGGTACATCCAGACCCCGGCGTACTCCGCCGTGAACGTGTAGGTGAAGGTCTCGCCCGGCTTGATCTCCACCATCTGGCGGTCCATCGCCGTCTGGCTGGCATGGAAGTCGATCGAGTGGCTCATCGGGGTCTCGTTGGTGAGGTGCACGTTCACCGTGTCACCGAGATGGACCCGGATCGTCGGACCGGGGACCGTGCCCCCGAACGTCCAGACGTGGACGACGAAGCCCGTTGCGACCGTCATGTCCTTCTCGATGATCGGGAAGTCGACGTCGTGGACGGTGCCCGGCAGGATGTCGGGCGCGGTCGCGTCCTTGACGACGTAGGGCGGGGCGTTCGGATCCGGGACGGGAGCGGCGGGTGCCGCGGCGGCCGGTGCCTCGGACATGGCGGGCATCGCCACCGGGGAGGCTGCCGCCGCAGCCGATGCCGCGGGAGTCTGGACGGCGGCGGCCGGTGCCGCCGCAGCCGGGAAGGTCCAGGCGGGCTGGGCGCCTGCGCTGCAGGCAGCCGTGACGAGGCCGAGCAGCGTGGTCGCCACCAGCAGGGGCCGGGTGCGGTTCATCTCCATGTCCTCTCCCGTGGGGCCCGGATCGCTTCCTGTCCCGGGCCCGCTCTCGCCGCCGCCGCGCGATCCATCTGCGCCGGCCCGTCACGGCCTCAGGTAACTATCAGCAACTTACTACATATTTAGGAAGGGGACAACATGCCCGAATCCGGCCGGCTCGCCGGATCTGGGCGGTGGGATGATGGGGCCCCCTGACAGGAGTCGAGCCGTGGCCACCCCGCTGTCCGTTCGCGCCGCCGTCGTCCAGGCTGCACCCGTCGCCTTCGATGCCGATCGCACGCTCGTCCGCGTCGGAGAGCTCGTCGCGCGCGCCGCCGCCGACGGGGCCCGCATCGTGGTGTTTCCGGAAGCGTTCGTGGGCGGGTACCCGAAGGGAGCCGATTTCGGAGCCCGGGTGGGCTCCCGAAGTCCGGAAGGTCGGGAGTGGTTCCGGCGCTACATGGCTGCGGCGATCGACGTTCCGGGTCCCGGCACGGACCGGCTCGGTGAGATCGCCCGGTCGGCCGGGGTCGTCCTCGTCATCGGGGTCATCGAGCGCGACCGGGGAACGCTGTACTGCACCGTCCTGTTCCTCGGGCCCGACGGAGACCTCCTGGGCAAGCACCGCAAGGTGATGCCGACCGCGATGGAGCGCCTGATCTGGGGGTTCGGAGACGGCTCCACGCTCCCGGTGATCGACACGGGCGTCGGGCGCGTGGGCGCTGTGATCTGCTGGGAGAACTACATGCCCCAGCTGCGGCTGGCCATGTACGGGCAGGGGATCCAGCTGTACTGCGCGCCGACCGTCGACAGTCGCGAGACATGGCTGCCGACGATGCGCCACGTCGCGCTCGAGGGCCGCTGCTTCGTGCTGTCGGCCTGCCAGTTCGCCACCCGGGCCGACTACCCGGACGACTACCCGGTCGAGGCCACCGGACCCGACCAGGTGCTGATCGGGGGCGGCAGCTGCATCGTGGACCCGATGGGGCGGGTGCTGGCGGGGCCGGCCCGCGACGGTGAGGCGATCCTTGTCGCGGACCTCGACCTGGCCGAGATCGACCGAGCGACGTTCGACTTCGACGTCGTCGGCCACTACGCCCGGCCGGACCTGTTCCGGCTCGAGGTGGACACCCGTCCCCGGTCCGCGGTCACCCTGACGGCGACGGTGCCGAGCGGCACGCCCGGTGAGGGCTCGCCCTCGTTCAGATGAAGATCTCCACGAGGTTCTCGTCCCGGTCCAGCGCCTCGCTGAAGACGTGCCTCGAGATGAGCAGGCCCCCCGGCCGGTACGGGTTGTCCGAGTACCTTCCTCCGGGCAGCAGCCTGCCGTTGACCCGGACGGCCCGCGGCGAGAAGCCATCGCCGGCGACGTCGTATCGATACCGGACCGGCCGACCCTCGTGCTCGAAATCGAAGGTCAGCCCGTCCGCGCGCCGCGGCAGCACCGGATCGAACACGACGTCGTCGAAGTGGGTGCGCAATCCGAGCAGGTTTGAGATCAGCTGGTTCACGAAGATGCCCGGTCCGCTCGAGTAGATCCGCCAGCCGCCCCTGACCCCGACCCGTCCGGTCCTCAGCCGACCGAACTGACGGCTCGCCTGCCGGCGGTCCATGAATGCGCCGTCGGAGCTGCTGAAGTAGGTGTTGCCCTGGCGCGGGAGCGCCGACGGAACGTCGAGATCGAGCCGGATCGGGCAGACGGCCAGCAACCCCTGGAAGGCCTCGTCGGGCCGCCCGATCCGGGCCATCGCCTCGATGTAGCGGATATGCGCATGAACGTACTGGAGCCCGACCTCCCGCCCGAAGCTGGCAGCGGTCTCGGCGCGCTTGAAGTAGCGGGAGGTGCCGCCGTGGTAGGCCATCGGCCGGTTCATCAACCGCACGCCGTCGGGGAACGAGAGGTGGCGCTCGATCAGCGCGACGTGCCGCCTCGCCTGCTCGACGGTGAACATGCCGCTGATCATGCCCCGGGTCATCGGAAGCAGCCGGTAGGCGACACCGGTGTGGCGATCGCGAGGGTGGAGGAAGTAGTCGATGCCATCGGGCCCGAAGTGGGCCAGCCCGGCCACGACGCCGTCGGGCACGAGGTAGCGGTTGAAGTCGGATCGCAGGCGGGTGCACAGGACGGCAAGCCGCTCGGCCATCGCGCTCCTGCCCGCCTTGTGGCAGACGGTTCGGTAGCGACCGAGCGTCTGGTAGGCGAGCTCGACCGTCCATGCGCTGACCAGCTGACGGGCCATGGCCGGGTCGGCCGGCTGCAGGGTGTCCTCCCAGTCACCTCCGGCGAAGACCGGCAGCGCGGTGCCGGGGATGCAGTCCGTCTCGATCCTGGAGATCTGGCGCTCCGTGTGGCCAAAGATCGTCTCGGTCTCGGCGGTGGCCGCAAGTGTCCTGTCGTCCGTATAGGCCACCTCCTCGTCGAGGATCGAGAAGTCGCCCGTCGTCTCCACGTAGTCACAGAGGGCCTTGATCGGCCAGTGGATGATGTCCGCGTGGCTTTCGGCCGCCTGGACCTCGCGAAACCGGTCGAACATGAACCATTGGGGCCAGTCGCCCGTCTGCCGGTACTGGTGCTCGTAGACGATCCGGAGGACATCCCGCAGCGGGCCGGTGTTGCCGGTGGCGACCAGGAGCTCCACGGGGCCCTGGCAGACATCGCGCACCGCCCACGCCGCACCGCTGGACTGCTCGAGTCCGTGCGGCGCTGCGTAATGGATCATTGCGTCGACGAGATACCAGCGCAGCACATCATTCAGGCGCGCGAGGTCATCGGCGCATCGCCCGGTCGCACCCCCCAGGATCGCCTTGTGCCCGAGTCCCGACCAGAAGCCGTCCGCCGCTCGCTCCAGGTCAGCGCCGCGGTCCGGGTCGTGGAGATCCGGCCCGAGGCTGCAGGCGGTCGCCAGCTCCTCGGCCCGCTGCGCGTCCAGGATGCTGCCGGTGAGGACGATCGAGAAGTGCGTGACTGGCTTCGTGCTCACGACGACGTACGGCCCCCCGCGGTCGGCCCCGTCGGCATGGAGCAGCCCGTCGCCGCCGATCGCTTCGATCTGATCGGCGTCCGGCGACACGATCCAGAACGTCGCCTCGGGGTAGTGCCGGCCCAGCGGCCCATCCGGCGCCGGATGCAGCTCGACGCGCGCCCTCGCGGCGTCCACGACGACGCGCCCGGCCGTGTCGTATTCGTTCTCCCCGAGGACCACGTCGTGGGTGATGCAGAATCCGAGCGGGCCGCCCCGCTCGACCTCGATGCTCAGGCGACAGGCTGGGGCGTCCAGCGAGGTCGCCACCCGGATCGAGATGGTCAAACGGTCGTCGTGGTAGATCCAGCGGGCGGAGTTCGGACCCATCTCGAAGGCCGAGGGCAGGCCGAGAAGCTCGTCGCCCCGGTCGGTCCGGACGAAGATGCGTTGACCACTGGCCTTGAGCACGTTGAGCGGATTGCGACACACGCTCAGGAGCCTGTTGAACGACGTGTTGCCGATCGTGAGCTGGGAGCCGAAGACGCCGAACATCCAGGCGGTGACCGACAGCATGTCGTCGCTCGGGAACAGGTCCCGGCCGGAGCGCATGATGTGCCCGGTCGGGCGTTCCATCGCGAGCTCCTTGGTCCTCAGGACGACGTGCTGCTGGTATCCGTGGAAGAAGGACTGGAGCATGCCGTCACGCCGCTCGACGTGACGTCGCTCAGGGCCGAAGAAGCGTTCGAGGTCGGCCGGTCCCAGGTCCTTGCTCTCGAACAGGATCGGCGCATCGAACAGGCCGGCCGGGCGCGGACGTGGCGTCCGGCCGATCGCGCCCCGGCGACGGCTCCGGAATGCCTTGACGGCGGCGTGGGCGCGGGCGAGATCCGCGGCACTCGTGGCCGACGGATGATCGGCCTCGAAGGCCGCGAAGAACGTGATCTCGCCGCTTGCCCCGGGTGCGAGTGAGAGCCTCCGCGACTGGAGCGTCGGCATCGCGAACTCGTACTGGTCGTTCCGGTTCGGCAATCTCGGACGAAGGAGGGCGGCCGGGACGTTCGTCGCCTTGTAGGAGAGGCCGTAGAGCTGGAACCCGTCGGTCAGGTATCCGGCGGCCCCGTCGAGGCAGCCGTGCATGAGCCAGGGGAACGCGCGGTCCTGGGGCAGGTTCTGCCTCGAGCAGATCAGGACGCCGAGGTTCTCGTCCTCGAGGATCGTGTGATCGATGTACTGGCTCGTGTACAGCTCGTTGCTCCGGACGGCCGCCTCGGCGGCGATCCCGAGGTCCTGGGCGAGCACGGCGTCGAGGCTGAGCCGCCTGCGAGTGGTGTTGGCGATCCCGATTGTCCAGAACCAGGTCGGCTGTCGCGCGGCGAGGCGCAGCGTGCAGGTGTAGTCGAGGCCGTCCACCGATCCTTCCCAGGCCGCGCCGGCGCCGGATGACCGAAAGCGGCTCGGGCCGGCCGGCCCGAGCAACGGGAAGAACGAGATCCCGTCGCGCGATCGCCGCCGCAGGTAGATGTTGCCGAGGCCGCCCTCGGCGGGGCTTCCGAGCACCTGGTTGACGAGGATGTTGCCGTGGCGGATCGCGAACAGCGAGCCGTTCTCGAGGAGCTCGATGGTCAGCCCCGCACGGTTCCGCAGCTCGCTTGCGATCGGTGGCCGGCGATCAGGCTCGGGTGACACGGTCGCTCCGATCGCCAATCGGCACGAGCTCGACCAGCGACATGGCGGGCATCGGCAGGTTGAACTCCAGCTCGAGGCAGCCGCCGTCGGCGCGGACGCGGCGCCGCGGCCCGAGGGTCTGGAGGTTGTCGGCTTCGCGGAGACGCGTCCAGCCGGCGTCGTCCGGCCAGTCGGGCCGGCCGAGGCGCGTCCAGGTCCGGACGATGTTCGAGTGGCGGGCGTCGACCCGGTGATGCCGGAGCTCGTAGGTCCCGGCCCGCAGCCCCTCGACCCTGAGGGTGACCGACCGACCGAGAGCGCGGACCCCGGTCCATTTCGACGAGTCGAGCGTCCCGTTCCAGACCGCGATCGCGACCCGGCCGTCGGGATCGCCCGACGCCCACGCCTCGACGAGCGATCCTGCGCCGTCGCCGTCGATCCGGCTCGCCAGCTCGTGCTCGCCGAGCCGTTCCAGCATCGCGATCGCCCAGAAACGCGGCTTGCGGAGGTTGCCGATCGTCAGCAGCCCGAACCCGCCATGGAACAGCGTCGGCGCCTGGCCGAGCTCGACGAAATGGTCCGAAACGACCCAGTAGGAGAGCGCGTCCACGCGGCCGGAGGCCGAGCGCATTCCGCGCGCGACGAGCGGCGCACCCCAGACGGAGTCGTTGATCGGCGCCGCGTGGGTGGGGCTCACGCCCCACTCGGTCCACCAGAGCGGCAGGTCCGACCGCCCGAACCGTGACGCGACCGGCCGCAGGTCGAGCGGCGGCACGCCGTAGGTATGGCTGGAGATGAAGTCGATCGGCACATCCCGCGACGAACAGTACTGGAGCAGGTCATCAATCCACGCGGCGGCCGAGGTCGCCGGCCCGCCCACGCGGAAGCGCTCATCGACCGACTTGACGGCGCGGGCGGTGACCTCGTACAGCCGGAAGTAGGCGGACTCGGCTGCCGCCCAGAACAACTGGAGATTCGGCTCGTTCCAGACCTCGAACGCCCAGCGGCGCACCGCCTCGCGGCCGTAGCGGTCCGCCAGGTGCGCGACGAGATCGCGCACGAGCGCCGCCCATTGCTCGTGGTCGCGCGGCGGCGAGATGATGCCCTCGTAGGCGAAGACCCTCGCGGAGGCATCGGATGCCAGGGCCTCCGGCATGAAGGACAGCTCGACGATCGGCGAGAGACCGGCCGCGAGGATCCGATCCATGATCACGTCGATCTTCGAGAACTCGTGGACCATCCGGTCGCCGTCGACGCGACACACGCCAAGCGAGTCGTGGAGGATCGCGTGGGCCCGGACCGCCGACGCGCCGAGTTCGCGGCCGGCGATGCGAAGCGCCTCGATCAGCTCGGCGCCGACGTCTCGCCCGCCGGGTCCCGCACCCTGCAAGAGGAGCGCGAGGTGCTCGGAGCCGATCATCGGGCGCCACGGCCGGGCGAGCGGCCCATGGTTGGCGGAGGCATCCACCCGGATGGAGACCCGGCCGTCGGCGATGCCCGCGCCGGCCTCGACCGGCGGCGAGAGCGGCAGGTCATCCGCCTCGATGCTGGAAAGGCTCGCCACGGCGTACCACGGGGTGTCCACGCCGCCGGCCGAGGTGTCGAGATACGGGCCGTGAGGGACGGCGAGGACGTCGCCGCCGTGCTGGTCGATGGGCTCGAACGGCCCGTCCCTCGTGGGTGCCCGATAGACGAGGTATCCGGCCGCTCCGTCGATTGGCGACCACGTGATCGTGACGTGTCCTCGTCCACGTTCGGCGTGCACGTCCGTCGGCGGCGGAACCCGAGCCTGCGCGGCGGCGCGATCGCGCTCGTTCTGGGCGCCGAGTGTCGCGAACCAGGCGATGCGCGCCGAACCGCTCGCCCGCTGGTGCTCCTCCGAGTCGGGCACCTGCCGGCGGGTGGACATCTGAACCTCCAATGCTTCCAGGGCGTGCACGCGACCGTCGAGCGGCGGGGCGCCCGGCGCCGTCGACGTGTCCCGAGCCGCGAACGTACGGGCCCCTCTGAGCGGCCTAGCCCTTGAGGCCGGTCGTGGCGATGCCCTCGGTGATCCAGCGCTGGAACAGGATGAACACGATCAGCACGGGCACGACGAGCATCACGGATCCCGCCATGAGCATCCCGTGGTCAGCCTGGTATTGGCCCGTCGCGAACGTGGCCAGGGCCACCGGCAGCGTGTACATCTGGGGTTCCTGGGCCATGACCAGCGGGTAGAGGAAGCTGTTCCAGTTGCCCAGGAAGGTCAGGATGGCGAGGGTTGCGAGGACCGGCGTGGCAATCGGCATGACGACCGACAGGAAGACCCGGAACTCGTTGGCGCCGTCAATCCGGGCTGCCTCGAGCAACTCGTTGGGGACGCTGAGCATGAACTGGCGCATCAGGAACACACCGAATGGACCGGCGAGGAACGGCAGGATCAGGCCCGGGTAGGTGTTCACCAGGCCGAAGTTGCTCATCAGGATGAAGTTCGGGATCAGGGTGATCCCGGCCGGCACCATGAGCGTCGCCAGGACGAGGCCCATGATCAGCCCCTTGCCGTGCCAGCGCAGCTTCGCCAGCGCGTAGCCGAGCATCGGGCAGAACAAGAGCGTGCCCACGGTCACGGCGAGCGCGATGAGCGAGGAATTGAAGAAGAACCGGGGAAAGTCCAGCTGGTCGAACAGCCGGCCGTAGTTGGCCGTCGTTGCCGCAGTCGGCAGGAGCGGCGGCGGGTTCTGCAGGAAGTCGGCCTCCGGCTTGAGCGAGCCCAGGAGCATCCAGAGGAACGGGCCGACCATGACCACGAGGCCCGCGATGAGCAGCGCATAGACCCACCAGGTCCGCGAGACCCGGCGATCCTTACCGGATGCGGGGGGGGTTCCGGCGGGAGCGGGGATAGTTGTCATCGATCCACCCCCTCAGTCATCAGACCGGAGGAACTTGAACTGGAGGAAGGCGACGATGGCGACGATCACGAACAGGACGTAGGCGACCGCGGACGCGTATCCCTGGTGGAAGAACGTGAACCCCTGCTGGTACATGTACATGGTCACCGACAGGGTCTTGTCCAGCGGACCGCCACCGGTCATCACGAACGGCTCCTCGAACAGCTGCAGGTAGCCGATCGTGGTGATGACCGTCATGAACAGGATCGTGGGCCGGAGCCCCGGGAGGGTCACGAAGCGGAAGGACTGCCAGCGACCCGCGCCGTCGATCGCGGCGGCCTCGTAGAGCATTTTCGGGATGGCCTGAAGGCCGGCCAGGAACACGATCATGGCGAACCCGAGGTTGCGCCAGACGGCCATGACGATGATCGCCGGCATCGCGAGGGTCGGGTCGGCGAGCCACGCCGGTCCCTTGATGCCGATTCCGCTCAACAGCATGTTGATCAGGCCGACGTCGGGGTTGAGCAGGAACCGCCACACAACCGCGATCGCCACGATGCTGGTGATGACCGGCAGGTAGTAGCCGACGCGGAACACCGTCTGGAACCGGCGGATCCCACGGTTCAGCGCGTTGGCGATCAGCAGGCCGCAGACGAGGGTCAGGGGCACCCCGACGACGACGAAGTAGACCGTGTTCCCGAGCGACGCCCAGAACTTCGCGTCGCCGAGCAGGTCTGCATAGTTGTTCAGCCCGACGAACGTCGCACCGACCGGGTTGGCAAGGTCCCTCAATCCGAAGCTGGTGAAGCTGAGCACGAACGACGCGAGGATCGGAAACGCAAGGAACAGGAGGAACAGGATCACGAACGGGGCGGCGAACGCCCACCCGACAAGGTCATCGCGCCAGTGCACGGCGGGGGCGACCGGAGCCGCCCCTGCCGCCTTGCGCTGAACGAGCGCCGGAGCGGTCATGTCAGTTGCCCGTCCCGACCTTCACCGCCTCCTGCTGCATCTCGTCCGCAGCGGCCTGAGGAGCCAGCGAGCCGGTGTTCATCTTCTCGAGCGTCGAGTTCAAGCCGGTCGCGATCTCGCTCCACGTCGCGATGGCGGGCTGGGCCTGCGTGCTCTTGAGCTGATCACCAAACATTGCCACGTTCGGATCGCTCTTCAGCGACGGGTCGTCCCACGCAACCTGGACGGCCGGCAGGTCGGTGACATCGGCATACCAGGCGACCTGCGTCTTCGGGTCGGTCAGGTACTGGACGAACGCCCAGGCGAGGTCCTTGTTCGCGCTGTCCTTGTACACCACCAGGTTGCTGCCGCCCAGGAATGACGTCGAGCTCTCCTTCTTGGGCATCGGCGCGATCGTCCACTTGGCGTCGAAGCCGGCGCCGCCGGCGGACTTGATCAGGCCGAGATGCCACGGGCCGGAGAAGAACATCGGGTGCGTCCCGGCCACGAAGGCGGGCGTGATGTCGAATCCTTCCGGGACTGACTTCGGCGACAGGCCCTCCGTGAAGAACGAGTTGTAGTAGGTCAGGGCGTCGACGGCCTGCGGGCTGTTGAGCTGGAAGGCCCCCGACGCGTCCATGACGTCCCCCCCGTTGGACCACAGGAAGGGCAGGTATTCCTGCCAGTTCTGGGTGCCCAACGAGATGCCCCAGGTCGCGCCACCCGTGGACTGCATGGCCTTGGCCATCGCCATGAGGTCGTCCCACGTTGCAGGCGGCGCGGTGATCCCGGCCTTCTCGGCAATGTCGGTCCGGTAATAGAGGAGCCTCGTCTCGACGTACCACGGCACCCCGACCACCGTCCCATTGACGATGTTCGTGTTCCAGGCGCTCTCGAAGAACGTGCTCGCCTGGAAGTTGGCGGGCACCGGCTCGAGGGCTCCGGTGGCCGCGAACTGACCCATCATGTCGGTGCCCATCTGGCTGACATCGGGCGTCTGGTGTCCCGCGATGGCGGTCTGAAGCTTGGCCACGGCCTGGCCCCAGTCCACTGGCGTCACATTCACCGTGACACCCGGGTTGTCCTTCATGAAGGTGTCCGCCAGGTCCTTGAGCTTGACGCCCTCATTGCCCATCGCCCAGACCGTGAGCGTGCCCGACAGCGTGGCCGGGGGGCTGATGGCCGGGGCCTGGGTTGCGGCTCCGCCGGACGGGCTGTTGCCCGTGTTCGTTCCGCAGGCGGTGGCGAGGAGACAGACGCATGCGAGGGTGGCGGCGAACCGGACGGGTCCCGCCCGAGGCACGCGGCTCCGGCGCGAGGTCGCAAGCAGTTGCACCATGTCGTTCTCCTCCTGGATCGGCTGGTTCATCAGGTGCGGATCGCGCACAGGGACGCTCGTCGATCCGGACGACCAAGGGCGACACCGTGGCTGTCTGCCACACATCCCGATCCACGAGGCTGCTGCTGGCCTACGTCCGGAGGCGTCTTGCCACAGTGACGTCTCGACACCGCGATGTCATGACGGTCCGTCATGAACGTTGCCTCCACCTGTACGGTCCGGCCGCGCCTGCCGGCATGGCGAGCGCGGCCCGGAGATTTGGCGTCGCGACGACCGCCTACGGATCGGATGACCAGCGCCGTTCCGCGCCCGCGTCCGCACCCTGTCGCCGGAGATCCGCCTCGCCGAGGATCACCGCCAGGACGACGAACAGGAGGGCGAGGGCCGGGATGACGGGTAGGGTCTCCGGGTTGC
Organism: uncultured Chloroflexia bacterium; assembly: GCA_963849495.1. Lineage (GTDB taxonomy): Bacteria > Chloroflexota > Limnocylindria > Limnocylindrales > CSP1-4 > CAIXZV01. The sequence goes on along the minus strand of CAWKHN010000024.1, from coordinate 15,763 downwards.
GCACGGCCTCCGGCGCAGCCGATCGGGTCGGCGGGATCGGCCCTCCAGCGGCGGCCAAGGTCACCGGGACGGGCGCCGCGCACGTGGACCGGGTGATCGTGTCGTCAGCGAGGGTCACCTCGCCGTTGCGGGCGAGCGCCCGACCGCTCACGGTCGCGTGCGTGTTCACGATGATGGAGGTGAGGGCCAGGACCGTCCCCACGAACGTCGAGTCGGAGCCCAGCGTCGCCGAGCCCGCGACCTGCCAGAAGACGTTGCAGGCATTGGCGCCATTGACGAGCTGCACCGAGCTCGATGCCGCGGTGACGAGGTCGGACGTCGCCTGGAAGATCCACACCGCGTTGGGATCGTTCTGGCCGTCGAGCGTGAGGCTGCCGGTCAGGTCGAGCGTGACGCCGCCGGCGTTGTAGACGCCCCCGACGAGGGTCAGCCCGCCGAGCGCACGGTGGAGCGCGGTCGCCGGCCGGCCGGCGGCGTCCGCATAGGCGGTGACGAGGTCGTTCTTCGCCTGCTGGGCGATCACGTCGGCCCGGTGGATGGCTCCATTCACCGTCCCGGACGGGAACCCGGTCACGGTCGGCCACGGGTCGATCCCGAGGTCACCGGTGATGATCGACGGCCCCGTGTTGGTCACCGCCGGGGTCCCCGCGAGCACGGCGAACAAAGCCGCCGTGCCGAGTCCGACCGTGGTCGGGCCCGCCGACTGCCTTGTCGCACCCAGCTCGGCCGCCGTCGGGCCTGCCGCCAGCGCCGCCTGCCCGGTCGCGAGCAGGCTCACGGCGAGCACGAAGACCAGGCCCGCCGCGCGCAGGACCCGTGCCGGACCGATCCGTGTGTTCATCCGCCCTCAGCGGCGGCTGAGCCCACGCGAGCCTCTGGCAAAGCCCCAGACGATGACGACCGCGATCGCGCCCAGGGTGGCGATGACGATGCTCTCGACGTTGATGCCGTCGACGGTGCCGATCTTGAGCACGCTCGTGGCGACGAACCCGCCCACGAGCCCGCCGACGATGCCCAGGACGATCATCATGAGCAGCCCCTCGCGGGAGCCCATGATCGCGTTGGCGAGGAAGCCGGCGATGGCGCCGACGACGATCCAGGCGAGAAATCCCATGACGCGTTCCTTCATGTTGTCGCGCGGCCCACCAGGGGCCGACGCTGTGCCGCGGACGATGCCCCGTCCGCCGAGGGACCGCGACCCGGTCAGGTCCTCTCAGGGGTCAGGCCGGCTCGCGCCGGAAGATCCCGATGGCCCAGATCACGATCAGCTCGAGGATCGTCCAGCCCACGAAGGCCACCACGGCGGCGACGTCGAGGATCGAGCCGCCCGACGAGATGGCGTTCGTGTTGAGGATCCCCTCGAACGGCGCGACGACGATCTTGCTGACATCGAGGATCCCCGAGACCAGCGCGTTGCCGGTGCGGGCATCGAGCAGCAGCAGGACGATCCGCAGCCCGATGACGATCTGGATGAGCCCGAACACCAGAACGATGACCCGGCGGGTCATCTCCGGTCCGCCGGGGCCCGATCGCGTGGTGTGCCGGCTGTCGGTGCGCACCGTCGCGCGGGTGGCGGCGGGCTGCGGCGTTGTGTCGCTGGTGGTGACCGCGGGTGGTCCCTCGGTGACGACCGTCCGATCGACCTCGTCGATGGCCATGACCGTCTCTTTCTGCGTCGCCGGCTCCGGAGCTCGAGCGAGGCTCGGGCTCTCGTGTCCATGCGGACTCCGAGACGTGCCGGGAGTGTGTGGTCGCGCGCTCACGAAGTCATGACGGACCGTCATCTGCGTGGCAGCTGCAGTGCGGACTCCGGCACAGGGCGCAGGGCTGTCGATCGCGGCCCGTGCCGAGTCCACCAGGGGGAGAACGCAGCGGACGTTGGTGCGCCGTCGCGCTGCGCCTATCGTGGCGTCAGGCGCCGCCCAGGATCTCCGGCGCCGCGTCAGGATCGCGCTTCCCCGTCCCCGGAGGGTCGTCGAGCTGGTCGTCTTCCACCCAGGCCGGTTCGCCGGTCTCCCGATGCCGCTCGCGACCCGCCTCGCGTCGCTCGTGGCGCGGTGGCGGCCCCGCTTCCGACGCATCCGGAGCGCCCGTCAGGATCTGCTTGATCCGGGACATCAGCGACATCAGCGTCTCCTCCGAGACGATCCGAACAGCGTGGCTCGATCCCACAGGTCCGTCACCACGTCAACCGTCCGCCGCCGGTCTTGGGGTCGCCGACGGGAGGACGTCACAGCACACCCGTCACTTCGCGAGCCCCTCGCGGATCTCGTCGAGCTCCTTCCGGCGTTTCGCGGTGACCGTCGGGTATTCCATCTTCAGCTCCTCGAACGCATCAAGGACGATATGGGAGATGAACAGCCGGGCGTTGCGCTTGTCATCTGCGGGAACGACGTACCAAGGGGCGTTCGGGGTGCTCGTGGCCCCCAGGCAATCCTCGTACGCCTCCATGTACTCCTTCCAGAACAGCCTTTCGTGCATATCCGAAAGGTTGAACTTCCAGTTCTTGTCCGGCTCGTCGATGCGCTTCAGGAAGCGCTTCCGCTGTTCGTCCTTCGAGAGGTGGAGGAAGAACTTGATGATGCGGGTTCCGTTGCGGTGGAGATGCTCCTCGAGCTCCACGATGGACCGATATCGCTCCTTCCAGATCGTCCTCTCGTCGATCAGCTCGGGCGGAAGGCCCTGGCTGCGAAGGATCTCCGGATGCACGCGAACGACGAGCACCTCCTCGTAGTAGGACCGGTTGAAGATCCCGATTCGCCCGCGTTCGGGAAGCCGACGCGACGTGCGCCAGAGGAAGTCATGCTCCAGCTCCTCGGCGCTGGGCTGTTTGAAGCTGTACACCTCACAGCCCTGTGGATTGACCCCGGACAGGACATGGCGGATGGCCCCGTCCTTGCCGGCGCCGTCCATCCCCTGGAAGATCAACAGCAACGCATAGTGGTTGGACGCGTAGTGGAGGCGCTGGAACGAAGCCAGCTCCGAAACGTGTTCACCGAGCAGCTTCCGATAGTGCTTCTTCGACTTGGCGACGGGGCTCACGCTGGTCGGCCACGCACTGAGGTCGACCTTGTGGCCGGGAGGCACCCGGAAGTCCTTCGAATTGATCTTCATCCCGGTCCTTTCACCGATGTCAACAACGGCGCCGCGTCCCGGTCGGGCGCAGCGATGCCTTCACAACGCCCGTGGATGCCCTCCTGCCCGCCAGTGCGCCTCGATGTCCTCGAGACTTCGTCCCTTGGTCTCGGGGACCAGGAAGAACGCAAAGACCCAGGCCCCGATGCTGACGACCCCGTACAACCAGAAGGTCGGCGCCTTGCCCAGGACCTGGGTGAGCGTGAGGAACGACAGGGCAACGATCAGGTTGGCGCCCCAGTTGGCGACCGTCCCGACGCTCATGGCCCGACCCCGCATTCGCAGCGGGTAGATCTCCGAGAGCATCAGCCAGAACACCGGTCCGAGCCCCACCGCGAATGACCCGACGTAGGTCATGAGGCCGGCCACGGCGATCCACCCCAGGCTGCCCTTCAACTGCGGAAGGGCAAACGCCAGACCCAGCACGAACAGGCTCACGGCCATCCCCGCCAGGCTCACCAGCAGCAGGGGTCGGCGTCCAACCCGGTCGATCAGCTGCATGGCCACCAACGTCAACGCGACGTTGACGAGGCCGACGCCGACGCTGGCCAGGATGGCCACCGAGGAAGAGGACAGACCCGCGAACTTCAGGATCGTCGGGGCGTAGTAGATGACGGTATTGATGCCGGTGATCTGCTGCGCGACGGCAAGCCCGATTCCCACGACCATCGCCGGTCGCAGCAGCGGACCCAGCAGCTCCGACCAGTGCCCCTGCTGCTGCGCCACGCTGTTCCGGATCTCGGTCAGCTCGCCTTCCACCTGTTCCGGCCCGCGGATCCTCGTCAGCACGGCTCGGGCCTGGTCGAGGTGTCCGCGGCCGACGAGCCACCGCGGGCTCTCCGGGATGAACACCAGGCCGATGGCAAACGCGGCCGCCGGAATGACGGCCAGCGCAAACATCCATCGCCACGCCTCGGACCCGGCGAACGCGTAGTCGATGCCGTACGAGATGACGATGCCGCTGGTGAGGGCGACCTGGTTGATCGAGACGAGCTTCCCGCGGATGGCGACCGGGGCAATCTCCGAGATGTAGAGGGGCGCCACGAACGACGCGATTCCGATGGCGGCACCGGCGACGACCCGGGCGGCAACGAGCCACACGATGGCCGGGGCCAGGGCCGCCCCGACAGCACCCGAGGCGAACACCGCCGCGGTGACGATCAACAGCCTGCGACGTCCGAGGCGGTCGGCCAGGAGCCCTCCGACGACAGCGCCCACGAGCGATCCGAGCAGGACCGAGCTGACGACGACTTCTTCCAGGCCCGGGGAAAGGGCGAAATCGCTCTTGATGAACAGGATGGCTCCGGAGATGACACCGATGTCATAGCCGAACAGCATGCCGCCCAGCGCCGAGATGGCAGTGGCGAGGTAGACGAGGCGCTTCCCGTTCGCCCCGGCCTCATTCTTCGGCACTGGCAATCCTCTCAGCAGCAGCGGGCGCATCCCGCAGCACGCGAGTCTGCAACGCGGGCGCCCGCGCAGTCATGACGGGCCGTCATCACGGCCGGGCGCCTCAGCCCGGGTCGACCGACCGCCCGGTCCGGTGCGGCGCAGGCGCGGCAAGCTGGGCGAGCGTGGACGCGGCGAACGTCCCGCGCAACGCCTCCTGTCCGGCAAGGAAGACGTTGTGGACGTCGCAGGTGCCGTCGATCCCGCACGGGCCGCCGCGGAGCACGCAGTCCCGGCGCCGGGTATCGCCCTCGACCGCCTCGATCACATCGAGCAGGCTGATCGACGCCGCGTCCCTCGCCAGGCGATAGCCGCCGGAGCGGCCGGGCGCCGCCTCCACGAGCGCGGCGCGCTGCAGATCTCCCAGGACCTGGGGCAGGAACCGGACCGGGATCGCCATGGCGTCCGCGATCCGGCGCGCCGAGAGCAGGCCGTTGCCGTGCCCCCGGGCCAGGGCGATCATGGCTCGAACGGCGTAATCCCCGCGCTTGGTGAGCTCGAGACGCATCGCCCGGAGTATGAGGCGGATCTGCGACCGACGTGTCGAATCGGGTCCGTCACCGCGGGCGCGAGGCGCGCCACGACGCGTCACGCCCGGGGGTCGGGACCCGGACACCCGGTAGACTCTCGGGCATGCCCCGCTTCAGCTACGGCGGTCAGGCGCTCATCGAAGGCGTCATGATGCGCGGCCGCGATGCCCTCGCGGTCGCCCTGCGCCACCCCGATGGCCGCATCGTGTTCGCCACCGAGCGCCTGGACTCCGGATTCCACGGCAACCGCGTTTCCCGCTGGCCGTTCGTGCGAGGCCTGGTCGTCCTGTACGAGACGCTCGTCGTCGGCACCCGCTGGCTGATCCGGTCCGCCGGGCTCCAGGCCGAGGAGGAGGGCGTCGAGATCGGCAGGGGAGCGGTCGCGCTGATGCTGGGCATCACCGCCGTGATCGGGGTCGGCCTGTTCTTCATCCTGCCGCTGGCAGTCGCGACGTTCACGGCCGGCAACATCGAGAACTCCCTCGTCCAGCACCTGGTCGAGGGACTCGTCCGGGTCGCGATCTTCCTCGGCTACCTGGCCCTGATCGCCCGGACCCCGGACATCGCGCGCGTGTTCCAGTACCACGGCGCCGAGCACATGACGATCCACGCCCTCGAGCACGACGACCCGCTCGTCCCGGCGGCGATCCGCAAGTATCCGACCGCCCATCCCCGCTGCGGCACGGAGTTCCTGGTCGTCGTGATCGCGTTGTCGATCATCCTGTTCGGCCTCGTCGGCCGGCAGTCCCCGGTGCTCATGGTCGGCAGCCGGATCGTGCTGATTCCCGTGATCGCGTCGGTGGGCTACGAGCTGCTCCGGGCCGGGGCCCGCCACCGCGGCAACCCGATCGTGCGGGTGATCATGTGGCCGGGGATCCTGGTCCAGATGATCACGACCAAGCAGCCCACCGACGACATGATCGAGGTCGCCATCGTCTCGATCGAGGAGGCCCTCCGGGCCGACGGCGAGGCGATCCCGGCCGGCTCCGGGACGCTGGAGCGGTCCCCGATGCCGCTCCCCGGTGAGACGGCCGCGGACGTGCGCGCCGCAGCAGACGTGCGCGCTGCCGCAGATGCCCTGGCCGCCGGGGGCGAGGTCGCGGCCCCGGTCTCGATCGATCCCCCGCTGCCCGGCTGAGCCGGTCCGGATCCGATCGTCATGTCCGACATCGACAGCCTCGACACCAAGCTCGCGGGGGTTGCCCGCCAGTACGACGAGGTGTCCGCGCAGCTCGGCACGCCCGAGGTCCTCCAGGACATGAAGCGGCTGCGCGAGCTGGGCCGCGAGCTCGCCCGCCTCGAGCCCGTCGTGGCGGCGTACCGCGAGCTCACCGACGTGCGCGCGCAGCTGGCCGGAGCGCGCCAGATGCGCGACGCGGAGACGGACGACGAGATGAAGGCGCTCGCGCGCGAGGAGATCGCCCAGCTCGAGTCACGGGAGATCGGCCTGGTCGAGGATCTCAAGGTCACGCTGCTGCCCCGGGACCCCAACGACGACCGCAACGTCATCGTGGAGATCCGCGCGGGCGCCGGCGGCGAGGAGGCGGCGCTGTTCGCGGCGGAGCTGCTGCGGATGTACTCGCGCTATGCCCTGGAGCACCGGTTCCAGACCGACCTCATGAGCCTCAACGAGACCGGCATCGGCGGCATCAAGGAGGCGATCCTCGAGGTGTCCGGCGACGGCGCGTACAGCCGGCTCAAGTTCGAGGGTGGTGTCCACCGGGTGCAGCGGGTCCCGTCCACGGAGTCCAGCGGGCGGATCCACACCAGCACCGCGACGGTCATCGTCCTGCCCGAGGCGGACGAGGTGGAGGTCCAGATCGACGAGGAGCGGGATCTCCGGATCGACGTCAAGCGATCCAGCGGGCCCGGCGGCCAGTCGGTGAACACCACGGACTCGGCCGTTCGGATCACCCACCTGCCCAGCGGCCTGGTGGTGGAGATCCAGGACGAGAAGAGCCAGCACAAGAACAAGGCCAAGGCGATGTCCGTGCTCCGCTCGCGCCTGTACGACCTGGAGCTGGCCAAGCAGCGCGAGGCCCAGAGCGCCGAGCGCCGCACGATGGTGACGGCGGGCGACCGGTCGGAGAAGATCCGGACCTACAACTTCCCCGACAACCGGGTGACGGACCACCGGATCGGGCTGACGATCCACAACGTGCCCGGGGTGCTCGAAGGCCAGATCGACCCGCTGATCGACGCGCTGGTCATGGCGGACCAGGCGGATCGCCTGCGTCATCTCACGGAGGGCGGCGATGGCCAGGACGCCGGCGCTCCATCCTGATCCCGGCTCGCTCCGCCATGGCATGCCGCCGGGGACCCGGCGCCGGATCGATGATCCCGGCGTGACGATCCGGGGATAGCCGTGCCTGACGCGGCGGTCACCGTTGCCGAGCTCCTCCGCCTCGCCGCCGCGCGCCTTGCCGCGTCCGGGTCGTCATCACCGCGCCTGGATGCGGAGCTGCTGCTGGCCCAGGCCCTGGGCATCGACCGGGTGGGCGTGCTCGCCCACCCTGAGGCACCGGTCGGCCCCGGGGCGCGGGACGCGTTCGAGGACGCCGTCGGGCGGCGCGAGCGCGGTGAGCCCGTTGCCTACATCCGCGGGTTTCGCGAGTTCCACGGGCTCGCCCTGGTCACCGACGCCCGGGCCCTGATCCCGCGTCCGGAGACGGAGCTGCTCGTGGACGCGGCGGTCGACGAGGTTGTCACCCGGCTGACCGCGGCACCGCGGCTGCCGGGGGCTCCGGCGCTGCGCGTGGCCGACGTCGGGACGGGGACGGGGGCCATCGCGATCGCCCTGGTGGCCGCCCTCCGGAGGCGGAAGATGGACGGCCAGGTGATGGTCATCGCGGTCGACTCATCCGAGGATGCGCTCGGGCTCGCGCGCGAGAACGCCGTGGGTCACGGGGTGGCGGACCGGCTGGTGTTCGTCGCCGCCGACCTGCTGCCGCACCATGTCGATCCGCCGTACGCGCTGGTGTGCGCGAACCTCCCGTACGTGCCCACGGCGGAGCTCGAGCGGCTCGCACCGGAGCTGGCGTTCGAGCCGCGGACGGCGCTGGACGGAGGACCCGATGGCCTCGATGTCGTCCGCCGGCTGCTCGACCGGCTGCCGGAAGCCCTGACCCCCGACGGCACCGCCCTGCTGGAGATCGGGGAGGAGCAGGGCGACGCGATCGTGCGTGAGGTGGCCGCGCGACTACCCGGCTGGCGCTGCGTCGTGGCTCCCGACCTCGCGGGCCGGGCCCGCCTCGCACGTGTCGATCGTGTCGATCGCGGTCGGCGGAGCCGGCCGCGGCCGGACGAGGGACGCGCGTGAACGACCACCGCCCGGCGGCCCGCCCCGAGCCAGCATTTCCGATCCGCCTCCTGGCGCTCGACATCGACGGCACGCTGGTCGGTCACGACTTCCGGATCTCGCCGCGGACCCGGGCGGCCATCGGGGAGGCGGTTCGCCGTGGCGTGCGTGTCTCGCTCGCGACCGGCCGGATGGCGAGCTCCGCGGTCGTCTACGCGAACCAGCTGGGCCTGTCGGAGCCGATCGTCGCCCACCAGGGCGCGGTGATCCGCGAGATGCCGTCGCGCCGCGAGCGCCTGGATCCCGACGCGTTGCCCTGGCGGGGGCGGGTCGGCCGGCTTCTCCACCACGAGGCGCTGCCCGCCGCCGTCGTCCGCGACGCGATCGACTGGTGCCGCGCGCAGGGTCTGGATCCCCACGTCAACGTCCTGGAGCGGATCATCGTGTGGTCCGGCGACCCGAGCTTCGAGGACTACTCGGGGTACCTCGGGCCGGGCGCGGACGTCGTGCCGGACCTGGGCGCCGCGATCCGGCGGCCGATGACCAAGGTGATCTCGGTGGGAACCCCGCCGCGGCCGATGGAGCTGATCGAGGAGGCGCGGCGCGCCTTCGCAGGCCGCGCGGACGCGACGGTGTCACACCCCCGGTTCCTCGAGTTCGTGGCCCCGGGCGTGTCCAAGGGAGGTGCGGTGGCCTGGCTCGCGCAGCGCGCCGGCATCCCGATGGGCCAGGTGATGACGATCGGGGATGCCCTCAACGACCTGGAGATGATCGCCGATGCGGGCCACGGGGCGGCGATGGCCGCGGCGCCGGCGGCGGTCCGCCTGGGTGCGAGATACGTCGCGGAGCCGGTCGAGGAGGACGGAGCCGCCCTGCTGATCGAGGCGCTGGTCCTCGCCCCGCCGGCGGAGGCCGCCCGCAACGCGGCCCGCCTGGCCGAGGAGGCCGAGGCGGTGCGCCGGGACCTGCGCGCCGCGGCCGGGTCCGCCTGATGCCCCGGGCCCGGACCTCGGGACGCCCGGCGCACTCCGCCCGTCCCCGCGTGGTCCCGGATGGCGACGCGGCGCGGGCCGAGGCCGTCGAGCTCCTGCGCGCGGGGGACATCGTCGCGCTGCCCACCGACACCGTGTACGGGATCGCCGCGGATCTGGCTCTCCCGGATGCCATCGAGCGGCTGTTCGCCGCCAAGCGGCGTCCGCCGGAGAAGGCCGTCGCGCTGCTCGTGGCCGACGCGGACCAGGCCGCCGTCCTCGCCGAGGTTGGTCCGGCGGCCCGGGTGCTGGCCGCCCGCTTCTGGCCCGGCGGGCTCACGCTCGTCATGCCGCGACGCCCGGACGCGGTGCTGCCGCCCGTGCTCGCCGCAGGCTCCACGGTCGGCCTCCGGATGCCGGATCATCCGGCGCCCCGTGCGCTCGCCGCCGCCCTCGGCCCGCTGCCCACGACCTCCGCGAACCTGTCCGGCGGGCCTGACGCCCGGGATGCACGGGAGATCGCCGACCAGCTCGGTGGCGCCATCGCCCTCGTGCTCGACGGTGGCCCGATCCGCGGTGGCCCGGCGTCCACCGTGGTCGATTGCACCCGGGCGCGTCCGCTCATCCTCCGGGTCGGCGCGATCCCACCGGCTGCGATCGCGCGGGCGCTGACGCTGGCCGGCATCGACCACGACATCGAGGGGTAGCTGCCGCCGCCGCTCCGCTCCCCGGGCCCGGGGCAACCCCGGGCGACGTGGGAAGATATGCCCAACCGATCCGTCCCCAACCGCCCCTCCAGGAGGTCCGCAGTGTCCGATGCAGCCGTCCCATCGACCGCGTGGGCGACCATCGCCGAGGTGGACCCGGAGCTGTGGGCCGCGATGGAGGCCGAGCGCCACCGCCAGGCCGACAAGATCGAGCTGATCGCGAGCGAGAACTACGTCTACGCCGCGGTGCTCGAGGCGCAGGGCTCGTGGCTGACCAACAAGTACGCGGAAGGGCTGCCCGGCAAGCGCTACTACGGCGGCTGCGAGTACGTGGACGTCGCGGAGGACCTCGCCCGTGCCCGTGCCCTGGCCCTGTTCCCGGGCGCGGACCACGTCAACGTCCAGCCGCACTCGGGCGCCCAGGCGAACATGGCGGCCTACTTCGCGGTCCTCCAGCCGGGCGACCGGATCCTGGGCATGAGCCTGGCCCACGGCGGGCACCTGACGCACGGCTCGCCCGTGAACTTCTCCGGCCGCCTGTACGAGGTCCACGCGTACGGCGTGACCCGTGAGGATGAGCGGATCGACTACGACGCCCTCGAGGTCCAGGCCGGGGAGGTGCGCCCGAAGGTCATCGTGGCCGGCGCGTCCGCGTATCCGCGCACGTGGGACTTCGAGCGTCTCGCGCGGATCGCCCACGGCGTGGGCGCGCTGCTGTTCGTCGACATGGCCCATGTCGCGGGCCTCGTCGCGGCCGGTCTGCACCCCAGCCCGTTTCCGCACGCGGACCTCGTGACAACGACCACACACAAGACGCTTCGTGGTCCGCGTGGCGGTCTCCTGTTCAGCCGCGCAGATCTGCCACCCGGCATCGACCGCGCGGACTTCCCCGCGCTCAGGAAGAACACGCTCGCGCAGGCGATCGACAAGTCCGTGTTCCCCGGCGTCCAGGGCGGTCCGTTGATGCACGTGATCGCCGCCAAGGCGGTTGCGCTCCTGCTCGCGGCGACCGACGGGTTCCGCCACGACCAGGCCCGCACGATCGAGAACGCCCGGGTGCTGGCCGAGACGATCGCGGGCGCCGGGGCGCGCCTGGTGAGCGGCGGCACCGACAACCACCTCGCCCTCGTGGACGTGACGCCCTTGGGCGTGACCGGCCGGGAGGCCGAGGCGCTGCTCGACGACGTGGGTATCACCGTGAACAAGAACGCGATCCCGTTCGATCTCAACCCGCCCAACATTGCATCGGGCATCCGGATCGGCACCCCGGCCACGACGACGCGCGGCATGGGCCCGGACGAGATGCGCGCGATCGGGCGCTGGATCGTTGACGGCATCCGCGAACGCGACGACGCGGACGAGCACGCCCGGATCGCCGCCGAGGTGCGCGACCTGGTCGCCCGCTTCCCCGTCCCGGGCCTGCCGCGCGACCGAGAGTGACGCACGGCCGATGCGGCTGATCGCGACGTTCGGTGAGGTCCTGCCGATCCTCATCGCTGCGTTTGCCGTGTCGGCGGCGCTGGCCCTCGTCTTCACGCCGCTCGTCCGTCGCGGGTCGCTGCGGCTCGGCACGATCGACCAGCCGAACCACCGGCGCGTCAACGAGACGCCGGTCCCGCGAGGAGGCGGGATCGCGGTCGCCGTCGCGTTCCTGGCCGTCACCCTCGGGGTCATCGTCGTCAGCGGGCGGGTGGACGCGGTCCCGCTGCCGCGGTCCCTGGGGGCCTCCGAGGTCCCGGCCCTCCTGCTCGGCGGCGCGGTCGCGGTCCTGCTCGGCGCCCTGGACGATGCCCTGCAGCTCCGGGCCCGCTGGCAGCTGCTCGGCCAGGTGCTGCTGGCCCTGATCGCGGTCGGCGCAGGGGTCACGGTGACGTTGCTCAACAACCCGTTCGGCCCCGGATTCATCCCGCTGGGCACGGCCTCCGGCATCGGGTTCACGATGGTCTGGGTCATCGGGATGATCAACAGCATCAACTTCATCGACGGCCTGGACGGCCTGTCGTCCGGCATCGCGCTGATCGCCGCCGTGACGCTGGGCCTGATCTCGTTGACGACCCAGGTGGCCCAGCCGTTCGTCGGGGTGCTGTGCTTCGCGCTCGCCGGGTCGCTGCTCGGGTTCCTGCGCTGGAACTTCCACCCCGCGTCGATCTTCATCGGCACCAGCGGCGTGATGTTCGTCGGCTACACGCTGGCGCTGCTGGCGATCATGGGCTCGGCCAAGGTCGCCGTGGCGCTCCTGGTCCTGGGCGTCCCGATCATCGACACCTTCTGGATCATCGTCCGCCGCCTGGCCACCGGGCGCTCCCCGTTCACGCCGGATCGCGGTCACATCCATCACCGCCTGCTCGACCTGGGCCTGTCCCACGGCCAGACGGTGCTCGTGATCTACGCGGTGTGCATCGCGCTCGCCGTGCTGACCTTCGTGCTGTCCGGCACCGGACAGGTGTACGCGTTCCTCGGCCTGGCCCTGGGCTTCGGGCTTGCCCTGTTCGCGGTCACCCGCGGTGAGACCGGAGGAGCGCTCGAGGCCGAGACCTACGAGGGCCCGCCGCCCGACTGAGCGGCGGGCGACCGGCCGGGCCGGGCTCGGCGCGCCGTGAGTTCGACGACCCGGACGATGACCACGGCGGGACGCGTCGCAGGAGGGTCGGCAGGGGGTCGCCCGGCCAGCCGGCGAACCAGCGACGATCCCTCTCCGACCCCCTTCTGGACCCCGGATGCCTCTGCTATAGTCTGGCCCGGTGGTCGGTCGTCCATGAGCAATGGCCTCGGGGCCTATCTCGCGCTGTTCTCCGAGATCGGGATCACGTTCTTCGTGGGAACCATTGCGGGTGTGCTCGCTGGGTGGTGGATCGACCAGCAGCTCCAGACGTTGCCCATCTTCGCCGTCGGCGGAGCGCTGGCCGGCTTCGGTCTCGGCGGGCTTGCCGTCGCCAGCTTGATCAAGCGGTTCCTCGCGAGGTTCGACTGACATGAAGACCGACCGTCCGCATCGGGCGGGGATCGAGACGAGACCAACGAGTCGCCCGTGACCACCGAGACCTCCCCTTCCCCCGCCACCGACGGCACCGGCGCATGAGGCGCCCGCGCGCTCGACCCGGAGGCGGAACCTGCTGCTCGCGATCATCGCGATCATCGCGCTCGACATCGTCGCGGTGATCCTGTTCGCACCCCCCGGCTTCCCGGGCCCCCAGCAGAGCATCCGGGGCAACCTGGAGCTGATCCCGCCCACCGTTGTCTGGGACCTCGCTCCCCGTGCGGTGGAGCCGACCGGTGCGCTGGTCGTCGACTTCCACCCCAGCATCACGTCGTCGATCGTGGTGTCGTGGATGGTGATGGTCCTGATGATCGTCGTGTTCGTCGGCATCGCGCGCAGCCTGGGTCGCCTGCCGGGACCGGTGCAGAACGCCGTGGAGTTCGTGTACGAGGCGCTCGAGGGCTTCGCGATGGCGCTCGGCGGTCCGCGCGCACGGCCCTACGTCGGCATCTTCATCACCCTGTTCATGTTCATCGTCCTTGCGAACTGGACGGACCTGCTGATCTTCGGCGACAAGGTCAACTTCCTGCGCACCCCGACCAGCGATATCAACATCACCATCGGCCTCGCCCTGTTCAGCTTCGTGCTGTTCCACTTCGAGGGGATCCGCCGCCTCGGGCTGCGCGGCTACCTGGGCAAGTTCTTCAACTTCCGCGGGTTCCGGCGCAGCGTCGTTGACGGGCTCATCGACCTGTTCGTCGGCCTGACTGAGTTCCTGCTCGAGTTCTTCAAGCCCGTGACGCTCGCCTTCCGGTTGTTCGGCAACATGTACGGCGGCGGCGTCATGCTCGGCGTCTTCACGGCCCTCCTGCTTGGTATCCTGCCCCTGCCGTTCGTTGCCCTCGAGGGCTTCATCGGCTTCGTCCAGGCCCTCATCTTCAGCGTGCTGACCCTGATGTTCACGCTGCTCGCGATCGAGGGCCACGAGGAAGAGGCGCACGCTGCGCCGGAGTTTGCAGCCGATCCAGAGGGCGGCGTCGGCCCACCCATGTCACCCGCCTCGTCGCACTGAGGCGGCCCCGTCCATACGTTGTCCTGAGGAAGCGTTCACGCTGAGTGGACGCCAGTGGAGGTAGAGACTCGATGGAACTGATTGGCGCCGGCCTGGCCGCAATGGGCGTGATCGGCCCGGGCATCGGTATCGGGATCCTGACCGGCATGTCGACCAGCGCGATGGGCCGCAACCCCGACGCCGCCGGGATCATCCGCGCGACGTTCATCATCGGCGCCGCGTTCGCCGAGGGGCTGGGCGTCCTCGCGTTCGTCGTGGGCGTCCTGATCATCTTCCTGAACCCGGCCGCCAAGTAGCGCCGGGCGGACACCTCATGGACTTCCTCGCGATCGCCTCTGCCGGCGTGTCCGGGGCAGCCGTTGCCCCGGCCGCGGAGGCCACCTCCGGACTCGTCATCAACGGGTTCTGGCTGATCGTTGCCCTGCTCAACTTCGTGCTGCTGTACGTCGTGCTCCAGCTCTTTGCGTTCGGTCCGATCTCGAAGATGCTCGCCGAACGGCGGACGCGGATCGAGGAGGGCCTCAAGGACGCGGAGCAGGCACGGCGCGATCGCGAGTCGGCCGAGCAGGAGCGTCTGGCCGCCATCCAGGAGGCCCGTCGCGAGGCGAACGACATCATTGCCCGTGCCCAGAAGGCAGCGTCGGAGAGCCGGGAGCAGGACATCGCCGCAACCCGCGAAGAGCTCGGCCGGCTGCGCGAGCGGGCCGCAGCCGACATCGACTCGGAGAAGCAGCGTGCGATCGCCGAGCTGCGTTCGGAGGTCACCGACCTCGCCATCATGGCCGCCGGCCGCGTGGTCGGCGATGCGATGACCGGCGACCGGCAGCGCAAGGTGGTCGCCGACTTCCTCGCCGAGTCGGCCGGCGCCGGCGGGACCAACGCCTGATGGCCCGGAGCGTCACCGCCGCCCGCCGCTACGCGGAGGCCGCCTTCGAGGTGGCGCTCCGCGACGACCAGCTGGACCGCTGGGCCGAGGATCTCGCCGTCGCGGCGGAGATCCTGGGCAGACCGGAGGTGGATCCGATCGTCCACAGCCCTGCCGTCCCGCTGGCGCAGCGGCTGGGCCTCGTGTCGGCACTCCTCGAGCCGCGGATCCAGCCGGGCGCGCTGCGGCTCGTCAGCCTCATCGTGACGCGAGGGCGCGCAAGCATCCTGTCCGGCGTTGCGGCGGAGTACACCCGGAAGCTCAATGCCCACCGCGGCGTCGTCATGGCGACCGTCACCAGCGCCGTCCCGCTCACCGGAGCCGAGACTGCCGAGATCCGGACCCGGGTCGAGGCGATGGCCGGCTCGGCAGCGGAGATCCACACCGAGGTCGACCCGGACCTCATCGGCGGAGTCACGATCCAGATCCGCGACCAGCTCCTCGACGCATCCATTCGCGGCCGCCTCGAGCGGCTGCGCGACCAGCTTCACGCGGGGGCACGCCTCCGCTAGCCCCCGCCCGCATCGCCGGCCCCGCGCCGGCGAGAACGGGAGCCTGCGAACGCCCGAACGGAGACGCGATGGCCATCCGGTCAGACGAGATCATCAGCATCATCAAGAACCAGATCGAGTCGTTCGACTCGGCGACCGAGGCCCGCAGCGTCGGGACCGTGGTCGAGGTCGGCGACGGCATCGCGCA
>CAWKHN010000023.1:0-64029 GCA_963849495.1 uncultured Chloroflexia bacterium | reverse complement strand
CCCCCGGCGAGTTTGACCGTCTCCGGGTGCGCGCGTACACTCCGGCGGCCTGCCGGCAGGTATGCGTGCCTCGTGCGCGCGGCCTCCGGGACGCCCCCTGCGCCGCTGGGCATCGCGCGCGGGAGGCGGGTGCGAGATCCCTGCCCGAGGAGGTGAACCGGGATTGGCAGAAGTCCGAGTGGGTGAGAACGAGACGTTCGAGAGCGCCCTGCGCCGCTTCAACAAGAAGATCCAGCAGAGCGGCATCCTCGCGGAGGCTCGCCGTCGCGAGCACTACGAGAAGCCGTCAGTGAAGCGGAAGCGCAAGGAAGCGAAGCGCAAGAAGAACGCACGCGCGAGCCAGGGCTGAGCCGCTTCGGCGGTTCACCAGCCCCACGCGTCGACCGGGACCGGGATCCCGGGTCCCACCATCGGCGCCGCTCGCGGGCACGGCACATCGTCGGGGCACACCGACGTCGCCGTGACGCCCGAGGAGCCATCCGGTGACCCTTCGCGAACGACTCCACGCCGATACGACCGCCGCCATGCGGTCGGGTGACGCGCTGCGCCGCGACGTGCTGCGGATGGTCCAGAACGCCATCTACAACATCGAGAAGGCGAAGCACACCACCCTGTCCGAGGACGATGTCCTGGGCGTGGTGACGCGCGAGGTCAAGACGCGCCGCGAGAGCATCGAGGCGTTCCGCAAGGGTGGCCGCGAGGACCTCGCCGAGAAGGAAGAGGCCGAGATCGCGATCCTCGGTGACTACCTGCCCGAGGCCCTCACCGAGGACCAGGTGCGTGCCCTCGTCGACGAGGGCATCGCCGCCACCGGCGCCGCGTCCGCCCGCGACCTGGGCAAGGTCATGGGCTGGCTGTCCCCGCGCATCCGCGGCCGGGCCGACGGCAAGCTCACGTCCGGTCTCGTGGCGCAGGCGCTGGCACGCGCGGACGTGTCCGCGCACGATACGGGTCACTGAGGCCCGAGAGCCGCCATGCTTTCCCGATCCGCGGAACCGACCACCAGCTTCACCCGCCGCGACGCGTGGCGGCTGATCGCGGCGTCCGTGCTCACGGTGGCCGCGATGGCCGTCATCCTGGGCGTGGACATCCTGCCCGCCCAGCCCCAGCTCGAGCTCGGCAAGCCCGCTCCGGCCGATGTCGTCGCTCCGCGGGCCGCCGACTACCCCAGCGCAATCCTGACCAAGGAGGCGCGCCAGGCAGCGAGCGACGCGGTCGGGCCACAGTACGACTACACGCCCGCCCAGGCCGAGGCGATCGTCGGGCAGCAGGCCCAGGCGTTCGACCTGCTGGTCAAGCCCGTGGACACGGCGTTCGGGACCGACGTCAAGCCCGCGGACCGTGCCGCGCTCCTCGCCCAGGCGATTCCGGCCCTGTCCGCACAGGACCGCGCGACGCTGGTCGGGTTGACCTCGGCCCAGTGGACGGCCGTTCGTGCCGAGGCGGCCCGGGTGCTGGCGGACACCGAGCGCACCGAGCTCAAGGACACGCAGGTTGCCGTGGTGGTCGCCGGCCTGGACGGCCGCATCTCGACCGACCTCAACGTGGACGAGCGCCACCTGGTGGCTGCGCTCATCGGCCCGCTGATCGTCGCGAACTCGTCCTACGATCCCGCGCTCACGCAGACGCGCAAGGAGCAGGCGGCCGCGGGCGTCCCGGAGCAGGTCATGTCCTGGGAGCGCAACGACATCATCGTCCGGGCCAACGACCGGGTGACGCCGGAGGCGTTCGAGGCGATCACCTACTTCAAGCTCAACGAGGGCGGGCTCGACGTCGCCAGGCTGCTCGCGTTCGTGATCCTGTCGGTGCTCGTCGTGGGACTGCTGCTCACCTGGATGTGGCGCTTCCGGCGCGACTTCTGGCACCGCAACAATGTCCTGGTGCTGCTCGCACTGCTGCTGGTCGTGGCCGTGCTGGTGCTCAAGCTGACGGCCGGCCGCACGTGGATGCCCTACGCGCTGCCGCTGGCGGCCGTCGGGATCCTGGTGACGGTGCTCCTCGACGGCGGCGTCGCGATCGTGATGACCGCGCTGATCGCCGTGCTGGCCGCGGCCGTCAACGGGGCCGGGCTGGAGCTCGCGGCCTACGTGATGCTGGGCGGGATGGCCGGGATCGTCGCGGTGCGGCGCGGAGACCGGCTCGCCGTGTTCGTCCAGGCGGGCATCGCCGTGCTGGTCGTCAACGCCCTGGTGGTGGCCATCTTCGCGCTGCTGGGTGAACAGGACATCCGCGGCCTGCTGGAGCTGCTGGGGGCGTCCGCCCTCTCCGCAGGCGGCTCGGCCGTCGCGGCGGTGGGCAGTTTCGCCGTGATCGGCTCCGTGTTCGGGATCGTCACCGTGTTCCAGCTGCTGGAGCTCGCGAGCCCGTCCCAGCCACTGCTCCGGCGTCTGCTGGTCGAGACGCCCGGCACGTATCACCACTCGCTGATGGTCGGCAACCTCGCCGAGCGAGCCGCGGAGGCCATCGGCGCTGATCCACTGCTGGCCCGCGTTGCGGCTTATTACCACGACATCGGCAAGCTTGCGAACCCGGCCGCGTTCATCGAGAACCAGGCCGGGGGCGACAACGTCCACGATGAGCTGGACCCGGAGACCTCGGTCCAGATGCTCAAGTCGCACGTGAGCGACGGCATCGACATCGCCTACAAGTCGGGGCTGCCCAAGGCGCTGATCGCGTTCATCCCGCAGCACCACGGGACGGGGGTGCTGTCGTACTTCTACGCCCGCGCGAGGGAGCTGGCCGCGGAGCCGTTCGGCGGTCTCGAGACGGCCGAGGGCAGGAAGGCGGCTGATGCCGTCGACGTCCGCAAGTTCCGCCACAACGGGCCCAAGCCGCAGTCGCGCGAGGCCGCAATCATCATGCTGGCCGACTCGGTGGAGGCGTCGGTGCGCTCGCTCTCGTCGCGCGACGAGGCGACGATCCGGGCGATGGTGTCGCGGATCTTCGAAGAGCGGATCAGCGACGACCAGTTCAACGAGTGCGACCTGACGCTGCGCGACATCGAGAAGATCCGCGAGGCATTCGTGCAGCAGCTCCTGGGCATGTACCACCAGCGGATCGCCTATCCGCAGAGCAAGGTGGTCGAGCTGGAGTCGCGGCGCGCATCCGGCGACCGGTAGCCCCCAACCCGGTGAGAAGCCTGTACCTCGGCCCGTGGCGGATCGACGTCGAGCGACGTGACGGCGTCCCGCGACTGCTCCCCGCGACCGAGCTTGCCCGCGCCGCCGCGGCCGCGCTCGATGCCGCCGGTGCACGCGAGCCGGCATCACTGGGCCTGATCCTCGCGGACGACACGGAGCTTGCGTCGCTGAACGCCGAGCACATGGGCAAGGCGGGCCCGACCGACGTGCTGTCGTTTCCCCTGCTGGGTCCCGAGGCCTTCCCGCTTCACGAGGGCAAGGCGCCACCGGACGGCGCCACGCCCGCCTTCCCGCTGCCGCCCGGCGCGCGGCCGCACCTGGGCGACATCGTGGTGTCCGTCGAGAGGGCGGTGGACCAGGCCGCGGCGGGCCGCGGCGGCCAGACCGGGGACGTTCACTGGGACGCCCGCGACGAGCTGCGGCTGCTGGTCACCCACGGCACGCTCCACGTGTGCGGCTGGGATCACGCCCGGCCGGCAGAGGAGGCGGCGATGCGGGACCTCGAACGCCGCCTCCTGGGAGGGATCCGAACCTAGCCGCCGATCCCGGCGAGCTCGACTGCCGCGAGCCCGATGGTCGTCGCTCGGCCGCGCGATGACCCTGCGGCGGGGCGCGGTACCATGGCCGGTGAGCCCCGTCGGACACGGTCCCGGGGCCGTTCGCCGTGTCCGGACGCCGCGTCGGGAACCAACCGCCGGGGCATCCGTGCCGGCCGCCTGGAGGTGGGATCAGCATCGTGAAGCTCGTCGTCGGCCTGGGGAACCCGGGCGGCCAGTACGCGGAGACACGCCACAACATCGGCTGGATGGTGGTGGACCGGCTGGCGGACAGGGCCGGGCGCTCCGGACGCGGCCGCCAGCGCGATGCGTCCGAGAGCATCCAGATCCGGTACAAGGGCCTGGACCTGGTGCTGGCAAAGCCCCTGACGTTCATGAACGACTCGGGCATCGCCGTCCGCAAGCTCCTCGCGCGCGAGCGCACGCCGCTGATCGACGTGCTCGTCGTCGCCGACGACTTCGCGCTGCCGTTCGGCAAGCTGCGGTTCCGCGAGGCGGGCAGCCACGGCGGGCACAACGGCCTGCGCTCGATCATCGACGAGCTGGGAACCGAGAAGGTCGCCCGGCTGCGGGTGGGCATCGGGGAGCCGGGCCGGGGCGCGATCGACCACGTGCTCTCGAAGTTCGCGACGGACGAGCGAGCGCGCCTGCCGATCCTGCTCGACGCCGCGGCCGACGCGGTGGAGGCCTGGGCACGCGAGGGGACGTCGAAGGCCGCCAACCGCTTCAACGCGTTCGAGCTCCAGGCGCCGGCCGACGATGCGGAGGGCCCGAAGCCCGGCGAGGTGGGCGGTCCGGCCGACGACGCCGGCATCCGGCGGACGAAGACGGGCTGGCGGCGGATCCTCGGTGGCGACCGGGACGACGATGGCGGCCGCCGTCGATGACCAATCCGTATCGCGGGCGGACGACCCGGGAGCGGAAGCTCGCCGACAAGGTCGCCCGCGACTGGGCGGAGCGGCGAGCGGCGGCCGAGGTCTCCGAGCGCGAGGTCGATCTCGACCGCGCATCGGCCGAGGCGGAGGTCGAGCTGCTGGATCCCGGGGCGCGCGCGGCCACGGCACCCGCGTCGAGGGCTCGCCGGCCGTCGCCGGCGCGCGCGGCGGACCGTGCCGGCTCGCCGTCCCGTGGCCCGGGACGCCGCGTTCCGGACCTGGCCACCCTGCCGCGGCTGCTCCATGCGACGGGATCGTTCGCGTCGCTGCGCGAGCGGCTGGGAGCGCCGGACGACCCGCCGGGCATCCACGGACGGCACGTCGGGCTGACGACCATCCCGCACGGCGCGAAGTCCTACCTCGCGGCCGCCCTGGCACTGGCCGAGGACGGGGAGCGGATCTGCTGGGTCGCGCGGGACGCCGAGATCGGCGACCGGGTGGCGGAGGAGCTCGGCGCCTGGCTGGGAGATCCATCGCTGGTCGCGGTCCTGGAGCCCCGCACCTCGCTCGCGTACGAGCGCAGCGAGCTGGTCCCCGACGAGACGGCAGCCCGGGTCGCGGCGCTCGCGGGATGGCGGGCGGGCACCGCGAAGGTCCTCGTCGCAAGCGTCCAGGCACTGCTCCAGGCGACGCTCTCGCCCGACGACCTGCCGGAGCGGATCCGGACCCTGCGACCCGGCACCCGGATCGGGCTCGACGCCCTGCTCGGCGAGCTGTTCGAGCGGGGCTACACGCCGGTGATCGAGGTCGCGGGTCGCGGCGAGCTTGCGCGCCGCGGCGGCATCGTGGACGTGTTCCCGCCCTCGGCCGCCCTGCCCATCCGGATCGAGTTCTTCGGCGACGAGATCGACTCCCTGCGCGCCTTCGATCCCACGGACCAGCGGAGCGTGGAGGCGGTCCGCGAGGTCGCCCTGCTGCCGGCGACCGAGTTCCTGCTCCCGGCGGGCGGAGCCGACGAGATCCGCGCCCGGCTGGGCCGGCGCGCGTCGCGGCTGCCGGAGCGCCTGGCGATGGACCTCGCGCGTTTCGCGGGGGATGCATCTCCGGAACGGCCGGCGGCCGTGCAGACCGGCCGGGCGCTCGCGGCCGGCGACGGGGCGGAGGTGTGGTCGCGGCTCGTCGCGCCATCCACCGGCCTCGACCACCTCGATCCGGCCACGCTGTTCGTCCTCGACGAGCCGGGGGACCTCGCGGATGCCGCGGACTTCCTGTGGCGGCAGGCGGACGAGCGTCACGCGGAGCTGGTCGAGAGCGGGGACCTGCCGCGCGACTGGCCCACGGCCTACCTCCCGCCGCGGGACTGGAAGGCGCGTCTCCACGGTGCGCGGACCCTGGAGCTGACGTGGCAGTCGGAGGCGGGCGCGGCCGAGGGGATGGCGTTCGCGGCCAAGGGCCTGACCTCGGGTGACCTGTTCGGCTGGCGCGAGCCGGTGCTGCCGCCGGGTCGGACGGAGCGGCTGGTGGACGGCGTCGAGCACTGGCTGGGCGAGCGCGCCCGGGTCGTCCTCGCCAGCGACCAGGCCCCGCGCCTGGCGGAGCTGCTGGGCGAGGCGGGTCATCCCGTCGGCATCGTCCATCGAATCTCGGATGCCCCACCGCCGGGGGCGATCGCGCTCGTCGAGCGCAGCCTCAACGGCGGGTTCGAGGGAGGCCCCGACGGGCTGGCGGTGGTCACCGATCGCGAGCTGTTCGGGTCCGTCCGGGTCCGGCGGCCGAAGGCGATGCGGCGCATCGTCCCGCGCGACATCCTCGAGCGGCTGTCGTCCGGCGACCTCGTCGTCCACATCGACCACGGCATCGCCCGCTACGAGCAGATGCTGCGGCGGGGCGAGGCGGGCCAGGAGCGCGACTACCTGGAGCTCTCGTTCGCCGCCGGCGACCGCATCTTCGTCCCGGTCGAGCAGATCAATCGCGTGTCGCGTTACTCCGGTGGCGAGAACCCGACCCTGAGCCGGCTCGGTGGCACCGACTGGCTGCGAACGAAGCAGCGGGTGCGCAAGGCGGTCACAGACCTCGCCGAGGAGCTGCTCCGCCTGTACGCGAAGCGGGAGGCGGCCGACGGGTTCCCGTACGCGCCGGACTCGCCCTGGCAGCTCGAGATGGAGGCCTCGTTCCCGTACGAGGAGACGCCGGACCAGCTGCGCGCGGCCGAGGAGGTCAAGGCCGACATGGAGACCCGCCGCCCGATGGACCGGCTGGTCGTGGGCGACGTGGGATACGGCAAGACCGAGGTGGCCCTGCGGGCGGCGTTCAAGGCCGTCCAGGACGGCAAGCAGGTGGCCGTCCTCGTACCGACGACCGTGCTGGCGGGCCAGCACTTCGCCACGTTCACGCAGCGGTTCGCGGCGTTCCCGATCACCGTCCGGCTGCTGTCCCGGTTCGTGGGGGCGCGCGAGCAGGAGCGGACGGTCGCCGGCCTCGCCGACGGGACCGTGGACCTGGTCATCGGGACGCACCGCCTGCTGTCGAAGGACGTGGCCTTCCGGGACCTGGGCCTGGTGGTGGTGGACGAGGAGCAGCGGTTCGGGGTCGCTGCCAAGGAGCGGCTCAAGCAGCTCCGGTCCGCGGTGGACGTACTGACGCTGTCGGCGACGCCGATCCCGCGGACGCTCAACCTCGCCCTGGCCGGGATCCGGGACCTGTCCGTGATCGAGACGCCGCCCGAGGACCGCCTGCCGATCCAGACGCGGGTCGCCGAGGCGTCCGCCGGCCTCGTCCGGGACGCGATCCTGCGTGAGCTCGACCGCGGCGGCCAGGTGTTCTACGTCCACAACCGGGTCGAGACGATCGAGGCGCAGGCCGGGCAGCTGCGGCGGCTGCTGCCGGGGGCGAGGATCGTCGTCGGCCACGGGCAGATGGCGGAGGGCACTCTCGAGCGGGTGATGCTGACCTTCGCCGATGGCGCGGCCGACGTGCTCGTGTCCACGACGATCATCGAGTCCGGGCTCGACATCCCGAACGCGAACACGATCGTCATCGACCGGGCGGACACGCTCGGGCTCGCCCAGCTGTACCAGCTCCGCGGACGGGTCGGACGATCCTCGCGACGCGCATACGCCTATCTGCTGTACCGGCGTCGCGAGCGTATGAGCGAGGAGGCGCGCAAGCGGCTCCAGGCGATCTTCAATGCCTCGGAGCTGGGCGCCGGGTTCCAGATCGCCCTCGCCGACCTCGAGATCCGCGGTGCGGGGAACATCCTGGGCGGCGAGCAGTCGGGTCACATGGCGGCCGTCGGGTTCGACCTGTACTCGCGGCTGCTGGCGGAGGCGGTCGAGGAGGCGAAGGCCCGGCGCGAGGAACGGGCGCCGGTGCGCGAGGCAATCCAGGCGGTCGTGGACCTGCCGGTGGACGCGCACCTGCCGGACGACTACGTGCCCGAGGTCGCGCAGAAGCTGGAGCTGTACCGGCGGCTGGCCAGGGCACGGACCCTGGGCGATGTTGCCGCGTTCCGCCAGGAGGTGACCGACCGCTACGGACCGATGCCGGCGCCGGTCCTGCGCCTGTCCGAGGTGGCGGAGCTGCGGCTGGCGGCCGAGTCGGCCGGCGTCGTCTCGCTCGCGCGCGAGGAGGGGCTGCTCGTCGTGCGGTTCGGGGCGGGCCTGTCACGGGCGACGGCGATGCAGCTGCTGTCGCCGTCGGGTGTCGGCGGTCCGCTGCCCGGCGTGCGACCGGGGGACATGACGTTCGCGTCGAACCAGGTCCGGATCCGGCTGCCGCGGGACCCGCTCGCGGGCTGGACGCTGACCCAGGCGGTGGTGTCGCGGCTCGTTGCCGCGGCGGGTATCGCGGCGCAGGAGGCCCGCGATGGCTAGCGCGGGCGATGCCGGGGAGCTGGTCGCCATCGAGCTGGCCCTGGCCCGCCGAGACGAGGCGTCGATCGATGGCGGGTACAGAGCGGTGCTCGATCCCGACTTCATCGAGGTGGGACAGAGCGGGCGGCGCTGGACCCGCGCCGAGACCCTCGCGTCCATCGCCGCCGAACCGCCGGCAGACGACGTCGCCATCGACGTATTCGATGTCACCTCGCTCGCAACCGACGTGATGCTGGCAACCTACGACCTGATCGTGTCACGCGCCGATGGGACGCAGGCACGCAGCCGGCGCAGCTCGATCTGGATCCGGCGCGACGGCCGCTGGCGGCTCCGCTTCCACCAGGGGACGCCGGCATCGGCCGATGGGCCGGGCCTGCCGCGTCACCCCTGACGTCCGGCACTTGGCGGCGCGGATCCCGCAACCGATGCTGACGGCATCCAGCTGGAGGCCGTCATGACACCCATCGCCCCCGTCCCGACCCACGGCGCCGAGTATCTCCGCCTGCTCGACGCGAAGGACGACGTCGGCATCGTCGGCCTGCTGACCGAGGACGCGCAGGTGGTCGACGAGATCACGCGTCGCTGGCATCGCGGCCGGCACGAGATCGGGGCGGCGCTGCGGCTGATCTTCTCGCGCGTGTCGGACGTGCACTCGACAGCCGACGATGTCTACGTCACGCGCTGGGCCGACGTGGAGGTGGAGACGTTCATCCTCCACCAGGTCTACGAGCTCGACGGCGTGACCACGCGGGTGGTGTCGCCGACCTGCCTGATCTGGCGCCGGACGGCGGCCGGCTGGAAGCTGGCGCTGATGCAGTCGGTCCCGACCAGCGGCGGCTGAACCGCCCCAGGGGGTCGGGCGGGGATCGGGACTCGCGCCCGGCGACGAGTTGACCGGGCGCCGTCCGTGCGTGCCGGGAAAAACGGGGGCATCCTTCGCAGGATGAAACCCTGGTTCGGTCTCCACCTTCCCTACTACACGTTCCCAGACAGTCCTCCGGAGCGGCTGTTCGACCGTGTCGTCGAGCAGGCGCGTGCCGCGGAGGGGGTCGGCTTCAGCCTCATCACGGTGATGGACCACCTCAACCAGATCCCGATGGTGGCTCCCCAGACGGACCCCATGCTCGAGGGCTGGTCGACGCTGGCCGCCCTCGCCCGGGAGACGAGGACGATCCGCCTGGGGACCCTCGTGAGCGGTGTGACGTACCGCAACCCGGCGCTCCTTGCGAAGACCGCGACGACGCTGGACGTGATCTCCGGCGGGCGTGCCGTGTTCGGCCTCGGCGCCGCCTGGTTCGAGGCCGAGCACGTCAGCCTCGGCTTCGAGTTCCCGCCGATCGCCGAGCGGATGGACCGCCTGGACGAGGCCCTGACCATCGTCACGGCGATGTTCCGGGAGGAGAGGCCCACGTTCCACGGCCGCTTCTACCGCATCGACGAGGCCCTCAACGTCCCGCGGCCGATCCAGCCCCGCGGCCCGAGGATCCTGGTCGGCGGCGGCGGGGAGCAGCGGACGCTGAAGATCGCGGCGAAGCACGCCGACATGACGCACTGGTTCCCGCTCGGCCTCGACGTCCTGCAGCACAAGACGGAGGTGCTCGCGCGGCATTGCGAGGCGATCGGGCGCGATCCCTCGACGATCGAGCGCACCATCGCGTCACCGATCTCGGTCGCGGCCGACGAGGCGGACGCGACGGCGATGCGGGAGCGGATCCCGCCGGAGAGGCGTGCGCACGAGCTCGTCGGGACGCCCGAGCAGGCCGCCGAGGCATTGCGCCCGTACCTGGATGCCGGCTTCACTGGGTTCACGTTCCGCAACAGCATCCTCCGCACGCCCGATGCGATCGGGGTCGCCGGGGAGCTGCTGCGGCTCATCGGTGGGTAACGGCCCGGTGCGCCCGTTCCGGTTCCTGGCCGACCCGGGCGAGGTCCCCGACGGGCCGGCGCTCGCGGCGACCGCGTGCCGCGCGGAGTCGATGGGCTACTCCATGCTGGTCTACGCCGACCACGTGGTCATCCCGTTCGGGTTCGTGCCGGTGCTGTCGATGATCGTGGCCGCCACGACCCGGCTGCGCGTCGCGCCGTTCGTGACCAACAACGACCTGCGGCATCCGGCCCTTCTTGCCCAGGACATGGCCACGCTCGACGTGCTCAGCGGGGGACGCGTGGAGGTCGGCATCGGGGCCGGCTGGAACCGGCCGGAGTACGAGGCGCTCGGGCTGCCGTTCGATCCCGTCGGCGTCCGGGTCTCGCGCCTGGCCGAGGCGGTCACGGTGCTCAAGGGCTGCTTCGGCGACGACCCGTTCAGCCTCGCCGGCGAGCACTACACGATCACCGGCCACGACGGCCTGCCGAAGCCGGTGCAGCGGCCGCACCCCCCGCTGTTCATCGGTGGCGGTGGACGCCGCCTGCTGACGCTGGCGGCGCGCGAGGCGGACATCGTGGGTCTGGCGCCCAGGACTCTGCCGACGCCGGCCGGGGGGCAGGTCGTGCGCGCGGATCCGCGCTCGATCACGATCGCGGCCACGGAGGAGAAGCTGGGCTGGATCCGCGAGGCGGCCGGTGCCCGGTTCGACGCCCTGGAGCTCAACGTCTACCCGACGGGCACCGAGCCGCTGGTCACCGACCACGCGCGCAAGGACGCCGCCGACGTGCTGGACAGGATGCGCTCGCGCACGGGGATCGAGATGTCGGTGGACGAGCTCCTCGAATCGCCGCACACGTTCATCGGCTCGATCGACGGGCTGGCCGCCAAGTTCCGTGAGCTGCGGGACCGCCTGGGCATCAGCTCGTTCATGCTCGGCGACGTGGACACGCTGGCCCCCGTGGTGGAGCGCCTCGCCGGGACGTAGCCCGCGCCGCACGGACCGGGCATCATCTCGGGGTGACTGCTGCCGCCACCCCACGGATCGCGCCCGCGCGCACCGCCGACCTGTTCGCACCCGGGCTGCGCGGGCTGACGCTGGGGCTGATCTCGACGATCACGTTGGTGGCGCTCGAGTCCCTCGCGATCGGCACCGTGATGCCGCTGGTCGTGGACGAGCTGGGCGATCTGCCGCTGTACGGCTGGGTGTTCTCCGCATTCTTCCTCGGCAACCTCGTCGGCGCCGTCGTCGCCGGCGGCGCGCTGGACAGGATGCCGCTGGGCCGCCCGTTCACCGCCGGCCTGGCCCTGTTCGCGATCGGGCTGCTCATCGGGGGGCTGGCTCCGTCGATGCCGGTTCTGGTCGGCGCCAGGTTCATCCAGGGGCTCGGCGGAGGCGCCGTCGCGCCCACGGCCTATGTCGCCATCGGACGATGCCTGCCGGATCGCCTGCAGCCGCGCATGTTCGCGCTGCTGTCGACCGCGTGGGTGGTGCCGGGGATCGTCGGGCCGTCGATCGCCGCGGTCGTCGGGGAAGTGCTCGCGTGGCGCTGGGTGTTCCTGGGCCTGCTGCCGCTGCTGGCGATCGCCGGCGGCCTCGCGATCTCTGCGCTGCGGCGCGTCCCGCCGGCTGCGCCCGCGGCGGAACGGGAGGCGGCCGCCGCCACGTTCCGCCGCCTGCCCAACGCGCTGCTGGCGGCCGGGGGCGCCGGGCTGCTCGTCGCCTCGCTGACCGCCGGTGACGCGCGGCTGGTGCTCGCGGGCGGCGCGCTCGGTCTGCTCCTGCTGGTCCCGGCCTTCCGCCGGCTGACCCCGGCGGGCACGCTGCTGCTGGCCACGGGCGTGCCGGCCGCAGTGCTCCTGCGGGGCATCCTCACGTTCGGGTTCTTCGCCGGCGACGCCTACATCCCGCTCCTGTTGCAGACGTGGCGCGCGACTCCTGCGACGCTGACCGGCCTCGTGTTCACGGCCACCACGCTCGCCTGGACCGCGGGCACCTGGCTCCAGGCACGGCGCATCGACCGTGACGGCCCGCGCCGCTTCATCGCCCTCGGTTTCGGGATCGTGGCCGCAGGGGCGCTGCTGACGATTCCCGCGGTTCTCGTGGGGGTGCCGCCGGAGATCACGATCGTGACCTGGGCGCTGGCCGGCGTCGGGATGGGCTTCGCCTACTCGGCCCTGACCCTGGTCGTGCTCCGCGAGTCGCGGCCCGCGGAGCAGGGCGCCGCGTCCTCGGCCCTGCAGCTGTCGGACATCCTGGGGACCGCGCTCGGCGCCGGCGTGGGCGGCGCGATCACGGCGGTCGGGGAGCGGAGCGGTCATGATGGCCTGGGTCCGGCCCTCGGCGTCGTGTTCCTGGTGGCCCTGCTGGTGTCCCTGGCCGGACTCGTCGCGAGCGGCCGCATCGGACGGCCGGGGGACCTGCGGAGGGCGGACTCGGCTGCGGTAGACTAGCCGCGGCCCCGTCCGCCCCGCCCGACCGTCGGCGCAGCCGACCGCGCAGCCACCCACGGGAGGTCTCCGAACCCCAATGACCGCCGAGACGCTTCGCGCGAAGATCCGCGAGATCCCCGATTTCCCGAAGCCCGGCATCCTGTTCTACGACATCACGACGCTGCTCAAGGATGCCGAGGCCTACAAGGACGCCATCGACCTGATGCTCGAGCCCTATCGGGACGAGCAGATCGACCTCGTCGTGGGCATGGAATCCCGGGGCTTCATCTTCTCGGCCCCCATGGCCTACCAGCTCGGCACCGGGTTCGTGCCCGTCCGCAAGCTGGGCAAGCTGCCGGCGGAGACGCTGACGGTCGAATACGCCCTCGAGTACGGGTCCAACACGCTCGAGATCCACCGCGATGCGGTCACCGCCGGCCAGCGCGTGCTGGTCGTCGACGACCTGCTTGCCACCGGCGGCACGGTCCGCGGCACCATCGAGCTCGTGGAGCGGCTCAAGGGCGAGGTCGTCGGGCTGGCCTTCCTCGTGGAGCTCGAGTTCCTCAAGGGACGCGATCGGCTCGAGGACCGCCGCGTCACGAGCGTCATCCGGTACTGAGCCGACGGCAGCGCCCGACCGGCCGATCCCGTCCCATGGTCCGCTCGACGCCCCGATGACCGATCAGCCCGATCCACCGCCCGACTCCGCCGACCTGGCGCGCCGCCGGTTCTTCCGTCAGTTTGCCGGCGACGTGTTCACCTCCGTCGGCTCGGTCCTCGGTGCGGCCCAGGCGTTGCAGCAGCAGTCGGCCGAGGCGGCACGCGAGCTGCTCGCCGTGTCGGACCCGGTCGTGGCTCCCGTCCGTCCAGCCGAGATCGACGCCTCGACGGCGGGCTACCGCGCCCCCTTCCGCTGGGATGCCGATGCGGACGTCGCCTGGGTCGTGGACCAGAGGCGGCTGCCGGACGTCATCGTGGAGCTGGAGGTCCGTGGGGCCGCAGATGGGGTGATCGCGATCAATGACGGGGCGATCATCGGCTCGGCCGTCCAGGCCCAGGTCGCCGCAGTGACGCTGGCCATCATCGCCAGCCGTGCTCGAGCGTCGCGGCCGTTCGCCCGCCGGGCGACGATCCGGGGAGCCGGCAACGCCTTCCGCCTGTGCCGGTCCGGGTCCGCAGCCATGGCGGCCGCGGTCGACCGGATGCTCGCCCGCCTCGACCTGTTCACCCTCGAGTCCGAGGGTGACGCGGTGGCAGCCGGGCTCCGCGCGGAGGCGGAGGCGGTCGTGTTCGAGGCCTCCAACGACTACGGCGCCCTGGTCGCCCACGGGCTGGCAGCGCTGCCGGGCGACGAGGCACAGCCACTGCACCTGCTCACGTTCGGGAGCAGCGGCCCGATGGGCTGCGGCCAGTACGGATCGGCGTTGAGCGTCATCCAGGCCGCGCACCACGCCGGCCGGCCGGTCCACGCGCTGGTGGCCGAGACCAGGCCGCTGTTCGAGGGTGCGCGGGTTGCCGCCTGGGAGCTGAGCCAGGCCGGCGTCGAGTATGCCGTGGTGACCGACGCGGCGGCGCCCGGCTGCATCGCGGCGGGCGAGGTGGCCGCGGTGCTCGTCACCGCCGACCGGATCGCGGCCAACGGCGACCTCATCGCGCCATCGGGAACGTACCCGCTCGCCCTCGCAGCGAGCGCGGCCGGCGTGCCGTTCCTCGTGTGTGCGGCCACCACGGCGATCGACCCCGCGACGCCGACCGGTGCGGCGGCCACGCTCGAGGAGGGCCGGCCGGGGCCGGTGATGCGCGCCGCCGGGACGCGGATCACACCCGAGGGAAGCCAGATCCGGAACCCCGTGCAGGACGTGACGCCCGCGGCTCTGGTGACCGCCCTCGTGACCGAGGAAGGGGTGCTCCGGGCACCGTTCGGCGATGCGATCGCGGGCGCCGTCGCGTCCGCAGCGGCCCGGCGGTCGGCGTCGCCCGGGTTCGCCGCCCTCGCCGCACAGGTCGCCGAGGGGGAGGCGCCGCACTGATGGCGACCGTGGCGCTCGGCGAGCGCGGCCGCACGATCGTCGCCCGGTCGACGGCGGATCGCGAGGTCCTGCGCCCGTTCCTCGAGCGGGACCGCCTGTTCTCCGCCTATGCGCTGTGCGATCTCGAGGATCGGGAGTTCGCCCGCACGCGGTGGGGGATCGCGACCAGCGGCGACGAGGTCGTCGCCGTCGGGCTGGAGTACGGCGGGCTCACGCCGCAGCCGCTGTTCGTGATGGGTCGCAACGACGGGATCGCCGCGATCCTGCGCGACGTGGTCAAACCGCGCGCCGCCTACCTCGCCGCCGACGCGGCGGCCCTGCCCGCGGTGGCCCACAGCTATCGCGTCGAGCCCGGGCCGCCGATGATCCGGATGTGGGTCGACCGCTCCCGGTTCCAGCCTGCTCCGGCAGCCGTGGAGCGCCTGTTGCCGGTCGAGGCGGCGGAGCTCAACCGCCTGTACCAGCTCGGCTTTGCCGCGTGGCTGTCGTCGAGCGTCATCGCCGAGGGCGTGTACTACGGGATCCGCGTGAACGGCCGGCTCGTCTCGGCGGCCGGCACACACGTGATCTCGCGCACCGCCCGGCTCGCCGTGGTGGGCAACGTCCTGACGCACGTCGAGCACCGGGGGCGCGGCTACGCGACCGCGGTGACCTCGGCGGTGACCGCAGAGCTTCTCCGGTACTGTGACGAGGCCGTCCTCAACGTCCGGGCGGACAACCCGCCCGCGATCCAGGCATACCGCAAGCTCGGCTACGTGGAGCACTGCCGCTTCGAGGAGCGCCTCGTCAGGCGGTCGAGCTCAGCCTGGTCCGAGCTCACCGCGCCGCTTCGCCGCTTCTTCGCCCCCCGAGCCCACGCTCCGGCCACGGCCGCAGGCCTCGACCAGGCTCACCCGATCCAGCCGCCGTCCACGGACGGCCCCGCCGAGGAGTCCAGATGACCCACCCCACCACGAGTGTCCCCCATGATGTGACCGATCTCGGGCTCGCCGCCGAGGGCGTCCGGCGGATCGAATGGGCCGAGCGCGAGATGCCCGTGCTGCGCCTGATCCGCGAGCGGTTCGAGCGCGAGCGGCCGCTGGCCGGGCTCCGGATCGGCGCCTGCCTCCACGTCACGACCGAGACCGCGAACCTCATGCGGACGCTCAAGGCGGGTGGCGCGGAGGTCCATCTCGCGGCCTCGAACCCGCTGTCCACCCAGGACGTGACCGCGGCGGCGCTGGTTGCGGAGTACGGGATCGCCACCTATGCGCGCCGCGGCGAGGATCGCGACACCTACTACGCGCACCTGCGCTCGGTTGCCGACACCCACCCCGTCATCACGATGGATGACGGCTGCGACCTCGTCTCGCTGCTCCACAGCGAGCGCCGCGACCAGCTGGCCGAGGTCTTCGCCGGCACCGAGGAGACGACCACGGGCGTGATCCGCCTGCGGGCGATGGCGGCCGACGGGGCGCTCTCCTTCCCGGTGGTCGCGGTCAACGAGGCGCTGACCAAGCACCTGTTCGACAACCGGTACGGCACGGGACAGTCCACCCTGGACGGCATCCTGCGAGCGACCAACATCCTCATCGCGGGTCGCAACGTTGTGGTCGCCGGGTACGGCTGGGTCGGCCGCGGGATCGCGTCCCGGATGAGCGGCCACGGCGCCCACGTGACCGTGGTCGAGATCGATCCGGTCCGCGCCCTCGAGGCGCTGATGGACGGCTACCAGGTCATGACCGTCGGCCAGGCGGCCGGCTGGGGTGACCTGTTCGTCACCGCCACCGGCAACATCAACGTCTTCCGGCGCGAGCACTTCGCGGCCATGCACGACGGCGCGATCATGGCCAACTCCGGTCACTTCGACGCGGAGCTGGACCTTGCGGCGCTGCGGGAGATGGCCGAGGGCCACGTCCGCGAGGTGCGCGAGAACGTCCAGGAGTTCGACATCGGCGGCAAGCGGCTGAACCTCGTGGCCGAGGGCCGGCTGGTCAACCTGGGCGCCGCCGAGGGGCACCCGGCCGCGGTGATGGACATGAGCTTCGCGAACCAGGCCCTGTCCGCGGAGTACGTGGCGCAGCACCACGCGGAGCTGGAGCCGAAGGTCTACGTCGTGCCGGATGCGATCGACGCCGAGGTCGCCCGTCTCAAGCTGGCGGCAATGGGGATCACCCTCGACGCGATGACGCCCGAGCAGCTCGAGTACGTGTCCTCCTGGCAGCAGGGCACATGACCGCGTTCGAGGGCACGGACCACCGGGCCCCCGCCGGGGCCACCGTTGCCCCCTACGGGAGCTGGCGCTCGCCAATCGAGATCGATCTCGTCGCCGGGTCGGCTGTGTCGCTCGCCGAACCGTGGCTGGACGGCCCCGACATCTACTGGCTCGAGGGCCGGCCGGCCGAGGGTGGCCGGCGGACGCTGCTGCGGCGCACGCCCGATGGGGCGATCCGGGAGCTGACGCCCGCACCGTTCGCGGTGGGCAACCGGGTCCACGAGTACGGCGGCGGGAGCTGCACCGCGGGCGACGGACGCGTGATCGTGTCGTCGTTCAGCGGCGGCCAGCTGTGGTGGATCGACCCCGATGGGGCCGCCGACCCCCGGCCGCTCACGCCGCCGGGGCCGTGGCGCTACGCGGATCTCCGGTTCGACCCGGTCCGGCCGGTGCTCTACGCCGTGCGCGAGGATCACGACCCGGTGGACGATCGGCCGGCCCTCGTCCGGAACGTGCTCGTCGCGATCGCCCTCGACGGCTCCGACGGCGCCGGGCGCGTCATCGTGGATGGGCCGGACTTCGTGGCAGCGCCGCGCCCGTCGCCGGATGGCCGCTCCCTCGCCTGGCTGGAATGGGACCTCCCGGACATGCCGTGGGATGCGACCCGGCTGCGCGTCGCGGACCTGCTGCCCGACGGCACCCTGGACGGGGTCCGGACCGTGGCGGGCGGCCCGGGCGTGTCCATCGTCCAGCCGGCGTGGTCGGCGGGCGGCGTGCTGCACCACGTCTCGGATGAGACCGGGTGGTGGAACCTGTACGCGCTCGACGGGCCGGACGGCCTGGCCGGTGCTGCCCGCAACCTTGCGCCGATGGAGGCCGAGCTCGGCGACCCGGCATGGGTGTTCGGGCGGTCGTCGTACGGGTTTGCGGCCGACGGCTCCGTGCTCGCCGTCGCGCGGGCCGACGGCCGTGACGCGTTCGTCCGGATCGACCGCGATGGCCGGGTCTTCCCCCTCGATACGCCGTTCTGCGAGGTGGAAGGCCTGCAGGTGGGTCCGGCCCACGCGGTCGTGGTCGCCTCGGGTCCGCACGAGGGGGCGGTCGTGACGACGCTGGACCCGCTGACGGGGGACCCGACCGGCGTCCTGGCCCGGTCCCTTGCCGCGCCGATCGACGCGGGCGTGCTGCCCCACGCGGAGCCCATCGTCTTCCCGACGTCCGACGGCGCGATCGCCCGCGCCCTGTTCTTCCCGCCGACCAACGACGCGTATCGGGCCCCGGACGGCGAGCTGCCGCCGCTGCTCGTGCTGTCCCACGGTGGTCCGACGTCCTCGGCCTCGTCCGCGCTGTCGCTGGATCGCGCCTTCTTCACCTCCCGGGGGATCGCCGTCGTCGACGTCGACTACCGCGGGTCCAACGGGTATGGCCGTCCGTATCGCGACGCGCTCCAGGGCCGGTGGGGTATCGCCGACGTCGAGGACTGCGTGGCCGCTGCCCGCTTCCTGGTCGATCGGGGGTCGGCGGATCCGGCACGGATGGCGATCCGGGGCGGCAGCGCAGGCGGGTACACGACCCTGGCCGCGCTCACCTCCCGGCCGGAGGTGTTCGCGGCCGGCATCAGCCACTACGGGATCGCAGACCTGGAGCTGATCCATGTCGACGGCCACAAGTTCGAGTCCCGCTACGACGAAGGCCTCCTTGCCCCGTGGCCGGAGGGCCGGCAGGTGTTCTGGGACCGCTCGCCCATCCACGTCCTGGACCGGATCCGGGCACCGATGCTGATCACCCAGGGCCTCGACGACAAGGTCGTGCCGCCGTCGCAGGTGGATGCCATGGAGGCGGCCTTCCACGGGCGCGGCGTTCCCCACGCGGTGCTCCTGTTCGAGGGTGAGGGTCACGGGTTCCGCCGAGCCGAGACCAAGAGGACCGTGTACGCCGCGGAGCTGTCGTTTCTCGGGCAGGTCTTCGGCTTCACCCCGGCGGATGACATCGAGCCGCTGCTGATCCCGGGGCTCTGACGCACCCCGAGCCGGCCGCGCCGGATCCGGTGGTACGCTCCGCGAGCCATCCCGAGACGGGCGCACACCACGGAGCACCATGAGCATCGTCGACGCCGACCACTACCTGTTCACCTCGGAGTCGGTCACCGAGGGCCACCCGGACAAGATGTGCGACCAGATCTCGGACGCCATCCTGGACGCGATCATCCGCGACGACCCGGACGCACGCGTCGCCTGCGAGACCGCGACCACCACGGGCCTGGTCCTCGTGCTCGGTGAGATCACCACATCGACCTACATCGACTTCCAGTCGATCGTCCGCGACACCGTCCGCGACATCGGCTACACGAAGGCCGACTACGGGTTCGACTACCTGACCTGCGGCACCCTGGTGAGCGTCAAGGAGCAGTCCGGCGACATCGCTCTGGGCGTGGACTCGGCGCTCGAGGTGCGCTCGGACGCGGCGCCCGCCCGCGAGCTCGGTGCCGGCGACCAGGGGATGATGTTCGGCTACGCCTGCCGCGAGACGCCGGAGCTGATGCCGCTGCCGATCGCGCTGGCCCACCGGATGGCCCGCAGGCTCGCCGAGGTCCGCAAGTCCGGCCAGCTCCCGTACCTGCGTCCCGACGGCAAGACCCAGGTCACCGTCGAGTACGAGCGTGGCATCCCCAGGCGCGTTCGGACCGTCGTCGTCTCCGCGCAGCACGACCCGGACGTCCGCCCGGAGCGGATCCGGTCGGACATCGTCGACTACGTGATCCTGCCGACGATCCCCGAGAGCCTGCGCCCGGTGGATCCGGTGATGCACGTCAACCCGACCGGGCGCTTCGTGACCGGCGGCCCGATGGGTGACGCGGGCCTGACGGGACGCAAGATCATCGTCGACTCGTACGGCGGGATGGCTCGCCACGGCGGCGGCGCCTTCTCCGGCAAGGACCCGACGAAGGTCGATCGCTCGGCGAGCTACGCGGCCCGCTGGGTCGCCAAGAACGTGGTCGCGGCCGGCCTCGCCGACCGGTTCGAGCTCGAGGTGGCCTACGGGATCGGCATCGCGCGCCCGATCTCGCTCTCGATCGAGACATTCGGCACCGGGAAGATCGATGACACCGCGATCCAGCAGCTGGTGGAGCGGCATTTCGACCTGCGACCCGCGTCGATCATCGAGGCGTTGGACCTGCGCCGCCCGATCTACCGGCAGACTGCCGCGTACGGCCACTTCGGCCGGTCGGACCTGGACCTGCCCTGGGAGCGGACCGACAAGGCGCTCGCGCTGGCAGCGGACGCCGGCCTCCCCGAGCCGGCCCTGGTGGCGCTCGCCGGGGACGTGCCTGCCGGTCGATGAGCCGGAGCAGCGCTGCATCGAGGGCCGGCGCGGGGTGAACGAGCCGCCGGACCGCGAGCCGATGCGCGACACCGGCCGGCACCGCAGCCACGGTGCGTTGCACGAAGCCGACAGCCACGAGCTGATCCGCGTCCACGGGGCGCGCGAGAACAACCTCAGGGACATCAGCCTCGAGATCCCGAAGCGCCGGCTCACGGTGTTCACCGGCGTCTCCGGCTCGGGCAAGAGCTCGCTGGTGTTCGACACGATCGCGGCAGAGTCGCAGCGGCTGATCAACGAGACGTACAGCGCATTCGTCCAGGGCTTCATGCCGACGCTGGCGCGGCCCGACGTCGACCTGCTGGCCGGGCTGACGACCGCGATCATCGTGGACCAGGAGCGGATGGGCGCCAACCCCCGCTCGACCGTCGGCACCGCATCCGACGCGAACGCGATGCTGCGGGTGCTGTTCAGCCGGCGGGGGGAGCCGCACATCGGCTCGGCCCAGGCGTTCTCGTTCAACGTCCCGTCCGCCCGCGCGAGCGGCGAGATCACGATCGAGCAGGGCCCCGGCAGGACCATGAAGCGGACCATCACGATCACCGGGGGGATGTGCCCGCGGTGCGACGGCATGGGCACGGTTTCCGACGTCGACCTGACCCAGCTGTTCGACGACTCGAAGTCGCTCGCCGAGGGCGCGATCACCATCCCGGGCTACAAGGCCGACAGCTGGTGGACCGTCGGGATCTTCATCCAGTCGGGCTTCCTCGACCCGGACAAGCCGATCCGGGAGTACACCGAGGCGGAGCGGCATGACTTCCTCTACCGCGAGCCGACCAAGGTCAGGGTCAACGGCGTCAACCTCACCTACGAGGGACTGATCCCCAAGATCCAGAAGTCGATGCTGTCGAAGGACATCGACTCCCTCCAGCCGCATGTCCGGGCATTCGTCGAGCGCGCGGCGACGTTCACCGCCTGCCCCGAGTGCGGCGGCACCCGCCTGGCCGCCGCCGCGCGGTCATCGAAGCTCGACGGGATCAGCATCGCCGATGCCTGCGCGATGCAGATCAGCGACCTGGCGGAGTGGGTCCGCGGTCTCGCCGAACCGTCGCTGGCGCCGCTGCTCGCCGCGCTGCGGCGCACCCTCGACTCGTTCGTGGAGGTCGGCCTCGGCTACCTCACCCTTGACCGGTCGTCGGGCACGCTGTCGGGCGGCGAGGCGCAGCGCGTCAAGATGATCCGTCACCTCGGGTCGTCGCTCACCGACGTCACCTACGTCTTCGACGAGCCGACGATCGGGCTGCATCCGCACGACATCCGGCGGACGAACGACCTGCTGCTGCGGCTGCGGGACAAGGGAAACACCGTGCTCGTCGTGGAGCACGAGCCGGAGGTGATCGCGATCGCCGACCATGTCGTGGATCTCGGTCCCGGAGCCGGCACGGCCGGTGGCCAGGTCGTGTTCGAGGGCACCGTCGACGGGCTGCGGGCCAGCGGCACGCTGACCGGGCGCCATCTCGACGACCGGGCCACGCTGAAGCCGTCGGTTCGGACGCCGTCGGGCACGCTGGAGGTGCGCGGCGCCAACGCCCACAACCTGCAGGACGTCGATGTCGACATCCCGCTGGGCGTGCTGGTGGTCGTGACCGGGGTGGCCGGTTCGGGCAAGAGCTCGCTGATCGACGGCTCCGTGTCACGGCGGGAGGGCGTGGTGTCGATGGACCAGACCCCGATCGGCGGCTCGCGGCGGAGCAACCCGGCGACGTACACGGGCCTGCTGGAGCCGATCCGCAAGTCGTTCGCAAAGGCCAACGGGGTGAAGCCCGCCCTGTTCAGTGCCAACTCCGAGGGTGCGTGCCCGACCTGCAAGGGCGCCGGGGTGATCTACACCGACCTCGGGATGATGGCCGGCGTCACCTCGATCTGCGAGGACTGCGAGGGCCGCCGGTTCCAGGCGGCCGTGCTGGACTACCGGCTCGGCGGGCTCAACATCGCCGAGGTGCTCGACCTGCCCGTCGAGGCCGCGGTGACCTTCTTCTCCGCCGGCGAGGCGCGCACGCCGGCCGCGCATGCCATTCTCGAACGGCTCGCGGACGTCGGGCTCGGCTACCTTGCCCTGGGTCAGCCGCTGACCACCCTATCGGGCGGCGAGCGGCAGCGGCTCAAGCTGGCCACCCGCATGGCCGAGACGGGTGGCATCTACGTCCTCGACGAGCCGACGGTCGGGCTTCATCCGGCCGACATCGAGCACCTGCTGGGCCTGCTCGACCGCCTCGTCGACGCCGGCAAGTCCGTCATCGTCATCGAGCACCAGCAGGCCGTCGTGGCGCACGCCGACTGGATCATCGACCTGGGGCCGGGCGCCGGCCACGACGGTGGCCGGATCGTGTTCGAGGGCACGCCGGGCGACCTGGTCGCCGCCCGCTCGACCCTGACCGGCGAGCACCTCGCCTCCTACGTCGGCATCTGACCCGAGGCCCTCGCGGACGCGAGGACCAGGGACACGTCCCGGGTCGCGGGTTCCTCCGCGACACGGGTTCCTCCAAGGGTTCCTCCGCGGCTCGAGGCTGCCCCTAGAATGCCTGCCATGTACGTCGTGATCATGGCCGGGGGCGGCGGCACCCGTCTGCGCCCGTTGAGCACCGCGGAGCGCCCGAAGCCGTTCCTGCCGCTGCTGCCGACGGGCGAGACGCTGCTCCAGCGGACCGTGGACCGGTTGCGCGGCGAGGAGCTCGGACCGGTCGACGTGTTCGTCGTTGCGGCGACCCGGTATGTGCCGCTGATCGGGGCCCAGCTGCCGGGCGTGCCGGTGGTGGCCGAGCCGGAGGGGCGCAACACCGCGGCCGCGATCGCGCTCGCGACGCTGGCGATCGAGCGCGACGACGACGAGGTCATGGTCGTGCTGCCCGCGGACCACCGGATCGACCCGGCGCGGGAGGATCTCTTTCGGAACGTGCTTCGAGGGGCGGCGCGCGGGCTCGCGACGCATCCATTCGGGATCGAGCTGCCACTGGTCACGCTCGGCGTCCAGCCCTCCTACGCTGCGACCGGATTCGGCTACCTGATCCCGCGGAGCCCCGGACAGGAGATCGAGGGCCTGCAGGCGTATGCGCTCGAGGCGTTCCGGGAGAAGCCGCCGATCGAGCAGGCGCAACAGCTGGTGCAGATGCCCGGCGTGGCATGGAACGCAGGCATGTTCCTGTGGCGGCGGGTCGCGATCCGGGCTGCCCTCGACGCCCATGCGGCCGACCTCGTCGGGGCGGTGGGCCGAGGCCTCGCCGACGGCAATCTCCCGGCGGCGTACGCGACGATCGCTCCGCGCTCCATCGACCACGTGGTGATGGAGCCGGCCGCGGACACCGGAAACGTGGTGATGGGCGCCATGGATGTCGGCTGGACCGACATCGGCAGCTGGCCGGCCCTGCTCGAGGTGCTCGGCGCCCCGGGGATCGAGGGCGGCGTGGTCGAGGCCGGGCAGACCGAGGCGACGTCCGGCGCCGACCTGATCGTCGACCGTGGCGCGTCGGGGCTCTCGGTGCGGCCGGCGACCGGCGGTACCATCAGCCCGGAGCGGCCGGTCGCCCTCCTGCGAGGAGCCCGTGACGCCGAACCCCTGGTGCAGGCGCTCCTGGACCGGTGTGCTGCAGCGGAGGCCCGTGCATGACCAACCTGGCAGAGGCGCCCACCCCCACGAAGATCGTGTTCGGGACCGACGGATGGCGAGCCCGGGTCGCGGACGAGTTCACGTTCGAGAGCGTCCGCCGCTGTGCCGACGGCGTCGCGCGATACGTGGCCGGACGCGGCGAGCAGGCAAAGGGCGTCGTGATCGCCTACGACCGGCGGTTCGCGTCCGAGCACTTCGCGCGGGCAGCGGCCGAGGTCCTCCTGGCACAGGACATCCCCGTCGCCATCAGCACGACGGCCGTGCCCACCCAGATGTGCTCCTTCGAGGTCGTCCAGCGAGGATCGGCGGCGGGCATCGTCATCACCGCATCGCACAACCCGTGGACGGACAACGGCTTCAAGGTCAAGGCGCCCACCGGCGCGGCCGCGGGTGCGGAGATCCTGTCCGTCCTCGAGGCGACGATCGCGGACAACGGCGGCACGGCGATCGAACGCCGTCCGTTTGCGGATGCCGAAGCCGCGGGGCTGGTCGAGTGGTTCGATCCGTTCCCGGGCTACGAGCAGTTCGTGCGGACCACGCTGGACCTGGACGCGCTCAAGGCAGCCGACGTCTCGATCCTGGTCGAGCCGCTCTACGGCGCCGGGGCCGGGTGGATCCCGCGACTCCTGGCGGGCGGGCGGATCCGCGTGACCGAGATCCACAGCGAGCGCAACCCGTACTTCGGTGGCGTGAACCCGGAGCCGATCCGGCCCCACGTCGACGAGGCGCTGGGAATACTTGCGGGCGGGGGTTTCGACCTGGGGCTGCTGCTGGACGGCGACGCGGACCGTGCCGGCGCGGCCGACGAGCGCGGCACGTTCCTCCACCAGCTCGAGGTCACCGGGTTGCTGATGTACTACCTCGCCGAGCATCGCGGGCTCCGCGAGCCGGTCGTCGTCAGCGTCAACAACACGTCGATGGCCGCGACGCTGGGCAGCCATTACGGCATCGAGACCTACGAGGTCCCGGTCGGGTTCAAGTTCATCGGGCCGAAGATGATCGAGACCGGGGCGATGATGGGGGCGGAGGAGTCCGGCGGCTACGGCTTCGGGATGCACCTGCCGGAGCGGGACGGTGTCTACGCGGGCCTCATGCTGCTGGATCTGTTCCTGCGGGAGCGGGAGCGTGGCACCTGGCCGGTGTCGCGCATCGTCGAGCGGTTCCACGAGCTGGCTGGCCCCTCGTTCTACCGGCGGATCGACGTCCACTTCGAGCGCCCCGAGTTCGAGGCAGTCAAGCGCAGGGTCCTCGTCGGGTTGCGCGAGCAGCCGCCGGCGGCACTCGACGGCCAGGCAATCGCCCGGACGCAGGTCCTGTCGACCAACGACGGCTTCAAGTTCTTCCTCGCCGATGGGTCATGGCTCCTGGTCCGGGCGAGTGGCACCGAGCCGCTCGTCCGGGTGTACACGGAGGCGACCGATCCGGCCCTGCGCGACGCGCTGGTCGTCGCCGGGGAGCGGCTGGTCCGCGGCGGCTGACCCCGCGTCGCACGGGTCCGTCGGGGTGTCCGCGGCGTCTCGATCGGCGTTCGATTCGCGGGGCTGACCCGGGGGCCGCGGGGGTGTAGGCTGTTGCCAGCGACCGCCATCACCGGTCCAGCGGGTCCGACCGGACGGCGGCCCTCGTGGACGCCCACCGTGGGGCGACTGGAGGTTGGACGGCGATGCACTCCTCTCTCATCGGCAAGGTCGAGAAGGCAAATCGCTACGCTCGTGAGCTTGATCGGATCACGGTCGAGCGGGTTGCCCTGACGTTCCGTGGTGACAACGACACGCATCACGTCAGCCTCGACGCCGGCCAGTGGCACTGCACGTGCCACTACTTCGAGAGTTGGGGCTCGTGCGTGCATCTCCTTGCGCTGCAGAAGATCTTCGGCGTGATGCTGCCCGAGGAGGCGCAGGTCTCGATCTTCAACGCGACGGCAGGCGCGACCGCCTGATCCGGGCCGGCCATCGGGCCGGCCATCCCGGACCATCGATGCCGGGCGTTCCCGCGCCCGTCGATGAGTGCGCGGGCGACGTGCGCTCACGGTGCAACCTCGACCCGCCAGTACCAGGTTGCATTGCGGCCGTCGCCGAACCACGCCACGAGCTGGAGGCTCCACGCACTCGCGTCCTCCGGTGCCCGCAGCTCGATGGCTCCGCCGGTGCCCGCCCCGCCATCGACGGGCGTGCCGGGCTCGGTCCCGTCCAGCGGCGCCCAGCGAGCCTGCCACGCGGTCTGCGGGCCCGCAGGAGAGAGCGACACGCTCAGGCGTCCGGCAGCGGGTGCGGTCCCCTCGGCCGGACCCACGATCCACGGCGCATCGGAGACGAAGCCGTCCCAGGAGAACGTGCCCGGGTCGCCCGGGAGATCTCCGGTGATCAGGCCGGCGAGCGTGGCCCGGGGCGGTGCGCCGAGGGAGGGTAGCGGAGTGTCGGCCGGCGTGGGGGCGGACATCGTCGGTGTTGTTGCCGCCGGGGTCACCGGCGCCGGCGGATCGGACGACGCTGTGAGCTGCGATGGCAGGGCCCCTGTGCCGCACGCCGCCGTGAGGACGAGGAGCAGGACGAGGCCGAGCAGGCGATCGACGACGCGCGGGATCACGGAGCCCTCCATCTGGTCAGAGTCCGGCGTAAGGTGCGGACAGCGGGCACGGGGCGCTGGTGCACGATGCCGAGACGCTCACGGTCACGGTGCCCGACGACGAGCTGCGGAGTCCCTCGCCCGCGGGCTTGCGAAACAGGGCGCGGTAGCTGGCGCCCGCCCAGATCGATCGCGATGTCGAGTAGGTCCCACCGGAACGGGCCGACATCGTCGCGACATCCTTCCAGCTGCTGCCGGACAACTGCTGCAGGACGACCGTCCGGGATGCGATGGCGTTGTCGGACAGGCGGCCGGCCCCGGCGCTCCGCAGGTTCGCGGTGAAGGTCACCGTCGAACCGGCCGGGACGGAGGTCTTCGACACGGTCACGGTCAGGATCGTGGGCACGTCCAGGCACGTGCTGTAGAGGGTGGTCACGCTGGGCATGTCGTACTGCTGCTGCAGGGTGGCCACGTCGCAGCGGGCGAAGGCGTGCGTGTTCCAGCCGGCCTTGGGCTTCGCGGGCTGGATCGTCTGCATGACGGCGTCCAGGGCGTCGCTGTTGTTTGGGAGGTTCACGTGGTGGTCGAGGATCATCACGTGACCGAATTCGTGCAGGGCCACGTTCTCCGCTTCGAAGCAGCCGCTCGGCGCGCCGGTCATCTCACACCAGCGCAGCGTTCCCCAGTCGTAGCGGTGGCCGTTCTCGCGGTACCACACCGCGAACCAGCCCGGTGGATCGCGACGCGCGCAGGCAAGTGCGTTGACGCCGCACGGCACGCTCGTGCCGTAGTAGACGAGGTTGGTTGCGCTGCTCGAATAGCCGAACGTCGGTGCCTTCGACATCCTCGACCGATTCGCATCCGCGACACCCCT
Source organism: uncultured Chloroflexia bacterium (assembly GCA_963849495.1). Classification (GTDB taxonomy): domain Bacteria; phylum Chloroflexota; class Limnocylindria; order Limnocylindrales; family CSP1-4; genus CAIXZV01. The sequence continues at coordinate 36,640 of CAWKHN010000023.1, read as the reverse complement.
GTTGATCGCAGTCTGCACCGCCGACGGCGGGGTGCCCGATGATGACCAGCGGTACGTGAGCGCGAGGTTCTGGCCGTAGAGCCCGCCGCCGAGGATCGGGTCCGGAGTGGCGGCCAGCGCCGGGACCAGAGCCGCAACCGGCAGGAGCAGGGTCAGGGCCAGCGTCGTGGTGAAGGCGCCCAGCGTGATGTGGGCACGGCCTCTCATCGCACTGCCTCCTCGATGTCCTCGACGGCTGGCCCCAGGGGATCGATCGCACGGGCGGCGGACGGGTCGGTGACCCGGCCGTCCGGCGCGACCAGCACGGTGCCGGGGGGCGTCGCCATGAAGCTCGTCGCGATCGAGCCGTCGCGCACGGGCAACAGGCCGCCGCCGGCATCCGTGACTCGGCGGCGGATCCCCGATCGAAGGTCGAAGGTCTCGATGGACCCATCAAGGTCCGTGAACACCAGGGCGTGGCCGTCGACCCCGCCCATCGAGGCCGGCCCAGCCCCCTCGACGAGCGTCGTGCGGCGACCCGTCACGGTGTCCACGCCCACGATCGCGCAGGGGAACCCGTGGCACACGTCATGGGCGATGACCGAATCCCCGTCCACGCCGATCATCGGGCCGGTTGCCTCGACCGACGCGACATGCCCCGTCATCGGATCGAGGACCCGGCTCCGGCAGGCGAGCTCACCGCATGACGACACGCCGAGGCGCCCGTCGCCCGTCCAGCGCAGCTCGGTGGCGAACGTGGGGCCGTACCGGTTGTCGGCTGTCACGCCGGGCAGGACACGCGTCGCGGTGCCCGGATCCGTCCCGCGGCGCCAGATCCCGAGATCCGCGCGCGTGGTGCGGTCGACCCGGTGCTCCCAGATCGCGCCGCCGTCCGACGCGAGGACGGCGCTGCGGATCACGTCCGCCTCGTCGGTGACGGGCGTCGTGCATCCGCGGTCGACGTCCACGATGCGCAGCCGTGACGACGAGCCGTTGTCATCGCCCACCAGCAGCTGCCCCCGGACGGGCCCGGACGCGAACGATTCCGGCGGCAGGTCCAGGTGCCGCGACCGACTCCCCAGCACACCGAGGGTCAGACGCTGGCCGGCCAGCGTCCCGGTCGCGTCCAGCACCGCATCCATGCGATACCAGGTGATCGCAGCCGGCCCGGAGCCCACCTGCCCGTCCGTCCCCCGACAGGGCGGCGGCTGCCACGGCGGATCTGCGGCGCTCAGCGCGTGCGGGATGCCGATCCCGATCCCCGCGAGCAGCGGGAGTGCGGCCAGGGGTGCCAAACCGCGGAGCCATCGAACGGCCTCCATGAGGGCCTCCTCCGGCGGGGTCTCTGGTGGCGGGAGGAGGGCGAGGGCGCCAGTGTCGCAACCGCCACATATCCGCCACTTATTCCCGGATCGGGGTGGTAATCTCGACCTGTCATCGGGACCACGGGTCCCCAAAGAACCGACGCGGTACGGTCGCGAAGCCGGTGTGACTCCGGCACAGTCCCGCTACGGTGACCGCCCCTCCGGGGGCGGAAGTCCGGTCGCCGACCCAGCCGTCGCCGCTCCAGCCTTCGTGAGAAAGGTCAGGCGCACCGTGCGATCCACCGCCTGACCCCTGCTTCGATCCCGAAGCGAGGGGTCTTCTGTTTCCAGGCACACCCAGTCCGGAGCTTCCGTGGACGCACGCTCAGCAATCGGCGCGAGCCGCCGAACCCGCCGCCACCTGTCGGTCCTCCTCCCGTTGTCGCTCGCCCTGCTGCTTGCAGGCTGCTCGGCGGCGGCTGCGACCCCGGCCCCCGCGGCGACCCCGACCCTCAGCCCCGTAGCGACGACACCGTCCGTTGCCCCCGAGCCCACCCCGGGACCGACCCAGGCGACGACGTTCCCCGTCACCCTGACCGACGACGAAGGCACGAGCGTCACCATCGCCTCCGTCCCGCTGAAGATCGTCACGCTCACGCCGGCCGCCACCGAGACCCTGTTCGCGCTCGGCGTCGGGGACCGCGTCGTGGGCAAGGTCCAGGACATCAGCCTGTATCCGCCGGAGGCCGCCGCCGTCCCCGACGTCGCCTCGTTCCCCAACCCGCCCGACGTCGAGAAGATCCTCTCGCTGGGTGCGGACCTGGTGATCGCCGGCGGCGACAACTTCACCCCGCCGGACACGATCCAGAAGCTGCGCTCGCTGGGTGTGCCGGTCCTCGTGCTGTTCGCGCCCGACGTGAAGACCGCGCTTGCCGACATGGGCCTTCTCGGGCTGGCCGTGGGCAAGCCGGCCGAGGCCGCATCGCTCGCAGCCGGCATCCAGACCACGTTCGACCAGGTCGCGGCAGCCACCGCGGCGCTGCCGAAGCCGCGCGTGTTCTATGAGCTCGACGCGACCAACGGCTATTTCGGGCCGGCGCCGGACTACTTCGGTACCCAGATGATCCGGACTGCAGGCGGGGATCCGCTGACCAGCGGCACGTCCGGCGTGTACCAGATCGAGGCCGAGAAGATCCTGGCGTTCGATCCGCAGGTGATCCTGCTCGGCGATGCGGCCTACGGCGTGACGGCCGACCAGGTCGGCCAGCGTCCGGGCTGGGACACGATCACCGCCGTCCGGAACGGCGACATCCGACCCATCGACGACGTGATCGTGACCCGGCCGGGCCCGCGTCTCGCGGATGGGATCAGGGCTCTTGCCCTCGCCATCCACCCGGATCTCGTCCTCCCGGCGCCGGTGCGGTAGCCGATGGCCACAACCCCGCTCCCGACCGGCGCCCGCCGTGGGCTCGCGCTCGCCCTGCCGACCAGCCGGTTCGGGCGTGCGTGGTGGCTGTTCGTGATCGGGCTCGTGGCGCTGGTCGTGGTCCTGGTCGGGGGGATCGTGCTCGGGACGGCGGACCTCGCACCGGGGACCACCGTCGCCATCCTCGCCCGGCGGCTGCTGGGTCTCAATATCCCGGTGACCTGGCCCGCGACGTCCGAGGCGATCGTGATGGACCTGCGCCTGCCGCGCGTCCTCACGGCGATGGTCGTCGGAACGGGACTGGCGGTCGCCGGGGCAACGTTCCAGGGTCTGCTCCGCAACCCGCTCGCGGACCCGTACGTGCTCGGCACCGCGTCGGGGGCGGCGCTCGGGGCAGCGATCGCCGTGCTGGTGCCGGTCCGGGGCCTCATCTTCCAGTTCGGTCTGCTGCACGGCCTCGCCTTCATCGGCGCGCTCGGCTCGGTGACCCTGGTCTACCGGCTGTCGCGGACCAGCTCGCTGTCGCCCCTGACCTCGCTGCTGCTGACCGGGTACGCGGTGGGCTCGCTGCTGGCCGCGGGTCTGGCGATGGCGATGTACATGTCCGGAACGGGCCTGCGACAGATCTTCTCGTACCTCCTCGGCGGCTTCGACGGCACGTCGTGGATGCGCCTGGCGGTGGCCGCGCCACTGATCCTCGGCGGCAGCGCGCTCATCCTCGTCCGGGCCCGGGCGCTCAACGGGTTCCTGCTGGGTGAGGAGGCAGCTGCGCACCTGGGCGTGGACGTCCGTCGCGAGCGGGTGATCCTGCTCGGGCTCGCGTCGCTGGTGACCGCCGCGGGGGTGGCGATCGCGGGTCTGATCGGGTTCGTCGGCCTGGTGATCCCGCACCTGGTGCGCCTGCTGGTCGGTCCCAACGCGCGTCTTGTGCTGCCGATCTCCGCCCTGTACGGCGCCAGCCTGCTTGCCGTGGCGGACGTCGTCGCCCGGCTGCTGGGCGGCGTCCCGGTCGGGGTCGTGACCGCAGTGATCGGGGCGCCGTTCTTCCTGGCCCTGCTGCGCCGGGCGCGGACGGGGTACGAGCTGTGAGCCCCGACGTCCTGCGCGCGGACGGGGTCACCGTCGAGATCCGGACGCGAGCGATCCTCCGCGACGTGTCCATCGCGCTCGCCGCCGGTGAGCGGATCGCCCTGGTCGGCCCGAACGGCGCAGGCAAGTCCACCCTGCTCCGGGTCCTGGCCGGCACCCTCGCGCCGACCGCCGGTCGCGTGGAGCTGGGTGGGGTGGCGCTCGCGACGCTCGATCGGGCCGAGGTCGCCCGGCGGCTGGCCGTGGTCCCGCAGCAGACGGCGCTGCCGTTCGCGATGCGCGTGGAGGAGGTCGTGGCGCTCGGCCGGCTCCCACACGAGGCGCCGCTGCGCGGCACACGCCCGGCCGACCGCGCGGCCGTTGCGGCGGCCATCGACCGGGTCGGCCTGGGACACCTGCTGGGCCGGGATGCACGGGAGCTGTCGCTGGGCGAGAGGCAGCTGGTGCTGCTCGCCCTTGCCGTCGCCCAGGATGCGCCGGTGCTGCTGCTCGACGAGCCCACGGTCCACCTCGACCTGCGACACCAGGTGGAGGCGATGGAGCTGCTGCGCGACCTCAACGAGCGGGATGGCACAGCGCTCGTCGCCGTGCTCCACGACCTGGGCCTGGCGGCCCACTTCTTCCCGCGCCTGGTCGTGATCGACAACGGGCGGATCGTCGCGGACGGGAGCCCCTCCGCCGTTCTCACCGATGAGCGCATCCGCGACGTGTTCGGCGTGGAGCCGGCGCTGGTTCGCCTCGCCGCGTCGGTCGCCTGATCCTGCTGCGGGTTCTCGTCTGTCGCGGGCTTTCGTCCTGCGCCCGGGACGCAGGACCGGTACGCTTCGGGTATGAACCGGTCCCGGCTCGCCTTCCTGCTCGGCGTCGCGATCCTCGTCGCGGCGTGCGGCACCTCCGGGCCGACCAGCGTGGCGACGGGGACGCCGACCGCAGCCCCACCCACCGGCACGACCGAGCCGGCGAGCACCGAGCCCGGCACGTCGCCGTCCGAGGCCCCCCAGTCAAGCGAGCCGACGGCTTCGGAGACGCCCACCGAGAGCGCGACGCCCGGCGAGTCGACCGCGCCGTCGTCGGAGCCGAGCGCCTCCGGCGCTTCGTCCGCCGCCGATGCGTGCACCGGAGACCAGAACAACCGAGACTTCTTCGCCGCCGCGGCGGTCGCCCTGCCCTGGCCCGTGCTGTGCGGCGCCCTCCCGGCCCCATGGATCCTCACCACGGGCAAGTACCGGCTTGCGAATGGCGGCTACGTGCTGGTGTCCTACTCGGGCCCGGCCGGCGCGACGCTTGCGCTGTCCGAGGGCACGTTCTGCACCGACAGCGGCGGGTGCGTACCGTCCGGAACGGACGCGGGCGATGCGGCACTCGGGTCGATGGCCGGCACCCTCGTGCAGCTTGACGGCGGTGGCTTCGCGATCGTCGTCGACCGGGGTGCGACCCCGAGCTGGCTGCTCGTCACGAGCGGCCTCGACCAGGCGACGACGGTCGCCTTCGGTGCCGCTCTGGCCGTGGTCGGCGGCTAGAGCTTCTCTGCCTCTCAGGCCCGAGCCACGTCCCGATCGCGGCGCGCGTTTCCCCGCGTGCGGGCACTGACGGTCTCCGGGCGAGGCGTCCCGGCTCGATCGCTACCGCCGGCGGCGCGAGAGGGCGATGACGAGGAACACCGCGGCGGCGATGCTCGCCAGGGGCAGGGCGATGAGAAGGATTCCGAGCGGGGCGATGCTCACGAGATGACTCCCGAGGGGCCGGCAGTGCCGCCGGCGGCGTACAGGGCGAGACCGACGAATGGGATGGCGACAAGGACCAGGCCGATCAGGGTCGCGATCGCCTTCTCGCGGGCCGTCCACTGGTGCGACACCCAGGTGAAGGCGAGCCCGATGAGCGGGCCGATGATCGGCAGGAAGACGGCGCCGACGGTCAGGAACAGGATCGCCAGGATCTCCACCGCGCCCCACGAGGTTCCCCGAGCCTGCGGCGATGGCGTCCCGGCAGCCGGATCGGCGTCGGCTGCGGCGATCTCCTCGGGCCGGCCGAGCCGTTCGAGCACATTGCGCACGGTGACCTCGTCGCGAGAGCCCGCCTCGGCGAGCGCGGTCTCGATGTGCTCGCGGACCTCTTCGGCGAGCTCGGCCCGACGGGGAGCCGGAACCGTCCACGAGGCGGCGTCGAGTCGACCCAGGTAGTCGCGGATAAGACCGTCAGCGTCCATGGTCGATCACCTGCTTGGTGGGTGTTGGAGAGCAGCGCATCGACGGCGTCGCGGAAGCGCGCCCAGTCTCGCGTGAAGCCGTCGAGCGCCCGGCGCCCGTCCGGCGTGATCCGGTAGTAGCGGCGAGGCGGCCCAGCCTCGGACTCGCGCCAGGTCGTCGTGACCAGCCCGTCCCGGCGAAGCCGCGCGAGCAGCGGGTAGATGGTGCCCTCGCTCGTCACCAGACCACCAGCATCGGCCAGCACCCGGACGATGTCGAACGCATAGGACTCCCTGTCATAGACCAGCGCGAGGACGCAGTGCTGGAGCACGCCCCGCCGGAGCTCGGTCAAAGGGTCCCGTGCCTCGCCATGTATCATGTCATGCAAGGTAGTGTCAGCCACACCCAATTGTCAAGAGCAAGCCGGCCGGGCAGGCCGCCGAGAGGTGGCGCACCTGCGGACGCTCCACGGTCCGTGCGCCGCCGTTTCCCCGCATCGGCGATGATGGCCCCATGCGGATCGAGGACTTCGCGCTCGAACGGTTCTTCGCGCGGTACGAGTTCGCGGTCAAGCACCTGCTGTGCGCGTCGGACGTCGAGGGCTGGCCGATGGGGGACCTCGTGGCCCTGGCCGACGCGGAGTCACTCGCCCTGTGGCATGGCCTCCGGCTGGGCTACACCGAGGCCCCCGGACACCCCCTGCTGCGCGCGGAGATCGCGTCGCTGTACGAGACGATCGGCCCCGACGAGGTGCTCGTGTTCAGCGGGGCAGAGGAGGCGATCTTCGTGATCGCCAACGTCCTGCTCGGTCCCGGTGACCACGCGATCGTCGTCTGGCCCGCCTACCAGAGCCTGCACGAGGTGGCCCGGGCGACCGGCGCGGACGTGACCCTCCACGAGCTTCACACGGCCGATGGCTGGGCGATCGACGTGGATGCCCTTCGCCGCCAGGTCACGCCGCGGACCCGGCTGATCGTCCTGAACGTGCCCCACAACCCCACCGGCGCCCTCCCGGATGCGGCGACGTATCGGGCCGTTGCGGACATTGCGGCCGATGCCGGGGCCACGCTGCTCTCGGACGAGGTCTACCGGTTCCTGGAGGTCGATGCCGCCGACCGCCTGTCGGCCGGGGCGGACGTCGGGCCGCACGGGGTCTCGCTGGGCGTGATGTCCAAGTCGTTCGCGCTGGCCGGGCTCCGGATCGGCTGGCTGGCCACCCACGACGCCCGGCTGCTGGACGCGGCGGCCCGGTTCAAGGACTACACGACGATCTGCGCCTCGGCTCCGGCCGAGGTCCTGTCACTGATCGCCCTCCGCGCCCGGGACGCCGTGCTGGCGCGGTCGCGGTCGATCACGGGTGCCAACCTGACCCTGCTGGATGGGTTCTTCGAGCGGCAGGCGGAGCATTTCACCTGGGTCCGCCCGCGCGGCGGCTCGATCGGCTTCCCGGAGCTGCGCGCGCACGTCCCGATCGACCGGTTCGCCGAGGACCTGCTCGAGACTGAAGGGGTGCTGATCGCGCCCGGCGACGTGTTCGGGCACCCGGGCAACCACTTCCGGATCGGCTTCGGCAGGACCGATCTCCCCGTCGCGCTCGAGCGGATGGAGGCCTTCGCGACCCGCACGCTCGGCTGAGGAGCGCCGGGACCCGCCCGCCTCAGGGAACCCGCGGCACCTCGGGCAGGCGCGCGAAGGCGTCGATGAAGCGGCCGGTGATCCGGGTTGCCGTGGCCAGGTCCTCGATCCGGATGTTCTCGTCCGGGGCGTGCGCCTGGCAGTCCGCGCGTCCGGCGCCCAGTGACGTGGCCGGCACGCGATGACGCGCGCAGACCTGGTGCATCGGCACGGTGCCGGCCATCGAGACCCCGATGGTCGCCTCCAGCCCGGTGACGTCCTCGCTCACCCGCGCGGCCGTCGTGACGACGACGTGATCGGGCGGCGTCCACCAGGCGGGCTCGCCTTCGCGCATCACGATCTCGACATCACCGAAGCCGTGTGCGTCGAGGTGGTGCCGGATGGCCGCGACGATGTCCGCGGGCTGCTGGTCGGGCACGATCCGGATGTCGAGACGCGCGTGCGCCTCGGCCGGGGTCACCGTCTTGGGGGTCGGCTCGGTGTGCCCCGACCAGAGCCCCTGGAGGTTGAGCGTCGTCTCGAAGGTGAGCGCCTCCATGGCGGCAGTGCCATCGAGCCCGCCGAGGAACGTGTCCACCCGCCAGTCGGCCCGGATGTCCTCCAGGTCCTGGAGATCCATCCTCGCGATCGTCGCCAGCTGCGCCGTCGTCGGCGGCAGCTTCCCCGCATCGAGGCCATCGATGGCGGGCCGGCCGTCCTTGTCCCAGAAGGTCGCCAGTGCGCCGACCAACCGGTGGCCGGCATTGGGCAGGACCACCGAGAGGCTCGAGTGGGCGTCGTGAGCCATCGTCCGAAGGTGCAGGTCGATGACGACGATCCCCTTGCCACCGCCCACGATGCCCGGCCGGCCGGCCAGGTCCAGCCCGCCGCCTTCGATCAGCGCGGCGTCCGCCTCACGGAGCGACGGCTTCAGGTCCAGCAGGGCATCGAGCGCGTTGCTGCCCGTCTCCTCCTGGCCCTCGACGAGGAACCGCACCCGGCAGGGGAGCGGCCCCATTGCCTCCAGCCAGGCCTCGACCGCCCAGATCCGCGGCAGCAGCTCACCCTTGTTGTCGGTCGCGCCGCGTCCAAAGACCCGGCCGTCGCGGACGTCGGGCTCGTAGGGCGGGGTCGTCCACAGCTCCAGCGGCGCCGCCGGCTGGACGTCGTAGTGCTGCACCGCGCTCAGGGTCCGCGGCCCATCGCCGATCTCACCGACGACGAGCGGCGGGGCGCCGTCGACCTCGAGGATCTCCACGGTCGCGCCCAGGCGCCGCAGCCGGGCTGCGGTCCAGTCTGCGGCCGCCCGGAGGCCGGGAACGTCGCCGCCCTCGGACGAGACCGCCAGGTACTCGACCAGCTCCTGCGTCCAGCGCTCGATCCGTGTCTCGACGATCCCGTCGAATGCCTTGAACCCGCTCTCGTTCACGGTCATGCCCGCCTGCGCTCGAGATCCAGGAACGGCAGCTCGACCACCGTTGCATTGACGCGGCCGCGCCGGCCCTCGACCGTCCACTCGACCTGGAGCCGCGTGCCGGCCCGTTCCTGGCGGGGCGGGACCTGGGCCAGCGCGATCGCCTGCTTGAGCAGCGGGCTCCAGCCGTGCGAGGTGGCCTTGCCCACCTGGCGTCCGTCCGCGAACACCGGCACCGGCGAGCGGTCCACGGTCGGCGAGATCGCCGGCGGCAGCCCCTGCTCGTCGTACAGCCGCTCGATGTCGTACCAGTCGAGGATCAGGCCGACCAGCCGCCGCGCCGGGCCACCCGCCGCCTGCTCGGCCAGCAGCGCCCTGCGTCCGACGTAGTCGCCCTTGTCGAAGCGCACCAGTCGGCCAAGCCCGATCTCGAACGGGCTGTAGTTCTGCTCCGGGTTCATCGCGTGGCGGGCCGACGTGTAGTCCACCTCGAGCAGGATCAGGCCCGCCTCGAGCCGCGTGACGTCGAGCGCGAGCATGCCGGCGGGCCGGATTGCGTACGCCTGGCCCACCTTGAACAGCCGGTCCCACACCCTGGCTGCCTTGTCGGCCGGGATCCACAGCTCGTAGCCGAGGTCACCCGTGTAGCCCGTGCGGCTGACGTCGATCGGGACGCCCGCGATCTTCGACGACCGCCGGCGGAAGTAGCGCAGGTCACCGAAGTCCTCGCCCGTCGCCGCCTCGAGGACGGCGCGGCTCAGGGGACCCTGGAGCGCGAGCGCGCCGACCGCCTCGGTCACGTCCTCGATCTCGACATCGAGGCCGGCGGCGTTCTGGCTCAACCACCGGTACTGCGGGTCGGCGGCCGTCCAGCGGAGCTCGTGCTCGGCGACGCGGTGGACGGTGCCGTCGTCGATGACCTTGCCGTGCTCGTCGCACCACGGGGTGTAGTAGACCTGCCCGACCTTGAGCTTCGTCGCGTCGCGGGTGATGACCCGGTCGGCGAGGCGGATGACGTCGGGGCCCGTCAGCCGGTACTTGTACAGCGGGCTGACGTCGATGACCGCGGCCGCCTCCCGGATCGCGTTGTACTCGATGTCGTGGAAGTCGGCGTACACGGAGGAGGCGAAGAAGCCGGCCCATTCCCGCCACTGCATCTTCCGGTTCAGCGGCGCAGTGCGGAGATGGAATGCGGTGCCGACGCTCACGAGGCTCCTCCTGACGGGTATCGGGAAGTATTGCATCGATCCTATGCAGTCTGGATGAGGCCCCGGGTCGCGGGCCGTGGCCGCGGCGACGATGGACGGCAGGGCGCGGGCCCGCTCCGGGAGCCCGCGACGCGCGCCGGACGCGCCTCCTCCCGTAGACTGCATCAACACTATGCACGGTGGATAGCGGCCGGCCGCGCGCCATCGGCGCCGCCCCGGTCGCCGGGCAAGCCAGGAGGGTCGAGTGCCGCAGCGCTACGACGCGGTGATCATCGGTGGAGGGCACAACGGGCTCATCTCCGCCGCATACCTGGCGCGGGCCGGCCTCAAGACGCTGGTCCTCGAGCGGCGCCACGTGCTCGGCGGGGCGGCGGTCACCGAGGAGATCGTGCCCGGCTTCCGCTTCTCGGTGGCGAGCTACGTGGTCAGCCTGCTGCGCCCGGAGATCATCCGCGACCTGGAGCTGCCGAAGCACGGCCTCGACATCCTGCCCCTGGACGGCACCTTCACGCCCCTGCGACCGGGTGAGGGGCCGAAGGCCGGCGGCGGTGACTACCTGTGGCGCGTCAACGACCACGGCCGGACGATCCGCGAGCTGCGGCGCTGGTCGAAGAGCGATGCCGAGGCGTACGAGGAATACGGGCAGCTCATGGTCGAGATGGCCCGCTTCATCAAGCCGATCCTGGGGATCGTGCCCGCCGACCCGACCGACAACGATCCGCGCCCACTGATGCCGCTCGCGGGCCTGGCCCGCCGCTTCCAGCAGCTGCCGGAGCGCCAGCAGGCCGTGTTCGTCCAGCTGATGACGATGTCCGCCGCGGACTTCCTCGCGCAGTGGTTCGAGACCGACCCGCTCAAGGCCACGATGTCCGCGTCGGGGATCATCGGCACGTACCAGGGGATCCACTCCCCCGGGACGGCCTACGTCCTGCTCCACCACTACATGGGCGAGATCGACGGCGCCTTCCGTGCCTGGGGCATCCCGAAGGGCGGCACCGGGGGTGTGTCCTACTCGATCGCGCGCGCCGCACAGGCCCTGGGCGCCGAGATCCGCACCGAGGCTCCGGTGGCCCGGATCGCTGTCAAGGGGGGACGCGCCACGGGCGTCGTGCTCGAGAGCGGCGAGGAGATCGAGGCGACGCATGTCCTGTCGTCCGCCGACGCGAAGGTCACCTTCCTCGACCTGCTCGAGCCCGGCAGCCTCGACCCGGCGTTCGAGCAGGAGGTTCGCCGCTTCAAGTTCCGGGGCAGCTCGGGCAAGGTCAACCTCGCCGTGGACCGGCTGCCGGACTTCACGTGCCTGCCGGGCGAGGGCGAGCATCTCCGGGGAGCGATCAGCTTCAGCCCGGCGACGGCGGACATGGAGCGCGCCTACGACGATGCCAAGTACGGCCACTGGAGCCGCCGGCCGTACATCGACATGATCATCCCGACCCTGGTCGATCCCGGCATGGCGCCGCCCGGCAAGCACGTCATCAGCTGCTTCGTCCAGTACGCGCCCTACAGGCTGGCCCCCGAGCTGGGCTCGTGGGATGACAACCGCGAGGCGTTCGGCGACGCGGTCATCGACCGGATCGCGGAGTTCGCGCCGAACATCCGGGACATCATCGTCGGCCGCCAGGTCCTCACCCCGCTCGACATCGAGCGCACGATGGGCCTGACCGAGGGCAACATCTTCCAGGGTGAGCTGAGCCTCGAGCAGCTGTTCTTCAACCGGCCGGTCCCCGGCTACGCCCGCTTCCGCACCCCGGTCCGGAACCTGTGGCTGTCCGGGTCGTCGACGCACCCGGGCGGCGGGCTGATGGGCGCCAACGGGCGCCTCGCCGCGCTCGAGCTCCTGCGGACCCGCGGCCGGAAGGTGGCCTGAGATGTCGACCAGCACCACCAGCCGCTATGACGCGATCGTCGCCGGGGCGGGCCACAACGGGCTGACCGCTGCGGCGTACCTGGCCCGCGGCGGGCTGCGCGTCCTCGTTCTCGAGGCGCGCGACCAGGTCGGAGGCGCGGTCGTCACCGAGGAGCTGGCACCCGGCGTCCGTGTGCCGGCGCTGGCCCACACCGTGGGTCGTCTCCGGCCGGCCATTGCCCGGGAGCTCGAGCTGGCCCGCCATGGGCTCGCCCTGGTGTCTCCCGAGGCCCGGGTGTTCGCGCCCCAGGCCGATGGCCGGGCGGTGACCCTGTGGGGCGACCTCTCGACGACCGTCGACGGCCTGCGTGCATGGTCGGACGACGATGCCGCCGCGTTCGGCGAGTTCGACCGGCGTGTCCGGACCCTGTCGCGGTTCCTCGCGGACCTGGGCGACGAGGCGCCGCCGGAAGTGAAGGCGCCGGGTCTCGGCGACGCGCTGCTCGGGCTCCGGCTGGGGCGCGCCTTCCGCGGCCTGGGCAAGGCGGACGGGCAGACGATCCTGCGCGTGCTCGCGATGGCGGTCGCGGACTTCGTGGCCGAGTCGTTCGTCTCGGAGCCGGTTCGCGCGACCCTCGCCTGGCGCGGCGTCCGCTACACCGCGATGGGCCCGTGGTCCGCCGGTACGACGCAGGTGCTGCTGGCCGACGCGGCCGGCAACGACGGTGGGGCCGCCGGCGAGACCGTGTTCGCGCGGGGCGGCCCATCGGCGCTGGCCGAGGCCCTCGCCTCCGCCGCACGCGAGGCCGGGGCGGAGATCCGCACCGGGGAGAGGATCGTCGCGATCACGACCGACGACGGCGCCGTGACCGGGGTCGCGCTCTCCTCCGGCGAGCAGATCGCGGCGCCGGCCGTCGTCTCGGGCCTGGACCCGCGGCAACTCCTGACCGATCTCGTGGATCCGGTCACGCTCGGCCCGGCGCTCCGCTGGCGAGCCGGCAACATCCGGACGCCCGGGCGGCTCGCCAAGATCAACCTCGCGCTCGACGCCCTGCCCGAGTTCCCGGCGGCTGGCGGCGACGCCCGGCTGCTCCGGGGCCGGATCCAGGTCGGCACGACGTCGATCGATGCCGTCGAGCAGGCGTTCGACCCGTCGAAGTACGGCCGGTTGCCGGAGTCGCCGGTGCTCGAGGTCACGATCCCGTCGCTCGTCGATCCGTCGCTGGTCGCCGGCGCGCCCGAGGGGACGCACGTCATGAGCGTGCTGCTCCAGTGGGTGCCGCCGATGCCCACGGATGGCGATCCCGCCGCGTGGCGCGACGAGGTCGGTGACCTTGCCATCCGCACGCTCGAGACCGTTACGCCCGGGATCGGAGCCCACGTGACGGCGCGCCGGGTGCTCACGCCGGAGGACCTCGAGACGGAGTACGGGCTGAGCGGCGGGCACCCGCTCCACGTGGAGCCCGCGCTCGATTCGTTCTTCCTGTGGCGGCCGCTGCTCGGCTGGGCGCGCTACCGGATGCCGGTCGCGGGCCTCTATCTCGCGGGCTCGGGCGCGCATCCGGGCGGCGGCGTCACGGGTGCCCCCGGCCGCAACGCGGCGCGCGAGGTCCTGGCCGACCGCAAGCGCCGCCGCTGAGCCGGCGCGGCGCACGAGTCGCCGGCCGCCGTCACCGAGCATCGCGGATCCGGGCCGGCGGCCGTCCTGCTACCGCCGGTCGAGCTCCGTCTCCTCGGCGATCCGCTCCTGCTCGACCGCGCTGGGCGAGACGCCCTCGGCCGCCGCGCCCGGGCCACCACCGGCCGCCCGCTCCAGCGGCCAGTCCCAGGTCCGCATCTGGCGCAGCAGCCGCCGGCCGGTCAGGTCGAGGTGGATCGGCGTGACGGAGATCCGCCGATTGACCACCGCGTTGAAGTCCGTGCCCGGGACGCGGATCCCGGACGGTGGCGGCCCGCCGATCCAGTAGTAGGGAATCCCGCGCGGGTCGAGCCGCCGCACCAGCTCGTCCTGGTAGATGCGGCGCCCCACCCGGGTGATCTCGAACCCCTCGCAGTCCTCGGCGGTCACCGCCGGCACGTTGACGCTGAGCAGCTCGCCGCGCTTCAGGCCGTGCTCCAGGATGTTGCGCGCGACGACGGCTGCCGCCACCGCCGCCAGCGAGAAGTCGACGTCCTCGTGGTACTCCTGCGAGATCGCGAACGCCGGGCACATGTTGATCACGGCCTCCATGGCCGCCGAGACGGTGCCCGAGTACGTGATGTCGTCGCCCAGGTTCGCGCCGTAGTTGATGCCCGAGGCGACCAGGTCGAACCGCTCCTCGAAGAAGCCGAGGAACGCCAGGCTCACGGCGTCGGTCGGGGACCCGTCGACGGAGTAGCCGGACGAGCCGTCGGCCAGCGCCCGCTCCCGGACCCGCAGCGGCCGCATCAGCGTCTTCTGGTGGCCCACCGCGGACTGGTTGGTGTCGGGCGCGACGACCGTGACGTCGCCGATCGGATCGAGGGCCTGCTTGAGGACCAGGAGCCCCCGCGATTCGATGCCGTCGTCGTTGGTGACCAGGATCCGCGGGCGGCTGGTCCAGTCGCCCAGCGGCCGTCCGAGCCGCTTCAGCGACCGCCGGCCGCCCCGGGAGCCGGCGACCGGCTCACCGCGCTCCAGGTCCAGGTCGCGGCGCTCGGTCCGGGCACGCTCGCGGGTCATCTCGGGCGCCTGGGCATCGGCCGGCGCGTCGGGCGCCATGGCATCGTCCGTCGCGTCCGGGCCCTCCGCGCCCTCGCCGGGGTCGTCGTTCATGGCCGCGAGCCTGCGCCCTCGGCCGGCCCGGCCGCCCCCACGTCCTCGACGTCGGCATCGATCCCCGGCACGGGCTCCCTCGGCTGGCGCACCGCGCGTCCTTCGCGCGCGGCAAGCCGCCGCGCCGCACGGTCCGCGACGGTGCCGCCTTCGCGCGACCGCTCGAACCAGTGGAAGAAGAACGCGGACAGGACGGCCGCGACGGGGATGCCGAAGATCGCCCCGACGATCCCGGCGACCTTGGACCCCACGACCACCGAGGCCAGGACCACGATCGGGTGGATGCCCACGGCGCCGGACAGCAGGCGCGGCGAGATGACGTTCATGGTCACGAACCAGGCGATGCCCATGATCACCAGCACCGGGAGCGTCGCGTCCGGCCGCAGCAGCAGCGCGATGGCGACCGGAGGCGCCCAGGACACGAACGGCCCGAAGAACGGGATCATCTGGAGCACACCCGCGACCACGGTGGTGACGGCCGCGTAGGGCAGGCCGAACACGATGTTGACGATCGCCGTGAACAGCCCGAAGACCACGCCCATGATCACCTGGCCCCGGAGGAACCCGCCGAAGGACCGCGAGACGCTCGTCTGGAGCAGCCGCGCCTCCGTCGCAAGGCCGGGCGGGACCACCCGGTACAGGAAGGCGACGATGGCGTCGCGGTCCACCGCGATATAGACCGACAGGATCACCAGGATCAGGATGTTGCCGAACACGCCGATGCTGGCGAACGCGAGCGACTGGAGGGGCCCCACGAGCTCGCCCGCCCAGCCCTGCAGGTTGTCGACGATGACAGGCGCCTGGCGCACGAGATCCACCTGGAAGCCCAGCCCGGCCAGGCGGGCCTGGAGCTCGGCGAGTGAGTTGGCCAGCTGGTCCTGGAACTGCGGTGCGTCGCGGATGAACTGGCCGATCGAGGCCGCAAGGCTGGCGGACGCCTGCACGATGGCGGCGAGCAGCAGGACCACGATCGCGACGTAGACCAGGACGACGGCCGCGACCTGGGGCATCTTCGGGATCAGCCGTGCGACGCCGTTGATCAGGGGCATCAGCGAGAACGACAGCAGCCAGGCGAGGAAGAACATCAGCACGATGTCGCCGAACGTGTACAGCACGCCGGCCACGTCCCCGAGCACGATGAAACCGAGCGCGATGACCGCAAGGATCAGGACGGCGTCGACGAGGCGCCGCTGGCGATCGGTCAGCTCGATGGGCATGGCGTCAGCCTACGACGCCCGGGTCGCCACCGGAAGCCCGTTGCGACGGGGCTGCACGCTGCGGGCGGTCCGCGTCATGGTTGGCGCCACGGTCGTCCGATGGGCGGCCGTTCGCGTGGAACTCCCGATGACGGCCCCGGATCAGGCGGGAGTCACCTCGTCGCCGACCGCGATCTCCCCGTCCTCGAGGATGTCGGCCCGCAGCCCGGCGCGGTGGGCCAGCTCGGCGAGGAGGGGCCGGCCGACGAGGCCCTCGAGGTAGGCGCACGGCTCGGCGAGCCGGACGCCGCGGCAGCGCAGGCTGCCGATCAGGAACTCGCGTCCGATCAACGCATCGAGATCGACGCCGCGCACGGTCACGTTGCGGCGCGTGTCCACGGGCGCGATGTCGAGCGCCGGGTGCTCCTTGTTGGCGCGCTCGAGCGACTCGGCCGCGACCAGCGTCAGCCCCCGGCCGGAGCCCGGCCGATCGGAGAAGGTGCCGCTGCCCGCGTGGTAGCGGTCGCCCTCCAGCCCGCCGCCGGCGTGGGCGGCGACCCGCCACACCGTCTCCATCGGCGCGCCCGCCGACGCGGAGATCCGGATCGCCTCGACGCGGCCCGCCATGTCAGCGCCGCCCGGGCTGCTTCACCGCAGGCCCATCTTCTCGCGGACCTCGGCCATCGTGGCCTCGGCCAGCGGGCGCAGTCGGTCCGCGCCGCCCTCGAGGATCCCATCGACCTCGGCCGGGCTGGCCATGAGCTCCAGGTAGTGCTCGCGGGCGTCCGCGTAGGTGCGGACGATGCGCTCGGCGAGCAGCTTCTTCGTGTCCACGCAGCCCGTCCGCGCGGTCCGCTCGCCGTCCCAGACCTCCTCGTAATCGTCGCCGAAGAACCGGTGGAGCTGACAGACGTTGCACACCTCGGGCCGGCCGGGATCGGTGCGGAGGATCCGCTTCGTGTCCGTGACCATCGACATGACCTGGCGCCTGACCGTCGCCTCGTCGGCGAAGATGTCGATCGTGTTCCCGACCGACTTGCTCATCTTCTTCACGCCGTCCGTGCCGAGGACGACGGGTGCCTCCGTGTGGACGGCCTGCGGCTCCGGAAAGGTGGCGCCGTAGCGGTTGTTGAACGCGCGCACGATCTCGCGAGTCAGCTCGAGGTGGGCGGCCTGGTCCTTGCCGACCGGGACGACAGTCGCCTTGTACAGGATGATGTCGGCCGCCATCAGGGCCGGGTAGGTGAGCAGGCCGTGGTTGACGTCATCGGGCTGGTTCTGCCGCTTCTCCTTGTAGGTCGGGGTCCGCTCCAGCCAGCTGACCGGCGTCACCGTCATGAGCAGCCAGGCGAGCTCGGTGACCTCGGGCCGGTGGCTCTGGACGAACAGCGTGCAGCGGTCCGGGTCAAGGCCGAGGGCGAGCAGGCTGGCGGCCATCTCGCGCGTGCGGCGCCGCATGAGCTCCGCGTCGTGGGTGCTCGTGAGGGCGTGGTAGTCGACGATGCAGTAGATCGCCTCGTACTCCCACTGGAGCATCACGTAGTTCCGGATGGCGCCCAGGTCGTTGCCCAGGTGGACGATCCCGGACGGCTGGATGCCGGAGAAGATGCGCGGCCGGGGAGCGGCCGCGGTGGTGGGCGCGGGCAGGGGGGCAAGGTCGACGTTCATTGGGCCGGAGTGTAGCGGAGCGCTGCGCCGCTCCGAGGGCACGGGCACGGGCTCGAGCGCCCCGGCACCGTGGCGGGCGCTACCATCCCTCCGTGCCCAGGCCCGTCCTCTCCCCGGTCCGCCCGACCGCCGGCATGGCGAACGTGCGATGAGCATCGCCCCGCTGCGCGTCGGCGTGCTCGGCGCCGGGACGGTCGGTCGCGAGGTGGTGCGCGCGTTCCTCGAACGGTCGACACGCCTCTCCCCGGTGGACGGCGCGCCGCTGGTGCTGGCCGGCGTGGCCGTGCGCGACGTTCCCCGCGCGATCGCTGCGGGGATCCCGGAGGCCCTCCTTACCGACGCGCCGGCCCACCTCGTCGCGAGCGCCGGGATCGACGTCATCGTGGAGCTGATGGGCGGCACGGAGCCGGCCCGCACGCTCGTCCGGGCGGCTCTCGCCAACGGGCGTCCCGTCGTGACCGCGAACAAGCACCTGGTGGCGCATCACGGCCCGGAGCTGGAGCAGGCGTCCCGGGAATCCGGGGCGCCGCTGCGGTTCGAGGCGGCGGTCGGCGGCGGCATCCCCGTGCTCGGCCCGCTGGCGCTGGATCTGGCCGCGAACCGTGTGGCGCGCGTGCGGGGGATCGTCAACGGGACGACCAACTTCATCCTCACGGCGATGGCGCGCGAGGGCCGGAGCTACCCGGAGGTGCTCGCGGACGCCCAGGCACGCGGCTATGCGGAGGCGGACCCGACGGCCGACGTCGAGGGCCTGGACGCCGTCAACAAGCTGGTGATCCTGGCCCGTCTCGCGTTCGGCGCCTGGATCGACCCGGACGCGGTGGGCAACCGGCCCGGCACGACCTCGGGCGCTGCGGGGCGGCCCGGGATCACCGGGGTCACGGCGGAGGACGTCGCCGCGCTGGGCGACCAGGGCCGCATCGCGCGGCTGCTGGCGACGGCCCGCCTCGCGGAGGATGGGGCGATCGAGGCAGATGTCGTGCCGTCGGCGGTCCCGGCCGGCTCGCCGTTCGGGCGCTGCGACGGCGTGCTCAACAGGATCGAAGTGGATGCGAGCCCGGTCGGCCGGGTCGCGTTCGAGGGGCCGGGAGCCGGCGGAGCCGCCACCGCATCCGCCGTCCTCGGGGACCTCATCGCGATCGCGCGCAACCTCGGGTCCACGTGGGCCGGGTCGCCGGCCGCGACCGGGCGATCCGGGATCCCCGTCCGACCGATTGCCGCGGAATGCGTCGCCGCGCCGTCCGGCGCCTGCTACCCGGTGGCCGACTGACGCCGATGGCGATGACGAACCGCCCGCCTGCCGCCCGCCCCCACCTCGTCGAGCGATACCGCGCGTTCCTGCCCGTGACCGATGCGACCCCCGTCGTGTCTCTCGGGGAGGGGGCGACGCCGCTGGTGCATGCCCGCCGCCTGGGCGAGTCGCTGGGGCTGCGCAACCTGCATCTCAAGATCGAGGGCCAGAACCCCAGCGGCAGCTTCAAGGACCGGGGCATGGTGATGGCGGTCGCCAAGGCGCTCGAGGCGGGCGCCCGGAGCGTCATCTGCGCCTCGACCGGCAACACCTCGGCGTCCGCCGCAGCGTACGCAGCGGCCGCCGGCCTCGAGTGCGTCGTCGTGCTCCCGGCCGGCAAGATCGCCGTCGGCAAGCTGCTCCAGGCGCTCGTGTTCGGCGCCCGCGTCATCGCCGTGCGCGGCAACTTCGACGAGGCGCTGCGGGTCGTGCGTGCGCTCTCGGAGCAGGACGACCACCCGATCACGCTGGTGAACTCGGTCAACCCGTACCGGCTCGAGGGCCAGAAGACGGCCGCGTTCGAGGTCGTGGACGACCTGGGCCGGGCTCCCGATGTCCTCGCCATCCCGGTCGGCAACGCGGGCAACATCAGCGCCTACTGGCGCGGGTTCCGCGAGTACCGTGACGCCGGGCGCTCGACGACGACGCCTGCGATGTGGGGCTTCCAGGCGGCCGGCGCGGCGCCGCTGGTCGCCGGTCACCCCATCGAGCACCCCGAGACCGTCGCGACCGCGATCCGCATCGGCAACCCGGCGTCGTGGACCCTGGCGACGGATGCCCGCGACCACTCCGGCGGCCGCATCGACGCCGTCACCGATGACCAGATCCTCGCGGCCTACACGGCGCTGGCCCGGCTGGAGGGCGTGTTCTGCGAGCCCTCGTCCGCCGCGTCCGTGGCGGGCGTGACCCAGGCGGCCCGTACCGGCGAGCTGGACCCGGACGCGCTCGTCGTGTGCGTCCTGACCGGCAACGGTCTCAAGGACCCGACCACGGCCGAGGCGAGCCTGACGGTCGAGGTCGTGGAGTCGGAGCCGACGGTCGCCGGCGTAAGCCGCGCACTGGGCTGGGGCGTCGGGTGACCGATCGCCCGGCCGACGCGTACGCGCCGCTCGTCGGACGGCGGCTGACGATCGACGTCCCCGCCTCGTCCGCGAACCTCGGGGCGGGATACGACTGCCTGGGGCTGGCGCTGGAGCTGACGAACCGGGTCCTGGTCGAGGCGATCGAGGGCGATGGCACGATCGAGCTCCTGGTCGCGGGCGAGGGTGAGGGCGAGCTGCCGCCGACCCGGGAGAACCGGTTCGTCGCCGGGCTCGAGGGGGCGCTCGAGGCCGTCCTGGGTCCCCGGCCGGCGTGGCTCGGCTGGCGCATCGAGATGCACAACCGGATCCCGCTCTCGCGCGGGCTCGGGTCCTCGGCCGCCGCGACGGTCGGTGGGGTCGTCGCGGGCAACGTGCTGGCCGGCAACGCGCTTGCGGGCGACGCGGGATCGCGGGACACGGACTCGGGCGGCGCGCTGCCGGCGGAGGCGCTGCTCCAGATCGCCACCACGATCGAGACACACCCGGACAACGCCGCTGCCGTCCTGCTCGGCGGCTTCGTGGTCTCGGCGCACCTCGCGGAGCGGGTCGAGGCCATCCGCTTCGACGCTCCGGACGGCCTGCGCTGCGTGCTGCTCATCCCGGATCGCCGGCTGTCCACGGAGGACATGCGCCGCGTCCTCCCGGCCGAGGTCCCGCTGCGGCATGCGATCGAGAACCTCGGGCGCGTGGCGATCGGCGTCGCCGGCATCGCGAGCGGGCGGTTCGGGCTGCTCGCGGACCTGACCGTCGACAGGCTGCACGAGCCGTACCGGTCGGTGCCGTTCCCGGAGCTGCCGCGGCTGACCGGCGCGGCGCGGGAGGCCGGTGCGCTCGGCGCCTTCCTGTCCGGTGCGGGCTCGACGGTTCTCGCGTTCGTCGCTCCCGGCGTGGCGACCGACGCGGTCGAGGCTGCGCTGCGGGACGAGGCCGCCGCCTGCAGGCTCGCGGCGCGCACCGCGATCGTCGCGCCGCGCAACCACGGCCCGGAGGTCGTGGCCGGCTGACCCGTTGGCGCCTGGCCCCGGTGGTCCCGGGTCAGCCCGGCAGGCGGACCTGCTGCGGCGGCATTCCGGCCGGCACGAACGCGTCGGGCTCCGGCGCCCCCTGGACCTCGCGCACCGGGATCACGCCGGCCCACGTCGGCCAGGTCTCGTCGCCCGGGTCGTCGTGGCTGGCGTCGTCGCGGATCTTCGCCGATGCCTCGGACAGGTCCATCCACATCACGCTGGTGGCCTTGCGCTCCTTGGCCGTCATCGGCCGCAGCGTGGCCCAGCGGCCCGGGTACAGGTGCTCGACGAAGGCTTCGAGCGCTGCGTCCGCCTCGGCGTCGTCGGTCACGAGGTGAGCCGTGCCGAGCGCCATCACGGACCGGTAGTTGACCGAGTGGTTGAACCCCGACCGTGCGAGGACGAGGCCGTCGAGGTGGGTCACGGTGACGCACACGGGCCGGCCGTCGGCCGACCGGAGCGCGCGGCTTGCGCTGGACCCGTGCCAGTACAGCCGGTCGCCCTGGCGCCAGACCGACGTCGGTGTCACGAACGGCTGGCCGTCGAGGACCCAGCCGACGTGGCCCACGATCGCGGCGTCGATGATCGCGTCGATCGTCTCCCGCTCGTAATGCCCGCGGTCCGGCTTCCGGCGGGCGCGGGTCCGGTCGCTGGGGGGCCTGGCCCGAGCCGCGGCCGATGTGCTCCCGGCCGCGGCCGATGTGTCTCCGGCCGGAGCCGGCGGCAGCGGATCGCTCACCGGCGGTACACGATCCAGAGCGCGACCCCGGTCATGTACCCGACGCCGGTGGTCACGCCCATTGCCACGCCGCCGCCGAACTGCGTGCCGACGGCGCCGATGTTGACGATCCGCCAGCCATCCGGGGCCCGGCGTGCCGCATCCGCCGCGACCCAGTCCCACAGCGCATCGCCGATGGTGGTGTCGGCGGTGACCAGCAGCTGGTCGTCGCCGATGAGCCGTTCCTTCATGCCCCTCTCCGTGGTGGAATTTGCGTCCAGCGTACGCGCCCGCGGCGCGTCGCGGGAGGCCACTCGGCCACTCACTCGACCGGATTCTGCCTGCCGTCAACGGGTGCCGGCGATGCAGACGCGGTTCGCCTTGACGCGAGCCGCCACACTCAGCCGATGGACGGCCTCTCGCGCTCGATCGGCGACGGCATCTCAGGGCTGGTGGGCGGGTCCATCCACGCGATCGGCGCGGCGCTCGACGGGATGGTGTCGGCGTTGGGCTCTGCGCTGCCGGCGGGCGCGCTGCCGGTGATCGGGATTGCGGCGGCGGTGCTGCTCGCCTGGGCGGTCCTCAAGCGCTAGCCGGACCTGCTCGATCGCCGGCCCGCCTTTTCCAGGCGTCGTCCTCAGCCGTCGTCCTCCGACCCGGTCTCACCGGAGCGTTGGGGCCCTCCCTGGTCCGGCGGGGTCCACGAGCGGTCGGCGTAGCGCAGCTGGCGCTGCAGCAGCTCGTTCTGCAGCCTCTCGGCCTCCTCGCGCATCAGCTCCCGGTCGCGGGCGGCCTCGTCGTCAACGGACGTCGCGTCGTCCACGGACGTCGCGTCGCCGGCATCGCCGCCGGCCCCGGGCGATCCGGAGGCCGGGTCGGGATCCGCATCGCCGCCGCGGAACCGACGCAGGAAACCCATCGTCAGGCCGCTGCGCGCCGGTGGTTCGCGATGAACCCGAGGACCTCGTCCCAGGCAGCGGCGGACGCCTCCGCGAACTCGTCGGCCTTGCGATCGAAGAAGCTGTGCGGGGCACCGGGGTAGGTGATGATCCGATTCTCCACGCCGGCGGCGCGCAGGGCCTGCTCGAAGGCCGCGACCGGCTCGGTGCCGATGCCCTGGTCCGCGCCGCCGAAGATCCCGAGGATGGGGCCCTGGAGGGTGTCCGCAACATCCGCCGGAGCCGGGGTCCCGCGGGATGCGCCGGTCGGCCAGCCGTAGAACCCGATCACCCCCGAGAGGCCGAGGCCGTAGCCGGCGCTGAGGAACGACATCCGTCCACCCATGCAGAAGCCCACCGTGAACAGGCTGGCGACGCCTGTCTCGGCACGGAGATACGCGGCCGCCGCGGTCGTGTCGGCCCGCAGGCCCTCGTACGTGGTCGCCGCGACGTGCGGCTGGTAGTCGAAGCCCTGCCCCCGGTCACCGATGCCGGCGCTCCGCCCGAAGTAGTCGATCGCGATCGCGTCCACGCCGTTCTCCGCGAACCGCAGCGCGAGCTCGTGGTAGTACGTGTGGAGCCCGCGGACGTCGGGCAGGATGACGATGCCGGCCCCCGTCGGCTCGGCCGCGCGGGCCAGGAATGCGGCAAACCGGTTGCCGTCCGCCGCCTCGAGCTCCACCTCCCGGGAATCGAGCGCACCGCCGGCGATGGGCGTGATCGGGGGCCGGGAATCATGGTCGAAGCACATCGGAGGTCTCCCAGGGGGCGGGCAGGTGGGGCCCGATTGTCGCGCGATCCGCACGATCCGTCCCACGACGGGGCCCGGCCCCTCCCTGACGGGTGCGCATCGGGCCTCCGCTAGAATGCGGCCATGCCCGGTCCCCTCGTCGTCATGAAGTTCGGCGGCTCGTCCGTCGCGGGCGCGGAGCGCATCAAGCGCGTTGCGCGGCGCATCGTCCGCGAGCGTGCGAATGGCTCACAGCTCGTCGTCATCGTGTCCGCCATGGGCGACACGACCGATGAGCTGCTCGCCCTGGCCGCAGCGATCACCGACGATCCGGATCCGCGCGAGCTGGACGTCCTGCTCGCCACCGGTGAGCACCAGAGCGCCACCCTCATGTCGATGGCTCTCCAGGCGATGGGCGTCCCGGCGATCAGCCTCACGGGACCGCAGGCAGGCATCACGACGGACGGCCGCTACGGCCGTGCCCGCATTGCCGGCATCGACCCGCGCCGCGTCCGCGCGGAGCTGGCCGCCGGCAAGATCGTGATCGTGGCCGGCTTCCAGGGGATGAGCACCGCCCCCCTCGAGGCCCTGGCCCTCGCCGCCGGGGCAAGCGATGTCCACGCCGCGGAGATCACCACACTCGGGCGCGGCGGCTCGGACACCACGGCGGTCGCCCTGGCGGCCCAGCTGGAGGCCGACCGTTGCCAGATCTTCACGGACGTGAGGGGCATCTACACCGCGGACCCGCGGCTCGAGCCGGACGCGCGCCAGCTGCCCATCATCGGCTACGAGGAGATGATGGAGCTCGCCAACCAGGGCGCCCAGGTCATGCAGGTGCGCGCCGTGGAGCTGGGCTGGGTCAACAACGTCGTCATCGAGGTCCTCAGCTCGTTCGAGGACGCCCCCGGAACGCAGATCAGGGAGGATCCCCTCGTGGAGCAGCGGAACAAGGTGCGGGGGCTCGCCCACGACCGGAACGTCGCCAAGATCACGCTCGTGGAGGTGCCGGACCGGCCCGGTGTCGCGCGCAGCGTCTTCGGCCCGCTGGCGGATGCGGGAATCAACGTCGACATGATCGTCCAGAACGTCGGCCACGGCGGTGCCACGGATCTTTCGTTCACCATTCCGCGCGTGGAGCTGGCAAAGGCCAAGCGGCTGCTGGAGCCGCTGATCCGGGACCTCGGCTTCCGCGACATGACGACGGACTCGTCGGTGGCCAAGGTCTCGATCGTCGGGGCCGGGATCCAGAACGCGCCCGGCTATGCCGCGCGGATGTTCGGGACCCTGGCCGATGCCGGGATCAACATCGAGATGATCTCCACGTCCGAGATCCGGATCACGACGATCATCGCCGAGGATCGGGTGGAGGAGGCCGTGCGCGCCCTCCACGCCGCGTTCGAGCTGGCACAACCCGAGACCGTCGAGGCGGCCGGCGCCGCCGCCGGCTGACGGCCGCGTGATCCGGCCCGGTGCCGCGATGCTCCTGAGCCGCGTCGAGAGGTTCTCCACGGTCGGCTCGACCAACGACGTCGTCCGGGGCTGGCTCGCCGATGGGACGCCCGAGGTCTGTGTCGCGGTCGCCGACGAGCAGACGGCGGGTCGTGGCCGGCACGGCCGGACATGGGCGGCGCCGCCCGGTGCGGCATTGCTGGCGTCGCTGGGCTTCCGCCCGACGTGGCTCGCCGCGGATCGGGCCTGGAGGCTTGCGGCATCCGTCGCCCTCGCGATGTGTGACGCGGCCGAGGACGTCGCCGGCCTTCCGGTGGGCTCGATCCTGTTCAAGTGGCCCAACGACCTCGTGATCGAGACGAGCGGACCGAGAGCCCTGCTGACGGGGGAGCTCAGCCCGCAGGCCGCGGCCGCCCGGCTGTCGGGACCCGTGGTCCTGCGCAAGCTCGCCGGCGTGCTGGGCGAGAGCGAGGGCCTGGGGACCGATGACCCGCGGGTGGTGATCGGGATCGGTGTGAACGCGGACTGGGCCGAGCGCGACTTTCCCGCCGACCTGGCCGCATCGATGACCAGCCTCCGCGAGGCCTCGGCCGGACGGCCGATCGAGCCCGGCGCCCTGCTCGACGCATTCACCGACCATCTCGACGGGCGGATCGAGGCTCTCCGGGCAGGCTTCTTCGATGTCGCTGCCTGGGCCGAGCGCCAGGCCACGACCGGGCGGCTGGTGACGCTCGACGGCGCAGGCACCAGCGGCGGTCCGCGCGACACACACGACGAGCGAGCCGTCCGGGCGCTGGGCGTGGACGCCCCGACGGGTGCGCTCGTCGTCGAGGACCCGGCGGCGCCGTCGGGCGAACGCCTGGTGCACGCCGGCGAGGTCGTTCGCGTCCGGCTGGCCGCGGGGCAGGTGTAACGCGATGGCACCGGCGGTGTTTGGAACACGGCAGCGGGCGACGCGCGGAAGCGTCGTCCCGCTCGATCGGGATCGCCCCCTCGTCGAGGCGGCCCGTCGCGATCCCGCCCAGTTCGACGCCCTGTACCGGAAGTACCTCGCCCGCGTGTACGCCTTTGCGCTCTACGAGCTTGCCGATCACCATGCCGCGGAGGACGCGACCGAGCGGACGTTCCTGCGCGCGCTGGCGGCGCTGCCCCGCTTCCGGGAGCAGGCTCGTCCGGAGGACGGTCCCGAGGCGTCCACGTTCCGGGTCTGGCTGTTCCGGATTGCCCGCAACGTGATTGCCAACGAGCGACGGGCCCGGCAGCGCCGGCCGGCGGCGTCGCTGGACGTGGCGCTCGGCGCCGGCCTCGCGATCGCGGATCCGGTGGACATCGAGGGCCAGGCGGCTGCCCGCGAGGAGGCCGGCGAGGCCCTGCGCGCAGTCCGGATGCTGCCGGACGATCGGCGGCGGGCGCTCCTGCTGCGGTTCGTGGACGAGATGAGCACCGCCGAGATCGCCGCCGTGCTCGACCGGTCCGAGGGCGCGGTCCGGGTGCTGATCCATCGCGCGCTGGGGGCCGTCGCCCGCGAGCTGGGGAGCGACCGGCCGGCCGGTCGCGGCCCCGGGCGTCGCCGATGAGCGTCGCGGGCAGCGCGCACCGGGACCGCGCCGAGGTGGACGCCCTGGTCGCCGACCGGTACCTGGACGCCCTTCTCTCCGCGGCGGACCGCGGCGCGGACGACGCGCCCGCCGATGCGGCCGTGGCCCCCGAGATGCGCGAGGCCGCACGGGTCCTGCGGCGCGCCCTCGTTCGTCTGCACCCCTCGTTCCGCTTCGAGGACCGCCTCGCCGCGCGCCTCGCCGCGCTCGCAGCGGTCCAGGCGCAGGCGCGGGCCGCCGGATCGGACGGTGCCGGCGCCGTGATCCCGTTCCCGCGGCCGGAGACCCCGTCCGAGGATCGGGATCCGCTGCTGGGCGCGATCCTCGCCGGCGAGCTGGATCCGGCCGCCACACCGGCGATCGACGTCGAGACGCGGCTCGGGGCCGGGCGCCGACCGCTGATCGTCGGCGGCGCCATCACCTCGGCGGCCATCTCGCTGGTGGGCGTGGCCTGGGTCGCCTGGCGCGCCAGCCGGCCCGTCGTTGGCCTGCCCGAGACCGCGATCGGTCGAGTCGCGCGGGCCGCCCATGTCCGGCGCGCCGCCCGCGTCGTCGCCATCGGTCGCGTGTCGCCCGCGGCCCTCACGGGTGGCGAGATCGGCGGGCCGGCCTGATGCCCGTGAAGTTCCCCTCCTTCCGGTCGCGGCGCGAGACCTACCCGGAGAAGCTGTGGACGCGCTGCCCGTCGTGCGAGGAGCAGCTGTTCAACAAGCAGCTCGAGAAGGCGATGAGCGTGTGCCCGTCGTGCGGACACCACTTCCGCCTCCCGGCCGGCGCACGACTCGCGCAGCTGCTCGACGAGGGAACGTTCGAGGAGCGTGATGCCGGGCTGGTGAGCGAGGATCCGCTGGGGTTCGTGGACCAGAAGGCCTACCCGGACCGCGTCGCGGCCGCGCAGCTGGCGACCGGTCTCCGCGACGCGGCGCTGTGGGGCATGGGCCGCATCGAGGGCCAGCGGGTCGCCATCGTCGTCATGGACTTCGGGTTCATGGGTGGCTCGATGGGGGCCGTGGTGGGCGAGAAGGTGGCGCGGGCCGCGGAGGCGGCGCTCGCGGAGCGGTTGCCGCTGGTCATCGTGTCGGCGTCGGGCGGTGCGCGGATGCAGGAGGGGACCCTCGCCCTGATGCAGCTGGCCAAGACGATGGCCGCCCTGGAGCGGTTGCGCGCGGCTCACGTCCCGTTCATCTCGGTGCTCTCGGATCCCACGACCGGCGGCGTGTTCGCCTCGTACGCCGCGATGGGTGACGTGAACGTCGCCGAGCCGAATGCCCTGATCGGGTTTGCGGGCGCCCGCGTCGGGGCCGGCACGATCGGCCAGGAGCTGCCGCCCGGCTTCCAGCGCTCGGAGTTCCTCTACCGCCACGGGTTCCTCGATCGGGTGGTCCAGCGCGGTGACCTGCGCCGCGAGCTGGCGCAGCTGTTGCGCTTCCTGGTGCCGGGCCCGCGGGAGGCAGCTCGTGGTTGACCGGATCCTCGGCTGGGGACGCGACAGCCGCGAGGCCGATGACCGCCCCGAAACGGACGACGCGGCACCCCTCGATCCGAAGGCAGCCGTGTGGGCCCGGGTTCAGCTCGCCCGCAACCTTCGACGCCCCAGGATCAACGAGATCCTCGCGATCATCGCCGACGAGTTCGTCGAGCTCCATGGCGACCGGACGTTCGGCGACGACGAGGCGATCGTGGCCGGCTTCGCCCGCATCGAGGGTCGCCGCATGGTCGTGATCGGCCAGCAGAAGGGCGCCGATACCGAGGAGAACGTCCGGCGCAACTTCGGCATGCCGCATCCGGAGGGCTACCGCAAGGCGATGCGCGTGATGGAGCTCGCGGAGCGCTGCGGGCTGCCGGTCGTCACCTTCGTGGACGTGCCCGGCGCCCATCCCGGTCCCGAGTCGGAGGAGCGCGGGATCGCCGAGGCGATTGCCCGGTCCGTGGGCCTCATGACCCGGCTGCGGACGCCGATCGTGACCATCATCACCGGCGAGGGCGGATCGGGCGGCGCGCTCGCGATCGCGGTGGGCGACGTGGTGCTGGCGCTCGAGAATGCCGTCTACGCCGTCATCTCCCCCGAGGGCTGTGCCAGCATCCTGTGGCGGACGACGGAGGAGGCGCCGGCGGCGGCCCTGGCGATGAAGATGAGCGCGGTCGACCAGCAGGCGCTGGGGGTCATCGACATCGTGATCCCGGAGCCGGGTGATGGCGCCCACGCCGATCCGGCAGAGACCGCCCGGCGGTTGAAGATCGCCATCCTCGAGCAGCTGGACCGTCTGAGCGCGATCCCCGTGGACGAGCTGGTCGAACGGCGCTATCACCGGTACCGTTCCCTCGGCGCGTACGCCGAGCTCGCCGGCCCGGCACCCGCGCCCCCCATCCCGCCGCGGAGTGGTCTCGCGGATCGAATCCGGGGGATCATCGAGGCCGGCCAGCGCGCCATCCCCGCGCCGCTCCCGGTCGGACGGCGCGACGAGCCACCAGCCCGCGAGGACGTCTAGCCGATGCGCGACCAGCAACGCCCCGCCGAGCGCACCGCGGCCAGGCGCGCCACCGACCACGCCAGCCTCATGCGCCTGTCGGAGACGCTCGTCCCGGCCCTCATCGTCAAGCTCAACGCCAGCGGTTTGGGCGAGCTCGAGGTGCGGGAGGGCGACTGGAGCATCCGCCTGCGCCGGTCGGTCCCGGGCGTCACGCCGGCTTCGACCGGGCGGCGAGCGGATCGTTCCCGGCACGCGGGCCATGCACCCGAGCGCGACGGCCGGCCGGCCGCCCGCGAGACGGCCGTCGCAACCGATGACCCGGTCGACCGGCGCCTGATCGCGACGTCACCGGCCGTGGGCGTGTTCCGGGCCCCGGCCTCGCTCGGGACGCGGGTCCGCGCGGGCGACCGGGTGGGCATCGTCGACCTGCTGGGCATCCCGCAGGACGTCGTCGCACCCGCGGACGGGACCCTGGTCGACATCCTCGTCCAGGGCGGCGAGGCCGTCGAGTATGGCGAGCCGATCGCCGTGGTCGAGACCGATGACGACCGCGCACCCGGGCCCTCCACCACGACCGGGGAGGGCTGACCCGTGGTCAACCGCATCCTGATCGCGAACCGGGGCGAGATCGCCCTCCGCGTCCTGCGTGCCTGCCGAACGCTGGGCATCGAGGCCGTCGTGGCCTACTCCGAGGCGGACCGGGACTCCCTCCCGGCGCAGCTGGCCGACGAGGCCATCTGCATCGGCCCCGCCGACGCGCGGCGCTCGTACCTGTCGGCGCCGGCGCTCATCTCGGCGGCCATGGTCACCGGTTGTGACGCCGTCCACCCGGGCTACGGCTTCCTGAGCGAGGACGACGCCTTCGCGGACGCCGTCCGCGCCCACGACCTGACGTTCATCGGCCCGCCGGCTGACGTCCTCGAGCGGTTCGCCTCGAAGGAGGAGACGCGCCGCCTGCTCGGGGCCCACGGCCTGCCGACGATCCCCGGCTCCGGGCTCATCGGCGACGAGGCACACGCGCTCGAGGAGGCGGACCGCATCGGGTATCCGGTGCTGCTCAAGCCGTCCGCGGGTGGTGGCGGCAAGGGCATGCGGATGGTCCGCTCGCCGCGTGAGCTCGCGGCGGTGCTGCCCATCTGCCGCTCCGAGGCGAAGGCTGCGTTCGGCGACGACGCCCTGTACCTCGAGCGCTGGCTCGAGGACAACCGGCACGTCGAGATCCAGGTCGCCGTGGACCGGTTCGGGAACGGGGTCCACATGTGGGAGCGGGACTGCTCCGTCCAGCGCCGGCACCAGAAGATCCTCGAGGAGTCGCCGTCGCCGGCGATGTCCCCGGCCGGCCGGCAGGAGCTGGCGGAGCGGGCGATCAAGGCCGTGGTCGCGGCCGGCTACGAGAACGTGGGCACGCTCGAGTTCCTCGTCGACGGCGACGGCAACGCGTACTTCATCGAGATCAACTGCCGGATCCAGGTGGAGCACCCGGTGACCGAGATGCTGACCGGGATCGACATGGTCGCGACCCAGATCCGCATCGCGTCCGGTGAGCCGCTCGGGTTCACCCAGGCCGACGTCCCGCAGCGTGGCCACGCGATCGAGTTCCGGATCAACGCCGAGGATCCCGAGCATGACTTCCGGCCGGGCGCCGGGACCATCGAGCGCTTCAACGCCCCGGGCGGACCCGGCGTCCGCTTCGACTCCCACGCCTACGCCGGCTACGAGGTGCCGCCGTTCTACGACTCCCTGCTGGGCAAGCTCGTGGTCTGGGGCCAGACCCGCGACGACGCCATCGCCCGGGGCCGGGCGGCCCTCAGCGAGCTCGTCGTGGAGGGCGTCGTCACCAATGCCCAGATCCACCGTGCGCTGCTCGTCTCGGAGCCGTTCCTCGAGGGCCGCTTCACCACCAGCATGCTCGACCGGATCGGCAGCGCGGCGTTCCTCGCCGGAGCGGAGCGATCCTGATGCGCGCCTGCAGCCCTGCATCGACCCACGCGCTCGCCGCCCGCGGCGTGCGCCACACTCATCCGACCCCCGCCTGGAGCCGCCTGTGACCGACGCCGATCCCACGCTCGCCACCGCCACCGATCCCGCCGCGGCCGCCCGAGGCGGCGTCGTGCACACGACGCGGGAGATCGAGGGCCTTCTTCCGCACCGATGGCCGTTCCTGCTCGTGGACCGGATCGTGGACTACGACCCGACCGCGAAGCGCATCGTGGGCATCAAGGCCGTGACCGCCACTGAATGGTTCTTCCAGGGCCACTTCCCGGGTCTGCCGGTCATGCCGGGCGTCCTCCAGGTCGAGGCGCTGGCCCAGACGATGGGCATCTACGTCGCGAAGCAGCCCGGCTTCGGTGACCGCATCGGGCTGTTCGCCGGGATCGACGGGGTCCGGTTCAAGCGGGTCGTCGTGCCGGGCGACGTCCTCCGGCTCGAGGTCACCATGGAGAAGCTCGGCAGCCGCTTCGGCAAGGGTCGCGGCGTCGCGAGCGTGGACGGCGAGGTGGCCTGCGAGGGTCTGCTCAGCTTCATCATCCCGCCGGCCGGGGTCCTCCGATGACCCGGCTCGCGGTCCTGTCCGACGTCCACGGCAACCTCGTCGCGCTGGAGGCGACGCTGGCGGCGATCCGGGCGGAGAAGCCGGACGCGATCCTCGTTGCCGGCGACCACGCGCTCAACGGTCCGCAGCCGGGCGGGGTCATCGACGCGCTGCGGGCTCTCGAGGGCGAGGGTGCGCTGATCGTCTCGGGCAACACGGACATCGCCGTCGCCGACTTCGACTACGGCGCCGCCTACCCGCAGTACTCGGAGGGCGTCCCGGACGGCATCCGCATCGCCGCCGAGTGGACGCACGACGAGCTGTCCGACGAACAGCTGGACTGGCTGCGCCGCCTGCCGTCCGAGCGCCGCCTGCGTGCGGACGACGACACCCTCGTCCTGGTCGTCCACGCGTCACCCGGCTCGCAGACACGCGGCCTCGACCAGGCCCTGGACGCCAACGTGATCTACGAGCGCGCGTCGGCCACCGACGCGCGTGTCATCTGCGTCGGCCACACCCACCTGCCCGAGATCCGCGACCTCGGCTGGAAGGTGATCGTCAACGGCGGCAGCGCAGGCTACGTGTTCGACGGCGACCCGACCGCGTCGTGGGCCCTGGTGACCATCGACGACGGCGATGTCGTCGCCGAGATCCGGCGCACCGAGTTCGACGCGATGGCCGTTGCCAACGCGATCTCGGAGCGTGGCCTTCCGGGCGACGTCTACCGTGCCGCGACCGTCCGCACCGGGAAGCTGGTGCGATGACCTGGGCCTGGCCCGATCGACCACGCCGGGTCGTCGTGACCGGGATGGGCGCGCTTTCGGCCGTCGGCAACGACGTCGCGTCGACGTGGGCCGGGCTCGTCGCCGGGCGGTCGGGGATCGACCGCGTCAGCCTGTTCGACCCGTCCCGGCTCGACTCGCAGATCGCGGCGGAGGTCAAGGACTTCGATCCATCGGGCATCCTGGACCGCAAGGAGATGCGCCGCACGGACCGGTACATCCAGTTCGCGCTGGTCTGCGCGCGCCAGGCGATGGACGATGCCGGGCTTCCCGGACGCCTCGACGGCAGCCTCGCCGCCCGCACGGGCGTCGTCATCGGGTCCGGCCTGGGTGGGGTCAACACCCTGTTCGACAACGTCCTGCTGATGGGCCAGCGGGGCCCAGACCGGATCTCGCCGTTCTTCGTCCCGATGGGCATCGCCAATGTCGGTGCCGGCCAGGTCGCCATCGCGGCTGGCGCGCTCGGTCCCAGCTTCGCCACCGTCTCGGCGTGTGCGACCGGGGGTCACGCGATCGGCGAGGCCTGGGAGACGATCCGCCGCGGGGACGCGGACATGATGCTCGCGGGCGGCGTCGAGGCCGGGATCCATGAGGCGATCCTCGGCGGGTTCGCGTCGATGAAGGCGCTGTCCACCCGCAACGACGACCCGCCCGCCGCATCCCGGCCCTTCGACCGGAACCGGGACGGCTTCGTGGCGGGGGAGGGCGGCGGGGTCCTCGTCCTCGAGGCGCTGGAGCATGCCGAGGCGCGCGGTGCGCCGCCGCTGGCGGAGCTGGTGGGGTACGGCGCCACGGCCGACGCGTCGCACATCACGCTGCCCGCGCCGGGCGGGATCGGGGCGGTCCGGGCCGCCCAGCGGGCGCTCGAGAAGGCCGGCCTGGCGCCCGCAGAGATCGATCACCTCAACGCCCACGCCACGTCCACGCCCGAAGGCGACAAGGCGGAGCTGATGGCGATCCGGACCATCTTCGGCGACCACGCCGGGAACGTGGCCGTGACCGCCAACAAGTCGATGCTGGGGCACACCCTGGGTGCAGCCGGGGCGATCGAGGCGATCGCCACGGTCCTCGCCCTGCGCGACGGATGCGTGCCGCCGACGATCAACCTCGAGGACGCGGACGACCTGGCGGCCGGCCTCGACCTGACCCCCAACGTGGCCACGCGGCGGCCGATGCGGACCGGGCTGTCCAACTCCTTCGGGTTCGGCGGCCAGAACACCGCCCTCGTGTTCCGGCGGTGGGACGCATGAGCGACGATATCCAGCCGCGCGGGGACGATATCCAGCCGCGCGGGCAGGAGCCGATGTTCGAGGCCGGACCTGTCGACGAGACGTCGCCCATCGAGCGCGTCGCCGTGGGGCCGGGTGACGGGGCGTCGGACGGCGCGGACCCGCTCGCATCCGGCGACGGCGCATCGGACGCGCCGGGTCCCGTTGCCGAGCTCAGCGGTCCGGACCGGTCCCTGCTCGCGCTCGTGGACCGCCTCACGGCGGTCCTGGAGCGCACCGACCTCGGCGAACTCGAGCTGGCAGCCGGCGGGACGACGATCGTGCTGCGGGCGCCGTCCGCCGTCGAGCGGCCGGTCGCACTCGCGTCGGCTCCGGCGGACGTGGCCCCGGCGGCGTCCTCGACCCAGGGGGCCACGGACGGCACGCCGTCGACGCCCGGTGCCGCACCCGCGCCGCCCGCGGCCCGCCCGTCCGTGAAGGCACCCCTCACCGGGATCTACTACGGAGCCCCGTCGCCCGGCGCCACGCCGTACCTGGCAGTCGGCGACCACGTGGCCGTGGGTCAGACCATCGGGCTGATCGAGGCCATGAAGCTGTTCAACGAGATCAAGAGCGATCTTGCCGGGCGCGTCGTCCGAATCTGTGCGGACAACGGTGCCCTGGTGAAGGCGAAGCAGCCGCTGATCGAGGTCGAACCGGCATGACATCCACTCCCAACCCCTCGGTCCGTCTCACCGGCTGGGGCCGGTATGCACCCGCCCAGATCCTGACCAACGCGGACCTGGAGCGGATGGTCGACACGTCGGACGAATGGATCGTGACCCGGACGGGGATCCGCGAGCGCCGGGTCGCCGCCGCGCACGAGACCACGGCCTCGATGGGCGCCGTCGCCGGGCTGCGGGCCATCGCCACTGCCGGTCTTCAACCGGACGACATCGACATCATCATCCTCGCAACGCTGACGCCCGACTACTGGATGCCGTCCACCGCCGCCCTGGTGAAGGAGGCGATCGGCAACACGAAGGCGGCGGCCTTCGACGTCATGGCCGCGTGCTCCGGCTTCGTCTACGCCTACGCTACCGCCAGCGCGTACATCACGGCGGGGATCGCCAGGCACGTGCTGGTGATCGGTGCCGAGCTGCTCACCCGGTTCCTCGACTACTCGGACCGGGGGACCTGCATCCTGTTCGGCGACGGCGCCGGCGCGGTCGTGCTCTCGGCGTCGGACGAGCCAACGTCGCCGGCGGGCATCGAGCTCACCACGGAACCCCAGGGCGCGTACATGATCTGGCTGCCCGCCGGCGGCTCCAAGAGCCCGCCGTCCGCCGAGACCGTCGCGCGCGGCGAGCACAAGATTCGGATGGAGGGGAAGGAGACCTACCGCTTCGCGACCCGGACCCTGGCGTCCACCGCGCTCGCCGCCATCGCCAAGGCGGGCTTCTCTCCGGACAGCATCGATCTCATCGTCCCGCACCAGGCGAATATCCGGATCATCGAGTCCGTGGCCAAGGGCCTCAACATGCCGATGGACCGCATGTTCGTGAACCTGGACCGCTACGGCAACACCTCGGCTGCGTCCGTTCCGATGGCGCTGGCCGAGGCGGTCAACGAGGGACGCGTCGCGGTCGGCGACAAGCTGGTGTTCGTCGCATTCGGGGCCGGGTTCACCTCGGGTGCCGTCGCCCTCGAATGGACCGCGGATCCGGCGATGGGCCGCATCGGCGACGCCGCCGTTCGCCCGGAGGACGTCTCGGTGCGGATGCCCGTCGACTGGGACTCCGTCGACCCGATCCCGCCCGCGCTGGCCGAGGTGATGCGCCGCCCGCTGGCAGTCGAGCTCGATCTCTCGGACGTCGCGCCCGGCGAGCCGGAGCCCGCGCTCCCACCCACCCGCTGAACGGCCACAACAGGAGACGCCACATGCTCGACCTCACCGGCAAGGTCGCCATCGTCACCGGCGGCTCACGCGGCATCGGCCGCGCCGTCGCGCTCCTGCTGGGTCAGCAGGGCGCCGACGTGGCCTTCATCGATCGGGCCGCGTGCCTGGTGGACGATCACACCAAGGCAGACGTCGAGGCGCTCGGCCGGCGCTCCGTGTGCGTCGGCGGGGACGTCACCGACCCGGAATCCTGCGCGGCCACGGTGGAGGCCACGATCAAGGAGTTCGGTCGCGTCGACATCCTCGTCAACAACGCCGGGATCACCCGCGACGACCTGGCCATGCGGATGACCGATGCGGCCTGGGCCGAGGTTATCAACGTCAACCTGACCGGCGCCTTCTACATGGCCCGCGCCGTCCTGCGCCCGATGCTCAGGCAGCGCTCCGGGCGGATCATCAACATGTCCAGCGTGTCGGGCCAGATGGGCAACGCCGGGCAGGCGAACTACTCGGCGTCCAAGGCAGGCCTGATCGGCCTCACGAAGGCCCTCGCGCGCGAGGTCGCGTCGCGCGGGATCACCGTCAACGCCGTTGCCCCCGGGTTCATCGTCACGGAGCTCACCAACGGTCTCCCGGACACCGTCAAGGACGCGATCAAGCAGGCAACTCCCCTGGGCCGCTTCGGCACGCCCGAGGAGATCGCGAACGCCGTCGCATTCCTCGCCTCGGACGAGGCCGCCTACATCACCGGCCAGGTGCTCGGTGTCGATGGCGGCCTGGCGATGATGTAGCGGTGCCGTTCACGGTCGAGCCCACCGCCATCCCGGAAGTCCGGATCGTCCGGCCGCGCATCTTTCCCGGACGATCGCGGCTGGTTCCTCGAGGTCCTGCGCACCGACCAGTTCGCCGAGCTGGGTCTGCCGACCAGCTTCGCCCAGGTCAATCAGTCGCGTTCCGCGCGCGGCGTCGTGCGCGGGCTGCACTTCCAGTGGGATCCCCCGCAGGGCAAGCTGATGCGCGTCGTCGCCGGTCGCGCGTTCATGGTCGCGGCCGACATCCGCCCCGGCTCGCCGACGCTGGGCCGGGTGGTGACGCTGGAGGCGTCCGCGGACGAGCCCGTGCTGTTCTGGGCGCCCGCCACGTTCGCGCGCGGGTTCGCCGCGCTGAGCGAGACGGCGGAGATCGAGTACTTCTGCACGGCGCCGTACA
>CAWKHN010000022.1:0-301779 GCA_963849495.1 uncultured Chloroflexia bacterium | reverse complement strand
GAAGTACATCGGGGCTCCGTGGACGCGTGGGCTATCGAACACCCGGGCGGCGTACAGGGTAGCCCCGATGCGTCCCATGCGCGGTCGGCGTGTCCCGGGAGGCCGGCCCGCCCGCAAAGGGCGATTTCGTCACCACGCGGCGCGGTACGCTCTGCACATGCGCAGGTATCGCCCGGGCGTCGCTCTGATCGTGGTCGACGTTCAGAACGACTTTGCCGATCCGCACGGCAGCCTCAGCGTCCGCGGAGGCGCCGACGTGATCCCCGTGATCAACGCCCAGGTGAAGATGGCGCGGGCCGCGGGGGCCCTCGTCGTGTGCACCCAGGACTGGCACCCCGCCCACACGCCGCACTTTGCGAAGGACGGCGGGATCTGGCCCGACCACTGCATCCGGGATTCGTGGGGTTCCGCGCTCCATCCGGCCCTGGAGATCGCCGAGGGGACGCCGATCGTGCGCAAGGGCGCCAACGGCGAGGACGGG
The DNA here is from genome assembly GCA_963849495.1 of uncultured Chloroflexia bacterium. Lineage (GTDB taxonomy): Bacteria > Chloroflexota > Limnocylindria > Limnocylindrales > CSP1-4 > CAIXZV01. The sequence continues at coordinate 301,298 of CAWKHN010000022.1, read as the reverse complement.
TACTCGGGCTTCACGATGCGAGATCCGCTCACCGGCGCGACCGTCCCGACGATGCTCGAGGGCCTGCTCGGGGAGGCCGGCGTCGAGGAGGTCGTCGTGACCGGTCTCGCGACGGACTACTGCGTGAAGGCGACGGCGCTCGATGCGATCCGCCTGGGCTTCGCGACCCTGGTGCTCACCGACGCAGTGGCGGCGGTCGACCTGCAGGCGGGCGACGGGGATCGGGCGCTGGCCGAGCTGCGGGCCGCCGGCGCGCGGCTGCTGCCCGCTCGTGACGTCGTCGACGGCGCGGCGGTCGCCGAGGACACCGCCGACCGGGCCGGCACGTGATCCGCCGGCTGCTCGCCTTGGCGCTCGTCGGCGCTCCGGTGGCATTTGCGCTGGACCGCCTGCTTGCCGCGCGGCGCGGCGCGACACCCGGCCGGACGCTCCGGATGCTCGTCGTCGTCGACGCTCCCATCGAGGAGGCCTGGGCGGTCGTCGCCGACATCCCGCTGCAGCCGGAGTGGATGCGGGAGATGAAGCAGGTCACGCTGCTGACGCCGGGCCCGGTCGGGGTCGGGACGCGCGGGGAGGCGACCGTCCGCATCCTGGGCATCGGGGTTACGGACCCGGTGCAGATCGTCGACTTCCGGCCGCCGACGCGGTTCGCCATCCGGCACGAGGGCCTGTTCAGCGGCGACGGCCTGATCACCCTGGAGGCGGGCGCGGACGGCACGACCACGATCGTCCGCTGGGACGAGACCCTGGTGCCGCCGATCCTCCCGGAGCTCGGCGCGCTGCTCCAGGCTCCCCTCCTCCGCACGATCTTCCAGGCCGATCTCCACCGGCTCAAGCGCCTCGTGGAGACCGGCTCGGCTGACGGCTGAGAGGGCGGCCGGCGGCCGTGGACGTCCATCTCGTCGACGCCACCTACGAGCTGTTCCGCGCCCACTACTCGCCGCGGCCGCCCGTCCTGGGGCGCGACGGGGTCGTCCTGTCCGGCGTCAGCGGGCTCGTCGAGCAGCTGTGCTACCTCGTGCGCGAGCAGGGCGCGACCCACGTGGGGTGCGCCACGGATCGCGTCATCCGCTCCTTCCGCAACGACCTGTACCCGGGCTACAAGACCGAGGAGGGCGTGCCGCCAGAGCTCCTCGCGCAGTTCCCGGTGGCGGAACAGGCGATCGAGGCCCTCGGGCTGGTGCTGTGGCCGATGGTGGATTTCGAGGCGGACGACGCCATCGCCGCCGCAGCGGACCGGTTCGCCGCAGACCCCCGCGTCGAGCGCATCGTGATCTGCACCCCCGACAAGGACATGGCCCAGTGCGTCCGCGACGAGCGGGTCGTCCTGTGGGACCGCCGCCGCGACATCGTCTACGACGACGCGGGCGTGCGGGCCAAGTGGGGGGTCCCGCCGGCGAGCGTGCCGGACCGCCTGGCGCTCGTCGGCGATGCAGCCGACGGCTTTCCCGGCCTGCCCGGCTGGGGCGACAAGTCGGCCGCCGCGGTCCTTGCCCGGTACGGACGGCTGGAGGCGATCCCCGGGCGGGGCGCCGACTGGGACGTCGCCGGACTGCGCAACGCCGCGGGGCTCGCTGCCACGCTGCGCGACCGGATGGACGAGGCACTCCTCTACCGCGATCTCGCCCGCCTCCGCACGGCGGCAGACGGCGTCGTGATCCCCCAAGAGGGTGTCGACGAGCTGCGCTGGGACGGGGCCGATCGCCCCACGTGGGAGACGTTCTGCGCCGCGTGGGGTCTTGACAGGCTCCGGGGCCGTCCCCACCGCTGGGCGGAGGGCGGACGCTAGTCCCTGCGCGCCTCGGCCGACAGGCGAAGCAGCTCCCCGTGATGCGCCGGCGGGGCGGCGACGACCGCGAACGCCCGCGTCGTCTTGCCGACCTCGAACCACGGACCCCCGGTCGCGTCCGTGACCCGCGCCCCGGCGCGCTCCGCGATCAGCCCGGCCGCGGCCACGTCCCACGCGGACATCCCGCCCGACTGGATGAAGGCGTCGAACCGCCCGTTGGCCACGTACGAGAGCGCGAGCGCCGATGAGCCCATGCTGCGCGAGACGCGGATCGCGCGTCGCACGGCCCGGGCCCGGGTGACGACCGCCCGCCCGCCGAGCGCCAGCGACACGACGAAGTCGGTCAGCTGCTCCTTCCCGGACACCGTGATCGGGCGGCCGTTCAGATCGGCGGGTCCGTCCGCGCTCGCGGAGAACGTCTCGTCGCGCATCGGATCGTGGACCGCCCCCGCCGCGGGCTGGCCGTCGACCACGAGACCCACGGACACGCAGAACACGGGGATGCCGTTGGCGTAGTTGATCGTCCCGTCGAGGGGATCGATGATCCACGTCCGCCCGTGCGCGAGGCTGCGCGCAGCGGGTTCGGTGACCCCATCCGCGACGCCGGGGGCCTGGTGCTCCCCGGACTCCTCGGCCAGGATCCCGTCCCCGGGAAAGCGCTCCCGGATCGCGGCCAGGATGAGCGCCTCCGAGAGATGATCCACCTCCGTCACGACGTCGCGGGCCGACTTGTGATCGATCCGCCCGACGCGCTCGTAGCGCTCCAGCAGGATCCGGCCGGCTCGCTCCGCGATCTCTCGCGCGAACGCGAGATCAGCCGCGAACCGGTCCGCGCGCGGGTCCGATGCCCGGCCGGGCTCCTGTGGCCGTCCCGGCCCGGCCACCCCGGTCACGAGCCGCAGCCCGCCGTCAGCGGCTTGGGTGTGGTGCCCAGCGACACGACGACGACGTCGAACGAGGTGGTGGACTTGCCATCGACCATCGGGCTCTGGACGAAGGCCGTCTCGGGCCCGATCCCCCGGAGGGTCGGATCCTCGATGCGGCAGGTCGTGCGGCCGGCGGACGACCCCTCGTTCGTGATCGAGATCGTCACCCGCAGGCCGGCCGGATCGGGTTGCACGCTGGTCACCTGCGAGGTGAACGGGCCGACGTTGTTGAGGGCCAGGCGCGCCAGCACCGCCAGGATCACGACGGCAGCGGCAATCGCCAGGAACACCGTTCCGTGGGCCTGCGACGCGGACGGAGCCTGCAGTCCCAGCGGGTTGCACTGCTCGCACATCGACTCCGAGAGCGGGATCCGGGCACCGCATCGAACGCAGCCGTGCATGGGCTCGGACTGGGCGGGCAGCGGGGTCGGTGCAGAGGTCATGTCGTCCGTGGGTTCGGGGCCGGGCGGCCGGCGCAGCGCCGGGGCCCTCGATGGTGCCATGAAACGCCGGAACGCGACCCCGGCGCGCGATCGGCGGCGGCTACAGCCCCGTCTCGAAGATCCGGACGTCCTCCGGAGAGGCCGCGTGACCATCCCCGCGCGTGAAGGCGAGCGCTTCCTTCGCTCCGAGGGCGTCGAGGTCGACCGGGAAGCGCGCGATCATGTCCAGCACGACCTTCCGGATCCGCTCGGCGTTCTGCTCGAACACCGCGAGCACATCGTGCGCCGTCACCGCCTCGGTGCCCTCGAGGACGCCGGCATCGTAGTCCGTGATCAGGGCGATGTTGACGACGGCCATGCCCAGCTCCCGGCACAGGTATGCCTCCGGGTACTGGGTCATGTTGATGACCTCCCACCCGGCATCGCTGAACCACTTCGACTCCGCCTTGGTGGAGAAGCGCGGACCCTGGATCACGACGACCGTGCCGCCGTCGTGGACGGTGATCCCGTGCTCCCGGATCACGTCGAGTGCCAGCGTGCGGAGGGTGGGATCGTAGATCTCGGCCGACGAGACGTGCGACACGACGGGGCCATCGAAGAACGTGTCCGGGCGGCCGCTGGTGCGGTCAACGAACTGGTCGGTGACCACGAAGTGACCGGGCTCCACCTGCAGCTGCAGCGAACCCGCGGCGCACGGGCTGATCACGGCCTTGACGCCCAGCGAGCGCATCGCCCAGACGTTGGCGCGGTAGTTGATCCGGTGCGGCGGGATCGTGTGGCGGCGCCCGTGCCGCGGCAGGAACGCCACCCGGCGGCCACCCACGCTGGCCAGGAAGAAGCTGTCCGACGGTGGCCCGTACGGGGTGTCCACCTTGATCTCGCGCACGTCCTCGAGCAGCGAGTAGAACCCCGAGCCGCCGAAGACACCGATCTCCGCCACGTCCGCCACCGACCACCCTCCTGCAATTCGCCCGGGCATTCTCGCACGGGTCGGGCGCCCCACGGGTCGGGAGCCATAGGATTGGGCCGTGAACGACCCGGTGGCGCCAACGAGCGACCGTCTGTGGCTCGCCGACTGGCGCAGGCGCATCGCCGAGCTGTACGCAGTCGTGCGGGAGACCGCCGCGACCGATCCGGGCGCCGCGTGGGCTGCGTGGCGCGGGGAACGCGAGGCGCTGTTCCGGGGCCACCCGCAGTCCCCCGTTCCGGCCCCGGAGCGCTCAGCCTTTCGCGCCCGCCACTGGCCGTACGACGAGCGCCTGCGGTTCACCGTCCCGGTCGCGCCCGGCGCCGCGGGCGAAGCGGGACCGGTGCTGGCGCTCTCCAGCAGCGGCACCGACGGTCTCGACTTCCGACGGGCCGGGGCCGTCGTCCTCGATCTGCCGGATCGCCCTCGTCCGCTCGCGCTGTATTGGATGGCGGGATACGCAGGCGGGCTGTTCCTGCCGTTCCGCGACGCGACGAACGGCGCGGAGACCTACGGCGCGGGGCGGTATCTGCTCGATACCGCGAAGGGTGCCGATCTCGGCGGGGACCCGGCCCTGGGGACGCTCGTCGTCGACCTCAACTTCGCGTTCCATCCGTCGTGCGCCTTCGATCCGACGTGGTCGTGTCCCCTGGCTCCCGCGGAGAACCGGCTCGATCTCCGGGTCGAGGCCGGCGAACGCCTGGCCTGACGTCCCGACCGGCGCGCCTCAGGGGCGCCGGGGGAGGTGGCCGAGCACCGTCCCGGGGAGCTCACCGGCTGGCGCGGGTGCCGGCGGCAGCGGCGTCAGGTGGTGGAACACGAAGGCGGCGCCGCACAGCGCGACCACGAGCGGCCAGCCCGCCACGACCCCGACCGCGTCCGAGACCATCCCCAGCAGGAGCGGGGCGAGCAGGATGGCGACGCCCGAGGCGAGCGTCATCCGGGCACCGGCGGCGAGGATCGAGGTTCGTGCCTGGGCGAGCGCCGCCGGGATCCCGAGCGGGTACAGGACACCGGTCCCCAGCCCGGCCATCACCACGCCGAGAGCGCTCAGCGGGACGGCCTGCGACAGCCACAGGATCACGCTGCCCGCTGCGACGACCGCCAGCCCGCCATCGATCCAGCGCCCCGGGCCGCCCAGTCGGACCAGCCCCGTGGCGAGCACCAGCCGGCTGGCCAGCATGCCGACGAGGAACATGCCGCCGATCGCGGTCGCGACCTCGCGCGAGCTGCCGGTCCGGTGCTGGACGACCGACGACCCCCACACGACGTACGAGAACTCGATCGCCACGGACAGCACGACGAACCCCCAGCCCAGCCAGAACGCAGCCGGCAGACGGGCGGGCACCGCGTGCGACGCCACCTCGAGCGTCTGGCCCCCGCGCAGCTCGAGGATCGCGATCGCCACGACGGGCAGGGCCAGCGAGGCCCGCCAGCCGAGCATCGTCGTCGCGAGCCAGGCGATCGCCATTGGTGCCAGGAAGGCAACGGCGATCGACCACACGTTCGCGCGGAGCACGAGCGTCGCGGCCCGCGGCCCACCGCGATGGCCCAGGATGAGGTTGACGGTCGACAGGATGGCACCGCCGCCGGCGCCCAGGAGGTACCCGCCGAGCAGCGTCAGGGGCAATGCGGGCGCCAGGGCAAGCAGGGCGGCGGCGACGGCCAGCAGCCCGCTCGCGAGTCGCCCGGCGGCGCGGCGTCCGATGCGGCGCTCGACGACATCGGCCAGGGCCCCCGCCGAGACCATGCCGAGCGCCGCCGCCGTGGCATGCAGCGCGGCCTGCGCATCGGACAGCCGCAGCTCGTCACGCAGGTACGGGGTCAGCGACCCCAGGGCGTAGAGGAGGTATGCGAAGGTGGACAGGTACGCGTACGCCGTCCACGTCTCGCGCCGGTGCTCGGCCTCCTGGTCGCTGTGCACGCGGGAGATCGTAGCCCCCGCGGTCCGTCCGAATCGCACGGCGTTGGGGGCCGTTCGGCGGTAGCCGGACGGCGCCACGGGCCGGACCCTCGGCACACATACGGGAGAACCCACGTGATGAACCCGAGCTTCGGCGGCTGGACCATCGTCGGCATCGCGGCCGCGGTCCTCATCGTCGCCGGCATCGTCCTGCTCATCGTCTACGCAGCGCAGCGCGGCCTCGTCCATCGGGAGCTCGACGGCATCGTCGCCACCGACACCGTCCCGACCTCCGTCCCGGTCGTCCGCGACAGCGGCAGGGGGCGGACACTGGGCGCGATCGGAGCCGTGATCCTCGTCATCGGGCTCGGGCTGGGCGTCCTGGCGGCGGTCGGCGGCTGGGGCGACCCCGGAACCGCGAACGGGCCCGGAACCGCGCCGGTGGACTGCGCGCAATCGTGGAGCGGCTGCCCGCAGGCGACCCCCGGTCCGTAGCCGGCGAGGGCCCCGCTACCATGGGGCCATGTCAAGCCCGACCACCTCCCTCTCCGTCGCCGTCCGCGGCTTCCTCGCGGCGCTCAACGTCGCGTCGGTCGCCACCCTGGATGCCGACGGCTCGCCCCGCCACACCGTGATCTGGTTCCGCCTCGACCCGGACGACCGGATCCTGCTCAACGGCCGCTTCCCGCGGCGCTGGTGCGCCAACCTCGTGCGGGATCCTCGTGTCGCGCTGTCCATCATCGACGGCGCCGATCCGTACCGCTGGATCGGCATCGTGGGCGTCGTGGATGAGGTCATCGATGCCGTCGAGCCCGCCCGCGACGATATCGTCGCCCTCGCCCACCGCTACCACCCCGATGGGCCGGACCCCGACTCGATCGCCGCGTTCCGAACGCAGCCGCGGGTGTCGTTCCTCATCCGGCCCACCAGCGTCTACGAGCACCTCGAGGACTGACCATGAGCGACACCAGGATCGGGTTCCTTCTCTGGCCACAGACCGACAGCTGGCCGGCGATCCGTGACGCGGCCGTCCGCGCCGAGCAGGCAGGCGCAGCCAGCCTCTGGACGTGGGATCACCTGCTGAGCATCGCCGGACCGTGGCAGGGCCCCATCCTCGAGGGCTGGTCCGTGCTGGCCGGCTGGGCGCAGGTCACCGAGCGGGCGACGCTGGGGCTGATGGTCGGCGCGAACACGTTCCGCAACCCGGGCCTCGTGGCCAAGATGGCGACCACGCTCGACCACCTGTCGGGCGGGCGGGCCGTGCTCGGAATCGGGGGCGCCTGGTTCGACCGCGAGCACGAGGCGTTCGGGATCGACTTCGGCAGCGGCGTCGGAGAGCGGCTGGACCGCCTGGACGAGTCGGTGATGCTGCTCCGCAGGCTGCTGGACGGTGAGACGGTGACGCACGACGGCCCGGTCTACCCGATGCAGGACGCGCTCGTCGCCCCGCGGCCGCTCCAGGCGCACCTCCCGATCATGATCGGCGGCTCGGGGCCGAAGAAGACGCTGCGCACGCTCGCCCGGTACGGCGACCAGTGGAACGCGTCCGGGAGCCCGGACGAGCTCGCCGCGAGCGATGCGATCCTGCGCGAGCACTGTGCCAGGGTCGGTCGGGACCATCGAGAGATCGAGCGGACCACCGCGGTGGACGTCGTGATCCGGGATTCGCGCGAGGCGGCTACGGCTGCCTGCCAGGCGCGGATGGCGGTCAGCGGCGAGGAGCTCGGCGAGACCTCGGGCTACATCCTGGGCACGCCGCAGGAGGTGGCCGACGGCCTGCGGCCTCTCGTGGCGCTCGGCTTCCGGCACCTGCTCGTGGACATGCCGACACCGTACGACCTCGAGACGATCGACCGGATCGGCGAGGTCATCGAACGGCTCAACGCGTGACGCATCCGTCCGTCGTCGCGCTGGCCGGCGGCGTGGGCGGGGCCAAGCTCGCGGACGGGCTGCAGGCACATCTCGGCGAGCGGCTGGCCGTCGTGGTCAACACCGGCGACGACTGCCTGCGTCATGGCCTGCTGGTGATGCCGGACCACGACACCGTCCTGTACAACCTGGCCGGCATCGAACAGGTCGACTGGGGCTGGGGGATCGAGGGCGACACCCACGCGGCGATGGCACAGCTGGGCACCTACGGCGAGGAGACCTGGTTCGCGCTCGGCGACCGCGACCTGGCATTGCACGTGGCGCGCACGGCCAGGCTCAGGGCCGGGGGCCGGCTCACCGACGTGTGCCTGGCGTTGCAGCGATCGCTGGGGATCGCCGCCCGCATCCTCCCGATGACCGACGCCACCGTCGCGACCGAGGTCCGCACGGCCGACGGCTGGCTGGAGTTCCAGGAGTACTTCGTCCACCGCCGCCAGGGGCCGGAGGTGCTCGAGGTGCGGTTCGCGGGGATCGACGCCGCCCAGCCGGCGCCCGAGGTGCTGGCCGCCGTCGAGAACGCCGACGCCATCGTCGTGTGCCCGTCCAACCCGGTCGTGTCGATCGGCCCGATCCTGGCGGTGCCGGGCGTGCGCGCGGCGCTCTCTGCGGCACGTGCCCGGGGCGCCCGGATCATCGCGATCAGCCCGATCATCGGCGGGCGCGCGCTCAAGGGACCGGCGGACCGGATGCTCACCTCGCTGGGCCACGAGTCGTCCGCGGTGGGGGTCGCGACGCTCTACGCCGGGCTCGCCGACACGTTCGTGCTCGATGCGGTGGACGCCGGGCTGGCCACCCGGGTCGAGGCGCTCGGCATGGAGGCCCTCGTCACCGACACGATCATGGCCGACGACCCGTCCAGAGCCCGGCTCGCGCTCGAGGTACTGGGCTCCATCGGGGTCGCCTGAGACCGGGGGCCTGGCCCGACGCCAGCCAGGGCATCGAGATGTTCTGCCAGTACCAGGTGTCGCAGTCGGGGCAGAGCCTGTCGTCGTCCATGGCCGCGCGACTGCCGGCGACTGGCGCGTTCGCCCAGCACATCGACCGGCCGTCACGGCGCGGCGACGCGCCGTAGAAGTGCGCGACGCCGGGCGCGGCCGCAGCGACGCGCCAGGCGTCGTCTGCGATCGGGCGGGCTCGTGTCGCTGTCATCGCCACCATTGATGAGCGGCGGGCCGCCGCGCGCAATGACACGGAGGTACCTGCCGCACGCGGCGATGCGGTCCGCATCGCCGGCGTCCGACGCGTCCAGCCCGCCCGGGGATCGCATCCCCTGAACCTGCACCTCCGCACGCGCTAGGATCGCGTGAGTGAACGCCCAGCCATCCGATGCCCGAGCCACCCCGGTCCCCCACCCCGCCACGGTGGTGATCCCGGTCCGCTCGCTCGAGGGCGCGAAGTCACGGCTGGGTGCGGTGCTCGACGCCGAGGAGCGCCGCGACCTCGTCGAGCGACTGCTCCGTCGATGCGTGGACGCGGCGCTCGCCACACCCGGGGTGGCCGAGGTCATCGTCGTGTCGCCGGACGAGGACGTGCTCTCGCTTGCCCGGGATGCGGGTGCGCGGCCCGTGCTGCAGCGGTCGCGCGGGCTCAACCCGGCCCTCCATGAGGCCCGTGCGTCGGCTCCCGGCGCCGCTCGGCTGCTGATCCTCCCCGGCGACCTGCCGGCGCTGTCTCCGGCGGCGATCACGGCGCTCCTCACGGCCGGCGACACCGCCGGCGCCCCGTCCGTGGTGCTGGCCCCGGATCGCCACGGGCGAGGGACGAACGCGCTCCTCCTGGACCCGCCGGACGCCATCGACCCCGCGTTCGGCGGCGACAGCCGGGCGGCCCATGCGTGGCTCGCATCGTCGGCCGATATCGCCTTCGTCGAGGTGCCCGGTGATCTCGCGCTCGACATCGACACGCCCGAGGACCTCCTCCTCGCCGAAGCCATGCAGCCGGAGGCGCTCGGTGTCGAGTGACGCCGGTACGCGCCGGATCGAGGACGACGGCGGCGCCGACGGCCGGGTGGAGGTCATCGCGCTCGCCGGCATGCCGGAGGTCCGGGCCGGCGACAACCTCGAGGCGATGATCGGCGACGCGCTGGCCGCGACGGACGGGGCGCTGCCCCTCCGGGCCGGCGACGTGCTCGTCGTGACCCAGAAGGTCGTGTCCAAGGCCGAGGGCGCGGTCGTGGACCTGCGCACCGTGACGCCGCGACCGGAGGCGATCGCGTGGGCAGGGGCATGGGACCGGGACGCGCGCCAGATCGAGGTCGTCCTGCGGGAGGCACGCCGGATCGTCCGCATGGAGCGCGGTGTCCTGATCACCGAGACCGCGCATGGGTTCGTGTGCGCGAACGGGGGCATCGACGCGTCGAACGTGGGTCCCGGTTCCGGCGACCTGGTCACGCTCCTCCCCCGGGACCCGGATGCGTCGGCGGCCGCGATCCGGACCGCCCTGCGGGCGCGGTTCGGCCACGACCTGCCGGTCATCGTGTCCGACAGCTTTGGCCGGCCATGGCGCTGGGGCATCGTGGACGTGGCGCTCGGGGTCTCCGGGCTGCTCCCACTCGAGGACCTCCGGGGCATCCCCGATGCGGACGGCCGGGTGATGAAGACCACAGTCCGCGCCGTGGCCGACGAGCTGGCCTCGGCCGCGGAGCTGGCACTGGGCAAGACGGCCGGACGGCCCGTGGCGCTGATACGCGGTGCGAACCCGCCACTCGGCGAAGGCACGATCGGCGCGCTGCTGATGGCCCCGGAGAACGACCTCTTCCGCTGAGGGCCTCCCGCGCGGCTCTCGGCCGGCCGCAGCAATCCACGGCGAGGGTGCGAACGCGTCGGCCGCGCTACTCTCCGTGCATGAAAGCTGGACTGCAGATCCCCTCGTTCACCTGGCCGGACGGACCGGAGGCCATCGGCCCGACGCTCGCCCGCGTCGTCCGGGCCGCCGATGACGCCGGCTTCGATTCCATCTGGGTGATGGACCACTTCTTCCAGATTCGCGGCGTCGGACGCCCCGAGGAGCCGATGCTCGAAGGCTGGACCACGCTGGGCTTCATGGCAGCCCATTCGACCCGCGCCCGGCTGGGGCTGATGGTCGGCGGTGTCCACTACCGGTTGCCCGCCCTGTGGGTGAAGGCCGCAACCACGCTCGACGTCCTGTCTGGTGGGCGCGCCTGGCTGGGCATCGGGGCTGCGTGGAACGAGGAGGAATCGCGGGGCCTGGGCTTCCCGTTCCCACCGCTCGGCGAGCGGTTCGAGATGCTCGAGGAGACGCTGCAGTACGCGCACGCGATGTGGCAGGGCGAACGAGGCAGCGAGGCCGCGTTCAGCGGCCGGCACTACGAGGGGACGCACCTGCTCAACTCGCCCCAGGCCCTGTCGCGGCCGCACCCGCCGATCATGATCGGGGGCGGTGGAGAGCGGAAGACCCTGCGCCTGGTGGCCCAGTACGCCGATGGCTGCAACGTGTTCGGCGACCCGCAGCGGATCCATCACAAGTACGAGGTGCTCCGCGAGCACTGCGCGGCGATCGGACGCGACCCGGACGAGATCGAGCGCTCCACGCTCCAGTCCGTGCAGCTGGGCCTGGGCGGAGAGTCCGGGGAGAGCCCGCAGCAGGTCGTGGACCGCTTCGGGGAGCTGGCCGATGCCGGTGCCCAGCACGTGATCTTCGGCGTCCAGGACGTCTGGGATCCGCGGGTGATCGAGACCCTCGGCCGCGACGTGCTGCCGCATCTGCGGGCGCTGTAGCACATCAACAACCGGATCGGCACTTGCTGGCCGGGTGATGCAGTCCGGGCGACTCGTTCAGGCCACTCGGAGGTGCGTGCCCGCGATCGCCTGGGCGAGGCCGAGGTTCAGCTCCCGGAGTTGATCCAGATCCATTCGCGGGTTGTCAGCCCGGAGTCGTGGATCGCCTTTGCCTCGATGCGACCGACGTAACGGTAGTGCCATGGCTCATAGGCGTAGCAGGTGACCGAGGTCTTGCCCTTCGGGTAGCTCATCACCCAGCCGTACTGCCACGCGTTCACCTGCATCCAGGCTCCAGCCGTGGTGGTTGCCCAGTCGCCCTTGAATGGGGACCCTCCGCCGTAGGTGCTGAAGTCGATGACCGTGCCGAGCTGGTGCTCGGAATGGCCGGCCCGTGCGCTCGTCTTCAGCGCGGCCGCCATGCCTCCCACGCTGACCCAGTAGGCAAATGTCGAGATCTGGGTCGTGTAGCTCCGATACGCGCTCACGTTGGCAAGACGCGCCCGGGCGGCACTCGCGGCGCCAACCATGGCCTTGAGGTCCACCGACACGATTCCGCGGACGAGACCTCCGCCACTCAGTCCGGTGCTTACCAGATCCCCGGGCGCGTACGACTTCGGCAGCGTGTAGATCGTGTCGAGCAGGGTGGTCGGGTACTGGGAGTAGGAGCCGCGGCTCGTGACGAGGTCCTGGTATGAGCAGGCCGGCAGGGGCGGAACGGGTGGCGTGAGCCCGGCGGCGGTGCAGAGCACCGCGTCGGAGACGACGGACACCCCACCCAAGGCGACAATCCGCCCGGGCTGGAGCCGGGTAAGTTCGGCCGCGGTCGCGGGGTTGATCGCGCCACTCTGGCTGACCAGCAGGACGGGACCCTTGACGGTGCCCGCTGCGGCCGCACCGGCGAGCGCGTCGGGGAAGTTGAAGGCGTAGGCGAGGTAGGCGACCTCGACGCCGGGCGCAAAGGTGTGGGCGCTGATGACGGCCGCGGTGTCGAACCGGCTGGCTCCGGCGTACCGATCGATCGTCGGGGCTATTGGGGCGTCAGCCGCGCGAGCGACCGGGGCGATCCAGGTGACGGCGAACATGAGCAGGCTGACGAGCAGGAATGCGGCGTCGCCACGGAGTCTGTGCCCGGCGGGCGCGCGAGCGTTCTGCTGCGCGTGGGTCTGGTTGAGCCGCAGGCGTGCCCGGGCCTCGATCGTGACCGGGGTAGCGGTGGTGCCGTCCTCGTCGCCCGCACGCGGCGCGAGCCAGCTGAGAATGGGGCCGATGGCGCGCCATCGCCGCAAGCCTGGGCCGCGGGATCCGGCCTCGTGCCGGGACGACCGCCACCCCTGGGCGGCACACCGCTTCTTGGGCCGGTTCGACTCGTTGGGCACGTCTTCATCTTCCGGCCCACTCCCCCGCTGACAAGCCTCCAGATGGGCTACGCCTCCGCAGCATCTGTCGCCGGCGATACGGGGTCGGGAGGACCACGATCCGCGGGGCATGGTGGCGTCCGAGAGATGCTCACCTCGCGGGCCGCAGGGAGAGTTCGCGACGATACCCCCAGGGGGTATGCGGTGATCGTGCTACGCTTGTGTCACGACAACGCAACCCGCAGAGACGACAATCCCGCCATGACCAACGACACCAACCGAGACGGCGATACGGCGAACGGCACCCAGCACGGTGCCGCGACCCCGCTGGCGACGATGAAGATCGCCTTCGACACGGAGGCTGGCCCGTCGGGCGGCGCGACCCCGGCTGCGGTCGGTGTGGCATCGGCCCCGGCAACCGGCGGCGCCCTCAACCCGTTCGGCGCCATCTCGATCATCTCGGACCCGGCGTCGGATGCGCCCGCCGACGCGGCGCCGATGCCCGGCGGACCCGGCACCGGGCCCGGGGACGACGACCGCACGACGTCCAAGGTCCTGATCATCGGTTCCGGCCCGGCCGGCCTCACGGCTGCGATCTACGCCGCGCGCGCCAACCTGGAGCCGATCGTCCTGGCCGGCTCCGCCCCGGGCGGGCAGCTGATGCTGACCAGCGAGGTCGAGAACTACCCCGGATTCCCCGACGGGATCGACGGGCCCGAGCTGATGGCGAAGTTCCGCGCCCAGGCGGAGCGCTTCGGCACCCGGTTCGTGGACGTGGACATCGACCGGGTCGATCTTTCGTCGCGCCCGTTCGGCGTGTGGGCGCGCGGCGTCGAGTACCGGGCCGAGAGCGTGATCATCGCGACCGGCGCGTCCGCCCTGTGGCTCAACCTGGACAGCGAGCAGCGGCTCCGCGGCCGAGGTGTCTCTGCCTGCGCGACCTGCGATGGGTTCTTCTTCCGGGACCGCGAGATCGCCGTGGTCGGCGGCGGCGACTCGGCCATGGAGGAGGCGAACTACCTCACCCGGTTCGCCAGCAAGGTCCACCTGATCCACCGCCGGGACGCGTTCCGGGCGTCGAAGATCATGATCGACCGCACCTACGCCCACCCGAAGATCGAGGTCCACACGAACACCCAGGTCGCCGAGGTGCTGGGCGACACGAAGGTCGAGGCGCTCCGCCTGCGGGACACGAAGACGGGCGAGGAGCACGACCTCCCCCTCGAGGGCCTGTTCATCGCCATCGGCCACAAGCCGAACACGGACGTGTTCCGCGACTGGCTCGAGACCGATGACAAGGGCTACCTCGTGGCGCACGACCACTCGAGCAGCCGGATCGACGGCGTGTTCATCGCCGGCGACGTGAACGACGACCGCTACCGCCAGGCCATCACCGCGGCCGGCGAAGGGTGCAGGGCGGCGATCGACGCCGAGAAGTGGCTCGAGTCCCAGGGGATCGCGGAGGCGACGACCGCCACCGCCTGGTAGCAGGCAGCCTGACCGGCGATTGCATGGTTATGCATATCCTGTGTATAGTCATGCCGTGATGACGTTCCGCCCGATCTCCGGTTCCTCGAGCCTGCCGCCGGCGAGCGGTCGGGCGCGCCCGTGAGCGCGGACTCGACGAACGCGGCGATCGCGGCGGACCGTCCTCTCCCCCCGGTGGTGCCGGGAACGTCGGAGGCGGCCCCGGGCAGTGCTGCCGCCCGCGGCGCGCGCGCGCTCATCGGCGACCCCGTCAGGGTCGCGATCGTCGGCGCGACGGGGTACGTCGGCGCGGAGCTCATCCGGCTGCTGGCGCTTCACCCCCACGTCCGGATCGTCGGGCTCGTGGGCCGTGAGCGGAAGGGCGATCCGCTGGCCGGGATCCACCCGCACCTCGCGACGCGGGCCCTCCACGTGTACGACACCGTCCCCGACGAGGCCGAGGCCGTGTTCCTGGCCCTCCCCCACGGCGCGGTCGCCGGGCGGATCGACGAGTTCCTCGAACGCGGCATGACGGTCGTGGACCTGGGCCCGGACTTCCGGCTTCGCGATCCCGCCGACTACCCGACCTGGTACCACTTCAGCCACCCGCGGCCCGAGCTGCTGCCGGGCGCCGTCTACGGCCTGCCGGAGCTCCACCGCGACGAGCTCGTGGAGCTGGGCCGGTCGCCGGGAGCGATCATCGGCGTGCCGGGCTGCTACGCGACGGCGACGATCCTCGCGCTCGCCCCGCTCGCCCGTGCAGGGCTGATCGGCGACCTGGTCGTGGACGCCAAGAGCGGCGTGTCCGGCGCCGGCCGGGATCCCAAGGCGGACCTGCACTTCGGCGAGATCAACGAGAGCGTCAAGGCGTACGGGGTCTTCAGCCACCGCCACATCGGCGAGATCGAGCAGGAGCTCGGCGCGCTGGGCTCGGCGGGCGGCTCCGGCGCCGCCAACCCGGGTGTACGCGGCGTGGATTTCCTGCCCCATCTCGTGCCGATGACCCGGGGCATCCTGTCGGCGGGTCACGTCCGGCCCACGCGTGCCGTGACCCAGGCGGAGCTGGACGGGCTGTATGCGACGGCCTACGGCGCCGAGCCGTTCATCACCGTCATGACCGAGCCGCCGGCGACCAAGCACGTCCTGGGCAGCAACGAGTTCCGGGTCTGGTGCCGTCTCGACGGGCGGAACGGCCGGATCACCGCGATCGGCGTGCTCGACAACCTCGTGAAGGGTGCGGCCGGCCAGGCGATCCAGGCGTTCAACGTGACTCACGGCCTGCCCGAGCCGGCAGGCCTGCTCCAGCTGCCGCTCGCTCCCTGATCCTGCACACAAGAAGGCACGCCGATGACCCTCGCGACCGACCCCATCCTTGCGCAGCTTCCGGCCGACCGGCCACCCGTTGAGCGTGTCGCGCGCATGCCGGCCGGGTTTTCGGCGGTCGGCACGACGGCCGGGATCAAGTTCTCGGGACGTCCGGACTTCGCGCTGATCGTGGCCCGGGACGGCCGCGTTCCCGCGGCCGCGATCTTCACCCCCAACCGGTTCGCGGCAGCACCCGTCCGCCGCTCACGAGCAAACCTCCAGGCGACCGGCGGCACCGGCGCGGCGGCGGGGTTCGCACGGGCGGTCGTCTCGACCTCCGGCAGCGCCAACGCGGCGACCGGTCCGGAGGGCGACGCGGACCAGGCGGCCATCGGCGAGGCGGTCGCGACCGCGTTGGACATCCCCGCGACCGAGGTCCTCCACCTGTCCACGGGGATCATCGGCATCCGCCTGCCGGTGGACCGGGTCACCGCCACGATCGCACGCGTCGCCGGCGGCGAGCTGGCCGGCACCGACGACGCGCTCACGGCCGCCGCCGTCGCGTTGCGCACCACGGACACCACCATGAAGGCGGCCACGACAACGGTGCTGATGCCGTCGGCGGGTGGTGGCGCGCCGGTGCCGGTGACCGTGACCGGGATCGCGAAGGGTGTCGGGATGATCCATCCGCGGATGGCGACGATGCTCTCGATCGTGCTCACGGACGCACCCGCGGACCCGGCCACGCTTCATGCGCTGCTGCGCCGTGCCGCCGCGGCCACGTGGAACCAGCTGTCGATCGACGGCGACACCAGCACCAACGACACCGTGTTCCTGCTGGCCTCGGGCAGCGCCGCGGCGACACCGGCAGCGGACAGCCCGGCAGCCGAGTCCGCGCTGGCGGCGGCGATCGAGGCGGTGGCGCGCGACCTCGCACGCCAGCAGGCCGCGGACGGCGAGGGTGCGACAACGCTGATCACCTGCCAGGTCTCGGGCGCAGCCGACGACGCGGACGCCCGCGCGGTCGCCCGCGCGGTCATCTCCTCGTCGCTGGTCAAGGCCGCGGTCCACGGGCGCGACCCCAACTGGGGCCGGATCGCCGGCGCGGCCGGCAACGCGACGCTGCCCGAGCCGGCCGTGCTGGAGGCCGCGGGCCGGTCCCCCGCGGACGCGGCTGCCCGCGCAGGTATGCCCGCTCACGTCGATCCCGCCCGCCTGCGGATCGCGATCGCCGGTCATCTCGTCTACGACGGGACGGCGGGTGGCCCGGTCGCCGTCGACAAGCCTGCGGCACGCCAGGCAATGAGCGCCGACGAGGTCCTGGTGCGCCTCGACCTGGGGCTGGGCGACGGCACGGGCGAGGCGTTCGGCTGCGACCTGACCGAGGCGTACGTGCGCGAGAACTCGGAGTACACGACGTGAGCGCCCGAACCGCCGCGGCCGGGGGCCGCGGATGAGCGAGGTCATCGTCGTCAAGCTGGGCGGGACCATGCTCGCCGAGCAGCGGCAGGTGCTCGCCGAGGTCGCCGCCGTCGCGCGCCGGCGTCCCGTCGTCCTGGTCCACGGCGGCGGCAAGCGGATGACGGAGTGGCTCGAACGGCTCGGCGTCCCCACCCGGTTCGAAGGCGGGCTCCGCGTGACCGATCCCGAGGCCCTCGAGGTGGCCGCCGCGGTCCTCCGGGGCGTCGTCAACAGCGAGCTGGTCGCCGCGCTGCGGGACGTCGGCTGCGATGCGGTCGGGCTGTCCGGCGTCGACGGCGGCCTGCTCATCGGGCAGCGGCTGCCGGATGTCGGGCTGGTCGCCACCGTGGTCGGCGTCCGCCGCGACCTGATCGATTCGCTGCTCGTTGCCGGGCAGGTGCCGGTGGTGGCACCGCTCGCACGCGACGAGCAGGGCGTCGTGTGCAACGTCAACGCGGACGATGCCGCGGCCGGGATCGCAGCTGGCCTCGGAGCGCGCCAGCTGGTGCTCATGACGGACGTCGACGGCATCCGCGACGCGACGGGCAACCGGCTGGGCTCGATCACGGTCCCCGAGGCAGAGGCTCTGATCGCCGACGGCACGATCCACAGCGGCATGGTTCCCAAGGTCAGGGCGGCGCTCGCGGCCCTGACCTGGGATGGCGCCGAGGCGATCATCGCGGATGCGTCGGCGCCGGGCGCGCTGACCCGGGCGCTCGGCGATCCGTCGTTCGGCACCCGCGTCTCGGCGCACGCCCGCGCGGGCGCGGCCTGACCCCATGCTCGTGAAGCACGACCGCCATGCGGCCATCCGACGCCTCGTCGCCGGTCAGCCCATCGGCAGCCAGGCCGAGCTGGTCGGCGGGCTGTCGGAGCTCGGCTTCGAGGTGACGCAGGCCACCGTCAGCCGCGATATCGCGGAGCTGGGGCTGGCCAAGGTGATGCGTGGCGACCGGTCGATCTACGTCAACCCCGAGGATCTCGGCACCGCGCTCCGTCCCCCGTCCGACGAGCGCCTGCGCCGGATCCTCGCCGACGTCCCGGTCACGATCGGCCGGAGCGGGCTGATCCTCGTCCTCACGGGCCAGCCGGGCACCGCCAGCGTCATCGCCCAGGCGATCGACGAGTCCACGCTCGTCGAGCAGGTGGGCACGATCGCGGGCGACAACACGCTGATCGTCCTGTTCCCCGACGAGCCCGCCCTGGAGCGATGGCTCGATCGGTTCCACACGATCCAGGCGCCGGTGGAACCGGCGTTCGCCACGGAGGCCAGATCCCGATGAACAAGGTCGTGCTTGCGTATTCCGGGGGCCTCGACACCTCGGTCGCCGTCGCCTGGCTCCGGGAGCAGTACGGCGTCGAGGTGATCACGCTCACCGTCGACCTCGGCGGCGGCTCGATGAAGGACGGCGTGGAGCGCCGGGCCATGAAGGCCGGCGCCTCGAAGGCGTACGTCGTGGACGCTCGCGAGACCTTCATCCAGCAGTACGCGTGGCGGGCGCTCCAGGCCGGCGCCGTCTACCAGGGGGCGTACCCGCTGGCAACCGCACTCGCCCGCCCGCTGCTCGCCCAGCTCCTCGTCGAGGTTGCCCAGAAGGAGGGCGCGGACGCGGTGGCGCACGGCTGCACGGGCAAGGGCAACGACCAGGTCCGGTTCGACATCGCGGTCCACGCCCTCGATCCGGGTCTCGAGGTGATCGCCCCGATGCGCGTCGGGATGGGGCTGTCGCGCGACCAGGAGATCGACTACGCGAACGAGCGTGGCATCGAGATCCCGATCACGAAGGCGTCGCCGTACTCGACCGACGTCAACCTGTGGGGCCGCTCGTGCGAGACGGGCGTGCTCGAGGACCCGTGGGTGACGCCGCCCGCGGACGCGTACGAGTGGACGGTCCCGCCGTCGGACGCCCCCGACCCGGTCGAGCTGATCATCGGCTTCGAGGGCGGCATCCCGGTGTCGATCGATGGCGAGCCCCTGGACTCCGTCGATCTCGTCCAGCGCCTGCATGACCTCGGCGGCGCCCACGGTGTCGGGCGGATCGACCACGTCGAGGATCGCCTGGTGGGCATCAAGAGCCGCGAGATCTACGAGGCGCCCGCGGCGGTGATCCTGCACACCGCGCATCACGCGCTCGAGGGCCTCGTCCTGTCCAAGGAGCAGCTGCGGTTCAACGGCATGGTCGCCGACGAGCTGTCCCAGATCATCTACGACGGCCTGTGGTTCAGCGCCCTGTCGCGCGACCTGCGGGCCTACGCGCTGTCCTCGCAGCGGGTCGTGTCCGGTGATGTCCGCCTGCGCCTGGACCACGGCCGGGCCATCGTGGTCGGACGCCGCTCACCCCTCTCCCTGTACGACAGGAACCTCGCCACCTACGACGAGGGTGACGCCTTCGACCATGCCTCCGCGGTGGGGTTCATCGAGATCTTCGGCCTTCCGCTTCGGGTCGAGGCGGCGCGCCACGGTGCGGTGGGCCAGCATCACGGCGCCGCCTGGACCTGGACCGAGCCGCTGCTCCCGGGGCTCCCGACCACCATGGTCGAGGACGCGGGGGTGACCACCGGCTGATCGTCCGCCAGCGGATCGGTGGCTGGATCGGGCGTGGGCGGCGCCCGATCCCGAACACGGCGGGTACGCTGTGCGCGTGACCTCATCACCCGGACGGCGTGCCGCCTCGCCCGCACCACACATCCCCGACGCGCCGGACCGGCAGCCCGCGACGGCGCGCCTCGATCAGCTCGCGTTCCTCCACGAGTTTGCGCAGCTCGCCACCCAGGCACGCGACTGGGACGAGCTCATGCGGACCCTTGTCGACCGGACGACTGCCGCGCTGGCGGTCGAGGTCTGCTCGTTCTACCTGCTCGACCGCGACGGGCAGCGGCTGACGCTGGCGGCCACCAACGGCCTCGACGTCGAGCAGGTGGGCCGCATCAGCCTCGCCCTCGGCGAAGGGATCACGGGGCGGGCGGCCGCGGCCCGCGCTCCGATCTCCTCGTCGGACGTGACGGCGGATCCGCGGTTCAGCTGGGTTCGCGGCTTCGATGTCCAGGAGCTGCACGCGATGGTGTCGATGCCCCTCATCTGGAACGAGGCGGTTGTGGGCGTGCTCAATGTCCAGACGGCAGAGGCGCGCGACTTCTCGGCGGACGAGGTCGAGTTCCTGTCCACGATCGCGGCCCTGCTGGCCGGGATCGTCGAGAAGGGCCGGCTGCAGGCTGAGGCCGTGGCGCAGCTGGACCGGCTGTCGCAGCTGGACGCGGCCCGGGCGGAGCTGCTGGCGGTCGTGACCCACGAGCTCCGGACCCCGCTCGCCGTGGTGCGGGCCTACGTCGATCTTCTCGCGGACGCCGCAGCCGGCAGCGCCTCCGGACCCGCGGCCGACCTCATCGAGACGTGGCGCACCGGGGCGGCCGACCAGGTGACGCGCCTCGACCGGCTCGTCGACTCGATCCTCGCGTCCGTGCGGGGCGAGGGCCTGACGGGGCTTCACCGCGATCCGTTCGACGTCGTGTCCGCCATCGGGGCGACCGTCGGGACGCTGGCGCTGCTGCTCCGGACACGCGCCGTCCGCTGGGACCCGCCGGACCACGCGCTGGTCGCACGCGGCGACGAGGCACGCTTCCGGCAGGTACTCGAGCAGCTCCTCGACAACGAGGCCAAGTACGCGCCCCCGGAGCGGGCCGTGTCGATCGGCGTCTGGTCCCACGATGGCGAGGTCCAGGTCTACATCACCGACGACGGGCCGGGCGTGCCGTTCGATGACTGGGAGGCAGTGTTCGAGCCCTATGTGCGCGTCGATCGCGTGCGGTCCCGCGGATCCGGGATCGGCCTGTTCGCGGCACGCCGCCTGATGGAGGCGATGGGCGGCCGGGTCTGGATCGAGAAGAACGGCTTCGGCGGATCGCGCTTCGTGGTGGCGCTCCCCGGCGTCTGAAAGGCACGCCGGCGCCGCTTGGGGCCGAACCGCCCGGGCGAACCCATCCGCTGCAACTGGCCCTCGACGGGATGCCCCGGCAGCCTTCCCGTCCAGGAGGCGAACATGGTCCAGATGCAGCAGCCCACCACCGGCGCGCCGACTTCGGTCTTCGGGCGGTCAGCCGGCTCGGTCGAGATCCAGGAGCGCCATCCGCGAGAGGTCGCGATCACGCGCGTGGAAATCGCCCAGGATGCGATGCCCCAGGCGATCGGCGAGGCCATCGCCGAGGTCGCGACCCGCATGGCCGAGGCCGGCGTCGAGCTGGCGGGCCCGCCGTTCGCCCGCTACCTCAGCTTCGAGCCTGCCCGCATCTCCGCGGAGATCGGTTTCCCGGTGATGCGTCCGGCCCCGCACGTCGGGCGCGTGTACCCCGGGCAGCTGCCCGGCGGCCGGATCGCATCGATCGTCCACGTCGGGCCGTACGAGGCGCTCGCCGAGACGTACGGACACCTCGAGGGGTGGCTCGCCGATGCGGGCACCCGGGGCGCCGGACCGATGTGGGAGGTGTACTGGACCGATCCGGAGAGCGAGCCGGACCCGGCCGCGTGGCGCACCGAGATCCTGGTGCCGCTCGACTGACCGGGGAGCAGGCGAGGCCCTGGTGGTTTGAGGCGCGGCCCGGGAGGTTTGCCGCGCGCCCGGGCAGGCGTCGCGCTACACGACCTGGGTGACGACCACCGCCTCGCGCGCCCGCAGGTGCGCGTAGCCGGGCTTGACGACCTCGCTGATCAGCCGCAGGCGCTCATCGAACGGCACGAACGCCGACTTCAGCGCGTTGATCGTCAGCCACTCCATCTCGCCGAGCCCGAGGCCGAACGCGGCGTCGAGCGCGGCGAACTCTGATGACAGCGAGACGCCGCTCATCAGCCGGTTGTCGGTGTTGACGGTGACCCGGTAGCGGAGGCGCCGCAGGAGATCGAACGGGTGCTCTGCGATCGAGGCCGCGGCACCCGTGTGGACGTTGGAGGTCGGGCACATCTCCAGCGGGATGCGCCGGTCGCGGACGAAGGCGGCCAGGCGTCCCAGCGCGATCGTCCCGTCGTCCCGAACCGTGATGTCGTCCACGATCCGGACGCCGTGCCCGAGGCGCTCGGCGCCGCACAGCTGGAGAGCCTCCCAGATCGACGGCAGCCCGAACGACTCGCCGGCATGGATCGTGATGTGGAAGTTCTCCCGGTGGACGTGCTCGAACGCATCGAGGTGGCGGGTCGGCCGGTAGCCCGCCTCGGGTCCGGCGATGTCGAAGCCCACCACGCCGGCGTCCCGCCAGCGCACGGCGAGCTCCGCGATCTCCCGCGACCGGGCGGCCTGGCGCATCGCGGTCATCAGGGCCCGGACGACGATCGGCCGGCCGGCCGCAGCCGTCCGGGCCATGCCGATCCGGAAGCCCTCCAGGTTCGCGTCGACGACCTCGTCGAGCGTCAGGCCCTTCTCCACCGAGAGCTCGGGTGCGTACCTGACCTCGGCGTACACGACGCCGTCGGCGGCGAGGTCCTCCACACACTCCGCCGAGACACGGACGATCGCGTCGCGATCCTGCATGACCGCGACGGTGTGCTGGAACGTCTCGAGATACAGCTCCAGTGACTTGCGGTCCGCGCCCCGCCGGAACCAGGTCGCCAGCTCGCCGACGTCCTCCGTCGGCAGCCCCGTGTAGCCGAACTCGCGCGCGAGGTCCACGACCGTTGCCGGCCGCAGGCCGCCGTCCAGGTGATCGTGGAGCAGCGCCTTGGGCGCCTGCCGGATGGTATCCAGCGTGAGCATGGGGAGATCCTCCGTCTCGGCCTGATGCTACCGTGCCCGCGGGACGGCGACAGGGCCGCACGGGCCGAAGAAGGAGGCAGGATGACGACGTGGACCGGCCGGGCGGGCGGCGTCGACTGGCAGCTGGAGCTGGAGCGCGATCGGCTCCTGCCGGGCCGTCTCGTCGACGGGGTGGTGCGGCTCGCCGCGCGGAAGGCAGTCGAGGCCCGGAGCCTGCTCGTCACGCTGCGGGGGGAAGAGCACTGGAAGTACCACGTCACGACGACCGACGCCCAGGGCCGCCCGCACACGGAAACGCGGACCGGGCGCGAGGGCCAGCCCCTGGTTCCCGTGCAGCTCGCGGCGCCGCTGCGACTGGCTGCCGGCGAGGCCCGCGGGATCGACTTCCAGCTGCCCGTCCCACCACTCGGGCCGGCCACGCTGGACGCGGACGTGGCGGGGGTCTCGTGGACGGTCGAGGCAAAGCTCGACATCGCCGGCGGCATGGACGCCTCGATCGAGGTGCCGGTGCGGATCCTCCAGCCGACGGCCCTGCTGCGGGCGGGCGTCGTCCCCGTCGGTGCGTTCGCGCTGTACGAAGCTGCAGACGCCAGGGCGGGTGGCGTGACCGGCTCGATCGAGCTCGAGCCCGTCCCGCTGGTTCCCGGTCAGCCGTTCCGTGGCCGGCTGACGCTCCGTCCGGACGCCCCGATGCGGCTCCAGGAGATCCGCGCGGAGCTCCGGGTCAAGGTGGAGTCCACGGTCTCCGGTGGCTTCGACCAGACCCTCGTGCCGTGGTCGGCCGTCGTCGCTCCTGCGATGGAGCTCTCGTCGGAGCAGGAGATCCAGCTCAGCGGAACCGTGGACGACGTTGCCCTGCCGACGATCGAGCTGCCCCACGGCCGCGCCTCCGCGGCGATCCACATCATCCTGGCCCGAGCCTGGGCCCGGGACCCGCACCTCGTGCGCGACCTCGCGATCGCGACCACGCTGGAGATCTGAGCGCCGGGCCGCTCCGCTCAGGGCTCGAGGCGGGCCTTGACCTCGGCGAGCGCCGCCGCCACCCGCACCGGGGCGGTCCCACCGATGACGTCGGCCGCCGCGAGGGATCCCTCGATCGTCGCGGCGGCGCGCAGCTGCGCCGCGATCCCCTTCTCGTGGCCGAGGGCGCGCGCCGCCGGGTCGTCGCTGCCGTCGAGCGCGGCACGGAACGCCTCGACCGGGAGTGCCGCGAGGGTGGGGATCCCCTCGGCCTCCGCGCCGCCGACGAGACCCCCGACGATGTGGTGCGCCGCCCGGAACGGGACGCCGCGCAGGACCAGCGCGTCGGCAAGGGCGGTCGCCGTCGTGTAGCCCTCCTCCGCGGCGGCTGCCATGCGCGCCCGGTCCACGACGAGCGTCTCGATCACGCCGGCCATCACGGCCAGCGATGCATCCAGCGTCGAGACCGCGGCGAAGAACGGGGGCTTGTCCTCCTGGAGGTCCCGCTGATAGGCAAGCGGCAGGCCCTTGAGCAGCGCCAGCATCCCGGCCAGGGCGCCGATCACGCCCGCCGTCCGGCCGCGCACCAGCTCGGCCGGATCGGGGTTCTTCTTGTTGGGCATCATCGAGGAGCCGGTGGAGAACGCATCCGCGACGTGGACGAACCCGAAGCGCGGGTTCGACCACCAGGTGATCTCCTCCGCCAGGCGGCTGAGGTGCACCATCGCGAGCGCCGCGGCGGCCAGGACCTCGACCACGAAGTCCCGGTCCGAGACCGCGTCCAGCGAGTTCGCCGTCACCCCGTCGAAGCCCAGCTCGGCCGCCGTCGCCTCGCGGTCCAGCGGGTATCCGGCGCCCGCGAGCGCCCCTGCCCCGAGCGGCGACACGTTGAGCCGAGCCCGGGCATCGAGGAGCCGGCCACGGTCCCGCTCCAACATCTCCACGTAGGCCAGCAGGTGGTGCGCGAACAGGACCGGCTGCGCGGGCTGGATATGCGTCGTGCCGGGCAGCACCGCGTCGCCGTCCCTGTCGGCAAGATCGACCAGCGCCCGCTCCATCCCCAGGATTCCCCCGCCGAGCCGGTCCACGGCACGCCGCGTCCACAGACGCAGGTCGGTGGCGACCTGGTCGTTCCGCGAACGCCCCGTGTGGAGCTTGCCGCCCACAGCTCCGACCCGTTCGGTCAGCAGCGTCTCGAGGTTCATGTGGACGTCCTCGAGCGACGCATCCCATGTGATCGTGCCCGCCTCGACCTCCATCCGGAGCGAGACCAGGCCGCGCTCGAGGGTCCCCACCTCGTCCTCGGTCAGGAGCCCGGCCCGGCCCAGGCCGCGGACGTGGGCGATCGACCCCGCGATGTCGTCCAGCGCGAGCGCCGCGTCGACCTCGATCGACCGGGTGAAATCCGCCATCCGTGCGTCCGGACCTTCGCCGAACCGACCGCCCCAGAGCCGCATCGTCCCTCCGTGCCCCCGCTGCGGTCATCGTACCCGCGCAGGGCCGCGCGGGACGCCCCGATCAGGCGGTCAGCAGCGGCACGGCCGCCCGAAGACGCTCGGCGGCCTCCTCGGGCGTCAGGTCGCGCTGCGGCTCGGCGAGGAGCTCGTAGCCGACCATGAACTTGCGCACCGTCGCTCGCAGCAGCGGCGGATAGAAGTGCGCGTGGACCTGCCAGTGCGTCGTGTCGGACCCGTCGAACGGAGCCTGGTGCCAGCCCATCGAGTACGGGAACGGGCGGCCGAACAGCGTGTCGAAGCGCCGGGTCAGGTCCCCGATCGCCGCAGCGAGCCCGTCCCGACGCGCATCGTCGAGGTCCGCCAGCCGCGCGGCCGGGGCCGTGGGCACGATCATGGTCTCGAACGGCCACGCCGCCCAGAACGGGACGATCGTGAGCCAGCCCGCGGACTCGCTGACGACGCGCGGCCCACCGCGCTCGGCCGCCGCATAGTCCACCAGCAGGCGCCGGCCGGTGGCGGCGAGGTGCTGCCGCTGCGCCGCATCCTCGCGCGCGGCCTCGACCGGGAGTGCGTCCCCCGCCCAGATCTGGCCGTGGGGATGCGGGTTGGACGCCCCCATCGCCTCGCCGCGGTTCTCGAACACCTGGACCCAGCGGAACCGGCTGCCGAGATCCGTGGTCTGATCGGCCCAGACGTCCACGACGTTGCGGATCTCCGCGTCGCTCATACCGGCCAGCGTCAGGTCGTGGCGCGGCGAGAAGCACACGACACGGCACGTCCCGCGCGTCCCCTCGGCGCGGAACAGGCCGCGTTCGATCCGCGTGTCCGCGCTGTCCGGTCGCAGGGCGGCAAAGTCGTTGGTGAACACGAACGTCGTGTCGTAGGCCGGGTTCACCTCGCCGTTCACGCGGCTGTTGCCGGGGCACAGGTAGCACCCGGGATCGAACACCGGTCGCCGCTCCGGCGGCTCCGGCTCCTCGGCCCCCAGCCACGGCCGCCGCGTCCGGCCGGCCGAGACCAGGATCCACTCATCGGTGAGCGGGTTGTACCGGCGGTGGGGCTCGCCCTCGAGTGCCTGGACCGCGGCCTCGTCCGGGGCGCCGAACGGGTCAGTGGGCACGGCCGGGATCTCCCTGCGGTGACTGCCGGCGTCGCTCGGCCATGACGAGCGGCGCGTCATCCGGTGGGGCCGCGCCGCCATCGACCAGGATGACCTCGCCCACGACGTCCCGCACCGCGACCTGGGCAGCCGGATCCAGCCCGGCATCCGAGACCAGGACGTCGGCCTGGTCGAGCCGGGCGATCGACGCGATCCCGACGATCCCCCACTTGCTGTGGTCGGCCATGACCACGAGCCGCCGGCCCGCCTCGATCATCGCCCGATCCGTCTCCGCCTCGTTCAGGTTCGGACAGGTGAACCCGGCCCGGGCGTCCATGCCGTGGACGCCCATGAACACCAGGTCGAGATGGACGGTCCGCAGCTGAGCGACCGCGAACGGGCCGACGAGCGCCTCCGACCTCGTGCGGACGCCGCCGGTGAGGATGACCGTCTGGTCCCGCCGGCCCGTCCGGTACAGCACGTCGGCGACGCGCACGGAGTTGGTCACGATCGTCACACCCGGGACATCGGCGACCCGTTCCGCGAGAACATGCGTGGTGGTCCCGGCGGAGATCGCGATGGCCATGCCCGGCTCGACCAGCCCGGCCGCCGCCGCGGCAATCGCCGTCTTCTCAGCCTGCTGGAGGGCGGACTTGGCGACGAAGCCCGGCTCGTACGATGCCAGCCCCGAGATCGTGGTGGCACCGCCGTGCACCTTCTCGAGCAGGCCGTGGTCGTGGAGGATCTCCAGGTCACGCCGGACGGTCATGTCCGACACCTCGAGCTCGCGCGAGAGCTCTGCGACGCGAACGGCACCGGCCTCACGGACCCGGTCGAGGATGAGCGCCTGACGCTGGCGGGCGAGCATGACCTCCGCTCCATGGGTGATGCGCCGGACGGTCTCGGGTCCACCACCGGGCCATGGTCGGCGTACCGGCGCAGGCGTCATATTGGATCCGCTCTGGCCGAAAGTCAACGAACTCGCACACAAATGTTCGTGCGAATGCGCGCGAGTCTCTTGACATTCGGCCACCGGATCGCAACAATTCGCGCGTGGCCCTACCCCGCAGATGCGTCGCGGGATGGTCACCGAGGAGGATCATCCATGGCTGATCTCGACGGCCGCTTTTCCGTCACGCGCCGCCAGGTGCTCAAGGGAGGCGCTGCCGTCGCGGCGCTGGGCGGTGTATCCGCCTTCCTTGCGGCCTGCGGCTCATCCGGTTCCACGCCATCACCCAGCACGGCCGCGCCCGCAAGCGTGCCCCCCGGCTCCACGCCCGTACCCAGCGAGGCCGCCACCCCGGTCACCGGCAGCATGACCTTCGGGTCCAACTACTCGGACGACGTCCCCAAGAAGGCCATGCAGGCGGTCGTCGACGCCTTCACGGCCAAGACGAGCATCACCGTCGCCGTCAACACGGTCGAGCACAACAAGTTCCAGGACACGATCAACGCGTACCTGCAGGCGACGCCGGACGACGCGTTCACCTGGTTCGCCGGCTACCGGATGCGGTTCTTCGCCGCACAGGGCCTGGCGACGGACATCAGCGATGTCTGGAGCACGATCGCCAGCAACTACTCGGACGCGTTCAAGACCGCGTCCACCGGCGACGACGGCAAGCAGTATTTCATCCCGTTCTACAACTACCCGTGGGTCGTCATCTACCGCAAGTCCCTGTTCACCGAGAAGAACTACTCGATCCCCGCGACGATCAGCGACTTCACGGCGCTGGGCGACAAGATGAAGGCCGACGGCCTCATCCCGCTCGCGTTCGCGGACAAGGACGGCTGGCCCGCCATGGGCACGTTCGACATCCTCAACATGAGGATGAACGGCTACGACTTCCACATCGGCCTGATGGCCGGCAAGGAGAAGTGGACCGACCCCAAGGTCAAGGCCGTGTTCCAGAAGTGGGCGGACCTGCTCCCCTACTTCGACCCGCAGCCGCTGGGCAAGACCTGGCAGGAAGCCGCACAGGACATGATCGGCAAGAAGGCCGGCATGTACTTCCTCGGCACGTTCGCGGGCGAGCAGGCCACCGATCCGGCCATCCACGACGACCTCGACTTCTTCCCGTTCCCGACCTTCGGGACCCAATACGACGCCGAGGCGGCGATCGACGCCCCGATCGACGGGTTCATGGTCTCGGCCAAGGCCAAGAACGTGGACCAGGCGAAGGCGTTCATGGAGTACCTCTCCACCGGCGCGGCCCAAGGCATCTTCCTCGCCTCCAGCCCGAACAACGTGGCGGCGGCCAAGGACGCCGACACCAGCACGTACACGCCGTTCCAGCAGTCGATGGCCAAGATCATCGGCGGTGCCCAGAAGATCGCACAGTTCCTGGACCGGGATACCCGGCCGGACTTCGCGGGCGCCAACGGCATGCAGGGCTTCCTCCAGACGTTCCTGGGCAACCCGTCGCAGGACCTTGACAAGTTCCTGTCGGGCGTCCAGGCGTTCTACGACAGCCTCCCGCCGCAGTGATCAAAGCCTGACGGCACGAACGAGCGCCAGCCGTGACGCAGTCCGTTCCGCCGAACGCCCCGTCGGCCGACGCCGGCGGGGCGTTCGCGTCCCCAGTCAGCCAGCCTGCACCCAGGCGCCGCCGCGCCCGGCGCAGGTTCAGCCTGCTCACCCGGCGTGACAAGCTGACCCTGGCCCTGATGGTCGGGGTTCCGGCCTTCATCCACATTTCCCTGATCTGGCTGCCGACGCTCGGGTCGATCATCCTGTCGTTCACCGACTGGAACGGGATCGGCGGCCTGGATCGAATCAGGTTCGTCGGCCTCAAGAACTACGACACCCTCGCGACGATCTACCCGCCGTTCTGGCCGGCCGTCCAGCACAACCTGATGTGGCTGGGCGCGTTCCTGTTCATCGCCACCCCGCTGGGGATGCTGCTCGCGGTGATCCTGGACCAGAACATCAGGGGCACCCGGATCTACCAGAGCGCCCTGTACATGCCGGTGGTCCTGTCGCTTGCGATCGTGGGCTTCATCTGGCAGCTGATGTACTCGCCGGGCCAGGGCTTCATCAACAACGCGCTGGCTGCGATGACCGGCAACAACTCGTACGTCACCCCCGGCACAGCGATCGACTGGATCGGGACCAAGGGGCTCAACCTGGCGGCCATCCTGGTCGCGGCGGGCTGGCGCCATGTCGGCTACATCATGGTGTTGTACCTGGCCGGCCTCAAGAGCGTTGACCCCACGCTGCGTGAGGCGGCGGCGATCGACGGCGCCAACGCCCGCCAGACGTTCTTCCGGGTGGTCTTCCCGGTGATGGCGCCGATCAACGTGGTCGTGCTCGTGGTGACCGTGATCGAGTCGCTGCGCGCATTCGACATCGTGTACATCACCAACAAGGGGCTCAACGGCCTGGAGCTGCTGTCCGTGCTGGTCGTCAACAACCTGTTGGGCGAGGCGAGCCTGATCGGGTTCGGGTCGGCGATCGCGGTGGTGCTGCTGGTGATATCGATCGGCCCGATCATCTTCTACCTCTACCGGACGATGCGGGAGGAGCCGGCATGACCGCGGGTACCCGGTCCATCCCCGCCGGCCAGGCCGGGACCCCGAAGGCGAAGAAACTCGCACGGCCCAGGTACGGAACCCACGCGTTCCTGATCGCGGTCAGCGTCCTGTGGGTATTCCCGCTGGTGTGGGCCGTGTACACGTCGCTACGGCCGTACGCGGACACGGCGGCCCTGGGCTACGTGTCCATCGGGGGCGCGTACAACCTCGACAACTACGCCAACGCGTGGACCAGGGGCGAGATCCCGCTCCACCTGTTCGACACCCTGATCATCGTGATCCCCGCGATGATCCTGGTCCTGTTCTTCGCGTCGATGATCGCGTTCGCGGTGTCCAGGTACAGCTTCCGGTTCAACCTCGCCCTTCTGATGCTGTTCACCGCCGGCAACCTGCTTCCCCAGCAGGTCGTGATCGTGCCCCTGTTCCGGCTGTACCTCGCGCTGCCGCTGCCCCACGCCCTCAATGAGTTCGAGCTGTTCTACGACTCCATGATCGGGCTCATCGCGATCCACATCGCGTTCCAGCTGGGGTTCTGCACGTTCGTGCTGTCCAACTACTTCAAGCAGGTCCCCAAGGAGCTCAACGAGGCCGCCGTCGTGGACGGGGCGTCGGTCTGGAAGACGTACTGGAGCGTGCTCCTGCCGCTGACCCGCCCGGCGCTGGCTGCTCTCGCGACGCTCGAGTTCACGTGGATCTACAACGACTTCTTCTGGGCGTTGTTGCTGATGCGGTCGGGGTACAAGCTGCCGATCACCACGTCGCTCAACAACCTCTCGGGGCAGTTCTTCACGGACAACAACCTGCTGGCCGCCGGTTCCGTGATCGTGGCTCTACCCACCCTGATCGTGTTCTTCGCCTTGCAGAAGCAGTTCGTGGCCGGGCTGACCCTCGGGTCCACCAAGGGCTAGGCCCAACCATGCCCGGCCACCCGGCCGGGTAGCCCAGGAGGTCCCGCATCATGATGCCCACGCCGTGGGCCGACCCGGAGCTGACCGCCCGCGGCCGGCTGCCGATGCACGCCGTCCCCCACCCCGATCGCCTGGATCTGGACGGGACGTGGCGGTTCCAGTTGCTCCACCGGCCCGGGGACGCCCCGGGCGAGGACTGGCGGACGATCGAGGTCCCGGGCTGCTGGACGATGCAGGACACCTGGGACGTCCCGATCTACACCAACGTCCAGATGCCGTTCCCGAACCGGCCCCCGGAGGTCCCCGACGAGAACCCGACCGGCGTCTACGAGCGGACCTTCGAGGTGCCCGCGGGTTGGGCGGGCCGCCGGATCGTGCTCCACGTCGGCGCCGCCGAGAGTGTCCTGATCGTCGAGCTCAACGGGCGCGAGATCGGGGTGAGCAAGGATTCGCACCTGGCGGCCGAGTTCGAGATCACCGACGCGCTCAGGCCGGGTGCGAATGACCTGCGGCTGACCGTCGTCAAGTGGTCCGACGCCTCGTTCATCGAGGACCAGGACCAGTGGTGGCACGGCGGGGTCACCCGTCCGGTGTTCCTCTATGCCACCGGCCGGACGTACCTGGCGGATCTGCGGATCGACACGGGGCTCGCGGCGGACGGCTCAACCGGCACGCTGGCGCTCGAGGTGGGCCTCGGCTGGTCGGCCGGGACGGCGCTGGAGCCGGGCTGGCGCATTGAGGCGTCCCTCGAGGAGCTCGCGGAACCGCTGGGCGCAACCGTCCCCGATGCGCTGGTCATGGATCGCGGCCCGGGCGCGTTCGTGGTCCCGGGGCCGCCACGGCGCGGCGTGCTGGACCTCGTGAGCCTCAGCGCCGCCGGCGCGCTCGATGACGCGGACGACGCCGCCCGCTGGCGGGAGGCCGAGCCGGTGGTCCGGCCGCCGAGGATCGGGCGCATCCGGCTGCAGACACGGGTTCCCGGAATCACGCCGTGGTCCGCGGAGGTGCCCGCGCTCCGGACACTCTTCGTGTCGCTGCTGGACCAGGCAGGCACCCTGGTGGAGCGGGTCGAGCGCCGGGTCGGCTTCCGGCGCGTCGAGGTCCGCGGCCTCGAGCTGCTGGTCAACGGGCGGGCGGTGCTGATCCGCGGCGTGAACCGCCACGACTTCGACCGGCGGACCGGCCGCGTCATCGCGCCGGAGGACATGCGGGCCGACGTGATTGCGATGAAGCGCTGGGGATTCAATGCGCTGCGCACCTCGCACTACCCCAACGACCCCTACCTGCTGGACCTGTGCGACGAGCTGGGGCTGTACGTCATCGACGAGGCGGACATCGAGTCGCACGGCTGGTACGACGACGTGTGCCACGACCCCCGCTACCGGTCCGCGTTCGTGGACCGGGTGGCGCGGATGATCGAACGCGACCGGCACCACCCCTCGGTCATCGCCTGGTCGCTGGGCAACGAGTCCGGTTACGGCGCCAACCATGACGCCGCGGCCGGCTTGGCCCGCCGGGCGGACCCGTCGCGCCCACTGCACTACGAGGGCGCGATCCGGTTCGACTGGAGCAGCCCGCAAACCGCGAGCGACGTCACCTGCCCCATGTACCCGCCGATCGCCGCGATCGTGGCTCATGCCCGGTTCGGCCGGCAGCGTCACCCGCTCATCATGTGCGAGTTCAGCCACGCGATGGGCAACAGCAACGGGACGCTGGCCGAGTACTGGGACGCGATCGAGGCCACACTCGGGCTCCAGGGCGGCTTCATCTGGGAGTGGCGCGACCACGGCCTGGACCAGCGGCTCCCGGACGGGACGCTGCGATCCGCGTACGGCGGAGACTTCGGCGACGTGCCCAACGACGGCACGTTCGTGCTGGACGGGATGGTGTTCCCGGACCGGCGGCCCAAGCCCGCCATCTTCGAGCACATGTTTCTCGCGTCGCCGGTGCGGGTCGCTGGCGGGGCGGCCGCCGCGGCCGCCGCGCGCGAGGGCCGGGTCATGCTCGAGAACCGCGGCGAGTTCCGGGACCTGGCCTGGCTGCGCGCCGCGTGGGAGGTCACGCTGGGCGGCGAACCGGTGGATGGCGGCGACCTCCCGCTCCCGTCCATCGCGCCCGGCGCGACGGCAGAGGTGGCGATTCCCGGCTGGCGGCTGCCACCGGCCGGCGGCGGCGAGCGCTGGCTGACGCTGCGGTTCCTGACCGCGGAGCCGTCTGGCTGGGCGCCGGCGGGCTACGAGATCGGCTGGGCGCAGGTCCCACTGGACGACAAGCCGGCCGAGCAGCCGGCCGGCAACGACAACCGTGACGACACTCCCTGGACCGGCGACGTCGCGCTCGATGACGCGGGGTGCCTCCTCCACCCCTCGTTTGCGGCGCCGCCGGCCCTCTCCCTGTGGCGGGCCCCGACCGACAACGACCGCATCGGTGGCATGGCCGGCCGCTGGGCCGGCTGGGGCCTGCCGGCGCTCACGCGACGCCTCGACGGCATCGAGCGGGCGGCGGACTCGGTCACGGTCCGGGCCACATGGACCACGGCCGCCGGGATCGACATCCCGCACGTGCAGCGCATCTCGGCGACCGCGGACGGCCGGCTGCGCGTCGAGGAGACGGTCGAGGTGCCGGCCGTCCTGGACGATCTGCCGCGGGTCGGCACCATCCTCGAGCTGGCGCCCGGGCACGAGGCGCTCGAGTGGTTCGGGCGCGGGCCGCACGAGACGTACCCGGACCGGTGCCGGGGCGGGCGCGTCGGTCGCTGGCGCTCGACCGTCACCGGCCAGCTCGTCCCCTACGTACGCCCGCAGGAGAACGGCGGCCACGCGGACGTCCGCTGGCTCCGGCTTGACGCCCCGGCGGGCGGCATGAGGATCGACCTCGACCGGCCGCGGCAGGTGTCCGTCCTGCATGTCCGCGACGCCGACCTCGACGCGGCGCTTCACGACGTGGAGCTCCGTCCGCACGCGGAGACGATCGTCCACCTCGACGCCGCGCACCGCGGCGTGGGCACGGCGAGCTGCGGCCCCGACACGCTCGAGGCCTACGTCCTCCGGCCGGGGACCCACCGCTGGACGTGGACGATCTCGCCGGTGGCGGCGGCCGCTCGATGACGATCGCCTGGGACGCCGCCGCGCGCGAGTGGCACCTCGGCAACGGACGCATCAGCTACGCGCTGCGCGTGCTCGAGAACGGCTGGCTGGGTCACCTGCACGCCGGGCCGCCGCTGCGCCCCGGCGTCTCGCTCCGCCACCTCGGCCCGGCCGAGTTCAGCGGGTTCACCAATCGGGTCGGCGAACCGGTGGCGCTCGAGGTCCCGGTCCCGGGCGTGGGCGACTTCCGGGCCCCCGCCCTGGTCGTCGAGGGTGCCGACGGCTCGACCGTCCTCGACCTGCGCTATGCCGCTCATCGCATCTCCGCCGGCAAGCCGGACCTGGCCGGGCTGCCGTCCACCTATGCCGAGCATGACGCCGAGGCGGAGACGCTCGAGATCGACCTCGCCGACGCGCCCACCGGTCTCGTCGTCACGCTGCGCCTCACGCTGTTCGCCGGGCGCTCCGCGATCGCCCGGTCCATGACGCTCGCCAACGGAGGAGTCACCCCGCTCACGATCGGCTGCGCGATGAGCGCGTCGCTCGACCTGCCCGACGCCGGCTGGAACCTGGTCACCCTGTCCGGGAGCTGGGCGCGCGAACGCCACGTCCACGACCGGCCTCTGGTGCCCGGACGGCAGTCGGTGGGCAGCCTGCGCGGTGCATCGGGCCTGGAGCACAACCCGTTCCTCGCCCTGCGACGGCCGTCCACCACCGAGGAGGCGGGCGAGGCCTGGGGCCTGAGCCTCGTCTACTCCGGGAACTTCCTCGCCGAGACCGAGGTGGATCCGCTGATGACCGCGCGGCTGCGGATCGGCATCCAACCCGACGGGTTCGCCTGGCGCCTGGACCCGGGAGGCACCTTCACCACCCCGGAGGCGGTCCTCGCCTGGTCCCCGGATGGCCTGGGTGGCCTCAGCGAGACCCTCCACTCGCTGTTCCGCGACCGGCTCGCCCGCGGCCCGTGGCGGGATCGTCCGCGTCCCGTCGTGCTCAACAACTGGGAGGGCACCTACTTCGACTTCGACCATGACCGGCTGGTGGCGATGGCCGGCAAGGCGAAGGAGCTGGGCGTCGAGCTGTTCGTGCTCGACGATGGCTGGTTCGGCAGGCGGGACAGGGACGACTCCTCGCTGGGCGACTGGATCGTCGACCGCCGCAAGCTCCCGGGCGGCCTCGAGGCGCTCGTTCGCGACATCCGCGCTCTCGGGCTCTCGTTCGGCCTGTGGATCGAGCCCGAGATGGTCAACGCCGACAGCGACCTGTTCCGCGCCCACCCGGACTGGGCGATCGGCGTCCCCGGGCGGCAGCGGACGGAGAGCCGGCAGCAGCTGGTGCTGGACTACTCGCGCCCCGAGGTCGTGGACCACATCGCCGATGCGCTGATCGCGGTGCTCTCGAGCGCCCCGGTCGACTACGTCAAGTGGGACATGAACCGCAACATCACCGAGCCGTGGACGCCCTCGCTGCCGGCGGAGCGCCAGGGCGAGCTCTTCCACCGCTACATCCTGGGCGTGTACGAGCTGTACCGGCGGCTGACGACGCGCTTCCCGGACATCCTGTTCGAGTCGTGCGCGAGCGGCGGCGGCCGCTTCGACCCCGGCATGCTCGCGTTCGCCCCGCAGACCTGGACCAGCGACGACACCGATGCCGTGGAGCGGTTGCGGATCCAGTGGGGCACCTCGCTCGCCTACCCCCTGTCGTCCATGGCCGCCCACGTGTCCGCGGTGCCGAACCACCAGACCGGCCGGATCACCCCGATCGCGACCCGGGCCGCCGTCGCGATGTTCGGGGTGTTCGGCTACGAGCTGGACCCGACGGCGATGACCGCATCGGAGCACGACGAGGTCGCCCACCAGATCGCCTGGTACGTGGACCGGCGCGAGCTGCTCCAGCGAGGCCGGTTCCTGCGCCTCCGGAGCCCGTTCGAGGGCGACGGCAACGAGACCGCCTGGATGGTCGTGGACGAGGGGGCCGACCACGCGATCGTCGGCCATTACCGGGTCCTCGCCCACCCGGTGCCGGCCCGCAACCGGCTCCGGCTCCGCGGCCTCGACCCGGCCGCGACCTACGGCGTGACCGCCTGGGGCGACGATCTCTCGCGCCCGGGCGCGGTCGTCATGCGCGGCGGCGACGAGCTGATGGCCGTGGGCCTGGGGATCGAGCCGCGGGACCCGATCCCTGCCGGGGCCGCGTTCGACGGGATCCGGATGCACGAGGGAATGCGCGTCATCCGCGGCGACTTCGAGGCCCGGCTGTTCGAGCTGCGGCGCCTCTGACCGCGGCCGGCCTACGGCGTGGCGCAGCCCGGCACCGGTGAGACCGGGGAGACCGCGGGACCGAGGTCGAACCCGTTGCCCAGCGACCCGAGGAACGCCGTCCGGAGCGCCGGGTCGGCCGCGATCCGCCAGTCGACCACGGCGTTCACCTCGGATTCGGTCTTCCGCCACTCGAACCAGTTGACCATCCGCAGCAGCGGGAACCCGGTCCGGGTCGCGGGGGCGAACACCTGCCCGAGCCAGGCCGTCTTGATGGCGGTCTCCGAGGCGCCGCCGCCACCGGGCCGGTAGAAGGCGGCGGTCTCCACGATCGCGAGCGGCTTCGAGTACCGCGCTGCGTAGTCGTCGTAGAAGTCGGGCACCGATCCCGATCCGGTCATCAGGCCGGCGAAGGTGCCTGCGGGCGGGATCTCGTTCTCGCCCCACGGGTACACCAGGCCCCAGAAGTAGAGGCTCATCCCCACCCAGTCGACATAGTCGGCTCCGGGCCAGTACGGCGCGTACGGGTCGTCTGCCGCCGTGAACCGGCCGTCACCATTGGTGTCGAGCGCCTTCGCGGCCGCGCTGCCGGGGGCGGCCTCGTACTTGCCACCGGCATACGGGTACCCGTCCCCCTGGTTCGGGGCCCACAGCATCGCCGCCGTGGGGGCTCCGGCATGAACCGCGTCCGCGACGCGCCGGAACGCCGCCACGTAGGCCGTCGGATCCTGGCCCCACGGGTACCACGTCCCGTTCATCTCGTGGGCGAAGCGGACGATCGTGGGCACACCCTCGGCGCCGTAGCGCGCCAGCAGGCTCGCCAGGTCCGCGGCGACGGCGTCCGTCACCGTGGCCAGCCCGCCCCACGGCTGGAGCGTGATCACCAGGACCGCGCCCGCGTCCCTGGCCTGGCCGGCCGCCGCGTCGAGGTTGGTGCGGTCATCGGCAGTCAGCGGGAACGACACGAAGCTGACGACGTCCGCGGGTGGACGGCCGAGCGCGGCCTGCAGGTCGGCGATGGTCTGCGAGCCCCAGTCGAGGTTCATGCCCACCCAGACGCCGGTCACAGGTCCGAGGCGGGCGAGGGTGCCGAGGTCCGCTGAGGTGTCCGCGGGCGAGGGACACGAGCTGGGGGCGGCCGTCACCGGGGGCGTGACGGTCGGCGCGGTGGGCGCGGCCGGAGCAGGCGTGGGGGCGACCGTGGCACCGGCGCACGCAGCCACGAGCATGACGACGATCACGAGCGGCCATCCGGACCGTGCGAACCCTCGCCGACGCCTCATGGACGCGTCACCGCAGGTCAGGCGACACGTCGAGCGCCCGCCGACGCCTCGACCGCGAACACCCGCGGCACGAGCCCCGTTCGCGCCGGGTAGTCCCGCAGGACGGCCTCACGAAACGCGTCCACCGCGCCGCGCCGGACCAGGTTGATGGTGCAGCCGCCGAAGCCGGCGCCGGTGAGACGGGCCCCGAAGACGCCGGGGGTTGCGCGGGCGATCTCCACGAGCGCATCGAGCTCCGGGCTGCTGACCTCGTACAGGTCGCGCAGCGACGCGTGGCTGGCGTAGAACAGCCGCCCGACCTCGTCGAGATCTCCGGCTTCGAACGCGGCGATCGTGTCCAGGACACGCTCGTTCTCGTTGACGATGTGCTCGGCGCGACGGGCGGCCACGGGCTCGAGGCGGTCCCGGACGGCATCCACCATGGCCGGCGTCACGTCGCGCAGCGAGCGGACGCCGGGCTCGAGTGCCGCGATCGCCGCCACGGCCGCGTCGCACTGCGACCGGCGTTCGTTGTACGCCGACGCCTCGAGCCTGCGGGGCGAGCCGGAGTGACAGGCGACCAGCGCGACCTCGTCCAGCGGCAGCGGGACGGATCGGTGCTCGAGCGAGCGGCAGTCCAGCAGGAGGGCCCGGCCAGGCTCGCCGAAGATCGACGCGAACTGGTCCATGATCCCGTTGTTGAGCCCGATGTACCCATTCTCGGAGCGCTGGACGACGTGGACCAGGCGCATCGGGTCGAGCGGAGGCCGGTCGCCGCCGGACAGGGCCCACGAGGCCACGACCTCGAGCGCGGCCGACGATGACAACCCCGCACCCTGCGGCAGGTCGGATGCCAGGAGGCCGCGGAAGCCCGTGGGTCCTGTGCCGGCCTCGCCCAGCGCCCAGGCCATGCCCGCGACGTAGTCCAGCCAGCTGCCACGCCGCTCCCCCACCGCGCCGACGTCGAACACGCCTGTCTCGCCGGTCTCGGCCAGCGTCAGCTCCGCACGACCATCGTCCGTGGGGATGAGCGCGACCGAGATCCCGAGGTCGATCGCCACCGGGAGCACGAAACCCTCGTTGTAGTCGGTGTGCTCGCCGATCAGGTTCACGCGTCCGGGCGCGCGCACGACCCGCACCGCGCCGGGATCCGCGGCCGCAACCGGATCGAGCGCGACGAGGCGCTCCCGCAGGGCGGCAGGATCACGGGCGAGATCGGCGCCGCCGGTCACGGGATCCTGTGAGCTCATGGCAAGAGCCTACCGACCGGCGGTCGGTCCCGCTGCCGGATCGTGTCGGGGTGTCCCGTGGTCAGACGACGTCGCGCCGGATCGTGAGCGACGCGATCACCGCGAAGAACACGGCGATCAGGGCCAGCACCGCCAGGTCGAGCTGGAGCTCCGGCGTGCCCAGATCCGCGCCACGGACGAGCACCTGGCGCAGCCCGTCGACCGCGTACGTGACGGGCATGACCGAGGCCAGCGGCTGGAGGATCCCCGGCAGCCCGCTGATCGGGATGAGGATCCCCGACAGCAGGAACTGGGGCACGATCACGATCGGGATGAACTGGACGATCTGGAGCTCGGTCCGGGCAAAGGTCGAGAGGAAGATGCCCAGGCTCACGGCACCGATGGCGACCAGCAGCACGACCAGGAACGCGAGCAGCGGGCTCCCGACGACCGAGACGCCGAGGCCGAGTGCAAAGGCCGGCAGGGGCCCGACGGCGGGCACGTGGACGGTCCCCAGCGTCCAGGTCAGCAGGATGACGACCTGGATCATCGCGAACAGCGCGAAGCCCAGCGTGTAGCCGGTCACGACCTCGCCACGGGTGACCGGTGTGGCCATGAGCCGCTCCAGCGTCCCTCCCGTCCGCTCCCGGAGGAAGCTGACGCCGGTCAGGATGTACACGAAGAAGTAGACGAAGAACCCGATGATCGCGGGCGCATACGGCGCGATCGCGTCAGTGCTCGGGACCCCGTACACGGTGACGTGCTCGATCGCGGGCATGCCGCCCGAGGCCAGCACACCGATCAGCGCCTTGGTGACGATGCCGACCTGGGTGGCCTCGGCGAACGGGTCCAGGCCATTGGTGATCAGGGTGACCGTGCCCCCGGTGGCCTGGCCGGCCGGCAGGACGATCGCGATCGAGGCTGTCCCGTCCGCGACGGCGACGCGGGCCGCGGCCTCGTCCGGCACCTGGCTCACGGTGCCACCCTTCCGCGGCGAGGCTGATCTGGAGGTTCTGGATGAAGGCGGTCGCGGGGACGCCGGTCTCGACGACCGCGGCGTTGACGATCGGTGCCTCGCCCTCGCGCAGGATGAACGTGAGCAGGCCGGTCATCAGGACCGGCGCCACGAACAGCAGCGCGAGCGACGGGCGATCGCGGCGGATCTCCTGGACCACGCGCCGGAACAGCGCCCGGAGGCGCCTCGGGTTCATCGGGCCACCTCCGTCTCACCGGCGAACCGCAGGAACGCCTGCTCGAGATCCTGCGTGCCGGCCTCCTGCCGCAGGTCCTCCCCGGAACCCCGGGCGAGGACCCTGCCCGCGCGCATGAACAGCAGCTCGTCGCAGCGA
Source organism: uncultured Chloroflexia bacterium (assembly GCA_963849495.1). Classification (GTDB taxonomy): domain Bacteria; phylum Chloroflexota; class Limnocylindria; order Limnocylindrales; family CSP1-4; genus CAIXZV01. The sequence goes on along the minus strand of CAWKHN010000022.1, from coordinate 261,136 downwards.
TCGGCCTCGTCCATCACGTGGCTCGAGACCACGATCGTGGTGCCAGCCGCCACGAGCTGCCGGAAATGGCCCCAGAACTGCACTCGGAGCAGCGGGTCGATGCCGACCGTTGGCTCGTCGAGGAACAGGACCGGCGGCCGGTGCACGAGCGCGCATGCGAGCGACAGCCGTCGGCGCTGGCCGCCCGACAGCGTTCCGGCGACGGACCCGACGCGGTCCGAGAGGTCCACCAGGGCGAGCGCGTCCATCGCCGACGCGTCCGAGTCCAGCCCGTACACGGCCGCGAAGAAGCGCACGTTCTCGCCTACGGTGAGGGCCGGGTAGATGCCGTCGCTCTGGGTCATGTACCCGATCCGGGAGAGGTTGGCCCGCGACGGCATCGTCACGCCCAGCACCTCCGCGTGGCCGGACGTGGGCCGGGTCATCCCGGTGAGCAGCCGGATCAGCGTCGTCTTGCCTGATCCGTTGGGACCGAGAAGCCCGTAGATCCGGCCCGGAGCGAGCTCGAACCCGACGCCGTCCACGGCCCGGATCGGGCCGAATGCCTTGACGAGATCGACGGCGCGGATGGCGGGTTCGTCGGCGGGCCGACGGCCGGGATCCGCGGTCGCAGCGGGCATCACGAGCAGCTTCCTCCGGCTCCGGTCGGCGGCGAGAGCATGTCTCCCGGACACTCTAGCCGACGGACAGGCGCGCGCCTCGGCGCTACGACCGGGCTGGCGCGCCGCCGACGCCGTCGGCCGGCACCGGGCCGGCGCGGCCGGGCAGGGCTGTCCAGGCGACTGCCGCGCCGAGGAGCGCCAGCAGGGCGCTGATCCCGAACAGCAGCCCCGGCCCGTGACCCTGGTACAGGAGCCCGCCGACGACGTTGGCGAGGAAGCCGGCCACGCCGACGGTCGTCATCGACAGCAGAGCCTGGCCGGAGCCCTGGAACCGGGCCGGCAGCAGCTGCTGCATCGTCATCACGCTTGCGATCCACAGGCCCGCGTAGCCCATGCCCGAGATCAGGCGCGACGCGATGATCGCCACCGGCCAGTCGAGGACGCTCCACAGCCCGAGCGAGATCACGTACAGCAGCACCGCCCCGACGAACACCGCCCGCAACCCGACGCGACGGGCCAGCCATCCGGTCGTGACCATGCCCACGACCTCGGCCGCCGCGGACACCGCGGCCGACAGGGCCACCTCGGCCGGAACGCCACCGAGCTCCACGATCCGCAGCGGCAGGAACGTGAACCCGGCGAACACCCCCACGTATGCGAGGCCAACGGCAAGCAGGATCCGCGGCAGGGCCGGCTCCATGGCGAGCACCTCGCGGATGGCACCACCGCGCCGGCGGGCGGCCAGCGTCGCGCGACCGAGGTCGGGCACCCCGATCGTGACGGTTGCGATGAGGATGGCGACGACCGGGAACAGGAACGCGGCCGGCCAGTACCCGACCACGCCGTAGAGCACGCCGAGCGCCACGGCCGCGACCGCGAACGCACCGCTCGCCAGGCCACGGATGCGGCCGTACTCGCGGGCGGGGTCCCGCAGGGCATTCACGGCCAGGGCGTCGGACAGCGGGCCGACAGCACCCAGGCAGGCGGCGTAGGCCACGTACGTCACCGCCAGCAGCAGCCCGGGCAGCGGGAGGTGGAACGCCATGAGCAGGCCCGCCGCGGCGAGGATCGCGTAGCGCAGCGTGCGCGCTCGGCCCAGCACCACGTCCCCGAGGTGTCCCCACCCGGAGAGCGTCGCCACGTAGGCAACCGACGTGATGGCGCTGATCAGGCCGATCGCCGCAGCATCGAACCCTCGGGCTGCGAGGATCACGGAGGCGAACGGCGCGAACACCGCGACGCTGGTGCCGTTGAGCAGGAACAGCAGCCGGATGCGCGTCACGCGACCACCGTACCGAACGCCCGCGCCCGGCGAAGGATGTTCGCGCGCGCCCGTGCGCCCCGAGCGCCCGCGCGACCCGCCGCGGCGGCGGTGCGGGCGCCGGGCCCGCGATCAGCCGAAGCGCTGGCGCAGGCGCGGCAGGATCAGCTCCCCGTAGCGGGCGATCGCCTCTTCCTGGGCGTTGCCCGGGAAGTGGAACACGAGGTGGTTGAAGCCGTAGCCGAGGTACGGGGCGATCTGCTCCACGTGCTCGTCGGGATCGGACGCGACGAGCCAGCGGGTGTGCGCGATCGGCTCGGCCTCCCGGGCCAGGACCTCCAGCTCACGGGGGTCGTGGACACCGACCTTCTTGTCGCCCGGCAGGGCCAGCGCCGCCCAGACCTTGGTGTCCTCCATCGCCCGCTCGTGGTCGGGGTCGAAGCTCACCTTCATCTCGATCATCTTGTCCATGGGCCCCGCGTCCCGGCCGGCCTTCGCGGCTCCCTCCGCCAGGCCGGGCAGCAGCGTCTCGGTGTACAGCGCCTCGCCCTTGCCCGACGTGCAGATGAAGCCCGAGGCGATGCGCCCGGCCAGGCGGGCGGCGGCAGGCCCGGAGGCGGCGATGTAGATCGGCACCGGCTCCGCCGGGCGGTCGTAGATGGTGGCATCGTGGGTGCGGAAGTAGGCACCGTCGAAGCTGACGAACTCCTCGCGCCACAGCTGCCCGATGAGGGTCACCGCTTCCCGCAGGCGCGCGAACCGCTCGCTTCTGCTCCGGCCAGTCGACGCCCGACCGGGACCTCGTTCATGGACTCCCCGGTTCCCACGCCCAGGATCACGCGCCCCGGGGCGAGGCAGGCGAGGGTGGCGAACGCCTGCGCGACGATCGCCGGGTTGTAGCGGAACGAGGGCGTCAGGACGCTCGTGCCGAGCGTCACCCGGCTGGTCGCCTGGGTGGCCGCACCCAGCCACACGAGCGCGTTCGGCGCATGGCCGTCGGTGTGGCGCCAGGGCTGGAAGTGGTCGCTGGTCCACACGGAGTCGAACCCGGCCTGCTCCGCCTCCACCGCAAGGTCGAGCAGGCGGCGGGGCGGGAACTGTTCGGCGGACGCCTTGTAGCCGAGGGTCAGGGGGGGCATGTCCATCCTCATTCGATGTCCGGCCCATTGTCGCATCAGCGCGCGATCGCGAGCGTGACGGCACCGGCCAGGACGACCGCGGACCCGGCGATCCGGGTCACCACCTCGCGCCGCCCGTTTGCCTCGCGCAGCCGGACGACGCCCCACCCGGACGCGAGCAGGACGGCGGATTCGCGCAGCGGGGCGACGATCGCCAGCGGTGCCCGGCTCAGGGCGGCAAGCACCAGCGCGTACGCCGAGACCATGAGGAAGCCGCCCGCCACGGCCCGGCTGCGGTCGAGCGGCTCGGCGGGGCCGCGCGTCGCATTCCCGGCGCGCGATCCGCGCCACAGCCCGAGGCTCACCAGCCCCACCGCGCAGGTGGGCCACAGGATGCCCGCGTACAGCCACGCCGGAGCCATCTGGACGCCGACCCGGTCCAGGGCCGAGTAGACCGCGATCATCGTCCCCGTGAGCAGCGCGAACCCGGCCGCCGACCTGTCGCACGATGCCGTGGCTGCACGCAGGAGGCGCCACGGCTGCTGGACGACGAGCAGGCCGGCGACGAGGAGCCCGACCCCGGCAAGGGCCGGCGGCGGCAGGCGTTCACCCAGGATCCCGACGCCCAGCGCCACCGCAAGGAGCGGGGCCGTCCCCCGGGCGAGCGGATACACGACGGACAGGTCGCCCCGCCGGTAGGCCGCGGCCAGGAACACGAAGTACAGGACCTCGACCCCACCCGAGACGATGCCGATCACCCAGGCGGCAGGTGGGACGCCGGGTCGCCCGGCGACCAGCCAGCCCGCGACGACCACGGGAACGAGGACGAGCGACGCAGCCGCCACCCCGACCGTCGCCGTCCGGAGCGGATCGGCGGTGGTCTTGAGCAGGATGTTCCAGGTGGCATGGAGGACCGCCGCCAGGACGATGCAACCGAGCGCAAACGGGTCCACCGGCGGAGTCTATCGGCGATGAACGCGCTCACTCCCGGCGGGGACCGCACGGTGCGCTCACCGGACATGGGGCATCGAGCAGCACCATCGACGTGCAGGCCACCGAATGGTGGCGTCCCGGGCCCAGGATTGACTCTCCCCAAGGTCAGCGGGCGATGTCCCGCCGCGTCATGCCCCAGGCCCCGACCGCGATCCCGCCGACGGCGATCACCACGCAAGCGGTCATCCCGACCCAGTCCCACTGGCCGATCATCGGCTGGCCGAGATGGGCGGTGAGCGCCAGCTGGTGGAACCAGTCCGGCAGTCCGAGCGGCGGCGCAACGAGGTTGATGAGGTAGGTGGCAACGACGAACAGCGCGGCGATCTCAGCCGCGAGCGAGGCGCGCCAAAGGCCGCCGACCGCGAAGCCGACGCCGATCACGGCGGCCGCGAACAGCCCGAGCACGACGGTGCCCAGCATGCTCTCGCCCGCGCTGACGCCGCTGGCCGAGGCGCCGATCCCGATGCCGGCGGCGTAGAACACCGTCAGGATCGCGATGCCCAGCAGCGCTGCAACGCCGCCTGCGGCCACCCACCGGGTGCGCGTCATCGGTGAGGCCAGCAGGACCTCGAGCCGATCCTCGGTCTCATCCGACGCCCACTTCGACACGAGCGTCGACGCGGCAAAGCCGAAGGCGATGAACAGCAGCTCGACGAACAGCTGGAGCCAGCCGCCGGCGGAGGCGAGATCCCAGTTCGGGAAGATCGACTGGAACGTGGCGAGGAATGTCTGGTCGCTCTTGAGCTGCTCGTTCATCGGCCCCACCAGCGATGCGATCAGGGCGCCCACCAGGAAAAGGCCGATGCCCCACGCCAGCGAGCGGGGCAGCACCTCGCCGAATGCTCGGGCGAGCGGGTTGCGCACGCCAAGGATCCCAGCAGGCAGCTTGGGCAACGACCAGCCCGCCGTGACGCCGAGGTCGCGGCGCGCGAACAGCACGACGCCGCCGGCCAGGAAGACGATGCCCAGGACGCCGGTCAACAGCACCGGCAGCCAGTCGAACATGCCGACGAGGGGGATGTGGTCGGACATCCAGCGGAAGGGGCTGAGGACCGCCACCGCGCCGAGCCCGTCGACGCCGTTCGCCAGCCACAGGACGACCAAGAGGATCGCGGAGATGCCGGCGCTGCCGCCCCGGCCGAGAACTGGCGCGAGCAGCAGGGCGATCCCGCCGAAGAACATCGCCGCCGTGCCGATCCAGAGGCCGAAGCCGATGCCGGACGTCAGCGAGACGTAGTCGCCCAGCGCCTCGTCGCCGAAGATGTGGGACCCGACGGTGACGGCGACGGCCAGGATGGCCATCGTGAGCCACATCAGCGTCAGGTGGGCGGCGACCTTCTCGATTGCGATGCGGCGCTTGCCCAGCGGCGTCGTTGCGATCATGTCGAGGCTGCCTCTGCGCGCCTCGGTGGCCAGCGTGCCCGACAGCGACATGATCGACCACAGGATCGTGCCCATGACGAAGATGGAGCCGTACTTCCAGGTCAAGTAGCCGCCCAGGGTACCGAGACCCACGGGCTTGCCGAACAGGTTGACCATCGAGGCGGGCATGGCACCTATCAGGTTGTTCACATCCTGTCGAGCGGCCGCCGTTGGGAAGATAGTGGGCAGGGCGGCCCCCATGAGCAGCGACATGCCGCCCATCAGTCCGGCCGCGATGATGAACGACAGACGGGAGTCGCGGATCGTCTTGCCGTAGACAGAACCGAAGCCGTAGATCCGTGTGCGGAACGGGATCGAGGGGAAGGCTGACGTCGCGGGATGGCGCGGCGTGCGCGTGCTAGCGGCCATCGGGCCCTGCCCCCACAGCCTCGCGGCTGTACTCGGCGAGGAAGGTCTCCTCGAGCGAGGGCTCGCGGGAGACGAAGTCGAGCAGCTCGTACTGTGCCGCCGCGCGGACGATCGGGGTGATCGGGCCCGCGACGCGCATGCGGAGCGTGTGGTCCTCCGCGGACAGGTCAGACACGCCCGGCAGCGCTTCGAACTGGGCCGTCGGCACCGGGCCGGCGAAGCGCAGCTCAACCTGGTGGTGGGCCAGATCGCGCAAACCTTCCACGGTGTCCACCTTTGCCAGACGCCCGTCGCGGATGATCGCGACTCGGTCGCAGCTCTTCTCCACCTCGGACAGGATGTGCGAGGAGAGGAACACCGAGGCGCCGTCCTGGGTCGCCTCGCGCAGGACGAGGAAGAACGTCTGCTGGACGAGCGGGTCGAGGCCCGAGGTGGGCTCGTCGAGGATCAGCAGCTCGGGCTTGTGCTGGAGGGCGACGATCACGCCGACCTTCTGCTTGTTGCCCTTGCTGTACTCCTTGAACCGCTTGGAGGTGTCGAGCTCGAGGCGCTCGATCAGCGCGGCCTGGTAGGCCCGGTCCACCCCGCCGCGCAGGTTGGCGAAGTACTCGAGCGTCTGCTTGCCGGACAGGCGGTCGTAGAGCGCGAACTCGCCCGGGATGTAGCCGATCCGCCGGTGGATCGAGACCGGGTCGGTGGTGGACTCGATGCCAAACACGGTAGCGCGGCCGCTGGTCGGCCGGATCAGGTCCAGCATCGTGCGGATGGTCGTGGTCTTCCCGGCCCCGTTGGGGCCCAGGAACCCGAAGACCTCGCCCTGTTGCACCTCGAGGTCCACGTCGATGATCCCGCGGCTCCTGCCGTAGGACTTCGTGAGCTTCTCGAGGGTGATGACCGGGGGCATGGGCACTCCTTCCTCAGGCGAACCAGGTTCGCATTGCGTCGTCGTCAATGAGCGAGAACGTCTCCGGCGCGAGGCCGAGGATCCGCTCGATGGCCTCGTCGTAGGCGTGGATGAACCGTTCGACCTCCTCGTAGGGGACGCGGCCGTCGAGCCGATCGATGAGCAGGCGGCGGATCGCGTCCGTGGAACCAGCGAACAGGGCGGTGAGGATCACGGCCGCGTGGTCGGCGGAGGACACCGTGATCGTCCCCTCGGCGACGCCCTGCCGCAGGATCGCGGCCATGAGCGGTCGGAACTGCTCGTAGGCGGCTGCCTCGGCGCGCACGCGGACAATGTCGTTGCCGGGCTGATACCAGCCGCGGATGAGCGGGATGAGGAAGTCGCTCCGCTGCGACTTCCAGTTGCCGGCCGTGCTGAACAGCGTCTGCAGCTTGCCCAGCGCCGTGAGCGCGGGATCTGCCGCAATCGGCTCCAGGATGGCCATGCCGGCGTCGGTCATGCGATCGATCACCGCCTCGAGAATCCCCTCCTTCGAGCCGAAGTAGTGGTACAGCGCGCCGCGCGAGCAGCCGAGCTCGTCCTGGACGCTCTGGATGCTCATCGCGTCGTAGCCGCGGGTGCCGATGAGCCGCTCGGCGACGTCGAGGATCTCGTCGCGGCGGACGGCGTGGGCGGTGGCGTTCCGGGTGCGGGCCATTGGCTGTCGAATTCTCCGACCGACTGTCGGTCGGATTATAGAACGGGCCTGCAATCCGTGGCGGGCCACGCCCGCGGCGGCGCGGAAGCGCCGCGCTACGCCCGCGGCTGCCCGGGCGCGTGCCCCTCCGGCGCCTGCGACACCCCATGGGTCGAGCACCACGCGCCACGGGTGTCCGGTTGTCCCCTCCGCGGATCGGCCCCCTGTCATCGCGTCCTCCGGCAGGCGCGTGCCGCGCTCCGCGCCAGACCCCGACGGAGGGTCGGCGGCTGCCGCTCAGCCGGGCAGGGGCCAGCCGCCGAGCTCACCGAGGGTCGGCGGGTCCGCACCCGGCCGCTCGCAGGCCATCCCCGAGGCGCGCACCGCGAACCGCGTCGCGCGCAGGAGTGACGGCGCATCGGCGAGGTCGTTTCGGGCGAGGCCCTCGTGGACCAGGCAGGCCAGGAATGCGCCGCCGAACGTATCGCCGGCGCCGACCGTGTCCACGACCCGCACGGGCGGCACCGGGACGACGTGCACCCGGCCGGCGACGTGGACGGAGACCGATCGGCCGCCATCGGTCAGCAGGACGACCTCGGGCCCCAGCGACGCGATCCAGGTCACGGCATCGTCGGTGGACGAGCCGGGTCGCAGGAAAGCGAGGTCGTCGGCGCTCACCTTGACGATGTCGGTCCGCCCCAGCACCCGGGTCATCCGCTCCCGGAAGGCCACCGGATCGGCCGTGACCGAGGGCCGGCAGTTCGGATCGACCATCAGGATCACGTCCTCCGCAAGCGATCCCACCAGCGCCTCGAGCGTGGTCGCCATCGGCTCCAGAACCAGCCCCAGCGTCCCGGTGTGCACCGCCCTGGTACCGGCCGGCAGGCCGGCGGCGAGCGGTCCGGGCAGGACCCTCGGCGCGGAGGTGCCCTCGACGTAGAACCGGTAGCTGGCGATCCCCTGCTCGTCCAGCTCGGCGAGCGCCAGCGTCGTCGGCAGGTCCGTCCGCTGGGCCATGGACAGCGACACGCCGTCGAGGGCCAGCCCCAATTCGAGCCGGCGCCCGAAGCGATCCGTGGACAGGCCGCCGAGCCACGAGCACGGAACGCCGAGGCGGCCGATTGCCCGGGCCGTGTTGTACGGGCCGCCTCCGGGAACGGGCACCAGGCGCCCGTCCGGGTGGACGATCAGGTCGATGAGCGCGTCGCCGGCGACAACGATCATCACGGGCTGGGCGCTCCGCTCCTCGGCTGTCACGGCCCGAGGCTACTGCGCCCCGCAGCCATCCCGCAACCGTCTTGACACCCGTCGTGCCCAGCAGTAGCGTTGACAGTGCACATATGAGCGTGTCTTCACACAAATGAGCAGACCCGACATCGTGACGTCAGCGACAGCAGCTCCCTCGCATGGCCCGGCCGACCAGCGGCTCCTGGTCCAGGTCGCCCGGATGTACTACGGCATGGAGCTGACCCAGGAGCAGATCGGCACGCGTCTCGGCCTCAGCCGGTTCAAGGTCGGCCGCCTGCTGGACCGGGCAGTCCGCGAGTCGATCGTCCGGATCGAGATCGTCCACCCCGCCGCGCGCCTGATCGAGATCGAGGAGACGCTCGTGGAGCGCTTCGGGCTGCGGGCCGCGGTCGTGGCAGATGCCGGCTCGGGCGCGGACGGCACTGTTGACGCCGGCATGGCCCGGGAAGTCGTTGCTCACGCCGCCGCCGGATACCTCGGGACCCGCCGGCCCACCGGCTCCATCGGCGTTTCCTGGGGCCGCACGATGCTCGAGGTGGCGCGTGCGCTGGAGCCCGGCTGGACGGAGGCGACGGAGATCGTCCAGCTCAACGGCGCGACATCCCGCTCCGCCACACCCACGCGCGCCAACGAGATCGTCGACCGGTTCGGGACGACGGCCGGAGCGGCGATCCGGCTGATGCCTGCCCCGGCGATCGTCGGCTCAGCGGCGCTGCGGCTGGCACTCGAGGCGGACCCGTCCGTCGGGGACACACTGGAGGCCGCCCGCCGGGCCCCGTTCGCGATCTTCAGCCTGGGGATCCCCACGCCGGAGAGCGTCCTCGTGGAGTCCGGCTACCTGAGCCCGGCGGACCAGGCACGGCTGCGGGATGCAGGCGCGGTCGGGGACGTGCTCGGTCGCTTCCTCGCGGCCGACGGGCGGATCGCGCTGCCGGACCTCGATGAGCGCACGGTCGGCCTGCCGGTGGCCGAGCTGGCGATGAAGACGGACGCCATCGGCGTCGCCGCCGGGCCGGGCCGCGGCCCGATCGCCCTTGCGGCGATCCGGGCCGGCTGCGTCAACGTGCTGATCGCCGATGAGGCAACCGCGAGCTGGCTGGTGACCCATGGCTGACCCGCGCACGGGCAGCGTGCCGGCGGAGGAGGAGGTCCGCGCGGTCGTGCGCCGGATCGTCGACGCCGTCTACGAGCCTGCACCGGCCGCACCGGCCGCGGCGAAACAGCCGACGGGCGACGCCGGCCGGCGGGACCGTTCCGGCGAGCCGGGCCGCGTGTCCGTTGCGATCGGCGCCGACCACGGTGGATACGCCCTCAAGGAGCGCATCGGGCGCGCGCTCGCGGAGCAGGGCCACGATGTCCACGACTGCGGGACGAGCGGCGAGGATGCCGTGGACTACCCGGACTTCGCGCTCGCCGTGGCCACCCTCGTCGCCGACGGAACCTGCGGCGCGGGGATCGTCGTGGACGGCGCCGGGATCGGATCCTGCATGGCCGCCAACAAGGTGCCCGGGGTTCGGGCTGCCATGTGCTACGACCTGTCCACGGCTCGCAACAGCCGCGAGCACAACCACGCCAACGTGCTGACGCTCGGCGCCCGCCTGATCGGGCCCGGCCTCGCCCTCGACATCGTCGAGACCTGGCTGGCGACGCCGTGGGGGCCCGGCCGCCACGCGGCGCGGGTGGACAAGATCACCGCGATCGAAGACCGCTACCTGAGGGCTGCGCCCGGAGTGGGGACACGATGACGCTCGATGATCGGGACATGCTGATCGAGACGATCACCCGTGAGGTGCTCGCCACCCTGTCGCTGGGCGACCAGACGTGCGTCAACTGCGGGGGCTCGTGCGCCGCGCATTCCCCGGACAAGGTCCGCGACGTTGTGACAACCGGTGCCTCGCGGATCGCGTACCAGGGCCGCGGCGGCGACGTGCCGCGTGACCTCGCGGCCTACATCGACCACACGCTGCTGCGTCCCGACGCGACCGCCGCGGACATCGACCGGCTGTGCGCGGAGGCGCGCGAATACCACTTTGCCGCGGTGTGCATCAACCCCACCTGGATCCGGCGCGCGGCCGACCAGCTCCGCGGCTCGGACGTCGCGGTCGCCTCGGTCATCGGCTTCCCGTTCGGTGCCGCCACGACCGACATCAAGGCCCTCGAGACGCGCCGGGCCATTCGCGACGGCGCGCGCGAGATCGACATGGTGATCAACATCGGGGCACTCAAGAGCGGCATGCTGGACCTCGTCCGCGAGGACATCGCCCGGGTCTCGGATGCGTGCCGCGAGGCCGGCGCCATCAACAAGGTGATCATCGAGGCCGCGCTCCTGACGGACGAGGAGAAGGTCATCGCATGCCACCTGGCCAGCGAGGCGAAGGCCGACTTCGTCAAGACCTCGACCGGCTACGCGTCCGGCGGGGCCACCGTGTTCGATGTGGCCCTGATGCGCGAGGCCGTCGGCCCCGCGATGGGCGTCAAGGCCGCCGGCGGGATCCGCACCGCCGAGGATGTCCAGGACATGATCGCCGCCGGTGCGACCCGGATCGGGGCCTCCGCCGGCGTCAAGATCGTCACAGGAGAGAGGGGAGCGCGTGAGCAATATTGACCTTCGCGCCTACGTCTTCCTCGACAGCCTTCAGGCGCAGTACGCCGCCTTCCTCGGCACGATCGCGCAGGGGTTCCTGCCGCTTGCCCGGGACGCATCGCTGTCGATCGAGGTATCGCCGGGCATCGAGATCAACCGCCTGACGGACATCGCCCTCAAGTCGACGAGCGTCAAGCCGGGCATGCAGATCATCGAGCGCTACTACGGCATGCTCGAGGTCCACTCGCCGTCGCAGGCCGAGGTACGGGCGGCAGGTGCCGCCATCCTCGCCGAGATCGGCCTGACCGAGACCGACAGGATCAAGCCACGGGTCCTGTCCAGCCAGATCATCCGCCGGATCGACGACCACCAGGCTCAGCTGATCAACCGCACCCGGCACGGCCAGATGCTGATCCCCGGTCAGACGCTGTACGTGCTGGAGCTGGAGCCGGCCGCCTACGCGGCGCTGGCGGCCAACGAGGCGGAGAAGGCCGCCCACATCAACATCCTCGAAGTTCGAGCCTTCGGCTCGATGGGCCGGATCTACCTCGGTGGCGAGGAACGGGACATCGATGTCGGGTGGCGCGCGGCGCTCGCGGCCATCGAGGGGCTGGAAGGACGAGAGGCGAAGTCGTAACCGCGAATCAGGGCAAGGGATCGAATCCACGAAGGAGAGGTCAATGGCAGAAGCGCTTGGGATGATCGAGGCCCGCGGCTTCGCGGCAATGGTCGAGGCAGCCGACGCGATGGTGAAGGCGGCCAAGGTCGAGCTCGTGAGCTACGAGAAGACCGGCGGCGGCTACGTCACGGCCGTGGTCCGCGGCGACGTGGCCGCGGTCAAGGCTGCGGTCGAGGCCGGCGTGCGGAGCGCGTCCAAGGTCGGTGAGGTCGTCACCAGCCACGTGATCGCCCGCCCGCACACCAACGTCGACACCGTCCTGCCGCTCGGCCGGGCGGACGAGGCGCGAGACGAGGCCGGCGGCAACTGACGAACCCGGGGTCGCGGCCGCACGCGCGGTCGCGACCCTGACCCGCCAGGCGGAGGAACCATGCTCCTTGGACGTGTTGCAGGAACGGTCGTCGCGAGCCGCAAGGAACCGCTGATCGAGGGCTGGAAGCTGCTCCTCGTCCGCCAGCTCGACACCGACAGCACGGAGGGCAGCGGCTACGTGGTCGCGGCCGACGCAGTCGGGGCCGGCGTGGGCGAGGTGGTCCTCTATGCCACGGGCAGCTCGGCCCGCCAGACGGAGGTCACCCGGGATCGCCCGTGTGACGCCGTGATCATGGCCATCGTCGACACCTGGGAGGTCGGCGGCCGCGAGATCTACCGGAAGTAGGCACCGCATCACCGGCCACCGGCCGGCGATGCCCAACCAGTGAGCGCGGAGAGCGATGAGCGAGCTCAGCGAGCGCGAGATCCAGGACATCATCGAGCGTGTGCGCAGGCGCATCGACGGCGCATCGAACGGGCGCGTCGGCACCGCGCTGCGGGCGCAGGCCGAGCTGTCGGTGGCGACCGAGCTCGGCGACGGCATCCACGCGACGATCGACGATGCGGTCGCGGCCGCGACCCGGGCCTTTGGCGAGTACCAGTCCATCGGCCTCGACGGGCGCCGCGTGATCATCGAATCCGTCCGCCAGACGATGCTCGATCACGCCGAGCAGCTCGCACGGATGGCCCACCAGGAGACGCACATCGGGCGCTACGAGGACAAGGTGGTCAAGAACCGCCTGGTGGCGACCAAGGCGGCCGGCCCGGAGGACCTCGACGTCGAGGCCGTGACCGGCAGCCTGGGCATGATGGTCACGGAATGGGCGCCGTTCGGCGTCGTGGCGGCGATCACGCCGGTGACCAACCCGACCTCGACGGTGATCAACAACACGATCAGCATCGTGTCGGCGGGCAACGCCGTCGTGTTCAACGCCCACCCCAACGCCAAGCGCTGCTCGGCGGAGGCGATCCGTCTCGTCAACCGCGCGATCGTCGCGGCCGGCGGACCGGCCGACCTGGTCACGGCCATCGCCGAGCCGACCATCGACAGCGCGCGGGCACTGATGAGTCACCCGGGCGTCCGGGTGCTGCTCGTGACCGGCGGTCCGGGCGTGGTGCGCGAGGCCCTCAAGACCGACAAGCGGTCAATCACCGCCGGCCCCGGCAACCCCCCCGCCGTCGTCGACCAGACGGCCGACATCGACCGGGCCGGGCGGGACATCGTCCGCGGCGCGTCGTTCGACAACAACCTCGTGTGCACGGACGAGAAGGTCGTCCTGGTCGTCGATTCGGTCGCCGACCGGCTGGTCCGCGCGATGACCCAGCACGGCGCCTACCTGCTCAAGGAGCACGAGCTTCGGCGCCTCGAGCACGTGATCTTCTCGGAGCTCGGCGCACCCGGCAAGCCCGGCGTCATGAACCCGGCCTGGATCGGACGCGATGCCGCGAAGATCCTCGCCGAGATCGGCGTCCAGGTGGAGCCCGAGCCCCGGCTGCTGATCGCGGAGGTGCACCGGGACCACAGCCTGGTGTGGACCGAGCAGATGATGCCGGTCCTCCCGGTCGTGCGAGTCGGCACCGTCGACCTGGCGATCGAGCTGGCGGTGCGCGTCGAGCACGGGTTCCGCCACACCGCCTCGATCCACTCCACGAACGTGGACACGATCACGCGCATGGCGCGGGCGATGAACTGCAGCATCTTCGTCGCCAACGGCCCGAACGTCGCGGGTCTCGGCGAGGGCGGCGAAGGGTTCTCGTCGTTCTCGATCGCCAGCCCCACCGGTGACGGCCTCACCCGGCCGCGCACCTTCTCGCGCGAGCGCCGGATCACCGTCGTCGGCGCCCTGCGGATCGTGTGACGATGCAGCCGGCCATCGCCCTCCTGGAGCTCGACTCGATCGCCGTCGGCATCGAGGCCGGTGACGCGATGGCCAAGCGGTCCCCCATCGAGGTCATCCACGCGGGAACCGTCCACCCGGGCAAGTACATCGTCCTGGTCGGCGGGGCCGTCGCCGATGTCGAGGAGGCGCTGGACGCGGGCCGTGCCGTGGCCGCGGGCGCGCTCGTGGACGCCGTGCTGCTGCCGGACGTCCACCCGGACGTCGTTGCGGCGATGCGCGGGATGCGGCGCCCCACGACCGGAGAGGCGCTGGGGATCATCGAGACTCCCACGGTCGCGGCCATCATCGATGCCGCCGACGCAGGCGTGAAGGGCGCCCGGGTCCGCCTCCTGGAGCTGCGCCTCGCGGACGGGCTGGGCGGGAAGGCATACCTGCTGTTCGGCGGTGCTGTCGCGGACGTCGAGGCCGCGGTGGAGATCGGTCGCGGACGCATCGTCGCGCCGCGCACGGCCGTGAGCCGCGTCATCTCGCAGCTGCACACGGAGATGCGCGACAACCTCGAGGCCGACGCGCGGTTCCGGAACCGGCTGCCCGCACCGGGGGAACCCTGAGGTGCAGCTCGCGAGGGTCGTCGGTACGCTCGTTGCCACCATCAAGTCGCCCGGGCTCGAGGGCGCCAGGCTGCTGATCGTGCAGCCGCTCGACCGCCACCAGGAGCCCGTCGGCACGGCGCTCGTCGCCGCCGACGCGGTCCAGATGGCGGGACCGGGCGAGCTGGTCTACGTCGTCGCGGCGCGCGAGGCGTCGCTCGCGATGCCCGAGCCGTTCGTGCCGGTCGATCTGGCCATCGTCGGCATCGCCGACGCGGTCACCTCCGACTCCGCCACGTCCGCACCGGCGAAGGGCCGAACGGCGACGGGGCGGGCGGCGCAAGGCCGAACGGCGAAGCGCAGGGCCGCCCGATGAAGCTGGCGCGCGTCGTGGGCACCGTCGTATCGACGATCAACGTGCCCGTGTTCGACGGGCGGAAGCTCCTCGTGTGCGATCTCCTCGATCCCGAGGGGACGGCGAGCGGTGGCTATCTCATCGCGGTGGACACGGTCGGTGCTGGAGCTGGCGAGACCGTGCTCCTGATCGACGAGGGGAACTCGGCCCGCCAGATCCTGGCGGCGAGCGACGCACCGGTCCGCACCCTGGTCGTGGGCATCGTCGACGACGTCCGGCTGGACCACTGATCGTCCGCTGACAACTGCAGATGGACCCCGCGCGGGGCGGGGGTCGCGCAGTACTCTGCAACGATGATGAACCCTCCCTCCTGGGAGCGCCGTTTCCGCGCGCCCATCCTGTCCTTCCCATCCTGGTCCACCGGGGCGCCGGACCGCCTTGTGCTCGCATCGACGGAGAGCGGCAGCTACCAGCTCCATGCCTGGGACCGGGCGACAGGTCGGCGACGTCAGGTCACGCACGACCCGGTGGGTGTCACCGAGGGTCGCCCCACGCGCGACGGCAGCGGCGTCATCTGGTTCCGCGACCAGACCGGCGACGAGACCGGCACCTTCGTGGTCAGCCCGTTCGACGAGGATGTCGCCCCGGAACCGCTGATGGAGGGCCTGCCGACGGGATGGTCCGAGGGGCTCGCCGTGGGCCGGGTTCGATCGGTCGCGGCGATCAGCACTCGTGAGGGGTTCTCGGTCTGGGTGGCCGAGAACGGCGAGCGGGCACGCAGGATCCACGCGCACCCGCAGCCGGTGAGCCTGTCGGGCGGAGGTGGCCTCTCGGGATCCGCCGATCGCGGGGCCCTGTCCGCCGATGACCGCATCGTGTGCCTCGAGGTGATGGAGGACGGCGACGTCGTGCACCCGGGGCTTCGGAGCCTCGATGCCGTCACCGGCTCCACCCTGGCCGAGCTGCGCGATCCGGGCCTCGGGATCACCGGGTTCGGGTTCTCACCCGTCGCCGGAGATCCGCGCATCGCCATCACGCACGAGCGAACCGGCGTTGCGCTCCCGGCGCTGTGGAACGCGCTCACTGGGGAGGTCACCGAGCTCGCCCTCGACCTGGCCGGTCCCGTCGAGCCCGTCGCCTGGTGGCCGGACGGATCCGCGATCCTGCTGCTCCAGCTCGTCGAGGGCCGGCATCGGCTGCACCGCTACGACCTGGCATCGGCGATGCCCGAGACCCTCGAGACGGAGCCGGGCTCGATCACCGCCGCGGCGGTCCGCCCCGACGGCGCCGTCTGGTACCGCGTCCACGCCGGCGAGCATCCCGCGCGGCTGCTGGCGGTCGGGTCCCCTGCCCCACTGCTGGCGCCGGATGGCCCGCGGCCCCCGGACGGCCGGCCGTTCCACTCGTGGTGGTTCACCAACCCCAAAGGCCAGCGCGTCCACGGCTTCCTCATCCACCCCGAGGGCCCCGGCCCGCACCCGGTGATGATGCGGGTCCACGGCGGCCCGCACTCCGTGGACATGGACCGCTGGGCGCCGGATGTGCAGGCGCACGTCGACGCCGGGTTCCTGGTCGCGATGGTCAACTACCGCGGCTCGCTGGGGTTCGGCACGGCGTGGCGCGACGAGCTGACCGGGAACGTCGGGTTCCTGGAGCTCGAGGATGTGCTGGCGGGCCTCGACGACATCGTCGCGCGAGGCCTGGGCGATCCGGAGCGGGTCGTGCTGGCCGGCTGGTCGTGGGGCGGGTACGTGACGCTCCTCGGAGCCGGGCGCCACCCCGATCGGTGGGTGGCGGCGATCGGCGGGGTGCCGGTCGCGGACTACGTCGCCGCCTACGAGGACGAGTCACCCGTCCTCCAGGCGCTGGACCGGGCGCTGTTCGGCGGTTCGCCCGACGATCTCCCCGACTTCTACCGCGAGCGCAACCCGATCACGTACGCGGACGACGTCCGCGCGCCGCTCCTGATCATGGCCGGCGAGAACGACAGCCGGTGCCCGATCCGCCAGGTCTGGAACTACGTGGGGCGGCTCGCGGCTCGCGGCGTGGAGCCCGAGATCTACACCTACCCGACCGGCCACGCCTCGTACGACGTGGAGGAGCGGATCCGGCAGACGGCCGTGGTGCTGGACTTCCTCGCCCGGACCGTACCCGGGATCCCGATGCCAGATGGAGTCGGCAAGCTGCTGCCGGCCGTCTCGACCGCGCGAGGCTGACGATCGGTCTCCGCCCGTGGACGGAGACAAGCATTGGTAGCGGTCAGCGTCCCGCGCGGTTTCGCGGGACGGGCGGCAGACGCCGCTCGCCGCGGACCAGGAAGTGCACGAACCAGTCCCGGATCTGGACCAGGTTCTCGGCACGCCGGAACGGCGTGCCTCCGCGCGTCAGCTCGTGGCTGTCGTCGGGCACGCGCATGAACCGCACCGGCCGCTTGAGCGAGCGGAGCACCGTGAACAGCGCCTCGGCCTGGCCGATGGTCGTCCGCAGGTCGCGCTCGCTGTGCTGGATCAGGAGCGGCGTGTGCACGTTGGCGGCAAGCGACAGCGGCGAGATCGCGTCGAAGTACGCCGGGTCCTCCCAGGGCGACCGCCCGAACTCGGTCAGGGCCCACTCCGCATTCGCGATGTCACCGGTCAGGAACAGCGTTCGCATGTCCACGACGGAGCGGCACGTGATCGCCGCCCGGAACCGGTCCGTCCGGCCAACGATCCAGTTGGTGAGGTAGCCACCGTATGACCCGCCGGTGACCCCCAGCCGGTCGGGATCCGCCAGCCCGTCGGCAACCGCCTGGTCCACGCCCGCGATGACATCCGCCATCGGGCCGTCGCCCCAGTCGCCGAGGTTCGCCCGGTTGAACGCCTCGCCGTAGCCCTCGGAACCGCGCGGGTTCGACGCCAGCACGGAGATCCCGGCGCCGGCCAGGATCTGCCATTCCAGGATCGGCGACCAGCCGTACAGGGTGTGCGGGCCGCCGTGGATCTCCAGCGCCAGCGGTTGCGGACCGTCGCCGGCGGGCAGCAGCCAGCCCTGGATCCTGAAGCCGTCGCTCTCCCACACGCGCTCTCGCGGCTCGCTCCACGCGATCTCGGCCGCCAGCTCGTCGTTGAGCCGGCTCAGCACCCGCAGGCCGGCCGCCGGTCCCGACGCACCGGACTCGTAGGCGACCAGCTCGGGGAACGATACGGCGGTCGAGCGCACCGCCACGATGAGGTCGTGGCCGCCGACCGGCCGGGTCTGCCAGCCGGACAGGTAGTGACGGTCCCGGGTGACCCGTTCCGGCTCGCCGGTGCCGTCGATCGCGACCCGCCACAGCTCCTGGCTCCCATCAACGGGCGCCGTGAACAGGGCGTGGGCGCCGTCGGCGGTCGGCACCACCCGCGCGGCCTCCCCCATGGTGACGTCGCTGTTCATCGCGGCGTCCGGCTTGAGCTCGCTGGCCGCGAGCAGGTCCAGGCCACCGCCCCGCCCCGCGTCGGACCCGTCCGCCGCGAAGCGCCAGATCCCCGTCCGGTACGCGGACCGCGGGAACCGCTCACCGAGCACCAGGATCGCGGAGCCGTCCGGAAGCCAGGCCGGTTCCATGAACCCGGCGTCGTCACCGCCCGCCACCGTCGTCACATCGCCCGACGCGACGTCCACGACGTAGACACCGGACCGGAAGTCGATGTCGGGATTGCGCCGGCGGTTGGCCGTGAAGGCGATGCGCGTGCCGTCCGGCGACCATGCCGGCGACGCCTCCGCCGTCCGACCCACGACGAGCGGCCGCGCGGCCCCCGTCGCCACGTCGACGAGCCACAGGTGGGACACCTGGTCGTCGACGAAGCCGCAGCCGTTGTACAGGTAGGCCAGGCGGTCGATGTACCGGAAGTCGGACCGCGGGGTCTCGCCGGGCTTGGGATCGGCGGGCCGCCCGCGCTTGCGGAGCTCCTCCTCGCGAGTCGCCCCGGCCGAGAAGGTGAGCACGGCGAGGGTCTGGCCGTCGGGGGACCACGAGAACGACTCGACGCCACGGGGCAGGTCGGTCAGGCGCCGGGCCTCACCCCCGTCGAGCGGCAGCAGGTGGACCTGGTGGCAGTCCTCGCGGTCTTTCGGATCCGTGGGACGACCCGGCTCCTCCTCGACGAACAGGCGCCGGTCCGAGAGGAACGCGAGCGTCCGGCCGTCGGGCGAGAAGCGGGCGTGCCGGTCGGTCCGTGCGCCCAGCGTCAACCGGCGAGCCTCGCCGGATCCGTCCGCGTGAGCGGCCCAGATCGACTGCCGGTAGGCGTCCTTGCCGGGCGAGGTCGTCTTGACGGTGAACGCGACGAGGCGCCCGTCCGGCGACAGCTGCGGGTCGGACGGGACGAGGAGACGGTAGAGATCGTCGGGGCGTGCGGGTCTGGACACGGTGCTGCTCCGTTGCAGGTCGGGTTCTGGCGCACGGGCACGCGGCTGCGGGACGGAACATGCCGCCGGGAGCGCCGGGGTGTTGACCGAAGTCTATCGCCCGGGACGGGCTACCATCGGGGGGAGATGGCCGAGCAGCTCTCCCTCCGCCTCGAGCCGGCACTCCCCCGCCCCGGCGACGTTGCCCCCATGTGGCCCACTCCCCTCCAGGACGCGTTCGATTCACCCGACTACCTGTTCGAGCCGACATGGGGTGGCCACCGTGCGCTCGCCTTCGTGGGGCCCTCGGACAGGCCGGGCGACGGTAGCGTCCGGCTCGTGGACCCGACCGGGCTGGAGCTGGCGGAGCGGCTGCCGGAGCTGGCCGGGCTCGCCGTGCGCGTCGCGGCCAGGTCCGCCGTGCTGGACGGCGAGCTGGTGGTGGTCGACGGCCGCGGGCGGGCCGGCGATGACGCGCTGCGTGCGCGCCTGAGCGGTGGAGCCGGGCGCCCCGTTGCGTTCCTCGTGTTCGACATCCTGCACCTCGACGGTCGCTGGCTCCTGAACCTGCCCCTCGAGCGGCGGCGGGAGTACCTCCGCAGGGTCCTGCGTCCGGGCGACGAGGTCGTGATGGTCCCGGCGATCGTCGGGGAGGGACGGGCGCTGTTCGACGCGGTCGTGGCACAGGGGATCGCCGGGGTCCTCGCGCGGAGGCGCACCAGCCCGTACCTGCCGGGAGTCCGCAGCAAGCTGTGGCGATCGATCGTCGCGGCACCCGCGGCAGGCGGGGACGCATCGGAGGGCACCGCCGCCGAGGAGGAGCAGGCCGCCGCGACCGGCACTGCGCCGGTGCTCGCGCTGTTCCGGCGCCTGCCGTTCGAGGACGAGCCGCCGGTGTAGGTCCGTGTGCGGGTGGTGGACCCGCCTACCCTCCCCGGATCGCGCCCACGAACGTGCGCAGGGTGGGCGGCTGGCCGTAAAGGAGCACGCCGGCCCGGTAGACCCGGATCGCCAGCCAGGTCACCAGCGGCACCGTTGCCACCAGCAGGCCGATCGAGAGCGCCAGCTCCCACGGCTCCACGCGCCCGATCGAGAGCCGCGCCAGCATGACGAACGGGCTCCAGAGGGGCAGGTAGGACGCGATCCGGATGAACGACGACGACCCGCCGCTGAGGGCGAGCACCGCCGGCAGGTACCCGGCGATCGCGGGGATGGACAACGGCAGGGCAACGGTCTGCAGGTCCTCAGCCCGGCTCAGCAGCGAGCCGGCACCCGCGTACAGGGCCGCGTACAGGGCAAAGCCCAGCACGAAGTAGACGAGGAACGCGATCAGGAGTCCAGGTGACAGCCCCGCCAGGGACGTGCCCGATGCCGGGTCGGCGCCCAGCAGCCGGTTGCCGATCTCCCCGGACGCCAGCAGGGCGACCAGCGCCGGTGCGAGCACCAGCAGGACCTGGGTCAGCCCCGCGACGCCGATGCCCAGGATCTTGCCGATCACCAGCTGGGGTGGGCTGGCAGCCGAGATCAGGAGCTCCATGACCCTGTTCGCCTTCTCCGCGACGACGCCGGCCGCAACCCACAGCCCGTAGAACACCAGCGTCAGGAACGAGAGGACGACGAACACGATGCCGACGATGCGGCGGCTCGCGTACTCGGCCGTGTCGATGGTCGGACCGAGGCCGCCGCCACCGACCGCACCTGCATCGACCACGCTGAACGACGGGGTGACGAACGGCCGGCTGCTCGGCGGCTGGCTGGCGGTCCAGTCGAGGATCCCGACGGCGAACGCGCCGATCTGGAGCAGCTGGGCGCGGTCCTGGCTGAGCGCGCCCACGGTCAGGACCTGGAAGTCCAGGCCATCGTCGGGCCGACGCGTGATCAGGACGGCCCCGGCGACAGCTCCGTCGCGGACAGCAGCGGCGGCCGCCGTGGCGTCGTCCCCGCGGGCGAACTGGAACCGCTTCGAGGCCGGCGCACCGGCCTCGAGATTGGCATTGAGGAACCCGTCCATCACCGACACCGCCCGGTCCCCGAGGGCGGCATCCGGGGCCACGACCGTGATCCGGGTCACGGTCACCTGGTCGACGAATTGAACCGCGAGCGGGATCAGCGCCACCATCACGGCCAGGCCGGCGAGCAGCAGCGTGGAGAACACGAAGGCCCGCGAATGCACCCGCTCCCCGTACTCGCGGCGCGCGATGAGGCCGATGTTCACCAGCCCGCCGTCGCCCCTCGTCCGACCGACGGGCTCCCGCTCCGGCATCACGCCGCATCCTCCGATCCGGCCGCGCTCGGTGCATCCCCGCCGTCCGTCGCCAGGTCGGGGGGCGCGAGGTGCGTCTCCTCGTCCGCCGGATGTCCCACGTGGTCGATGAACACCTGCTCCAGGGTCGGGTCGGCGACCTCGAAGTGGAGAACGCGCGCGCCGGCGCCGACGGCTGCCGCCAGAACCGCGTCCGGCTGGACGCCGGGGTCCAGCTCGATGCTCGATCGGTCCATCCCCGCCTGGATGATCCGCGTGCCGTTGACGGCCGCCAGCCACGGCAGCCGGTGATCGTCCGCAACCGAGATGCGCACCATCCGCCGGCCCGTGGAGCGCCGCACCTCGCGCACCGGGCCGCCCACGACCGTCCGCCCTCGATCGATGATGGCCACGGACTCGCACAGAGCCTCGGCGACCTCCATCTGGTGGGTCGAGAACACGACCGTGCGACCGCGATCCCGCAGCTCGAGGAACGCCTCCCGCAGGAGCATGGTGTTGACGGGGTCGAGGCCTGTGAACGGCTCGTCCATGAGCAGCACCGCCGGATCGTGCAGCACGGCGGCGATGAACTGGACCTTCTGCTGGTTTCCCTTGGACAGCTGCTCCGCCTTGCGCTCCGCCAGGTCCTCTGCCCGGAAGCGCCGGAGCCACGACATCGCCTCGCGCCTGGCGCGGGGCATCGGCATGCCGTGGAGACCGGCGAAGAACATCAGCTGCTCGAGCACGCGCATCCGGGGGTAGAGCCCCCGCTCCTCCGGCAGATATCCCCAGGTCGCGCGCGGCAGATCGCTGCTGCGGGTCCCCCGCCAGGTCACCTGCCCCGCATCCGCGTCCAGGACCCCCAGCGCAATCCGCATCGTCGTGGTCTTGCCGGAGCCGTTCGCGCCGAGAAAGCCGAACACCTGCCCGGGCGCGACCTCGAAGGCCAGGTCGTCGAGGGCGACGACGGAGCCGAACCGCTTGAACAGGTGATCGACGACGAGGGTCATCCAGGGCCGAGCATACCGGTCCGGTCACCATCGGAGACTGCGGGATGGTCCGCAACGGCGAACTGGTGTTCACCCCGGTTGCACCAGGACGGCCGCGAGGAGCGAGCGCCTGCATGACGGCACAGACGGGACGACGACGGCGTGGGGCACCTGGGTCCACCATGCGCGACCAGATCCCGGAGTACGATCGGACCGTGCAGGATTCCAGCCGAACGACACCCATCCGCATCGATGCGGACCGCGCCGCCGGAACCGTCCGTCTCGAATGGGCCGATGGTCATCTCACGAGCTTTGACACACCTACCCTGCGCTGGCTGTGCCCGTGCGCGTACTGCCGGGGCGAGGCCGGGCAGCCGGGCTGGCTGGACACGAACCCGACCCTGACCCCGGAGCAGACGCGGCTCGTGGACCTCGCGCTGGTGGGCTCGTACGCGATCCAGGCGACCTGGGGCGACGGGCACCACACCGGCTACCACACCTTCATGCTGCTGCGCGATCAATGCCCGTGCCCCGCGTGCACGCGCGACCGCGCCCAGCGCCACGAGGATCACGCGGCACAGCCGGCTGGACCGGCCGACGACCGCCATTGGCACGGAGGCAATCGATGATCATCGCGACCGCACCATTCATCGCCGGGCACCGGGTCACCGAGACCAAGGGCCAGGTGTTCGGGCTCGTCGTCCGGAGCCGGGGTCTGGGCGGCAACCTCATCGCCGGGCTCCGGTCGATCGCCGGCGGCGAGATCCACGAGTACACGAGCCTTCTCGAGGACACGCGGCGCCAGGCCGTCGACCGCATGGTGCAGAACGCCACCCTGATGGGCGCGAACGGCGTCATCTCGATGCGCTTCGACTCCTCGGAGATGGCCAGCACGATGACCGAGATCGTCGCGTACGGGACCGCGGTCGTCGTGACGCCCGACGCCGGCGCAGCCCAGCCCCTGGAGTAGCCGATGGGCGTGGCCGTCGCCCGGATCCTGCTCGGCGCGCTCGGCGTCCTGCTGCTGCTGGGCGGCGTCTCCGTCGCGGCCACGATCGGCCCGGGCGGTGACCTGCTCATGGCGCTGGTCCTGTTCGTGCCGGGAGCCCTGATCATCGCCGCGATGATCCTCGAGCGGACGCGCTACCGGTCGCTGAGCGCCGAGCGATCCGGCGACGGGCCCGGGCGCGGTGGCGGCGAGACCGGCGCACCGGACCCGCGGTTCCGGCCCACCGCCGAGCGGTTCGTCGATCCGACGACGGGCGTCCCGATGCGGGTTCTCGTGGATCCCTCGACCGGCGAGCGCCGGTACCTGCCCGAGGGCTGAACCGCCCACCCGCGTGCTATCCTCGGCGGCCCGACCGGGTTCGGGTGACAGGCTGACGTCGCGCCCCGCGTCCCAGTTGCCGCGCCCGGTGGGAACGCCTGCGAGAGGACCATGACCGCCGTTCGACCCGCTCCCGGACCGCGCGCTGCGACCCGCGGACGGCGGCGGGCGGCGCGCGAGCAGCGAGGGCCGATCCTCAATCGCGAGCTGTCGTGGATCGAGTTCAACGCCCGCGTCCTGCACGAGGCTGCCGACGCCCGGAACCCGCTCCTCGAGCGCGTCAAGTTCCTGGCGATCTTCGCCTCCAACCTCGACGAGTTCTTCCAGGTCCGCGTCTCCGGTCTGCGCCGCCAGAACGTCGCGGGCTCGCAGCACATCTCGTCGGACGGCCTGACGCCCGCAGCCCAGCTGGACGCGATCCGCGCTCGCGTGCGCGAGCTCATCGAGGAGCATTCCGCGATCTTCGGCGCGATCCGCGCCGACCTTGCCGCCCAGGGCGTGGAGATCGTGGACTACAACGACGTCCCCGAGCACCACGAGACGCTCCGCCGCCGGTTCCACGACGAGATCTTCCCGGTGCTCACGCCGCTGGCGGTCGACCCCGGGCACCCGTTCCCGTACATCAGCACGCTGTCCCTCTCGATCGCCGTCGGCCTCCGGGATCCCGAGACCGGCGAGCGGCGCTTCGCACGCGTCAAGATCCCGCCGATCCTGCCCCGTCTGTTCGAGGTCGAGAGCGACCGGTTCGTCCTGCTGGACCAGGTCATCGAGGCGAACCTCGACGAGCTGTTCCGGGGGATGGAGATCGTGGAGACCCACCTGTTCCGGGTCACCCGCGACGCGGACATCGCGATCGAGGAGGACGAGGCGGACGACCTGCTGCTCGCGATCGAGGAGGAGGTCCGGCGGCGGCGCTTCGGCGAGGCCGTCCGGCTCGAGGTCGAGCGGTCGATGCCGGAGCTGACCCGGAAGATCCTGATCAAGGGCATCGGCCTGAACGATGAGGACTGCTTCGAGGTCGCGGGGATGCTGGATCTCACCGCGCTGTGGCAGCTCGCGGACCTCGATCTCCCGAAGCTGAAGGCACCGCCCTACGTCCCGGTTGTCCCCCAGCGGCTGCTGCCGCCGGACGAGGACGAGCTCGTGGACGTCTTCGCCCAGATGCGGGCGGGCGACCTGCTGCTGCACCACCCGTACGAGTCGTTCACGGGGTCCGTCGACCGCTTCATCTCCCAGGCCGCCGATGATCCGGAGGTCCTGACGATCAAGCAGACCCTGTACCGGACCTCTGGCGACTCCCCCATCGTCAAGGCGCTCATCCGCGCGGCGGAGCGCGGCAAGCAGGTCGTGGTCCTGGTCGAGATCAAGGCGCGCTTCGACGAGGAGGTCAACATCGTCTGGGCGCGCAAGCTGGAGCAGGCGGGCGCCCACGTCGTGTACGGCCTGGTCGGCCTCAAGACCCACTCCAAGGTCGCGCTGGTCGTCCGGCGCGAGGGGAACGGGCTCCGACGGTACGTCCACATCGGCACCGGCAACTACAACTCGAAGACCGCGCGGCTGTACGTGGACCTGGGCATCCTCTCCTGCCGCGAGGAGCTCGGCGCCGACGTCACGGACCTGTTCAACGTCCTCACCGGCCTGTCGCGCCAGAGCGTGTTCCGCCGCCTGCTGGTGGCGCCGATGACGCTGCGATCGCGCTTCCTGGAGCTGGTCGAGCGCGAAGCCGCGAATGCCCGGGCGGGTCAGCCATCGCGGATCGTGCTCAAGGTCAACTCGCTGGTCGACACCCAGGTCATCGAGGCGCTGTACGACGCCGCGCGCGCCGGCGTCGAGATCGACTGCATCATCCGCGGCGCATGCTGCCTCGTGCCCGGGCTGCCGGACGTCTCGGAGCGGATCCGGGTCCGGTCGATCATCGGCGAGTTCCTGGAGCACTCGAGGATCTGGATGTTCGCAAACGGCGGACGACCCGAGTGGTACATCGGATCGGCGGACCTGATGGAGCGCAACCTGGACCGCCGCGTCGAGGTCGTGACGCCGATCGACGATCACGAGGCACAGTCGCGCCTGGACCGGATCATCGAGGTCATGCTCGCCGACGACCGGCGGTCCTGGCAGCTGCTCCCGGACGGGCGCTGGGAGCGGACCGAGGTGCTGACGTCCACGGAGGGGACCGTGGACACGTTCAGCGTGCTCAAGGAGGACGCCGCGACGAGCGTCACGCTGGCCGACGTCCCGCGCCGGCCCCACGCGAACGCGGGCTCCATGGATCCGCGCGCATGACGGAGGTCGCCGCGCCGCAGGACGGGCCGCCGGTCCGGGCGCCGGACGACGAGGTCGCGGTCGAGGCGTCGCACGGCGCCGCGCCCGTGGAGGTCGAGCTCAAGTTCCGGATGACCGGAACCGGGGCCGGCGAGCGACTGCTCGGTGTGGACGACCTCGCGGGCTTCGGTCCGCTGGGTCCGGCCGTCATGGTGGTCCACGAGGACCGATACCTCGACACCGTCGACGGCCGTCTTGCGGCCGCCGGGTACGCCGGCCGCCTTCGATCGAGCGGGGGCGGGACCGTCATCACCCTGAAATCGCTGCGGTCCACCGGCGAGGGCGGCGCGATGCACCGGCGCAAGGAGATCGAGGGCCCGGCTGACCCGACGGCCGATCCGCACGACTGGCCGGCCTCCGACGCGCGAACGCTCGTGCTGGACCTCATCGGCGACGCGTCGCTCGTGGAGATCGTCACGATCCGCCAGGCGCGGCACAAGCGCGACTACGGGTGCGATGAGACGGTCGTGGAGCTGTCGGTGGACGACGTGGAGATCGTCGCCGGGGAGCGCGTGATCGAGCGGTTCGCCGAGCTGGAGCTGGAGCTGCGCGAGGGCGACGAGGCGGCCCTCGAGCCGCTGGCGGACCTGCTGGCGGAGATCGAGGAGCTGGTCCCGGCCGAGACCTCGAAGCTGGAGCGGGCGCTCGAGGCCGTCCAGCGCGAGCCGGCGGCCGACGTCGGTGGCCCCGGTGGGACGGACGACGTCGGGTCGGATGGCGCGGCGATCCCCGAGCGATCCGCGGCCGAGGTCGCGGGCGGGCTCGCGGCCGGTGGCTTCGCGGCGCCGGAGCCGGAGATGCCACGGATCATCGTGCCCAAGGCTCCCGGCGTGACCGCCGAGGATCACCTGGCCGAGGCGGGCCGCAAGGTGCTCCGCTTCCACCTGGCCCGGATGATGGCGCGCGAGGCCGGGACGCGGACGGGAACCGACAGCGAGGACCTGCACGCGATGCGCGTCGCGACGCGCCGCCAGCGAGCGGCGTGGCGGGTGTTCGGCGGCAGCTTCGATCGGAAGCAGACGGCCAGGCACCGGCGGCGCCTGCGCGAGGTCGCAGCCGACCTCGGCGCCGTCCGGGACCTCGACGTGATGATCGAGGCCGGCGAGGCCTACCGGGACCAGCAATCGAAGCTCGAGGCGGCGGCGTTCGACCGCCTGGTCGACAGCTGGCGCTCGCAGCGGGACGTCGCCCGGGCGATCCTGGTGGGAGAGCTGGATTCCAAGCGCTACCGGCGATGGATCGACAGCTACGACGCCTTCGTGCAGGTCGAGGGACAGGGTGTGCTGCCGGTCGGGCCCACGCAGCCCCACCGCGTGCGCGACACGATGCCATCCCGGATCTGGGCGGCCTACGAGGGCGTCCGTGCCTACGAGTCCGTTCTGCGCTGGGCCGACGTGACCACGCTCCACGATCTGCGGATCGCCGCGAAATGGCTGCGCTACACGCTCGAGTTCGTCCGCGAGGCGCTGGGCCGCGACGCCGGGCCGGTGATCGAGAAGGTGGTCGCCCTCCAGGACCATCTCGGCTGGCTGCACGACGCCGACGTCGCGGCCTCCCTGGCGCGCGAGCACCTCGTGCAGCACGCAGGCGACCTCACGGAGCTCGAGAGCGCGGCGATCGGCCGCTATCTCGTCGACCGCGAGCGAGAGCTGGCGCGGCTGCGCCGGACGATCGGCGGGCCCTGGCGCGGGGTGTCGAGCCTCGGCTTCCGGCGCGCGCTCGGCCGGGTGGTCGCGGGCCTCTAGGCCGTCAGTCCTCCCACCCTGCCGCCAGGTCGGACAACCGGTCCCGCCAGGCCGCACCGGCCACCGCGGCGGCCAGGATGGCCCCCTCGCGGATACCCTCCTCGGACACGCGGAGGCGGTCCATCGCATAGCGCTCCAGGATCGCGGCCACGATGATGGCGCCTGCGGGCAGGATCCTCGCCCGCGTCGGCCGGAGCGTGTGGCGCACCGCGGCCTCCGCGCTGCTCTCGACGGTCAGCATCGCGAGGGCGATCGCGACGCGACGACGAGTGAGCACGCGATCGGGATCCGACAGCGGCAGCACGCGCAGCAGGTTGGAAACCGTGCCACCGACCGCGATCATCTCCTCCGGGTTCGCATCGGGGGCTCCGACTACGGCCCGCGCAGCCTCGGCGCGCATCGCCTCGACCTCGGACGCGGTCGGGGGGTCGGTGAGCGCGAGCTCCTGGGTCAGTCGCGCCGAGCCGAGGCGCAGCGCGTGCGTCTCGATACGCCTGCCGGGCGCGGCCAGGACGATCTCCGAGCTGCCGCCCCCGATGTCCGCGACCAGCGTCTCGCGGCCCAGGGCCCGGCCCATCGTCACGCCCAGCAGCGTCAGGATCCCCTCTTCGCGAGTGCCGAGCACGTGGAGCGGGATGCCCGTCCGCGCCGCGATCTGGCTGACGAGCATCGGGGCATCGGCGGCCTGCCGGATCGGCTCGGTCGCGACGAGCGTCACGGTGGCGGCGTCGAGCAGCCGCGCCCTCTCCGCGTAGGCGGCCACAGCCTCGACGAGCTCGGCGCGCGCGACCGCGCCGAGGTACCCCGCCGATGCCACCCGGTCGCCCAGCCCGAGGAACACCGATTCATCGAGCAGCGGCGCGAGATGATGACCGGTAACGGCGGCGACGAGCAGGTGAACGCTGTTGGCGCCGATGTCGACCGACGCACCGATCACGGTGCTCGGTGCCGCGACCACCGATGAGACGATCTTCGACTCGGCCGGATCCGGGCTGCCGATCGCCACGCGGCCGGTGTCGGGCTCGACGATCTCCGCAGCGACGGCGGGCTCGACGGCAGGGTCGGGTTCGACGGCAGGCTCGGGCCCGAGGACGGGCGCCAGGTCGGTGGCCGGCTCGGGCTCGAGGACGGGCGCCTCGAGCTTGATGGCCTCGACGTCAGGCTCGACCACGGCCGGCTGGGATTCGCCAGCGGGCTCGGGCTCGATGACGGGCGCCTCGATCTCGAAGGCCGGCTCGGGCTCGATGACGGGCGGCTCGGGTTCGACAGCGGGCTCGAGCTCGATGACGGGCGCCTCGGGTTCGACAACGGGCTCCGGCTCGACAACGGGCTCCGGCTCGGTGGCCGGCTCAGGCGCGTTGGCCTCGAGGTCGGGCTCGACCACGGCCGGCTGGGATTCGCCAGCGGGCTCGGGCTCGATGACGGGCGCCTCGGGCTCGACAACGGGCTCCGGTTCGATCTCGTGCTGGACCGGCCGTCGCCGCTGCGAGACGCGATCGACGATCCGGGATGCGGCTGGCTGGCCGGCCTGCCTCACCAGGTCGGCGACTTCCTGGAGGACGTTTCCCGCTGCCGCCGCGACCTCGCCGCCGTGGGCCGGCTGGAGCCGCACGATCCGCGGAGACCCGGGGCCGACCGCAGCGAGGTCCGGCCACGGGGCGCCGGCGGCGTGGCCGGGCGACCGGGTCGCCGCCGCGTCGGCGGCGGCCGATGCGTCGACCGCCGCGCGATGTGCCTTGCGGGCCGCCTTCGCGATTCGAGCGGCCTGCCGGGCCGCCTTGGCTGCCCGACGCGCCGCCTTCGCGGCTCGCCGGGCCTCCTTCGCGGCGGACTTGGCCTCGCGTTTCGCGACCTTCGCTTCGCCCTTGGCCGCACGAGCACGGCGCTCGGCGTCCTCCCGTGCGACCCTCGCGCGATCCGACTTCGCGGCTGCGGCCTTCCGGGATGACGCACCCGCGGATGTCGCGGTGCCGCCGGGGATCGCGCCGTGCGATGGGTTCGTCATGCCGCTCCTCTGCCGGTGCCGCAGTGCGGCCCGTCATCACGACACAAGTCTGCCCCACTCGCGTCGCGGCCGCCGGGCGGGCGCGATCCGAATCGTCCGGCCCACCGCTTCACAGCCCGGGGCGTCGGCGACCGGCTGGACAGCCCACAGCGTTAACCGGCTCTTAACGATCCGCACATCACCTGTTGACGGCGGCGCTCGACCGTGAGCACCAGCCAGAGAAGACACCGACACGCGCGGCGCGCCCTGCGCCGGCCCACCAACCGGAGGATCCCCTCAGTGACGCTCACGTCCACGAAACGCGTCGGCGCTCTCGCGTTCGCCGCGGCGATCGCGCTGGCCGCCTGCGGCGGTGGCTCGGCCACAACTGCCCCGACTGCGGCACCGACTTCCGTGCCCACCGCCGAGCCCTCGATGGGCGGCTCCGGGGCTGCGTCGACCCCGGCCTCCCCCGCGGGGACGGTCACGTATCGCTGCACCAAGGGGGACGGCACCCTCAACGGCGCGGGCTCGACGTTCATCAACCCGCTGCTCTCCAAGATGGCCGGCGACTACAACGCCAAGTGCGGCGTCCAGGTCAACTACCAGTCCATCGGGTCCGGCGGCGGCGTGAAGGCATTGCAGCAGAACACGGTCGACTTCGGGGCGTCGGACGCCTACCTGTCCGATGCCGAGATCGCGACCGCATCCGCCAACGGGACGCCGGTGGAGATCCCGGCCACGTTCGGCGCCGTCGTCGTCGGCTACAACCTGACCGGCCTGTCGAGCCCACTCAAGATGACGCCTGACGTCGTCGCCGGCATCTTCCTCGGCAAGATCACGACGTGGAACGACCCAGCCCTCGCGGCCGCGAACCCGGGGGTGACACTGCCGAGCACGGCCATCAGCGTCGTCCACCGGTCGGACGGCTCGGGGACCAACAGCATCTTCACCAAGTACCTGACGGCCGTGAGCCCGGACTGGGTCAACCAGGTCGGAGCCGGCGATCCGACGAAGTCGGCGGGCAAGACGGTCGACTGGCCGCTCGGACAGGGGGCCAGCGGCAACGAGGGCGTGACGCAGGGCATCAAGGGGACCGATGGCGCCGTCGGCTACATCGACGTTGCCTACGCGATCCAGAACAACGTCCCCTTCGCGGACATCCAGAACAAGAACGGCAACTTCATCACGCCGACGCTGGACGCGGTTGCCCAGGCGGCCAACCTGCCCTCGTACCCCGCGGACCTGCGGTTCGATCTGGTCAACACCGATGCGCCGCAGGGATACCCGATCGCCGGGACCACCTGGATCATCGTGTACAAGGACCTCTCGAAGGTCCTCCCCAACCAGGACCGGGCCAACGCCCTGGTCGACTTCATCTGGTGGGCCATCCACGACGGCCAGAAGGACTCGGCCCCGCTGGACTACGGCGCGCTGCCGCCCAACCTGCTCGCGCAGGATGAGGCCGCGGTAAAGTCCGTCAACTGGGGTGGCGCACCGCTCCTCCCCTAGTCGATCAACAGGTCCGCAGGGCCGGGGGTGACGAGGGTCCCCGGTCCTGCTTCCGCGCCTTAGCCGCCAGGATGAGCAGCTCATGATCCGAACGCCACGAGCGCAGTCGACGCAGGGTGCCGCGGGCATCGGCGCGCTTCGCCGCCGACGGTGGACCGGGGACCTCACGTTCCGCGTCGTGCTCGCGGTCGTGACGCTCGCCATCAGCGGCGTCCTCGTCGTGATGATGACGGACAGCTTCGCTCAGGCGATGCCGGTCTACCGGAAGTTCGGCATCCTGGGCTTCGTCACCGGGATCAAGTGGTCCCCCTCGTTCACGATCTACGGGGCCTGGCCGTTCATCTACGGCACGCTGCTCACCAGCCTGATCGGCCTCCTCATCGCGGTGCCGATCTCCGTCCTCATCGCCCTCCTGCTGACCGAGCTGGCACCCATCCGCCTGCGCGCTCCGTTCGGGATCGCGGTCGATCTCCTGGCGGCCGTTCCCTCGGTCGTCTACGGGCTGTGGGGCCTCCTGGTCCTGGTGCCCACCATGCGGCCACTCGAGCAGGGGATCGCGGCGACGGTGGGCCGCGTCATCCCGTTCCTCGGACCACCGACGCCCGGCGCGAGCTACTTCGCGGCGGGTGTGATCCTCGCGGTCATGATCATCCCGATCATCTCGGCGGTGACGCGCGAGGTCTTTGCCTCGACGCCGCGCCTCCAGCGCGAAGCCGTCCTTGCCCTCGGGGGAACCCGCTGGGACGTTGCGCGGACGGTCACGCTGCCCATCGGCAGGGCCGGGCTCCTGGCCGCCATCGTGCTCGGCCTTGGCAGGGCGGTGGGCGAGACGATCGCGGTCACGCTCGTGATCGGGAACTCGAACAACATCGGTGCGTCGATCTTCGCGCCCGGCTTCACTCTCGCGAGCGTCATCGCCAACGAGTTCAACGAGGCCACGGAGACGCTCCACCCGGAGGCGCTGATCGCGCTCGGCACCGTCCTGCTCGTCCTGTCGGTGATCGTCAACGGCGTTGCCATCGCGATCAGGAGCCGGTTCACGGGAGGTTCGCGCAGTGGCTTCTGACGTGGCTGCCGTGTTCGGCCGGACGAGTCGCGAGCGGAGGTTCAAGGAGCGGCTGTTCGTCGCGCTTGCCGTCGTCGCCCTGGGCCTGGCGCTGATCCCGCTCGCAGCCGTATTCGGCTACATCTTCGTCAACGGGATCGGGAGCCTCCTGAGCATCGACTTCTTCCTCAAGGATCCGCCGGCGGATCTCAGCGCGACCGGCGGCGGCGTTCGAAACGCTCTCCTCGGCACGCTCGAGATGACCGGCCTCGCCACGCTCATCGCGGTGCCCGTCGGGCTCGCGGTCGCCGTGTTCGCGATCGAGGTCGGGGGCGGTCTGGCCCGCGCGGCTCGCTTCCTGATCGACGTGCTGAACGGGCTGCCGTCGATCGTGGTCGGGATCTTCGTCTACGCCAGCGTGGTCGTCACCCAGGGTCACTTCTCCGGCCTCGCCGGCGCCCTCGCCCTGGCGATCGTGATGCTGCCGGTGGTGACGGTCTCGGCGGAGGAGATCCTTCGCCTCACGCCCCGGCCGATCGCCGAAGGCGCGCGCGCCCTCGGCCTGGCGCGCTGGCGGGCGATCCTGTCGGTCTTCATCCCGGTCGGGCTGTCGGGCATCGTGACCGGGATCCTGCTCGGGATCTCGCGCGCGATCGGCGAGACGGCGCCGCTCCTGTTCACCTC
Source organism: uncultured Chloroflexia bacterium (assembly GCA_963849495.1). Lineage (GTDB taxonomy): Bacteria > Chloroflexota > Limnocylindria > Limnocylindrales > CSP1-4 > CAIXZV01. The sequence continues at coordinate 227,967 of CAWKHN010000022.1, read as the reverse complement.
GCTGGGCAACAACTTCCTGACCCTGGACATCAACCAGCCGATGCAGGCCCTGCCGCTGCTGATCTATCGAAACGCCCTCAACTCCGCGTATGCCGCGGCACGCGATCGAGCCTTCGGGGCGGCACTGCTGCTCGTCCTGATCGTGTTTGGATTGAACCTGCTGGGCCGATGGCTGACCGCCCGCAGACGTCTAGCCGGGAGCCGCCGATGACGACACACTCAGATGGGCCGCAGGTGGACTCGCCGCCGCAGGGCCCGATCGACGCGCCGCCGCTCGCGGAGGCCCGGGCGGGCGGTCCCGGCCCGATCGCCGCGGAGGCGCCCGGACCCGAGCCCGCGATCCGGGTCCAAGATCTGAACGCCTGGTACGGCGACCGACGGGCGATCCGCGATGTCACGATGGACATCCGGGCGAACGCGATCACGGCCATCATCGGTCCGTCGGGCAGCGGCAAGTCCACGCTCATCCGGTGCCTCGATCGGATGCACGAGGTCGTGCCCGGCGCCCGCAGCACCGGCACCGTCACCTACCAGGGCGTTGACATCTACGATCCCGATGTGGAGCCGGCGGCGGTCAGGCGCACGATCGGCATGGTGTTCCAGCAGCCCAATCCCTTTCCGACGATGAGCATCTACGACAACGTGGCCGCGCCCGCGCGGTTCAACGGGCTGGTCAAGGGCCGGAAGGAGCAGGACGCCCTCGTCGAGCGATGCCTGCGCCAGGCGGCGCTGTGGGACGAGGTGAAGGACAAGCTCGGACACGGGGGGACGTCGCTGTCGGGCGGTCAACAGCAGCGGCTGTGCATCGCCCGATCCCTCGCCATGGAGCCGAAGGTGCTGCTGATGGACGAGCCCTGCTCGGCGCTCGACCCGGTGGCCACGCTCCAGGTCGAACAGCTGATGACAGACCTCAAATCGGAGTACACCATCGTCATCGTGACCCACAACATGCAGCAGGCATCGCGAGTCAGCGACATCACGGCCTTCTTCACGATGGGCGACGACCGGGCCGGCTATCTGGTCGAGCTCGACGACACGGCGCGGATCTTCACGAACCCGAAGAATCAGCTGACCGAGGACTACGTCTCAGGGCGGTTCGGATGAACGCGGAGGATCCGATGACAGACGAGCACGGCGATGCGCAGATCGCGCAGACGGGTGGCCGCGACGTGCACCAGCCGATCGAGGCGGCCCATCACCTCCGGACCGCATACGACCACGAGCTGGGCGGGATCAAGGACGATGTGCTGCGCATGGGCTTGATGGTCGAGGCGCAGATCCGCGCGGCCATCAGCGCCCTGGTCTCGCACGACGCCGAGGCCGCGCTGAAGGTGATCATCGACGACCAGCGGATCAACGAGCTCCAGCGCGAGGCGACGATGCTCATCGCGACGACGATCGCAACCCAGCAGCCGGTGGCCCGGGATCTTCGCTTCCTGCTCACGCTGGACCACGTGTCGTACGAGCTGGAGCGGATGGGTGATCACGCGGGCTCCGTCGCCAAGCAGGCGCGCAAGCTGGCCCCGTACGCGCCGCTCGGCCACTTCGTGGATCTGCCGCTCCTCGGGGAGCGCGTCGCGGGCGTGGTGCACGGGATCATCCGTGCCCTGGTGGACATCGACGAGGTGGAGGCTCGGACGGTTGCCGCGATGGACGACCAGGTGGACGAGCTCTACCACGACATCTTCGACCGGGTCCTCGTGCTGATGCGGGAGGATCCCGCCAACGTGGAGCCCGGCACGCGAATCCTGTTCGCCTCGCACTACCTCGAGCGCATCGGCGACCGGGTGACCAACATCGCGGAGGACATCGTGTTCCTTGCCTCCGGCCAGGTCGAGGACCTGAACCCGTGACGGCGGGCCGCAGGGGAGCCCGCACGTGATCGCCCTGTACCTGCTGCGACACGCGCACGCCGGGAACCCGGCCCGCTGGACAGGCGACGACGCCGCGCGCCCGCTATCCGAAAAGGGCCGCCGCCAGGCAGAGCAGGTCGCGCGCCTCCTCGCGGCGGCGGACGAGCGTCCGGACCTGTTCATCACCTCGCCGAGAGCACGGGCCGACGAGACCGCGAGGATCGTCGCCGCCGAGCTCGGGGTGCCCTTGGTGGTCGACCAACGGCTCACCGGGCCCCTCGACGCCGATGTCACGGACGCGATCCTGGCCGCGGCCGGCCCCGCGGAGCGGCCGTGCCTGGTCGGCCACGACCCGGACTTCTCCGACCTGCTCGGCGAGCTTGTCGGGCTCCCCTCGATCCCGATGCGCAAGGGCGCGCTCGCGCGGGTGGACCTGCCCGGCCACCCGGTGAGGGCCGGCCGCGGGATCCTGCGCTTCCTGGTGCCTCCGGAGATCATGGCGGACCGATAGGAGCAAGGTCCCGGCCCGGGCGGGCATCGTGCTCTCGCGGGCATGGCATGGCGGGGCGGGCATCGTGCGCCTCGGCGGCGCGGGCCCACGGGGCCACCTCTTTGGCTGCGGCAGTCACGCTGACGATTACGACCGGCGAATGCGTACCACGCTTAGGAGTCGCCGGATCCGGATCGAAATCGGGCTCCAGGTGTGACATCGCCCTCCACAGCGCCCTCGGCATGCGTACGGGGCATGTCCCGGCGCGCCGATCGGCCCCGGCATCGCCGTCACGATGGCGTGCGGCCGCCTCCGACTTCTCCTAAACGTGGAGCGCATCCGAGGAGACGAGCGGCCTGCGGCGCAGGCCGCGGGGTCGGACCACAGGCCCCGGCATGGTCGGCGCTCCCGGGCGCTCGGGCGGTCCCGGAGTGATCTCCGGCCGCGCCGGCCGGCCGCGCCGGCCGGCCGCTCCCTGGCTGCCTTTTGCGCTCCCAGGCCGCTCCCCGGGTCGCTCCCCCACCGCTCCCCCCTACAGGCGGGTCCAGCGCCAGCGCATCGTGTGCGACAGGGGCTGCCCGGGCCGGACGATCTCCGGCACCTGGTTGAGCGCGTCCGGTGGACCGCTCTGCGGCTCGACGCAGACCGCGTGCTCCGGCATCGAGTACACGACCCACCACGCGCAGCTGGATGTCAGCTCGAGGCGGAGCCGGCCGGGCCACTCGAGCACGGGACCTTCGCGAACACCGGTGAACGCGTCGTCCCACGGACCTGGCGTCGGTGGGACGCGCTCCCCCGTCGGCACGCCGTCCTCGTGGCGCACCAGCATCTCGTCTGCGACGAACCGGAGCGCCACGGGCTGGTCGCCGGGGACGAGCACCCGCCTGAACCACGGATGCCAGCCGATGGTCGCCGGCATCGGCTCCAGGGCCTCGAGCGTCATCGTCACATCGAGCCCCTCCTCGTCGAGCGCGAACTCCTGCCTGACCCGTCCCGGGTACGGCCAGCGCTCGTCGAGATCGATCGAGATCGTCGTCGCACCGTCGACGCGCCACGGCCGGTCGAGCGCGACCCCATGGAGGGCATGCGGCGGGGCCCCGAGCGGCAGCTGGTGCTGCCGTCCCCCGAACGCGAACCGTCCGAGCCGGATGCGGCCCGCCCAGGGCGCCATCGGGTAGCAGCCCCACCGCACCGGGTCGTCGCGTCTGTCGCTGACCAGGAGCTCGTGGCCGGCCACGACAACCGAGCCGAGCCGGCCGCCGGCATCGGGGAGCACGGTGGCGCGCACGTCCCCGGCCTCGAGCGCGAGAGGATGCGCGTCGAGATCGCCGCCGGAGCCCGGCGTTGACGGTTCGGGAGCCGCGCCCCCCGGCGTCACGTGGCGACCTGAGGTGTCACGTGGCGACCTCCGGGGTCACGTCGGGACCTCCGGCTCGACCACGACCTTGAGCCCCGACCGCGACACCAGCATCTCGAACGCTTCCGGGGCAGCCTCGAGCCCGAACCGGTGGCTGACGAGCCCGCCGAGGCTGACGGCGCCCGACGCGACGAGATCGATCGCACGACCCAGGTCCGGCGCCTCCATCCGGCGGACCAGCTGGAGGTCCAGCTCCTTGCGGCGGGCCGCCGAGGCCGGGAAGGCATACCGGTCATCCTCCGGGATCCCGACCAGGAGCACACGGCCACCCGATCGCACGGCCCGGACGGCTGTGTCCAGCGCCGATTCCTCGCCCGCACACTCGAATGCCACGTCCACCTCGACCGTCGCCGCCGGGTCGTGGCCGTCGGCGACGAGCAGAGCCGCGGTTGCGCCGGACGCGCGTGCCGCCTCCAACCGGTGCGCCAGCCGGTCCGTCGCGACGATCCGCGCGATCCCCGCGGCGCGGAGCGCCCGGATCAGGACCAGGCCGATCGGGCCGCATCCGTAGACACCGGCCGTCATGCCGGGCTCGATCCCCGCAAGGTCGATCGTATGGATCGCGATCCCGAGCACCTCGAGGAGCGCCGCCTCCGGGTCGGCAATCGTGTCCGGGAGCGGCAGGCAGCGGGTCGCCGGCCAGGTCAGCCACGTGCGCAGGGCCCCGTCCGTCGGAGCCTGCCCGGCAAACCGCATCGTCGAGCACAGCCGGCTCCGCCCGGACCGGCACCACTCGCACTGCTCACAGGGCGATGCCGGGTCAACCGCGACCCGCTCACCGTCGCGGGACCCGCCGGTGATGACGCCGGTGAACTCGTGGCCGAGGACGAGCGGCTCGTCCAGGCCCGTCTCGCCGATCCCGCCCTCGAGGTACCAGTGCCGGTCCGACCCGCACAGGCCGACGGCGGTGACCCGCACCAGGACCTCGCCCGGTTCGGCGACCGGCACCTCCTCGTCGTGCAGGCGCACGTCGCGCCGGGCGTGGAGGCGGGCGCTTCGACCGGGCGACGGGGTGGTGCTCACAGCGCCGGTCCGACGGGCGGTGGTCCGACGGGCGCCGGTCCGATGGGCGGTGGCCCGATGGGCGCCGGTCTGAGAAGCGCGGGCCTCCGGACGGCGGGCGCCTGGAGCGCCGGACCCTCGACACAGCAGGCGACGACCCCCATCCGACCCAGCCGCTCGAAGGTCGACCGCCGCCGGACCGTCCACGCTGCCACGTCCAGACCGGCGGATCGCGCCGCACGCATCGCAGCCGGGGTGATCGCTGGCCACTCCGCCGAGACCGCGGTGCAGCGCAGGCCGGCGGCCGACGCGATCGTGGCCCGACTGAGATCCTGGGCGTTCAGCCAGCGGGGCCAATCCGGCAGCATCGCGGCCATCTCGGCCAGAGTCGGGCCATCGAACGACGACAGGACGACCCTATCGGGCATGTCCCCACGCCCGTCGCGGAGCACGGACGCCGTCGGCCCGCCGTGGTCACCACCCTTGAGCTCGATGTCCAGGAACGCCGAACGCGGCAACCCGTGCAGGATCGCCTCGAGCGTCGGTATGCCGGCCCCAGCGAGCTCCGCGGCGGTGAGCTCGTCGACCCGCGCGTCCCGTCGATGGACGCGGGTGAGCGTCTCGTCATGAAGCACGACGGGGATCCCGTCGCTGCTGAGGCGCACGTCGAGCTCAACGCCGTCGCAGCCCGGGACGTCCAGTGCGGCCAGCAGGGCTTCCAGGGAGTTCTCCGGGGCACGGCGCCAGTCGCCACGGTGGGCCAGGCGCAGCGGTCGTTTCGTTGCAGGCGTGCTCGCGGCAGGGAGCGCGGTCGCGGGGGTGCCCGTCATCAGGCGCTCGCCATCCCGATCCGCACGTTCGCGGCGATCCCCCGGTGGTCCGACGGGTAGAGCGTCGGATCGTCGACGGCCGGTCGGTCGAACACCAGCCGCGCGTCCTCCACCTCGACCGCGCCGCGCACCCAGATGTAGTCAAGGCAGTCAGGGTCGCCGTCGGTGTCCATCGCGGGCGCCTGGAGCCCCGACGGCCAGGTGACGGCCGGCTCTGCGCCGTTGGCGGTCTCGTAGGCCGACCTGAAGCCGGCTTCTCGCATGCGCGCGTGCGTGGGCTCACGGGGATCGGCGTTGAAGTCGCCCACGACGATCAGCGCATCGTGCGGCGGCGTGGCGTCCAGCCACGGCAGCAGCGCCTCCACCTGGCGCAGCCGCGCCTCGTGTGCGTCGGGCACGTTGTGCAGGTGCGTCACCACGAACGCGAGCGTGGCGCCGCCCGGCAACCCGATCCTGACCCTGTGCGCGGCGCGCGCCAGGCCGAGGTCCAGCCGGTCCGTGTCCGTGGCCGTGAGCGGGGACTTCACGAGCAGGCTGTTGCCGTACTCGGGCCGGCCGGCCCAGCCGCGTACGGCCTCGTAGCGGGCTTCGCTCGCCGCGCCCAGCAGACGATCCTGCTGCATCGGGTACACGACCTCCTGCAATCCGATGACATCCGGCTGGAGCGCCGCCATGTCCGCCAGCAGGAGCGGCAGCCGCTCCTCCCAGCGATCCTGCAGGTTCAGGACGTTGAGCGTCGCAACGAGGACGCGGTCCACGGGTTGTTCTCCCTTCAGGAAGGATCCGGCGCCGGGCGCTTCTGCGCCCCGGTGACGGGAATGGCAAATGAGAACGTCGAGCCCCTGCCCTCCTCGGTCTCGACCCAGATCCGCCCGCCGTGACGCTCCACGACGTTGCGCGCGATGGCGAGACCGAGCCCGGTGCCGCCGCCCCGGACGCGCGCCCGGTCGGCCTTGTAGAAGCGCTCGAAGATCCGGGATGCATCGGTCCTCGAGATGCCGATCCCGTGATCCGCGACCGAAGCGACGACCTCGCCGCCGTCGGCGTGGACGCTGATCGTGACCTCGCCCCCGTCCGGGCTGAACTTCACCGCGTTGTGGACCAGGTTCACGAACACCTGTCCGAGGCGGTCCTCGTCGCCGCGCACGAGCGGCCCGGCAGGATCGGCGTCCACGCTGAGCTGAACACCCTGCCGCTCCGCGAACAGGTGCAGGCGCTCGGCGGAGGCGGCGGCCAGGCCGGCGAGGTCGACATCGTCGGTCAGCCGGAGCTCGCTCCCGCCTTCGATCCGGGCGAGGTCCAGCAGCTCGTTCACCATCTGGACCAGGTGACCCGTCTCCACCTCCACCTTCGCGATCCGCTCTCGCATCCGGGACGGGACGTCCGAGCTCTCGGCGTCCCGTGCGAGGGTCTCGGCGAGCAGGCTCACGGTGCTCAGCGGCGTGCGCAGCTCGTGGCTCAGGTTGTCGATGAACTCGGTCCGGATCTGCTGGAGGCGGCGGAGCTCGCTGACATCCTCGAGCACGACCCAGGTGCCGTCTCCGGGCAGACGGTGCACGTGCAGCGACACGATCCGCGGGTCGTGGGCGCCGATGCGGGCTTCGCCGCTCCCGCTCCCCCCGTCCGGGACGCCGTCGACCAGCACCTCCACGCCGACATCGACGAACGCCTCCATCACCGTCCGGCCCACGAGACGCCCGGGGGCAACCTCGAGCAAGGCGTGTGCCCGGGCGTTCGCGCGCGTCACGCGGCGGTCCGCGTCCAGGTGGAGGACCCCGACCGGGAGCAGGTCGTCGGGCGCGTCCGGCGGCTGTCCGGCGTCGCCCGATTGCGTCCCGATCGCGGCGGGCTCCTCCGGCATCGTCCGGGCGACCACGAGCGCGTCCAGCTCGCCGGCCCGGCGACGGAGCGCCACGAGCGCCGCGACCAGCGCGAGGGCAAGCCCGACCACGGCGATGACCAGGGCAGCCTCCATGGCGAGAGCATTGCACATGAACGCCGTTTGCCGGGTCGCACGGCGCGCCCGGCGATCCGGCGCCCGAAGTCAGCGCGACCGGGACACGCCCGGTCGCGGGCCGGCGGCCGACGCGTCCTGTCCGACGACGGTCCCGAACGGCGCGATCAGCGACGCATAGGCCGCGTGCGGGAACGCGTGGCGCAACGCGACCACGTGTCCAAGGCGCGCGAGCAGCCGGCGTGCCCGGACGGTGACGGCCGGCGTCAGGCCCTCCGCGGGGAGGGCTCGCGCAACGTCGTCGGCGGCGAGCAGCGCCGAGATGCGGAGGGCCTCGTCCTCGTCACGGCTGAGGCCCGCGGGCCACGGGCGATCGTCGCCCGAGATCCCCTGCGAGGCGCGGACGAAGGCCCCGACCTCTGCCGGGGTCAACGCGGCGACCTGCGCCCGGAGCGCAACCACGCCGGCGCCGTTGGGACCGTACCGGGGCTGGTCGACGGATGCCTCCCATGCGCGCAGCAGCCGTTCGCGAGCCCGGCCACGGAACGGCTCCGCGAGCGTGTCATCGAGGAAGCTCGAGAGCACGAGCTCCGCGGCAACCCCCAGCAGGCCCTCCCGGAGCCCGGCCTCGGCCCACCGCTCGTGCCGGACCTTCGCCGCCAGCGCCGCCTCCGCGGCCGCGAAGGCATCCCGGGCATCCGGCGCCAGGAACCGGCGGATCGTCGCCAGGAATGCGATCGGCGGCGGATCCGCGGCGGCCAGGCGGTCCAGCTCGTCCGTCGTGAGACGGCCCACCCGGTCGAGGAAGCGCGCAAGGCGCTCTGCGGGCTCACCCCGGAACAGGCCCGGCCGCGTCCGAGCGGGGCGCGCCGGCGCGGCGCGGGATCGTGTCGATGGCGGCCGCGGGGCAGCCGGACCCTGCCACGGCTGGCGGCGCGGCGGCCGCCCGTGCCGCACACCGGTGCGCCCGGAGGCCGAGCCAGCCGCCGGCAACCCGAGCCGCTCCCGGTCGTACCTGGAGCGCAGCCCCGGGTCGCTCAGCCAGTCGTGGGCGACGTTGATCCGCTTCGCCCGGTCGAGCGAGGCTGCGTCGTCGCCGGCCACGTCCGGGTGGTGGCGCTTGAGCAGCGCCCGCCAGGCGAGCTCGATGGCCTCTGGCGACGCCTCGAGCGCAACCTCCAGGCGTGCGTACAGGTCGTCCTCGGGGAGGAGCGGCCCCGGCATCGCTCAGGCCGCCACGGGCGCGCGCATGAGCCGGTTCGTCCCGGCTGCCCGCGTCATGTCGCCGCAGGCACGGGTGTCAGGCGGGCGTCGCCGTGCGCCCGGCGAGGAACGCCGTGACATCGTCCAGCGAACGGACGGCCCGCTCCCCTGTCGCCCGGTTCGTGACCTCGACGCCACCCGCTGCGAGCGACCGGGGGCTGACGGTCAGGATCCACGGCATGCCGAGCAGCTCGGCGTCGGTGAATTTCACGCCCGGCGACTCGTCGCGGTCGTCGTACAGGATCTCGTGGGCCGGGCCGGCGGCGGCCGCAGCCGCGTGCAGTTCCTCGGCGACCTCGGCCACCTTCGGATCCCGGTTGGCACCCAGGGCGACGAGGTGGGCAGCGTACGGCGCCACCTCGGCCGGCCAGACGATCCCCTTCTCGTCGTGGTGGGCCTCCACGATGCAGGCCACGTTCCGTCCGAGACCGATCCCGTACGAGCCCATGACGATGGGGTGACGCTCGCCGTCCTCACCCAGGTAGTACGCCCCGATCGAGGTCGCGAAGTCCGTCCCCAGCTTGAAGATGTTGCCGACCTCGATCCCCTTGCGCAGCTTCACGGGGGCGCCGCAGGTGACGCAGGCATCGCCCTCGCGCGCGCTCGTGATCTCGGCCACGACATCCGGGGTGTAGTCGCGCGGGACATTGACGTTCCGGACATGCCAGCCCGGGCGGTTGGCTCCGGCAACCAGGTTCGGAGAGCGGAGGACGAGCTCGTCGACCACGACGACCGCGTCCCGGGCCCCCAGGGGCGAGCCGTAGCCGGCCTCCATGCCGCGGGCCGTGATCTCCTCGACCTGCGCCGGTCGCAGGCCGCCGAGGGCCTTCACGGCGTTGACGAGCTTGGTCTCGTTGACGTCGTGGTCGCCGCGGACGATCGCGACCACGAACCGGCCGTCACCGGTCATGAAGAACGCGGCCTTTGCCGTCCGGCTGCGGGGCACGCCGAGGAACGCGGCCAGCGCATCGATGGTGGTCGCGTCCGGCGTCTCGACGTCCTCCATCGGCAGGAGCGCCTCCGGCTCGGGATCAGGCTTGCGGACCAGGGCGACCTGCTGGTTCTCGGCGTAGCCGCAGCCGTCGCAGAGCACGAGCGTGTCCTCGCCGAACTCGCTGAGGACCATGAACTCATGGGCGCCGGAGCCGCCCATGATCCCGACGTCGGCCCCGACCGCGATCGCGTCCAGGCCCAGGCGCTCGAAGATCCGCTCGTAGGCCCCGTACTGCTTGCGATAGCTCACGTCGAGGCCCGCGTCGTCCTTGTCGCAGCTGTAGGCGTCCTTCATCACGAACTCGCGGACGCGCATCAGCCCGCCGCGCGAGCGCGGCTCGTCGCGGAACTTCGTCTGGAAGTGGTAGACCATGATCGGGAGTTGGCGGTAGCTCTGGACGATGTCCCGCAGCAGCGTGGCGACGACCTCCTCATGGGTCATCGCGAGCACCATGTCCCGGTCCCCGCGGTCCTTGAACCGGGCCAGCTCGGGGCCGATCTTGAAGTAGCGCCCGCTCTCCTTCCACAGCTCGGCGGGATGGACGACCGGCATCTCCATCTCCTGGGTGCCGATCCGGTCCATCTCCTCGCGGATCACCTGCTCGACGCGCTTTGTGACCCGGAAGCCGAGCGGCAGCAGCGAGTAGATCCCGGCTCCCAGCTGCCGGACGTAGCCGGCCCGCAGCAGCAGGCGGTGCGACGGCATCTCCGCCTCGGAGGGATCGTCGCGGAGGGTCGTGAAGAACAGCTGGCTCAGGCGCATGGGCCGAAGGATACCGGCGACCCGCACCCGATGCGACGGACCCCCGGCGGTGGCGGCCGTCCCGTCAGCGGAAGATGAGCCGCCGTGCGTTCCCCGCGTACACGGCATGCAGGACGTCGTCGGGCAGCCCGAGCCCGTGGATCTGCCATCGCCCCTGGCTGCCCGGGCCGCCGTCCGGGTCGAACGGGAACGACTCGTCGCGGGTCTCCAGGAAACGGGCGTAGACGGCCCACGCAGCCGGATCGGGGGGTACGTCCGTCCCGAACAGCACGCGGTCGGGCCAGCGGAGGATCAGGTCCCGTGCCGTATACGGCTGCCGGCCGAGCTCCGCGATCCGGGCCGCCAGGTCCACGTTCCAGTTGGGACAGGCGGCGAGCATCCGGTCCACGCGGGCAAGGTCCTCGGGCGCACATCCGACGTGCGCGCCGATGAACGTCGTCCCCGGGTGCCGGGCAACGACCCCCTCGAGGCCATCGATGATCTCGTCGAACGGCGGAAAGCCCTCGGCCCCGGGCCGGCCCGCCGGGCGGGTCGGCCAGAAGTGCCAGTCCGGGTGCTCCTGGAGCTCCTCGTAGCGCTCGTTGGTCGCATCGAGGGGATCGAAGAACGCGATCGGATCGGCAACGTGGATCGTCACGGGCAGATCGAGCTCGCCGGCCGTTGCCCACAAGGGGTCGAGGCGCGGGTCATCCACCGGCACGAGACGGCCGGCGGCATCGCGGGCGCGCAACCCGAGCAGCTTCCAGACCTTCACGCCTCGCGCCCCGAGCGCGGCCGCCTCCCGGAGCCGGGCCGCCTCCCGTTCCCCGAAATCGCCTCCCTCCGCCCACGAGGCGTAGTCGAGCCCGGCGAACACCGCGACGCGGTCTCCCAGCGGCGCCCATCGCTCCAGCTCGTGCCTGAGCCCCTCCCCCCAGCCACCGTCGAGATCGACGATGGCTGCGATGTTCGAGGCATCCAGCGCCGCCGCGAGCTCCGCCGCGGTCCTCCGGTCCCAGCCGTCGGAGAACGGCGTGGGCCCGAGGTGGTTGTGCGCGTCGATGGCAGGAAGCCGGGGCGCGACGACGGTCGACAGCTGCCGCCGGAGCCGGGTATGCGGCCGGAAGTCGGCCAGCCGGAGCTCGCCGGGCTCGCCGGGTTCGCCGTGTTCGCCGGGTTCGCCGGGTTCGCCGGAGAGCGTCGCGTCCACCCGGTCCCCTACCCCTTGAGCCCGGAGAGCGTGATGCCCCGCACGAAGTACTTCTGGGCGATCACGAACAGGATGATCATCGGCAGCAGGCTGACCAGGGCGCCTGCCATCATCTCCGGCCATTTCCCCACGAACTGGCCCTGGAAGAACGCCAGCCCGACGGTCGTCGTGTAGGAGGGCAGGTCGCGCAGGTAGATCAGGGGGTCGAGCAGGTCGTTCCAGCTCCACATGAACTGGAAGATCGCGAGCGTGGCCAGGGCCGGCCGGGCAAGCGGGACGTAGATGCGCAGGAAGATCTGCCACGGGTTGGCCCCGTCAACGCGCGCGGCGTCGGCCAGCTCGTGCGGGATCGTCAGGAAGAACTGGCGCAGCAGGAACGTCCCGAACCCTCCGCCGAAGAACGCCCACACCCACAGCGGGAGGTTGGTCCCGATCCAGTTGCCGCTCTCGCTGAACGGCAACGGGAGATAGCGGTAGAGGACGAAGTTCGGGACGAGGACGACCTGGAACGGGATGATCAGGGTCGCCAGGATCAGCGCGAACAGCGGCCGCTTGAACCTGAAGTCGAGCACGGCGAACGCATAGGCGGCCATGGAGCAGGTGATCAGCTGGCCGATGGTCGCCAGCGATGCGATGACGATCGAGTTCTGGAAGAACGTCCCGAAGGTGACGCCCGGCATGGCGAACCACATCGTCGAGTAGTTGTCCCAGTGGAGCCCGGTCGGGAAGGAGAGCGGCGGGCTCGAGAAGACCTCCGCCCGGGTCTTGAGGGACGTCGTCAGCATCCAGAAGAACGGGATCATCATCGCCAGCCCGCCGGCGATCAGGGCGAGGTACGTGGCGGCCTGCCGGGCGAGCCGTCGCCGGTACCGGGACGCGCGCCTCCGGGCGCCGTGGGTGGTCACGACGGAGGCGGTCACGCGAGAGGGCTCATTGGTAGTGCACCCACCGATCCTGGGTGCGGAAGTAGAGGAGCGTCGCGACCGCGACGATGAGGAACATGATCCACGATGCCGCGCTCGCATAGCCCATCTTGAAGTTGCGGAAGCCGGCTTCGTAGATGAAGTAGACGAGGGTGATCGTTGCCTGGCCCGGCTTCCCCGGGTTCGCCATCACGTACACCTGGTCGAACACCTGGAAGGCGGCGATCAGGGCCAGCACGCCGGTGAAGAAGATCGAGGGCGTGAGCAACGGCAGGGTGATCCTCCGGAACCGGGCCCCGCGTCCGGCGCCGTCGACGCTCGCGGCGTCGTAGTACTCGGCCGGGATCCCCTGGAGGCCGGCCAGAAAGATGATCACGTTGGCCGGCAGGCCCTGCCACACGCTCATCGCGATGATCGAGGGCAGCGCGAGCGTCGGGTCCGCGACCCATCGCTGGGGCGGGATCCCGAACACCCCGAGGAAGCCATTCAGCAGGCCGGTCGGGCTGTAGATCCAGAGCCACACCAGAGCGATCGCCGTCGCCGAGGTCACCAGTGGCAGGAAGTACGCGGTGCGGATCCACGCGATCCCCCGAAGCTGCCGGTTGAGCGCCGTGGCAAGGCCGAGGGCGAAGGTGAGTCCCAGCGGTACCGACACGACGGTGTAGAAGATCGTGTTCTGGAGCGCCCTGAGAAAGCGCCCGTCGCCCAGGAGCTTCGCGTAGTTGTCGAGGCCCACGATCTGCGGCGGCGTGAGCATGTCCCAGTTCGTCAGGCTGATCGCCAGGGCGGCAAGGATCGGGCCGGCGGACAGGACCGCCAGCCCGATGATCGTGGGGCCCAGGAACAGGAGGGCCCAGCGGGCCTCCCGTGCCCGGGGGCTGTGACGCGACGGGGAACGGCGGGGCGGCGTCTCGGCCGCCCCGACCATATCCCGGGGGCGCACGGCGGGAGTCACCCGGGGGCCGCTCCGCCCGCGCGCCGGTGAGCGGAGCTCACTGGCTCAGGAGCTGCTGGAGCTGCGGCGTGATTGCGTCGAGCGCGGCCTTGGCCGTGAGCAGCTTGTCGTTGAACACGTTGGTGTCCAGCTCGTCCTGGAGCGTGCTGCTGAACTCGTCGTACCCCTTGAAGGACGGCTTGAGGTGTGCGTACGCCAGGGCATCCGCAAAGGTCTTGCCGCCGTCGAAGGACGTCGCGTACTGGCCGTCCAGGACCTGCTTGTTGGCGGGCATCGATGCCTTCAGCGAGGCGACCATCGCCTGGAGCTGGGGCCCCGTGTAGCACTTCACGAACTCCCAGGCCGCGTCGGGCGACTTCGTCCCCTTGTAGATCACGACACCGCTCGGGTTCACCGACGTCGCCTGGCCTGCCGGGCCCTTCGGGAGGGGCGCCACGCCGAAGTTGATGCCGGCCGCCTCGTGGGTCGGGACGAGCCAGGAGCCGTTCGCTTCCATGGCCGCCTGGCCGTTCTCGAACGCGTCGCCCGAGCCGCCGGGCAGGGGCTGCTGCATGACCTTGTCCTTGTAGATGAGGTCCTGCAGGAACTGGATCCCGGCCGCCGCCTGATCGGTATCGATGACCACCGTCTTCTTGTCGGGGCTGAGGATGTCACCCCCTGCCTGCCACACGAGCGACGACCAGTAGTTCTCCATGTCCGACGTCTCGGTGTAGAAGCCCCACTGCGAGGTGGTGCTGCCGGACGTCTTCGTCAGCTTGGTCGCCACGTCGACGAGCTTGTTCCAGTCCCAGCTGGCGTCCGGATACGCCTGGCCGGCCGCGTCGAACATCGTCTTGTTGTAGAACAGGGCGATCGTGTTCAGGTCGCGCGGCAGCCCGTACAGGTGGCCGTCGGGGGCCGTGAAGTCCTGGACCGCGAGGTCGACCAGCTGGCCCGTGTCGAACCCGTCACGCGCGATCAGCGAGCTGAGATCCAGCAGCTGGTCGCGGGTCTGGTAATCGGGGAACAGGGGGCCGTCCATCAGGAACACGTCGGGCGCGTTGCCGCCGGCGAGATCGGTCTGCAGCTTGGGCCAGTAGGAATCCCAGTCGGCCACGCTGACCTTCACGGTGATGTTGGGGTTGATCGCCGTGAATGCGTCGACGATCTTCTGCTGGTTGGCGAGCTCGGTCGTGTCGCCCCACATCGCGTAGTTGATCGTGACCGGCGGCCCCGCGTACGTGCCGCAGGCGGCCGCCGCCGAGGTGGCCGATGGCGCCGTCGACCCGCCGGGGGCCGTCGATGGCGTGGCAACGGCAGCCTGCGTCGGCGCCGTTGTCGGAGAGGCGCCGCCACAGGCGGCGACGACGAGGCTCGCGGCAGCGATCGCTGACAGCAGGCGCAGGCCGCGGTTGGCTCGGGTGATGTGCATCCCAGTCCTCCTAGATCAGCGAATCCAGTCCGGTGCGGAGCCACCGAGCCACGCCGGCAGCCACTCCGCCTCGGCCTCGATCAGGTCGTCTGTCATGCGCCAGGCCTCGTCCAGCGTGAGGCGGGCCTGCACCTGTGGATCGGTGAGCAC
Organism: uncultured Chloroflexia bacterium; assembly: GCA_963849495.1. Taxonomy (GTDB): domain Bacteria; phylum Chloroflexota; class Limnocylindria; order Limnocylindrales; family CSP1-4; genus CAIXZV01. The sequence goes on along the minus strand of CAWKHN010000022.1, from coordinate 212,774 downwards.
CGCGTGGTACACGAGGTCCCGGTCCTCTTCGAGCGCCGCACGAACCGTGAGGTCCTGCGTGTCGACGGCCGGCCGCGTGTAGGCGGCACATTGGGGGGGGAGGGGGTCAACGGCGGTCGGGTGCACGCCCAGCCCGTCGACGAGCGCGGGCACCTCGACGCAGGCGTCGCCGGCGAGGTTCGGGATGAGGCGACCACCGTCGTTGGGAACATTGGCGACGATCCGGGAGGGCTCGCCGGTGAGCATCGAATGGACGATCACCGCGGCGTACTCGCCGCTGCGCTCGATCTCGAACGGCTCTCCCGCGTCGAGGCGGCGCTTCGTGTCGGCGTACTCGTCGAGGTTGTGTGCGACCCGGTCGAGGTACTCACCGATCGGGATGTGGAAGCGGTCGACGAGGTCGCCCTTGGGGATGTACCACGGGTTGTACTCCGCGTGGTGCTCGGAGGACTCGGTCGGGTACAGGCCGAACCGGCGGAACATGTCGGCCCGCACGAGGTCGTCGTCCGGGGCGTGGCCGCCATCGATGAACGCATGGAGCGCCGGGTAGAGATCCACGCCCCGGTGCTCGAGGCGGGTGACCCAGGCGAGGTGGTTGACGCCCGCGGATTCTGCCGTCACCTCGGCGATCGGAACATCGAGGTACCCGGCCAGGGTGTGCACGGTCCAGTACACCGAGTGGCACAGCCCGATGGTCGGCGTTCCGATGGCCTCGTCGACGGCCCGCACGAGCATGGCCATCGGGTTGGTGTAGTTCAGGAACAGCGCCGCCGGGCAGACCTCGGCCATGTCCGCCGCGATCCCGAGGACGACCGGGATGGTTCGCAGCCCGCGCAGCACCCCGCCCACGTTGATCGTGTCGTTGATCGTGTAGCGCAGCCCGTAGCGCCCCGGGATGTCGAAGTCGAGCTGGGTGGCGCGGGCTCCCCCGACCTGGATCGTGTTGATCACGAAGTCGGCGCCCTGGAGCGCCTCCTGCCGGTCGAGGTGACCGTGGATGGTCGGCGACGCACCCAGCGCATCCGCCGTCCAGCGGGCCATCTTCTCCGCGGTCGTGAGCCGGTCCGGGTCGATGTCATGGAGCACGATCTCCGCCTCGCGGAGCTCCGGGTAGGACAGGATGTCGCCCAGCAGGTTGCGCGTGAACTCCACGCTGCCGGCGCCGACGAGGACGATCCGAGGCATCAGGCCTCCTTCCCGACCCCGACGATGTGCCGGAGTCCCTGGCTGTGGTACCGCTCGACCCAGCCGGGACGATCCGGGTCGTGCCCGCGGCGGCGGGCCAGCACGAATGCGAGAAGCGCGACGGGTGGCACGGCGGTCAGGGGGGCGTGATCCTCCCGGGCCGTGGCAGGGATCGGCAGCAGCGCGGCGCCGTCGATCGCCGATCGGGGCGCCACCTCGATGACCCGCGCTCCCCAGGCTGCTGCGTGCGAGGCGACGTCCACGGTGGCCTTGCGGCCGGGGCCGTCCGGAGCGAGGGCAAGAACCACGGACTCCGCGTCGATGATCGTGGCGACCCCGGATTCCATCTCCCACGACTCGGTTCCCTCCGCGTGGACGATGGCCATCTCCTTGAGCTTCAGGGCGGCCTCGAGCGCGGCCGGGTGAGCGCAACCGCTGCCCACGACGAACAGGTGGCCGGCTCCGACGAGGAGGTCGGCGAGGCCGGCCACCCGCGGCTCGGCGGCCTCGATCGCGGCCTCTGCGTGGTCGGCGGCGAGGCGCAGCTCGTCGCGGATCCGGACCGCCCGCTCCCCGGCGAGCAGCTCCGCGAGCACGAGCTCCGTCGCGACGAGGGTCGCCGCGAAGGTCTTGGTCATCACCGGGACATGGCTGGGGCCGCCGGCCGAGCGCACGACGTGATCCGCGATCCCGTCCAGTGTGCTGTCCGGGACGTGGACGACCGCGACGGTGGGCACGCGACCGCGGAGCTCGTCCACGACCGCGACGACGTCGCGGAACTCGCCCGAGGACGAGATGCCGATGACCGCGTCCGCCGGCCCGAGAGCGGGCAGATACGTCAGGAGCTCGCCGGCCGTCAGCGGGACCACAATCGGGTCGTCGGGGCCGGCGTGGTGGCGGTAGAGCGTCGCGGCCGCGAGTGACGAGTGGTACGAGGTCCCGTTGCCGATGACGTACACGCGCCGCACGCCGCCGCCGCGCAGCGCCGCTGCCGCGGCCTGCGCCGCGCCGAGGCTGTCCGCAAGGGTTGCGCGGATCGCGGCCGGCTCAGCCGCGATCTCGGCCGGGATGATGCCGTCGATCATCAGGCTGCTGTGCTCCTTCCTGGGGGCGCCGCCGGGACCACCGCTCGGATCACGCGGACACCGCGAGCCTCGAGCGCGACGATCTCGCCGGGGTCCGCGCCGGCGTCGGTCACGATGGTGTCGACCTCGTCGAGCCCGAACACGTAGGCGGGGGCGACCGTGCCGAGCTTGGAGCTGTCGGCGAGGACCACGCACGTCTTCGCTGCATGGCGGAGCGCACGGTCGGTGAGGATCTCGGGGATCGAGTCGTTCATCAGGCCCCGCTCTGCACCCAGGGCGCCGATGCCCATGAACAGCACGTCGGCACGCAGCTCACGCAACGCGAGCTCCGAGAGGTGGCCGAGCATCGAGTGCATCCCCGGCCGCACGACACCGCCCAGGACCACGAGCTCGATCCCGGGCCGGTCGAGCAGGACGGTGACCACATCGAGCGCATTGGTGATCACGGTGAGCTGACGATCGGCGAGATGCCGTGCCAGCTCCAGGGCCGTTGTACCGCTGGAGATCGCGATCGTCTGCCCGTCCTCGACGAGATCGGCGGCGGCCCTGCCGATCGCACGCTTGGCATCCAGCCTCGGATCCACTGCGGTGCGCTGCGGGCCGGGCGCACCGACGGCCGCCCCGCCATAGGTCCGCAGGAGAGCGCCCTCGCTCGCCAGCGCGGCAAGGTCCCGCCGGATCGTGGACGGCGTGACGCCCAGGTCGCGCGCCAGGCCGCTCACGCTCGCCTGACCGTCCTCCTGCAGGCGGGCGAGAAGCTGCTCTTTGCGACTCACGCTCAGCATGCGCGGATCCTGCGCCTATTGCGCGCAGGTTGTCAAGATGGCTGCGCGATATGCGCACCAATACCGCTTGCATGTGCGCAGAGTGCGCGCTACGATCGCCCTGCCAGCTACTGAGGTACCCGCTCATGGCCTTCCTGCCCGGCACGCGACGGGGGCTCGACGCCTGCGCCTCCGAGCGCGGGACCTTTGCGGTGCTCGCGCTCGACCACCGGCAGAACCTGCGACGCGAGCTCCACCCGGCAGCCCCGGAGGTGACGACCTACGAGGAGATGGTCGCGTTCAAGCGGACGGTCGTGCGGGCCCTCTCCCCCTTCGCGACCGGAACGCTGCTGGACCCCGAGATCGGGGCGGCGCAGGCGATCGCGGACGGATCCCTCCCGGGCGGCGCCGGACTGCTGGTCGCGATCGAGGCGACCGGATACGAGGGGCCCGCGACGGCACGCGTGTCGCGGGTGCTGCCCGGCTGGTCGGTCGACCAGGCGAAGCGGATGGGCGCGTCTGCGGCCAAGCTCCTCGTCTACTACCACCCCGAGGCGTCCAACGCGGCCGAGCAGGAGCGGCTCGTCGCGGACGTGGCAGCGGCCTGTGCACGGTCGGACATGCCGCTGTTCGTGGAGCCGCTCGGGTATGACCCGGCGACCGGCGGCAAGCTCGCCGGCGGCGCTCGCCGATCATGTGTCGTGGAGACGGCGCGCCGCCTCACGCAGCTGGGGGGCAGCGTGCTGAAAGCGGAGTTCCCGTACGACGCCGCCATCACGGACGAGGCCGCCTGGATCGATGCCTGCGCCGAGCTCGACGACGCGTCCGCGCTGCCGTGGGTCCTCCTGTCGGGAGGCGTGGACGACGAGACGTTCGCGCGCCAGGTCGCGACGGCCTGCCGGTCGGGAGCGTCCGGCGTGCTCGTCGGGAGGTCGGTCTGGGCACCGGCCGCGACGATGCCTGCCGGCGCACGCGAGCGGTGGCTGGAAACGGACGGGCGGACCCGCCTCGAGGCGCTCGCCCGGCTGGTGGACGAGCTCGGGACGCCGTGGCACGCTCGGCCGAACCAGCTCGTCGCGACACCGTCGCCCGGCGAGGGCTGGTACCGGGAATACTGACCCGCATGAGCAACGGGGTGCGCGATCCGGCGGAGGGCGACACCGACCTCGACGTCCTGGTTCTGGGCGAGATCAACCCCGACGTGATCGTGCGCGCCACCGACCCACGGCCGGTGTTCGGACAGGTCGAGCGCCTGGTCGACTCGATCGACCTCGTGATCGGCAGCTCGTCGGCGATCTTCGCCTGCGGCAGCGCGCGGCTCGGCCTGCGCACGGCATTCGTGGGCGTCGTGGGCGACGATCCGATGGGCCGGTTCATGCTCGACGCGATGCGCGCTCGAGGGGTGGACGTGGCGGGCTGCCGCGTGGAGCACGGCGTGCCGACCGGCGCGACGGTGATCCTCACCAGCGGCGCGGATCGCGCGATCCTGACCGCTCCGGGAACCGTGCCGCTGCTGCGCGACGAGGATGTCTCCGACGTGCTGATGGCACGGGCCCGCCACCTGCACGTCGGCAGCGTGTTCCTCCTCGACGCCCTGCGTCCTCGCCTCGCTGCGCGCCTTGCCGCCGCACATCGGGCGGGGCTGACCACGTCCGTGGATCCCAACTGGGATCCACGTGAGGCATGGGATGGCGGCCTGCGGGACGCCCTGCGAGAGACGGACGTGTTCCTTCCCAATGCCGCCGAGGCAGCCCGGATCTCCGGGCTTGACGATCCCGAGGCGGCCGCCCGCGCGCTGGTGGCCATGGGTCCGCGCATGGTGGCAATCAAGTGCGGCCGCGACGGAGCCCTCGCCGTCGAGGCGGATGGAACGGTGACCCGCGTGCATGCGCTCCCCGTCGATGCCGTCGACACCACCGGTGCGGGCGACTCGTTCGACGCCGGGTTCCTGGCCGGTTTCCTGGCCGGACGCGGCATGCGCGACTGCCTCGCGCTCGGCGTCGCGGCCGGGTCACTCTCGGCACGCGGCGTCGGCGGCACGGACGCCCAGCCCACCCTCCCGGAGGCCGAGGCCGCCGCCAGGGCGTCGGGCCTGCTCGCGTGAGCCTGTGATGGCCGGCACCGGGTTTCCCCTCCGGGCTGCGCCGGGTCCGGGGGCATGGCCGCGCCGGCTCGTCTGTGTCTCGGTCAATGCCGCCATCGACAGGATCTCGGCCGTCGACCGGCTCGAGCCGGGTGAGGTCCACCGGCCCGAGAGCCTGTCCACCGTCCCGGGTGGCAAGGCGCTCAACGTGGCCCGGGCAGCCGCCGGGCTGGGGATGCCCGTGCGTGCCATTGCCGTCCTGGGCGGCCACGCCGGCGACTGGATGGAGGCCGCGCTGCAGGCGCGCGCGATCGCCACGCGCGTGGTCCACGCCCCCGGCGAGACGCGGACGTGCCTGTCCGTTCTCGACCGCGCGGCCGGGACCCTCACGGAGTTCTACGAGCCGGGGCTCACGCTCGAGCCGTCCGCATGGTCCGCGGTCGAGGCCGCTCTCGGCGCCGAGCTGACCGACGATCCGTCGGGAAGCCTGGTCGTTCTCGCGGGCAGCCTGCCGCCGGGCTCGCCCGACGACGGGTATGCGCGGCTGGTGTCGATCGCGACCCGAGCCGGGGCCCGTGCCGTCGTCGATGCCGATCGGATTGCCCTCGCGGAGGCGCTCGGGGCTCGTCCCTGGCTGGTGAAGGTCAATGCCCGGGAGGCCGCCGCTGCGGCCGGGTCATCGGCGGCGGAGGCCGGTGCCGGTGGCGACGAGGCGGTCGCCGACGAGGCCCGGACCCTCGCGGCCGCCACGCGCCTCCGCGCTCGCACGGGTGGCGTGGTCCTCGTCACGCGCGGCAGGGATGGCGCGGTGCTCCTCGACGACGCCGGGGTGGCGTGGCGAGTCGGCGGCCCGCCGGAGCTCGGTCGCTATCCGGTGGGCAGCGGCGATTCGTTCCTCGCGGGCATGGTCGTCGGCCTTGCGGCCGGGCTCCCGCTGCCCGACGCAGCGCGATGGGGCGGCGCGGCGGCGGCGGCCAATGCGCTCATCCCGGGCCAGGGCGAGCTCGACCCCGCCGATGCCGGGCGGATGCTGCCGGGGATCACCGTCGAGCGAGTCGCATAAGGTCCGCCATCACGGGACGCGCATCGGAACGTCACCAACCACCCCGCCGGGTCGATATGCTGGCGACGTCACCAGCCCATCCTCGGTCCGCCCGATCCGCCCGGTCCGCCACGGAGTCCTCCGATCGACCATCTCACGCCGATGCTGCTTGCGGTGCTCGTCCTGGCCGTGGTGTTCGACTACATCAACGGCTTCCACGACACCGCGAACGCGATCGCGACCTCCGTTGCAACGCGCGCCCTGCGACCGCAGCACGCGCTGCTGATGGCAACCGCCTTCAACTTCATCGGAGCGTTCGCGGGAACGGCCGTCGCGAAGACCATCGGCGCAGGTCTCGTGGACGAACAGACGACATCCCAGGTCGTCGTCGCCTCGGCCCTGATCGGCGCGATTGTGTGGAACCTGCTCACCTGGTGGCTGGGGCTGCCGAGCTCGAGCAGCCACGGGCTGATCGGCGGGCTCATCGGGGCGACGGTGACTGCCGTCGGGGTCGGCTCCCTCAAGCTCGACGGGATCGTGAACAAGGTGCTGGTCCCGCTCGTGACCTCGCCGGTGATCGGCTTCCTGATGGCGCTGGTCCTGATGGTCGCCCTGACCTGGACCTTCCGGAACGCAGCGCGCAAGCCGCTGGGCGCGGTGTTCCGCAGGCTGCAGGTGTTCTCGGCCGGCTACATGGCCTTCGCCCACGGGTCCAACGATGCCCAGAAGACGATGGGCGTCATCACCCTCGCCCTGTTCTCGGCCGGCGTCATCCCGACCAACGACGTGCCCGTGTGGGTGATCGTGATCGCAGCATCGGCGATCTCGCTGGGTACGGCGATCGGCGGCTGGCGGATCATGCACACGATGGGCCAGCGGGTGGTGCAGCTGGAGCCGATCCACGGGTTCGCCGCGGAGACCACGGCCGCCACGGTCCTGCTGGCCACCGCACACCTCGGGATGCCCGTCTCGACGACCCACGTCATCTCCAGCGCGATCATGGGCGTCGGCGCCAGCCGCGGCGTGCGCGGTGTGCGCTGGGGCGTGGCGCGTCGCATCCTCGTCGCCTGGGTGCTCACGATCCCCGCCGCCGCCATCGTCGGGTCGCTGACCTGGATCATCCTCAACGCGATGGGTCTTCGATGAGCGCCCCGTACCCGACCGCCACCTCACGCATGCCCGCCAGTGGAGGCCCGCGATGGTCCGCCTGATCCCGCGCGACGAGAAGTTCTTCGAGCTGTTCATCAGGGACGGCGAGAACCTGCTCGAGGCCGCCCGCAAGCTCGAGGCGATGGTCGCCACGTACGACCGGCTGGACGAACGGGTTGCCGAGATCCAGGCGCTCGAGAAGCGGGGCGACGAGATCGATCTCGAGGTCGCCAGGCGACTGGAGCGAAGCTTCATCACCCCGTTCGACCGCGAGGACATCCACGAGCTGGTGGTCCACCTCGATGACGTGGTGGATGGCGTGCAGGCAGCGGCCGAGACCTTCGTGATCTACGGCATCACCCAGCCCGACGACGCGGCCAAGCAGATGGTCGGCATCCTGGCCGGCCAGGCCGTCCAGCTCCTCGAGGCGCTGACCAAGCTCGAGAAGGGCAAGGATCTCGGGCGCCACCTGGCAACGGTCCACGACCTCGAGCACGAGGCCGACGGGTTGTCACGCGCCGCGATCGGGCGGCTGTTCCGTGACAAGCTGGACCCGCTCGAGGTGATCAAGCTGCGCGACCTGTATCAGACGCTGGAGGAGACGATCGACGCCGCCGAGGACGCGGCCGAGGTGATCGAACGGATCCTCGCCAAGGCCTGACCGAGGGGAACCTCCGGGCTGTGCGGTCCGTGACGCCGGCCCACGCGCGCAGGCGGTCGGCATCGGCCTCACTCACCGGCGGGCGGGTCGTCCTCCGCGGGCGGTCCCATCGTTGCGCTCGTCGTCCGGTCGTGGGGGGCGTCCGGCGACGCGGTGGCGCGGGGGCCGACGTGCAGGTGCCGGCCCTCGGCGTCGATCACATGCATCACGGCGTTGATCAGGGCCAGGTGCGTGAACGCCTGGGGGAAGTTGCCCAGGTGGCGGCCGGTCTCCGCGTCGATCTCCTCGCCGTACAGGTCAAGCGGGCTGGCCAGCGAGAGCAGCCGTTCGCACAACCGCCGGCCGCGGGGCAGCTCCCCGATCTCCACCAGGGCGGAGACCAGCCAGAAGGAGCAGATCGTGAACGTCCCCTCGGCGCCGTCGAGGCCGTCGTCCGTGCCCTCGGTCCGGTAGCGCAGGACGAGGCCGTCCTCGGTCAGCTCGTCGGCGATCGCGAGGACCGTCGCCCGGATCCGCGGGTCGTCGGCGGGCAGGAAGCGGACAAGCGGCAGGAGCAGCAGCGACGCATCGAGGTCCGTGGTGTCGTAGTGCTGCGTGAACACGCCACGCGCATCGACCCCGTGCGCCAGGACATCGGCCCGGATCTCGTCGGCTGCCGCCTGCCAGCGCGCCGCGACTTCCGGTTCGCCGCGGAGGTGGGCGAGCCGCGCACCGCGGTCCGCAGCCACCCAGCACATCACCTTGGACGAGGTGAAGTGCCTCGGCTCGCCGCGCACCTCCCAGATCCCGCGGTCCGGTTCGCGCCATTGCTCGATCGCCTGCTCGACGAGGCTGCTCAGGATCCGCCACATGCGATCGTCGAGCCGGTCACGCGACGTCGTGTGGAGGTAGAACGAATTGAGGATCGCCCCCCAGACATCGTGCTGGTGCTGCTCGAAGGCCGCGTTGCCCACGCGCACCGGACGTGAGCCCTCATAGCCGCTGAGGTGGTCGAGCGTCCGCTCCGTCAGGACCCGGTCACCCGCGACGCCGTACATCACCTGGACGCCACCGTCGGTATCGGCCATGTCCGCCAGGAAGTAGAAGAAGTCGTTCGCCTCCCAGTCGAAGCCCAGGGTGTAGAGGCCCCACAGCGCGAACGTGGAGTCGCGCACCCAGCTGTACCGGTAATCCCAGTTGCGCGCGCCGCCGGGCTGCTCCGGGAGCGAGGTGGTCGCCGCGGCCGCGATCGCGCCCGTCGGCGCGTACGCCAGGCCCTTCAGGGTCAGGGCCGACCGCTGGAGGAAGGTCCGCCAGGGGTGGTCCGGGAAACGCCCACGGGAGAGCCAGTGCTGCCAGTGGTGGGCCGTCCAGACGAGGCGCCCCTGACCCTCCTCGAATGTCCGCGGTGGCCGGCCGTGCCCCCAGGACAGAGCGACGAAGCGCGTCTCGCCCTCCTTGACCAGCGCCCGGGCAATCGCCCGTGACCCCTCGAACCCCATCCGCAGGTCGCTCGTGATGGTCAGGTCGACGCCGCCGGGACCACGGCCCACACCCTGGTGGTAGTCGTCCCCCGTGTAGGACCACTCCCCGGGGGTCGCGCCGTAGTCGAACACCGGCTCGCAGTCCAGCGTGAGCTGCACCTCGCCGCTCACGCAGCGGACGGTCCGCAGCAGCACATGCTCGGCAGCGTAGTCGGTGGGGGCGCGGACCTGCGTCGTCGACCGCTCAGTCTCGTTGTGCCACGGGCCCATGAGCAGCACGTCACGGACGATGATCCAGCCGCCGCCGGGGGTTCCCCAACTGGTCTCGAGCACCATCGTCCCCGGCAGGTAGCGCCGGGCGACGGGAACCATGACGTCGGCCGGGCCGAGCCGGAAGCCGCCCGCATCGCGGTCGAGGATCGCCCCGAACACGCTCGGCGAGTCGAACCGCGGCAGGCACAGCCACTCGATATTGCCACTGGGCGCGACGAGGGCCGTCACCTCGCCGTCCGAGAGGAAGCCGTAGTCCCCGATCGGCGGGAAGACCGACGTGGCCGCCTCATCATTCACGCTGGGAGTCACGTCGGCGGCCAACGGGCGCGCGCCACCGCCACCACCACCGCCGGTGGAGGGCGGGTTCTGCTTCCTGCGGGCCGCCTCGTGATCGATCTGCATCTCGCCTCCGCGATCTCAAGAGTCTCGCACGGACCGGCAAGGAGCCCCGGCCTGCGGGGGCTCGGCCCGGCCCGGCCCCGCAGCCGATCTAGCGCTTGCGGGCGATGGTCATGCCGTCCGCGAGCGCGAGCATCACGTAGGTCACGCGCGGGTCGGTGGCCACCGTCTCGTTGACCCGCCGCATGTTCGCGGTCTCCGGGTCCTGCTTCGACACGTCGGCGACGGTCCCGCCCCGGAGGACGTTGTCGAGCGCGATCACGCCACCCGGACGGACCAGCTCGAGGCATCGCTCCCAGTAGCCGAGGTAGCCGCCCTTGTCGGCATCGATGAAGGCGAGGTCGAAGGTCCCGCCGGCCCCATCGGCCAGGAGCGCGTCCAGGGTCTCCATGGCGGGCCCGAGCCGCAGATCCACCTTGTGCGCGACCCCGGCGTCCGTCCAGTAGCGTCGCGCGACCGAGGTGTACTCGTCGGACACGTCGCAGCACACGATCCGGCCGTCGTCGGGCATGGCGAGCGCGACGGCCAGCGACGAGTACCCGGTGAAGGTGCCGATCTCCAGGCACCGCCGCGCATCCAGCATCTCCACCAGCAACCCGAGGATGGCCCCCTGCTCCGGCGCGATCTGCATCGAGGCCCGCGGGTGAGTCTCCGTCTCCGTGCGCAGCCGGGCGAGGATCTCCGGCTCACGGAACCCCCAGCGGAGCAGGTAGTCATGGATCTCGTCGGGGCGGCCGAGGGACGTGGAGGTCATGGCCGAGATGATCTCACGAGAAGCCGTGGTCAGTCGCCACCGCCGGCGCTCGGGCGTCAGTCGCGGCGGAACACGTACCCCACGCCACGCACCGTGTGCAGGAGCTGCGGCGCGCCGGGATCGTCCTCCAGCTCGTGGCGCAGCCAGTGGATGTGCACGTCGACCGTGCGGCTCTCACCCGCATAGTCGTAGCCCCAGACGTGCTCCAGGAGCTGGTCCCGGGTGAACACCTGGCCCGGGTGCCGGAGCAGGAACGCCAGCAGCTCGAACGCCTTGGGCTTGAGCGGCAGCGCCCGCCCCTCACGGAGCAAACGGTGCCCCGCCAGGTCCACCTGCACCCGCCCGAGATCGAGCCATGGCTGCGCGTCGGGAGCAGCTGCCTGCTCCGCCCGCCGGAAGATGGCGCGGATCCGGGCGGTCAGCTCCCGCAGGCTGAACGGCTTGGTGACGTAGTCGTCGGCGCCAAGCTCCAGGCCGACCACCTTGTCGACCTCCGAGTCCTTGGCCGTGAGCATGATGATCGGCACCGCGGACTCGGCCCGCAGGATCCGGCACACCTCGACGCCGGACAGCTCCGGCAGCATCAGGTCCAGGAGCACGAGATCCGGGTGATCGGCCCGGAACCTGGTCAGCGCCTCGCGGCCATCGGCGGCGGAGACGGCACGATAGCCCTCGCCCTCGAGGGCCTCGACCAGTGTCTCGCGCAGGGTGGTCTCGTCGTCCACCACGAGGATCGTGCGTGCCATGCGGCGGGCATCGTGCCCGGCCGAGGTTAACGCCGTGTTCACGGCTCGAGGACCGCCCGATTGCGCCACGCGATGGCGCGTGTCGCACGGCCACCGAACCGCTCATAGAACGGGACGAGGTCGGCGTCGCACACGAGGTCGATCGAGTAGCGGCCGTCGAGCCGCGCGAGCATCCTGCGCATCAGCTCCCGCCCGATCCCTTGCCCGCGCCAGGCGGGCAGTACCTCGAGCAACGGGACGAACGCCGTCAGGACCCCATCGCCGATGGCACTCACGAAGCCGACGACATCTCCGGTCTCGCCGTCGACCGCGACGATGGCCACCTCGGCGCCCTGCAGGTGGGCGAGGTGGAGCTCCGGGCTCGGTGGGACGGGCCAGCCCTCGAAGAAGCCGCCGCCCAGCCGGTCCGCGGCGAGGGTCGCCGGGTCCTCGAGATACTCGATCACCCCGGCCGCCTCAGCCCCCCGCGAGCTCGGCGAGCGACGCGATGGCCGCGTCGAGGCGGGCGAGCGTCCGGTCCCGGCCCAGCGCCACCAGGGTGTCGAACAGCGGGGGCGTCGCGGTCTTGCCGGTCGTCGCCACGCGGATCGCCATGAACAGGTCGCCGGCCTTCCAGCCGAACGACTCCACCAGGCCACGCAGCGGCGGCTCCAGCTCGTCCGCCTCCCAGGTGACCGCGTCGTGGGCGGCGAGCAGCTCCCGGGCCGCGGTCAGCCCGGCCAGCGCCGTGTCCGCGTCCCAGCGCTTGGGTACGACCGCCTCCGGGTCGATGTCCAGCGTGTCCACCCACAGGTAGCCCGTGAGGTCCACGATCGCGGCCAGCGTCGGCAGCCGCTCGCGGACGATCGGCAGAAGCGCCCGCAGCTCACCCTCGCCTGGCACGCGCTCGATGTCGCCGGTGACCCGGGCCGCCTCCAGGAACGGCAGCAGCCGTGCGATCAGGTCGTCGTCGTCGAGGCGCCGGATCCACTGGCCGTTGAGCCACTCCAGGCGCTCACGATCGAAGCGGGCGCCGCCCTTCTGGACCTTGTCCAGCTCGAACCGCTGCGCCAGCTCCGCCAGCGAGAACACCTCCTCCTCGGTCCCGGGGGACCAGCCGAGGAACGCGAAGTAGTTGACCAGCGCTTCGCGGATGAAGCCCTGGGCCACGTAGTCCGCGACGGCGGTCTGGCTCTTGCGCTTGCTCATCTTCGTCCCGTCCGGGTTGAGGATGAGCGGCAGGTGCGCGAACACGGGCACGGCGTAGCCGAGGGCCTCGAACAGCAGGATGTGCTTGGGGGTGTTGCTGACGTGGTCCTCACCGCGGATCACGTGGCTGATCTTCATCGCCGCGTCGTCCACGACCACGGTGAAGTGGTAGAGCGGGGTGCCGTCCGCCCGCACGATGACGAAGTCCCCGCCCAGGTTGTCCGTGTCGATCTCGACCCGATCGCGGACGAGGTCGTTCCAGCCGACGACGCCCTGGCGCACCCTGAACCGGGTGACCGGCGGGCGGCCCTCCGCCGCACGGGCCGCACGCTCGTCCGGCGTCAGGCTGGCGCACCGTCCCACGTACCGCGCCGGCTGCTTCGCTGCCTCCTGGGCCGCGCGATCGGCGGCCAGCTCATCGGGGGTGCAGTAGCAGGGGTAGGCCCGGTCGGCCGCGAGCAGGCGCGCGGCCGCCTCGGCGTAGGTGTCGAGGCGCTGCATCTGGCGGTAGGGCGCGTACGCCCCAGCCTCTTCGAGCCCGGCGACACCCGGACCCTCGTCCCAGCTGATGCCCAGCCAGTGGAGCCCGTCGAGGATGTCCTTCTCGAACGCGGTCGTGCTCCGGGCGACATCGGTGTCCTCAAGCCGGAGCAGGAACGTCCCGCCCACGTGCCGGGCGAACAGGTAGTTGAACAGCGCGGTGCGCGCGGTCCCGAGGTGGAGGAGCCCGGTGGGGCTGGGCGCGATGCGGACACGGACGTCGGACGGCATGCCCCGATTGTATGGGGCGCCGGGCGGGAGCCGACCGCACCCGAGCGGGCTGCACTCGGCCGAGCCTGGGCTGCGCCGAGCGCGTCAGCCGGCGAGCGGCCCCGGCACCCGGTGGAACAGAGCCTCGTCGGCCTCGCCCGGCAGCATCCGGATGAGCGATGCCGGGCGGAGCCCCAGCGTCGCGCGCCCGCGCGGCCCGTCCAGGGTGAGGGAGTCCAGGGACTCGGAGCGCGCGAGGATCGTGACGTGGGCGCCCGGGGTCAGCGCCCGGGCCTCCAGGTACGACAGCAGGCCGGCATCCTCCTCGGCCTCCTCGGTGATCCGCAGGACGGTGGCCCTGGAGCCAGACTCGAGCTCCGAGAGCGGGGTGCCGGCCGGCCGGCGTCTGGCCGTCTCGAGGTCGATCGGGTTGCCGTGCGGACAGGTCTGGGGATGACCCAGCAGCTCGTCCAGCCTGGCCTCGACCCGCGGCGAGAGCGCGCCCTGGAGGCGCATCGCCTCGACGTCGCTCTCGGCCCACGACAGCCCGACGACGGCCGTCAGGAGCCACTCCAGGAGCGCATGACGCCGGAAGATCGCGTCCGCGGCGGCCCGGCCCGCGGTGGTCAGCACCAGCCCGCGACCCGCGGCCGGCTCCAGCAGGCCGTCGGCCGCCAGACGGCGGCACATCTCGCTCGCTGCCTGGGTCGTGACGCCGACCTGGCGACCCACCTGTGCCGTCGTCGCGACGCGCCCGTCCGAGGCCATCACGCGGAGCGCGAGCAGGTACTCCTGGGCGGCGGCGGAGATGTCCGCGGGGGCGTTCCGGCGTTGCATGGCCCCAGTCTACGGTGCCGGGAGGTCGTCTCCGGGGCCGGTGTACTCAAGGATGACGTGGTCCGGTGGGTCGGCCACGACCTGGCCCCGGCCCCGGATGGCGACCACGGCCGCCACGAGGCCGAACAGGTACGCGATCCCGACGACGAGGGACAGCACCCACGCAGCCGAGCCGGAATCCGGTGGCGTGCCGACGGCGAGCACCGCGGTGGCCGGCACGGCCGCTGCAAACGCAGCAAGGCTCGCGAACGCGGCGACCGCGACCACCCGCGCCTCGAGGGCCAGCCCTACGATCACGACGGGCTGGACGGCCAGCGGCAGCAGCGGCAGCGGCTGCGGGCAGCTCCCCGAGAGGCTCGAGCATCCGGTCATCGCAGCCAGCAGCGTCCCGACCAGGTACCCGATCGGCGGCCAGGCGACGAGGACGAGCGCCAGCCGCCAGCGACGATCCGCGCGGCCCGCCAGCTCGAGCAGGTTGCGAGGCGCGGCCCGGCGCGCCAGCGTCTCGAGGTCGGGGAAGGCCGCCGCACCGGCCGTCGCCTCGTCTGCGGAACGGGCCGCGCTCGCGCCGCCCCAGGCATCGCCGGCCCCACCATCGGCCGCGGCGGCCCCCGCTGTCCCGGAGGGCGATATCGGACGATCGGGACCCGGGTGCGAGGCCGCGCCGCGCGGACGTTCCTCCGTCCCGACGGCCGGGTCGCCGGGATCACCGGTCCACGCCCGGGTCCCCCACTCCGCGGCACTGCCGTCCGTCGTCGTCGAGTGGCCGGCACCGCTCCACCGCCACCGCGCGCCCGCACCTGTGCCGTCGGGTCCGGGTGCGCCGCGGTTCGCACGGCGGGCCCGCTCCAGGTATTCGGGACCGTGCTTGCGCGGATCCGCGTACTCGCGCGGGTTGATCGTCCAGAAGGTGCCCGAGGACGGCCCGTACCAGGCGCCACCGGCCCACGCCGGATCGAGCGGGACCTCGGCCGCCTCGTCGTAGG
The DNA here is from genome assembly GCA_963849495.1 of uncultured Chloroflexia bacterium. Classification (GTDB taxonomy): domain Bacteria; phylum Chloroflexota; class Limnocylindria; order Limnocylindrales; family CSP1-4; genus CAIXZV01. Next base: position 197,409 of record CAWKHN010000022.1, on the reverse strand, counting down.
TGGTGGAACCGGGGGTGGCCTTCCGCGGGCCGCGGCGCCCGTGCCGCTCGCGAGGCGGACCATCCGCGTTCTGTCCGCCATCTGGCCGCCCGCCGCCGGGCCGCCCGCCACCCGCCGGCCTCGCCCCGGACGGCCTCCCCGACGGCCCCCGGCCCGATCCATCGCCGGACGCACCCGCGCTGCCGGCGTCGTCGCCGGCGGGAGACGGATCGGGCGCCGATGCTCCGCCCCGTCTGCCGGCACCGCCACCGCGGCGTGCACGCCAGGCGTCGCGCGAGGCACGCGCTCGCGCAGGATCCGCTCGCCAGGGCTCGCGGGCGCGCGGCGATGGACCGGCATTGGGGCGAGCGGGTCGCAGCCGCCCCTCGCCGTCCACGAGGTGCTCGTACGCGGCCTGGATCGCGAGGAACCTGGGCAGGGCGCGCTCCCCCGCCGCATCGGGGTGGTACTGCTTCACGAGGCGCCGGTATGCCGACCGGATCTCGTTGAGGGAGGCGCCCGGCACGAGACCAAGGGTCCGGTACGGGTCTCCCTGGAAGGTCATGGGACGCGCGCCTCCGTCAGCCGGCCGCTCCTGCCTCGACCGGCAACCTCGTCGTCAGCCGATGAGCTCGCCCACCGGCACGAGCTCGAAGTCCGCGATCGCCTCCGCGCCCGTCCTGCCATGCGGGTCGAGGGTGAGCGGACGGTGATAGCGGGCCAACACGCGCAGCGTCTGTCCCTCGAGCACCCCGGCCTGCCGGAGAGCCTCGACGGACGCGGCCCAGCTGCCGCGCTCGTATCCGTCTCCATCTTCGATCTTGATCGCCAGACCGGATGCCGGCATCGCCGCCCCCTTTCCGCGCGGGCCGGGCAGGATCCCGACGCCTCGCAGCGCCTCCATGCCGCTCTTGCTGACCAGGCGGCCGGCGGCGGCCTTCATGAGAGAGGTGTCCAGCCGGTCCCGGGTGCCGCCGACCAGCTCCGGGTACGCGATCATCGCGTTCCGCACGGCGAGATAGTGACGCTCCAGCGCGGCGCGTGGGTCGCCCGCGGGCAGCGCCGACGGGTCCGCGAGGATCGCGTAGGCGCGGGCCACCTCACGCAGCGGGAACGCATAGGTGAGCACCCCGCACCCATCGATCGCCGTCCGCATCCGGTCCGACGCCACGTTGAAGGCGGAGGCAACGGCATCGCGGTACGCGAGGTGGGCCGGATGATCCTGCTGCCAGTACGTCTCCAGCTCCCAGCCGCCCAGCTTGGCGAGCAGGATGAACACCGAGTGCTGGCCGGAGCACATGTGGCGCAGTGGGCCCGGACGCTCCCCGTCACGGGCCAGGCGGGCGGCCGTGAGCGGGTCGAGCGGCATCCCCTCCGTCCCGCACGCGAGGATCCCCTGCGGGACCCCGATCCGGCGGTACATCGCCTGGATCGTCCGGACATGGACGTCCTCGCCGGAATGGCTCGACGCCATCACAGCCAGCTCCTCCGTCGTGAGGTCGAACTCACGCTGGCCGCCGGCAGCCAGCAGGCCCAGCAGGCCGAATGGCTTGACCGTGGACCGGAGGTACGCGACCCGGTCCGGGTCGCCCAGCTGCCGGAGCGTGTGACCGGTCGCGTCCACCTCGACGATGTCACCCCGGTGGACCGATTCCACGACCCCGTTGCGGACCTGGCGGACGAGGACGGGCGGCACCGTCCATCTCGTCGCCCGCGGCTGGGACGCGGGCCGGGCGCCGGCGGTACGCGAGGACCGGGTGGTGGGTCGAGCGGCCATGGGGCACGAGCATAGCGTGCCCCCGTGCGCCTGACAGATGCGAGCCGCCGGGGACCGGCTCGCGCGCTACGATTCAGGCGTCGCCCACCGAAGACCGATCAGCGTGAGGGATCCCCGTGGCAGCCTGGCCCAACCTCCACGTCTCGCAGCACCCGGCGGTGCGCCACAAGCTCGGCATCCTCCGCGATGAGAAGACCGAGCCGAAGAAGTTCCGGGAGGTCGTGCGCGAGCTGTCGTGGCTCATGGGCTACGAGGCGCTGGCCGACGCCCGGACCCAGCCCCTCGACGTCACCACCCCCATCGAGACCATGCAGGGCGAGGAGCTCGCCGACCGCATCGGCTTCATCCCGATCCTGCGCGCCGGCCTGGGCATGGTGGACGCGTTCCTCGAGCTCATGCCGACCGCGCAGGTCTGGCACCTGGGCCTGTTCCGCGACGAACGGACCCTGCGCCCGGTCGAGTACTACAACAAGCTGCCCAACAGCGCGACCGTGGACCTGTGCCTGATCCTGGATCCGATGCTCGCCACCGGCGGTTCGGCGATCGCCGCGATCGACGTGCTCAAGCGCTGGGGCGCGATCCGGATCAAGCTCGTCAACCTGATCGCCGCGCCCGAGGGCGTCGAGGCGGTCACGACGGCCCACCCCGACGTCGAGATCTACACGGCCGCCCTTGACCGCCAGCTGAACGATAAGGGCTACATCATGCCCGGGCTGGGCGACGCCGGAGACCGCCAGTTCGGGACCGGCAACACCGGCTGACTCCGCCGGCCGCTGGTAGTGAAGGCCGATCGTTTCGCGCACGTGCTGAATTGGGTTTTCGCTCCGCTACCAGACGGAGACCGGCTCCCGACGCGAGCCGCGTCTCTTGGTCACTGACTCCGCGACCCACAGTTAGAGCGGTGGTTGATTGGGAGTCCTGGTCGTGACAGACAGCGTCGCCTGGGTCGCGCAGCGGCCCTGCAGCCGGGCGAAGATTGAACCTTCCACGGCGCCAGTGGATCAGGACAACCATGAGTCGAGGAGGAACTGCGACATGATTGATCGCGCACGCGCACGATCGCCCGGACGCGGATCGCGCGGATGCATCTCGCCCGACCTCTCCAGATCGGCAGCTCGCCCGGATGCGTACCGCCTGGACACCGTGTTACTGGGCAGCGAGGCCACGAGGCGCAGGATGCCGTACAGGACGCCGCATGCCGTTGCGTGGGAACGCTTCCCCGGACCTGCGGGACGAGGCCGCGGTTCGAGGCTGGTTCCAGCGCGATCCTCGGTCAAGGCGATGCCGTGACCGCGTCCGGCGGCGCGGTCACGTCCGGCTGCTGCGACTCGACGAAGGCCCCGAGCGACCCGCTGCCCCGATTGCACGACAGTCGTCGCCGAGCGAGCCGCGTGCGCGACCGGCGGCTGCCGCAGCTCCCCGACGACCGAGCAGGAGGTGGTCACTGCTGCGCTACCGCTCCGAGCTGCACGCTCGAGGAGCCCGCTTCGACACGGACTGCGCGAATCTTCTCAGCACCGTGAAGTCCCGGCTGCACGACCGGGCTGCGCGTGCTGCGCGCGGCGTACGACGCGCGCGGCGCGCTCTCCCGGGAGTCGTCCCGGTGCGCGATACCCGCTTCGAGCGCTGGCCTGCGCGAGACGCCTGCGCCAGCTCGCGTCCGACGGCGGGGATCAGCGAGCCTTCGCGGACGCCATCGCCGCGGTACCTGGCCTGGTAGCGCGGCTGCGCACCCGGGCGAGGACCACCGAGCTACCGCTGGATCGCTCCACTGAGCGGAGGCTGCCGCCGGCAGATGGCCACGCTCGCCGGCCGCGGTGCTGTTCGCGGTCCGTCGCGGATCGCGCCTCCGAACGGCTGGTCGGGCGCCTCGATGCCGGCCGTCGCGTCAGACATCACCGACGCCGACCCTGACCGCGTCGGCGACGCCTGGGCCGCCGCACGTGGGGCGATATCAGGTCCTGCCGGTCGACGGAGTGGTAGCCGAGGGCGGCCGAACTCACGACGAGCGCGGCGGAGTGGTGACCTACCGCCTGCGCGCCGCGGCATCCTCGGCCTCGGCGTCGAGAGAGCGCCTGGCCGACCAGGCTGCTGGTCGATGCTTCCTTCCGAAAGCCCTTACGACAGGATCCGGAGGCGTGATCGGCACGCCTGGGCTGCTCCGGACTCCGGAGGGCATCGGCCGATCCTGGGCGCCAGCGGTCGACAACCCCTTCTCCCCCGCGTTCACCGGTGTCGCTTTCAAGGCCGTCGAGCCGTCGCCAGCGTCACCGGCCTTCCGAGACGATCTGGCTCAGGCCCACAGACGAGCCGCTCCGGATCCGACGAGGAGGCCGGAGGTCATCCGGAACTTCCTCGCCGAGCATCTCCACGGCGACCTCGAGGCGAGGGCGTTCCCCATCGTACTCGGTGGCCGCGTCCTCAGCCCTCACGATGATCGACGAGGCCATCGCGGCGCGTGGGTTACGATCTCCCAGCCGGCGTCGCCGTGTTCAGCCTGGACGTGGCCAATAACCTGGTCGCGATCGTCGAGTCCGGCTCCCTGCAGTTCCCGAGGCAGGACGGCACGCCTGCGACCGCCCTGCTCCGAGCGTTCCATCTGGATCGGGGCAAGTGGCGCTCTCGACAGTACGAGCCCGGCCTGAGCTCGGTGCTTCGGTCGAGTACCTGGTGATCCTGTCATGGACCACGGATCCACGGCGACATCGATCCCGAGGCTCAACGCTTCCGCAGGCGGCGGCCTCAGCCAGTCTTGAGCAGTGGGAGCGGCGTGGGCACGGATCTCGGCGCGAGGCTCCTAATCGGAGATGAAGGCGCCCCGTGCCCTGCCGGCCGTAGCGAGTGATCGCACTTTCGCTTGCCGGTCGGCAGCGCATGCCTCGCGATCAGCGAATCGTTCGCCGATGCGACGATGCGCGTAACCATGGTCGGGCCGAGTCTGCGCCTCGCGAGCACAGTCCTGGGAGCGCTGCGCAAAGACTCATGGCGAGCGCTTGCGGCCCATTCGTTTCGCGGCCGGGCGATGGTTGCGGGCTGGTGTTTCGCGCACGTAAAGGTTGGGCCTTCACTCCCAACTACGCCGGCGCGCTCCCCGTGGAGGTGGGTGCCCGGGCGACCACCCAACAGGCTTGACGTTTGCGTCGAGTGCGTTATGATTCGATCATCACGCAGACAACGCAATAGGGCGTGCCATGGCAGGACGCTGGTATAGCATCAAGGAAGCCGCAGAGGTGCTGGACGTGAGTCACGACACGGTCAGCCGCCTGATCGATCGCGGGGATCTACCCGCGATCCGCGTGTCTGAGCGCATCGTCCGCATCCCCGTGCCCGCCCTCGACTTCTACGCGAGCGGACGGAAGGCATCGCCTCGACGCGTGGTGCGCCGGCGCGTGGCTGAGGGAGTGACACTCGGCGCCGAGGAGCCGGCAGCCGACCTCCAGACGACCTGAGACTGGTCATGCAGGGGGACTACTCCGAGGTTGCGGCATACCTGTCGCGAGTTGCCGCACTCCTGGAGCGATACGGCATCGCCCTCCGACTCCCCGAAGGCACCAATGAGCTGGAAATCCTGGAGGATCGGGCCGGCAACCTCAGTTTCGAGGTGCTCGGAGACCTCCCTGACTCCGCGACACCGAGCCGTTCGGAAATCATCGTTCGCGAGCGGTTCGATCGAGCGAAGCGGGATCAATACGCCCGTGCCGGCTACGAATACGAGATCCTCGACCGAGAGCGGCGCTACCGGCGGTCATTCCATCTGCATGACTCCGAGTGGTTCCAGACGGCATTTCTGGTCGTCGTCCATGAGCACTGCGAGAGTCCGATTGGTCATGTGTCGTGCAAGCACTATGAGGGCTCTCCGATCAAGGATGCCTATGCAGGCGTCGAGGCCTTGATCGATGTCTGGACCGGACCGCCGCCAGACTGCTCACGCCTGACCTGCCTCGGGTAGCGCCGTCCTTGCATGGATCGCGCTCGTCGCGTCGGACAATTGGCGGCGCTCCGGGATCGGATCGACGCGGGCGCGGTCCGTTCAGACGTGCGGCGCGACGCCCTCGGCGAGCTGCTGCATCAGGTCGATCTGCGCCTCGTGCTCGAGCAGCGGGAAGTGGCTCCGGGCAACGAGCTCGAGCGGCACCCCCGCCCGCTTCCGGATGTCGAGCAGGGCATCGACGAGCGCGTCCGGGGTCCCCGCATACGTCGCCCGGCCCTTCACCAGCTCGTCATCCGGCCGATTGAACGGCGGCGGCGGCGGCGGCGGAAGAGCCCGGGTGGCCGATACCTCCATGTCGGAGTACTTCCACTGCATCGCCCACAGCGCGTCGCGGTAGCGCGTGAGCGCATCCTCTCGCGAGGCGCCGGGCAGCAGGATCGAGTAGTGGATGAACCGGAAGGTCGACGGGTCGCGGCCGATGCGCTCGCACTCATCGAGGACCCAGCCCACCTGCTCGACGAACTTGTCGACCGGGGCGTTCGCGAACATCCCGTCCGCGAGGCGCGCGGCGCGCCGGATCGCGGGCTCCGCACTGCCACCGACGAGCACCGGGATCGGCGACGACGGCCTGGGCCGGACGGCGAGCGTCGGGAGATCGTAGACCGCGCCCTGGTGCGTGAAGGGCTCGCCGGTCCACGCCTGCGGGAGGATCCGGAGGATCTCGTCCATCGCGGCGCCGCGACGGCGCGCGTCGGCACCGAGCCCCGCGAACTCGGTCTCCGACCAGCCGAGCCCGAGGCCGAGGACCAGCCGGCCGTGGCTGAGGAGCTGAACCGTCGCCGCATCCTCCGCGAGGCGGAGCGGGTGGTGCAGCGGTGCGAGGATGACGCCGGTGCCGATCTCGATCCGCGACGTTGCCTGCGCGAGCGCCGCGCCGACGACGAGGAGCGATGGCATGTACCCGTCGTCGACGAAGTGGTGCTCCGTGGTCCAGACGGACGTGAAGCCGAGCCTCTCCGCCTCGACGGCGAGGCGCACGGTCTCGTCGTAGGCGCGCGTCCAGTCGGTCTCGCCCGGGCGGAGCTGGGCGCTGAGGAGTCCGAAGCCGAGTCCCATGGTCACGGACGATACAGCCAACCCGGCTCCGGTGGCGCGCGGCGCCCGTAGGCGACGTACCGACCCTGCCGAGCCAGCCGCGCCACGGCGCCCGATCGCTCGAGGCAGTAGACCGCGCGCATCGCGAGCCGCTTCGAGCGTCCGGTGGCGGCCGCGATGTCGGCCGTCGTGAACGGCTCCGGCATGCCCGAGGGAATCTGGCCCAGCAGATCCGCCGGCGTGTCGATTCGCCGCGTGTCGACGACCTCGAGCAGGCGGCGGTCCAGGCGCCACCATTCCCGCGGATAGCGGTACCGGGCCCCGTCCGGGATCGGCCCCCGGATCTCCTCCTCGCGGGTGAGCGCGATCTCGATCCGGAAGTTGGGATCGGCGACGAGCGACGGGATGTGGACGAGCTCGTCGAACAGGTCGATCGGGAGGCCGCGCTTCGGGGAGCGCCGTCGCGCCAGGACGGCTCCGTCGGCATCGACGCGCACGAGCCACTTCTCGACCGGGATCGGGTAGACGAGGACGACCCGGTGCGAGACGAGGAGCCGCTCGAGCTTGCGACGGATCGACCCGAAGCTTGCGGTCTGGATCTCCACGAGCTCGTCTTCACCCGCCACGTCCACGACGAAGCCATCCACGGCGGACTCGACCCGCGCGCCGGGGGTGGTCGCCGCATAGCGGGCCTTCAGCGCCGCGTGAAGCGAGCCCTCGCGGAGTGTCGTGAAGTCAGTCACTACGGATCAGCGGTCGACGGGCGCCGAGACGGCCGGTCTTCCGGCGGCACCGACACCCGACACTCGCTGCATCTCGTCACGGTTGCCCGCCGGACCCGGGCTGTCAAGGAACCAGCGCGCCGCGCATCCCGTCCACCCCGGACGGGCTTCGAACGCCGCCCGGTCACGGCGTTTGGGTACGATGAAGGCGCTGGCGCACGACCACCCCATCCCGGAGGTGCCTCATGGCCGAGGTCCTGCTGTTCCACCACGCCCAGGGTCTGACCGCCGGCGTGCGCGCCTTCGCCGACGAGCTGCGGGCCGCCGGGCACACCGTCCACACGCCCGACCTGTTCGACGGGCGCACATTCCAGACGCTCGACGAGGGTGTCGCCCACGCCCAGGAGATCGGGTTCGAGAATGTCCTCGAGCGCGGCGTTCGCGTGGCCGACGGCCTGCCTGCCGAGCTCAGCGGCGAGTGGTCCTTCGGGCCCTGGCCGGACGGCGTCCCGGTCCAGATCCACGGCATGGACGCAGACCCGATCTTCGTCGGCGAGGGCGACATCGACGCCGCCCGCGAGATCGTCGAGGCGGCCGAGGACGCGGAGCTGTTCCTCTACCCCGGCGACCAGCATTACTTCTCCGACAGCTCGCTGCCCTCGTACGACGCGGACGCGACGGCGCTGCTCACGCGACGGGTGCTCGCATTCCTGGACCGCGTGTCGACATGACGGATCGGACGATCCGGCCCGCCTACGGCATGTGGCCACAGCACAACCGGCGCCTGCGCGATGTCGTCGCGGGGCTGACCGCCGAGCAGCTGGCGATTCGCCCGTCGCCCGAGCGATGGCCGATCTGGGCGACGGTGGGCCACCTCGCCTGCCAGCGGGTGTTCTGGCTGTGCGACTTCGCGGGCGAGCCCGGCGCGCAGACCACGCCGTTCACGAACGCCGGGAACGACTGCCCGGGAGACGACGACCTGGAGCACGTGCTCAGTGCCGGGCAGCTCGTCGCGGCGCTCGACTCGACCTTCCGCATCGTCGAGGCCTGCCTGGACCGATGGACCGTGGACATGCTCGACGAGGTGATCCGTCGTCCCGAGTGGGACGAGTCGTGGGTCCACACGCGCGGCGCCGTGATCCAGCGGGTCTTCACCCATGACGTCTACCACTGCGCCGAGCTGAACGAGACCCTCGGGATCGCGGGGCTGCCACAGGTCGACCTCTGGGGCTGACGCGCCCCCGCTCCCGGCGCGGAACAGGATCGTGCGCGGCGTAGAGTGGCGTCATGCCATCCGATCGCGAAGCGCCTGCCGGCCACCATCCCAGCCTCGTGTTCGCCTGCATCGCGCCGCACGGCGACCTCGCAATCCCGGAGGCGTGCCCGCCCGATGCCCGCGACCTCGCGTCCGTCACGCAGGCGGGCATGGCCGAGCTCGCGCGCCGCTTCGACGAGGCCGGCCCGGAGGTCGTCATCGTGCTCACACCGCACGGGATCCACGTCGATGGGCACCTCGCCGTCGTCGTGGCCGGGCGTGCCGCCGGCAGCCTCGAGGAGGCACCCGGGGTCGCCCTCGACGTGCCGGTCGACCGCCTGCTCGCGCTCGCCAGCGTCCGGGAGCTCAACGCCGCCGGGATCCCGGCCGTCGGCGTGAGCTACGGTGGCAACGACCCGGCCGAGGCCGTCTTGCCGCTGGACTGGGGCAGCCTCATCCCCCTGTGGTACCTCGGCGGACGCCGGGATCCCCCGACGCCGGTCGTCATCGTCGCCCCCGCGCGGGACCTGTCGCTCGACGCGCATGTCGCGGCGGGCGCCGCGATCGCAACGGCGATCTCGGCAAGCGGCCGTCGCGTCGCGCTCGTCGCCAGCGCGGACCAGGCCCACGCCCACCGCGCGGACGGTCCGTATGGGCTCGACCCGGCCGCACGCGTCTTCGACGAGACGCTCGTGTCCATCCTGCGCGAGGGGCGATTCGGCGCGCTGCGGGACCTGGACCCGGCGCTCATCGAAGCGGCGAAGCCCGACAGCCCGTGGCAGATGCTGATGCTGCTCGGGGCGATCGGCGAGACGTGGACGCCCCGGCTCCTCTCGTATGAGGTGCCGACGTACTACGGGATGCTCTGCGCGGCATTCGCGCCACCCGCCGGCGCTGAATCGACATGACAGACCGTCATGACGGCGGCCGATGCCGGGCGCATCGTGACCGTGGAGTCGCCTACCCGTCCTGACCTCGCCGCCCGCCCGGGCAGCCATCGCGAGGGGGCCTCCCGGAGTATCACGTGCGCGAGCCTCGGACGAGGACGCAACCAGCGGTTTCGCCCCCCGGTCGTGCTCGACGCGATCCCGGGAGCGAGGCCACGGCACTCGAGGCGCTGCCCGCCGCAGCGGCGCAGGACATCGCCGGGAGCCGGGTGCTGTGTCACTCCCTGTTCGAGCACATGACAGAGGGCGTCGCCTTCTGCCGGATGCTGTTCGACGACGAGGGCCAGCCTGCCGACTACATCAACGTCCAGGTCAACCCCGCATTCGAGGAGCTGACGGGCCTGCGAGACACCGTCGGCAGGCGGATCACCGAGGCCATCCCGGGCATCCGCGAGGCGAACCCGGAGCTGTTCGAGACCTACGGGCGGGTGGTCAGGACCGGCGTTCCCGAACGGTTCGAGACCTACGTGCCGGGCATCGGACGATGGTTTGCGATCAGCGCGTTCCGTCCGCAGGCGGGTCACTTCGCAGCCGTGTTCGAGAACATCTCGGAGCACAGGCGGGTCGACGAGGCCCTCCGCGAGAGCGAGCAGCGCTATCGCACCGTCGTCGAGGATCTCGCCGAGGGCGTCATCGTTCACGACGCAGCGGGGCGGATCGTCGCCAGCAACCCTGCCGCCCGGGCGATCCTCGGCCTCGAGATTGACGAGATCACGGGCTTGACGGCCTCCGATCCTGCCTGGAACGCGGTGTGGGCCGATGGCACCCCGACCCACGGCGAGAACCACCCGGCGACGATCGCGCGCACCAGTGGACAGCCCGTCACGGGCGTGGTCATGGGTATCCGACACTCCTCCGGTGCCACCCGCTGGGTGCAGGTGAGCGCGCAGCCCCTCCGCGATGCCACCGGTGGCACGGTGACCGGCGCCGTCGCCTCCTTCAACGACATCACCGAGGCGCGGCGCGCCGAGCACGCGCTCCGCGCCAGTGAGGCAGCGATGCGCGGATCGCTCGATGCGATGGCCGATCCGTTCCTGATCTGCGAGCCGGCCCGGGACCCGGACGGCGTGCTTGTGGACTTCCGAACCGTGTTCGGCAATCGCGCGGCCGCGGCGTTCATGGGCCAGTCTCAGGAGGCGCTGATCGGCGCGTTGATCCCCGAAGGGATGCCCGACCTTGGCGGCAGGCCACTCCGTGCCGTGCTTCGCGACGTCATCGAGACAGGCGAGGGCTGGGCGGCGGACGGCGCGGAGTTCATGGTCCCGGGACCGGACGGCGGCGCGAGACGCCTGGTGGTCAACGTCCAGGTGGGCCGGTTCGCGGATGGGCTGTTCCTGGCCTGGCGCGACGTGACCGAGCGGGAGCGCCTGGGGAACGAGCGGGAGCGCCTGGCCGCCATCATCGAGAACTCCGCCGACGGCATCGTCATCACCGACGCCGACCATCACATCACGTATGCAAACGCCGCCTTCCTCGCCGACGCCGGGCGCACGATGCCGGAGATCACCGGGTTGTCGATGCATGAGCTCATGAGGGGCATCACACCGTCGGTCACGGTCGACGACGTCGATCGGCGGCTGATTGCCGGTCAACCGTGGGTGGGCGAGATTGACCTGCGGCGTCCCAGCGGAGCCTCCCGGCGGGTCGAGGTGAGCGTCACGCCCAACGACGACCAGGAGGGTGTCCTTTCGGGCTGGGTCTCCGTGTTCCGCGATGTCACCGACCTGCGGGAGGCCGAAGCCGAAGTGACACTCGAGGCACGCATCCGGGTCGCGCTGGCCGAAGGTCTCCAGGCCATCCCCGAGGACGCGAGCGTGGTGGAGGCCGCCCAGGCGATCTGCGAGCAGCTGGCGACGCTGCCGTTCATCGGCCTCGCAGCAATCGAGGCGTTCACGGGCGCCGACGAGGTGCTGATCATCGCGCAGGGTGGCCCGCCCGGGTACCCCGTGCCCACGGGAACCGCCCTCCGGCCCGGCCGGGCGGCGATCGTGCGAGCGCGGTCCCAGGCCGGGCCCTGGTCCGAGTACGTGACCCGGGATCCCGCCGACGGCTGGCTGGCCGGGGACGTGGCCGCAGGCCTGCGGGCCGTCGCCTACGGGCCGATCCGGCACGGTGACCACGTGGACGGCGCCCTTGTCATCGGCACGTTTGATGAGCCGTTCGCCCGGACCCTGGTGGAGAAGATGCCGGGCATCGTGTCGCTGAGCATGACCTCGAGCGCCCTGCTGGCCGACCGCCTGCACGACCTGCGCCGCGAAGCCGGGCTCCGCGATGAGATCGGGGCCCTGCTGGCGTCCAGTGCGTTCCACCCTGTGTTCCAGCCGATCGTCGACCTCCTGTCAGGCGAAGCAGTCGGCTACGAGGCGCTCTCCCGTTTCGACTCCGGCCAGCGTCCGGATCTGTGCTTCGCGGACGCATGGTCGGTGGGTCTCGGCGCCGAGCTCGAGCTCGCGACCCTGGCGGCCGCGGTGGAGGCGGGCAAGCAGCTGCCCGCGGGTGCGTGGCTCGACCTCAACGTCTCGCCGCGCCTGCTTGCCGAACCCGGACGCCTGCGGGAGATCCTCTGGGAGGCCGGCCGGCCACTCGTGCTCGAGGTGACCGAGCACGAGCTCATCGACGACTACGACGTCGTGCGCGAGGCAGTTCGAGAGCTTGGGCACGACATCCGCCTCGCCGTCGACGACGCAGGGGCGGGAGTCGCCAACTTCGGCCACATCATCGACCTCCGACCGGACTTCGTGAAGCTCGACATCGGGCTCGTCCGGCGGGTCAACGCCAACCTGGGGCGCCAGGCCATGGTCGTCGGCATGCGCCACTTCGCGCGGACCGCGGGCTGCCGCCTGATCGCCGAGGGGGTCGAGACCGTCGAGGAGGCCGCCACGCTCACCGCGCTCGGCGTCGAGTTCGGCCAGGGCTACCTGTTCGGGCGCCCGGAGCCGGTCGACGCCTGGACGGCACCAGGGACACCCTGACCGGAGACCGGCCAGACGGCCGTGCGGACGTCGCTCCTCACGCCACCCACACGGCCCGGCCCTGACCGCGCCACCGGACGACCTCGGCGAGAGCTGCCGGCAGGAACGCGACGATCGCCACGATCAGCCAGTCGACGGCGTCGAGCGGTGTCGCGTGGAACGCGTCGGCCAGCACCGGCACGTACGGGATCAGTACCTGGATCGCGACCGCCGCGACGCACGCCGTGAGCAGCAACCCGTTACGGCCCAGCCGGTGGATCGGCTCCCGGACGCTCCGGTTCCAGTAGGCGCGGACGCACTGGCCCACGACCAGGACCGTGTAGGCGAGCCAGGCGCCGTGCTCGAAGCTGCTGCTGTAGCTCAGCATGACCACCAGCGCCCCGATCGCCGTGAAGGATCCGGCGGCGCTCAGCCGGACCAGGAGCTCGGCGGTCAGGAGGGGCCGATCGGCATGGCGCGGCGCCCGGCGCATGAGCGCCGGCTCCGCCGGCTCCCGCTCGAAGGCGACCGATGTCGCAAGGTCGATGAACAGCTCCATCCACAGGATCTGGAGCGGCAGCAGCACCTGGCGCTCGGTGACGAAGATCGTCGAGACGAGGATGAAGCCCAGGAAGGCGGCGTGCGTGGAGATGAGGAACACGAGCCCCTTCTGCACGTTGTCCACGATCCGCCGGCCCTCCGCGAGGCCGTACATCAGGGTCGCGAACGAGTTGTCGCCGAGCACGAGGTCGGACGCCTCGCGGGCGACCGCCGTCCCGCTCCCCATCGCGACCGCGACGTCGGCGCCGTGCAGGGCCGGGGCATCGTTCACGCCGTCGCCGGTGACCGCCACGATGCGGTGGTCGGCCCGGGCGGCGCGCACGAGCCGCTGCTTCTGCTCCGGGGTCGACCGGGCCACCACGTGCAGCCCGGGCAGCTCCGCCGCCAGCCTGGCGTCGTCCCAGGTCGCGAGCTCCTCGCCGGTCACGATGTGGTCCGCCTCGAGCCCCGCCTGCTGCGCGATCGTCGCGGCCGTCCCCGGATGGTCACCCGTGACGACGACGACCTGGATCCCGGCCCCCCGGGCCATCGCCATCGCCTCCGCGATCCCCGGCCGGATCGGATCGGCGAACCCGACCAGGGCGCGCATCTGCCACGGCCCGTCGTCGACCCGCCGGGCGAGGGCGACCAGCCGCTCGCCGCCGGCGGCTGCAGCGTCGATGAGCTCCGTCCACTGCTGTCGCCCGGCAGCGTTCCCGGCCACGCCGGATTCGTCGGAGACCTGCGCGAGGACAACCTCGGGCGCGCCGAGGACAAGGCTTTCGATGCCGCCGTCCCTGCGGGCGCGGGTGCGGGTCATCGGCAGGACATCGGAAGCGGCCACGGCCTCGACGAGCGTCGTCGCATCGAGCACGGTCTCGCCCCCGGCGTCGGCCACGGCCGCACGCAGAGCCCGGGTGAAGGATCCGGGGGCCACATCCTCACCCGGCCAGGCGTCCTCTTCGGCCCGCAGAGCCTCCTCGAGCAGACGGCACCGATCGGCAGGATCCCCGACCAACCCCTGTGGGGTGCGCACGGTCGAGACCTCGAGCCGGTTCTGGGTGATGGTGCCCGTCTTGTCCGTGATGATGAGATCGACGGCGCCCAGGGTCTCCTCGGCGTTGAGGCGCCGGACGAGCACGCCACGCCGCAGCAGGCGGTACGCCCCGAGGCCGAGGATCACGGCCAAAAGCACCGGGGGCTCCTCCGGGATGGCCGCGATCGCGGCTGAGATCCCGGCCAGGATGTTCTCGCCCAGGGTGTGGCCGCGCGAGAAGCCCATCCCGGCGGCGAACGCGATCAGCCCCAGCGCGACCACCAGGAGGATCCGCACCAGCCGGTCGAGCTCGCGCTGGAGCGGGCTCCGGCGACGCTCCTGCGACACGAGGGCGCCGGCGATCCGGCCGAACTCGGTCGCCGGACCGGTCGCGACCACGATCCCCTCCCCGCGGCCGCCGACGACGCTGGTCCCCGAGTAGGCGATCGAGCGGCGGCCGGCCAGGGACGTGTCCTCGGCATCGGGCTCCACGCGGGCGCCCTCGGGGATGGACTCCCCCGTCAGCACGCTCCGGTCGATGAGCAGCCGGTCGGCGCGGATGACGCGGAGGTCGGCCGGCACGACGTCGCCGCCCTGGAGCAGGACGACATCACCCGGGACCAGCGTCTCTGCCGGCACGACGGCCACCGCGCCGTCCCTCCGTGCGCGCGCCTCGGGTGCCGATGCCTCGCGCAGGGCCGCGAGCGCGCGCTCGCCGCGGTACTCGGTGACCACATCGGCGCCGACGATCGGCAGCAGGGCGACCAGGATCAGGATCCCGTCACGCACCTCGCCGACCAGGATCGCGAGCACACCCGCGACGGCGAGCATCACGATGAACGGCTCGCTCAGGGCCTCGAGCACCATCCGCCACGCGGGCTCGCTCTTCGCGTCCTCGAGCGCGTTGGGGCCGGCGGTGCGGGCACGTTCGAGGGCCGCGGCGGCGGACAGCCCCTGCCGCGGGTCAACCTCGAGCTGCGCGGCGACCTCGTCGCCCGTCAAGGTGTGGGCAGGGGCGGTCACGGCCGTGGGCACGATGCGGTCCCTTCATGTCGGTCGATCCACCCGATCACGCCGTCGGTGCTCAGGTTTGGGAGGCCTGTCTCAGGTGACATTGTGACCTCATGGCAGGACGTCCACCTGAACGCCGGGCGACCGCACCCGGGTTCCGGGTCGGCACCCGGGTTCCGGGTCGATTGAACGTTCTGCAGGTCCGCATCGTCAGTAGGGCGTGATCGGCTCGCAGATGAGGCGTAGCGTGGAGGCGATGGAACTGCCCGGCCGTCCGGAGGATGTCCGCGCCAGGACGTTCGACCTGCTCGTCGACCGCCCGGCCCTCGACCGTGCCTACCGGATCGCCCGGCTCATCCTCGCCGATCCGGCCGAGGCCGAGGACGCGACCCACGATGCCGCGCTTGCCGCATGGCGGCGGTTCGGAGAGCTGCGCGACCCCGCTCGCTTCGAGGCCTGGTTCGGTCGGATCCTGGTCAATGCATGCCGGGATCGACTGCGAGCCCGGCGACACCTGCCGATCAGCATCGATGCAGCCGGCGTCGGCGCGCTGGAGGGAGGCGCCGGCGCCGATTTCGGCGACGCCATCGCCCGCAGCGACGTGCTCCGGGACGCCTTCAGAACGCTGAGCCCGGAGCACCGCGAGGTCGTGGCGCTCCGCTTCTACGCCGACCTGACGGTGGAGCAGATCGCCGAGCGAACCGGTGCCCGGGAGGGCACGGTCAAGTCGCGCCTGCACTACGCGCTCCGCCACATGCGTGCCGCGGTCGATGCCGCGGATGCGAGGAGGTCCCCCCGATGACACCGACGTCCCAGCCGGACCCCTTCGAGGACGAGATCCGACGAGCCCTTGCGCGTGAAGCAGAGGAGCCCGCGCCGGACCGGCTGATGGCTCGCGTGGCGGCGACGCGCCGCGAGGTCGAGCCCCGGTCAGGGCGGATCAACCGCCTGCGCGCCGGCCTCACCGGTGGGTCCGGTCTCACCGGTGGCTCCGGCCCCGCCTGGCAGGCCGGGTTCGGGCTGGTGGTGTTCGTGATCCTGGTCGTCGCCGGCGGGATCCTGCTCCGGGGCGTGGTCCAGGGACCGTCGGAGGGCAGCTCACCCGTTGCCAGCGGTCCGGTCGCATCGGGCAACCCGTCGCCAACTGCGCCGACCTCGCCGACGGCATCCGCCACACCGACCACGGTGCCGTCGCCCACCCCGATCCCCTCCGGGGGCAGCAGCACGGCGCCGATCGGAGGCCCGGTCCCTCCCGACTTCCAGCCAGTGTCGGTGACCTTCGTCTCCGCGAACGATGGATGGCTCCTGGGAACCGCGACCTGCGACGGCCAACCGTGCGCGACCATCGTCCGGACTCTCGACGGTGGCGCCACGTGGGCGACGATCCCGGCGCCGAACTACTCCGGATGGCCGGTCCGCCCGGGCAGCTACGGCGTTCGCGGCATCCGCTTCGCGAACACGCACGACGGCTGGGTGTTCGGGGGGTGGGCGCTCGGGGCGCCGAGCCTGTGGGCAACCCATGATGGCGGAGTCACCTGGCACAGCGTCACGCTGCCCGGCGCCGGCGCGGGCACGACGGTGATGGCGCTCGAGACCGGCGGCGGCCTCGTCCACGCGGCGTTCGGCGCGAACGACCTGGGCGGGATCTCGATCGCGACCAGCACGATCGGCACCGACGCCTGGACGCTCTCGTCGACCCAGCTGGCCATTGGGGGCGGCCCGGTGCCCAACCCGCAGATCGTCCTCCAGGGATCGACCGGCTGGCTGGTCGAGGTCGACCGCGAGGTCATCGCCGGGGCTCGCCTGGCCAATGGCGCCTGGACCGCATGGCAACCGCCCTGCCTCGGGCTGGCCGGACCCGCGACGCTCGCCGCCGCCAGCTCGACCGACCTGGTCGCGGCGTGCGACGTCGGGGTGTGGTCCACGCCGACGGGCGTTCATCTCTACACATCCACCAACGGCGGGGCGTCGTTCACGGAAGCCGCCTCGAAGGTCCCCGTCCTCGATCTCCAGGGGGTGGCCGCTCCATCGCCGTCGGTGATCGTTGTCGGCGGCAGCCTGTCGGGCGTGGGCTCTGCGCTCGTGCGGTCGACCGATGGTGGGGCGACCTGGGCCGCCGTCGAGAGGCTCAACGGCGCTGGGTCGTTCTCCGAGCTGGGCTTCACCACCGCCAGCCAGGGCGTGGTGATCGAGACATCCGCGGACGCGGGCTCGCAGTTCCTCATGACCCGCGATGGCGGTCTCACCTGGACCCCGGTGAAGCTCGCGGGCTGAGGGCGGCGGCCGAACCTGCTGCGCTCGCGGCCGCCGATCGCCGACTCGCGCTACCGTCTGTTCATTCCACGCGATCCGAGACACCGGGAGGCGAGATGAAGGTCGGGCTGTTGACGCCCCAGGGCTGGAAGGGCGAGTACGACGGCTGGGATGCCGCTGCGGCATGGGCGCGCTCGATCGAGCTCGCCGAACAGGCCGAGACGCTCGGGTTCGAGTCCCTCTGGGTGTTCGACCACTTCCACACCGTGCCCGAGCCGACGGACGAGATCACGTTCGAGTCGTTCACGATGCTGTCCGCCCTGGCCATGGCGACCCGGCGCGTCCGGCTGGGCCACATGGTCGTGTGCACGGGCTTCCGCAACCCGGGTCTGACCGCGAAGCTCGCGTCGACCGTGGACGTCATCTCCAACGGCCGGTTCGAGCTCGGCATCGGCGCCGGCTGGAAGGCCGAGGAGTGGCTGGCCTACGGCTACGGCTTCCCGCCCATCGCCGAGCGCCTGGAGCAGCTCGGCGAGCACCTGGAGATCATCACCCGGATGCTGGCTCCCGGCCGCGCGACCTGGGAGGGGCGGCGCGCGCACGTCGAGGGTGCCATCAACGTCCCGAAGGGGATTCAGCCCCACATCCCGGTGATCGTCGGCGGCAACGGCCGCCGGAAGACGGCCGGGCTGGCCGTGAAGCACGCTGATGAGCTCAACCTCGTGTTCCTCACGCCGCCCGAGGTCGCCGAGCGCATGGTGGAGGTCCGCGCGATGTGCGAGGCGGCGGGCCGTGATCCGGGCACGCTCCGGTTCTCCCTGTACGCGAGCGACGAGAAGATGCGCGACGCCGGTCAGGCCCGCGTGGACCTGCTGGGCGAGCTGCAGTCCGTGGGCCTGGACCGCGTCGTCGGCTTTCCCACCCGCTGGAGCCCGACGACCGACGCCCAGGCGGCGTTCGCCGAGGATTGCCGCGCCGCGGGCATCGGGCTGGACGCGAGCTGACGACCTCTGATCAGGCGGGCTCCACCCGCAGCCGCGCGACAGCCGCCGCCAGCGGCCAAGCCGCGCGAAGGCGGTCACCTGATCGCCGTGTCGGGCGACGAAACCGACCAGCGAGCGGAGCGCATCGCCGTCAGGTCGAACGGCGGTCACCTCGGCGGAGGCCCTTCTTCATGACATTCAGTGGCCCGCTTCGAAGACCTCCGCCTCGGAGGAGAGCCGGGCGAGCTCCTCGTCGGACAGGATGAGGTCCGCGGCAGCGACGTTCTCCTCGAGCTGGCCGAGTGTCCGCGCACCGGGGATCGCGATCGTGTTCGGGTGGTGGATCAGCCACGCCAGCGCGACCTGGGCCGCCGTGGCGTCGTGGGCGGCGGCGATCTCGCGCACTGCGGCCAGCAACGGGACGGCGCGATGCCGGGCGGAGTCCCGGAAGATCGGGTTCATCGCTCGGATACGCGGCTTGCTGCCGGGCCGCCGGGCCCGATCCGGCCAGACGTCGTTCTGCCGCGCCCCGGACATCCCGGCGTCGGGCGCACTTGCCGCTGCCCCCACCTCCGCCTTCGACTCCGCCGCTCCCGACGCCGCGGGCATTCCGGCGCCCGCGAGCAGGCCCTGGCCCAGCGGGGAGTACGCCACGACGAGCCGGTCATGCTCGGCCGCGAATGGCACCAGGTCGCGCCGGGGCCCGGGCGTCGCGAGGCTGAACCGCACCTGGTTGGCGATGACCGGCGAGCCCAGCGCCCGTTCCGCCTCCCGCCATTGCTCGAGCGAGTGATTGCTCACGCCGATCCGGCGCACCTCCCCGCCCTCCAGCAGCGGGCGCATCGACTGCATCACGCGCCGCACGGAGACGAACAGGTTCGGCCAGTGCACGTACAGCAGGTCGAGCGAGTCCACATCCAGCCGGCGTCTGCTGCCGCGCGCCTGCCAGGCCACGATCGGCTCGGCGGGCGCGATCGGCGTGAACTTCGTCGCGATGATGAGGGCGTCGCGGTCGGCGGCCGGCATCGTGGCCAGCGTCTCGCCGATGATCCGTTCGGATCGGCCGGGTCCGTAGCCCTCGGCCGTGTCGATCATCGTGACCCCGAGCTCCGCTGCGCGGCGGATCAGGGCCGGGGCGGTGTCGCGCGCATAGACCTCGCCGTAGCCCCACTCGCGGGTCCCGAACTGCCAGGTGCCGAGCCCGATTCGCGAGACCCGCAGGCCATCAATCTCGATGTAGCGCATGCCCTGAGTCTAGCGACGATGCCCGGAACGACCCGCGATCGGCTCAGTGACGCCGTACCTGTCACGAACCTGGTGCAGGATTGGCGCAACGTCCGGGATTTGCCCGGATGAACCCTGGAGGGCACGCCGACGCGCTGGTTTCGAAGGGCAACGGGCGCTGCGTCCACCCCGGACGGCACGCGGCCGGCAGGCGACCGATCGACGACGGGCGACCGATCGACGACGGGCGACCGGCGACCGGCCGATGGGTCGAACACGCGCGCGATCGACATCGCCGCCGACACCGCGACGCCGTTCGTGTGCGCCGACTGCGGGCGCACGGATCTGCCGGAGGCCGGCGGCTGGGACCCGCCGATCTGCCAGGAATGCGACGCCGCGATCAACGAGGACGCAATCAACGAGTTGCAGGGCGACGTCTGACGTATCGCCGGACGCGGGCGCGTGGCGAACAGCGCCGTGCCGCGCGGACCCCCCAGGCCGTGCGTCTCAGGCGAGGTGACCCACCACCACCCGCTCGGCTTCGACCAGCGCGGCCGGCGAGCCGGTCACGCCTGCCAGGAACTCGTGCCGATTCAGCGCCCACAGCATGCCGTCGGTCGTCGCTTCGACCGTCGCCGTGCGTGGGATATTGCGCAGCAGCGCGATCTCGCCGAACGCGTCGCCCGTCCCCAGCTCGCGCAGCCGGTGGCCGGCCTGCGTCACCGTGAACCGGCCATCCCTGACCAGGTACCAGCGGTCTCCCGGATCGCCTTCCCGGATCACGGCGGTGCCGGCCGGAACGGCGACGCGCACAAGGTGCCGGGCGAGCGATTCGAGCGCCGCCGGTCCCAGCGGCCGAAGCATCTGCACCCGGGCGAGCGCCCGTAGCTCTGCCGTCGGGATCGCCACACGGGCGTCGATGCGGCCGAAGCGGACGACCGCGAGCGTGGCCAGCAGCGGCAGCAGGAGCCCGAGGGCGATCGCGGTGTTCTGGAGACCGAGCACCAGCGCGATCGGAGGGACGATCGCCGAGCCGAGTGCCTCCCCGACGAGGAGCAGGCCCTCGAGGATGCCGAACACTCGCGCGCGGACGGCGTCGGGCGTGATCCGCTGGAGCAGCGTCTGCCCCGCGACCTCGAGGATGGCGAACCCGATCCCCGACACGACCAGGAGGATTGCGGCCGACCCCGCCCCCGGAGCCACCCCGATGAGCGCCACCGGGAGGCCGACGATCACCGCCGCGACCCCGAGCCACGGTGTCAGCCGGCGCCGCCCCACGAGGGCGAATGCCGCGGCGCCACCCAGGATCGCGCCCAGCCCGAGCGCCCCGATCAGGTAGCCCGCACCGGACTCGCCGATGCCCAGCAGGTCGATGGCGAGCAGCACGAGCAGCACCTCGAGGCCGCCGAAGATGACGAGCTGGCCCGCGAGCAGCGCCATGACCACGAGCAGGTCCGGGTCGCGCGCGACCTCGCGGAGCCCGCCGAGGATCGCCCGGGGATCGGGGCCGACGGGTTCGATGACGACGGGCTCGATGACGACGGGCTCGCCGACGCCCTCTCGCGTGCGCGCGCGCGAGAACGGCATCTCGTCGACCGGGTGCGGGCGCAGGCCGACAAGGAGCCCAGCACCGGCGAACAACGTCAGGCCGGCGGCCAGGAACGCGGCCCCCGGGTCGGCGACGGCCAGGATGACGCCTACCGCGAGCGGGCCGATGAACCCGCCCAGCCCCGTCGACATGCTGCACAGCGCGTTGCCGGCGGTCAGCTCGTCCGGTGTGTCGGCGAGCTCCGGGAGCAGCGACGAGACGATCGGGCGAGTCTGGGTGAGCGTCACCGTCGCCACACCGGACAGGACGTACACGAGGATCGGCGAGCCGTCGAGGAAGATTGCGGCCGCGACCGCCAGGATCGCGAGCGCCTGCACAACGAACCAGCCCAACAGGACCTGCGCCCGCGGAAACCGGTCGCCGATCCCGGCGAGCACCGGCGCCGCGACGGCGCTCGGCAGCAGCTGGGCGACCGCCACCAGGCCTACGGATGCGGGGCCCGTCGCAGCGTAGGCGTAGACGAGGATCGTGGTCCAGGTCGCCATCTCGACCGTGTTGAAGGCGAGGAACGCGAGCACCGCGCGCCGGATCCTGCCGTTGCGCACGGCTGTCGCGGATGCCGCTGCCGAGCGGAGGATGGGACCGAGGCGGTTGTGCACCCGCGGAGCATCGGGCCTGCGTTGCCCGCGTGCGGCCCCGTTTCGCACGCCGGCCCGGCTCGCCCGCCGGGCCCACTGGCGAGACCGATCTTCACCGGAAGTCCACTGATCGAAGCGCGTGGGGGTCGGAACCCCGATTCGATCACGCAGCGAGCCCGTGGTACTCGTGGACGAGCCCACCGAGCAGGTCCCGGCGGCGGACGTCGCCGGCCTGACGGGGATCAGGTCCCGGGCCGCTACGAGCGGTGGAGCGAGGCCGAGAGCGCGGTGCGGGCGTGCCGGTTGTTCTCCGGCGTCTGCGCCACACCCGGGCAGCATAGAGCAGCGAAACGGCGGTCGCCCTGCTCAGGAACCGCCATGCTCAGGCATCGTGATGCTATGATGCGCAGATGACGAAGGTGCGCACGACGCTGACGATCGACCCCGAGGTGCTGCGGGCCGTGAAGGTTCGAGCGGCCCGCCTGGGCAAGGGCGACAGCGACGTGATCGAGGAAGCCCTCCGCCGGGACCTCGGACTCGACCTGCTCGACCGGCTGTGGGCGGCCAACGACCTCGACGAGGCCGACGCCCTGGCGCTGGCCACCGAGGCCCAGCACCGCACCCGCGGCTGACCGCTCGCGTGCGCGCCGTCCTCGATGCCAACGTCCTGATCTCGGCGGTTCTCTCACCGCGCGGAACGCCCGCGCGTCTCCTGCTCGCGTGGCAGGCAGGAGCGTTCGACCTCGTCGTCTCCCCGTCGCTGCTGGCCGAGCTGCGGCGCGCGCTCGCCTACCCGAAGCTCGAGCGCCTCGTCACGTCCGCGGACGCGGACGCGTTCGTGGCCTGGATCGGTCGCTCGGCGCTCCTTGCCGCGGATCCCGACGGAGAGCCACCCGTCCGTGCTGTCGACCCGGCGGACGACGACCTGCTCGCCCTCGCGGCGGCTGAACGGGCCGTGCTCGTCTCGGGCGACGCTCACCTCACGGTGCTGGCCGACCGGTTCCCGGTCCGGACGCCGGCGGCGTTCCTGGCGTCGCTGGAGGCGTAGCGCCGGCCGCGCTGATCGAAATCGTCGTCGCGACTCCTCTCGCCCCGACCAGGATTCAGTCCGCCTCGTCGAGGTCGTGCACCCAGGCGCGGAGCAGGTCCGCGATCTCCTGGACGTCGCAGAGGGAGCCATCCGCGATCGACATCACCAGGCGGTACGCGTCATCGATCGGGGGGCGCAGGTCGCTGCCGTTCAGGCGGTAGAACAGGCGAACGCTGACCCAGCCGAGTCGCTTGTTGCCGTCGATGAGGGCGTGACCCGTGACGATCGAGTGCAGCAGGGCAGCCGCCTTGGCGTGCAGATCCGGGTACGCGTCCTCACCGTAGACCGAGGCTCGGGTACGTGCGACCGCCGCCTCAAGCAGTCCGATATCGCGCACCTGAGGTGGTTCCCCGAGGGTTACCTCGGCCGCGACGAGCAGGTCCTCGAGGTCGAGATGCTCGGTCACGCGCCCCCGAGCCGTCGCAGGAGCTCAGCGTCCTCGCGGACAATCGCAGCCAGGTGCGCGTCGCGACGTCTGGTCCGGCGGGTCACGTACTCGTCGATCGCGGTCCGAGCGACGTCCTGCATCGACCGATGCTCGCGTTGCGCCGTGTCGCGCAGCGCCTCGGTCTCCTGAGGGGTCAGGCGAAGGGTCATCGGCATGAGGCGATGATACCGCCAGGTATCAACCTGTCGATCGCCCGTCCGCGTGGCCCTCCAAGGCCGTTGGCCAGGCGAACGAAATCGTCGACCTAGGGATCCTGATGGCTCAGGGGATCGCGGCTTCCGAGACGGCCGCGCCGGGCAGGGCCCAGGTGCCGGCATCGGTCGAAACGAGGATCGCGTCGCCGCTGCGGATCAGTAAGCCACCGCGCAAGGTGGCCGCGAACTGCGGGTTCAACCGATGCGGGGTCCAGCTGATCCCGTCGCGGGACGTCCACAGGCCGCCCTCGATGGGATCCCCTTCGTGGTAGCCCCAGCGCTGGTCCGAACTCCACGTCGAGACCACGACAAAGCCCCAGTCGCTTGCGACGATGCTGCCGGGCTCGAGCCCGCTGCCGATGGCAGGCGACCCATCGAGGGCCGGCAGGGCGGCCGACGTCCAGGTCCTGCCGTCCCCGGACGTGCGCGTCCCGTCGTGGCCACCGAGACTGGCACCAACGACGATCAGGCCATCACGCCCGGCAGCGATGGCCATGTCATGCGCGGTCCACTCAAGGCCGGTGCTCCACGAGTTGCCGTCAGGCGACGTCCAGATCCCGTGATCGTGGCCGACCGCCACGAATCCCGGTCCACCCGCGACAACGCCGGTCATCACGCCGAGGAAGGACGGCGCCGCGGCGAAGTCGGTGGCCGGGACCCAGTGGTCGGCGTCGTCAGACTGCCAGATCCTGGGGATCAAGTCTCCGCCAGAAGACGGGGGCTCCCAGCCGACCGCCACGTAGCGCCCGTGTGCGAACGCGACATCGTAAATGATCGCACCCTCCGGGGCGGCGACCGATGCCGCCCGACGCCAGGTCCTGCCATCCGCCGACACCCAGGCGGCCGCGCGAGCGGCACCCGATCCATTGGGGTTCGTTGCGTCGAGCCAATTGCTGCCAACCACCACGAAGCCACCGTCACCGGCGACCACCGCGCTGAGCCCCGCATCCGCGAACGTGTCTCCGGTATCGACCAGGTCCCACGCCAGGCCATCGCGCGAGGTCCACACGATCCCGGCCATGGCGCAGGTCGCGCATGTCGACCCTACGGCGAGATAGCCGCTCCCGGCCTGGACGGCATCGGCCATCCATCCGGTGCTCCCGGCGGGGGCCGGCAGGACGATCCGCTGCCACGTTGACGGGCCGACGAATGGGCGAGCCCCCCCGAAGAGCGCGCTGGCCGCGAGCGCGGCGATGAGCAGGGCCGTGGCGACGACGACCCACGCGATCCGCGGGATGACGACCCTCGGCCCGCGGAGCGCGATCGTTCGGCCGTGTCGACGCGGCTCTGCCTCAGCGACGGCCCGGGCGAACCCGTGGGCGTCGAAATCGTCGGTGGGGCCGCCGGCCACGTGGACGGCGAGGGCGGTGCGAAGTCGGGTCTCGAAGACCTCGTGCTCAGTCATGGTCGAGGTCCTTCTGAAGGCGATCCAGGACGCGGGAGAGCCGGGTGCGGACCCCGGATGCGGAGCGCCCGGTCATTGCCCCGATCTCGCCTGAATCGAGGTCGGCGACGTAGCGCAACGCGACGAGCGCCCGATCGTCGGGGCTCAGGCGGTGAAGGGCGTTGGCGAGGTCGAGCTCGTCGATTCCGTCAGCAGCGTCGTCGCGTCCCGACGCCTCGGCAGCCATCTCCAGCTCCACCACCGGATGCCGGCGCTCGCGGCGCACGATGCCCCTCGCCTCGTTGGCGGCGACGGACATGAGCCATGGCCGGAGCGAGGCCGGTTCGCGCAGCGCTGGGAGCTTGCGCCACGCGTTCCAGAGGGCGGCCTGGGCGGCGTCCTGGGCGAGGTCCCAGTCGCCGCACACGACGTACGCCACGCGCACCATCTCGGCCCGATGCGTCGCGACGATGCGGGCGAAGGCGTACTCATCTCCCGCGGCGGCGCGCTCCACCGTCGTGGCGATCGCGAGGTCGGGAGCGAGGCTGCTCATACTCCTGAGATGTCACGCGACCCGGGAACTGTCCCACGCGGCGATTATTTCCGGGAGCGCGCCTGTTCGACAGTGCGCCCCCGGGGCGGCTCGCGTCGAGTGCCGTTGTTCCGTTGACCGAAGCCAGCACGGTCACGGCGAGCCCGGAACGACGGCCGTCGGCGGCACCAACCCGCAGTCGGGTGTCGTGCACAGATCGAGCCCCAGCTCGGCCAGCCCCTCGGCCAGCGGCGTGAACCCCAGCCAGCCGCCGAAGCTGCGGCTCGTCACCCCCGCCGGGATCCCCCGCACGAGGACAGCGCCACCGGAGTCACCGACAGCGGCGTGGATCCGCGCGGCGATCATGCACGGGAAGTAGATCCCGTCCCCGCTGTTGAGGTTCTGTCCCTTCTCGGCCACCGGCCCGCTGCGGTAGATGTTGCGGCCGTCGATCTCGACCTCGTCGCCGATCGCGATGTCCCCGCAGGCCAGCGGCTTCGTGCCGGCCGGGATGACCCGGTAGCCGGCCGTGCCGAGGTCGACGACGTTGAGGTGGCCCCACGGGATGCGGTCGGGGGCGACGAACAGGTAGTTGAGGTCCGATGCCGCGCACACGTGGCCGGGATACGGGCAGGTGGGATCCAGCGCAGCCGGGCCGAACACGCCACGCACCGTCGTGCCATCGGCCTCGTAGGCCACCGTGCCCTCGGTGGTGCAGTGCCCGGTGGAGGTGAGCACGATGGTGTCCCCGAGGCGGGCGTAGAACCCGCCGGAACAGTAGCCCCAGAGATGCTGCCCGGCGAGGACCGGCGGGTCGTACACCGGCGTGGTGCGGTGCGGCGTCGTGATCGCCTTGACGATCGAGTAGCCGCCGATCCCCACCAGCACGCCTGCCAGGACGACGATGAGCAGGCGGACGGCCCGAGCCCGCACCCGCGCAGTTGTCGTCGCCACCGTGCCACTCCCCTCATCGTCCAGCGACGGGTCGGAGACGCAGACCCGTGATCGGATGATCCGGGGCCATCGGCGTCACGGTAACCCTGACGTTCGGGCCACCCCGACGGGAGATGTCTCAGGGGCTCCGCGAGCTCCCGACGTCCGCGACAGATCAGCGAGCCGTGGTCAGGAGGGGCTCGACCCCGATGTCCTCATCGAGGTCCGGCCGCCGGGCGGCTCGGCACCGCGGATCTCCAGCGTCAGGCCTCGCGGGCGGTCTCGAGGATCCGGAAGCCAACCGCCCGCATCACCCGGATCACATCCTCACGGAAGGGCAAGCCGTCAACCAGCACGCCACTTCGGCGGGGCGAGAGGATCTCGATGCCGATGACGGAGCCGTCCTCCGCGTAGTTGACGCCACGCGAATCATCAAGCCGCGCCTGGTGATGCCACTCGGCGTCACTGACGATCAGGTACGCGGCATCAACGGACTCATCGTATTCGAGGAGCATGTCGATCATCGTTTGGGACCCTTGCGCCAGACAGTCACGACCCGGAGGTCGTCAGTATCCACCACGACCTCGATCCCTTCCTCCCCGAACCACCGGGTGCGGATATCGCGCGTCTCGTCATGGTCCGACGGCCGGACCGCGTCCGGATCGTCGTACGCAAGCGCGACCAGATCCAGGGGAATCTGCTCACGACGCGCCTCCCGAAGCGCGTGACGGCTGATCCGTTCCGGATGGAACGCCAGCCCTGTCACGCTCGTGCCTGGCATCGCATGACCGGGCACGGTAGGGATGTCGCCTCAACGGCCGCCTACCTGGATCCACCGAAGCCCCGGCGCGACTCACGATCTCAAGGTGTCCGCGACAGATCAGCGAGCCGTGGTCAGGAGGGGCTCGACCCCGATGTCCTCATCGAGGTCCGGCCAGTGGAGCGCCCGGCCGCCCTCGGTGATCCGAAGATTCGCACGCTGGGCAGAGGAGCCTGCGGCCAGCCGCGGGAACCAGCGCACGGGGACGCGCAGCTCGCGGCCATCGACCAGGGAGACGACCAGCGTCCGACCCGCAACCCGTGCCGCACGGGCGCGTGCGTCGACGGTGATCTTCGGTTCACCGATCGCCATGAACTCGCTCCCAGGCTTCGAGGCACTCCTTCTCAAACCGCTCAACCACCCGATGAGCGCGTGCAAGGCCCGGCTCAGTGTACGACCCGGTGTCCTTCACCCGAACGGGATCGAGCCAGAACTCTGCGTACCCATCGCCGGACTGAACGTGCCGGCCCGGGGTCCTCGCAACCGCCATACCATCGCCTCAACCGGAACGGGCGGCCGAAGGAGGAGCGACATGGGGCGGCTGGTCTACTCGATGTCGGTCTCGGCCGACGGCTTCATCGAGACCCCGGGGCACGAGCTCGACTGGGTTCTCATCGACGAGGAGCTGCACCGGTACTTCAACGACGTGGCCCGCGACCAGGCTGCATTCCTCTACGGGCGCCGGATGTACGAGCTGATGGCGGGCTACTGGCCGACGGCCGATCGGGACTCCTCGATCCCGCCCTTCATGGCGGAGTGGGCCGAGCTCTGGCGCGAGAAGCCGAAGGTCGTGTTCAGCCGGACGCTCGAGCGGGTGGACTGGCACAGCCGGCTCGTCCGGGGCGACGCCGGGGAGGAGATCGCGCGCCTGCGGTCGGAGCCCGGCGGCGAGCTCGGCATCAGCGGGGCGGGCATCGCGTCAACGGCGATGCGGCTCGGCCTCGTGGACGAGGTCCGGCTCCTCGTGCAGCCGGTCATCCTGGGCTCGGGCACGCGGTTCTTCCCGCCGCTCGACGCGCGCATCGGCCTGCGGCTCGCCGAGACGCGAACGTTCGGATCCGGGACAGTGCTGCTGCGCTACGAGGTGGCCGGCGACTGAGCACTCAGCGCGGCGAGTGTTTGGCCATGTAGCCTGGCGCCATGCCCTACGGATGGATCGGCACCGGGTGCGAGATTGCCGCAGTACGACCCGACTCTGTTGAACGAGTCCTCAGGGAGTCGCACGCGACGTACTACACAGGATCGCCCGGCGTCTCGCAGGTCGACGCATGGAGAGACGAGCTCACTTGGCTCTCGGCTGGCTTTCGATCGGTGCCTGAAACCTGCGACTGGGGCGTCGTGCTGGAGTACGAGCTCCCAGGCGAGGGAGGGCGACGTCCAGACGTTGTCGTCCTGACTTCAGACCGCCTTATCGTGCTTGAGTTCAAACGTGGTCGAATGCGCCCAGGCCACCTGGACCAGGTCAAGGCGTACGCAGCTGACCTTGCCGACTATCACTCCGAGAGTCATGACCTCGTGGTCGATCCGGTACTCGTGTACACGGATCGTCCCGGGGTTCTTGCCGAGGAGGACGGAGTTCGTGTCATTGGAGCGGATCGCCTCCCGGAAACGCTCCGCGATCTCGATGGGTTCGAAGGCGTTCAAGACGTACGACGCTGGGTGCAGGGCACCTACGCTCCCCTGCCCTCGCTCGTGGGCGCAGCAAAGCGGATCTTCCGCGACGAACCGCTCCCGGCTATTAGGCGAGCGGAAAGTGCTGGCATTCCTGAGCTCCTGACCGCATTGCACGCCCTCGCTGCCGATGCTGAACGCCGCGGAGAGCGCCACCTTGTCCTGATCTCCGGCGTCCCGGGGTCGGGCAAGACGCTTGTCGGCCTCCAGTTCGTCTACGAACACGGAGCTCAGGAGGCGCGAACGGCAGTGCTGTACTCGGGAAACGACCCGCTTGTACAGGTCCTCCAGCATGTCCTCGGGAGCGCTGTCTTCGTTCGGCGCTGGCATGACTTCGATTTGCAGGCAGGGGCTCGTGGTCGACTCCCCGATCACAATGTGCTGGTCTTCGACGAAGCTCAACGTGCTTGGGACCGCGACCGTATGACCGAGCGAAAGCAGATCAGTCGGTCTGAGCCCGAGTTAGTCGTCAACGTTGCATCACGACTCCCGGGTTGGTCACTTGTGATCGGCCTTATCGGCGAAGGCCAGGAGATCTACCTCGGGGAAGAGGCGGGCATCGCACAGTGGGCTGACGCCGTTCGTGGTGCGCCTGCCAGCTTGGTGGTGCACGTACCTGATCACCTCGCTGGGACATTCGCCGGCTGCGACGTTCGATCAGACGAGCAGTTGAATTTGACTCGCACCCTCCGGACGCATCGCGCCGAAGACTCGTCCGGGTGGGCGCGGTCTGTTCTCGAGGGAAACCTCGGTAGCGCCGGCAGACTCGCAATTGGGCTCGACACACTCGGGTACGAACTCTACGTGACGTCCGATCTCCTCCAGGCCAAGCGATATGTCCTGGATCGATATGACACCGCTGCTGACAAGACTTTTGGACTCCTTGCCTCGTCTAAGGCGCGGAACCTGAAGCAACTCGGAGTGGACAACGAGTTTCAGGCAACGAGTCGACTGAGAATCGGGCCTTGGTTTGCTGACCCCTCCGAAAGCCCGTACTCGTGTCGTCAGATGACCGCCCCGGTGACCGAGTTCCAGTGCCAGGGACTTGAACTCGATCTGCCGATCCTGTGCTGGGGGGACGATCTCGGCTGGGAAGGTGCCTGGCAGTCGCGCCGCGTTACCCGTGCGGCCCGTGACTCACACCAGCTCCGGCTGAATAGCTACCGCGTCCTGATGACTCGAGGACGCGACGGCCTCGTCATCTGGGTTCCGCCGAACCTCCCGCGAGGAGACTCTGCCCGAGTGCTGGAAGCGCTTCAAGCAGCAGGCATGCGGCCGCTCTAGAGCCGCACCTCATCTGCAACTCGCTCCAGCATGAAGACGAGCGCTTGCCCAATCGTGCCTTCGCGTTCGGCGACAACCTGTTCGTGACTGGTGACCATGAACCGACCTTCGAAGCGATGGAGGCCATTGCCTTCGCTCACGAAAAGGTAGAGGTTCGGGCTTCGGTCAACGAGGACCTTGTTGCCGCCAGTCAGTGACATATCCCTCGTCCCGCGCCACTCTCCGTAATAGCGGTACCCATTCACGCCTGAGGGCATGTCGCGATAGCCGTACGACTCGCCGCTGGATCCCCCTGAAAACAGGCAAGCGTGATCACCATCGGCCGGGTAACTGATTCCCGAGTAGAGATTCCCCAGAAGGCCCGCCTCGCGAAGATCACGGCGTCTGTACCCGTACCCGCGGATGAGGGCTGGAATTGGCCCGGCGGAGGCTCGCGGCGTGGCGGTTCGCAGCTTTGACGTTGGTCGGACTGCCGCACCGAGTCGGCTCAGCGCCGCCTCGGCATCGCGGCGAGCGGGTTCGGCGAACGCGCCTCCGCGGACGCCCCTCAGGGTCTCGATCGCCAGACCATGTGCGCCAGCGTCCGCAGACGCCGCCTTCTCGATTACCCGGATCGCGAATGAGACCATCGCCGGATCACCCAGCCACGACCTGATCTCCTTGATTGCCGCTGCACCGTGTGCTGCGATCGGATCACGGAATTCGATGCGCGTGCTGAGATCTGCGTCGCGGGCGTATTCAAGGAGGTCGAGCAATCCCTCGGCGCTAGTGGACATCTTCGTCTTCCCGGTGGGTTGACCCGCATCTCCAGCCATGGGTCTAGGACTGCCCTGCCCGCTCCGGGCACATCGCTCGATATTCGCACCACTCGCAGGTTCGCGGACTCGGCGTGGCGGCGAAATCACCCGATCGGATCCGGGCCACCCGGACCAGGATCTCAGTCTGGACCGCGTCCAGCTGCTCGTCCGTCCGGGTCGTGGACAGGCGGGTCGAGGACTCCGGGTAGGAGAGGGTGACCCGCTCGGGCGCGCCCAGGCCGAGTGCGTCGCGGCAGGCCAGCGCGTAGATGGACAGCTGGAGACTCTCGTCGACGTCCTGCTGGCGGCCGGCCCGGCCGGTCTTGTAGTCGATGACCTCGATGCCGCCGCCGGGAAGCCGGTCGATGCGGTCGATCCAGCCGTGGACCGCCACGGGCACGCCACCCTCATCGGACTCGAGGGTCAGTGAGAACTCGACCTCCTCGCCGGCGACGGTGCTCGCGGACGCGAGCTCGCCGGCGTAGAAGGTGTCGAGCATGGCATCGACCCGGCGCGGATCCCCGGCAGGCGGCGACGCGGCGGCGAAGAACGCACCCAGCTCCTCGCGCGTGGGCGGCGCCTCCCCGCGTTCCGTGCGCTTGCGACGCTCGCGCGTGAAGGTCTCGAACGCGGCGTGGGCCGCGGAACCGAAGGTGAAGAATGCCGGCCTCGGCTCGGGCGAGGGCACGCGCTCCACGTATGCGTACGCGTACCGGCGCGGGCAGGCGTCGTACGTGGACAGCGAGGAGTAGCTGACGTGCCCGGGCTGCGGCGCGCCGTCCGGCGCGGCGTCCGGGAGTGCGGCGGCGGCGTCATCCGGCGCGATGGGGAGTGCCCTGTCCGCGATCATGCGGTTCCTACTCTGCGGAGCCGCTGTGACAGCTCGGGTGTCAATCACAGCGTAAGTGCCCGATGAGCATCGGGTGAGTGTCCGCTCGTACGGTCGCCCGGGTGAGCAGGCCGTGGGATCCCGAGAAGGCTGAGGCCAATCTCCGAAAGCACCGCGTCAGCTTTCCAGAGGCGACAACGGTCGACGAGGACGAACATGCCTGGCTCCGCGAAGACGCCGCACATTCGGCGGGTGAGCACCGATACCACGTCATCGGGCTGTCGGACCGGGACCGAGTCCTGTTCGTGGTCTGCACGTATCGGCGCGGTAGAATGCGCCCAATCTCCGCACGGCGCGCCACGAAGCGCGAACGACATGAGTACTGGTCCCGACGTCGATGAGCGCGAGCTCGAGCGCCAGCGAATCCTGATGCCGGGGCGCGTCGCCGGTCGCATGGTCGACGGTGTCGACCTGGTCATCGACGATGTCCCCGCGGGCAGGCGCCCACCCCGCTGGGAGCGCAGGCTTGCAGGCCTCGGGTATGACCCGGTCCGCGAGGGGCCTATCACCTTCGAGGTCCATGTCCGTGACGACCCTGACGGGCTGGAGTTCGGCGACGTCCGGGCGGCCCTGAGGGCGGCTCGATCCACCGTCGACTCCGGCCGCGATCCGTGGGATGTCAGGGTCGACGCGGTCACGGCGTCCGGACGCAGCGTCAACGTCGTCACGGGAACCCCCGTCGTCGGCATGGCGATCGGGGCGCTCGAGGATGAGCCGCTCCACGTCATCGAGGGTCCGTCCCTCCTGCCGCGGCACGCCCCAGGCGAGCGGCCATCCAAGCGGAGGCGATCACCGTCAGGTGGGTCGTCGCGCGGGTGAGGGCGGTGTACAGGAGCTGGTCGAGGCGGGGGGCGTCGTCACCGTCGGGCAGCTCGCACAGGATCACGACCTCACGCTCGAGGCCCTTGAACCGGCGCACGGTCTCGAACCGGACCACGGCGCCATCGGGCGGCTCGTCGGGAACGGACTCGGCCGGCAGGCCATGTGACTGCCCGTCGTCGTCGATCGCCCCGTTCCACAGCACCAGGTTGCCGAACACCCGCTGGCGCCAGACGTCGCTCTGGGGCGCGGACCGGCCGGACAGGACGACGATCTGCCACGGCCGGACGTCCTCGACGCCCACGAGGCGATGCAGCTCGCGTCGGACGGCATCGACGGTCTCACGGCCGGGCCTGGCGACCAGGATGTCGGGCGCATCGCCGGCGCCATCCGACATCGGGACGGGCTCCGTGGGCCCGCGGTAGAAGCGCGCCGCCAGCTCCGCCACTGGGACAGGCGAGCGGTAGTCCTCGAACAGCTCGAGCTCCGTCAGGCCCGCCAGCTCCCCCACCCGATCGTCGCGGTAGAGCGCCTGGCCGGGATCGTCGAACACCCAGAACACGCCGTCACCCGGCTCGAACAGCAGGAACTGGAGGGACTCGAGCCACGCAAGCTCGAAGTCCTGTCCCTCGTCCACGACGATGGCATGGAACCGCTCGTCGGGCAGCCGGTCCACGGCCGTGAGCAGCGCGTCGGGCAGGGCCTCGTCCCACCATCGCTGCGGCAGCGGCTCGGGTGGCTTGGGCTCGAGGGTATTCGCGGCCCGGCCCATCGTCTCGCACAGCCGATGGAAGGTGGTCACGCGTGGCCGGCGCTCGGGCGGCTCACCGTCGCGCTCGATCTCGCGCAGGACGTCGGTCGCGAGCGGCTGGTTGAAGCACACGAACAGGGTCCGGTAGCCCATCCTGGCCAGCCGCCTCGCCTGCTCGACGGCAACCAGGCTCTTGCCGCTGCCGGCCGGCCCGATGACCCGTGCGCGCCGGATCGACCGGGCGTGGTTGAGCAGCTGGAGCTGGGCGTTGGACGCCCGGACGAGGCGCTGGCGGCCGTGCTCGATGTCGTGGCGCAGCAGCCGGTGGAGCTCCACGGTGGGCGCGAGGTACTCGTCGATGAGCGCGACGGCGTGGGCGGGCAGCGGATGGCCGCGGCTGCCGTCGCCGGTCCAGTACGCCCACGCGCGCTCGATCGATTGCCACGCCCGGTCTGCGCTCTCGAGGCAGGCGCCATCCATGACGATGGCCGGGTCCGCGTCCGGCCCCAGGCCCTCGTGGCCGCGGGGCAGGCTCGCGACGTCGGCCTCCGGGAAGGCGACGGCATGCCCGGCCCGCAGCTCGATCCCGGCCGGCCACGCCGGCAGCGCCTCGATCGCGCGCACGAGGTCGTGCTTGGCGTCCTCGGCCTGCTTGAACGGCGAGCGCCGGAGGTCGTGATCCCCGATGAACCAGCGACCGGCCGCGTCCCGCCGCGGCTCCCCGCCCTTGACCTCGATCACGAGGATTCCGTTGACCGGGTGCACCAGGACGAGGTCGGCCTCGCCGTCGTGAGCCGGTCCGTCCGGCCGCGTCCTCGCGGTGAACCGGACGTTGGCGTACAGGCGCGCGTCCGGCGGCAGCGCGGCGCGGAGATGTGTCCTCGACAATGCGCTCGGTGCGGTTTCCCATCCCCCCGCCTACTCGATCAGGAAGCCGCGGCTTTGCTCGTCCCCGCCTTGTAGTGGGTGGTGCAGCTCAGCTTGCCGTCCACCTCGTATCGGCCGGGGTTGCGGCACGCCGAGCCGTCGCGGTTGCCCATCTCGCACGGGCCCAGGACCGGCGGCGGGGTGCCGGTCGCCATGTAGGGGTCGCCGGACGCACGGCGGGAGGCGGCCCGCGGTGTGGGATCGCCCGTGGCCTGGATCCGCGCGATCGCGGGCTCGATGACGCTCACCCAGTCCGGCGCCTGGTCACGGAGACGCCGGAGGGTGGTGATCGCGGGCCGGCTCTCCCCCGCTCGTCCCACGGCTTCGATCACGATGATCGCGAACCCGGGCGAATTGCCCTCGGCGATCCATGCCTCCATGGCCCCGATGGCGTCGGTTCCGTGCGCGGCGATGCGATCCCGGTACTCGATCCGGACATCGCCCGACGCCTTCGCCGCGGAACGGAGCAGCCGGACCAGCTGCGGGTTCCCCGTCGCCTCGGTGGCCGGCTTCGACTCCCCCTTCGTTGCCCTGGTCGTCATGTGCGCGCTTGCCTCAGTACTGAGAGAGCGATGCCACGAATGGCACCCGGTTGTCGAACCACGAGCCGATGGGGATCGTGATGATGAGCGCGACGAACACGGACCCGATGGCCGTCACGGGCTTCCAGTGTGGCGCACCGGGTCGATGATTGTTCGACGCGCCGGACACGGGCGTCCGGACAGAGGCGCGCGTCTGCCGGCAACGCGGCGCGAAGCGGCTCCCCAGCGAAGCGCTCGGCCTGGTCTCGCATCCCCGCTCTCGTGAGCAACCGGATATTGACCTAAGCCTACTGCGCGAGCGGCGGCCGCGTGGGCCCGCGAGGGACGGCGTGGGACTGCGTGGGAGTGCGAGGGCGGGACGACGGCCGTCGAGGCGGCTGCGCACGATCGGCAACCTTTTGGCCACCCGTGGCGTCTGGTCGGTGAACGGCCGGACGGTGGGTCACACCGGCCCGCGCCACCAGGACCTGTAGCGGGTGATGATCTGATGAACGGCACACGTCTCTCCCGGGCCCGACGGCGCATCGGCAGCTGGATGGCGATCACGGCGGTCGGCGGCCTGCTGGTTGGCCTGCTCGCCGGGCCGGCCCTCGCGAGCGTGCTCGTCCCCGAGCGCAGCGGCACGGGTGTCCCGGCGGCGGCAACGGATCAGCCGCCCGAGCACACGATCTCCGTCGTCGGTAGTGGCAAGGTGGTCGTCGTGCCCGACATGGCGACGATCCAGCTCGGCGTCTCGATCGAGAAGCCCACCGCGAAGGCCGCGCGTGATGCGGGCGCCACCGCGATGACCGCCGTCGTGGCCGCGATCCGCAAGCTCGGCATCGACGACAAGGACATCAAGACCTCCACCGTCTCGCTGGGCCCCGTGTACGACTACCCGCAGAACGGCTCGGCGAAGATCCGCGGCTACCAGCTCCAGAACCAGGTCACCGTGACCGTGCGCAAGCTCGACAACCTGTCGGACGTGCTCGACAGCTCCGTCGCTGCCGGAGCCACCACGGTCGACGGCGTCACCTTCGACGTCGCGGACCGGACCGCGGCCGAGTCGCAGGCTCGCGAGGCCGCCGTCAAGGACGCGCGGGCGCGGGCCGACACCCTCGCCGCCGCCGCCGGCGTGCGGATCACGGGCGTCGCGTCGATGAGCGAGTCGATCACGACCCCCGTGTGGTACGGGCAGAACTACGCGGCGGCCGCCCCGGCCAGGGACAGCGCGTCCACGCCGGTGCTGCCGGGCTCGACGGACGTCGTGATCACGGTCTCGGCGGTGTTCCTCATCCCCTGACCGCCGCTCCATCCCTGGCCGTCCGAGACACGGGCGCCGACCCCCGGGGGGTCGGCGCCCTTCCCGTCTGCCGTCGGCGCCGATGCGTCACCGGCGGCGAGCGGATCGGGCAGACTGGCGCCGAGGCCCGGCGGAGATCGGGTAGCTGGCGGAGGCCCGGAGCGTGACCCAGACGGCGGACGTGATCGTGGTTGGGGCGGGCGTCCAGGGAACGAGCCTGGCGTTCCACCTCGCGCGGCGCGGGGTGGGCGTGCTCGTCCTCGAGCGCTCCACGGTTGCCGCGGGCGCGACGGGCCGCTCGTCCGGGTTCGTGCGCATGCACTACGACCTCGAGAGCGAGTCGCGCCTGGCCTGGGCCTCGTTCCCCTACTTCCGTGACTGGGCCGAGCTGGTGGGCGACGGCGACTGCGGGTTCGTCCGCACCGGCTTCGTCCAGCTGGTGCCCGAAGACCAGGCCGACGCCCTGCGGGCGAACGTCGCGATGCAGCAGCGGGTGGGCATCCCGACCAGCGTCATCGATGCGCAAGCCGTCGCCGGGCTGGTGCCGGGGATCCGCATCGACGATGTCGCCGCAGCGGCGCACGAGCCGCAGTCCGGCTACGCCGATCCGACGGGCACGGCCACGGGCTTCCTCGCCGCGGCGCGTCGCGCGGGGGCCCGATACATCGGCGGCTGCCAGGTCATCGGGATCACGGTCGAGGGGGATCACGTCACGGGTGTCGACTCGGACCGGGGACACTTCTCGGCGCCGGTCGTCGTCGACGTTGCCGGCGCCTGGGCGCCCCCGCTGGCGCGGACCGCCGGCGTGGAGCTCCCCGTTGAGCCCTGGCGACACGCGACCGCCTACTTCGGGCTGCCGGCGGGCCGCTCCGCGGACTTCCCGGTCGTCATCGACCACGCGGGGGGCATCTACTTCCGACCCGAGAGCCGCGAGCTGATGCTGGTCGGCCTCGAGACGGACAACGTCATCGGCGGCTCACCGGATCGCCCGGAGACCCCGCTCCCCCAGTCCACCGTCGATGCGCTGGTCAATGGCGTGTGCTCGCGGGTGCCGTGGATGGAGCAGGGCACGTACCGGACCGCGCACGGCGGCCAGGACGGCATCACACCCGACCAGCGCCCGATCATGGGTCGCGCCGGCCCGGACGGGCTCTACGTCTCGTGCGGCTTCTCGGGGACCGGCTTCAAGACGGCCCCGGCGGTCGGCGCGTGCCTGACGGAGCTGATCCTGGACGGACGCTCGACGACGGTGGACATCACCGAGTACGGCCTGGACCGGTTCGCGGCGGGCCGCCGGCTGGAGGGCGAGCACTCGTACGGCCACCTCTGGCGCTGAAGGGGGCGCCGCTTTCCGCGCTCGGTCCAGGTCCACGGCGCGGCGCATGGCGCCTGGCGCCCGGCGCCCGGCGATCGGTCCGCGTCCGCGGCGCGGCCGAGACACCGGGAGCGAGTCAATCCGCCAACCCACGAGCGTGGCTCGGCGCCCGAAACCCTCGTTCAGCGTCTCAGCCGTGAGTGAGGTCCCCCGTTTTGACCCGCCACGTGAGTCAAGCGGCAACAGAGGGAGGCACGGGCGCGCGTCGCGAGTCGCGCGCGTCGCGAGTCGCGCGCGTCAGGAGTCGCACGGGCACCGCTTCGGGTGCGGGGCGCGGCGCCCGGCCGCGAACGGCGCCCGGTCGCGAACCGCGCCCGGTGCGTCAGGAGGCTACCTGCTGCCGCGGCCCCGGTTTTGACGGTTTGTGCGGACGACAAGGAGCATCAGCGCCACGAGCGGAATGAGTGCCCCCACGGCAACCGAGGCGACCTCGGTCGGCGCGCGGCCGGCAAGCGCGGTCGAAACAGTCGCGGCAACGACGACGGTCAACCCACCGACGAAGCCTCTCGTCACGTGGAGGGGTTTCCTCTCCGGCAGGTTCGTCCACGCGTGAACGGGGTCCATCCCAGGTCCTCCAGGGAGCCGGTTTGCCGCAGCTCCGGATCAGCAGCGCTGCCCGCGACCTCGACCCGGACCGCGACGACGGCAGGTCATCGCTACCCCCCGAGTCTCGCCACTCGGGCATCGCTGGTCAAGGGCGACGGGACAGGATCGCCGCGGCGATCAGCCCGATCACCGCGATCAGCAGCATCCCCACGGCACCGATATCGGTCCAGTAGGTGGTCTCCGCCCCGCCCGGGTGCGTGAACACGAGCGTCCAGTCGGCGGCGTTCCAGGTCGCCGTCCAGCCGTCGGTCACCGTTCGGGACGCCAGCACCAGGATCCGGCCGGCGGCCAGCAGGGCGAAGATCGTCTCGAGCACTGCCCACAGCCCGCCCAGGAAGACCGCCCACTCCCCGTTCCGGCGAAGCGACCCGAGCGTCACGATCCCCATCGCCGAGATGAACACCTGGGGACCGAGGACCAGCACCAGGATCATCGTCTCGTCGACCTGGTGCGAGGAGGTCACCCCGGCGATCAGGGCGCCGATCCAGACCAGCATCACGACCGTGCCCGCGATCCACGCCAGGATCGCGAGGGCCAGCACCTGTGCGGCTCGGCGCGACTGCAGCATCTGCGTCACCTCCCTCGGTTGGACGCTGCGATCGTGGCGTCCCGAGCCCGGCCGCCACCAGAGCCGGACGGCCCCGGCGATCGGGGGGCGAGCGGCCCGGCCGCGGACGGGCCAGAATCGGGGTGGGCGATGTCTCGAGGGGCATCACGAACAGCAGATGGCCCGCGGGGCCGGTCCGGGAGGTCAGCGATGCGCATCGTCGTCACGGGTGGCAGCGGCAAGGCCGGGCGGTGGGTCGTCAGCGACCTGCGCGAGCACGGCTACGACGTCCTCAACGTGGACAATCGGCATGACGGCAGCCCCCACGGCCTGTGCCTCGTCGCGGACCTTGCGGACGACGGGCAGGCGTTCGAGGCACTCAAGGGTGCGGACGCCGTCGTCCACCTTGCGGCCATCCCGGCCCCGGACATCCGGACGCCTGCCGAGACGTTCCGGATCAACACGCTCTCGACGTACAACGTGTTCGCGGCGGCCGAGGCGCACGGACTCCAGCGCGTGGTCTGGGCATCGAGCGAGACCGTGCTCGGCCTGCCGTTCGAGACCCCGCCCCTGTTCGCGCCCATCGACGAGACCATCGAGCCGCGCCCCGAGTGGTCGTATGCGCTCTCGAAGGTCCTGGGCGAGGAGATGGCGCGCCAGTTCAACCGGCGGACCGGGATCCCGTTCGTGGGCCTGCGGATCTCGAACATCATGGAGCCCGAGGACTACGCCGCGTTCCCCGGGTACTGGGGCGACGCGCAGCTCCGGCGCTGGAACCTGTGGGGCTACGTGGACTGTCGCGACGTGGCGCAGGCCTGCCGCCTGGGGCTCGAGGCCGGCACCACCGGCGCCGAGGTGTGCATCGTCGCGGCCGCGGACACGGTGATGCCGCGTCCCAGCGCGGACCTCATGGCCGAGGTCTTCCCCTCGGTGCCGATGACACGCCCGGTCGAAGGGCGCGAGACGCTGCTCTCGATCGATCGCGCCCGCCGCCTCCTCGGCTACGAGCCGGCCCACTGCTGGACGGACCACGTCGCGGCTCCCTGATCGTCGCTCCGGCCGCCTGACAAGCGACCTTGACACAATGGACGGTGTCAAGGTACCTTGACAGCATGCAGAACGAGGTGCGCAGGCTCCGCGAGGCTCGAGACCTGAGCCAGGGTGAGCTCGCGGCTCGCCTGTCCGTCTCCCGCCAGACGATCAACTCGATCGAGACCGGACGGTACCTGCCGTCGCTCCCGCTCGCGATCGCCATCGGGCGGTTCTTCGAGCGAGCGGTGGAGGAGATCTTCCATGACGATCCTGCGTAGGGCACCGGTCCTGGCATTCGGCACGCTGATCGCCATCGCGTTCGGAGCCGCCGAGCTCGCCGGCGGCGGATCACCCGTGCGGGCGGGCGTGTCGGTCGCGATCATCCTCGCGTGGTCGATCCTGGTCACCGTCCTCAGCCGGCGGAGCGAGACCATGAGCGTCCTCGCGGGACGGCCCGTGGACGAACGCTGGGAGCACATCGGCATTGAGGCCAGCGCCTATGCCATGGCCGTGAGCGGCGTGGTCGTCCTCGGGGCCTTCGTCGTCACGGATGCGACCGGTGGGGACTGGCAGCCCTATGGGTTCATCGCCGTGGTCATCGCCGTCTCGTACCTGGGATCGCTCCTCGTCCTCCGGGCCCGCCACTGAGCGGTTCGCCACTGAGCGGCCCGATTCACACGCGGCTCCCGCGCGGATCCGGCCCCGCACTCCCCGCCGGAACGCCCGCGTCGCGGGACGGGATCAGCGTCGTCACCGCGATCCCGGCCAGGATCAGGGCGAAGCCAGCCACGTCGGCGAGGCCCAGCGGCTCCCCGAGAAGGAGCGCCCCGGAGAGCAGCCCGACCACCGGTGTGGCCAGGAACCCGGTCCCTGACGCTTGGGCACCGAGCGAACGCGTGATCGCCTGGCTGGCCCAGTAGGCGAAGGCCGTCGCGAGCGGGCCGCTGTACAGCAGGATCAGGACCGTGATCGGCTCCCAGCGGATGGCCCGCCCGGACTCCGTCACGACCGCCAGCAGGACCAGTGGCACCAGGGCCACCAGCAGCATCCACGGCTGGAGCTCCAGCGGCGCCTGCGTCCAGTGGTGGCGCCGCACGTGGATGGTGACGCCCGCCCACAGGACCGCGTTCAGCAGCAGCCCCAGGGTGCCCAGCAGCTCCGCGCCCGAGCGCCAGTCGATCACGGCCGGGTTGAGCAGGGCGGCGAGCCCGGCGATCCCCAGCACGAGGCCGATGAGCTCGTTGCGGCGCGGCCGGACGCGGAACCAGATCGCGAGCAGGGCGGCGACCCACAGCGGCATCGTGTACAGGAGCACCGAGGACCGGCCGGCGGGCACGACCTGGAGCGCCAGCACCTGGATCGCGACGCCGGCGCCGATCTGGACCAGCCCGACGGAGAAGACCACCGGGGTGTTGGCGCGGGCGGGACGCCGCAGCCGGCCCGTCGCCGCCAGCAGCCCGACCATCGTGAGCAGGCCCGTGCCCACCCGCAGCGACGCATAGGTGAGCGGCGGCATGTACTGCAGGCCGGTCTTCACGACGACCCAGTGCACGCCCCACACGACCGTGAGCAGGGCCAGCAGCGCGAGCGCACCGGCGCGCGAATGGACGGCGGCGTCGTCGGGCGGCGGGGTCAACGCGGGATTCCGGGCGCTGCCGTCGGGGTCCGGATCGCGCCGACCCGGATGGTCATGGTCGCGGGCCTCCTACGCGGTGACCTCATCGAGGCGAACAGGCCGGCCCTCGCGCCAGCTGTTCGTCATCGCGACGGCCAGGCGCAGCGTCTCGAACGCGTCCTCCGGACCCGGACCGGGCGTGCGGCCCGCGCCGAGGTCGGCGAAGAACGACTCGAGCTCGCGGCGGAACGCCACCTCGAACCGGTCGGGGAAGCTCTCGTACAGGTCGCCCTCCGATGCGAACTTGCGGAGGTGCGTGGCCGGGGTCTTCTGGGCGCCGTCGACGACGACCTTGCCGGCCGCGCCGGCGACCTCGGTCCGGATGTCGTAGCCCCACTCGGAGTGGCGCGACGTCTCGACGACGCCCAGCGCGCCGTTGCGGAAGCGCAGCATCGCGACCGAGGTGTCCCAGTCGTCGGCCTTGGCGAATCGCTCGTCGAACAGCACGGACGCCCAGGCGTGGACCTCCTCGACCTCGCCGACCAGGAACCGGGCGAGATCCAGGTCGTGGACCGCCATGTCCAGGAACGAGCCGCCGCAGGTCAGCAGGAACTCGAGGGGCGGCGGGAACGTGTCGCGGGAGTAGGCACGGAACTGCTCGATCCGGCCCAGCTCGCCCGAGGCGATCAGCTCCTTCGCGCGCACGTAGCCCGGGTCGAAGCGGCGCATGAAGCCCAGCTGGACGGGCAGCTCCGTCTCGCGCCACAGGTCCACGATGCGCGCGGTCTCCGCGAGGTCCTGGGCGATCGGCTTCTCGCTCCACACGGCCTTGCCCGCCCGCAGCGCGGCCTCGATCAGGGTGGCGTGCGTGCTCGTCGGGGTGACGATCACGACGGCCTCGACCGCGGGGTCGTGGATCGCGTCCTCCGGATCGGTCGAGGCCCGCTGGGCGCGCGCGAGATCGCGTCCGCGCTCCGCCGCCCCGGCATCGGGATCGGCCACGACGACCACGTGGGCATTGGGGATGGCAGCCATGTTGCGGACGTGCGTCTGGCCCATCCGGCCGGCGCCCAGCACGGCGACACCGATGTCGTCGGGATCCTTCGGCGAGAACCTGCTCATTGCGTCTCCCTGCTGAGCCCCCGGGCTCCTCAAACTGGTTCCAGTGCTTGCCGGACGCGGGCGGCGACCCGCTCGGGCGAGAGGTCGTGATGGTCGAGCAGCCACGGGCCCGGCGCGGACTCGCCCCAGGTGTCCTCGATCCCGATCCGCTCGATCCGGCACGGTGCCCGGGCCGAGAGGACCTCGGCCACGAGGCCCCCGAGACCGCCCAGGACCGAGTGCTCTTCGGCGGTGACCACCAGCGGCACGCCGCCCGCGGCCTCGGCGAGCGCGGCCCCGTCCAGCGGCTTGATCGACGGTACGTGGATCACCCCGGCCTCGATCCCGTCCGCCGCCAGCAGCGCCGCGGCCTCCATGCAGCGCGCCGTCTGCTGCCCGGTCGAGACCAGCAGCACGTCCGAACCCTCGCGCAGGCGGATGACGCGCCCCGGCTCGAAGCGGTAGGTCTCGTCGAACAGGTCCGGCCCGCCCTCGCGGCCGAGCCGCAGGTAGACGGGTCCGGGGGTCGCGGTCGCCCAGCGGACCATGGACGCACACTCGGCGGCATCGCCGGGCACGAGCACGGTCATGCCGGGCATCGCGCGCATGATCGCGAGGTCCTCGACATCGAGGTGGGTCTTGCCGGTGAAGCCGGTCTGGAGTCCCGAGTACGCGGCGCCGATCTTGACGTTGGCGTGGGTCTGCGCCATCGACATCCGGACCTGGTCGACCGCCCGGTGGCTGAAGAAGATCGCGAACGACGACAGCCAGGGCACGAAGCCCATCGACGCCAGGCCGACGGCCGTGCCCACCATCCCCTGCTCCGCGATGCCCATCTCGCAGAAGCGGTCCGGGTGGGCCTTCGCGAACCGGTCGGCCCGCGTGGACGAGGCGAGATCCGCGTCCAGCACCAGGACGTCGGGGTTCTCCGAGGCGAGCTCGACCAGGGTGTCGGCCCAGACGTCGCGCAGCGCGCGTGTCATGCCCTCCCCTCCCCGAGCTCGAGGCGGGCGGCCTCCGCCTCGTCGGCGGTCGCCACGCGGCTGTGCCATTCGGAGGCGCCTTCCGCGAACGAGAGCCCGCGACCCTTGACCGTCCGGGCGAGGATCGCCGTCGGCCGGTCCCCGGGCCCGGCCGCCCGGGCATCCGCCAGCGCGTCCAGGATCTGGTCGAAGTCGTGGCCGTCGATCTCGAGCACCCGCCAGCCGATGGCCCCGAGGGCGGCCGGCAGGTCCACCCCCGCCCAGGGGTCGCGGCGGTCGCCGCGGTGGGCCTCGCCCGGTCGCAGCGGCCAGCCGTACTGCTGCAGGCCGTTGCGGTCGACGATGGCCGTCAGGTTGCCGAGGCCGTAGCGGGCGGCGACGGGCAGCGACTCCCAGACCTGCCCCTCCTGCATCTCGCCGTCGCCCAGCAGGACGAAGGTGTGGCTGTCGAGGCCCCGCCGCCGGGCGCCGAGCGCGATGCCGACGCCGACCGACAGTCCCTGCCCGAGCGAGCCCGTGGAGGCGTCGAGGCCGGGCAGCCTGGTCATGTCGGGATGCCCCTGGAGGCGCGAGCCGGCCGCGTCGAACGTCGCCAGCTCCTCGACCGGGAAGTAGCCGCGCAGCGCCATGGCGGCGTACAGGCCGATAGCCGAGTGGCCCTTGGACAGGATGAACCGGTCCCGCTCGGGCCAGGCCGGCTCGTCGGGCCGGATCCGCAGGACGCGGAAGAACAGCGCGACCAGGATGTCCATCGCGGACAGGGGCCCGCCGATGTGGCCGGCGCCGGCGTTGGCGACGCTCTGGACGACGAGCAGCCGGCCACGCCGGGCCAGCTCGCGGAGGTCGGCGGGATCGGCGGGCGTGCCGAGATCGGCGGCGAGCGTGCCGGGCTCGGCGGCGGTGCCCCGGTCGGCAGCGGGGTGCGAGTCCGCCATCAGGCCGTCCCGGCCGCGGCCCCGGCCAGGAGCTCCTCCAGGTACTCGCGGTTGCGGCGCGCGACCAGCATCGGATCTCCGCGGTTGGTGTCCTGCTCGAGGACCATCCAGCCGTCGTACCCGTGCGCCCGCAGGGCCTCGACCAGCTCCGGGACCCGGGCGATCCCCTCCCCGAGCGGCGGGAAGATGTAGCTCTTGAGCGCCTGCCCGAAGCTCCATTGCCCGGCCTTCG
Organism: uncultured Chloroflexia bacterium; assembly: GCA_963849495.1. Taxonomy (GTDB): domain Bacteria; phylum Chloroflexota; class Limnocylindria; order Limnocylindrales; family CSP1-4; genus CAIXZV01. Next base: position 152,729 of record CAWKHN010000022.1, on the reverse strand, counting down.
CCTGCGCGAGCACCCCGCCGTCGACGTCCTTGAGATGGACGTGGGCGACGCGGTCCCCGTACCGCCCGAGCATCTCCAGGTTGTCGCCGCCACCGTAGGCCAGGTGCCCGCAGTCGAGGCACCAGCCGACGCGGGCCGGGTCCGTTTCGTCCAGCAGGCGCGCGGTCTCCTCGGGCGTCTCGACATACGTGCCCACGTGGTTGTGGAACACGACCCGCATGCCCAGCGGCGCGATGTTGTCCGCGAGGTCGTGGAGCCCCCCGGCGAGGTTGCGCCACTGCTCGTCCGTCAGGCCGCGGGTGGGATCGACGTGCCCCGCCTCGCCGCGCCGCCGGTCGTCGCCGCCCTCGGCCGCGATCAACAGCCTGCCACCGGTCGCGTGGAGGCGGGTGACGATCGTCATCGCCTTCGCCATCTCGGCGTCGTAGCGGTGAGCGTCGCGGAAGCCGAGCCCCACGAACGCGCCGACCATGGTCAGGCCGCGGGCGCGCAGCTCCGTGCCCAGCTCGTCCGGGTCCTCGGGCATGCCGGGGCCCCACTCGGTGGCGTCGTAGCCCGCCTCCACGAACTCGTCCATCATCCGGCGGTACGGCAGCCATGCGCGGTACTCGGGGACGTCCGGGTTGTTCCAGTTGACGGGCGCCGTCGCGATCCTCATGCCAGCTCCCTGCGCTGCCGCCCGACGGCGGTCTCATATCGCTCGCGCGCCGACCGGACGCCCTCCTGGGTGCTGGCCGCGGCGACCGGGACATCCCACCAGCCCTCGTAGCCGGGAGCGCGCTTGTCGGGCGAGACGGGAACGGTGATGACGGTGATCCGGTCCGCGGTCCGGGCCTGGGCGAGGGCGGCGCGGAGCTCGTCCTCCGTGCGGGCGAACAGCGACAGCGCGCCCATCGACTCCGCGTGCTTCTGGAAGTCGACCGGGACGTAGCCGCCGGTGAGGCGGTTGCGGACCGGGTCGCGGAAGCGCAGCTCGTTGCCGAAGGCCGGGCTGCCGACGCCCTGCTGGAGGTCCTTGATGCACTGATAGCCGTGGTTGTCGAAGATCACGACCGTGATCCGGATGCCCTCGGCGACCGCGGTGACGATCTCCGAGTTGAGCATCAGGTAGGTGCCGTCGCCGATCGCGACCACGACCTCGCGCTCCGGCTCGGCGAGCTTGACGCCGAGACCGGCCGGGATCTCGTAGCCCATGCACGAGTAGCCGTACTCGACGTGGTAGGCCTTGGAGTCCTCGGGCCGCCACAGCTTGAGCAGGTCGCCGGGCAGGCTGCCGGCGGCGCAGACCACCGTGGCATGGCCGCCGACCGCGTCGTTGACGATGCCGATGACCTCGGGCTGGGCGAGGTCCTCGGTCTCCCCGCTGGGGGTGCGATGGACGTCGACGCGGGCGTCCCACTCGACCTTGAGACCGGCGATGCGCTCCCGGTACTCGGGTGAGGTGCCGGCGTGGCCGGCCGCCTCGAGCGCCGCGGTGAGAGCGGTGAGGGCCTCGCGCGCGTCAGCCACCAGCGGCACGGCGCGCAGCTTGATCGCGTCGAACCCGTTGACGTTGATGCCCACGAACGTCACGTCGGGGTCCTGGAACAGCGACTTGGACGCGGTCACGAAGTCGCCCAGCCGGCTGCCGATGGAGATGACGAGATCGGCCTCGCGGGCCAGCCGGTTCGCGGCCAGGCCGCCGTTGGCGCCCACCGGTCCCGTGTTCATCGAGTGGTTCCAGGGCAGCACGCCCTTGCCGGCCTGGGTTTCGCAGATCGGGATCCCGAACCGGGTGGCCAGCTCGTCGAGGGCGGCCTCGGCACCCGAGTAGATCGCACCACCGCCGGCGATGACCAGCGGCCGTCGCGCGTCGCGGATGAGGGCGGCAACCTGCGCCACGACCTCGGACTCCGGCAGGGGGCGCCGGACGCGCCACACGCGCCGCTCGAAGAACTCCTCCGGCCAGTCGTAGACCTCCGACTGGACGTCCTCGGGCAGCGAGATGGTCACGGCACCGGTGTCGGCGGGATCGGTCAGGACGCGGAACGCCTCCGGCAGGCTCGAGAGCAGCTGCTCGGGACGCGAGATGCGGTCGAAGTAGCGCGACACGGGGCGGAACGCGTCGCTCGCGCTGACGTCGTGCTCGACCGGGTGCTCGAGCTGCTGGAGCACCGGGTCCGGCAGCCGGTTCGCGAAGTAGTCGCTGGGGAACAGGAGGACCGGCAGGCGGTTGACGGTCGCGCCGGCCGCCGCGGTGATCATGTTGGTCGCGCCGGGCCCGATCGAGGAGGTGCACGCGAACGCCTGCAGCCGGTTCCGGTGCTTGGTGAAGGCGGCGGCCAGGTGGACCTGCGCCTGCTCGTTCTGTGGCCGGTAGTACGGCATCGCGCACTCGTCGCCCAGCTCCTCGAGAGCCTGCCCCAGCCCGGCGACGTTGCCGTGGCCGAAGATGCCCCACACGCCCGCGATGAAGCGGGTCTGGACCCCGTCCCGCTCGGCGTACTGCTCCGCCATGAACCGGACGATGGCCTGCCCGACGGTCAGCCGTACCGTGCCCACTGATCGCTCCTCTCGTCTCGCGCGCTCGACCGGGTCCCGTGGGCGTCGGGGTCCGTGCCCGGCGGGGTCCCGGCGCTCGACGGGTCCCGGCGCTCGACGGGTCCCGTGCCCGCGCCGCTCCCGTGCGGCTGGGGCCCCCGGGGCGTGACTCTTCGCGTCCGGAAGCTCGCGTGGACCTGGTCCCGCGCGCCACCGGCATTGATCCTCGCACAATGTGCAATCGATTACAAGTATGAAGTCCCCGGGGGTGGCAACCACGATCGTCCCCGAGGCCTTGACGTCCGATGAGGTTGGCGGCTACGCTGAGAAATCGATTACACCCACTGGATCCGGACACCGTGTCCGGTGGGTCGGACCAGGGCAAACCCGCGAGGCAAGGCAATGATCGACGGGTCGATCCAGGGTCGCGGCGATGCGCTGGGCACGTCCCCGGGCGGTTCGCCGAACGCTCCCGGATGCTCGCCGGCGGGTACCGCGCGGACGGCCCGGTCATGAACCCACGCTCCCAGCCCGTCACCATCCGCGACGTCGCTCTCCGGGCGGGCGTGTCCACGGCGACCGTGAGCCGGGTGCTGGCCGGCATCGGCAACTCCAGGCCCGGCACCGCGGCCGCGGTCATGGCCGCAGCCGACGAGCTCGGCTACCGGCCGTCGGGCGTTGCCCGTTCGCTGCGGATGCGGCGGACGCGGACCCTGGGCCTGATCGTCACCGACATCCTGAACCCGTTCTTCCCGGAGCTCGTCCAGGCGGCCGATCTCGCCGCCCGCTCCCTGGACTACTCGATCCTGCTCGGCAGCGCCGCCTACGACCAGCATCGCGCGATGCACTACCTGAACCTGATGGCGGACCATCGGGTGGACGGGCTGATCATCGCGTCCAGCCAGCTGTCGGACGAGAGCTGGGCCTGGCTCCTCGCCTCCCCCGTGCCCATCGTGGTCGTCAACGCGGAGCCCCCGGACCTGGCCCTCGCGGTGATCACGAGCGACAACGAGGCGGGCGGCCGGATCGCGGTGGAGCACCTGGTCGGTCTCGGCCACCGGCGCCTCGCGTACGTCGACGGCGCCCCGGACTTCACGGCCGCCGTCCCCCGGCTGACCGGCTTCCGGCGAGCGTGCGCGGCGGCCGGCCTCAGCGCCGATGACTGCCCCATCGTCCGGGGCGAAGGCCTGCTCGAGAGCGGCGAGCGTGCCGCCGCGGAGCTGCTGGCAGCGGGAGCCGACGTCACCGCCATCGTCTGCTACAACGACGTGACCGCCATCGGCGTGCTGCGAGCCCTGCGCGCTGCCGGCCGGCGGGTTCCCGAGGACGTCAGCGTCATCGGCTTCGACGACATCGCGGCCGCTTCCTGGGTGGTCCCGGGCCTGACGACGGTGGCCCAGCACAAGGCCGACATGGGCCGGCTGGCCGTGGAGCAGCTGGTCGCGCGGCTCGACCACGAGGAGCCCTGGGTCCCGGGGATCGTCCGTCTCCCGATGGAGCTTCGGGCGCGTGAGTCGACCGGTTCGGCCCCCACGGGAGCGCCGGCCCCCACGGGAGCACCGACCCCCGAACGAGCGTAACGAACACGACGACACCTGCAAGGAGATCGCACCATGGTTCGCATCGCCAATGCCCCGTGCTCGTGGGGTGTCATCGAAGGCATCGAGGGTGAGCGCGGCGGCTACCGGCGCGTGATCGACGAGATGCAGGAGACGGGCTACGTCGGGACGGAGCTCGGCGACTGGGGGTTCATGCCGACCGACCCGGACCAGCTTCGCGGCGAGCTCGGGTCCCGCGGACTGGCGCTCATCGGGTCCTGGGTCAGCGTCAACCTCGAGGACCGGAGCCGCCACGAGCAATCGGCCGATGACGCCGTTCGCACGGCCCGCCAGCTGGCGCTGGTCGGCGGACCGGAGGACGTGATCGTTCTGGGCAACGACCCGTACGGCGATCCACACCGGACGAAGATCGCCGGCAGGGTGCGCCCCGAGGACGGGATGAGCGACGAGCAGTGGGCGGTCTTCGCCGAGGGCGCCAACCACGTCGCGCGCCGGGTGATGGACGAGACGGGCCTGCGGACGGTGTTCCACCAGCACATCGGAACGCTCGTCGAGACGATGGACGAGGCGCGCCGGCTGCTGGAGACGACGGACCCGTCCGTGCTGGGGCTGTGCCTGGACACCGGCCACTGGACGTTCGGCGCCGGCGGCGATCCGGCCGCCGCCGCCCGGGAGCTGCGCGATCGCGTGTGGCACGTGCATTTCAAGGACTGCGATCTCTCGCTCGTCGAGGCGTCGCGGGTCAACGAGTGGGACGGGCCGACGTCGGTAGGCAAGGGCGTGTTCTGCGAGCTGGGCAAGGGCGGCGTGGACTTCCCCGGCGTCCTGGCCGCGCTCGACGAGATCGGCTACGGGGGCTGGATCGTGGTGGAGCAGGACGTCCTGCCCGGCATGGGCACGCCCCGCGAGAGCGCCCGTCGGAACCGCGAGTACCTGCGGTCGATCGGAGTGTGACCGGGACCGACCGGCCGGGTGGCCCCCTCCCCCTCCGCCCGGCCGGTCGCGTCCCTCTCCCGCCGCACCGGCGGCGCCGGAACAGCGTCCGACAACGTCCCGGCTGCTTGATCGACGTCGTCACCTGTGCCACCATGTAATCGGTTACGCGGCGACGTCCGCGAAGCGCGGCAACGTGGCAGGACGTGGCAACGCCGCGATGGTGCGTCGGCCGGCATGGTCCGGTGACGCACAGGAGGATGACGACAGTGACCGAAGCGACTGGCCTTTCGGGGCTACCCCTCGCGGACAGCCCGCTGGGCCGGACGATCTCCGAGACCGCGACGGATATCTGGAACGACTCGTGCGCCGTCGACGAGCTCGAGTACGCGCTCAGCTACGGCGCGGTCGGCGCGACGGCCAACCCCACGATCGTGGTCGACGTCTGGAACAAGGATCCGGCGTTCTGGCGGGATCGAGTCGCCACCCTTGCCGTCGAGCGACCGACCGCGACCGTCGGCGAGCTCGGCTGGGCCGTGGTCGAGGAGATGTCGATCCGCGGGGCAAAGCTCCTCGAGCCCGTGTTCGAGGCGCAGGCCGGCAAGCAGGGACGGCTGTCGGTCCAGACGGACCCGACGCTGTTCCGGACCCCGGTGCAGATGGTTGACCAGGCGGTCCACTTCTCGACCCTTGCTCCCAACATCATCGTCAAGATCCCCGCGACGAGCGCCGGGATCGAGGCGATGGAGGAGGCCACCTACCGCGGCGTGAGCGTCAACGTGACGGTCAGCTTCACGGTGTCCCAGGCCCTCGCCGCCGCGGAGGCCATCGAGCGTGGCCTGCGCCGGCGCGACGCCGAAGGGCTGCCCACCGACCGGATGGGTCCCGTCGTGACGCTGATGATCGGCCGCGTCGATGACTGGCTGAAGGTCGTGGTGGACCGCGACGCCCTGTGCGTGGATCCGGACGCGCTGCCGTGGAGCGGCGTGGCCGTGTTCAAGCGGGCCTACGGCCTGTTCCAGGAGCGCGGCTACCGCGCCCGGCTGCTGGCCGCGGCGATCCGCCACCACTACCACTGGTCGCAGCTGATCGGCGGCGACGTGATCATCACCCTGCCGGCGGCATGGCAGCGCCGCTTCAACGCCTCGACGATCGAGGTCCGGCCGCGGATCGACGACCCGGTTGCACCGGCGATGCTCGACGAGCTCCGGACGATCCCCGACTTCGTCCGCGCGTACGAGCCGGACGGGCTCTCGATCGCGGAGTTCAACGATTTCGGGGCGACGGCCCGGACGCTTCGCTCGTTCATCGCGTCCTACCAGGAGCTGCTGCACCAGGTCACCGATGCGCTGATCCCGAACCCGGACAAGCGGCAATGACCGGCCCGGGTGCCCAGGCGCCGGCCGGCTCCCTGTACCGCGCGGCCGGAACCACGGCCGCGGACGGCTGGAGCCTGGTCGTGACCCCCGAGAGCGCTGGCTGGGGCTTCACCGGGCTGCGGGTCGCGGATCTGCCGGCAGGGGGCCGGATCGCGTTCGGCACCGGTGACGACGAGGCCATCGTGCTGCCCTTGTCCGGCGGCGCCCTCGTCACCTGCGACGGCGAGACAGTCGAGCTGGCGGGCCGCCCCGGCGTGTTCAGCGGGCCCACCGACTTCGCGTACGTCCCGTGCGGTGCATCGGTGGTGATCGAGAGTTCGGCCGGCGGCCGGTTCGCGGTGACCACGGCGCGCGCGGACCAGCAGCTGCCGTTCCGCCACGGGCCGGCCGCGGGGGTGCCGGTCGAGCTGCGGGGTGCCGGTGCCTGCTCACGGGAGGTGCGCAACTTTGCGTCGCCCGCCGGTTTCGAGGCGCAGCGCCTGATCGCGGTCGAGGTCATCACGCCCGGCGGCAACTGGTCCTCGTACCCGCCCCACAAGCATGACGAGGAGCGACCCGGCGAGGGCATCCTCGAGGAGATCTACTACTTCGAGATCGCGGCCGGTCCGTCCGGCCCGGGCCTTGGCTACCAGCGGGTCTACGGCACGGCCGACCGCCCGGTCGACGTCCTGGTCGAGGTCCGCGACCGCGACATGGTGCTGATCCCGCACGGCTGGCACGGCCCGGCGATGGCCGCCCCCGGCTACGACATGTACTACCTCAACGTGATGGCCGGTCCCGGCCCCGAGCGCGCCTGGCGGATCACCGACGATCCCGCCCACGCCTGGGTGCGCGACACCTGGGCCGGCCAGGCGGTCGACCCGCGGCTCCCGCTCAACCGGGGCTGAGACCGGCAGGACACTCGGATGACAGCGGGGTAGCCCGCACGCGACCCAGAGGCGGCAGCGCTCAGTCGGGCGCGGGCCCTCCTCCGACGCGTCCAGCCGCAGGCTCTCCGGCGGTCACGCCGACCTGCCGCTCCCGCCAGATGACGTCGCGGGCGACAGCGGCAGGTTGAATGAACCGAGCTGGGGAAGCCAAGCGCGGGGGACGCAGGGATCCGCACCACTTCTCCGTCCAGATCTCCTCGACACTGCTGCCCAAGCCCTACCCTTTGGCGTGCCATGACAGCACCTGATCAGCGGACAGCCCTTGTCCAAACGCTCGCGGAAATGGTCGAGACCCTTGATGCCCCACACGCTGACGTTGCCGCGCGCATTCGGGACATCGTTGACGAGCTCGAGTCGGCCCCGCCAGGCGCGCTCCCTGATCGTCTGCTCCGTCGGGTCCGACGCCTGCGACAGGGCACGATGGGTAGCCTCTCTGACGTCGTCTTCGCTGAGCTCCATGATGGAAGGTGGGTCCCTGACCGGGCACGGACAGAACACTGGGCGCACTTGAGTCAGCGACTGGGCGAAGAAGTCGCGCATCTGCCGTCGGCCAAGCCACCGGACATGTTCCTGGTGACCGATCGGGTGCGCGAGTGCTGGCTCGAGCCAGAAACCCTTGCGCGCCCCATTTGGCACGTGGATGTCTTCCCGCCCATCTGGCTGGATCCCAAGGCAACGACCGACGACGTCAGCCTCCGGCCGACCAGCCCACGTCCGTTCCCCGTCAACGGCATGGAGGTAACCATCCTTTGGGGAGGAGCGACTGAGGGTGGCGAGCGCGTACTCGGGACAGGAGTCTTGTTCACTTCCCGATCCATGGCGGAGACTGCCCCGGGCAGTGCCTAGTGGTCTCCGCCGAGCGCGGCAGCGCGGGGCCTGGATCGTCTCGGAATACCGGCACCCGGAATGCCGGCACTTGACCCCACGGGCTGCCCGATCCAGATTCGATCAATACGGCAGATCACCACCGACTGGGGACCGGACGATGAATGTTCGGATGGTGCCTTGGCTCCTGGCGCTGGCGGGGCTCGCGGTTCCGCTCATTGGGAGCGGCTTCGCGCTCTGGCCCTGGTTCCTGGGGGGAATCATCGTGCTGGGGCTCGTCTGGGTGGTCGGGCACGGGCAGCCCCAGACTCGCCGCGGACGGATCGGCTTTGCCCTCGTGCTGTTGCCGTTCCTGTTCCTGGCAGGCTGGGAAGGCGGGTGGTGGCTCATCCCGGCGGACCTCGCATGGCTCGTGATCGAGGTAGCCGACCGCGGCCGGCCCGACGGTCAGCCCGTCGCCAGGGACCCTGCCTGACGCCGACAGGTCCGTCGAGGACGAACGAGTGGCACACGGCGCAGGCGATCAGGCCTTGCGCGCCTTCCCGTCCACGGTCCGCATCCGGGCGACGTTGCTGGACGCGAAGTAGCGCGCCTTGCGGGTCATCTCGGGCATCGCCGCCGCATAGGCGGGCGCCTCCTCCCGCAGCTCGGCGACGAGCCCGCGCAGCTCCGGGTCCGAGCCCGCGTACGCGGCGATGCGCTTGCGAACGCCATCGAGCGCCCCGCCCGCCTCGTCGAACCGTCCCTCCCGGTTCAGCCGGACGGCCTGCTGCTTGGCCTGTTCCGCGAACAGCCGGGCGACGATCCGGTCAACGTCGCGATCGCGCGACTGCTCATCGTTTGCGGCATGGTCCGCATAGGCCCATGCGATGGACACCGCGGCGGCCGGGGGCACCGCCCGGTCGAAGGCACCGTCGCGATCGACCACGCGCACGAGAGTCCCGACCTCGCGGCCGATCTCCCCGTAGTCGAACGTGAGCCGCAGGACGACGGACAGCACCTGGCCCGAGACCATGTCACCGAGGTAGACGAGCACCCGGCCGGCCCGCTGCTCGACACGGAACGGGGACAGCGCCTCGACCCGGACGGACTCGGGCAGGGTCAGCTCGAGGACGACCTCCCTGGCCACCACCTCGAGCGTCTCCCCCACCTCGCTCGTGATGTGGTCCCGCATCTGGGCCACGTCGCCGATGAAGTAGAAGTGACCTCCACCGCCGTCGGCCATCGCCTGGAGGAGGGACTCGTCGAAGTCCGTCCCAACCCCGAACGTGCTCGTCGTCACGCCCCGGCGCCGCAGGTCGTAGGCGAGGCTGGTCAGCTCCGCGTGATCGGTCACGCCGACGTTGGCGAGCCCGTCGGTGAGCAGCAGCACGCGGTTCACGCCCTCCGCCTGGAGGCTTCCGGCGACCTGCTCGCAGCCGGCGAGCCAGCCGCCGTGGAGGTCCGTGCTGCCGCGTGCGTCCACCACCCGCAGTCGGTCGGATGCCAGGCGCCGCGCCTCCGCGGACGCGGTGACGCTGCCCAGCACGACGTCGATCTCGTTGTCGTAGCTCACGACGGCGAAGCGATCCGGTGCCTCGAGCCGCCCGATGGACTCGAGCGCCGCCTGCTTCGCAAGGCCGATCTTGTTCTGACCGCCCATCGAGCCGGAGCGGTCGAGGACGAAGCCGAGGTTCACGGGGGGCCGTCGCCGGGACGGATCCGGAGCCACGGTCGGGGCCACGATGTCCACGAGCAGGAACCGTTCGCTGCGGCCATCCGCGCGGATCAGCCGGCGATCGGGACGGACCGCGAGGCCGGGATCGATGAGCGGTGCGGTATCCGCGGCGGGCTCGCCGGGCTGCGCCCGGGTCGGCTTGGTATCGGCATTCACAGCGGGCCTCCTCGTGGGGCTCAGACGTCCTCGTCGAACAGCTCGCGCGCGATGCGCAGGAGCCGCTCGACGCGCTTGTTGGTTGTTCGATCGAGAGGCCGACGAACGTGGAGCTCGACGTCAGGGGTGATGACCAGTCGCTCCCAGGTGCTCCGGTCGCCGGCGGTCGATCGCGATGGGGTCCCGGTCGACGGCGGCACCGGACCTGTCGAGGGCGGCACATTCCAGGGCGTGGGCATCGGCATCAGGGGCAGCGCAAACGGCACGGGCGAGCCATCCGGGGCGCGGAGCGGGAACGAATCGGGTGTCGGGCGCCCGAATGACACGCTCGATTCGGCAGGGGCGTTCGACTCGGCCGCGTGGCTGCCGGCCGGCCGAGCGGCTGTTGGCCGGTCATGGAAACGCGGCACCACGCCGGCCCGGGACATCAGGCTCCGGACGAAGGCAAGCGTCTCATCCGACCCGATCGGTGGCTCCGGCGTGGACGGGTCGGTCGCATCGAGCATCGCCTGGATCCCGGCGTCCCCCATCCGCTCCAGGCGGACCCGGATCTCGGCCAGCGGCAGGTGCTGGCGCTGGAGCCGCCGAATAAGGCGCAGCCGCGCGAGATGTCCATCCCCGTAGCGCGTCGCGGGACCCGCCGCCTCGGGCGACGGGAGCAGGCCCTGGGCGACGTAGTAGCGCACGGTGCGCGGCGTGACATCCGCGAGACGGGCAAGATCGGTCAGGCTGTAGGGGTCGTCCGACATGCCGTGATCGTGCCAGTCCTACGTCACACTGTCAAGACACAGGGGTTACCGTCGCAAGGGTCTGCGCGGCGAGGCCGATCCCCGCGACGAACAGGATCGCTCCCAGGCCGAACACCAGCAGCGCCCCGACCCACCGGCCACGACCGCGTGCCATGACCTCCGAATCGCCGTGACGGTCGCCGACCCGGTCGCCCCAGGCGATCACCATCGCGATGGCCGGCAGCGGCTCGAACATCAGCGTTGCGATCGCCATCGCGACGCCGGCAACCAGGGGATCGTGCGTTGACCCGGCGAACAGCGAGCCGCCCCACAGCGGCAGGGCGGCGCAGATGCCCACGGCGATCGTCAGCAGGAACAGCACCAGGGCGTGGCCCCGGGACAGCTCCCAGGCCCGGACGATCGAGCCGAGCACCCCGCTGTGCTCCAGGACCGCGACCGGGGCAAGCATCGCCAGTCGCGCGACGACATAGATGAGGATCGGGATCCCGACCAGGAACAGCAGGACGCCGATCAGGATCGCGCCGGGTCCGGTGAGCACCGCCACGGCCGCGACGAACAGTCCCCCGGCGAGGGTGACGCCGGCGACCATCAGGCCGATCGCGACCGAGACGCCAAGGTAGCGCGGCAGAGCTCGCAGGCCGCCCCCGAACGCGCCCGCGAGGCCGGTTGGATGCCCGCGCCAGAGCGCGTCGGCGGCGAACGCGATCGTCACGGCGGACACGAGCCCGAGCGCGGCCGCGAGCAGCGCAGCCCCGATCGCGGGCGGCACGCTGTTGAGGTTCGGCAGGGCTCCCGCGGCCGGCCTGCTCATGCCCCCCGTGATCAGCGATTCCAGCAGCGCACCCAGGGCGGCGGGTGCGGCGAGGACGAGGAACAGCGACCACTCGCGGCCGAAGGTGTCGAAGCTGCGACCGATGACCGATCCGACCTGGATCGTCGGGCGGGCAAGGTCGGGCGGGAGCGTCCAGCCGACGATCGGCACCGGGACCGGCGGAGGTGGAGGCGGCGGCGGTCCCGGTGGCCCGGCTGCAGGTCCTCCGGCCGGGCCGGGCGGCTGCGGCCCGGGGGGCGGCTCGAGTGAAGAGGGTCCGCCCGCGTCGGTCGCGGGACGCGTCGTCCTGCCGGGTCCCCCATCGCCAGAGTCCGGCTCCGGTGAACCCGGCGACGCGATCGGTTCTGTCGGTTGGTCGTCCATGTCCCCCTTCTTCTCGTCACCCGGAGTATGCGGGGAATCCCGCAACGGGCGTGCCTCGGCCGCCCTGCGCCGGGGCCTTCGCGCGAGCGCCGCGTCGCGCTAGGCTGCGAGGGTGGGAATGCAGCCGATCCGGATCCTCCTGGTGGACGATCACCCGGCGATCCTCGACGCGATTGCGGCAGCCGTGCGGGCGGCCCCGGATCTCGCCCTGGCTGGGACCGCGCGGACGCTTGACGAGGCGCTGGCGCTGGTCACTGGTCCACGGTCGGTGACCGCCGATGTCGTCGTGAGCGACGTCCAGCTCGCGGGCGAGGCCGAGGGCCTGCGTCTCCTGGAATTGGTCGGGCCGGGAGGTCCCGCCGTCCTGCTGCTGTCGAGCTTCGACCAGCCGCCGTTGATCCGCACGGCCTTCGAGCGCGGCGCGGCCGGATACCTGCTCAAGACCAGCGAGGTGTCGGAGGTCCTCGACGCCATCCGCACCGCGGCCGGGGGCGGGACGGCGTTCTCGGCGTCGATGCTGCGCGCCGTCCGGACCGCGCCGCGACGGCCGTCCGACCGGGAGATCGAGGTGCTGACGGCGGTGTGCGCCGGCGCTTCGAACGACGAGATCGGGGCGCAGCTGGGGGTGACCGAGAAGACCGTCGAGAGCCACCTGCGCCGCCTCTTCGACCGCTACGGGGTGCTGTCGCGCACGGAGCTGGCGGTCCTCGCCATGCGCGAGGGTTGGGTGGCCGAGAAACCCCGGCCGTGACCCGCGCGCTGGGCCTCGCCTCCGTGGCCACCGCCGCGCTCGTCGGCGGATCCCTGATCATCCGCCTGGCCAACCCATTCGGCGCTCCCGACCCGACGCCGTCCGACCTGGTGCCGCACCTGTGGGGGATCGGCGCGCTCGTCGTGCTGGCCCTGACGCGCAGCTGGGCGCCGACCCTGGGCTGGTCCGCGACCATCGTGGGGACGATGGCCGCCGCGCTGGGCGCTGTGGGCCTCAGCCGGACGGTGCGCGCGGCCCATCCTGGCCAGGGCGAGGCCGTGCTCGATGCCCTCCTGGTCGTGGCGCTTGTCGTGCCGCCGGTCGTCGCCGCGGCCTATGCCACCGCTGGTCACCGGACGCCCCGCCTGATCGCGGCGGCGGCATGGGGCACGGTGCTGGTGCTCGCCGCGGTCCTGGTCGGCAACCTCGTCCGGCGGACCCTGGGCGCCGACACCGGTGGCCTGCCGGAGTGGGTGTGGCTGGCGGCGATGGGGGCGCTCGCGGCCATCGGTCTCGTCCGCGATCTCCGGCCCGCACTCCTCCGGACGCGCGCGCGGCTGGCGGGCGACGCCGTGGATCGCGCCGGGGCACACCGTCGGTCCGGGGGCGATCGGGGCGAAGGCCGAGCCGGTGGTCCCCTGTCGGCACTGAAGGTCTTCGTGGACGAGCTCGTACCAGGGCGCGAGGCGGGTCGTGCGGAGGCGGCAGAGTCGGAACGGGGCCGGCTGGCCGCCGATCTCCATGCCGATGTCCTGCCGTCGCTTCGCCGTGCACTGGCGGAGGCGGAAGCCGGCGGCACGGTCGAGCGACTGGCGGCAGACCTGCGAACGACGGTCGACGACGTCGAGTCGCTGCTCGCAGCGCGCAGGTCCATCGTGCTCGAGGAGATCGGGCTGCTGGCCGGGGTCGAGTGGCTGGCCGAACGCGTGGAGGAGCGCTCGACGGTGCGTGTCGAGATCGTGGTCGCCGACGACAACGTTGCGGGCGATGCGACGACGGGTGGCGGGTCGGGCCCGGGGCCGGCAACCGGAGCCGGGGACGAGGCGGCGCCCGGGGCTGCGGACGAGGCGGCGCCCGGGCCTGCGACACCCGGGGCTGCGCAGGCGCGCCCACCCCGCGAGGTCGAGCGCGCTGCGTTCCGGATCGCCCAGCTGGCGCTCGACAACGTCGTCCGCCACGCACCGGGGGCCGTGACCACGGTGTCCGTGCGGGTGCGGCCGAGTGCCGTCCGGCTGGCGATCGAGGATGACGCCGACGGACCGCCGATCGACGAGGCAGCCGCGGCGCGCAGCGGCCGGCGGGGACTCGCGGACATGCGCGCGGAGGCTTTGGCCTGCGGCGCCGAGCTCGAGGTGGGACGCGGCGCAGACGGCCGCGGGTCAGCCGTGCTGTTCACCTGGCCACGACCCGGAACCGCCCAGGGCGACGCCGGTCGGGGCGGGTGAGCGTTCTGCCTGGAGCGCTGGTCAGCCCGACCCGGGCAGGTGGGCCAGATAGTCGCGAGGTGACTGTTCGTCCACGGCGGGCGCGAGTGCCACGCTCGGCGCGGCCGCCGATGCTGGCATTCACGCTGCTGGTGACTACCTGACCGGAAGTCCGTGCCCAATAGTCGCCAGGCGCGAATATGGCCGCAATTCGGGCGCGGCGGGCTTCGCCAGGCGCGTATATGGCCGCAATTCGGGCGCGGCGGGCTTCGCCAGGCGCGTATATGGCCGCAATTCGGGCGCGCCGGGATCGGCCGCAATTCCGGCGCGGCGGGCTCAGCCGGGCGGCGGGCTCGGCCGCAATTCCGGCGCGGCGGGCTCGGCCGCACCACCGGTTACGGCAGGGCGCGGACCATTCCGCCGTCCACGGGCACGATCGCACCGGTCACGAACGATGCGGCCGGAGACAGCAGGAACGCACCGACCCGGCCCAGCTCCACGGCTTCGCCGTAGCGACCGAGCGGGATCCCGGCCTGGGCCCGTCGTGCGATCTCCTCGGTCGACACACCCGCCGCATCGGCTCGCTTGCCGTCCAGGAAGCGGACCCGGTCGGTGTCGAACCTCCCCGGCGCGACGCCGTTGATCCGGATCGGCACGATCTCGGCGGTCAGGGACTTGATCAGCCCGACGAGGCCGGGTCGCAGGACGTTGGATGTGATCAGGGCCGGGATCGGCTGGCGCACCGAGGAGGACACGACCACCAGGATCGATGGATCGCGGCCCTCGCGCAGGTGGGGCAGCGCGGCCCGGATCAGGCGCAGGGTCGACTGCAGGGTGCCGGCGATGGCCTCCTCCCACTGCGACTCGCTGACGGCCTCGAAGGTCCCACCGGGCGGGCCGCCGGTGTTGACGACCAGCAGGTCCAGGCCGCCCATCGCCGCCACGGCGGCTTCGACCGCCGAGGCCGGTCCATCGGGCGAGGAGAGATCCGCGACGACGCCGACGCCGTGAAGGCGCTCGGCCGCCGCATCGATCCGATCGCCTGTGCGACCGATGACCGCGACACGCGCGCCCTCCGCCGCGAGGACGTCGGCGATGCCGCCACCGAGCCCCGATCCACCGCCACCGACGAGCGCGCGCCGGCCGTCCAGCCCAAGATCCATGCTTGCCTCCGATCCGGTTAGGGCCGACAGCGTACCTCCGGAGCGCCGACCGGGATCGCGGAGCGTCCGCATGGCGCGCCGAGGCCGCGCCGCTCGGCTACGCTCATGTCTCCGGCGCGCGATCGCCGCCGGCTGACGGAGGCTCGATGACTGACTCAAGTGGCGGCTTCCTGGCGATCGAGCTGTTCGTCGGCCTGGTGGTCGTCGCGACCGCTGTCGCTCTGCTGTCCCGCCGCAGCGCGATCCCCTACTCGGTGGCGCTCGTGCTGGCCGGTCTGGGGATCTCCGTCCTGTTCCCGAACCGCCAGGTCCAGATCACCCCGGACCTGATCCTCGCGGTGCTGCTGCCGGGCCTGGTGTTCGAGGCCGCATACAAGATCAACCTCGGCGAGCTGCGACGGACGATCGGGATCGTCGTGGTGCTCGCGGCGCCCGGAGTGCTGATCACGGCCGGCGTCGTCGCGGTCGTCGTCTCGGCGACGACCGGGCTGGACTTCTCCCTGGCGTTCGTGCTGGGCGCGATGATCTCGGCCACCGACCCGGTAGCGGTGGTCGCCCTGTTCAAGCGGCTCGGGGCGCCCAGCCGGCTGGCGACCGCCGTCGAGGCCGAGAGCCTGCTCAACGACGGTACGGGTGTGGTGCTGTTCGCCATCGCGCTGCGCGCTCTCAGCGAGCCCGTCACCTTGACCGCGGGTGCCTTGTCGTTCGCGGTCACGGTCGTCTCGAGCGTCGTGATCGGGATCGTCGCGGGCCTCGTGTCACATCGCCTGATGCGGGCCGCGAACGACCACCTGATCGAGCTCGCGATCTCCGTCGTCGCGGCCTATGGCACCTACCTGCTCGCGGACCGGCTGCACGAGTCGGGGATCATCGCGACCGTGATCGTGGGGATCGTGCTCGGCAACGAGATCGCCCCGCAGCCGCTCAGCGCACGCACGCGGGTGGCGCTGGACATCGTGTGGGAGTTCGTCGCGTTCATGCTGACGGCGGTCACGTTCCTGCTGATGGGGCTGGTCATCAGCCCCGACCAGCTCGTCCGTGCGGCGCCGATCATCCTCGCGGGGTTCATCGCGATCACCGCGGCACGCGCGTTCGTCGTCTACGTGATCATCGGTGGTGGCGAGCGCGCCCTGCCGCGACCGAGCCTTCTTCCGCTCGCGTTCCTGCACGTGATGTTCTGGTCCGGCCTGCGCGGCGCGGTAGCCATCGCGCTCGCCCTTGCCCTGCCCATCGGGCTGCCCAATCGAGACCTGCTCACGGGTGCGGTCTACGGCGTCGTCCTGATCACGCTGCTGATCCAGGGCACGACCGCCGGGCTGGTCGTCCGGCGATCCGGGATCACGATCGCGCCCGGCAGCCGGTAGCGGACGGCGGCCTGTCGCGGACGGCGCCGGGGGACCGTGCCCCTGGCGACCGCGCGCCGGGGACCGTGCGCCCCGGCTCCACCGGCGTGTGGCACACGTCGACAGCGAGCGTGCACTTGGCGCAACCGGTTCGCAACCCCTGCCACCCAAATGCATCCCCACCGGACCACTCGGGCGGGCTGACCCGGCCGGGACTGGCGCCCACCCTCCCCTGAACCCGGATGCGGTCCCGGCCGCAGCGGCGCACATGGGAGGCGAGTCGAGCGATGCGGATCGGGCGACGACTGATGTACGGCGGCCTCGCCGCCGTGGCACTGCTGGCAGCCCTGCCGAGCGCCGTGGCCGCGGCCGACGGCGGGCAGATCGACTCGGGCGACACGGCCTGGATGCTGGTCGCCACGGCCATGGTCATGGTCATGCTGCCGGGCCTCGCGCTGTTCTACGGCGGCCTCGTCCGCCGCAAGAACGTCCTGTCCACGATCATGCACAGCTTCTTCGGCCTGGCCCTGGTGAGCGTGGTGTGGGTCCTGGTCGGCTTCTCGCTGGCGTTCGGAAAGGATGTCGGCGGGCTCGGCCTGATCGGCGGGCTCGACTACGTCGGGTTCATGCACGTGGGCCTGGGGGCGGATGCCACCTACGGCACGACGATCCCGTTCGTCCTGTTCGCCGCCTTCCAGCTGATGTTCGCCGCGATCACCCCGGCCCTGATCACGGGCGCGTTCGCCGAGCGCAAGCGCTTCGGCGCCTTCGTCCTGTTCACGATCCTGTGGTCGGTGTTCGTGTACTCCCCGATCGCGCACTGGGTCTGGGCGTCCGACGGCTGGCTGAACAGGCTCGGCGCGCTCGACTTTGCCGGCGGCACCGTCGTCCATGCCTCGTCGGGCGTGTCCGCGCTGATCGTTGCGCTGGTGATCGGCCATCGCGCCGTCAACGGCGAGAGCCGCGAGCCGCATGACATCCCGATGACCGTGCTCGGAGCGGGCCTGCTGTGGTTCGGCTGGTTCGGCTTCAACGCCGGCTCATCGCTGGGCGCCAACGGCCTGGCCGCCAACGCCCTGCTGGTCACCAACACCGCCGCGGGCGCCGGGACGATCACCTGGGTGCTGGCGAGCTACATCCACAAGGGCAAGGTCAGCGTGGTGGGAGCCGCGTGCGGCGCAGTCGCCGGCCTGGTTGCGATCACCCCCGCATCGGGCTTCGTGACTGCCGGTGGCGCCCTCGTGATCGGGCTCGCCGTCGGGCTCATCTGCTACAGCGCCACGCTTCTCCGGGAGCGACTGCGGATCGACGACGCACTCGACGTGTTCGCGGTGCACGGCGTCGGCGGCATGTTCGGCGCCGTCGTGACCGGCGTGTTCGCGACGACCGCGATCAACGCGCTGGGGCGCGGCCTGATCGACGGCAACCCGGGCCAGGTGGTGACCCAGCTGGTCGCGGTCGGCGCGACGACCGGGTATGCAGTGGTCTCGACGTTCGTGATCGTCAAGGTCGTGGATCTCCTCCTCGGGCTGCGCGTCCGGGCCGAGCAGGAGGAGGTCGGCCTCGACCTTTCCGTCCACGGCGAAGTCGCCTACCAGGTCTGACCAGGGAATCGAGCGATGACCCGAACAGCAGGCCCACAGCCCCGGCGCAGCTCCTCCCGGCGGACGGAGCCCGCGCTCTACGACGCACGCTACGAGCACGATGCCTGCGGGGTGGGCTTC
This sequence comes from uncultured Chloroflexia bacterium, assembly GCA_963849495.1. Taxonomy (GTDB): domain Bacteria; phylum Chloroflexota; class Limnocylindria; order Limnocylindrales; family CSP1-4; genus CAIXZV01. The sequence continues at coordinate 134,362 of CAWKHN010000022.1, read as the reverse complement.
GTCGCGGACGCCGGGGGCCGATCCGGGTCGCGGGTCCTGGCGCTCGCGCTGGGCGGTCTCGCCTCGCTGGGGCATCGGGGAGCGTTTGCCGCAGACGGCGCCTCGAGCGACGGAGCCGGGATCCTCCTCCCGCTCTCGCGATCCGTGATGGACGTGATCGATCCGCGGGGTCTCGCCGGAGAGCGGCCGGGTGTCCTCACGGTGTTCGCACCCCGGCACCGGCCCCGGGACGGCAGGACGCTCGTCGCCGACGCCCTCGCGGCCGAAGGCCTTCCGGCGCCTGCCTGGCGTCCGGTTCCCGTGGAGCCCGCCGCGCTCGGCCGGGAGGCGGTGGCGTCGCTGCCCAGGGTGCTCCATGCCCTTGTGCGCCGACCGTCCGACATGCCCGACACCGACTTCGAGCTGGGTCTCGTCTGTGCCCGACGCCGTGCCGAGGCGATGGCCCGCTCCGCCGGGATCGATGGATTCGCCGTCGTGTCGGCCTCGTCCCGGACCGTCGTCTACAAAGGCCTCGCGGCCGGCGATCGCCTGGCCGACCTGTTCCCGGATCTCACGGCACCCATGGAGGTGCCGCTCGCGGTGTTCCACCAGCGATACGCCACCAACACGCACCCGGTGTGGGCGCTGGCCCAGCCGTTCGGGTTCGTGGCCCACAACGGCGAGGTCAACACCGTCCGCGGTAATCGCGAAGCCATCCGCGGCCGGGAGCACGACGGCGGGGTCCCGTCGCGTCGCCGGACGGCCGCGGATCGCCTGCGTGGCGCGGGTCCCCTTCTCTCCCCGGACGTCTCCGACTCACGATCCCTGGACGAGGCGCTCGAGCTGATGACGTGCACCGGGTGGTCCCTGGAGGCCGCCCTGCTGGCACTCGTGCCGGAGGCGCCATCGCTCCGCCGCACGCCGCACCCGGCCGCGGCGGCGTTCCGGCGCCGGATCTCGGGCTTCGTCGCGCCCTGGGACGGGCCGGCGGCGTTCGTGTTCAGCGATGGCCGGCGCGTCGGGACCCTGCTCGATCGCAACGGGCTGCGGCCCGCGGCATGGTCCGTGACCGGCGACAACCTGATCGCGCTGGCCTCGGAGGCCGGGGCCGTACCGTTCGATCCGGCCGAGATCGTGCGGTCCGGCCGGCTCGCACCGGGGGAGCTGCTGCTGGTCGATCCGGCGGCCGGCCGGATCCTGATGGACGCCGACGCGAAGTCCTGGGTCCTGCGCCGCCTGCCTCTTCACGACGCACCACGGGAGACGTTCCGGGACGGCGAGGATGCCGTGGCGGTCATGACCGCTCCGATCGCCGTGGCGGTCACCGCCCCGCCGGTCGCCGCGCCGACCGCCCCCGGCCTGCGGCTGCTGTTCGGGCTCGACGCCGAAAGGCTCCGACTCGACGTCAGGACCATGGCCCTCGACGCCCACGAGCCGCTGTGGAGCATGGGCGACGACACCCCGCTCGCCGGGTTGGGCCGCATGACACGGCCGGTCACCGACCACCTGCGGCAGGCGTTCGCACAGGTCACCAACCCACCGATCGATCCCGAGCGCGAGCGCGCCGTCATGGACCTGCGGGTGGAGCTCGGCCGGCGGCCACCGTTCCTCGGTGGCATCCCCACCGGCCCCACCACGATCCGCCTCGAGCGCCCGGTCGTCGTCGAGTGCGGGCGCCTGCTGGACGCCGTCCGGGAACGCTCGCGGGTGCCACTCCGGGCCGTGCGCCGGCTCGATGCGACATGGTCGGAGGTGGCGGGCAATGCGGGGCTTGCCGCCGCGCTGGACCGACTGGGGGCCTCCGGCCTCGAGGCATCCCGGCACGGCGCCGAGGTCCTCGTCCTCTCCGATTCGGCAGCCAGCCTGGACGGCGGCCGCCTGCCCGTGCCGTCCGTTCTCGCAGCCGGGGCGGTCCACACCGCGCTGGCCGAGGCGGGGCTCCGTGGCCGCACGGACATCGTGCTCGACGCCGGTGACGTGCTGGACGTCCACGGCCTCGCCATGGCCGTCGCGGCCGGCGCCACCGTCGTGCATCCGCGGCTGCTCCTGGAGCTCGCCCGCGAGCAGGCCGGCGCGCGCGGCAGCGAGGACGTGACCCCGACCGATGCCTGCGCCAACATCATCGCGGCCCTCGATGCCGGGCTTCGCAAGGTGCTGGCCCGGATGGGCATCTCGACCGTCGCGAGCTACATCGGCGGGCAGCTGTTCGAGACGGTCGAGCTCGGTCCGACGGTGGTGGCGCGCTGCTTCCCGGCCGCCGCCGCGTGGCCCGGGCGCCTGGAGGCCGCCGACCTCGGCGCGATCCAGCTTCAGCGCATCGGAGCGGCCCGCGCCCTGGCTGCCGCCGCGCGGCCGGACCGCCTGCCGGACCCGGGTCTTGCCCGCTTCCGGGGAGACGGGGAGCTGCACCTGTACAACCCGGCGATCGCCGGGGCGGTGCAGGACCTCGCCACGTCCGGGGACGACGCCCATGCGGCGCTCGCCCGCTATCGCTCCGGCCTTGCGCGCAGCGCCGCCGTGATCCGCGACGGGTTCGCGATCAGGAGGCCGCACGGGACGGCCGTGGCGCCGCTCGACGAGGTCGAGGATGCCCGGTCGATCGCGCGCCGCTTCGTGGTGAGCGCGATGAGCGTCGGCGCGCTGTCGCCCGAGGCCCACCGGGTGCTGACGCTCGGCATCCAGTCCATCGGCGGCTCCGCCAACACCGGCGAGGGCGGCGAGGATCCGGCCTGGTATGCCCCCGACGCCGACGGACGGGCGACGGATGCCCACATCAAGCAGGTTGCCTCGGCGCGCTTCGGCGTCACGGCAGAGTACCTCGCCCGGGCCGGGCAGCTCGAGATCAAGATGGCCCAGGGCTCCAAGCCCGGCGAGGGCGGGCAGCTGCCGGGTCGCAAGGTCACCGCGTACATCGCGTCGCTGCGACGGGCCCAGCCCGGCCAGGCACTGATCAGCCCGCCGCCGCACCACGACATCTACTCGATCGAGGACCTCGCCCAGCTGATCGCCGACCTCCGGGCGATCAACCCGACGGCCCGGATCGGCGTCAAGCTCGTCGCCACGCGCGGGGTGGGCACGATCGCGTCGGGCGTGACCAAGGCCGGCGCGGACTACATCCATCTCTCCGGTCACGCCGGCGGCACGGGGGCGTCGCCGCTGTCCTCGATCAAGCACGTCGGCGTGGCCTGGGAGCTGGGCCTGGCCGAGGTGCACCAGTCGCTGATGCGCAACGACCTCCGGGACCGCGTGACGCTGCGCGCCGACGGCGGGCTCCAGACGGGCCGGGATCTGCTGGCCGCCGCCCTGCTCGGCGCCGAGGAGTTCGCGTTCGGGACGGCGGCGGTCGTGGCGATCGGCTGCGACATGGCGCGCCAGTGCCACCTCGACACGTGTCCAACCGGGATCGCGACCCAACGCGAGGACCTCCGGGCGAAGTTCACCGGAACCCCGGAGATGGTCACGCGGTTCTTCCTTCGCCTTGCCGAGGATCTCCGGGTGGCACTCGCGGACGTGGGCGCGCGATCCGTGGCCGAGGTCGTCGGCGAGGGGCGGCGATACCTGCACGAAGGGACCGGATCAACGGTGCACCTCGGGACGCTGCTGGCCCCGCGGTGGGCGGCGTCGGCATCGCGGCGCGAGGCCCCGTGGTCGGCGTCGCGCGATCTCGCCCGGGCCGCGGCGTCCCCGCTCGAAGAGCGGCTCGTCACGGCGCTCCGCGGGCAGGGCGGGCAGGGTGTGCCGGCCGGGCCGGCTCCTTCGCTGGAACCGCCGGTCCTGCCCTCCGCGTCGGCGTTGCGCGTGACGACGGCCGATCGCTCGTTCGGTGCCGGGATCACGGGTGCCATCCGGCGCGGCGAGATCGAGGGGCCGGTGCAGCTGGCCCTGGCGGGCGCCGCGGGCCAGAGCTTCGGGGCGTGGGTGTGCGACGGCGTGTCCCTGGTCCTCGAGGGGACGGCCAACGACTACGTGGGCAAGGGACTCTCGGGCGGCACGCTGATCGTGCGGCCCGGAGCGGGCTCCGGGACCGGGGAGCCGACCGGCGACGCGTCGAACCCCGCGGCCGGTCACGCGTCCGGTCACGCGTTCGGTTCAACCGCTTTCACCCTGGCCGGTAACACCTGCCTCTACGGGGCGACGGGCGGCCGACTCCACATCGTCGGGCGAGCCGCGATGCGGTTCGCGATCCGCAACTCGGGCGCGGAAGCGGTCGTGGAAGGCATCGGGCCGCACGGGTGCGAGTACATGACCGGCGGAACCGTGGTGGTCCTCGGTCCGGTGGGCCAGAGCTTCGGTGCCGGGATGACCGGCGGTCGTGCCTACCTGTGGGATCCGCCTGGCCGGCACCTGGCCGCGCTCCATGCGCCCAGCGTGCGCGCGGTGCGGCTCCGGGAAGCAGCCTCGCGACCCGACGGGCACGGCCTGGTCGCCGAGCTGCGACGCCTGCTCGCGGCGCACCGCGACGCCGGGTCGACCCTCGCGGCCCGCCTCCTCGATAACGGCGAGGCGACGGATGCCGACGTCTGGCTCGTCGAGCCGGCGGGCGTCGCCGCAGCGGCAGACTCCATCGGCTCGGGGCCTCCGATCGGGGCAGAGCCACCTGCCGAGGCGCAACCGAACCGTAACCGGGCCGTCGCCTGATCGATGTCGCACCAGCGGTGGCCGTCGACGCACGATGCATCCTCGGATCGCTGTCCGAAATCGCCGTCCTGAACGGGTCCGGTCCAGGCCCGTCGAACTGCTCCAACCGGCGTCCGCGCCGGTCCGCCTCGCAACGGGAGGACACCGACCATGACATCCCCCGCATTTGACACCAGCGGCATCGCAGAAGCCGCCGGAACGCTTGGTGGCCCCGTGACCTGCTCGGCCTGCGGGTGTCGCCTCCGCCACTCCGCGGCGAACGGCGTCGAGGGCTGGTTCCACTTCTCGCCGATGGCCGGGCGCGACGCTCGCGGCTGCCGCATCTCGTGTGCGGACGCCGTTCACGACGCCAGCGGTCGCGCTGCGGCAGCGGCTGCCTGATCCAGGGAGGCGCCCCGGGTCGCTTCGCGCGGCCACGCCGGCGGGTTTCGCGCCCGTCGGACGCTCGGCACCCCATCGGACGCTCGATCGTCCGCACCACAACGACTCGGCCCCGGCCACGCCCCGGGGCCGTTTCGATTCCCGAGGCACTTCTCGCCCGACGCGCCCGGAGCCGCCTCGAGTCTCCGTCCCGGCCCGGACCTCAATGAGAGTGGCGTCAACCCGCCACCTCGAGTCTCCGTCCCGGCCTGCCACCTCGGCTCGGCCCACTCGGCCCGCCCCGCCACCTCGGCCGACCCGGGTGCGGAGTCCTGCCACCTACCAACAAGGTTGGTGCTGCGCAGCGATCGGCCCGGTTCGCCTGTCACCTACCACTGCGGTTGGTGGCCGTCAGCCGATGCCCTGGTTCGGCGTGTCGAAACCGGTCATCGGGATCACCCAGCGCCCCGGCTCGTGCGTGGACCGCCACGTCTCTCGTCACGTGACGTGGCAGAACCTTGACTACCACCACGCTCCTTGGTGGATGACAAGATCGGCGGTATCGGCGCGCGGATCGCGAGTGCCCAGAACAGGCGGTCGGCTCCCGGCGCAGCCCCACGCCAGCCCCCCCGGCGGTCGCCGCTGGTCGCGGCGCCGCCGCTGTCCCCGCGGCGCGCACCCCCGCTGGCCGACGGCCCGCCCTGGTCACGGGCCGGCGACCGGCCCCCTCGCCGCCGGCGACCGGGCCATGGCCGCGTCCCCCTGATCGCGCTCTCAGGCCGACTCGTCCGCCTCGATCCGGTAGCCGACCGAGCGAATCGCCACGATCCTCGGACCGCCGACCGCCTCCAGCTTCGAGCGCAGGCGGGCCAGGTGCGGCTTGAGCCACAGGAGATCCGGGTCCGGCTCGGCCGGCCAGCCGGCGCGCGCCAGCCGGTGGTGCGCCACGAGATCGCCGCCCGCGCGGACGAGCGCCTCCAGCAGTCGGAACTCCGTCGGCGTGAGACTGAGGCCGGTCTCCCCCACGCGCGCATCGTGGCGCGCCGGCTCCAGCGTCAGCGACCCGGCCGTCAGGACGCCCAGGGGCCCCTCGCCCGGTCCGGCGCGGCCTGGTCCCGGCGAGGTCCACGCGACGCATCACCGCCGAGATGCGGGCCAGAAGCTCCCGTTTGCCGAACGGCTTCACCAGGTAGTCGTCCGCCCCGATGCCCAGCGCCTTGACCTTGGCCGCCTCGGCGCTCTCGCCGGACACGACCAGCACGGGAACGTTGCCGGTCGCGCGCAGCTGGCCGATGACGGTGAACCCGTCGGGCCCGGGCATCGCGAGATCCAGCAGCACGAGGTCGGGCCGCTCCTCGCGGAACCGCTTCACCGCGGTCAGGCCGTCGTAGGCGGTGATGACCTGGTGGCCTTCCGTCCCGACGAGCGCGGTGATCGCGCCGACCATCGCCGGGTCGTCGTCGACCACCAGGATGCGCAGGGGTCTGGTACCGATCACGTGGGCTGTTGCTCCTTCCCTCAGACGGCGACCGCGGCGGGCAGGGCGAGGACGAACCTCGCTCCCCCGGTGGGCGCCGGCTCGCACCACAATCGTGCGCCCATCGACTCGGCGAGGCGCCGCGCCGCATAGAGCCCGATGCCGGACCCGCGCGCCGTGTGCGTCTCGCGCCGGGCGTACGGCTCGAAGATCCGCTCGCGCCACTCCGGCGGGATCCCCGGGCCCTCGTCGGTGACGGCGATCCGGACCACGCCCTCGACCAGCATCCACTCGATTCCCACCCGGGAGTCCGGCGGGGCGTACTTGACGGCGTTCTCGAGGAGGTGCTCCATCACCTGTCGCAGGCGGCCCGGGTCGGCGAGCGCGTGGAGGCTCGGCGACCGGATGAGCGTCGCCTGGTGCCGGTGCAGCAGCGGCGCCAGCTCGGCGAGCAGCTCGCCGACCGTCGCGTCGAGGTCCACCGTCCGGAGCTCCGGGGCCTGGTCCGGGACGACGCGCACCGACTCGAGGATCGAATCCACCAGCCGGTTGAGCCTGTCGATCTGCTCGAGAGTGCCGAGGTGCCAGGCGGCCCGCGTGGCGCGACGCTCCATGTCGCGCGACGACCGCCCGATGAGCGGCGGCTCCTCCGCCATGAGGTCCGCGTAGGCGCGAACGACCGCGAGGGGCGTCCGCAGCTCGTGGGTCACGAGGGCGATCAGCTCGCTGCGCGCCTGGTCGAGCGCCTTGAGCTGCTCGACCTGCGCCTCGGCCTCGCGCTGGAGGCGGCCCTTCTCGACGATGCCGGCGAGCAGATCGGCGATCGCCGACAGGTGATCCACGTCGGCGGGCGTGAAGTCGCGTCGCTCCTCCGTCTGGACGTTGAGCACGCCGACCACCTGGTCGCTCCAGGTGAGGGGAACGGACAGCATCGTGGCGACGAACCGGCGCTGGTCCAGGCCGCGGACCCACAGGAACCGGCGCTCCGCGCGGACGTCCGGGATGACCATCGGCAGGCGCGAGGCAGCCACGCGTCCCGTGATCCCCTCGCCGAACGGGACCTTGGCCCGGCCGATCTGGTGCCGGTCGAGCCCGGTCGTCGCCCCGAGGGTGAGCATCGCCCCGTCGCGATCGAGCAGGTACAGCGAGGACACGTTGGCACGGAGCGCGTCGCGTGTCCCATCGACCACCGTCGCGAGCAGCTCCTCCCAGGTGCTCGCCGTCGTCGCGAGCCGGAGGGTCTCGTACAGGAAGCGCAGCTGGGCGCCGGGATCGCCGTCCGCGGCAGGACGAGCGATGCCGCCGGAGGGTTGGACGCCGGGCACGGCTGCGTCCGCACGGCCGCCGGAGGGTTGGACGCCGGGCACGGCTGCCCGCGGCGCACCGTCCTCGTGTTCGAGCATCGACATGACGACCACGATACAAGCGTAGGCCTCGCCGCTACCGAAAACGGTTGCGGGCGGGTACCGGGAGGGTGCCCTTGTCGTCGAACCGTAACCCGGCCAGGGGTGACGGGTCCGCCGCGGTCGGCCATCCTTATCAGGTGCCAGCCCACGATCGCCGTCCCACGCGCCCCCCGGCCGTCCGGGGTCCCGGCCCCAGGTTCCCGGCCGTTGCCGCCGAGCCGCCGGGTCCCGGCATCAGGCGCACACGCGATCCGCTGGCACACGAGGTGCGCCTGCTCGGAGCGCTGCTTGGCCAGGTGATCGCGGAACAGGCCGGACCCGACCTGTTCGCGCTGGTCGAGCGAATCCGCCGGCGCACGATCGCCCTGCGGCGAGGTGATCCCGAGGCCCGCGTCGAGCCGGACGTCGAACGCCGGCGGCTGACGGCGGAGATCGGGGCGCTGGACCTCGCCCGCGCCGAATTGGTCGCTCGGGCATTCACCCTCTACTTCCAGCTCGTGAACCTCGCGGAGGAGCGGCAGCGCATCCGGACCCTTCGCACCCGTGCCCGACGCGCACGCGGCCGCGCGATCGACGACTCGATCGCCGATGCCGTTGACCAGCTGCTGCGGCTCCACGACCGCGAGGAGGTGGAGGCGATGCTGGGCCGGGTCGTCGTCCATCCCGTCCTCACCGCGCATCCAACCGAGGCCCGCCGGCGAACGCTGCTGGTCGCGCTGCGGCGGATCAGACGACTGCTCGACAGCCTCGACGACCCGCTGACGACACCCGACGAGGACGCGGACCTGCGGCGGCAGCTGCGCGAGGAGATCACGATCCTGTGGCACACGGGCGACCTGCGCGCGGTCGTGCCGGCGCCCCTGGACGAGGTCCGATCCGCGCTGGCGATCTTCGACGAGACGCTGTTCACCGTGGTGCCGGGCTTCCAGCGCGCGCTCGACCGGGCCGCGGACCGGGCGCGGGACCGCGGGGCGGACCGGGGCACCGAGCCGGCGCTCCCGGACCCCGCGCTCGAAGGCCCGGCGCTCCCGGACCCGGCGCGCCCGGACCCTGCCCTCGCCACCGACACCGGCCGGAGCGGCGCCCGACCCGTGACGGCCGTCGCGATCCTGCGCTTCGGATCGTGGATCGGCGCCGACCGCGACGGGCACCCGGGCGTGACCTCGGACACCACGCTCCACACCGCGCGCCTCCAGGCCGACCACCTGCTCCGCGGCTACGAGGCCGTGGCCGCCCGCCTGATGCAGACGATCGCGGCGCGCGTGGCACCCGACCACGCGGACCGGGCCCTCGGCAGCGCCCTCGCCCGGGACGCCGAGGAGCTGCCCGAGACGGTGCGCCAGCTGCGGCGACGGTTTCCGGAGGAGCCGTACCGGCAGCGGCTGGGCGCCATCGCCGAGCGGCTGCGCCGGACCCGCGCCGCCCTGACCGGGGAGACCGCGCCGCGGTCCGGCAGGTACGCGGACCCGGCAGCGCTGGACGCGGAGCTGGTGGTGGTCCAGGAAGCCCTGGCCGCCGACGGCCTGGCGCGCGTGGCCTGGGGCGACCTCGCCGACCTGCGCTGGCAGCTGGCGACGTTCGGGTTCCACCTCGCCTCGCTCGAGGTCCGCCAGCACTCGGCCGTCCACCGCGCGGCGCTTCGGGCCCTGGATGCGGGGCTGGGGCCGGACACCCAGGTTGTCCCGGGAGTGCCGCTGGCCGAGGTCCTCGCGACGTTCCGAGCGATCGCCCGGATCCAGGCGCGGTTCGGCGTGGAGGCGTGCCGCCGATACATCATCTCGTTCACGACGGGGTTCGAGGATGTGGCACACGTGCTGGAGCTCGCCCGCCGGGCAGCCGTGCCGGGCACGTTCGGCGCAGCGGCACCGGCGCTGGCGGACCTGCCGGCCGCCCTCCCGGTCCTCGACGTCGTGCCGCTGCTCGAGTCGGCCGAGGCGCTCGAGGCTGCCAGCGAGATCCTCGATGGGCTGCTTTCGGATCCCCGGTACCGCGCCCACCTCCGGGCTCGGGGCAATTCGCAGGAGGTCATGCTCGGCTACTCGGACTCGTCCAAGGAGAGCGGCCTCCTGGCGGCGAACTGGCAGCTCTACCGGGCGCAGGAGGCGCTGGTGGCGGTGGCGCGGGACCATGGCGTGAGCCTCACGCTGTTCCACGGCCGAGGGGGAGCCGTCGGCCGCGGGGGCGGGCCGGCCAATCGCGCAATCCTCGCGCAGGCGCCGGGCTCGGTGGCCGGCCACCTCAAGTTCACCGAGCAGGGCGAGGTCATCGCCGCGCACTACGCGGACCGGACGATCGCCCAGCGCCATCTCGAGCAGGTGACCGCCGCCGCGATCCTCGCCTCCACGCCGGAGCACGAGCAGGCAACGGCCGAGGCTGCCGCGGCCGGCACGATCACCATGACGGAGCTGGCCGCCGTCTCGCGGGCGGCGTACCGCGCACTCGTGGAGCAGCCGGACTTCGCGGCCTTTTTCCGCGCCGCGACGCCGATCGATCTCATCGCCGGTCTCGGCCTCGGGTCGCGCCCCACGTCACGGCCGGGTCGCACCCAGGGAGGTGGCGCGCCCGACGACGGGCTGGCCTCGCTGCGGGCGATCCCGTGGGTGTTCTCGTGGTCCCAGGCGCGCGCGAACCTGCCCGGCTGGTATGGCCTCGGCACGGCGCTGGACGCCGTGGCGACGCGCGGCGGCGCGGAGGCGGTCGAGCAGCTGGCCTCCCTGTACCGCCGCTGGCCGTTCTTCACATCGGTCCTCGACAACGCCGAGCTGTCGCTCGCCAAGGCGGACCTCGGCACGTTCCGCCGCTACGCCGACCTGGCCCGGGGTCCGGGCGCGACGGCGATCCGGGGCATGATCGAGGCCGAATACGCGCGCTCCGTCCGGCTGCTGCTGCTGATCACGGGCCAGGATCGCCTGCTTGCCGGCCACCCGACCCTCGCCCGGTCCATCGAGCTGCGCAGCCCGTACGTGGACGCGCTGTCCGCGATCCAGGTGGAGCTCCTGGGCCGGCTCCGTGATCCGGGGGCCGATCCCGGCGAGGCGGCCGCACTCCGGAAGGTGATCGGCGCCACGATCAACGGCGTCGCCGCGGGCCTCCAGAACACCGGGTAGCGGACGCGGAACGGCGGCGAACGGCGCGGAACGGCGCCGCACGACGTGGAACGGCGCCCCACGACGCGGAACGGCGCCGAAAGGCGCATCGTTGACGCCACGCGGTCGGCATCACCGGGACGAGGAGGCGATCGGATGCGAGAGATCATGGCGGCGGTCATCGAGCGAGCCGGGACGCCGACGGCCATCGAGACGCTCACGCTCGACGATCCGCGAGCGGGCGAGGTGCTGGTGCGGATGACGGCAGCGGGCGTCTGCCACTCCGACCTGCACGTCCGCGATGGCGACTGGGAGCGGCCAGGCCCCATCGTCATGGGTCACGAGGGCGCCGGACTGGTCGAGGCCGTCGGCGAAGGAGTCGATCCGGGTCTTGTCGGGCGATCCGTGGCCCTGTCGTGGTACGCGCCGTGCCTGCACTGCCGGGAGTGCCAGCGCGGCCGGCAGTGGCTGTGCACCGGGTCCCCGTCGCTGCGCCACATGCAGGCGGACGGCACGACGCGCCTCGCCCGCGCCGACGGCACGCCGGTGCTCGCCTACCTCTCGATCGGCACCATGGCCGGGGCGCAGGTCGTGCCGGCGACCGCCGTCGTCCCGGTCCCGGACGACGTTCCGGCGGAGGTGGCGGCGCTGATCGGCTGCGGCGTGTCCACCGGTGTTGGAGCGGTCATCAAGACGGCGAACGTGCCCGCCGGAGCCACGGTGGCCGTCATCGGGCTGGGCGGGGTCGGGCTGTCGTGCGTGATGGGTGCGGTGCTGACCGGCGCACGCCGGATCGTCGCGGTCGACGTGAACCGGGCGAAGACGAACCTTGCCGAATCGCTGGGGGCGACGCACCTGGTCCGGGCTGACCCAAAGGACCCGGAGGCCACCATCACCGCGATCCGCGAGGCTGCGGGCGAGGGCGGCCCTGACTTCGTGTTCGAAGCCATCGGCCTGCAGGCGACGATCGAGCAGGCGATCGGCGCGCTGCAGCCGGGCGGAACCGCTGTCCTGGTCGGCCTCACCTCGTATGGCAAGTCGGCGAGCTTCGCGCCCTACCCGTTCGTGGACGGCGGGCGCCGCATCCTGGGATCGAACTACGGATCGACGGTCGCCTCGATCGACTTCCCGTTCTATGCCGAGGCCTACCTGGCCGGCCGTCTGCCCATCGACAGGCTGATCGACCGGCGCCTCTCGCTGACCGACCTCGAGGATGCGTTCGACCGGCTCCGGTCGGGCGAGGCCGCGCGCCAGGTGGTGATGTTCGAGGGGTAGGAGCCGGTTCGGGGCCGCGTTCGGGGCTGCAGCCGGGGCGCCCGTTCGGGGGCCGCGTTCGGGGACGATGCCGGTCGACGGCCGCGACCCCGCGAGAGGCCCGCGGTCCTGCCCGCAGCCCTCAGCCTTCTGCCACATACCACGCTGCGTGGTGCTACCCGTCTCGAGGGCAAGATCTCCTGTCACCTACCACGCAGCGTGGTGCTCGTCCGGAGATTCGCCTCCTGGACGCCGGCTGGAGACCTCGGCCGAGCGTGGATCGGGCCGACGGACCCTCCGCACGGTGGCAGAACCCTGACGACCACCACGGTCCTTGGTATCTGGCAGGAACACCAGCAGGCCCGCCGTCCGAGCCGGCGCCTCGAGCCAGGCCCGTGCCGCCCATCCTCGGGTCGGGTAGGCGCGGGCGAAGACCGCCTCGTGACGATCGACCCGGCGCCGCGCCGTGCGTGTGTCGCGGACGGCGAGCAGGCGCGTCACCTCGCGGGCCTCCCAGCCGAAGCGCTCCCTGGCGATCCTGCCGGCCAGCCGCACCTTCTGGTCGTGGCGTCGGAGCGTCTCCTCGACCGAGACGATCTCGGTCTTGACCTCGACCACGAGCAGCGTCCCGGTGGCCGGGTGGAACGCCAGCAGATCGATCGAGCCCCGTTCCCCGTACATGGCGTACGTGACCTCCGCCGCCGTGACCCAGCCATCGGCCTCGAGGATGGCCGCCACCTCGCCGACCACGCGGGCGTGTGCCTCGTCGCGGACACGGTCGATCTCCGCGCCCCGCCATCGAACCGTGACCACGATCTCCGCCCCGAGGACCCTCGCCATCCGACGTGCCCGCCGGATCGAGACCCGTTCGAGACCGCCCGTCTCGAGCACGGACACCACCTGCTGGCTCACCCCGGCTCTCGCCGCAACGTCGCCCTGGCGCAGGCGGAGCCGCCGGCGGAGGGTCCGCAGGGTACGGCCGATGCCCACGTCGTCCATGCCGGAAGGATGTCGGTGGCCGCTCACCTCCCGCTTGCCGGCCAGGGGAACGGGCACAGCCGGCCCGGGGAACGGGCGCAGTCACCACCCCCTGGGCAACCGGCACAGCCGGCCCGATGAGCAGCCTCGCTGTTCGGCAGCCCTCGGACGGCCCCTACGGCGCGGTCAGCTGCTTCGTTGCGAGGATGCCGCGGTTGTCACCGATCGCGTCGAGCACGATCTGGTATGTCATCCCGCTTGTCAGGCAGCCGACGTTCACCGTGCCCGATCCGGCCGGTCCGCTCGCCTCCAGCACCCCGTCGAGCGTGAGCCCGCCGCCGCTGCCCGTCCCGGACACGGTCGGGAACGCCCGGACGACGACCCCGGTGGCGTCGATGCCGGTCAATGCATAGGTCACCGCGGCGCGCGTGCACGTCGCCGGAGCCGGTGCCGATGCACCGAGGTCGAGGCAGTAGGGCGTGCCGCCGAACGAGGCCGCCTCGGCGCACGACCCGCCGCCCAGCTGCGCGATCGGGACCATGGGCTGGGCGTACGCGTCCTGCGCGAGGTGGAGGTACGGCGAGATGCCGGTCGTGAGCCTGATCGTCGGCGAGGCGATCGACGAGACGGCCACGTCGAACTGGGACACCCCGTCGCCGGTGGTGAACGTCCCGACCGGGCTCGATGCGGCGCTCGGGCCGCTCCCCGCGACGACCTGGAACTGGTACGCCGTGCCCGCATGGACATCGAGGCGGGCGAGGACGACGGTCTGGCCGAAGAGGGTGATCGACGACATCGACGACGCCGACTGGACCGTCGCCGGGCTGCCGCTCGCCGTCCAGAAGCGGACATTTGCCGTTGCGGGTGGGTCGACGGTGAAGCCGACGATCGCGATGTCCGGCCGGTCGGAATCGACGAACACGACGTTGACGGCCAGCGCGGGGGGCAGCTTCAGGACCTGCGGTGGACCGGTGTCGAACACGGCCTCGATGCCTGTCGGGCAGCCCGATGGCTTGGGCACGGTCAGGCAGATGTCGAAGACCGGGATCATGGTCATGCTGCCCAGGGCTCCTCCATCGATGGGTGGCGATCCGGTCGGCAGCACGACGGAGATGTCACCGGGGTGGAACACCGGGCTGATGATCGGGGCGGAGGAGACCGGCGACGGCGAGCCGCTCGGCTCTGCCGACCCGCTGGGCGACGGCGAGCCGCTGGGCCCAGGCGACGGGCTCGCGACCGCGCCGCCACCGGTGTCGAGCGGGATCGGCAGCACGTCGGGGCCGACGACATCGGGTGCCGTGCCGCCGGGCGGGAAGCCCCACATCGCGACGACCCGGCCGCCGCCCCAGGAGAGCGCGAAGTCGTCGACGACCGATGCCGGCCACCAGTCGCCCTGGTAGCCGTAGTTCGGGCGCCCGATCGGGTCGATGACGTAGTAGGCGGGGGGGATGCCGCGGCTCGGGTTGCCCGCGTAATAGCCGTCGAGGTAGATCGCGTGTCCGCCGGTGAAGTCCTTCTGGAGGCGGAGGGCCGGTGGGACCTTCGCGTAGTCGCCCTGGACGACGGCCCCGTATCCGGCCGCCAGCAGGGTTTTGAGGGTCTCCGGCCGGATCAGGCCCTGGGGGAACGTGACCCCATAGCCCCGCCACAGGGCGATGGCGAGGTCGTTGATGCCGGTCCCGCCTGTCTGGTCGTCCTGGAGCGAGCGCAGGGTGGAGCCGGTGGTCACGATCCCGTAGCCCAGGCGGGCGAGCATCGCCCCGGCCGCCATCGTGCAGTTCGCGCCCTGGAGCGGACCCCCATCGAACTGGGTGACCGGCGGCACGCGCGGGAAGCCGGCCGGGTTCACGAACGAGACCGGCTGGACGTCGCCGAGCAGCGCGTTCGCAGCGGCCGAGAGGTCTGCCGGCGACAGCGTCGCCACGGGCTCGCCGGAACCGCTCGGCTGCTCGTTGAAGGCGGCCGGGACACCCGGGATGGCCGGCGTGTCGTTGCCGGCTGGCGTGTCGAAGCCCTGGAGCAGGAATGCCGGTGCCTCGCCTGCCGTGGACACCGGACCGTGGGCCTGCATCGCGGACACGGCGACGGTCGCGACGACAGCGCTCAGCGCCGCCGATACCGCGAACACGGCGAGCTTGGCCAGGAGCGAGCTGAGGGTGCTCATTGGCACTGGACCACGAACCAGCGCTGGCTGTTCGACTGGCTGCTCTTCAGACCCGACCCATACGTCGCGATTGCATAGGTCGGGGAGTAGCTCGCGATCGCCAACTTGTCCTTGATCCCGTCAAGGTGCAGAGTCCAGAGCCTCCCGCTCCCGGACATCGCCCGGTGAGAGACCACGCCTGTCCCCAGGTTCGTCCAGTAGAGCGTGACCGCGGTGATGGAAGCGCTGTTCGTCGCGGTGACCGAGAACGTGATCGTGGTCGGCAGACACCCAAGGAGGGAGGGGCCCTGCACCGAGATAAACTGTGGCTGCGGGATCGCCAGCGTCAGGACGGGCATCGGTGGTGGCGTCGGCGCCGGGGTCGGCGTCGGTTTCGGTGTCGGGGCCGGCGTCTTGGTCGGCGTGGGCGTCTTGGTCGGCCTGGGTGTCGGCTTCACCGTGGCCGTCGGCGTGGGCGTGGGCGTGGGCGATGGGGATGGCGTGGGAGTCGCCGTCGGAACCGGTGTCGGGCTCGGGGACGGCGAGTTGTTCTGGATCGCGGTCAGCGTCGCGCCCGGCGGGAAGGACGCGGCCGCAGCGGCGATCTCCGGCGCGCATGTCGCGACGGGCACCGACGAGATCGACTGGCTGACGGTGAGAGGCTTGGTCTGCACCCAGCCCTCGGTTCGCCCGGGCTCCGGGAGGTGGATCCGCAGCCAGGTCCCATCCTCGGATCGACCGGTGACGAGGACCTTCTGGCCGCTCTTGACCGACGCGAGCGCGGGCCCGATGTCGGGGCACGGGTAGACCTGCAGCTCACCGGCGCTCGTTGCAGACGGGCCCGAGAACACGCCGCCCGCGATCGCACCACCGCCGAGCGCCCCGGCGATCACGCCACCGACGACGAGCAGCACCGCCGTCTGCGGCCCGCCGAGGCTCGCCAGTGCTCGTCCGACCACCCCACCGACCGTGGTCATCCCTCACCCCGTGACCGTGCGCAGCCGGAGCCGCGCATCAAGAGTCGGAGCATACGAGGTCCACGCAATCCCGCATCACGGCGCGGGTGCCCCTCGCACCTCGAATCCGAGGGCTGCAACAGCATCCGGGGGGCCACCGTTGACCGCGATCACCACATTCTGCGACCCGGGGCTCGCTTCGTGGGGCCCGCCGCCCGTGGCACCCGCGAGCAGGGCGTCAGCCGAAGCGGCATCCTCAGATGCGGCAGCCGCCGACGTGGCGTCGCTCGGGGCGGGCGAGACGATGACGTCGCCGCTCGCGGATGGCGGCGGGGTCACGGGTGCCGACGTGGCAAGACTGCCCGGACCCGGACCGGTCAGCAGCACCGATGCCGCGACCGCCCCCGCGCCCACCAAAATCCCCAGCAGCGCGACGACCACCAGCCACATCGGGAACCCGCGCGAGGACGCCCGGGCCTCCGCCCGGGGGGTGGGTCGCGGGGCCGGCGTTGCGGCCGTCCTGGGAACCGAGGCCGGCCTGGACACGGCCGCCGCGATCGTGGCGGCGTCCGGCGTCGTGACCTGCGATCCACGGGCGAGCATCGCCCCGCAGGACTGGCAGAACGTCCGCGTCGGCGAGTTGGCGATCCCGCAGACCGTGCAGCGCACGAGGCCCGCGGCGGCTTCGGCGGCGGGCGTCGACCTGGTCACGGGCAGCGGCGCCGCGGCGGGCGCTTGGGCCGGCGGCGTCGGCGCCTGGGCCTGGGCCGGCGGCGGCGTGGGAACCGGCGCCGGGGCCACCGGGGACGCGGGGCTCATCGGGGAGGCCGGAGGCACGGCATCGGGATCGGCCGGTTGCCCCTCCCATTCCAGGAATGCCCCGCACGAGCCGCAGAACTGGTCGCCGGGCGCGTTGGCGAACCCGCATCGGCGACAGAGGATCGGGCTGGGATCTGGCATGCGGCTAACCCCGGATCACGAGCATGAGGGGGAGGTTGAAGAAGCGAAGGGTCGAGAAGCTCGGCGGGACCGATGACGGCTGGGTCACGAACATCTGCGCCGCGACCGACGGGAAGGCGGTCCCGTTCGCGGCCGTCACGACGAGGCTCCGCGGCCCGACCTGGTCATTGTGGAACACCAGGACCTGGACGCGGAAGTCCCCATTCGCATCGGTGATGATCGGCTGCAGGGTGGGCGTGATGCCGGGGCTCCAGGCGAGGCGGACCTCGGTGTTGGGCGGGAACCCGGCCCCGGTCGCAATCGTGACGATGCCCGGCGGGCCGATCGGCGGGTCGAGCACAAGACGGGCCAGGGACGCGATGCCCGTGAGACGCGCGGTCCGTGGCGACCCCGTGAACGAGTCGGCGACCTGCAGCGTCGCGGTCCGCACTCCCTCCGTGGCCGGTGTGAACGTGACCGTCACGGTGCACGCCTCGGCCAGGTGAAGGACGGCCTTCGAACAGCTGTCGGCGACGATCTCGAACTCGCTCGCCGCGGCTCCGGTGATCGTCGGCCCGGTCACGGTCAGCGGCCCCCAGCCGGCGTTCGACAGGGTCGCCGCTGCAGGCGGGGTCGCGGTTCCGATCGCGGCGGCGCCGAGATCCAGCACCGCCGGGTTCAGCCTGGGCACCGGCGGAAGGTCACGCAGGAAGGCATCGAGCACCTCGTTGTTATCGCCGCTCACCAGGTTGCCGGCGGTGGAGGCGAACGCGATGAACCGGCCACCGCCGCCCACGGCGGGGGTGATGCTCTGGGCGGTGCCCGGCGTCCCTGTGGGGGTGACCGAGACCATGATCGTCCGGCCCGCCTGGACGTCACGGGCATAGACCTCGCTGCCGCCCGGGATGAAGGCTGCGGGCGCGAGGTCACCCGAGAGGGCCGTGAGATCCGTGGCGGTCGACGCGAACGCGACGACCCGCCCGTCCGCGGAGATCGCGGCCTGGCCGCTGGTCCCGGTGGCGGGCATGCCGTCCGGCGTGATCGACACGAGCGTCGTGACGCCGGTCATGCGATCGCGAAGGAAGACGTCGGCCGCGTTGTTGGCATCGCCGGCCACGATGTTCGAGGCCGCGGAAGCGAACGCCACGGAGCGACCGTCCGCGGAGATCGCCGGGGCCTGCGACACGCCGTTCGCGGGTACCCCACCCGGCCCACTGCTGATCCGCTGTGTCGTACCGCTCGCGATGTCGCGCACGTACACCTGCATGCCCGGGCCGGTCTTCTCGGGCACGATCGAGAGGCCCGCGTTGGACTCGAAGGCGACCAGGTTCCCATCACCCGAGGTCGACGGCTGATCCGAGGTCCCGGAGGCCGCCGTGACCCCGTTCGGCTCCGCGGAGACGAGGACGGTCTGGTGCGTCGTCCGGTCGTAGCGGAACACGTCGGGGAGGTTGTTCGCATCGCGCCCGGCGATTGCGCTGCTGCCGGAGACGATAGGCGACGAAGCGGCCGTCTGCCGAGACGGACGGGGAATAGCTCGGCCCGGCGCCGGTGCCCCTCTGGTTACGCGACACGAGCTCCACGTTGCCGGTCTTGCGATCCCAGGCGAGGACGATCGAGCCTGCGTTCGCGCCGGTGATGCCGGGCGGAGGCTGATAGGTGTACGCGACGATCCGCCCGTCAGCGGAGATGGACGGCTGGGATGCGCTGCCCGCCGGCGGAACGGGGACGCCGCCCAGGATGCCCAGCCGGATCATGGCGCCGGTGCTCCGGTCGAGCGTGAACACGTCCAGCGCGCGGTTCGTGTCCCCCGGCACGAGGTCCGGAGCGCCAGAGGTGAACGCGACGTAGCGGCCCGAGGACGAGATGGCGACCTCGGCCGAGGGGCCACCGCCGGCGGGACCGGCGGTGGGGCTGCCCCCATACCGGAACGACAGGAGGCTGGTGGTCCCGGGCGGCGCGGGCAGAGGCGCCGAGACCGGCCCGGTGTCCCGTCCGGGGCGATGGGCGGGCGACTGGGGGCCGACGCGGATCGCGGCTGCCGGGGAGGCCACGGGCTCCGCAACCGCCGGCGCAGGCGCGACAAGCGTGACCGCGAGGCAGGCGGCGAGGATCCGCGCGGCCGCGGACCTCAGGGCTGGAGGTACCCGGAGTAGAACACGGCGGGATCGCATGGACTGGTCGTGATCGTGCACTTGAGTGAGAGGTTGAGGCTCTGCCCCTTGGCGATGACGATGGGCGTGACGAAGTGCAGGTCGTAGTCCCGGAAGTTCTCGAGCCGCAGCTGAAGCAGCGAGGTAGTGTCACGGAGCACCACGACGGCGCCTTCCTGGCCGTTGGGGTTCGAGAACACGAAGTCCGTGATGAACAGGGTGCCCGTCGGCGCGAACGAGGTCGTCTTGGCGTCGAGATGGCCGTCGATCGGGTTGCCGAGGCCCGGGATCAGGGGGCCGGTCGTCGGTGCGGCTGTGGCCGTCGGGGCCGGTGTCGCACCCGGCTCCGGCGTGGGTGTCGGCGCCGCCGGCGTCGGCGTGGCCCCGCCCGAGGGGCTGCCGCCGCCGGGCGGGATCGTCGGCAGGCCTGCCGCGCCGAGCGCGCTGTTGACGTCCGCCTTGAGGCTCGCCAGCGGCGAGGCCACCGCCTGTGAGGCGGCGCTCTCGATCGATGGTCTGAGCACGAACAGCCAGAGCAGCACCAGGATGATCAGCAGCGCGATCAGCGCCAGCAGCGCCTTCATGAACCACGGCGGCAGGATCGATTCCTGGAGCAGCGTGCCGTCGAGGGTGATCGGCTGGCCACCGTCCGGCTTCACGTAGAGCTGGAACGGGCGCGTCTTGGGGGTTCCACGCCAGAACCGCTTCACAGGGCTGACACGGATCTTGGCGAACTCCGCCATGCCCGGTTCCACGACCACCGCGGGCGGCTTCACGTCGAACTTGAGCAGGCGGTCCGCGTCCGTCGCCTCGAGCTCGGCGCTCAGGCGCGCGTTGCCCCGGTTGTCGACCGCGACGTCATGGGAGCCGGAGCTCGAACCGCGCGACGTGCGCGGAACCAGCTCGGCGAACGGCTCGAGGAAGCTGCCGACCTCGACCGAGCCCTCTTCGACCGCCGAGCCCGCCGGATCCTCGCCGGATCGCGCCCGCAGCCCGAACGGCACGAGGCCCGCCGGCGTGCTCGACAGCCGTGGCGGCTGGAACACGATCCGGGCGGTTCCCTCCGCTCCGGGGAACAGCGAGACGACCGGCGGATCCACTGCCGCCCAGCCGGCACTGTCGCCGAGCACCTCGAGCGTGAACTCGTCGACCACGCTTCCGGTGTTGCGGACGCGCACGTCCACGGCGACCTGCCCGCCGGGCTCGACCGCCACCGCGGCGTTGACGAGAGTGACCGAGGCTCCCACGGCCAGAAGTGTAGCCGCGCGCACACGTCCCGAACAGGTGGATCGGAGCCGCTTCGGCCACGTTCGGCGGGTGCGAACGGGCAAGGTCCGCTGCCCGTTAAGCCCACGTTGACCGGGCGATCACGGGTGCGCGCTAGGGTCCGAGCGCGCGATCCCCGGCCTCCTCTCGTCCCAGATGTGGTCGGTCGCGGGATCCGAAGGAGGTCCTGATGGTCGCCGAGCCGGTCGCCTTCTCCCCGCGGATCGCCGTCCTGGTCTCGGCGGCCGATCCCCTCTCCAGGGCAGGCATCGTCAGCCAGCTCCGGCGTGCCCAGGGGTTCTCGGTCGTGTCGGATACCGACTCCCCGGAGGACGCCGTGGCTCTGGTTGTCGCGGACGATCTCGACGCCGGCGTGCTGTCCGAGCTCCGCGGCCACCGGGCCCGGGGCATGCGCCGGATCGTGCTGCTCGTCTCGAAGGTGGACGACCGGGGGCTGCTGGCCGCCGCCGAAGCGGGCGTGACGGGAGTCGTGCGGCGGAGCGAAGCGACGGCGGGAAACCTGGCGGCCGTGATCCGGTCCGCTGCGGCCGGTGAGGGCAGCCTGCCCCCGGACCTCCTGGGCCGACTGATGCGCCAGGTCGGCCAGCTGCAGCGCCAGGTGCTCTCCCCGCGGGGGCTCACGTTCTCCGGGCTGACGGAGCGGGAGACCTCGGTCCTGCGGCTTCTCGCCGAGGGCTACGACACCGCCGAGGTGGGCCGCGAGCTGTTCTATTCCGAGCGGACCGTGAAGAACATCATCCACGACGTGACGGCGCGCCTGGAGCTCCGCAACCGCGCACACGCGGTCGCCTACGCGATCCGCGAGGGGCTGATCTAGGAGGTTCGCCGGCCTCCAGCTGAGCCCGGGCCGGCTCGGCCGGCCCGGGCACTTCGCGTTACGGCCCGACGGCGTAGGGGACGAGAGCGCTCATCACGGCGTCGGACACGACCCCCGCGGAGCCGAGCACGATGATCTTGGCGGGCTTGAGCCGGGTGAGCTCGGTGGCGGTGGCGGTGTTGATGGCTCCGGTGGGAGCGACCAGGAGCACCGGACCCTTGATCGTGCCCGCGGCGGCGGCACCCGCGAGGGCGTCGGGGAAGTTGAACGCGGTCGCGATGTAGGCGACGCCGACGCCCGGGCTGAAGGTGTTGGCGCTGATGGCGGCTGCGGTGGCGAACCGGTCGGCACCCCAGTAGCGGGTGACGGTGTGGGTGGTGGCATAGGGGACGAGAGCGGTCTTGACCGCCTCGGACACGACCCCCGCGGAGCCGAGCACGATGATCCGTGGCGGGCTTGAGCCGGGTGAGCTCGGTGGCGGTGGCGGTGTTGATGGCTCCGGTGGGAGCGACCAGGAGCACCGGACCCTTGATCGTGCCCGCGGCGGCGGCTCCCGCGAGGGCGTCGGGGAAGTTGAACGCGGTCGCGATGTAGGCGACGCCGACGCCCGGGCTGAAGGTGTTGGCGCTGATGGCGGCTGCGGTGGCGAACCGGTCGGCACCCCAGTAGCGGGTGACGGTGTGGGTGGTGGCATAGGGGACGAGAGCGGTCTTGACCGCCTCGGACACGACCCCCGCGGAGCCGAGCACGATGATCGTGGCGGGCTTGAGCCGGGTGAGCTCGGTGGCGGTGGCGGTGTTGATGGCCCCGGTGGGAGCGACCAGGAGCACCGGACCCTTGATCGTGCCCGCGGCGGCGGCACCCGCGAGGGCGTCGGGGAAGTTGAACGCGGTCGCGATGTAGGCGACGCCGACGCCCGGGCTGAAGGTGTTGGCGCTGATGGCGGCTGCGGTGGCGAACCGGTCGGCACCCCAGTAGCGGGTGACGTTCGGTGACGGCGTGACCGCGACCGAGGCGGCCGAGGCGGGACCGGCGCCGAGGGCGTTGGTGGCCCGCACGGTGAACGTGTAGCTCGTGCCGTTGGTGAGGCCCGCCACGGTGCACGTGGTGGTGGTCGTCGTGGTGCAGGTCTTGCCGCCGGGGCTGCTGGTGGCGGTGTACCCGGTGATCGGGGAGCCGTTGGCGGCAGCCGCGGTCCAGGCGATGACCGCCGACAGGTTACCCGGGGCGGCGGTGACACCGGTGGGGGCACCCGGGACGGCAGCCGGGGTCACGGCGTTGGAGGCCCCCGACTGGGGTCCGGTGCCGACGACGTTGGTGGCGGCGACCTTGAACGTGTAGCTGGTGCCGTTGGTGAGACCGGTGACGGTGGTCGTGAGGACGTTGGCCACGACCTTGGGGGTCTGGGCGGTGGCGCCGATGTAGGGGGTCACGGTGTACCCGGTGATCGCCGAGCCGCGTCGGAGGCAGCCGCGGTCCAGGTCACGGCCGCCGACAGGTTACCCGGGGCGGCGGTGACGACCGGTCGGGGCACCCGGGACGGCAGCCGGGGTCACGGCGTTGGAGGCCCCCGACTGGGGTCCGGTGCCGACGACGTTGGTGGCGGCGACCTTGAACGTGTAGCTGGTGCCGTTGGTGAGACCGGTGACGGTGGTCGTGAGGACGTTGGCCACGACCTTGGGGGTCTGGGCGGTGGCGCCGATGTAGGGGGTCACGGTGTACCCGGTGATCGCCGAGCCGCCGTCGGAGGCGGGAGCGGTCCAGGCGATGACCGCCGACAGGTTACCCGGGGCGGCGGTGACAGCCGGTGGGAGCACTCGGGAGCGGCAGCCCCGACCAGGGGCATGTACACATCGACGCCGACGACGTCACCCAGCGTGGCATCCACGAGGGTCGCGAGGAGGATATCGGTCGTGAAGTGGCCGACCGCCGAGCTGCTGTAGTAGCCGGAGGCATATGTCCCGGAGGGATCCGTGAGCGAGAGCTTGTAGGAGTCCGCCGAGACAGGCAGCGAGTACGCGCCGTCGGCCGCCGTCGTGACGACGCCCCAGCCGCCGCTGTCGTTGAACGCTCCGACGTGGATCCCCGCGAGCGGCACACCGCCGCTGCCGGTCACCGTGCCACTGATGTGGATCGCGACGACAGCCTGGGCGGGTGGCGCGACCACCGGTGCTGTCGCGACCAATCCCAGGGCGAGTGCCATGCTGAGAATGAGCGACCCCGCGACGGAGCCTGGTCCTGTCCTCATCGATGTCTCCTGGGCGAGCGAGCAAGGAGATGATGGGACGCATGGCTTGGGCGAGCGACGAGCGATGCGGGGGTAAGCGGCGCGGCGACCTGCAGCCGGGGCACGGCCGGGCCTGAGAATCTCAAGTCCCGGCGGGTGACGCGGCGACGCTCGCCTCCATCGATCCCACCGTGTTGTTGATCGCGAGCCGCTCCAATCAGGCCCGCTGGCCCAAGGAAACGCCGCAGCTTCCCGCCCGTCAATCCGCCGAGCGGTACATGACCCTCGCTCCGATTCCGCCGACCGGGCTGCGGGTCAGGCCTGCATCTCCTCCTCTTCCTCTTCGTCCTCCTGGCGCTGGACGGCCGGAGCGGCCGACTCATCCTCCTCCAGTTGGGCGACGGAGCCGGCTGCGGGGCCTGGCGACGGCGCCGCACCGGAACCGTTCACCGAGGCCATCACCTGGTCGGCCGTTCGTTCCGCGGCCCGCTCGAACCGGTCCGATGGGTTGCTGACCCGGATCCCACCCGCGACATCCGTGCCCTCAACGGGGCCCTGCTGCTGCTGGACGACATGAGCCAGCTCGTGGGCGATCGTCCGCTGGCCGGCCGCGGATCCCGGGTTGAACTGCCCGCTGCGGAACACGACGTCGGATCCCACCGTGTAGGCATTCGCGCCAACGGATTCGGCCGACCTCGACGCGCGCTCGTCCGTGTGAACACGGACGTCACCGAAGCTCGCCCCGAAGGCCGGCTCCATGGTCGCGCGGGTCCCGGCATCCAGGGGAGCGCCGCCGCCCGACCCCAGGACATCGTGGACCGGAGACACCTCGTCGTCGTCCGCAAGCATCTGCACGACGCCGGCGTTGCCGGCCGTCCGCTGGAGATGCATGAGCGATGCAGCGTTCAGGGCGGGCGACCGGCCGGGCACGGCGGATCGTCCGGCAGCCGGACCCGGAGCGGTCGAGGAGTCAGGCCCGGACGCCACTCGTTCGCGGCGACGCGGCGCGCGTGCGGGTGGATCCATCTCGAAGTCGCGCATGGGCATGTCCTCCTTGTCGCTCCGGACAGCATCTGACAATCCCGCGGCGACCGCAACGCCATCGACGCAGACCGTCGCGATATCTGCCCCAACGGGCATCGACCGCCGATCGCTCTGCGGCGATCACGACTGCCCGCCGACCAGATCCAGGTACTCACCGAACTCGGCCTCGACCGTGAGCCGTCCCAGCTTCCGGTACTCGCGCTCGGTCGCGCGCACGAGGTCCGACATCCCGACGGGACGTTCGCCGGCGGCAGCGAGGTAGGCCGCCGTCACGCACACGTTGCGGATGTTGCCGCCCGAGATCTTGAACCGCCGGGCGAGGAAGTCGAGGTCTATGTCGGGACCGACGGGAAGCTCCCGGGTGAGGTTGCGGCCCACAGCCGGCGGCGGTGCTCCTCCTCGGGCATCGGGAAATCGACGATCGCGTCGAGGCGGCGCACGAACGCCTCGTCCACGTTGGCACGCAGGTTGGTCGTCAGGATCGCGAGACCGTCGAAGCGCTCCATCCGCTGCAGCAGGTAGGCCACCTCGACGTTGGCGTACCGGTCGCGGGCGTCCTTGACCTCCGACCGCTTGCCGAACAGCGCGTCCGCCTCATCGAACAGGAGGATGCCGTTGACGCGGTCCGCCTCGGTGAAGATCCGGTCGAGGTTCTTCTCGGTCTCGCCGATGTACTTGTCCACCACCGTCGAGAGGTCGATGACGTAGACATCGAAGCCGAGATCGCCCGCGACAACCTCGGCCGACATCGTCTTGCCGGTGCCCGAATTGCCCGCGAACAGCGCGGTCACGCCGAGCCCACGGGCACCCTTCGCGCCCATCTTCCATTCGCCCACGACCCGGTCGCGATGGCGCACCCGCGCGGTCAGCTCGCGGACCTGGGACTCGACCCCCGCCGGCAGCACGAGGTCCTCCCAGCCGACCGACGGGACGATGCGGCGGGCGAGGCGCTCGAGGCCGGCGGCGTTCTGGGCGCGAGCCCCGGCCGCGACATCGGCCACGGTCATCGGCCTCGCCGCCGCGGTCGCGGCGCGCCGAGCGGCGGTCGCAGCGCGCGCGATCTGCTCCGGGCCCAGCCGGAACGCGATCGTCGCCACGGCCGGATCGAACCCGACCGGAGCATCCCCGTTGAACGAGGCGACCCACAGCTCGTGGCGCTGCGCGACGGTGGCCACGGGCGCGTCGATGACGAGCGGCGGCTCCTTGGCCCAGGCAGGGTCCCACTCCCGCCCGCCGACGAGGATCACCTGGCCGGGAAGCTCCGCGAAGGCGCGGACGGCCCACGGCCCACGCTCCACGAGCGCCTCGATCGGCCCGACGACCAGACCGGCGCCGCGGAGCCGGGCTTCCCGCGAGCCGGCCGCGGCGATCTCGCGCGGATCGGGCTCGGATCCGAGCCGGGTGAGGTCGAGCTCGATCGCCGGTCTGCCGAGGCGGTCCAGGGCGGTCCGGCCGAGAGAGCGGCCCGAGGCGCCCGGACGCTCGCGCAGGTAGACCAGGGGAACGCCGGCCGCGAGCCCACGCGCGGTCTCTTCTGCCCCACCGAGATCCGCGATCGGGGACTCCCCGAGCAGCGCATCCACGGCCGGCTCCGGTGCGTCGTCGCCGAGCAGGTGGCCGGTGACGCGATCCGGAACGCGGAGCGAGCGGGTGAGGAACGGCCGGTCCGCGTCCTCCACGATCAGCAGCCCGGAGGCCACCAGCGGCGCCAGGGGTCCCAGCCGGCTCCGGGCGGGATGCGTCCCGGGGCTGATGCCGGCGCCGCACAACTCCAGCGCCAACCCCACGCTGGCCCTCCGGCGCGACACGTCATCGTGGAGGTAGCCGTACAGGCGCTCGAACCTGGGGTCCAGGTCCGGCGCCAGGGCGACGAGGAGCAGCTCGACGTCGATCTCCTCCAGGCCGTAGGTGACGGCCAGGTCCCGGAGGCGGATCCGCCCGCCCGCGCTCTCGATCTCCTCCGCGTGGACGTCCAGGTCCGCGAGGGCGGCGACCGCCGCGCGGTCGGCTTCCGCCGGCACGAGGGGGCCGGACGGGCCGGCGAGCAGCGCGTCGACCTGGGGCTCGGAGATGTACAGGCCGCGAAACCGGTCATCCGGATCCGCATCGCCGGCGCGCCGACGGTCGACGGCCGCCCGCACGCGGGTCCCCACGAGCGCGAGCCGTCCGTGCAGGTAGGCGAGCGAGGTGTCGCCGGGGGGATCGGCCGGACGTCCGGGGACGCCGGCAACCGTGGTCACGGCCGCCGGTGGCCGCGAACCCGGAGCGTCACGCCGGGACGGCCGGCATCGGCTCCCCGCGGGACCGTCTCCTCCGGCTGCGGCTCGAGCGGCGAGCGATCCGGGTGCCCGGACCGGCGGCCGGCCGCGGTCTCATCGGGCCCGCCGGCCGCCGTGATGCCGATCGTGGGTCCGGCGAGCACGGGCGGACCGAAGGGGGTGGACTGGGTGACCGCGATGGGCGCCGTGACCACGACGTCGAGCGACGGCTTCAGCTCACCGCCGAGCGCCGACCAGATGTCCGCCAGCGACCGCTCCTGCGAGGCCGGCTGGCCGACCTCGATGTACACGGGCAGATTGGCCGCGTCCAGAGATCCGCCGAGGTCACCGGGCTTGATCATCGCGTTGAGCAGGAAGCAGTTGAGCAGCGAGGAGAGCAGCCGGTGCTCGTCCTCGGGTCGCTGGGTCCACGCGGTCACGAGGTAGGCGAGCCGGAACCGTCGTGGCGGGAGCCGCCGGTCGGAGACCTCGCCCTTCGCGTCCCGCACATCCTCCCAGGCCGGCACGCGCCGCTGGAGATCCTCTCGGATGTCGTACAGGTAGAGGTCCACGGCGGGGCCGCTGCGCCGCGCGACCCAGTCCTTGGTCGGGGCGTCGAAGACGAGGTCCACCGACGACCCGTTCAGGGCATCGCGGCGCACGAGCCGCTCGAGCAGCTGGTCGACGTCGTGGATCATCCCGGCCAATCGTCGGCCCGGGACGGGGGCCGCGCCAGCCGGCCGCGGGGCACGCATCGGGGCACGGATGGCTGCCCGTTCGGGCAATCGTGCGGCCCTCCCGCGCGCCCGCTCGGGCCTTGTCTCCACCCGACCGCGGTGGGAGCGTCCACCTGTCGGGATCCAAACCTGCGAAAGGGCCACGCATGCCGAACTATCTCTCGCCCGGCGTCTACGTCGAGGAGGTTGAGGCCGGGTCCCGTCCGATCGAGGGCGTCGGGACGGCCATCGCCGCGTTCGTCGGGCTCGCGGCCCGTGGGCCGGCGAACACTCCGACGCTGGTCACGAACTGGAGCCAGTTCACCCAGGGCTTCGGGGAGTTCATGGAGGGCTCCTACCTCGCGCACGCGGTGTACGGCTACTTCCTCAACGGAGGCGGCGCCTGCTACGTGGTGCGCGTCGGCGCGGACGGGGTCATGCCCGTCGCCACGGCCGAGCTGCCCAGCGCCACCGAGAAGGGCAAGCCCGCGTTCCGGGTCGCCGCTCTCGAGGCCGGGCCGGCCGGCAACAACCTGACCGTCGAGGTCGAGCCTGCCTCCGAGGCAGGCGAGGGCACCTTCAAGCTCGTCGTCAAGGAGTCGGGCAAGGCCGTCGAGACGTTCGACAACGTCACCGCCGGCAAGGGCAAGCAGAACGTCGCAACCGTCGTCAAGGCGCAGTCGAAGACCATCACGATCGAGGAAGTCGGCGCGCTCGCCGCTCCCGCCACGGGATCGCTCGCCCTCAGCGGCGGCGGTGCCGCCGTGCCCGCTCGGGTGACCCCGGACGACTATGTCGGCAACTCGGCCGACCGGACCGGCTTCGCCGGCCTCGAGGCCGTCGATGACATCACGATGCTCGGCGTGCCGGACCTGATGGCCGTGTACGAGCAGGGGATCATCGACCTCGAGGGTCTCCAGGCCGTCCAGCTGGCGATGATCGCCCACTGCGAGCTGATGGGCGATCGCGTCGCGATCCTCGATGCGCCGCCAGGGCTCAATGCCCAGCAGGTCAAGGAGTGGCGGGTCGACAAGGCCGGCTACGACAGCAAGTACGCCTCCCTCTACTGGCCCTGGGTCAAGGTCTTCGACCCGCTCTCCGGCCAGGCGAAGTTCGTGCCGCCGTCCGGTCACGTGGCCGGGATCTGGGCGCGCAACGACGACACCCGTGGCGTCCACAAGGCTCCGGCCAACGAGGTCGTCCGCGGCGCGATCACCCTGGCGCTCAACCTGACCAAGGCCGAGCACGACCAGCTCAACCCGAACGGGATCAACTGCATCCGCGCGTTCCCGGGCCGGGGCATCCGGATCTGGGGCGCCCGAACGCTCTCCAGCGACCCCTCCTGGCGCTACCTCAACGTCCGGCGCCTGTTCAACTACATCGAGGAGTCCATCTTCGAGGGCACCCAGTGGGTGGTCTTCGAGCCCAACGACATCCGGCTGTGGGGCCGGGTCAAGCGAACGATCAACGCTTTCCTGCTCCGGGTCTGGCGCGACGGCGCGCTGTTCGGCGCGACGCCGGAGGAGGCGTTCTTCGTCAGGTGCGATGGGGAGAACAACCCGCCCGAGGTCCGCGACGCGGGGCAGCTGATCATCGACATCGGCATCGCCCCCGTGAAGCCGGCCGAGTTCGTCGTGTTCCGGATCGCCCAGTTCTCGGGCTCGCCGGACAGCGAGTAGTGACCACCGCCTGATCACGGCATCCAACGGAGGCTCGTATGCCCACGGTCGATCCGCTTCTCCAGGGAAATGTCCTGCTTGACATCGATGGCGTCGGGGTCGTCGCGAACTTCAGCTCGGTCTCGGGCGTCTCGAGCGAGGTGGAGATCGTCGACAACCCGTACGTCACCGACCAGGGCAAGGTCTACATCGGCAAGCTGCCGGGCAAGCCCAAGACGCCGACCGTCACGCTCAAGCGGGGCCTCACCGGCGCCAAGGAGCTGTGGGACTGGCACTCGGCGGTGATGCAGGGCACGCCGGATCGCCGCAACGGGTCGGTGATCATGATGAACACCCTCGGCGAGGAGGTCCTGCGCTACAACTTCACCAACGCGATGGTGTCCAAGATCTCGCTGTCCGAGGGTGGCGCGACCACAAGCGGCGTGCAGATCGAGGAGGCGACCCTCGCCTGCGAGACCTTGAACAAGGGCTAGGCTCGTCATGACCGCCGCGACCTTGCCCGACATCCCGATCGAGCGCGGGAGCGCGAACGTGTCCGATGCGCTTCGGACCGAGTACGCGTTCGTGCTCCCCCGCGGCTACGTCGATGGGACGGGCGCCGTCCATCGCGAGGGCGTCATGCGCCTCGCCACGGCCCGCGACGAGATCATCCCCCAGCGGGACCCTCGCGTCCGGGAGAACGAGGCCTACCTGACCGTCCTGCTCCTGTCGCGGGTGATCACGAAGCTGGGAAGCCTGTCCCAGGTGCACACCGGCGTCATCGAGGGCCTGTTCGCCTCCGACCTGGCGTTCCTGCAGGACCTGTACCGGCGCATCAACTCCGAGGGACACACCCAGGCGTCGGTCACCTGCCCCTCGTGCAACCACGCCTTCACCGTCGACGTGGCGGGTGAGCAGCGCCTGGGGGAATCGTGACGTACGCGACCGACCGCCTGTTCGAAGAGGTCGCGTACGTCGCCTACCACTTCCACTGGCCGATGGACACCATCCTCGACCTCGAGCACCCCCTCCGGCTCCGGTTCGTGGAGGAGATCGGCCGCATCAACAAGCGCCTGTCCGAGGAGGAGTGAGCCCCGTGCGCCTGCCGTGGCCTCTCGGCCGCAGGACGTCGCCCGCCGGGCCGTCCTCCACCGCCCAGGGGGCGGCGGTCCAGGGGTCCGACCCTCTCCGTCGTCCGGCACCCGCTCTCCGTCCGGGGATCCCGCACCCACCGGCGCGTGGGCGACGCTGCCGCCGATCCAGCGCATGGTCGGGGCCGCTCCGCTCATCGCTCCCAGCGGGCCGTTCCTGGACGGCGTTCCCGGCCACCGGCCGCTTCCGCCGATCGTCCAGCCGCTGGGCCACGAGGCGGGGCCCGCCGCGCCGACCGGGCTGGTCGTGGCGCATTCCCGCCCGGTCGACAGCCTCACCTCGCATGTCGCGCTGCCCACCCGCCCGGTCCAGCGTCACGCCGGGACGGCAGCGACCACGGCGGAGGCCGCTGTCGCGTGGGACCCCGTCGCCGGAACGGCGGACGGGGCGCCGGCGCCGGAGAGCTCCGCCACGACGACGCCCCACGACGCTGAGACATCACCGGTTCGCCGCCTGTCCGCCGTGACACCGGCGGCCATCGTCACACCGCCCGCCCAGCCGCTGACCCGAACGACCACGCTTGCCCCGGCACGGGGTCCCGTCGTCCGGAGCGCCGAGGCACGTGCGCCGGGGGCGGGTGCTGATTCCCCGACGCGGGCCGCGCCACGGACGGTGAGCCGCTGGGCCGAGGCATCGCCTGCGCCCCCATCGTCCGCCACGCCGGGTTCCACGAGCGCGGCTCCGTCGCCCGATGGTGGGTTCCCGCTCGCGCCGCGACGGACGGCCAGTGAGGCACCGAGTGGCCATGCCGACGTCCGGCCGGCGCGCGACTCCGCCTCCGGGGACCGGCGACGCGCCGGCCTGGGGGCGCCGATCCCCGTCCAGCCGGCGTCAGCCGTCGCCCAGCGCCTCCCCGTCCGGACCCCCGTGCGCGAGCCTTCGCTCCCGGCGGCCGCGGCGACCGGCCCCGGCCCCGTCCCCGGCCCGCGCGAGCCAGACACGACAGCCGTCGCCCCGCTCGGCGCGATGGTGGCGCCCCGGCTCCCCGTGCTCCACGTCCCGCGCCGGCAGTCCAGCGAGCCAACCCCCGCGCCTGCCCCGGGTCGCGTCCCGGACGGCGGCTCCCCGGCCGACCGTCGAGCGCCCGGGCATGAAGCCGCCATGGGCGCGACCGTCACGCGACCCACGATGGGGCGCCGGCCGCTCCGGCCGGGCGGCACGGCCCAGCGCGAGATCACGGCGACCGGGTCCCGGCCCGCTGCTGCCGGATCGCCGACCGCCTCCGGATCGTCGACCGCCTCCGGACCGACGCCGACCGCCGCGCCTGTCCCCATGCGCCTGGAGAGCCTCGTGCCGGCGGACGCGGGATCCTGGGGCGCGGCGGATCTGCCCGGCAGGATGCGCGAGATCACCTTCCCGCCGCCTGACGTCACGGTGGGCATCGGAGCACCGGTGGACACGTCGGGGCTTCGTGGGCCCGGGGCGGCGGAGATGCCCGTCCAGCGGCTCCCGAGCGGTCCGGCCGCCTATCCGGGAATTACCGCATTCGGGGATGCCTCCGGGTCGCGACCTGCGCCGGGCGGCGAGCTGTCCACCGCCGAGCCACGGGGTCCCCTGGCACTCGCCCGACCGGTTTCCGCGCCCGGTTCGCACTCGTCGGCCGGCTCCGCAACCTCGGCTGCCACGGCACCCGTCGTCGCCCGCATTGTCGCGGACCCCGTCAACCCGTCGGCGCCGCCGACCGTTCAGACCGCATCGGGCCGTGGCGGCTCGGGCGGCACGCCGGTCGCCACGATCACCGCCACGCCGGTGGTCCAGCGTGTCGATGGCGCCGCGCCGTCCGCCGCACCCGATGGCGCCACCCACTCCGAGACCGAGCTCGACGAGCTGGCCCGGGCCCTGTTCGGCCGCATCCAATCCCACCTCCGCGCCGAGGTGATCCACGAGCGCGAGGCCAAGGGCCTCACCTTCGACGCATTCTAGGGAGGACCGATGAGCGATCCCGCGATCAGCATCGCCTACAAGTGCACGATCGACGGCTACCAGCCGCTCGGGATCTGGACCAAGATCGAGGGTCTCGGCTTCGAGTACCAGGTCACCGAGTACCACGAGGGCGGCGTCAACGGCTACGCGCACAAGATCCTCGGCCCGCGCAAGTACACGAACCTCCGGATGACCCGGCCGGTGGACTCGAACTCGTCGCTCCTGATGGGCTGGCTCCGGGACAACATGAAACAGGTCGTCCCCCAGACGATGGCGATCACCGCCATGACCGCCGAGGGCAAGGAGATCGCGACCTGGAACCTGTCCGGGGTCGTGCCGGTCAAGTGGACCGGCCCCAGCCTCGACGTGATGAGCAACAGCGTGGCCACCGAGTCGCTCGAGATCGCGTACCAGGAGATCGCCGGATGAGCGCCCGCGGCGGATCGCGGACCGACACCCCGACCGGCGGCCCGTCGCCGGACGGGTCCGTCTGAGGCCGGCGCGATGGTGCTGCAATCACTCCAATCGGACACCGGAACGATCGGTGCGGGCGACCTGACCCAGCGTGCGGGTCAACACGTCGACAGGGCCAGGATCGTCTGCGTCGGGAGCAACCTGCCCTCGGGTGTGACCGAGATCGAGTGCATGTTCAACCCGACCGAGTACCGCCTGACCCAGACCCTCAACGTGACCCGCAACCGGACCCCCGCCACGGATGGCGGCACGCCGGAGTTCAGCGGCACCAACGCGATGACGCTCACGACCCAGCTGTTCTTCGACGACTTCGCTTCAGGGGAGGGCAACGTCACCCCCAAGATCACGACCTTGCTCTCGTGGACGCGGCCGACGGCGGCCTCGCGGGACAGGAAGAAGCCGTGCCCGCCCGCGGTCTCGTTCAAGTGGGGCGGCAACCCCCAGTTGGACGATTTCAGCGGCTACCTCAAGAGCGTCGTCGTCAACTACACCGTGTTCCGCAAGGACGGCACGCCGGTCCAGGCCAAGGTCGACATCACGATCGAGGGCCAGCAGGAGCAGATCGGCAGCCAGAACCCGACCTCGCACGCAGCCAACAGCCGGCGCGTCCACACCATGATCGAGGGCGACACCCTCCAGTCCGTCGCCCACAGCGAGCTCGGCAAGCCGGCGTACTGGCGGGCGATCGCGGCGCTCAACGGAATCGACGACCCGATGCGGCTGCCGGCCGGCACCGTGCTGCTGATCCCGAGCCTCGCCGACGCGGCGCGGAACGCCTGAGGTCCCGGCATGGCCACCTCCACCGCCTCCACCCAGCGGATCGTCGAGGTCGAGGGCGCCGAGCTCGCGCCCGACGTCGAGCACCAGCTGGAGAGCGCGCTCGTGGTGGATCGCCTCGCGATGCCCGACATGTTCACGCTCGTGTTCCGGGACCCGGAGCGCGACATCCTCGGACGGGCCGGCCTCGAGGTCGGCAGGAAGGTCCGGATCTCGACGACGGCGCTCACCGGCGACAGCCCGGAGCCGCTCATCACGGGTGAGGTCACCTCGATCGAAGCCGACTATGACTCGCTCGGCACGCGGGCCGTGGTCCGCGGCTACGACAAGTCCCACCGGCTGGCGGCCGGCCGGAAGACCACCACCTACCAGAACGTGAAGTACTCCGACATCGCGTCCCGGATCGCCGGCGACGCCGGCCTGGGTGCGGACGTCGACGATTCCGGCAGCACCGTCGAGCATGTCATCCAGGCGAACCAGTCGGACCTGGAGTTCCTGTACGGGGTCGCTCGCCGGATCGGGTTCGACTGCCGTGTCGACGACGAGACGCTGCTGTTCAAGAAGCCGGTCGAGTCCTCCGGCGCTCCGGGTGCGGGCGATCTCGACACCGAAAACCCCGTCCAGCTCGTGTGGGGCCACAACCTGCTCGAGTTCCGCGCCCGGATCAGCGCGGTGTCGCAGGTGGCAGACGTCAAGGTGCGGGGTTGGGACCCGCATGCCAAGGAGGCCATCGTCGGCCAGGCAACCGTGACCGCAGCCAACGCCCAGCTCTCGGTCAGCCCCGCGGACCTCGCCGGCAAGGTGGGCGGGCAGACGCTCACCGTCGTGGATCACCCCGTGGGGTCACAGGGAACGGCGGACGATCTCGCCACGGCCCGGAGCCAGCAGGTGGGCAGCGCCGCCTTCGAGGCGACAGCCGTGGCCGTCGGCTCCCCGGCCCTCAAGGCGGGCGTCGCGGTGAGCATCAGCGGCGTCGATCCCGCACTGGCCGGGAAGTGGGTCATCACGGGCTCCCGCCACGAGTTCGGGGCCGGCGCCTATCGCACGTTCCTGGAGTTCACCGGCCGCCAGGATCGCTCCATCCACGGGCTCCTCGCCCAGGGCTCGGGCGGGAGCGGAGGCGGGGGCGGCAACCGGATCCCGGGCGTCGTCCCCGGGATCGTGACCGACAACGACGACCCCCAGTCGATGGGCCGGGTGAAGCTCCGTTTCCCGTGGCTGTCCGACGACGCCGAGTCGTCCTGGGCCCGCCTGTCCCAGCCCGGGGCAGGCAAGGAATACGGGATGGTCTGGGTGCCGCAGGTCGGCGACGAGGTGCTGGTCGCCTTCGAGCAGGGAGACATCTCCCACCCGATCGTCATCGGCGGCCTGTGGAACGGCAAGGACACGGCCCCCCTGGGCGACGGCCTGTTCGACGCGGGCACCGTCAAGCGCTCCGGGTTCGTGTCGCGCGGCGGCCACAAGCTGGTGTTCTTCGACGACCCGGGCGAGTCCGGGATCGCCCTGATCTCGGCGGACAACAAGTTCCGGATCTCGCTCAACGAGACCAAGGGACAGGTCCACGTCTACTTCGACGGCAAGCTGCTGCTCGAAGGCACGGGCGACGTGGAGGTCAAGACGCAGGGCAGCTTCAAGGTCGACGCCTCCAGCGTCGAGATCAAGGCGTCCGGCCAGACGGCCATCAAGGGCGCCACGGTCGCGCTGAACTGAACGAGCAGGAGATGGCACAACCCCTCGTCATGGGCGACAAGATCCAGGGCCAGTGCACGATCCACCAGGTGCCCAACCCGGCAACGGGGGCGCCGCAGCCCTCGCCCGCCCCGCTCCCCTTCTCCGCTCCGCTGCTCCAGGGCCTGGAGGCGACGGTGACCATCGGCGGCAAGGCCGTCGCCGTCGTGGGCTCGTCCGGTTTCAACACGCCGCCGCACGTGGGCCTCCACCCGGCGGACCCGTTCATGGTGCCGACGACCGAGCAGGGGAGGGTGCTCAGCGGCAGCCCCACGGTGACGGCCGGCGGCAAGCCGATCGCGACCACCAGCTCGCAGGTCGCGATGTGCGCCCAGGTGCCGGGCCAGCCGCTGGCGACGGTCACCGACGTGAGCGTGGCGTGAGGAGGCCGGCGTGAGCGACGAGTTCATCGGACGCGGCTGGGCGTTCCCGCTGCGAACCGACGCGACCGGCGGCATCGCGCTGGTCTCGCGCGAGCGCGAGATCGAGGAGGCGATCCGCCTGATCCTCGGCACCGCGCCGGGCGAGCGCCCGATGCGTCCCGACTTCGGCTGCCGGATCCACGACTACGTCTTCGCATCCGCCGACGGGACGACGGCATCGGCGATCGCGGCAGAGGTCAAGGCGGCGCTGCGCCGCTGGGAGCCCCGGATCGAGGTCGAGGACGTCGTCGTGAGCTTCGACGCGAAGGACCCCACCGTCATGTACATCGACATCCGGTACGCGATCCGGCGGACGAACGACCGCCGCAACCTGGTGTTCCCGTTCTACGTGATCCCGGGAGGAGACTGATCATGGCCCTGCCGGTTCCCAACCTCGACGACCGCCGCTTCCAGGACCTCGTGGACGATGCCAAGCGGCTCGTCCAGCAGCGCTGCCCGGAATGGACCGACCACAACGTCTCCGACCCGGGCGTGACGCTCATCGAGCTGTTTGCCTGGATGACCGACCAGGTGGTGTACCGCCTCAACCGCGTGCCGGACCGCAACTACGTGAAGTTCCTGGAGCTGATCGGCGTCAGCCTCTATCCGCCCACCGCCGCGCGGACCGCCGTCACGTTCTGGCTCTCGGGGCCTCAGCCGGACGTGGTCACGATCGCGGCCGGCACCCAGGTGGCCACGATCCGCACCGACACGGACGAGGCGATCGCGTTCGCGACCATCGAGGACCTGCCGATCGTGCCGAGCTCGCTGGCACGGATCGGCTCGATGATCGACGGCAAGACGCTTCGCGATCATGGCAGCGCCCTCGAGAAGGGCACCGAGGTGTTCTGCTTCCAGCAGGTTCCCCAACCCGGCGACGCGCTGTACATCGGGCTGTCCGAGGCGGTCCCGTCGAACGCCGTCCGGCTCCGGTTCAAGGCGGACATCGACGGGGTCGGCGTGGACCCGACGAACCCGCCGCTTGCCTGGGAGGCCTGGACGGGCGACGAGTGGGAGCCATGCGAGCTGGACGCGGACTCGACCGGCGGCCTCAACCGGGACGGCGACGTCGTGGTCCACGTCCCGAAGGGCCACGTCGCATCGCTCATCTCGAAGCAGCGGGCCGGCTGGCTCCGGGCTCGCGTCACGGAGCTGTCCGAGGGCCAGCCCGCGTACAGCGGGTCCCCGAACATCACGGGCCTCACCGCGATCACGATCGGCGGCACGGTCGACGCGGTGAACGCGGATCTCGTCCACGAGGAGGAGGTCGGCATCTCCGACGGCGTGTCCGGCCAGCGCTTCCCCCTCAAGCGTGGCCCCGTCGTGCCCGGCGACGGCACGCCGGTCCTCGAGGTCACCGGCGGTGAGGGCTGGGACGAGTGGACCCACGTCGCCGACTTCGCGGGCAGCGGCCCGGACGACAACCACTTCGTGCTCGACCTGTCGGCGGGTGAGGTGCGCCTCGGACCGGCGGTCCGGCAAGCCGACGGCGTGCTGCGGCGCTACGGGGCGGTGCCGGCCAAGGGTGCCCACCTCCGGCTTCGGGAGTACCGCACCGGTGGCGGCCGCCGCGGCAACGTGGCCCCGCGGTCGATCAGCGTCCTCAAGTCTTCGATCCCGTTCGTGTCGCGCGTCGAGAACCGGCGGCCGGCGCGGGGCGGCGTGGACGGTGAGGACATCGAGAACGCCAAGATCCGGGGGCCGATCCGGCTGCGCGCCCGTGGCCGCGCGGTGACCACCGAGGACTACGAGCAGCTGGCCCGCGACGCCGCTCCCGATGTCGCCCGCGTGCGCGCGGTCGCCGCCGGTGACGGTGCCGACGCGGGCTCGGTCCGGGTGCTGATCGTGCCGTCCGCCATCGCCGAGCAGGGCCGCCTGCGGTTCGAGCAGCTCGTTCCCAGCCCGGACGCCCTCCAGAAGATCACCGACCGGCTGGACGAGAGCCGCGTGATCGGAACCCGCGCCATCGTCGAGCCGCCCGTCTACCGCGGCATCACGATCGTGGCCAAGCTCAAGGCGAGGCCGCGCGTCAACCCGACGCGGCTCCAGGAGGAGGCGCTCGCCGCCCTGTACGAGTACTTCCACCCGATCACCGGAGGCCCGGACGGGACCGGCTGGCCGTTCGGCCGGCCGATCAGCGTGGGCGAGGTCTACTCGGTTCTCCAGGCCCTGCGCGGCACGGAGGTGGTGGAGGACGCCCGCCTGTTCGGGGCCGACCCGGTGACCGGGCAGCGCGGCCAGCAGACCCAGCGCCTCGAGCTCGAGACGCACGCGCTCGTCTTCAGCTACGAGCACCAGGTGCTGGTCGAGGGGGCGTGATGCGCGGCACCATCGCCGGGCTCCGGTCACCGCATCCGCTGGGACCATCGCTGCCCGCGCTGTACCAGGACGACGACTTCGCCCAGCGGTTCCTGTCGGGCCTCGACGAGGTGCTGGCACCGGTGTTCAGCACGCTGGACAACTTCGACGCCTACCTCGACCCATGGCTGGCTCCAGAGGACTTCCTGTCCTGGCTGGCCGGCTGGGTGGGGATCGCCCTGGACGAGGGCTGGGACGAGGACCGGCGGCGAGCCATCGTGGCCCGTGCGGTCGAGCTGTACCGGATGCGGGGCACGGCGGTTGGTCTTGCGGGCCAGGTGGAGATCCAGACCGGCGGCCACGTCGAGATCGTCGAGAATGGCGCGACCGGCTGGTCGGTGGACCCGGGAGGCGAGCTGCCCGGCTCGCCGGAGCCCCTGGTCGTGGTCCGGGTGACGGTGCCCGACCCGCGGGCCGTCGACACGCAGCGGCTCGACGCGCTCGTGGCGGCGGCCAAGCCGGCTCATGTCCTGCACCGGATCGAGATCGTGAAGGGCACGGCGGCGAAGGCGTGACGGGCGGGCTCCCGCGAGCGGCGGCGCCCGACTATCCTCTGCCCCACCGGCGAGGACCTCGGGGAGTGTGTGCGTGATCATCTGCGGGAACTGCGGCCACCGGAACGAGGCGACGGACGCGTTCTGCGGGAACTGCGGCCAGTTCCTCGAATGGGTCGGCCAGAAGGAGGCTGACCAGGGCACCGAGGCCCCCGGGACGGACGCCCCGACGCCGACGGCCCCCGCCAAACCGGCACCGCCCGCGACCCCCACCGGCCTGTCGAGAGGTGGCTGGTCTCCCGCGGACCGCGTCGTGGTGATCGAACCAGAACCGGAGCCGGAGCCCGAACCCGCGCCTGAGCCGGAACCTGAGCCTGAGCCGGAGCCCGAACCTGAGCCGGAGCCGGAGCCCGAACCCGAGCCGGAGCCCGAACCCGCGCCTGAGCCGGAACCTGAGCCTGAGCCGGAACCTGAGCCTGAGCCGGAACCTGAGCCTGAGCCGGAACCTGAGCCTGAGCCGGAACCTGAGCCCGAGCCCGAACCGGAGCCGGTGTGAACCCACGCCCGAACCCGAGCCAGAGCCGGAACCTGAGCCCGAGCCCGAACCGGAGCCGGTGGTGGAACCCACGCGTGCGCCGGAGCCCGAACCGGAGCCGGAGCCCGTTCCCGAACCGGAGCCGGTGGTGGAACCCACGCGTGCGCCGGAGCCCGAACCGGAGCCGGAGCCCGTTCCCGAACCGGAGCCAGAACCGGAGCCCGAGCCGGAACCTGAGCCCGAGCCGCAGCCCCAGACCGTCCTCGAACCCGAACCGGTGCCGGAACCCGAACCGATGCGGGAACCCGAACCGGTGCCGGAACCCACGCCCGAACCCGAACCAGAGCCGGAACCTGAGCCCGAGCCCGAGCCGGAACCCACGCCCGAACCCGACCGAGAGCCGGAACCTGAGCCCGAGCCCGAGCCGGAACCAGCTCCCGCGCCGGTCGCCCGCCACGGGGGTCCGTCGCGTGCAGCGTCAGTGACCTTCGGGGCAGCCGGCACCGGTGGGATCGTCCCGCCGCCTGCCGTCGGACCGGCGCCCCAGCCGGCGCCCTCGCAGCCGGCCCCCCCGCTCCAGCCGGCGCCCGTCCGCCCCGGCGCCATCCCACCGGCCCGCCCCGGCCCGGCTGCCGCGCCTCCGGTCGAACCTGCGCCGCGCATGCCCAGCGAACCGGTCTCGCAACAGCCGGCCGCGCGGATGCCGACCGAGGCATCTCCCGCTCGACCCAGGCCCGTCGCCGGTGTCGAGGCCCGTGTGGCCCAGCCCGGTGACCGCATCTGCGGCACCTGCGCCGAGCCGAACGATCCCGCGCGCCGGTTCTGCCGGCGCTGCGGTGAAAGCCTTGTGGCGGCGGCCGTCGTGTCGGAGAAGACCCTCCCCTGGTGGCGCCGGATCTTCCGACGCAAGCGGAAGCCGCCCAAGGCATTCGCCGCCGGGGAGCGCGGGGGCTCGATGAAAGCCGGGGCCCGTTCGGGCATCCGGTCGATCCTGCGGCTGCGAAGCCTCCTCCAGATCGGGCTCGGGCTCGTCGTTGCGGTCGGCATCTTCGGCTACATCGGCGTCCCCTCGTTCCACAAGTACATCGACGAGGCCATCGGCGGCGGCGTTCCGGGCGTCATCGACAACATCCGCAAGATCGTCTCGCCGACGCTCGAGCCGGTGCGACCAGTGACCGTCACTGCCTCCGAGGAGATCAAGGGCCACGAGGGCCGGCTCGCATTCGACACCTACACCAACACGGACTGGGAGGCCAACGGCGCCACGCCGTCGCTCACGATCACGTTCAAGACACCCGTGGACCTGGGGGCCGTGATCGTGCACTCGGGCTCGGAAAACTCGTTCGTCGACATGCGCCGTCCGGCGACGCTGCAGCTCACGTTCTCCGACGGCACCTCAACGACGCTGAACCTCGAGGACGTCCACGATTCGCAGACGTTCGACCTGTCGGCCTCAAAGGTCGACTCGGTGCAGATCAAGGTCGTCGACACCAACGGGCCGACCGGCACCCCGGTCGTGTTGTCCGAGCTGGAGTTCTTCAGCAAGGGCTGAGCTTGCCGGTTGCCACCATCTGGCCGGCGACAGCCGCCTCGCGGCGCTTCTCACCGTCGTCCGCGCCGCCGCTTCGGCAGCCCAGGTATCAGGGCGGATACAAGCAGGGCGGATGAGGCCAGGGCCAGGAAGAGCAGGAACGAAATCCACGTTTGGCCCCCGGCCGGGCCTGGACCTGGACCGGTCACGTCCGTGGGCGGTAGGGCGATGTCCCCAGCCTCGATCGACCCAGTAGGGGTCGGATCCACGGTCGGACCCACGGTCGGATCCGGGGTCAGGGTGGGGGTCGGGGTCAGGGTAGGGGTCGGCGTCGGGGTCGGCGTCGGGGTCGGTGTCAGGGTAGGGGTCGGGATGGGCGTGGGCGTCGGGGTCGGCGTCGGGGTCGGCGTCGGGGTCGGTGTCAGGGTAGGGGTCGGGATGGGCGTGGGTGTCGGGATGGGCGTGGGCGTCGGGGTCGGGGTCGGCGTCGGGGTCGGCGTCGGGGTCGGCGTCGGGGTCGGCGTCGGTGTCGGGGTCGGTGTCGGGGTCGGCGTCGGGGTCGGCGTCGGTGTCGGGGTCGGTGTCGGGGTCGGCGTCGGGGCCGGTGTGGGCGTCGCATCGGGTGCGGTGTCGTCGTTGACGAACGTGCAGGTCGTGGTCTCACCGGGCCCGATCGTCACCGAGGTGACCCCGACGCCGGGGGCGTCGTCACAGGTGATCGAGGTGGTGGCGTAGCCCGGGACCGACGTCTCGGAGAGGGCGTAGGTGCCGGCCTGGTCGGTGACCTCCTGGGCCGCCTCCGAGCCGGTCACCGAGAAGGCGCCGGCAGAGAGGGTCCAGTCGCCCGCGACGGCGGTGCCGCCGTTGTCGTTGATGACGTGCTTGGCGAGCCTGAGGCTCGGCATCGCGGTCGGGGCCCCACATGTGCCGACGTCAATTGTGTTCGCGTCCATGGTGACTGCGGCGCTGAGAGACAGCGCACGACCATCGATCCTCGCTCCGGCGCCCAGCGTGATCGCCGCCCCCGCCATGATGGTCCCCTTGAAGACCGTCGATGCGCCAAGGGTTGCCGCGTCGTTGACCACCCAGAAGACGTTGCAGGCATCTGCGCCGTTCTCGAGCGAGACAACGCTGGATGCCGCGGTGGTGAGCGCGGCCCCTGTCCGGAGGATGAACACGGCGTCCGAGTTGCCCTCGCCGTCGAGAGTCAGGGTGCCCGTCAGGTTGAAGGCGGCGTCCGAAGAGTAGACGCCTGGGCCAAGCGTCTGGAGAGGACCGAGGGCTCCACCGATTGAGGACGTCGATGGGAGCGCGGCAGTCGCGTCGTACGCGGCGTGCAGGTCGGCCTGGGCAGTGTCAGCGACGGTTTCGCCGTAGTAGCTGGTGCCGTTCAGCGTCAAGGTGCCGTTATCCGTTATCGAGGTGGTGGCGGGGCCGCTCACGCCGATGTCACCGGTGATCGTGGTCGAATTGTTGTTCGTGATGGTGGTGCCGGCCAGAACCGCGAAGCCTGTGGCCGTTCCGAGGTTCACCTGCTCTGCCGCTCGCACGGACGTGCTGACCACGACGAAGGCCAGCAGCGCGGCGAGGGGCAACACCTTCCGCGTGGCGGCGGGTGGGAAGCGGCGAATCAGTGCAGATTTCATTCGCCGCCACCCTCTAAGCTGGAGCGGGCCACGCCAATCCACGCAGCCGGACAGGGCTGTAATTGCAGTGCACGACGATCGTGGGTCCCGACAGGCTCGGCGTCATTACGGTCTGTCACCTCGACCGACCCCGTTGCTGCCGTCCTCAGGCAGCCGACGTCGTTCCGCCGACGTCCGAGGTCGCGACACAGAGTTGGCTCGGGTAGACACTCGAGGTGCGTGAGCGGGAAACCTGGCGATCACGAGCAGCGCCCCCGAACGCGGGAGCTTCGATCGCGTGGCGGTTGCCTGGGCGTGACGAGCGCAGGATCTCCGATCCCGTGACCGCCGCCGACGTCGGACGTGTGACGGCAACAGCCTGGCAGCTGTCCCCCGATCTCAGTTCGGGCTGACGGGAGACTGGTCCGGGATCGTGACGCCGAGGCCCTCGAGCACCTGCGCATAGTCCCGGCGGTCACGAGCCGCGGCCCCTGCGTCCCCGGCGCGATCTCGCGCCTCGATGAGCACGCGCCACAGGCTGTCCTGGTAGCGGTCGAGCCCGATGCCGAACCGGCATGCGCGGACGGCAACTGAGAAGTCGCCGTCGAGCAGCGCCTTCTCGGCGATCGCCTGAGCCGCCTCCAGTGCCTCGTTCCTGTATCGCTCCCGATCGTCGATCACCCAGTCCGCTGGTCCGTCCTCGGGCAGCAGCTCGCCGGCGTAGAGCTCCAGCGCGGACTCGAACGCGGCCGACGCACTCTCTCCGCGTGCCCGGGCCGCACGGCCATCGGCGATCGCGCGCTCGAACCGCCCGGTGTCAACGTCGTCCGG
The DNA here is from genome assembly GCA_963849495.1 of uncultured Chloroflexia bacterium. Taxonomy (GTDB): domain Bacteria; phylum Chloroflexota; class Limnocylindria; order Limnocylindrales; family CSP1-4; genus CAIXZV01. Next base: position 91,136 of record CAWKHN010000022.1, on the reverse strand, counting down.
GGACAGGTCAAGCCGATAGGCATCCCCCTGCCGGGCCACCAGCCCTCCGCCGACCGGCTGCGCAACGTCGTCGAGCAGCCGCCGGAGAGCCGACACGGCGACGTGCAGGCTGCGGGCACCTGCGGCCGCGTCGGCCTCGGGCCACAGCGCGTCCTGGATCACCTCACGGTGGACCGGGGCACCGCCCCTGACGGCAAGCAGACGGAGGAGCGCTCGAACCCGCGGCTTTGCTCCATCGAGCGGCACGCGCCGTCCATCCAGCTCGAAAATGAATCCTCCGAACGTGTGAAGACGGACGATGCCCTGTGACCCCGCCGGCCCGGGGCGCGTCGCGACGTCATCCGGCGGCACGGCCATGGATTGCGGCACCTCCAGCCCCGTCTCCGTGGCGACGGATGCGGCCAGGACGGCGAACTCCTCGCTCCGCTCCTCGCCCATGCCCGCGAGGGCCGCATAGGCCAGCAGCCGCGCCGCCGGCGTACCCGTCGCGCGTCCCAGGCTCTCGACCGAGAGCGCGACGTCCCGGGCATCGGGTGCGCCCGACTGGGCAAGGGCGATTGCGGCCAGGCCGCGGGACCACGCCTCGAGCACGGCGGCGCCGACGCGCCGGAACGCGGCGGCGGCGATCTCGGCCGAGGTCAGGCGGTCCTCGGGATCGGCGCCACCGGTCCAGGCATCGGCGAGCGCCAGGAGGGCAGGGCCCCACTCATCATCCGCGAGGCCCGGCGCGGAGGCTCGCCGGGCGCCGTCGGCGGCGTCATCCGGCTCGTCGCCGAGACGAACGCCGATCTCCCGTGCCAGGCGCGCAAGCCACGGCACACCCGCCCTCTCCGCCTCGTCCACGGCCCGGTCGACGGATCCGCGGGTCCACGGGCTCTCCGGCCAGCACGCCGGCCACCGCAGCCGCGAGACGTGCCGCTGCGCACGCAATGGGACCGGCCTCCCCGGTGTCGGCCGCCGACTCGAGCTGGCGCCTGGCCGCGAGAACGTCGCCGGCCGCGAGTGCCAGCAGACCGTGGACGACCGGGGTCTCGCGGTCGTCCAGCCGCGACGCGTCGCGGGCCGCGGCCGCGGGCTCGCGGATCAGTCCGCCGCGGAGCTGGCCGACGGCGGTCGTCGGTTGTGTCGCGGCCGGGTCGAGCCAGCCCGCCAGGGCCCGCCGCTCCCGGCGCGCGATGTCGGCCGCGGGCGCTGCCCCGAACGCTGATGCAGCCCGCGCGTAGGCGTCCAGCGCCGCCGCCCAGCGCCCGGCGTTCCGTGCCCGTCGTGCCGCGGCCAGGGCCACCCACGGGTCGTGCCGCTCGATCGCCGGCGGCACCACGTCCACCCAGGCGCGCTCGCTGGTGGCCGCCAGCCGCTCTCCCTGCATCCCGAGGAGGCGGCGCAGGGCGTCCCAATCCTCGGCCCGACAGTACGCGCGGAGAGCCTCGGACAGCGCGCCGTCGGTCTCCAGCAGCCTGCCGGCGGCCGCATGGCGTGCCCGGGCCCGTGCCTCGCCGACCTCCTCCACGAGCATGCGGTCCAGGTGCTGACGCAGCACCTCGTGGTACCGGTATGCGTCGTCCGCATCCTCCACGGGAACTGTGAACACGCCGCGGTGGGCAAGATCCTCGAGGATCGCCGTGCTGCCGTGCTCTCCGCGCAGCTCGTCACACAGCCGGCCCGACAACCGGCCGAGCACGCAGGTGTCGAGCAGGAACCGCCGAAGCTCGTCGGGGAGCCCGGACAGCACGTTGCTCGCGAGGTATTCGCGGACCAGGCGGACGCTCGAGCCAGCCCCGGTCAGGACCCGGCGGCGCTCCTCGACCGACTTGCCGCGGGTCGCGAGGTGGTACAGCTGGAGGCCGGCGGCCCAGCCCTCCGTGCGCCTCGCCAGCACGGCCAGGTCGCCAGGCGGAACCGGGTCGTGGTAGATGTCACGGAACAGCTCCTCGACCTCCCAGGCCCGAAACCGGAGGTCGTCCGGTCCGAGCTCCAGGAGCTCCCCGGCAACCCGGAGCCTGGTCAGGTTCACACGGGGCACCACCCGCGACGCGACGACGATCGCGAGCCATGGTGGCGCGTAGTCGACCAGCCGCCCGAACGCGGATTCGGCCTCAGTGTCCTCGAGCGTGTGGAAGTCGTCGATGACGAGCAGGACGGGACCCGATTCCAATCGGGTCTCCAGGTTGCGTGCGGCATCCTCCACGCCGGCCCAGCCCGCGGGCAGCCCGGGAACCGCGGCCAGGAGTGCCGCCTCCACGTGCCGGATGAAGGATCGCTCGTCCGCGTCCCATGTCTCGGCGCGGTACCAGCCCACCGGCATGCCGCAGGTACCCGCGAGCCGCGCGACAAGGGTGGTCTTGCCGGAGCCGGCCGGGGCGACGACAAGGGTCAGGCGCCGCCGGAGCGCCTCGCGCAGCCGCGACTCGAGGCGCTCGCGCGGCAAGGCCGCCGGCGACGGCACCCGGATCTTGGCCGGGACCACGGGCGGCACGGGATCCGGTCCTCGGGCTCGTCCGGCTCCGCTGCCGGATCCTGGCTCTCGCAATCGCAGCCCTCCCCGTTAGGCTCCCGACTCGCGTCAGCGTTCCGGGGGCCTATCGTGCCACCGCGACGCACCTCCGGTCCACCCTCGAAAGCGTGGGTGGGTTGCCCTATCCGGAGGTCAGCACGGCGAACGACCGCCGGCCGGCGCAGCCGTCGCCGGACGCGACGGAGCCCGGCGGATCGCTCCGCCGGGCTCCGGGATGGCTCGGGGTTGTCGGTGTGGTGCGGCGTGTCGCGCTGCGCCGCCCCGCTGTCGCGCTACGCCGCCCCGCTGAGGACCGCCTGGGCAGCCGCGAGGCGCGCAACCGGGACCCGGAACGGGGAGCACGAGACGTAGTTGAGACCGATCTTCTCGCACTTGTGGATCGACGCGGGGTCGCCACCGTGCTCGCCGCAGATCCCGACCTTGAGGTCCGGCCGCGTGGACCGGCCCTTGTCGACGGCCATCTGCATCTCCGCGGCGATGACGTCGTCGAGGGTCTGGAACGGGTTCTCCGGCAGGATCCCCTCCTCCACGTACTTGAGGAGGAAGCCGCCCTCGGCGTCGTCGCGGCTGTAGCCGAACGTCATCTGGGTGAGATCGTTGGTGCCGAAACTGAAGAACTCGGCGTACTTCGCGATCTCGTCCGCGACCCACACGGCGCGGGGGATCTCGATCATGGTGCCGAACTTGAAGTCGATCTCCTCGCCGGCCGCGGCAACGACCGCGTGAGCCTCGGCGTCGAGCAGGGCGCGCGTCGCGATCAGCTCGTTCACATGGCCGACGAGCGGGATCATGATCTCCGGCCGAGGATCCTTGCCAGCCTTCTTCACCGCCACGGCAGCGTTGAGGATCGCGCGGGTCTGGATCTTCACGAAGTCCGGGATCATCAGGCCGAGACGGCAGCCGCGCAGACCGAGCATCGGGTTCTGCTCGTGCATCGACTTGATGGTCGCGAGCAGCTCCCGGTCCTCGTCGGTCGCCGCGTCGCCCGCCTTCGTCACCTTGACGAGCTGGTCCTCGAGGTTCGGCAGGAACTCGTGGAGCGGGGGGTCGATGAGGCGAATGACGACCGGCAGGCCGCTCATCGCGGCGAGGATGCCCTCGAAGTCGCCCTGCTGGAGGGCCTCGAGCTTGGCCATCGCCGCGTCGAAGGTCGCGAGCGCCTCGGCCTCGTCGGCCGTGGGCTCCTCCGCCGCCGCCAGCTTCGCCTTGGCGCGGGTGGCGATGTTCGCGACCAGGATCGCGCCGCGCACGATCTCGAGACGCTCGCCCTCGCGGAACATGTGCTCGGTGCGGCAGAGGCCGATGCCCTGGGCGCCGTAGCTGAGGGCCTGTGCGGCCTCCTCGGGCTTGTCGGCGTTGGCCCACACCTGCATCCGGCGGATGTCGTCGGCCCAGCCGAGGATCTGCTGCAGCTCCGGCTGGTCCTCGAAGCGAGCCTCCACCGTCGGCAGTGCGGACACGAAGACCTCACCCGTGGAGCCGTCGACGCTGATCCAGTCGCCCTCGCCGAAGCTGGTGCCCGACTCGGCGCTCCGGGCCGACTTCGTGCCGTAGTCCACGACCAGCTCGGCGCACCCTGCGACGCAGGGCTTGCCGATCTGGCGCGCGACGACCGCGGCGTGCGACGTGGCACCGCCGCGTGCCGTCAGGATGCCCTCGGCGACGGCCATGCCATGGAAGTCGTCCGGTGAGGTCTCCTCGCGGACGAGCACCACCTTCTCGCCACGCGCGACCCACTCGACGGCGACGTCGGCGTTGAACACCGCGCGGCCGACAGCGGCGCCGGGGGACGCGTTGAGGCCTTTTGCCACCCGCGTGGCGCCCTTGCGGGCGTTGGGGTCGAACTGGGCACGGAGCAGCTGGTCGACCTGGGCGGGCTCGATCCGGGCAACGGCCTCCTCCTTCGTGATGAGGCCCTCCGCGACCATGTCCACCGCGATCTTCACGGCCGCCGCAGCGGTCCGCTTGGCGTCGCGGGTCTGGAGCATGTAGAGCTTGCCGCGCTCGATCGTGAACTCCATGTCCTGCACGTTCTTGTAGTGCAGCTCGAGCTGCTCGCCGATGCGCTGGAACTCCGCGTGGACGGCGGGCATGTCGGTCGCCATCTGCGCAATCGCCGGGGCGGTCCGGACGCCGGCGACGACGTCCTCGCCCTGGGCGTTGGTCAGGTACTCGCCGTACAGGGCCTTCTCGCCCGTGTTCGGGTTGCGCGTGAACGCGACGCCGGTGCCGGAGTCGTCGCCCATGTTGCCGAAGACCATCGTCACGACGTTGACGGCAGTCCCGAGGTCGTGGGCGATCTTCTGGCTGGTGCGGTAGTCGTTTGCGCGCTTGCCGAACCAGGAGGCGAAGACTGCCTTGACGGCGAGGTCGAGCTGCTCCTCGACGTCCGTCGGGAACTCGCGGCCCGTCTGCTCGCGCACGATCGCCTTGTAGGCGGTCACGACCTCCTTGAGGGCGGCCGTGTCGAGGTCCGTGTCGGACTTCGCGCCGTGAGCGTGCTTGACCTCGTCGAGGGCGTCGTCGAAGCGGTTGTACTCCGCGGTCGAGCCGTCCGGGTTCGTGACGACGCGCGGCCCGACCTCCATGACGATCCGGCCGAACATCGCGATGAACCGGCGGTAGGCGTCCCAGCCGAAACGCTCGTTGTCCGTCAGGGCGATCAGGCCCTGCAGCGTCTGCTCGTTGAGGCCGAGGTTGAGGACCGTGTCCATCATGCCGGGCATCGAGAACTTGGCGCCCGAGCGGACCGAGACCAGCAGCGGGTTCTTCGCATCACCGAAACCCTTGCCGGAGCGCTCCTCCACCTGCTTCATGGCGCCGAGGATGTCGTCCCAGAGGCCGGCGGGCAGCTGCTTGCCGGCGGCGAAGTAGTCGTTGCAGGCCTCGGTGGTGATCGTGAAGCCGGGCGGCGTGGGAAGACCGGCGAGCGTCATCTCGGCCAGGCCGGCGCCCTTGCCACCGAGCAGGTCCTTCATCTTGCCGTTGCCTTCGGCCGTGCCGGCACCCCAGGCATAGATGTAGCGCTTGGCGGCGGCATGCGGCCGCTCGGAGATCGTGGCAGGGCTTTGGGCCATCGCGGAGAAGCTCCTTGCTGAGCTGGCGGGCGGCGGTCAGTGCGGCCCGCGGGTGAGACCGGAACAATCCACACGATTGTACGCGCGTCGCTCCCGGCGCCCCGGTTGCACGCCGGATATCGCCCGGGCTCACGCGTTCGGGTCGCGCGGCGCCGGCAGCGCGGCGGCCTGCGCAAGGGCCGCCCCGTCGCACGCGGGCTACACTGGAGGTGGCCGCCTGTCGGGACGACGCATCCTTCGCGGCCCCGACGAGTGCTGCAGGAGCCCGAGCCCGTGAGCGACATCGCTGAGGACACCCGCGTCATCGAACCGGCGGCGGACGCCTACAACGCGACGCTGGTCCGGCGTGAGGACCTGACGCACGATCTCGCCAGCTTCTGGGTGAAGCTGGACGCGCAGGCGACCCCGTTCGAGTCCGGCCAGTACATGACCACGGGCGTGGTCGTGGACGGCAAGCTGCTCCAGCGGCCGTACTCCGTAGCATCGGCACCGTCCGTGGCCGACACCGAGGGCTACGAGTTCTTCGTGCGGCTGGTGCCCATCATCCGGTTCACGACCGCGCTGTGGCGGCTGCCGATCGGCCAGCGCATGCGGATGATCGGCCCCAAGGGCAGGTTCATGCTCGAGCCGGAGGACGACAGGACGCACCTCTACGTGTCCACCGGCACCGGGATCGCGCCGTTCATCTCGATGATCCGCGAGACGATGGCCCAGGGGCGTCCCCGCCGGACGGTGCTGCTCAACGGCTGCTCGTACGAGGACGAGCTCGGGTATCGCAGCGAGCTCCAGGCATGGGAGCGGGATCCGGCCTACAGCCTGCGCTACCTGCCCTCGATCTCGAGGGCGAGCGATCCGCGCAACGCCGGCTGGACCGGCCTGGTGGGCCGCGCCGAGCAGGTGATCGGGCGGGTGTGCGAGGAGCAGGGCCTGGAGCCGGACAGGACCGTCGTGTACATCTGCGGCAATCCGGAGATGATCATCAACGTGGAGCATGTCCTCATGGAGCGGGGATTCCCGGAGTTCCACGTCAAGAAAGAGCTCTACTGGCCGAAGGGCAAGGCGCCGGTGGCCGTCTGAGATCCGCGCCGCCGGCGATCGCCCGTCCCTGACGGAGCCCGCCAGTCGGCCCGCCTCCAAGGTGACCTTCGGACCGCAGCACGGGGCCGACAGAGGGTGACGCCGGCGACGCTCCCTGGGCGACGATCGGATCACCAACAGCACCAGCGAGGTCGAATGCATCCCGTCATCGAGCGTGAGCAGCTCTCCCCCAACGTCGTCCGCCTCGTCGTCGAGGCGCCCCGGGTGGCGAAGGTCCGGCGTCCCGGCCAGTTCGTCATCGTCCGCAAGGGACCGGGCGCCGAGCGCATCCCGCTCACGATCGCCGACACCGATCCCGAGGCCGGCACGATCACGCTCATGATCCAGGCCATCGGCGTCAGCACGAGCGATCTGTGCGACCTCCAGGTGGGCGACGCGATCACCGATGTCGCCGGTCCGCTCGGCAGCGCCACCGAGCTCATCGAGCAGGGCCACGCGGTGTGCGTCGGCGGCGGCGTGGGCACGGCGGTCATCCTGCCGATCGCCCGCGAGCTCGCGCGACGCGGCGTCACGGTCACCAGCGTGATCGGCGGCCGCTCGAAGGAGTGGGTCATCCTCGAGCCCGAGCTGCGGGAGGCCGGCGAGGTCGTCCCGTGCACGGACGACGGCAGCTACGGCCGTCACGGCTTCGTGACCCAGGCGCTCAAGGACCTGCTCGACGAGGGCGGCATCGATGCCGTCTACGCCGTGGGCCCGGTGCCGATGATGAAGGCCGTGGCCGAGCTCACGCGCCCGTACGGCGTGCACACGATGGCGTCGCTCAACGCGATCATGGTCGACGGCACCGGGATGTGCGGCGGCTGCCGCGTGAGCATCGGTGGCGAAACGAAGTACGCATGCGTCGACGGCCCCGAGTTCGACGCACACCAGGTCAACTTCGCCGAGCTGGCCGACCGGCTCACCACGTACCGCGAGTTCGAACAGCGGGCCCTCGAGCAACGGGGCGCCTGCGCCACCACCGAGGTCAAGGCATGACCGATCCAGCGTCCCCCACCCCTGCGTCCCCCACCGAGGGCGAGAAGCCCAAGCTCAGCAACAAGGAGCGGATGGCGATCGACCGCGTCGCCATGCCCGAGCAGGAGGGCGACATCCGTGCCGCCAACTTCCGCGAGGTCAACCTCGGGCTCACCTACCAGCTGGCGATGCTGGAGGCCGAGCGGTGCATCCAGTGCCCCAAGCCGTTCTGCGTGGACGGCTGCCCGGTCCGCGTCAACATCCCGCGGTTCATCAAGCTCCTGCGCGACGGCGACCTTCCCGCGGCCGCGGAGAGCCTGCTCGACGACAACGCGCTGCCGTGCGTGACGGGCCGCGTGTGCCCGCAGGAGACGCAGTGCGAGGGTGTCTGCGTCCGGGCCAAGAAGGGCAACCCGGTCGCCATCGGGTACCTCGAGCGATACGTCGCGGACTGGGCCCAGCAGAACCCCGATGCGCTGCCCGCGCGCGAACCGCACGACACGGGCAGGAAGGTCGGCATCGTGGGGTCCGGTCCCGCCGGCCTGACGGCCGCCGGCGAGCTCCGCAAGCAGGGCCACGACGTCACGGTGTTCGAGGCGTTCCACGCCCCGGGCGGCGTCCTGATCTACGGCATCCCGGAGTTCCGGCTGCCCAAGGACATCGTCCAGGCCGAGGTCGACCGGCTGGTCGCCGACGGCGTCAAGATCGAGGTCGATTCGATCATCGGCCGCACGTACACAATCCCCGAGCTTCGCGAGGACTACGACGCGCTGTTCCTCGCGGTGGGCGCCGGCCTGCCGGTGTTCATGAACGTGCCCGGCGAGAACTTCAAGGGCGTCTACTCGGCCAACGAGTACCTCACCCGCGTCAACCTCATGGGCGCCTGGAACGCGGACTCGCAGACACCCGTGCTCCACGGCCAGCGGGTCGTGGTGGTCGGCGGCGGCAACGTCGCGATGGACTCGGTGCGGACGGGGCGCCGGCTGGGCGCCGCGGAGGCGACGATCGTCTACCGCCGCTCCGCCGACGAGCTGCCTGCCCGCAAGGAGGAGGTCCACCACGCGGAGGCCGAAGGCGTCAGGTTCGAGTTCCTTGCCGCGCCGCTGGAGGTCGTCGCCGACGAGAACCGCTGGGTGACCGGCCTGAAGTGCATCCGCATGGAGCTCGGCGAGCCCGACGCCAGCGGGCGCAGGCGACCCAAGCCGATCCCGGGCACCGAGTTCGTGATCGACTGCGACCTGGTGGTCGTGGCGATCGGGACCAAGGCCAACCCGCTGCTCACGGGCAGCGCCCCGGAGCTCACGGTCAACGAGTGGGGCTACCTGGTCACCGACGAGTTCGGGATGACGAGCATGCCGGGCGTGTTCGCCGGCGGCGACATCGTCCGCGGCGCGGCGACCGTGATCCTCGCGATGGGCGACGGCAAGGATTCGGCGCGGGCGATCGACTCCTGGCTACGGGGCGTCTGGCCGCCGGAGCCGACGGAGCAGGAGGTCGCCGCGGCGGCCGCGGAGGCCAAGAAGGCAGCCCGTGACCACGCGGCCACGGCGACGCCGACCCCCGCCTGATCCACGTCCTTCGCGCGCCGGCTGGAGCCTCGCGACCGGTATCAGCCGGCGGATCGAGCCCAGGCGGCCTCGCGACGCCGGATTCCGGCTCAGGCCGGCGGTCGCGCCCGACATGGATGGGCGCGGCCGTCAGCGCACCCTCGCGTGACGACCGCGTCCCTGCCTGAGATCATCGTCGGGCGCTCCGGCACGTGCCATAGCCCGGTCGTCCCGGTACGGTGCCGCGTCGCACCGCGGGTGCGTCAACGACGGGTTCGCCGACCGCCCGCTCGCGCGGTCGGCCGCCGGCTCTACGGCCGGACGGCCGCCATCCGGTCGAGGATCAGGCGCTTGACACCCTCGAGCGGCACGCGCTCCTGGGTCATCGAATCGCGGTCGCGAATGGTCACCGCCCCGTCATCGAGGGAGTCGACGTCCACCGTCACGCACCACGGCGTGCCGATCTCGTCCTGGCGCCGGTAGAGCTTGCCGATCGCCGCGGTGTCGTCGTAGACCGCCATCAGGTCGCGCTTGAGATCCGCGAGCAGGCGGTGGCACATCTCGACGATCTCGGGCCGTTTCTTGAGCAGGGGCAGGACCGCCACCTTGTACGGGGCGAGCTCCGGGTGGAGGCCGAGGACGACGCGCTTCTCGCCGCGGACCTCCTCCTCGCGATAGGCGTCGATGAGGAACGTGAATGCCGCCCGATCCGCCCCTGCGGCGGTCTCGACGATCCACGGGATGAAGTGCTCGTCGGTCGCCTGGTCGAAGTACTCGAGGTTCTCGCCGGACGCCCTCGCGTGATTGCCGAGGTCGAAGTCGCCGCGATTGTGGATGCCCTCGAGCTCCTTCCAGCCGAACGGGAACCGATACTCGACGTCCACGGCCTTCTTCGCGTAGTGGGCCAGCTCGTCGGCGGCGTGCTCGCGGAAGCGGAGCCGCTCCGGGGTCACGCCATACGCCTCGTACCACGCCCTGCGCCTGGGCAGCCACTCCTCGAACGCCCGCTCGGCGCCCTCGCCGGGCCGCACGAAGTACTGCATCTCCATCTGCTCGAACTCGCGCATCCGGAACACGAAGTTGCCGGGCGAGATCTCGTTGCGGAACGACTTGCCGATCTGCGCGATGCCGAATGGGATCTTCTTGCGCGAGCTCTGCTGGACGTTCTTGAAGTTGACGTAGGAGCCCTGTGCGGTCTCGGGCCGGAAGTAGACGATCGAGCCCTCGTCCTCGACGGGACCCATGTGCGACGTGAACATCAGGTTGAACCGGCGCGGCGCGGACAGCGGGCCGCCGTCGTTGGGGCAGACGAGGCCGAGCCGGGTGACGATCGTCTCGTCGCGCAGGTCCGTCGCCGACAGGTCCTCCGCGCCGGGCAGCTCGTCGAGGCGGTAGCGACGGCGGCAGGTTCCGCACTCCACCAGCGGGTCGCTGAAGGAGCCGACATGCCCGGAGGTCACCCACACCTGCGGATGCATCAGGATGCCCGCGTCGAGGCCCACGATGTCGTTCCGGTCCTGGACCATCGCCCGCCACCAGGCGCGCTTGACGTTGTTCTTGAGCTCCACGCCGAGGGGGCCGTAGTCCCAGACGGCATTGATCCCGCCGTAGATCTGGGACGAGGGGAAGACGAATCCGCGGCGCTTGGACAGCGACACGATGGTCTCGAGGTTGGCGAAGGCGGGCGCGACGCTGTTCGGGTCGATGGCGTCGGGGGTCACGAGGTGCTCCGGTGGGTCGCGCGGCCGTGGCATGGACGCGCGAAGGGGCTCATTTGACGCGAAGGGGCGCCGGCCGATCCTAGCAGAGAGCGGTCACGCTCCCGACAGCGGTGCCTGCGGCGGCTCCGGCAGGGCGTCCGCCAGCAGCCGCAGCACGTTCTCGCCCATCACCGCCCGGATGGCGGCCTCGTCCAGGCCGGCGTCGAGGAGCGCCTCGGTGAGCCGCACCACGCCGGCCGCATCGAAGGGCACCGCCACCGCGCCGTCCCAGTCCGAGCCGAGCGCGACGTGGCTCGCGCCGATCCGATCCACCGCGTAGGCGATCGAGCGCGCGATGGCTGCCGCGTCGTCGCCTCCGCACGCGGTCGGCCAGAAGCCGATTCCGACCAGCCCGCCGCTTGCCGCGATCCCGGCGAGGTGCGCGTCCGAGAGGTTGCGGGCGTTGTCGCACACGCCCCGGACGCCGGTGTGCGACGCCACGACCGGGCGCGTGGAGATCGCCAGCGCATCGTCGATCGTCGCGGCCGAGGCGTGGGCGACGTCGAGGATCACGCCGCGGGCCTCCATCCGGCCGACCATCTCGCGGCCGAGTCCGGTGAGCCCGCCCTGGCGCACGCCGTGCGCGGACCCGCTGAACACGGTGTCGTAGAAGTGCGCCGGCGAGATCATCCGGAAGCCGGCATCGGCCACGACCTCCACGTTGGCCGGATCGTCGTCGAGCGCCTGGGCGCCCTCGATCGACAGCAGCCCGGCGGACATCGCCGGGTGTTCGGCCCGGGCCGCCAGGTACGCCGCCAGGTCTGCACGGGTCTCGATGATCCGGAAGGCGCCACCGGAGCGCGCCTCGAACCGGCGGGCGGCAGCGGCCAGGTGCAGCGCCCGGGCGAGGATGCTCGTCCAGGTCCGGGGCGGCCAGCGCTGGGCGAGGGCGAGGGCGAGGATCTCGTCGCTGGTGTCCTCGTTGCGCTCGATGTTCAGGCGGCGCGGCACCTTGACCGAGGCCGACAGCACCTGCAGGACCACCCCGCCCTCGATCAGCCTGGGGATGTCCACGTGAGCGCGAGCGCCGCGCTCGACGAGGTCGCGTCCCCAGAGCAGTGAGTCCGCGTGGAGGTCCGCCACGCGGAGCGTGGCGTGGAGGGCTCGCGCCCGCTCGGAGACGGGCGCGAGCGCCTGTGGGTGGACGGGATTGAGGCGACGCTCGGTGCGTGCCACGAGCGCATCGAGGGCCGGCCGGGCGACCGCGAGCGCCCCGACGGCGGCCGCGCCGGCGGCGAGGGCGATCCGGCCCCTGGCAGAGCTCACGCGCCGAAGGCCCTGCCGCGCGTCGGGCGGATCCGGATCGGCACGTTGTAGATGGTGGCCATCTCCTCGGCCGAGGTCAGGTATTCGGTGATCCACTGCCCGTACTTGGCCAGGTACCCGGCATGATCGGTCACCGGCGGCGTCGCATCGTCGATCCGGGCCTCGCCCTCCACGATCACGATGTCACCGCCGCTGCCGTCATCGTCGAGGTGCAGCGAGACGCGCGGGTTGGTCCGGATGTTCTCGTTGCGCTTCGCCCGGCGGTCGCTGTAGACGAGGGCCTCGCCGTCCTCCCACAGGAACCAGATCGGGAACGTCTGCGGCTGGCCGTCGGGCCTGACGGTCGTGAGCCAGCCGATGCGGTCCGTCCGGAGCCGCTCCAGGGCGTGAGCGTCCGACGGGCTGCCGGTGTCGAAGACCACCTTGCCTCCTCCTCGTCAGGCCGGCGCCGGGCCGACTGTGGCCGGGCGTGCCCGTGCCCGCGTCGCCGCGCGGGCCGCCGCGCCCGATCGAACCTCGTCCAGGAAGGCGAGCGAGCGGGCGTCCCGTTCGAGAGCGACGCGCAGGAAGTCCCGCATGCCGGCCTCGACCTCGCGCTCCACGGCTTCCGACAGCCGCAGGCCGGCGATCGCCTCGATGTCCAGGCGCTGGTAGGCCTTGAGCAGCTTGAGCGCGTCGAGCGACAGGCCGGCCCGGTCCGCGGGCGGACCCGGGCAGCGGCTGCACAGCACCCCGCCGAGGGGCGGCACCCAGCGGAAGATCTCGGTGGTCTCCAGCATCCGGTCGCACTCGACGCAGCGGTCCACCTCCGGCCGCTGGCCGAGCTCGTCCGCGAGATGCATCTCGTACCAGCGGGCGACCCGCCCGGGCGCCATGCCGGCGTCCAGCAGCTCGTACGCCCGCCGGAGCAGCGCGTACAGCGGCTCGGCCTCGTGACGCTCCTCGAGGGACCGATCGGCAAGCTCCGCCAGGTACCACGCGGTCGCCGCGCTCTCCAGCCGGTCGCGGAGGCCCAGCCACGCGTGCCCGACGCGGACCTCGGTGACGACATCGAACGTCCGGCCGCGAGCGAGCGCGATCGTGAGCTCCGCGAACGGCTCCAGCGATCCCCCGAGGCGCGACGTCGGACGCCGCACGCCCTTCGCGATCGCCTTCAGCTTGCCGTAGCCGGGCGTGATCAGGGTCAGGACCCGGTCGGCCTCGCCCAGGTCGAACCGGGACAGGACGATCGCATCGGTGACGTAACGGCGGGGAGCGGGCACGAGCCGACGGTACCACCCCGGGGGCCGTGCCCGGTGGCCCGGGCAGCGGGCGGCCGACGGTCAGCCGGGCAGCGGCGCTGCCTGTGCGAGGCGCACGGCCTCGCTCGCACCACCATCGAAGGCATCCCCGTGACCCGGCAGGACCAGGCGCGCGGCCACCGCGTCGAGCCGCGTGAGCGACGCCCGGGCCTGCTCGTAGTCCGCCGAGAACGGCGCGACCTGGGGCCCCGTGCGGCCGGTGGTAACCGCGTACGTGCACAGCGCATCCCCGACCATCACGGCGTCGTGACCGGCGAAGTGGAGCGCCGCGCTGCCGGGCGTGTGACCGGGCACGAGCAGCACCCGCGGCGCCCCCGGAAGATCGAGGGTGGCGCCGTCACCGTAGGTCGCAACCTCGCCCAGGTGCCGGACTCGGAGCAGCCCATGACGCAGCGACCACCACAGAAAGCCGAGCATCGGCCCCATCCGCGTCGCGCTGCCCTTCGCGGGGTTGCCCACCTCACCGCGCGCAAGCGCGGCATCCGTCTCGTGGACCCACACGGGCCAGCCCCGTTCCACGCGGCCCCGCTCGGCGAACCCGATGTGGTCGCTGTGTCCGTGCGTCAGCACGATCGCGCGGACATCGGCCGGCGAGCGACCCATCGCGGCAAGCTCGGCCGGGAGCATCCCCCACATGCCGGGCGCGCCGGCATCGACGATCGTGATCTCTCCGCCGTCCTCGACCAGGTACGCGTTGACGATGCTGTCGCCGCCGACGCGCCGGATCCGGGATGCGATCTCCACGGGCCTACGCCTCTCCCCTCATGCCTGGCCTGAGCAGCACGGCCGCGTTGCCCACGATGGCGATCGCGAGCGCGACGCCGATGACGGGCTGCCCGGCGAACCCCAGCGAGCCCGCGGCAACGAGGAGCAGCCCGGTCCCCACCAGCATCCGGCCGGTCTGCGGGATGCGGTTGCGCGCCTTCGGCGCGACCACGAAGGCCCATGCCACGACGAGCGCAACGGGTGCACCCAGCGCCACCACGAGCCCGGCCGGCGGCTCGGCCGCCTGCCACCCCCAGTACGCGAGCGCGCCGATCCCGGCCAGCTCGAGCAGGAACCGGAGGGCCAGGTTGGCGTACACGAGGCGAGAGGATAGTGGGCGGAGGCGGTCCGGTCGAGCGGGCGGCGCACTCTGCGGGCCAGCCAACAGGCTACCTAAGGCGAACACGTTTGCATGGGGAAGCCGCTACACTTCACCTGACATGACCGTCCTGAACGACCTCGATCTGTCGCTGCTGCTCGCCGATACGGAGTCGGAGATCCTGCGCGTCGTCCGCGACCACGGCCCGTCCACCGCCGGCGTGTACGAGATGATCCGCTACCACCTCGGGCTCGACGGGTCGGACGGCCCGCGCGGCAAGCGGATGCGCCCGCTGCTCGGCCTCCTCGCGTACGCCTCGATCGCCGGCGACCACGCCGCCGCCCTGCCCGGGGCCGCGGCCGTGGAGTTGGGCCACAACTTCAGCCTCGTCCACGACGACATCGAGGACGGTGACGTGGAGCGGCGCCACCGGGCGACGCTCTGGTCGCTCCACGGCGTACCCCAGGCGATCAACACCGGCGACCTCATCTTCAGCCTGTCCCGCGTTGCCCTCCACCGCCTGTCGGACCTCGGCTTCAGCGACGCCAAGGTCCTGCGGCTGATGCGCCTGTACGACGAGACGTGCGTGATGCTGTGCGAGGGCCAGTACATCGACATCGCCTCGTCGGCGACGGACGAGCCGATGACGGTCGAGC
Organism: uncultured Chloroflexia bacterium; assembly: GCA_963849495.1. Lineage (GTDB taxonomy): Bacteria > Chloroflexota > Limnocylindria > Limnocylindrales > CSP1-4 > CAIXZV01. The sequence continues at coordinate 75,878 of CAWKHN010000022.1, read as the reverse complement.
TGTACTTCGACATGATCGGTCGCAAGACGGCCGCGCTGATCTCGGCCTCGATCGAGGCCGGGGCGCTCCTTGCCACCGACGACGAGAACGTCATCGCCAGCTATCGCCGGTTCGGCTGGGCGCTCGGCCTCGCCTTCCAGCTCAACGATGACGTGCTGGGGATCTGGGGCCTGGAGCGCACGACCGGCAAGGAGCCCACCGACGTGGCCCGCCACAAGAAGACGCTGCCGGTGCTGTACGCGTTCGAGCACGCCACCCCGGCCGATCGTGACCGCCTGTCCCGGCTGTACGGAACCGCCGACCCGTCCCCGGACGACGTGGCCGAGATCGTGGCCATCCTGGAGCGCTCGGGGGCGCAGGAGTTCACGCGGTCCGAGGCCCGCCGCTACCGGGACGAGGCGATCGACGAGCTGCGCGGTCTCGACGTGGTCGAGTCCGCCGCGCGGGACAAGCTGAACCAGATCATCGTCTCGGTCATCAGCGCGTAGCCGCCGGCCGCCCGCCGGCGGCTATCCCTCGCGGTCGTCCTGGGAGTCTCCGTCGGCGTCGTGCTCGCGGATGACCATCACCTTGCCGACGCGGCGCCCGTCCGTCGTCTCGACCGTCAGCCGGAGCCCGTCCACCTGGATCTCGTCGCCGGGCACGGGGACACCGCCGATCCGGTGGTAGACGAGACCGCCGACCGTGTCGTACTCGTCCTCGTCCTCGAGCTGCAGCCTCAGGTCGAAGATATCCAGGAGGTCATCGACCGAGGCGCGTCCATCGATCCGGGCCCGGTCATCGTCCAGGCGCTCGATGAGCGGCTCCTCGACGTCGTACTCGTCCTGGATCTCGCCCACGATCTCCTCGAGCAGGTCCTCGATCGTCACCAGCCCCGCCGTGCCGCCGTACTCGTCGAGCACGATCGCGATGTGCACCTTGCGGCGCTGGAACTCGTGGAGCAGGTCATCGATGGTCATCGACTCGGGCACGAAGACCGGCGTGCGGAGCAGCGTGCGCAGGGTCGGCCGCTCCCCGGAGCCGGCCTTGAGAAACGGCAGCAGGTCCTTCGCGTAGAGGATGCCGATGACCTCGTCCATGGACGCCTGGTACACGGGCACCCGCGAGTGCCCCTCCGCGATGACCTCGTCGATCGCCTCCTCGAACGAGGCCGACGCGGGCAGGGCGGCGATCGCGATCCGCGGCACCATCACCTCGTGGAGGCGCCTGTCGCCGAGCTCGATGACCGCGTTGATCATCTGCTCCTCCTCGGCCTCGAGGATGCCCTGCTCGCCGCCGCGCTCCACGATCAGCCGCAGCTCCTGCGCGGTGATCTGGGCCTCGGCGTTCACGTCCGCGCCGAGCGGCCGGGCAATCGCGCGGGTGAGCCCGGTGAGCATGGCGACCACGGGCGCCAGGAGGCTGCCCAGCAGGTCGAGCGGTCCGGACAGCACCAGCGCAAAGCGCTCGGGGTGCGCCAGCGCAAGCGACTTGGGCACCAGCTCCGCGAACACGATCGTGAACAGGGCCAGGATCACGGTCACGACCAGGAGCGACACGCCGTCCGCCGTGCCCGTGTCCATGCCGGCCGACACGAGCGTGTCCGACAGGCGCTGGCTCAGGCTCACGGCGGCGAACGCCGAGGCCAGGAACCCGATGAACGTCAGGCCCAGCTGGCCGACCGCCAGGAAGCGGCCCGGATCCTCGAGCAGGCGCCGCACCCGGCGCGCCCCGGGCTCGCCCTCCTCGACCAGCTGCTCCACGCGGCTCCGGCGGATCGAGACAAGGGCGATCTCGGCCGCGACGAAGAACGCCTCGAGAAGTGTCAGGAGGACCAGGAACAGGATCTCGCCGATCGGCAGGCTCACGCGTCCCCATCCCCTGCCGGGTTGTCGCTGCCGGCCGGGTCCTGCCCGCCGGCCGCGTCTGCGGGGCCGGCCGCCCGCTCCCGCTGGGCCGCCGGCTCGCCGCCGGTCCGCGGCTGGCCGTCATCCGGCAGGAGCGGGCGAGGCTCGCGGATCCGCGCCGGGACGCCCACGGCGAGCTTGCCCGGCGGGACGTCCCTGGTGACCACGGCGCCGGCGCCCGTCTTCGCGCCGTCGCCCAGTGTCACGGGCGCGCGGAGCATCGTGTCCACGCCCAGGAACACGCCCTTGCCGATCGTGGTCCGGTGCTTGCGGACCCCGTCGTAGTTCGCGGTGATCGTGCCCGCACCGACGTTGGTGTCGACCCCCACGTCCGCGTCGCCGAGGTAGCTCATGTGGTGCTGGCGCACGTGCTCGCCCAGCCGGCTGTTCTTGATCTCGGCGAAGTTGCCGATCTGGGAACGCCGTCCGACGTGGGATCCCGGGCGCAGGTGCGAGAAGGGGCCGACGGTCACCTCGTCCTCGACCCGCGACCGCTCGATGACGCTGGCCCAGATGACGCAGTCCGCGCCGATCTCCGAGTCCACGATCTGCGACCCGGTCGCGATCCTGGTCCGCTCGCCCACCCGCGTCGGTCCGCGCAGGGTCACGTTGGGCTCCAGGACCACGTCCTGCGCGAGCTCCACGGCATGATCGAGGTACACCGTCGAGGGGTCCAGCATCGTGACCCCCGCCCGCATCCAGCGGTCGTTGAGCTCCACCCGCATGTCCCACTCGGCCCGCGCGAGCTGCGCCCGGTCGTTGATGCCGGTCAGGCGCCCGTCGTCCTCGACCTCGAGGGCGGCCACGATCCGGCCATCCTCGCGGGCGAACGCGACGAGGTCGGTCAGATACAGCTCACCGGTCGACGGTGACGGGCGGAGGTCGCCGATCCGGCGGCGCAGCCAGGCGGCGTCGAGGGCGTAGAGGCCGGCGTTGATCTCCCCGATCTGGAGCTCCTCGTCCGACGCGTCCTTGTCCTCCACGATCCGTTCGACGGTCCCACCGTCGTTGCGGACGACGCGGCCCAGGCCGGTGGGATCGATCGCATCCACGGCGACCAGGGAGATCGCGGCATGGTCGAGCGCACGGGCCTCGAGGAGCGCGGCCAGCAGCTCCGGCCGCACGAGCGGCACGTCGCCCGACAGCACCAGAACCTCCTCTAGGTCGTCGGGAAGGGCGGCCAGGGCAGCCCGCAGCGCGTCGCCGGTTCCGCGCGGCTCGTCCTGGAGCGCTCCGTCCGCCACCGCGACGACGGCATCGCGCACGGCCGCGGTGGCCGGCGAGTAAACGACGAGCGGCCGCGAGGCGGTGGCGGCCACCGCCGCGTCCAGCACGTAGCCGATCATCGGGCGGCCACAGACCTGGTGCAGGACCTTCGGCTGGCTCGACTTCATGCGCGTGCCGAGACCGGCCGCCAGCACGACGGCGACTGTCCGTTGCCGGGGCGGCACGGGACTTTCTGGAGTCACGGGGTCGGGCGCCGGGCAGATCGCGCGGCGCCGGCCGCAGGTGGAGCGGCGGCGCCGGCGCCCGAGGGAGAGAGCGTGGTTGTCATGTGAGGCGAGCTCGATTCTGCGGGCCGTCCCGCCGGGGTGTCAACCGAACGCCCGGGGGACGGCGGCGCCGGGGAAGCATCTGGCACGTGCAACCCGCCGTCAGCGGACCGACCGGCGCGCGATCGCCTCGATCTCCACCCGCCCGGCCTTGGGCAGCGCGGCCACCTGGACCGTGGAGCGGGCGGGCGGCGGATCCGGCACATACCGCCCGTAGACGGCGTTCACGGCTGCGAAGTCCCCCATGTCGGCGAGGAAGATCGTGGTCTTCACGACGTCGGCGAGTGTCGCCCCGGCGGCGTCGAGGACGGCCACGAGGTTGCGCATCGCCCGGTCGGCCTGCGCCTCCACCCCGTCGGCCAGCTCGCCGGTTGCCGGGTCCATCCCGAGCTGCCCGCTGCAGAACAGCAGGTCCCCTGTGTCGATGGCCTGGCTGTAGGGACCGAGGGCGGCCGGCGCACCGGCCGTGGTGATGGGCTGTCGGGTCATGGCTCCCTCCGAGGGTGGCGGTCCGGGGCGAGGATCCGGGCGGGCACGACGAACGGCTCGTCCCGGCCCGGGCTGGGCAGGTCGCCTGCGGCGATGGCGCGGCGGATCCCGTCCGCCGCCTCCGATGCCTCGGCATGAGAAGGATAGAGCGCCCAGTGCGTGGGCCCCGACCCGGACAGGCCGACCGGCCGGCCGAGGAGCCGGAGCAGAGCCCGCCGGAACGGCACGAGCGCAGGCTCGACGGCCGATGCGGCCACCACCAGGTCGTTGGCGGCGGCAAGGACAGACGACCGGACCAGGAGGTCCCCAACCCGCAGCCCCGTCCGGAGCTCCTCCGCCAGGTGCAGCGAGGCGAGCCGGGCCGCGCCGCCGGCGGCCCGGGCGCCAGCGTCCCACGCCCGGAACACGGCCGGGGTGGCGACGCCGATGGCAGGCGTCACGAGCAGGATCCCCGGTCGATCGTGGGCGTCGTCGCCGTCGCGCAGCCAGGCCAGCGGCGTCACGGTCTCGCCGCGGCCCTCGACCAGCGCCGGGCCCCCGGCCAGGAAGAACGGCACGTCCGAACCGAGGCCGGCCGCGATTTGCCGGTGCTCGTCGGCATCCAGCACCACGCCCCAGGCCTCCAGCGCGGCATCGACGGCGGAGGCCGCATCGGACGACCCGCCCGCGAGGCCCGCCGCCACGGGGATCCGCTTCTCGAGCCGGGCGGCCAGCGGGAATGGCGGCTCGGGGCGACCCCAGCCGGGGCGCGCGGCGGCCCGCGCCGCGGCGATCGCGCGGAGCACGAGGTTGTCGGCCGCGGGACCGGGGTCGAACCCGGTGACGTGAAGGGTGTCGGGCGACCCGGGCGGCAACGGGGCCACCGACAGCCGGTCGGTAAGATCCACGGGGACCATCACGCTGTGCAGCGCGTGGTAGCCGTCCGGCCGGGTGCCGAGCACCGCCAGCGTCAGGTTGACCTTGGCCGGAGCCAGGCGGATCACCGGCGCGAGGCGGCGAGCGGGATCGACCGGCCCGTCGCTCACCGGGCGTCCGGGATCGGGCCGAGCGCATCGGCGAGGGCGAGCCACTCCCCCACCGCCACGGTCTGGGGCCGGCGGTTGCGGTCGATCCCGACCGCGGTGAGGGCCGCATCCACGCGCTCGGGGGGAATGGGGAGCTGGCGGGTCAGGACGTTGTGGAGCATCTTGCGCCGCTCGCGGAAGCCGGCCTGGACGACCCGCCACAGGTGGTCCTCGGCCGCGGCATCCAGGCGATCGTCGGCCGGGTACGGCTCGAGGACCAGCACCGCGGAGCCAACCTTCGGCGGCGGTTCGAACGCCTCGCCGGGAACGCGGAACGCCACCCTGGCCCTGGCGTGGTACTGGACGAACACGGACAGGTAGGACAGGCCGCCGGGGGCGGCGGCGATGCGCTCGGCGACCTCGCGCTGGACCATCAGGACGAGTCGCTCGGCGCGCGGCGGCCGGCCCAGCAGCCGGTGCAGGATCGGGCTCGTGATGTGGTATGGCAGGTTCGCGACCACGTCGTAGGGCGGCGGCACGAGGTTGACGAGGTCCTGGTCGAGCGCGTCACCCTCGACGATGCGCAGTGCGCCGCTGTCGAGCTCGCCCGCGAACCGCTCGCCGAGGATCGCGACCAGGCCGCGGTCCAGCTCCACGGCCGTCACCCGCGCCCCGGCCGCCAGCAGCCCGCCGGTGAGGAACCCCAGCCCGGGGCCGATCTCCAGCACGCCGCGCCCGGGCGACGGGTCCGCCTCGCGCAGGATCCCCTCGAGCACGTCGACGTCGGCCAGGAAGTTCTGGCTCAGGTTGTGGCGTGCCCGCAGACCCGCCTCGCGGAGCGTCCGCCGCACCTGCAGCGGATCGAGCCGGAGATCGCCCGCGCGTCGCTCGCTCACCGGGCCAGCGGCAGCGACGGCCGCGCGTCGAGATCCAGACCGGCCCGGACGCCCGCCGCATACCGGCGCGCCCCGGCGGCACCGATCATCGCCCCGTTGTCGGTGCACAGAGCCGGTCGCGGGATCACCATCACCAGCCCGCGGGCCTCGGCCTCGCCGGCGATCCGCTCGCGCAGCGCGCGGTTCGCGGCGACGCCGCCCCCGATCACGATGCCGCGAGCGCCGATCTCCTCGGCCGCCCGGATCGTCTTCCGCGCCAGGACGTCCACGACGGCATCCTGGAAGCCCCACGCGAGCTCCGCGACGACGGCCTCCGGGAGCACGCCGTCCCGCTCGTCGGCCGGCAGCCCCTCGTCGGCCCGGGCCTGGGCGATGATCCGCCGGGCGGCGGTCTTGAGCCCCGAGAAGCTCACGTCGTACGAGCCGCCCAGCCAGGCCCGCGGGAACACGCGATCCCGTGCGACCGCAGACTCCGCGGCCCGCGAGATCGCCGGCCCCCCCGGATAGCCGAGCCCGAGCAACCGTCCGACCTTGTCGAACGCCTCACCGGCCGCGTCGTCGATGGTCTGGCCCAGCAGCCGGTAGGTCAGGTGGTCGCGCATCTCGGCGAGGAACGTGTGGCCGCCCGAGACCACCAGGGCCACCAGCGGGAACGGCGGCGCCTCGCGTTCCGTCTCGCCCGGGTCCAGCAGCCAGCCGGCGTAGACGTGGCCCTCGAGGTGGTTCACCGGCACGAGCGGCTTGCCGTGGGCCCAGGCGAGCGTCTTCGCGAAGTTGATGCCCACCAGCAGCGAGCCGGCCAGCCCCGGGCCGTAGGTGACGGCGACGGCGTCGACGTCGCGCGGTGTCACGCCCGCGGTCTCGAGCGCCTCGTCGAGGACCGGCACGATCCAGCGCAGGTGGGCACGCGCGGCGACCTCCGGGACGATGCCCCCGGTCGGCGCGTGGAGCGCGATCTGGCTGGCGACGATGTTGGCGTGGATCCGCCGGCCGTCCTCGACCAGCCCGATGGCCGTCTCGTCGCAGCTCGACTCCACGGCGAGGACGAGCGGCCCGCTCACGCAGGCCCCCCGGCGCCGGCGGCGACGTCGTTCGGGCCGCCGATCGCCTCGTCGAGCGTGGCGTCAGCCTCCCGCGCCGGCGGCGGAGCTGCGTCGATCGCCGCCCGGAGCCTCGCGATGCGGTCGCGCATCGCGGGCGCCGCGAGGGGCTCGGTGGTCATGATCAGCGCGTCCTCCCCGTTGTCGGTGTAGTACCGCGGACGGATCCCGACGGGACGGAAGCCATACTTCTCGTACAGGCGCCGCGCGGCGAGGTTGGACAGCCGGACCTCGAGCGTGGCCTCGTGCGCGTGGCGATCGAGCGACAGGTCGAGGAGCGCGAGCAGCAGCCGCTCCCCGATCCGGCGCCGGCGGTAGCGCGGGTGAACCGCGAACGTCGTGACGTGCGCCTCGTCCACCATCAGCCAGATGCCGCCGTAGGCGACGATCTCCTCGCCGATCTGGGCCACCAGGTACTGGGCCAGCCGGTTCGTCTCCAGCTCCTGGCGGTATGCCTGCGGCGGCCACGGCGTCGTGAAGCTTGCGCGCTCGATGCGCTGGACGTCGGCGAGGTCCGGGATCGCCATGGGCCGGATGCGGAGCACGGGGGTCGCGGTCATGGCCGCCGGGTCCCGCCGCTCATCGCCACCCCGCCGTCGGGCGGCGCGGCGCGGACGCCGCGGGGAAGCGTCACGTACTCGGGCACGAGGCGCGCAAGGTCGTCGGTGTCGCCGGCCGCGAGCCGGGGGGCTCCCGCGGCGAGGAGCGCGGCCGCCAGCCCGTCCCGGGCCGCGTCGCCGCGGGCGACGGCGTCGTCGGGCGCTCGCCCATCGAGGTCGACGGCGACCAGGAGGCTGCCGGCGTCGAGCTCCTGCTCCGAGCCGCCGGGCAGGATCCGCGACGGCACACCGGCCCGCGACACCACCCGGTCCGACGGGCCGGCCGGCTGCAGCAGCACCATGGCAGCGGCTCGGTCTCCCGTCGCCGCCGCGGCGGCCTCGATCAGTGCCCCGCTGGTGGCGATGCCGACGACCGGCAGGGCGAGCGCATGACCGAGACCCTTGATCGTGGCCAGCCCGACGCGCAGCCCGGTGAAGGCGCCGGGGCCCGTCCCGGCGATGAGGCCGCCCAGGTCCCCGGGAGCCAGGTGATGGTCGCGCAGCAGGGCCTCGATCCCGGCCAGCAGCTCCTCACCGTGGCGGTAGCCGGCAACCCAGCTCCGTCCCTCGAGCAGCGCGCCCCCGGGCGAGCCCAGCGCGATGACCGCCCGCGTCGTCGCCGTGTCCACGACCAGGATCGGTCCGCCCGCGGTCACGCGGCGGCCTCCAGGTAGCGCGCGTACTCGGGATCGCCCGCCCGCAGCGTGATCCGCCGCTCGTCGTCGCCGGTGCCGTCGATCAGCACGTCGAGGCGGCCGGCGGGCAGGGCATCGCCCAGGCGCTCCGCCCACTCGACCAGCACGACGCCCGCCAGCTGGCGCTCGTCGAGCAGGCCGCCACCCAGCGCATCCTCGGCATCGTCCAGCCGGTACAGGTCCAGGTGGAACAGCGGCAGCCGGCCGGCGTACTCGGCCATCAGCACGAAGGTCGGCGAGCTCACGGTGCCCTCGATCCCCAGGCCGGCGGCGAAGCCCTTGGCGAACTGCGTCTTCCCCGCCCCGAGATCACCGATCAGCCCCACGAGATCGCCGGCGCGGGCCACCGTCGCCAGGCGGCGCGCGAGGGCGCGCGTCTCTGCGGCATCGTGGGTCGCGATCACGCGTTCGGGAACGGCAGGGGCGGACATCGGACCGAGGGTAGCCGAAGCGCCGACCCGGCGCCGGATCCGGCGACCGGGCGTCGAGGCCTCAGACCAGCCGCTCGAGGTCGCCCAGCGGGACGTCCACCGGCGTCTCGCCCGAGATGAGCACGCGCGCGGCATCGAGCACGACGTTGGAGGCAAAGCGGGTCGGTCCGGACAACCCGAGAACGCGACCCTCGGCACCCGCGTTGGGTCCGCTCCGGACCCAGACCCAGTCCGGGTCGATCGCGGGCAGGGGCAGGTCGGGTTCGTCGAACACGAGCGCTGGTGGGTCGACCAGCACGGCGACCTCGCGTCCGGCAAGGAGCTCGAGCAGGGCGACGACCGGGGTCGGGATCGACCTGCGGACCGTGCCCTCGAGCACCAGCACCCCGAACGGCGGCATCGCATGCAGGGCGGCCCGCTGGCGCCGCTCGGACGCGAGGAAGTCGCGCAGCTCCTTGCCCGGGAGCGATGCGACGATGATGCCGCGCACCCCCATCGCCCGGGCGCGCGTGAGCGCCTCGGCATCGATCCGCGATCCCACGACCAGGATGCTCCCGGCCCGGCCGACGTCGATGCCGCCGGGGCGCAGCTCGCCGAACGGATCGGTCGCGAGGGCAAGGCGCCCGCGCGCGGCAGACCCGGCGGCGAACGCGGCGCGCAGCGACGACCCGGAGACACGGATCCGCACCTCGGCCCCGGGCCGCACGTCCACCACCCGGCCCCCGACCGGCGACGCCACCTCCTCGCGGTGGTCGCCGGTGACCACCCGCCAGCGGTCACGCTGCGATGGGATCGGTGCCAGCAGCTCCCCCTCGACGCGCGCCCGCCTGCGGGCGCGCCGTCCGATTGCGCCGTCGGAGGACCAGCGATCACCGGCCACGTGCGAGGCCGCTCCCTCGGTGACGCGGACCGTCGCCTCGTCGATCCGCGCATCCCGGATGTGCTCGAGGAGGGGATCGCCGGGGACGACGTCCGTCCCGGTCTCGACCAGCGGGCGGTCGCCCGGGAGCAGCGGCAGGTGCGTCTCGAGCCCGGTTTCGACCAGCTGCCGCGACGGGATCTCGGCGAGCCACCCCGGCGAGGTCATGCGTCCATCCCCGCCCACAGAGCCGCCTGCCACGCGGCCATCACCTCACGGCGCCGGTCCTGGCGCTCGGGCAGGTTCAACGGGATGTCGCGCATGTCCACGAGCAGTCCGCCCAGGCCACCGGACACCTCGGCCGCGAAGTGGCGGGCGCGGATCCCCATGTCGACGGGCTCCCGGAAGGTGGCCTCCAGCAGGGCGCGCTCCCCCGGCGGCAGGTCGACGAGCGCCAGGCTCCCGGGCACGAGGTCGAGCTCGACCGGCTGACCTGCCCCGTCGACGCTCAGGCGGCCGACCGGGCGGCTGCCGTGGAGGGAGCCCGCCATGACGACGCTGCCCAGGGGCACGATCAGCTCGTCGCGGAGGTCCGAGATCACCTGCCGTCGCTCCGCCGCATCCTCGATCGACCCCAGCGGCCCGAGCAAGCGGGCGTGGTCGAGGCCGAGCGCCCGGACCCCGGGGCGGCGCAGGACGTCGGCCAGCGCAAGTGCCACGGCGGGCCCCGGCGCAAGGGTCCAGACTCCTCCGACGGCGATGATGAGATCGGGGGCGGGCATCCGGTCCAGCGCCGGGGTGGCGGCCACGAGCCGGGCCAGCGCAGCTCGCGCGGCCGCGATGCGCAGCTGGGCCCCATCGCCGGCGGCATCGCCCCACGGTGTCAGAAGCAGCTCGTGCAGGCGGTCCCGGAGCCGGAGCCGGTCGAGGGAGATCCCGAGCCAGCCGACCACGGCATCCACGGTCGCGTCGTCGACGTCCGGGGGCATGAGCGCGGCATCGGCGACGATCGCCGAGCCCGCCAGAGGCGCAACCCCGTCGGGCGACCAGCCGGCCGACATCCGGGCCCCGGCCGACTGACCGATCTCGACCACCTCGACGCGCCGCTGGAGCACCTCGGCAAGGGTCGTGACCGATCGCACCAGCATGCGGCGAGCGTCGCCCGCCCCGCCACGAACGTCGTCGAGCAGCTGTCGCAACCTGGCCCCATCGGCGGCTGCCGGGGCCGGGGCGAGCAGAGTCTGACCGGGCCGATCGGGGGCGATCGCCGCCTCGCCACGCCCGCCCGGCACGGCAAGCCCGCCGCCGAGGATCATCACGAGATCGGGCCGCCGCTGCGTGGCGGCCGCGACCAGAGCCTCGAGATCGGCGATCAGCGGCCGCTCGTCGGCCCCGGGCGGGTCCGAGGCACCGGCGAGAACCGCGGTCACCGACGGATCCGCGAGCGCCGACGCGACGGCGAGGATGTCCGCATCCGCCAGGGCCAACGATCGCACCTGCCAGCCGGCCGTGACGGCGACGGCGGCGAATGGCGCGACAACGCGCTCGGTCGCCCCCACCACGACCATGACGGGCGGCGCGACCGTGTGGACCTCGAGGCGGGCCAGCTCGGCGTCCCAGCCGGGTCCCGCCAGCCGGCATGCCGCGGCGAGCGCACGGTCCGCCGCGGTGAGCCGCGTGCGCAGGCGTTCGAGGAGGGGCTCGGCGCCCACGCTCGCCGGACCGGCGGTCGCTCCGAGCAGGCGCCAGCGCCGGTCCACGCGGCCGACCAGCGACACCGCGACGCTCGCGGTCCCGCGGTCGATCGTCGCAAAGGCCACGGGCTCGCTGCTCACCGGTCCGATCCTACCAGCGCCCGGACCGCTCGCCCGGCCCGCGCGTCCGCCCGCCCGGCTGGCCGGCCGGGGCTCAGGCGTCCCAGCCGTCGGCCTCGTCCATCTCCTCGAGCCGGTCGATCAGCGCCTCGATCCCGATGTCGTCCCGCATCAGCTCGCTCGCCGACGGCAGATCGCCCCCGAACAGCTGGCCCAGGGTGGGATCGAAGAACAGCATTGCGGGGGCACCCAGCGGCCGGTACGGCCGGCTCGCCTCGAGGAAGTGCACGGCAGGCGTCGTCAGGCCCCGCAGGCGGATCTCCTGCGCGACGGCCTCGACCAGGGCGTCCCGGCGCTCGTCCGGCGGCTCCATCGGGAAGCTCATCGGTGCACTTCCTCCGCGCGCGGTGCGCCCACGACCGGCTTCGCCGGGACCGGTGCGGGCTCGCCACGGGAGAGCGCGTCCGCGAAGGCCTGGTACGCGGCAGCACCCCGGAGCGCGAAGATCACGTGCTCGATCGACGACTGGGTCCGCAGCTCGTCGCGGATGGCGTACACGGCGACCTGCGCCGCCTCGTCGATCGGGAAGCCGCCGATGCCCGTGCCGAGGGCAGGGAACGCCACGCTGCCGAGGCCGAGCTCCCGGACCCGGGCGAGGGCACTCCGGGTCGCATGGTCGATCGCGGCAGCGGTCGTCCGCCGATCACGGTCCATGGACACCGCGTGCACGATCACCCGCGCGGCGAGGCGGCCCGCCGGGGTGACCACGGCGTGGCCGAGCGGCACCGGGGCCTGCCGGAGCGCGGCGAACTCGATCTCGTCGCCGCCCCGGCGCTTGAGCTCACCTGCGACCCCGGTCGACATCCACAGCGAGGTGACGGCCGGGCTCACGATGGCATCGACCTCCAGGTCGCAGATATCGCCGTTCCAGAGCTCGATGCGCGTCACACGGACCTCCCGACGGTGAGCGTCCCGACGCCCACGGGCAAACCGGCGGCATGGTACACCCGGGGCAGCCGCCGGGCCATGGCCGAGACGATCTCGTAGGTGATCGTCCCGACCGACGAGGCGAGCTCCACCGCGGTGATCCGCGAACCGCCCTGGGCGCCGAGCAGGACGAACTCGTCGTCCTGGGTCACCGGTGGCCCCGGCACGTCGGTGACGTCGGCCATGACCGCGTCCATGGCCACGCGCCCCACCAGCGGCACGCGCACGCCACGCACCAGGGCTTCCGAGCGGTCGGACAGGGCGCGCCGCCACCCGTCGCCGTAGCCCAGCGGGAGCGTCGCGATCCGCGACGCTCGCCCCGTCACGAACGTCGGGCCGTAGCTGACACCGTGACCGGCCGGTAGGTCCACCACCCGGACGGGGCGGGCAACCAGCGCCATCGCCGGTCGCAGCGCGGCCGCCGCTTCGGCGATCCCGGGCGGCGGGGTGAGCCCGTCGGGCACGAGACCGTAGATCGCGAGGCCGGTCCGAACGACATCCCACGGAACGACGTCGCCGCCGAGGACACCGCCGCTCGCCGCAACGTGCCGACGAGTCGCCGCGGGACCCCAGGCGACCGCATCGGCGATCCCCACCACGGACCGGGCGAACACGGTGTCCTGGTCCCGGGTCAGCGGACCGTTGTCCGCTGCCGCGAGGTGCGTCCACACCCCGGCCAACCGGGCGCCGGGGGTCCGTGCCACCGACTCGACGGCCGCCTTCAGCGCGTCGGGCGCCACGCCGCCGCGCCCCAGCCCCGTCTCGACCTCGACATGCACGTCGAGGTCGTCATGCCCCGGCCCGGCGAGCGACGCCGCGGCGGCGAGGGTGCGCGCCGTGAGCGGCCCGGGTCCGACGGTCACGGCAATCCCCGAGCGCACCGCCTCGCCGACCATATCCGGCGGGATCGGGTACAGGACCAGGATCGGCAGGACGACACCGGCTGCACGCAGCTCGAGCGCCTCATCCAGCGTCGCGACCGAGAGTCCGTCCGCGCCGGCCGCCTCGAGCGCCAGCGCAACCGGTCCGGCGCCGTGACCGTAGGCATTCGCCTTGACGACCGGCTCCAGCCGCACGGTCGGCCCGACCACCCCGCGCAGCACGGCGAGGTTCGTGCGAATGGCGTCCAGGTCCACCTCCAGCCAGGCGGTCCGGGGCAGCAACGGCAGCCCGGCTCGAGCAAGGCGATCCTCGATCGGCGGACGGGCCTCCATGCCGGCGTCCGAGCGCTCCGTCGGCCCGCTCAGCCCGACGCCCCGTCGGGAGGCGGGGGGTCGGCCGGGGCGGGTGCCACGTCGTGGGCCGGGGCGTCGACGGTCGGGTCGTCGGCCGGGGCCGGTGCCGGATCGCCTGCCGGCTCGGCAGACACATCGTCCCGCGCCCCGAAGCCGAGGCGTCGTCCGGACCGCTGGCGCTCCGCGATCCGCGCGAGGCGCTTGCGGCCGAGCGGCAGCGCGTCGGGCAGGTCGCCCGCGAGGAGCCCCGCGTCGCCGATCCGCTCCCGGATCGCCTCGCCGGCCAGGCCGTGCAGGTAGACACCCAGGCGTGCCGCGTCGTAGGGCGGCAGCCCCTGGGCGAGCAGCGCGCCGATCGTGCCCGAGAGGACGTCGCCCGTCCCGCCGGACGCCATCGCCGGGTTCTCGAACGGCGCAACCGCCGCGGATCCGTCCGGCTGCGCGATGACCGTCCGCGCCCCCTTGAGCACGACCACCTGGCGCCACTCGGCCGCAGCCGCGGTCGCGGCACGCACGCGCGCCTCGTCGTCGCCGTTCAGGTCGCCGTCGTCGCCCGGTGGATGGCCGGATCCCGCCCGCAGCCGCGCGAACTCGCCCGCGTGCGGCGTGAGCACGCATGGCCGTCGCACCGACGTCCACCACCCGTCCGCGGACGCGAGCGTGCGCAGGGCCTCGGCATCCAGGACGGCCGGGGCGCTCCCCGGCTCCTCCGGCGTGGTGAGGAGCAGGCGGAGAAGGTCGGCGATCGCCAGCGCGGGTCGCAAACCCGGGCCGATCACGATCGCGTCGTGCTCGTGATCGAGGATCTTGGCGAACGCGGGCTCCGGGTCCACCTCCTCCACGTCGTCCTCCGGGAGCGCCATCGTCGTCGCCTCGACGACCTTGGCGGCAAATAGCGGCTGCAGCGATTCCGGCACGGCCAGCGTCACCAGGCCGGCCCCCGCGCGGCCGGCGGCCCGGCACACCAGCAGCGCCGCTCCCGCGTAATCGAGCGAGCCCGCCACCACCAGCAGCTTCCCGAACGTTCCCTTGTGGCCGCGCTTCTCCCGCTCCGGGAGCAGCCGGGCCATCGCGTCGTCGTCGAGCAGAGTCGAGCCCGGCGGCACGGCCGCCGCTCCGGGCGCCACGCCCGCTCCCCCGCCGAGCTGCCCGAACCCCAGCGGTCGGCGATCCGTCACCGGGTCGTCCCCCCTTCGCGCGCGCCGGGTTCGCGGCCCGGTCCGTCGGCACCGTTGGACCCGGCATCCGGCGCCGCCGGATCTCCGGCCACGCCGCGCGCCGCCTCGGTGAGCTCGCGCAGCCGCTCGAAGCGCGCCAGGAGCCGCCGCTCGCGATCGTCGAGGCGCTCGTCGATGTCGAGCGGGAAGACGTAGCGGCCGCCCGCCGTCCGGATCCCGAACGCGATCGCCACGGCGTACTCCGACTCGTGCGTGATCGAGAGCGCAATCCGGCCCATGCCCAGCTGCCCGGCCCGCTGGGCCGCCCGCCCGTGAAGCCGGACCGCCGGCTGGCCGGTCGGCAGCCGCTCGACCTCGATGTCCTTCCAGCCGATGCCGCGCACGCCGAGCCCGAGCACCTTGGACACGGCCTCCTTCGCCGCCCAGCGGCCGGCGAACGTCTCGGGCCGGTCGCGGACGTAGCGTCGCTCCGCCTCGGTGAGCACCCGCTGCGTGAACCGCGTCCCGAACCGCGCGAGCGTCTGCCGGATGCGGTCGACCTTGATGATGTCGATGCCCAGCTCGGTGGTGCCCGCGGGCACGATGCCGGGCGGCAGGCCGGCGTCGCCCGTCGGGGTCGGCAGGCCCGCGTCGCGCGTCGCGGGCGGATCCTCGCGTCGCCGGCGCTCCGGAGCGGGGCCTCGCCGGGGGGATGCCATCGGCTACTCGACCGTCACCGACTTGGCGAGGTTGCGCGGCTGATCCACGTCGGTGCCCCGGGCCACGGCGGTGTAGTAGGCGAACAGCTGGAGCGGGATCACGGCCAGCACCGGCGACAGCGTCTCGTGCGTGGCGGGCACCCACATGACATCGTCCGCAAAGCGCTCGATCTGGGGGTCTCCCTCGGTGGCGACCGCGATCACCTTCGCGTCGCGGGCGCGGCCCTCCATCACGTTGCTGATCAGCTTGTCGTACACCCGCGACCGGGTCGCGATCGCGACCAGCGGGCACTCGGCGTCGAGCAGCGAGATCGGCCCGTGCTTGAGCTCGCCGGCCGCGTAGCCCTCGGCGTGGACGTAGCTGATCTCCTTGAGCTTGAGCGCCCCTTCCAGCGCCCCGGGCAGCGTGTAGCCGCGGCCGATGAACATGAAGCCGCGCGAGTTGACGTACCGCCGGGCAACCGCGGCGATCCCGGCATTGAGCTCCAGCGTCCGGGCCGCGGCATCGGGGAGCGCCCGCAGCGCCGTGGCCAGCTCCAGCTCCTGTGCCGCGCCCAGGGCGCCGCGCGCCTGTGCGATCGCGGCGGCGAGGACAACCAGCGTCGTCACCTGGGTCACGAACGTCTTGGACGCCGCGACCGCGATCTCGGGCCCCGCCTGGAGGAACATCACGGCGTCGGCCTCGCGCGTGATCGCGGAGCCCACGGTGTTGGTCACGGCCACGATCGGGCTGCCCTGGGCGCGGGCCCAGCGGGTCGGGGCGATCGTGTCCGCCGTCTCGCCCGACTGCGTGACCGCGATCACGAGCGTGTCGCCGTCGAGCGGGGGCGGCGAATAGCGGAACTCGGAGCCGACCGTGACACGGGCCGGCAGCCCGGTCCATTCCTGGATCGCAGCGGCGCCCACGAGGGCCGCATACGACGCGGTGCCGCACGCCACGAGCTCCACGCGGGTCACCCGCCGGAACACGTCCGCGAGGGCATCGACCTCCGGCGCCTGGATGCGCCCGGCGGCCGTGACCCGTCCGGCCAGCGACTGGCGGAGCGCCACCGGCTGCTCGTGGATCTCCTTGAGCATGAAGTGCTCGTAGCCGCCCTTCTCGGCGGCCTCGGGCGACCAGTCGATGATGGTCTCGGGGCGGAGCCGCGCCTCGCCGTCCACGCCGGTGATCGTCGCGCCCCATGGTCGCAGGTCGACCACGTCGCCCTCCTCGAGGAACACGATCCGGTTCGTGTGGGCCAGGATCGCGGCGACGTCCGAGGCGAGGAAGGACTCGCCGTCGGCCAGGCCGACGACCAGCGGCACATCCTGGCGGGCGCCGACGAGACGGTCGCGCTCGCCGCGATGCATGACCACCACCGCGTAGGCACCCTCGACGCGCCGCAGCGCGGTGCGGACCGCCTCGGCGATATCGCCCGTGTAGGCCTCCTCGACCAGGTGGGCGAGCGCCTCGGTGTCCGTCTCGGACGTCAGCAGGTGGCCGCGGGCCTCGAGGCCGTCCCGCAGCTCGCGGAAGTTCTCGATGATCCCGTTGTGGATGACCGTGATCTCGCCGCTGCAGTCCTGGTGGGGATGCGCGTTGAGGTCGTTGGGCCGGCCGTGGGTTGCCCAGCGGGTGTGGGCCAGGCCGATCGCGGCGTGCGGGGTGCGGTCGGCGATCGCGGTCTGGAGGTTGGCGAGCTTGCCCGCCTTCTTCTCGACGAACAGGCTGCCGTTCTCGTCCACCAGGGCGATCCCGGCCGAGTCGTAGCCGCGGTACTCGAGGCGCCTGAGACCCTCGATGAGGATCGGGCCGGCCTCGCGTGGACCCGTGTAGCCGACGATTCCGCACATGCTGCTCGTGGATCTCCCCTGGGAACGCCGCAGCCCTCCGCGGACGGCCTAGTGTAGTCGCTCCCCTGCGAGTGCCGCGATCGCGTCGGCGATCCGGTCGACCTCCGCGGCGTCGTCCCCTTCGACCATCACGCGCAGCACCGGCTCCGTGCCCGACGGGCGGACGAGGATCCGACCGTGCGGGGCGAGGCGCGTCTCGGCGTCCGAGATGGCCCGCCGCAGGACGTCGTCGTTCTCCCATTGCTCGCGGTGCGGGACGCGGATCGCCCGCTGCTGCTGGGGCAGCAGCTGGATCGCGGCGGCCAGCTCGTGGAGGTCTGCGCCGGCCTCCGTCATGACCCGCAGCAGCTCGATCGCGGTGACGATCCCATCGCCGGACATGGCGTGCTCGCGGACGATCACGTGGCCGCTCTTCTCGCCGCCCAGGCCGGCGCCCGAGACGAGCATGGCCGCCAGGATGTGCTTGTCCCCGACGGGCGTCCGCACGATCCGGCCGCCGGCAGCCTCGACCGCGTGCTGGAGGCCGCCGTTGGACAGCACCGACACCACCAGGCTGCCGTGGTCCAGCGTGCCGCGTGTGAGCCGCTCCAGCGCAAGGATGCCCAGCACCTGGTCGCCATCGACCAGCTCGCCGCGCGCATCCACGGCCACGCAGCGGTCGGCGTCACCGTCGAGCGCAAACCCCACGTCCGCGCCGTGCTCCCGGACCGCCGCCGCCAGCGATGCGGGATCGGTCGCGCCGCAGCCCAGGTTGATGTTGTCGCCGTCCGGATGGTCATGGATGACCGTGATCCGGGCACCCGTCGCGCGCAGCAGGTCGGGCCCGATGCGATGCGCCGCCCCGTTCGCGGTGTCGAGGACCACGTGCAGGCGACCGGCATCGACGGCCGAGGCCAGGCGACCGCGGTGGGCCGCGTACAGGCCCACCAGCTCGCCCGCGGGCACGGCGCGGCCGATCGCGGCCGGAGCGACGCCCGGCAGCTCGTCGGCGCGAAGGATGACGGCCTCCAGCTCGTCCTCGACATCGTCGTCCAGCTTGAGGCCGCGTGGATCGAGCACCTTGAGGCCGTTGTCCTCGGCCGGGTTGTGCGACGCCGAGACCATGATCCCCGCCGAGAAGTCACCGGCGGCGGTGAGGAACGCGAGGGCCGGCGTCGGGACCACGCCCACGGAGTGAACGTCCACGCCCATGCTCGTCGCCCCCGCCGTGATCGCGGCCACGAACATGTCGCCCGACCGGCGCGTGTCCTGGCCCACGACGAGCGAGCCGCCGGCGCCGATCACCTCGTGGGCCGTTGCCCGCCCGAGCGCGAACGCCAGCGACGGGCGCAGGTCGACGTTGGCCGCGCCGCGGATGCCGTCCGTGCCGAACAGGCTTCTCATGCTGCTCCTCGCAACTTCCAGGGGTGGTGGGGAATGCCGGGTGTCAGGGTGCGCCGGGGGAGGGACTCGCCGACCCGGTGGGGCCGGACGCTGTCGGGGACGGCGACGCAAGCGGCGAGGTGATCGTCACCGTGACCGTCTGGACCGACATCGCCGCGACGGTGATGCCCGACGGCAGAGAGGGCACGATCGGAACGTCGTGCGTGCCGGGTCCGAGCGCCGAGACGTTGAGCCCCACGACGATCGGCGCGGATCCCAGTCGGTCGAGCACCGCCACCGAGCCGTAGAGCGTGAGCAGCACCCGGTCGGGTGAGACCGTGTAGTCCAGGTCGGGCTGTGACCCGTCGAGCCGCACGCCGGCAGCATAGGTCCGGGTCGCCGTCACGGGCTCGATCTTGACCGTCACGTCGATGGTCCCCGTCCCGATGGGCACCACGCCACTGGGCAACGCAAGGGGCACGGTCGTCGTGACATCGCTGGTGGCTCCGAAGACGGCCACCGGCTGGGTGTCGGCCTGGATCAGCGACACCAGCTGGTTCTGGTCGCCCTGGACGGACACGGCGAGGGGCGAGACCGTGATCGCCGCGATCCGGAACCCCGGCGCGGGGGTCCCGGTGATGATCGGGTTGACCGGCAGTGATCGCGACTGCCTGTTGGTGTAGACCGGGATCGTGACACGCACGGTCCGGGGCTCGATGTTGACGCCGGTGACCGCCTCGCCGTTGGCGTCGACCGGGATCGGCTGGATCTCGCGGTCGATGTCCAGCCCACTGGAGTCGATGGGGGTGCTCACGCGCACCGCGACGACCTTGTTGACGGCCGCGGACGGCCCCAGGATGGTGACCTGGGCCGGGTTCACGACGGTGGCGCCGACGTCGATGCCGGCGGGCGGCGTGCCCCGGTCCACGACGACGTCGACGATCTTGGTGATGACCTTGTCCAGCACCACCTGGATGGTCGGGGGGGTCACCTCGATGATCGTCACCCGAGGGTCGATCGGCTGGATGTTGACGGGAATGTTCACCGGCACCGCGTCGGCCTTGACGCCGGTCAGGTCGATGGTTGCCCGGAAGTCGGTGGCGGTGAGCCGCCCGTCCTCCGTCGGCGCCAGGTAGCGCACCGATTCCACGTCCGGGATGTCGCTCGTGATCTTGGTCCCGGCCGGCTGGTGGATCGGGGTCACCTGGATCGGGCCCGGGTACACGCTGCTGTCGCGGGAGGCCACGAGCCCTGTGTACAGGAGCGTCGCGACCACGACGGCCGCCAGCTTGAGCGGCCAGTTGTGGACGATGAGGGCGGCAACACGTCGCAGCCAGCGGCGGACGTTCACTGCGGGGTGCTCGCCGACGCGATGCCATCGTCGTCATCGCCGGCCGGCTCTGCGATGGCCCGGTCCGGACGGACAGCCTCGCGGCGGGTGAACCGTGGCCGCAGGCCACCACCCACGCTTCGGACCGCAGCCCGGCGCCGGCCGAACCCTGCCTGGACCGACGGGGCCTCGAGCAACCCGTGCAGTGCGCGCTCCAGCTGGCCCTCGCTGGGCACACGGACGATCCGCGCGCGCTCCACGACGCTCATCTGGCCGCTCTCCTCGGACACCACCACCGCGATCGCATCCGTGTCTTCGGTGATGCCCAGCGCGGCCCGATGCCGGGTGCCGAACCGCTGGCTCAGGTTCATGTCGGTGAGCGGCAGCAGGGCCGCGGCGGCGAGGATGCCGTCACCCCGGATGATCACGGCGCCGTCATGCAGCGGCGTCTTGGGCCAGAAGATCGTGACCAGCAGCGAGGCGGACAGCTCGGAGTGCAGCATCACGCCGGTCTCGGCGATCTCCTCGAGCCCGGTTTCGCGCTCCAGGACGATCAGGGCACCGTGACGGTCGCGCGAGAGGGCTCCGGCCGCCTTGGCCACCTCCGCGGCGACGTGCTCGACCCCGCGCTGGGCCGTCGGCGCCAGGAGCCAGCCGAAGGTGCCCACGCGGCCGATCCGCTCCAGCGCGCGGCGCAGCTCGGGCTGGAACACGACGACCAGGGCGAACAGGCCGACCACGGCCCCGGTCTGGAGGAGCTGGGTGAACAGGCGGAGGTCGAGCAGCTGGGCCAGCTCGTACATGCCGAGCAGGATCGTGACCCCGAGGACCAGCGTGACCGCCCGGGTGCCCCGGATCATGCTGAACAGCCCGTAGATGAACAGCGCGGTGATCGCGATATCGAGGAGGCTCGTCGGCGTGATCTGACGGGCGATCGACTCGGCGAACGGAGGCATCTTCAATCGAGTGTAGCACCGGGCCGGGGCCGGTCAGCAGCCGCCGGCGAGCGCCCGCGCCCGCGGATCCGTCCGGCGCGGCGGGCCTTGATCAGCCGGCGACGGTCCGAGCGGCCGAGACCCGCGCCAGCGCCCCATCGTCCGCATCCAGTCCCGCGATCCGCTCCAGGAGGTCCAGCTTCTCCACCGCCAGGGCGCCCCAGCCCCGGTCCGCGTACAGCTCGACGAGGGCGAGGTGCACATCCATGTCGTCCGGGACCAGCGCCAGCGCCGAGTAGCACGCGTCGAGGGCCGCATCGGTGTGGCCGCCGCGGCGATGCACGGCAGCGAGGTCGAGCAGCCGGTCCAGTGCCGTCCGCGGGTCCGCCGCATCGTCCGCATCCAGCTCCGCGATCCGCTCCAGGAGGTCCAGCTTCTCCACCGCCAGGGCGCCCCAGCCCCGGTCCGCGTACAGCTCGACGAGGGCGAGATGCACATCCATGTCGTCCGGGACCAGCGCCAGCGCCGAGTAGCACGCGTCGAGGGCCGCATCGGTGTGGCCGCCGCGGCGATGCACGGCAGCGAGGTCGAGCAGCCGGTCCAGTGCCGTCCGCGGGTCCGCCGCATCGATCGCCTCGTTGGCGGTGCGCAGGAGCGCGTCGGCGTCCATGCCCTCGGCTGGGATCCGGTCGAGCGCTGCGCGGATGACCGGGACAGCGGGTGGCGCCGCAGCCTCCGGCGGCTCCGGCAGCGCTTCCGCCGCGGATTCGGAATCCAGCGACCCGGCGACCGTGCCCTCGCCGGCCGTGGGCTGCTCGTCCGCACTCGCATCCGCCTGACCGGACCGGGCGGCGTGGATCATGGCAACGCCATCGAGGACCTGCAGAGCCCGATCGAGCGCCCGGCGGCCCGGCTCGTCGGGCTCGGAGGCCCGCAGCTGGTCGATCAGCTGCGCCAGGATCCTGCGCCGGGCGCGACCCTCCGCGAGCTCGAGCGCACGTCGCGCCGCGTCCACCGCATCGGAGAGCCGGCCCGCGACCAGCCGGGCCTCGGCAACGGCATCGTACGCATCGGCCGCCTCGCCGGGCCGCTCGAGCGCGGCCAGCGCCTGGGCCCGACCGAGCAGCGCCGCCTCGTCCCTGGGCGCCAGCCGCAGCGCGACGGAGTAGTGGCGGAGCGCATCCTCCGGGCGTCCGGCGCGCACGAGGACCGTTCCGGCGCTGGTGTGCGGCGTCGCCCGCTCCGGGGCGATGCCGGCCGCCTCGGCATAGGCGACGAGCGCGTCCTCGAGCTTGCCTCGAAGCGCAGCGATGTGGCCGCGCTTGAGCGCGTCCTTGTACCGCTCGTAGAGGGCTTCGCCGCTCATCTCCGTGTCGCCTCCACCCCTTGCTCCCGGTCAGCCGGCCAGCAGCTCGACCAGCAGCGCCTTCTGCGCGTGGAGCCTGTTCTCCGACTGCTCGAAGATGATGCTCCTCGGACCATCCATCACGTCGGACGTGATCTCCTCGCCCCGGTGCGCGGGGAGGCAGTGCATCACGACGGCGTCGGGCGAGACGGCGAGCAGGTCCGCATCCACCCGGAACGGCAGGAATGCATCGCGGCGCTCCTCTGCCTCCGCCTCCTGGCCCATCGACGTCCATGCGTCGGTGTACACGACCGCCGCCCCGGCAACCGCCTCGCGTGCATCGCCGGTGAACGAGAGCCGTCCGCCGCTCGCGGAGGCCAGCTCGCGCGCCAGGGCCACGATGCGCTCGCTCGGCCCGTAACCGGGCGGGTGGGCGAGACGCATGTCGACACCCAGCGTGGCGCCCATCAGCGCGAGGGAGTGGTACACGTTGTTCCCGTCGCCGATGAACGCGACCGGCAGACCGCGCAGCTCGCCGAAGCGCTCGGACAGCGTGAACAGGTCCGCCAGCGACTGGCAGGGATGCTCGCGGATCGTGAGGCCGTTGATGACCGGGATCGACGCCTGCGCCGCGAGCTCGACCACGACCTCGTGCGGCCCGGTTCGCGCCATGATCCCGTCGACGAAGCGGTCCAGGTTGCGGGCGACATCGCTCACGGTCTCGCGCCCGCCGAGCACGACCCCCTCGGTGAGGTAGATCGCGTGCCCGCCCAGCTGCGTCATACCGGCCTCGAACGTCACCCGCGTCCGCAGGCTCGGCCGCTGGAACAGCATGGCCAGGGTCCGGCCGAGAAGAGGCAGGGTCGCGTGCCGGCGCTCGGCCCGGTACTCGGACTTCAGCTCGGCCGCGCGCGCGAACAGGAGCCGGATCTCGTCCGCGGACAGGTCCGCAGCCGAGATCAGGTCCCGACCCTGAAGCGAGGAGGTGCTCATGGGACAAGCCTACCGGACCCGCCCCAGGCCGCCGGATGGCGGCCCAGGCGAAGGCGGCTGCGAGCACGAGAGCGAGCGCACCTGAAGGTGCGTGAGCGAGCGAGCGAGTGGAGCGGCCAACGCACGCATCGGCCGTCAAGCCGGCGTCGTCTACCGCTTGGTGTACTGGGGGGCCTTGCGGGCTCGCTTCAGACCGTACTTCTTGCGCTCCTTCATCCGAGGGTCGCGGGTCAGCAGCCCGGCCTGGCGCAGCGGCAGCCGGTACGTCTCGGGATCGGACTGGAGAAGGGCGCGCGCGATGCCGTGCCGGATCGCGCCTGCCTGACCGGTGACGCCGCCACCTTCGACCTTGATCAGGGCGTTGAAGCGCCCCTCGGTCCCGGTGACCCGGAACGGCAGGAACAGCTCGGATTCGGCGAACACGCCCCCGAAGTGCTCCTCGGGAGTGCGGCCGTTCACGACCATCTGGCCCTCCCCGGGAAGGAGGCGGACGCGGGCCACCGCCGTCTTGCGGCGGCCGGTGCCCCAGTAGAACGCGGGCGTCGACATCAGGCCTCCTCGATCAAGCGAGCGGCTCGGGCTTCTGGGCCTGGTGCGGGTGTTCGTTTCCCGCGTAGACCTTCATCTTCCGGAGCATCTGGGTTCCCAGCCGGTTGTGCGGGAGCATCCCCTTGACGGCGCGGCGGATGACCTCCTCCGGCCGGCGGGCGAGAAGGTGACCCAGCGTCTCCTCCTTGAAGCCCTTCGGATACCCGCTGTGGCGGGCGTAGATCTTCGACTCGAGCTTGTCGCGAGTCACGGTGATGCGCGCCGCGTTGAGCACGATGACGTGGTCACCGGTGTCCATGTGGGCGGCATAGATGGGCTTGTTCTTGCCTTCGAGAACGCGCGCGATCCGCGTCGCAAGGCGGCCGAGCGTCTCGTCCGTCGCGTCGACGACGTACCAGCGTCGCTCGATCTCGCTCTCCCGAGGCGTGTAGGTCTTCGCGCTCATTCCTCGTCTTCCTCGTCGTCGGTCGGTCGTCGCCGTCCGAGGACGACGCGCCGGAGGCACAGGCCCTTCGCCGGGGCTGCTGCCCCATTGAGGGCCGGCTCGCGTGCGGCCAGTGCCGCCCGCAGGCCTTCCTCATCCATCTTGCCCAGGCCGACCTCCAGGAGGCCGGCGACCATTCGTCTCACCTGGCCCCGGAGGAAGGCGTTCGCCGTGACGTCGATCGTCACCTGGCGTCCTGCCTTCCGGACCCGGACCGCGTGAACGGTCCGGACCGGGGACCGGTCCGTGCCGCCGGCGAAGGCCGAGAAGTCGTGCCGGCCCTCGAGGACCAGCCCGGCGCTCGCCATCGCGGCGACGTTGAGCGGGGTCCGCATCCCGAGGGCTGTTCGCTCTCGGAGCGGGCTGCGCGGCCCGTTCCAGACGGTGTAGCGGTATTCCCGGTACCGCGCCGCATAACGTGGATGGAACCCGTCGGGGACCCGTCGCACGTCGCGGATCGCGACGTCCGGCGGCAGCTGGGCGTTGACCGCCCGCTGGAGCTCCCGCTCCGAGAGCCTGCCGCGGTAGGTGAAGGCAATCACCTGGCCCGTGGCGTGGACCCCGGCATCGGTGCGTCCTGCCCCGTCGACCACCACTCGCTGACCTCCGGCGAGGCCGGCGAGGGCCGTCTCGAGCTCCCCCTGGACCGTCCGGGCATTCGGCTGAAACTGAAAGCCCAGGTAGTCCGTGCCGTCATATTCGACCGTTGCGCGGTAGCGCACCGGCGCGCCCTCTCGGGCGCCCTGGCCCTCCGGGGCCTTCATCGGTCGCCTCTGCGACCAGCAGACAGTGTCAGACCAGCTCGATCTGGAAGATCTCGGCGGCGTCGCCCTTGCGCTGGCCGATATGGACGATGCGGGTGAACCCCGACTGGCGGTCGGCGTACTTGGGGGCGATCACGTCGAACAGCTTGCTCACCACGAGCGGCTCATTCGGCAGCTGCGAGACGACCGTCCGGCGTGCCGCGAGGTCGCCACGCTTGGCGATGGTGATCATGCGCTCGACCTGACCGCGGATCTCCTTGGCCTTGGCCTCGGTGGTCTGCACCCGCTCGTAGCGGAGCACGGAGACCATCAGGTTCTTGTACAGGGCGAGACGGGGCCCCCGCTTGCGGGAGAGCTTGCGCCCGTCAATTCGATGGGCCATCGCTCAGCCTGCCTCCTCGTCGCCCAGCGACGCGTCGTCGAGCGACGCGTCGTCGAGCGATGCGTCCTCGTCGTCACCGTCGACGGCGCCGTCCGACTCCGTCTCCGGGAGGATGAAGCCCCGCATCCGCAGGCGCTCCTTCATCTCGTCCAGCGACTTCTTGCCGAAGTTGCGCATGCGGAGCAGGTCGTCGTCCTTGAGCTGGAGCAGCTGCCCGACCTTGACGATGTTGTTGCGCTTGAGCGAGTTGTAGGCCCGCATCGGCAGGTCCAGCTCCTCGATCGGCATGTCGAGCATGTTCGGCGGCAGCTGCGGCACGCCCGGCGCGGCGTTGTCCGGCGCGACGGCCTGGACCCCGACGGTGACGAACGGCTGGAACTGGTGGACCAGGATGTCCGCGGAGCGCGACAGCGCCTCTTCCGGGGTGATCGTGCCGTCGGTCTCGATCTCGATCGTGAGCTTGTCGAAGTTGGTCATCTGACCGACCCGGGTGCTCTCGACCCAGTAGTTGACCTTGAGCACGGGCGTGAAGATCGCGTCGACGGCGATCACGCCGATGGGAAGGGCCTCGGAGCGCTCGGCCGCGAGATACCCGACGCCGCGCTCGACGGTCAGGTCCATCTCGATCGTGACGTCGTCCGAGTCGATCGTCATCAGGACGAGGTCGGAGTTCACGATCTCGATATCGGCCGACTCGGTGATGTCCGCGGCGATGACCGGGCCGGCGCCGCTCTTGATGAGGCGCAGCTGGACCGGGTGGGTCGCGTAGCTCTTGAGGCGCAGCTTCTTGACGTTGAGGACGATCTGCGTGACGTCTTCCTTCACGCCCGGGATCGTCGAGAACTCCTGGTACACGTCACGGATCTGGATCGACGTGACGGCTGCCCCCTCGAGGGAGGAGAGCAGCACGCGGCGCAGCGCGTTGCCAAGGGTGACGCCATACCCCGCCTGCAACGGTCCGGCCTCGTACTTGGCGTACGTGCCGGCCTCGGCGACGGGCTCGATCTGCGGGGTCTCGAGTTCGATCATGAAGGGCGATTACCTCGAGTAGTACTCGACCACGAGCTGCTCGTTGAAGTCGAGCGGCATCTGGTCGCGGCGCGGGAGGGCGAGGACGGATCCGGCGAGGTTCGCCGCGTCGAGGCTGAGCCAGTCGGGCGGCTGATGCGACCCGAGGCTCTCCTTGACCACCTTGAACAGCTCCCGCTCCCGGTGCGACTCACGCACCTCGACCCGGTCGCCGATCTTGAGACGGTACGAGGGGATGTTGGTCGGCACGCCGTTCACCGCGAAGTGACCGTGGGTCACCATCTGGCGGGCGGCCGCGCGGGAGGGCGCGAAGCCGAGACGATACGCGACGTTGTCGAAGCGCAGCTCGAGCGACTGGAGGAGGTACTCGCCGGTCACGCCGGAATGGCGCGAGGCCTCGACGAAGTAGTTGCGGAACTGCTTCTCCAGGACGCCGTAGACCCGGCGTACCTTCTGCTTCTCGCGCAGCTGCAGGCCGTAGTCGCCGACCTTGCGACGGCGAACGCCGTGCTGGCCCGGCGGCGAGGGCCGGCGCTCGAACGAGCACTTCTTGGTATAGCAGCGCGTGCCCTTCAGGAAGAGCTTCAGCCCTTCGCGACGGCAGAGCCGGCAGACAGGATCGATGTATCGGGCCATGGTCTCTCGGTGCTCAGACGCGGCGCCGCTTGGGCGGGCGGCATCCGTTGTGAGGGATGGGCGTGACGTCGGTGATGGCGCTCACCTCGAGGCCGGCGGCCTGAAGCGATCGGATGGCCTGCTCGCGGCCGGCACCCGGGCCCTTCACGTAGACCTCGACATGGCGCATCCCATGCTCCATGGCGCGCCGTGCGGCGCCTTCCGCGGCGAGCGCGGCTGCATACGGCGTGCTCTTCCGGGAGCCCTTGAACCCGGCGATCCCCGCAGAGCCCCACGAGATGACGTTCCCGGTCTGATCCGTGATCGTCACGATCGTGTTGTTGAAGGTCGCCTGGATGTGGACGTGTCCCTGCGGAACGTTCTTCCGCTCCCGTCGCCGCTGCTTGACGGCGCGCTTTCGATCGGCCATGCCTTAGCGGTTCCTCGTCACTTCGTCTTCTTGCGCGCGCCGACCGTTCGCTTCGGCCCCCTGCGCTGGCGGGCGTTCGTCTTGGTGCGCTGTCCCCGGACCGGAAGGTTGCGGCGATGCCGCATGCCGCGGTACGACCCGATCTCGATGAGGCGCTTGATGTTGAGCGCCACCTCGCGACGAAGATCGCCTTCGACCTTGTGCGTGCGGTCGATGACCTCACGAAGCCGGTTGACCTGGTCCTCGGTGAGATCCCGAACGCGGGTGTCCGGATTGACGCTGGTCTGCTTGAGAATCTTCTGGCTGGAGGACAGCCCGATCCCGTAGATGTAGGTGAGAGCGATCTCGACGCGCTTCTCGCGCGGGATGTCGATGCCGGCGATACGTGCCATCGGGTCAGCCCTGCCGCTGCTTGTGCTTGGGGTTCGCGCAGATGACCATCACGGTGCCGTGGCGCCGGATGATCTTGCAGTTGTCACACCGCGCCTTGACTGACGCTCTGACCTTCACCGCGTTCCTCGATTACTTCAAACGGTACGTGATCCGACCCCGGGTGAGGTCGTACGGAGACAGCTCAACGCGGACCCGGTCTCCGGGCAGGATCCGGATGAAGTTCATCCGGAGCTTGCCGCTGATGTGCGCAAGGACGCGATGGCCGTTCTCGAGCTCCACCGCGAACATCGTGTTCGGCAGCGGCTCGATGACGGTCCCTTCGACTTCGATCGCGTCCTTCTTCGCCAACCTTGCTCCCTGGTCCTTCTCAGCACGAGTGCCGGCCCGGCCGGGCCGACACACGAACGGTGAGGATATCAAACTCACACCGATCCGACAACATGGCGCCTACACCCTGGTCAGGATCTCGGGCCCGGCCGCCGTGATAGCGATCGTGTGCTCGAAGTGGGCGGACAGGGACCCGTCCGCGGTGACAACGGTCCAACCGTCGTCGAGCGTCTCGGTTGCCTCGGTGCCGAGGGTGAGCATCGGCTCGATGGCGATGCAGATCCCGGGCGCGAGCTCGATGCCGGTCGATCGCGAGCGGAAGTTCGGGACCTGCGGATCCTCGTGCATCGAGGTGCCGATCCCGTGGCCGACGTACTGCCGGATGATCCCGAAGCCGCCCGCCTTCGCGACGTCCTCGACCGCGGCCGAGATGTCGCCGATCCGATTGCCCGGCACGGCCGCCGCGATGCCCGCCATCAGCGCCATGCGGGTGGCCTGGACGAGCCCGCGCGCAGACGGGGTGGCCATGTCGTCACCCCCGCAGATGAACGAGCGGGCACCATCGCCGTGCCAGCCGTCGTAGATGACGCCCACGTCCACGGACACGATCTGGCCGGCCCGGATCTCGCGGTCACCGGGGATGCCGTGCACGATCTCGTCGTCGATCGAGATGCATGTCGAGGCCGGATAGGCATGCGGGTCACGTGCGTCGTACCGGCGGCCACCGAGATAGTTGAGGAATGACGGGATGCCGTTCGAGGACCGGATGTGGCGATCGGCGAGCCGGTCCAGCTCGGCCGTGGACATCCCCGGCCGGAGCTCGGTCTCGACCAGCGCGAGCACCTCGGCCACGATCCGGCCGGCCGACCGCATCCTGTCGATCTCCGATCTCGACTTGCGCGTGATCATCAGTGGCCGCCCGAGCCGTCGGGCGGTGTCGCAGGGAGCTCGACGCCCGACGCGGTGACCTCCTGCATCACGGCCGCGGCGACGTCCGCAACCGGCTGCAGCCCGTCCACGACGCGCAGGGCCCCCGTGGCCCGGTAGTGGTCGAGAACCTCGCCCAGGGCGCCGATCTGCTGGTCCAGGCGCGCCCGGATCGTGTCCGGTCGGTCGTCGGTCCGCTGGTACAGCTCGGACCCGTCGAGATCGCACACACCCGGGACCCGGGGCGGGCTCGACGTCTCGTTGTAGGGGTGCCCGGCCGCCCGGCAGATCCAGCGACCGGACATCCGGTGGACCAGCTCCTCCGGGGCGACATCGACCAGGACAGCGGCCCGCACGACCGCGCCCTGCTTGGCGAGCGCATCTTCGAGCGCGGTTGCCTGGACGCCCGTCCTGGGAAAGCCGTCGAGGATCGCACCGGCGGCTGCATCGGGGCGCGCGAGGCGGTCGAGCAGGAGCCGCACGGTGATCCCGTCCGGCACGAGCCGGCCGGCATCCATGAACCGGCGCGCCTCCAGGCCGAGCGGGGTGCCGTCGCGGACGGCGGCCCGGAACAGGTCGCCGGTGGCGATGACGGGAATCCCGAGGCGGGCCGCGAGAAGCGGCGCCTGGGTGCCCTTCCCGGCGCCGGGGGCGCCGAGCAGGACCACCACGTTCACCGGATGAAACCCTCGTATTGGCGGACCAGCAGCTGGGCCTCGAGCTGCTTCATCGTCTCGACCACGACGGAGACCACGATCAGGATGCCCGTACCGCCCAGCGCGAGGTTGGAGAACTGGGGCTGGACGAGGCCGATGAACGGCGGGGCCGCGGCGACGATGCCCAGGAACAGGGCGCCTGCCACGGTGATCCGCGTGACGACCCGGGCCAGGTAGTCCTGCGTCGGACGCCCCGGCCGGATCCCGGGAATGAAGCCGCCGTTCTTGCGCAGCTGCTCCGCCGTTTCGTCCGGCTTGAACGTGAACGCCGTGTAGAAGTAGGTGAACCCGAAGGTCAGCAGGAAGTACAGCAGGACATACAGGCCGGATCCGCGTCCCAGCAGGTTCACGACACCCTGGGCGACGTCGCCGACGATCCCCCCGGAGCTCGTGAAGTAGCTGGCGATCTGGCTGGGGAACAGCAGGATGCTGACGGCGAAGATGATCGGGATGACACCGGCCTGGTTGACCCGCAGGGGCAGGAAGGTCTGGCCGCCCTGGTACATGCGTCGCCCGCGCACGCGTGACGCGTATTGGATGGGGATCCGGCGCTGGCCTTCCTGGATGTACACGATCACCGCGACGGCGGCGATGGCGAGGATCCCGAACAGGACCAGCTGGGCGAGGTCCGGGTTGTCCAGGAACCCGGTCAGGGCGCCGGGCGACCGGCTCACGATGCCCGCGAAGATGATGAAGCTGACGCCGTTGCCGATCCCCTTCTCGGTGATCAGCTCGCCCAGCCACATCAGCACCACGGACCCGGCGGTCAGGGTCACGATCTGGGTCAGCGTCTCCCAGCTGCCGAGGTCGAACGGCGTCTTGAGCACGTTGTTCGCGTTGAGCAGCGCAAGGAACCCGTATGACTGGAGCAGCGCCATCGGCACGGCCAGGTACCGGGTGTACTGGTTGATCTTGGTTCGTCCGTACTCACCCTCGCGCTGGAGCGACTGGAGCGAGGGGACGACGCCCGTCATCAGCTGCATGATGATCGACGCGTTGATGTACGGGTTGACGCCCAGCGCCACGATCGAGAAGTTCGTCAGGCCACCGCCCGAGAACAGGTCGAGGAGCCCGAAGATCGCGTTGGTATCGAGGAAGTTCTTCAGCTGCGCCGGGTCGACGCCCGGAACCGGGACGTGGGCCAGGAGCCGGAAGACCAGCAGGATCCCCGCGACGTACAGGATCCGGCGCCGGAGATCCGGCGCCCGGAATGCGTTGAGCAGCGCTTCGAACACGGGCCGCTAGCCGTTGCCTTCCGCGTCGGCCACCGGCTCGACGCCGAGGGCGGCGAGCGGCGTGCTCGGGATCTCGATGACCTGGGCGGTGCCGCCGGCAGCCTCGATCTTCTCGCGGGCGCTCCGCGTGAAGGCGTCCGCCAGCACGAACAGCTTCGTCGTGACATCGCCGTTGCCGAGGACCTTGAGCGGCAGGCGGTCGCGACGGACGAGCCCGGCCTGCTTGAGGGTGTCGGCGTTGACCGTGACCGGCGCGCCCTTCTCCACCGGCAGCTTGCCGGCATCGACGGCGGCGCTGATCTTCCCGACGTTGACGACCTCGTACTCGATGTCGTTGATGTTGCGGAAGCCGCGGAGCTTCGGAAGCCGGACGTGGATCGGCGTCTGGCCGCCTTCGAACCAGGCCGGGATCGAGGCGCCGGCGCGCGACTTCTGGCCCTTGGTCCCGCGGCCCGCGGTCTTGCCCTGGCCGGCCGCGATGCCGCGCCCGACCCGGGTCCGCCTGGTGACCGACCCCGGGGCGGGGTGGAGGTCGTGGATCTTCATGTCAGCTCTTCTCCGGGGTCGTCGTGTCGGCGCCCTCGGGAAGCTCCTCGACGATCACGAGGAACCGGACCTGGCGGACCATGCCGCGCACCGCGGGGTTGTCCGGCAGGATCGACGAGCTGCCGATGCCGTGCAGACCCAGCGCGCGGATGGTCGCCCGGTTGCGGGCGATGTGACTGATCGTGCTCCTCGTCTGCGTGACGCGCAGCCTAGCGGGCATCGGCGACCTCCTGCATCGCGGCCGGCTGGCCGGGGACGACCAGGCGGAGTCGGACGCCGCGCTGTCGCGACAGCTCCTCGACGGAGCGGAGGCTGTTCAGCGCATTGAGCGTCGCGCGGGTCACGTTCACGGGGTTGGTGGAGCCGTGGACCTTGGTCAGGATGTCGCGCACGCCGGCGGCCTCGACGACGGCGCGCACGGCACCGCCGGCGATGACGCCGGTGCCCTTGGAGGCCGGCTTGAGCATCACCCGTGCGGCGGCGTACTCCACCCGCACCTCGTGCGGGATCGTCGTCCCGACCATCGGGATCCGGACGATGTTCTTCTTCGCGTCCTCGACGCCCTTGCGGATGGACTCGGGCACGTCACCGGCCTTGCCGAGGCCGACGCCGACGTGGCCGTTGCCGTCGCCCACGACGATCACCGCCGAGAACGAGAACCGGCGGCCGCCCTTGTGGACCTTGGCGACGCGGTTGATCTGGACGACACGCTCCTCGAGCGCGAGCTTGTTCGGGTCGATGCGGGCCACAGGCGTGTCCTCTAGAAGTCGAGGCCGGCCGCGCGGGCCGCCTCGGCGAGCGAGCGAACTCGCCCGTGGTACTTGAATCCGGCCCGATCGAACACCACCGCGCCGATGCCGGCCGCCTTGGCCCGCTCGGCGACGAGCTGGCCGACGCGCTTGGCGTCGTCCGTCTTCGTCCCGTCGGCACCTCGGAGACCGACCTCGATCGAGGAGGCGGCCGCCAGCGTGCTGCCGCTGGTGTCGTCGATGACCTGGGCGTAGATGTGGTTCAGGCTGCGGAAGATCGCGAGGCGGGGCCGCGTGGGCGTCCCCGACAGGCGGAGGCGGAGTCGCTCGTGGCGCTTGGTTCGCGCCGCGGTGCGGCTGGCGAGCTTTGTCATCGTTACTTCTTCCCACCGATCTTGCCGGCCTTGCCGGCCTTGCGGCGAACCTGCTCACCGGCATACCGGACGCCCTTGCCCTTGTACGGCTCGGGCTTGCGGCTGGCGCGGATCTTGGCCGCCATCTGGCCGACCAGCTCCTTGTCGATGCCCACGACGGCGAGCCGGACGGGGGTCTCGACCTCGAAGCTGATGCCGGACGGGGGATCGATCTCGACCGGGTGGCTGTACCCGAGCGCAAGCTGGAGCTTCTCGCCCACCTTCTGCGCGCGGTAGCCGACGCCGACGATCTCGAGGCCCTTGCGGTACCCGGTGGTGACCCCGACGACCATGTTGTTCACGAGCGTCCGCGTGAGGCCGTGCAGGGACTTGTCGAGCTTGGTCTCCGTGGGCCGGGTGACGACGAGGGAGTCGCCCTCGCGGTCGACCGCGATCCGCGGCGGAAGCTCGCGGGTCAGGGAGCCCTTGGGTCCCTTGACGGTGATGATCCGCCCGTCGAACGTGACGTCGACGCCGGCGGGAACGGTGATGGGGAGACGGCCGATTCTGGACATCGCGTTACCAGACGTAGGCGAGGATCTCGCCACCCAGCGCGGCCTGCTTGGCCTGCGCGCCGGTCATGATCCCCTTCGATGTGCTGACGATGACGATGCCCAGGCCGCCGAGGACCCGCGGGATGTCGGTCTTCTGCGCGTAGACGCGCAGACCGGGCTTGCTGATCCGCTTGAGGCCCGAGACGACCGGCACCTTGCCGTCGACGTACTTGAGCTCGAGGCGCAGCAGTTGGGACGGTCCCGCACGCTCCTCACTGACGTCGGCGATGAAGCCTTCCTCCTTGAGGATCCGCGCGATCTCGCGCTTGGTGCGCGAGGCGGGAACGAGAACCTCCGTATGGCGCGCCCGTGACGCATTGCGGACTCGCGTGAGCATGTCCGCGATCGGGTCGGAGATGTTCATCTTCTTACCAGCTCGACTTCGTGACGCCGGGCAGCTCGCCGACGAGCGCTCGCTCGCGGAAGCAGATCCGGCACAACGCGAAGCGGCGCATGTAGGCACGAGGCCTGCCGCACACGTAGCAGCGGTGGTAGCCCTGCACCTCGTGGCGCGGCGTGCGCTTGGCCTTTGCGATCATGGATTTCTTGGCCATCTGGACTCCTCCCCGCGCCCTAGCCGGCGAAGGGCATGCCGAGGAGCTCGAGCAGACGCTTCGACTCCTCGTCGGTCTTCGCCGTCGTCACGATGCTGATCTCCAGCCCGCGGAGACGGTCCACCTTGTCGTAGTCGATCTCGGGGAAGGCGAGCTGCTCCCGGAGACCGAGCGAGTAGTTGCCACGGCCGTCGAACGACCGCCCCGGGACGCCCCGGAAGTCGCGGATGCGCGGCAGCGCGATGCGCGTGAGGCGCTCGAGGAAGTCCCACATCCGCTCGCCGCGAAGGGTGACCTTCACGCCGATCGTGTTGCCGGTCCGGACCCTGAACTGGGCGATGGACCGCTTGGCGCGGGTGACGATCGGCTTCTGGCCCGTGATGAGCTGGATGTCGCCGACCGCCGCATCCACGGCCTTTGCGTTCGTGAGCGCCTCGCCCAGGCCGATGTTGAGGACGATCTTGTCGAGGCCCGGCACCTGCATCGGGTTGACGTACCCGAACTGCTTGTTCAGCGCCGGAATGATCTCCGTCCGGTATCGCTCCTGCAGCTGCCCGCTCACGCCCTCACCTCCAGCGGCTCGCCGCAATGACCACAGATCCGCACCCGGGAGCCGTTGTCGAGCAGGCGGTGCCCGATGCGCGTCGGCCGGTCGCAGTGGTTGCACACCACCATGACCCGGCTGACCGGCAGCGGCATCGCGTGATCCAGGATTCCGCCCGGGTCCATGGTCGGCATGGCGCCCGGTCCACCCTGGGTCTTCTGGTGCGGCTTGACGTGCCTGCGCGCGATGTTCAGGCCCTCCACCACCACCGACACCCCGCCCTTGAGCGACGTCCGGCGGTAGCCGGAGCGCAGGGGCGTCGGCGAGGGGTCGATCCGGACGACGCGCTCCACCGTGCCGCGCTTGCCGGCGTCCTTGCCGGCCAGCACCACCACGGTGTCGCCCTTCCGGATCTCGGGCACCTTGGTCCGGTGCTCGATTGCCCGTTTGGCCATCACAGCACCTCCGGCGCGAGGGACACGATCTTCATGTAGTTCCGATCCCGCAGCTCGCGCGCGACCGGTCCGAAGATCCGGGTGCCGCGCGGGTTGCCCTGGTTGTTGATGAGGACGGCCGCGTTCTCGTCGAACCGGATGTAGCTCCCGTCCGGACGGCCGACCTCCTTGGATGTGCGGACGATCACGGCCCGCACGACGTCGCCCTTCTTCACGGGCGCGTTGGGGATCGCGCTCTTGACGCTCGCGATGATCACGTCACCGATGCCGGCCGTGGTCTTCCGCGAGCGGCCCATGATGCGGATGCACTCGATCGTGCGGGCGCCCGTGTTGTCGGCGACGCGGAGGCGCGTCGAGGCCTGGATCACGCTGCTCCCTCCCCGGAGGGCGCATCGTCACCCTCGGCATGCCTGCCGGGGTGGGCCGACCCGTGGATCGCCTCGTCCGTCGCGGCCTCGTCGGCCATCACGGACTCGCCGGCCCGCTCCTCGCCCGTCCGGGAGAGGACGGACACGAGGCGCCATCGCTTGGTGGCGGACAGCGGGCGCGATTCCTCGATCAGGACGGTGTCGCCCACCTTCGCCTCGTTGAGCTCGTCGTGGGCCGCGAACTTGGTCGTGGCCTTCATGACGCGCTTGTAGAGCCGGTGGCGCGTCAGGCGCTCGACGGACACGACGATCGTCTTGTCCATCTTGTCGCTGACAACGCGGCCGGTCTTGGTCTTCCGCTGTCCCTGCACGGGGGTTGTGGCTCCTGCGGTGGTCATCCCGACGCTCCTACTCCGCCATGCTGCGAGTGGTCGCCCGCTCGCGCTTGACGGTGAGGATCCGGGCGATCGTCCGTCGCGTCGCCGGGATCTGGCTGTAATCCTTCAACTGGCGCGTCGAGAGGGCGAACCGGGCCTGCCAGAGGTCCTGCTTGGCCTCCCGCAGCCGGTCGTCGAGCTCGACGTCCGTGAGCTTGCGGACCTCACCGATCTCCATCGGTGACCTCCTTCGCGGTGTCGCGGGTCACGACATGCGTCGCGACCGGGAGCTTGTGCGACGCAAGCCGCATGGCCTCCACGGCCGCCTCGCGCTCCACGCCCGCCATCTCGAACAGGATCCGACCGGGTCGCACGACGGCCACCCAGTGGTCCGGCGCACCCTTGCCGGAGCCCATCCGGGTCTCGGCGGGCTTCTTGGTCGCCGGCTTGTCCGGGAACACGCGGATCCAGATCTTCCCGCCTCGCTTGACCGAGCGGGTCATCGCGCGCCGGGCGGCCTCGATCTGCCGGGCCGTGATCCAGGCCGGCTCGAGCGTCGCCAGCCCGTACTCGCCGAAGGCGACGCTGTGGCCACCCTTGGCCATCCCCGACATGCGACCGCGCATCACCTTCCGGTGCTTGACGCGTTTCGGCATCAGCATGGCGTCACACCCCCTGCCCGGCGGCGGCCGCGACGCTGGCGGCAGCCTCACGGCGCCGGTTCTCGACCGGGATGTCGCCCTTGTAGATCCAGACCTTCACGCCGATCCGGCCGTACGTCGTGTGCGCATGCACCTGGCCGTAGCTGATGTCCGCGCGCAGGGTGCCGAGCGGGATGCGACCCTCGCGGTCCCACTCGCGCCGGCCCATCTCCGAGCCGCCGAGGCGGCCGGCGAGCGCGATCTTCACGCCCTTCGCGCCGGCCTTCATCGACCGCTGCACGGACTGCTTCATCGCCTTCTTGTAGGCGACGCGGCGGGTCAGCTGCTGCGCGATGTTGAGCGCCACGAGGTGCGCGTCGAGCTCCGGCTGACGGATCTCCTTGATCTCGAGCTTGACCTTGCGCCGGGCCAGCTCGCCGATCTCCTTGCGCAGGATCTCGACGTTCTGTCCGCCGCGGCCGATGACGATGCCCGGCTTCGCGGTGTGGATCGAGACCGTGACGTGGTTGATGCCCCGCTCGATCTCCACCCCGCTCACGCTGGCGTTCGCGAGCCGCCGGTCCAGCAGCTGCCGGATCGCGATGTCCTCCTTGAGGAGGGTCGTGTACTCCTTGTCGGCGTACCACTTGGCGGTCCACGTTCGGGTGTAGCCCAGGCGGTAGCCGTACGGATGGACCTTGTGTCCCATGCCTAGGCCTCCCGGTCGGCGACGACGATCGTGATGTGCGTCATGGGCTTGTGGATCGGGAATGCCCGACCCTGGGCCCGTGGCCGCCAGCGCTTGATCGTCGGCCCCTCGTTTGCGACCGCATCGGCGATGAACAGCTCATCGGCCGATCGGTTCAGGTTGTTCTCGGCGTTCGCCGTCGCGCTCTTCAGCACGCGCGCGACGTCGCGCGCGGCCGCCTGCGGCATGAACCGCAGGAGCGCGGCGGCCTCCTCCACCGGCCGGCCCTTGATCGCCTCGGTGATGAGGCGGGCCTTCCGGGTGGAGCCCCGCAGGTACTTGGCAGTGGCAGAGACGCGCACGCTATCGCTCCTCTACCGCAGACCGGCGGACCGGTCGGCGCTCTTGCCGTGCCCGCGATAGGTGCGGGTGGGGGCAAACTCGCCGAGGCGGTGGCCGACCATGTTCTCGGTGACGTACACCGGCACGTGCTTCCTGCCGTTGTAGACGGCAATCGTGTGCCCGATGAAGTCCGGGAAGATCACGGAGGCGCGCGACCAGGTCTTGAGGACCTTGCGCTCGCTCCTCTTGTTCATCTCCTGCA
This sequence comes from uncultured Chloroflexia bacterium, assembly GCA_963849495.1. Taxonomy (GTDB): domain Bacteria; phylum Chloroflexota; class Limnocylindria; order Limnocylindrales; family CSP1-4; genus CAIXZV01. The sequence goes on along the minus strand of CAWKHN010000022.1, from coordinate 38,312 downwards.
CCCGGCCGAGAAGCCGGGGCTGGACGAACGGCCCTTTCTTGACCGATCGCGACATGCTCTAGCTCCTCTCGTTACTTTCGGTGCCGGCTGCGGACGATCAGCCGGCCGGTCGTCTTCGCGCGCCGGGTCCGATAGCCCATCGCCGGCTTGCCCCACGGGGTCTTGGGCGGCATGCCGGTCGGGCTCTTGCCCTCGCCACCGCCGTGCGGGTGATCCCGCGGGGTCATCGCGACGCCCCGGACCTCCGGTCGCAGCCCCATGTGGCGGGCGCGACCGGCCTTGCCGAGGCTCTGGTTCTCGTGATCGACGTTCGAGACCTGGCCGATCGTCGCCATGCACCGGATGGGGACCCGCCGGACCTCGCCCGAGGGGAGGCGCACCTGCGCGAGCTCGCCCTCCTTGGCCAGCAGCTGGGCCGCGACGCCGGCGGACCGGACGATCTGGCCACCCTTGCCGGGGATCAGCTCGATGTTGTGGATCGTGGTCCCGAGCGGGATCTTCGCGATCGGCAGCGCATTGCCGAGACGGGCCTCGGCGTCGGGACCCGACACGACGACATCGCCCACCTTGAGGCCGTTGGGAAGCAGCATGTAGCGCTTCTCGCCGTCCCGGTAGTGGAGGAGGCCGATGCGGGCCGACCGGTTCGGGTCGTACTCGATCGTCGCGAGGCGCGCCGGCACGCCGGGCTTGTCGCGCTTGAAGTCGATCCGGCGGTAGTGCGTCTTCTCGCCGCCACCGCGATGGCGCACGGTCAGACGCCCCTGGTTGTTCCGGCCCGAGCCGCGCTTCATCGGCTCCAGGAGGGGCTTGTGGGGCTGGTCGGTGGTGATCTCCTCGAACGTCGAGCGGGTCATCCACCGGCGGCCCGCGGACGTCGCCTTGTAACTGCGGAGCGGCATCGCTACACCCCCTCGAAGAACTCGATCTTCTGGCCGGGGGCCAGGGTCACGATGGCCTTCCGCCAGGCCGAGGTATAGCCGACGACGCGACCACGTTTGGTGCCTCTCCGCTTCTCCTTGGCCTTCGAGGTCAGCACGTTGACGGCGACCACGGTCACCTTCTCCTTGCTGTACAGCGCCTCGACGGCGGCCTTGATCTGGATCTTGTTGGCGCGGGAATGAACCGCGAACGTGTACTTGCCGCGCCCGGACTCGTCGATCGACTTCTCCGAGATCACCGGGCGGAGGATGATGTCGGCGGGGGTGAGCTCGCTCACGCGTACACCTCCTCCATGCGGGCCAGCGCCGGCTGCTCGATCAGGACCTTGTCCGCGTTGAGCAGGTCGACGACGTTGAGCGAGTCGGCCAGGATCACCGAGACCGACGGCAGGTTCGCTGCCGACCGGACGAGCAGCTCATCCTTGGCCGGGGCGACGACGAGCACGCGCCGCTGGTGGCCGTCGCCGGCACCCAGCGCCTCGAGCACGGCGACGAGCGCCCGGGTCCGCGGCTCCGCGTCCATGCCGAAGTGGTCCACGACGCGGATCGCGTCGTCACCGAACTTCGCCGTGAGGGCACCGCGCAGGGCGAGGCGCCGCATCTTCTTGGGCAGCCGCTGCTCGTAGGAGCGCGGGTGCGGCCCGAACACGACGCCGCCACCGCGGTAGTGCGGCGCGGTGCGGGAGCCCTGCCGTGCGCGACCGGTGCCCTTCTGGCGGTACGGCTTGCGGCCGCCGCCGCGGACCTCGCCGCGGGTCTTCGTGTCGCTCGTGCCGATCCGGCGGCCGGCGAGCTGGGCGACCATCGCCTGGTGGAGCACGGCCTCGTTGACGGGCGCCGCGAACAGCACCTCGGCGAGGTCGACGCTGCCGACGGTGGCGCCGGTGCGGTCGTAGAGGTTGGTCTGCGGCATCGTCACGCCTTCCGGACGAAGGTGAGCGCGCCGGGCGCCCCGGGAACGGTCCCCTTGACGAGGATCAGGTTCCGCTCGGGGTCCACGCGAACGACGCGCAGCTTCTTCATGGTCACCCGCTCGTGTCCCATGTGGCCGCCCATGTGGAGGCCCTTGTAGACGCGACCGGGGGTGGTGCCCGGGCCGATGGAGCCGGGCTTGCGGTAGTTGTCCGACCCGTGGGTCTTCGGGCCGCGCGAGAAGTTGTGGCGCTTCACGGTGCCCGCGAAGCCCTGGCCCTTGGACACGCCGGTGACGTCGACGAGGTCGCCCTCGGTGAACACGTCCGCGACCTGGATCGTCTGGCCGACGCTGAAGCCGTCGGCGCTGTCCAGCCGGAACTCGCGGATCGTCCGGACGCGCGGCAGGTCCTTGAGCTGGCCCGCCAGCGGCCTGGTGAGCTTGCGTCGCTCGCCGGCGCCGAGCTGGACGGCCGTGTAGCCGTCGCGCTCGGGCGTCCGGAGGCGCGTCACGGTGTTCGGGGTCACCTGGACGACCGAGACGGCGACCATCGTCCCGTCCGGCTGGAAGACCTGTGTCATGCCGACCTTGCGGCCGATCAGCCCAATGCTCATCAGGTCGTCGCCCTACATCTTGATTTCGATGTCGACGCCCGCGGCAAGCGAGAGTCGCATCAGGGCGTCGACCGTCTTCGACGACGGATCCAGGATGTCGATGAGCCGCTTGTGGGTGCGGATCTCGAACTGCTCCCGGGAGTCCTTGTCGATGAACGGAGAACGCAGGACGGTGAACTTCTCGATCCTGGTCGGCAGCGGCACCGGTCCGACGACGTCCGCGCCGGTGCGCTGCGCCGTCTCGACGATCTGGGCTGCCGACTGGTCGAGCAGCCGGTGGTCGTAAGCCTTGAGGCGGATCCGGATCCGCTGCTTTGCCATCTCGCTACTCGATGATGCTGGTGATCGCGCCGGCGCCGACGGTGCGGCCACCCTCGCGGATCGCGAACCGCTGCCCGATCTCGAGCGCGATGGGGGTGATGAGCTCGACGCTCATGTCGACGTTGTCGCCGGGCATGATCATCTCGGCCCCGTCGGGCAGCCCGATGGCTCCGGTGACGTCGGTCGTGCGCAGGTAGAACTGGGGCCGGTACCCGTTGTAGAACGGGGTGTGGCGGCCACCCTCCTCCTTGGTCAGGACGTACACCCGGGCGATGAACTTCGTGTGCGGCTTGACCGAGCCCGGCTTGGCCAGGACCTGGCCGCGCTCGATGTCGTCGCGCTCGATGCCCCGCAGCAGGCAGCCGACGTTGTCGCCCGCCTGGCCCTGGTCGAGCAGCTTCTTGAACATCTCGACACCGGTGACCACGACCTTGCGGGTGGTGTTGATGCCGACGATCTCGACCTCCTCGCCCACCTTGACCACGCCGCGCTCGATGCGGCCGGTGGCGACGGTGCCGCGGCCCTTGATGCCGAACACGTCCTCGACCGGCATCAGGAACGGCTTGTCGACCGCGCGCTCGGGGTTGGGGATGTAGGAGTCGACCGCGTCCATCAGCTCCTGGATGCAGACATAGGCGGGATCGGCGGGATCGTCGCCGGCCTCGAGGGCCTTGAGCGCCGAGCCGCGGATGACCGGGATGTCGTCACCCGGGAACTGGTACTTGGACAGCAGCTCGCGGACCTCGAGCTCGACGAGGTCGAGCAGCTCGGGGTCGTCGACCGCGTCCACCTTGTTGAGGAACACGACGACGTACGGCACCTCGACCTGGCGGGCGAGCAGGATGTGCTCGCGGGTCTGGGGCATCGGGCCGTCGGTGGCCGCGACCACGAGGATCGCGCCGTCCATCTGGGCGGCGCCGGTGATCATGTTCTTGATGTAGTCGGCGTGCCCGGGGCAGTCGACGTGCGCGTAGTGGCGGTTCGCCGTCTCGTACTCGACGTGGGCGATCGCGATCGTGATCCCGCGCTCGCGCTCTTCGGGGGCGTTGTCGATCGAGTCGAACGCGCGGTACTCCGCGTCGCCCTTGAGCGCGAGGTACTTGGTGATGGCGGCCGTGAGCGACGTCTTGCCGTGGTCGATGTGGCCGATCGTGCCGACATTCACGTGCGGCTTCGTGCGCTCGAACTTCTTCTTGGCCATCCGGATGGACTCCCTGCTGCTCGCTCGCGCTGGGGCGAGCCGACCCTGTTAGACCTTCGACTTGGCAACGAGCTCGGCCGCGAGGTTCGGGGGAACCTCCGCGTAGTGGCTGAGCTCCATGGAATAGCTGGCCCGACCCTGTGTCATCGACCGCAGGTCGGTGGCGTACCCGAACATCTCGGACAGCGGCACGGAGGCGCGGACGACCTGCGTCGTTCCCCGGGGATCCATGCCCTCGATCTGGCCGCGACGGCTGTTGAGGTCTCCGATGACGTCGCCCATGAACTCCTCGGGCATCGTCACCTCGACCTTCATCATCGGCTCGAGCACGACCGGTCGTGCCTTCGGGACGGCGTCCTTGAGCGCCATCGACGCGGCGATCTTGAACGCCATCTCCGACGAGTCGACCTCGTGATAGGACCCGTCGTGAACGATCGTCCGGACGTCCACCATCGGGTAGCCGGCATAGACGCCGGTCTCGAGTGACTCGCGGATGCCGTGCTCGATGGCGCGCATGTACTCCCGGGGGATCGTGCCGCCGACGATCTTGTCGACGAACTCGAAGCCGCTCCCCTTCTCGCCCGGCTCGAGCGTCAGGACGACATGGCCGTACTGGCCCTTGCCGCCCGTCTGGCGGACGAACCGGCCGTTGCCCTCGGCGGCACGGCGCACGGTCTCGCGGTAGGAGACCTGCGGCTTGCCGACGTTGGCCGCGACCTTGAACTCGCGGACCATGCGGTCCACGAGGACGTCGAGGTGGAGCTCGCCCATGCCCGCGATCAGCGTCTGGCCGGACTCCTCGTCCGTCTTGACGCGGAACGTCGGATCCTCCTCGGCGAGGCGCTGGAGGGCAAGGCCGAGCTTGTCCTGGTCGGCCTTGGTCTTGGGCTCGATGGCCACCTCGATGACCGGCTGCGGGAATGTCATCGACTCCAGGATCACCGGGTGATCGGGGTCCGACAGCGTGTCGCCGGTGAAGGTGTCCTTGAGGCCGACGGCTGCGGCGATGTCGCCCGCGTAGACGATGTCCATCTCTTCGCGGTGGTTCGCGTGCATCTGGAGGATGCGCCCGATCCGCTCCTTCTTGCCCTTCGTCGCGTTGAGCACATAGGAGCCTGCCTTGAGCGTCCCTGAGTAGACCCGGAAGAAGGCCAGCTTGCCCACGAACGGGTCCGCGGCGATCTTGAACGCCAGCGCGCTGAATGGCTCGCTGTCGTCTGGCGTCTTGAGGATCTCGACGTCGGTGCCGGGCCGCAGCCCGATGACCGGGGGCACGTCGAGCGGCGATGGGAGGTAGTCCACGACCGCGTCGAGCATCGGCTGGACGCCCTTGTTCCGGAGCGCGGAGCCACACAGGATCGGGACCCACTTGTACTGGAGGGTCGCGAGGCGGATGCCGTGCTTGATCTCGGCTTCGCTGATCTCCTCGCCCTCGAGGTACTTGTGGGCGATCGCATCGTCGACGTCCGACACGGCTTCGAGCAGGTGCTCGCGCCATCGTGTCGCCTCGTCGAGGAGGTCGGCGGGGACCTCGGTCTCGTCGAACGTGTCGCCCAGGTCGTCGCGCCAGATCAGCGCCTTCATCCGCACGAGGTCGATCACGCCCGTGAACGTGTCCTCGATCCCGATCGGGATCTGGATCGGCACGGGCTTGACGCCCAGGCGTTCGCTGATCATCTCCACGTCGCGCCAGAAGTTGGCACCGGTCCGATCCAGCTTGTTGATGAAGCAGATGCGGGGCACACCGTAGCGATCCGCCTGGCGCCAGACCGTCTCCGACTGCGGCTCCACGCCGGCGACCCCGTCGAACACGACGACGGCGCCGTCGAGGACGCGGAGGCTCCGCTCCACCTCCATGGTAAAGTCCACGTGCCCGGGCGTATCGATAATGTTGATACGGTGATCGTTCCACGCGCAGGTGGTTGCCGCGGCAGTGATCGTGATGCCACGCTCCTGCTCCTGGGGCATCCAGTCCATGGTGGCCGCGCCCTCATGGACCTCACCGATCTTGTAGATCTTCTTCGTATAGAAAAGGATCCGCTCGGTGACCGTCGTCTTGCCGGCGTCGATATGCGCGATGATCCCGATGTTCCGCGTTCGTGCGAGCGGAACGGCTCGTGCCACGGTTGCTCTAGCTCCTCTCGGCCGGGACTACCACTTGAAGTGGCTGAAGGCCTTGTTGGCCTCGGCCATCTTGTGGGTGTCCTCGCGCCGCTTCACCGCTGCGCCGAGGCCGTTCATGGCATCGACGAACTCCGCGGCGAGCTTCTCGCTCATGCTCTTGCCGTTGCGCTTGCGTGCTGCCTGGACGAGCCAGCGCACGCCGAGCGACAGGCGGCGGTCGCCCCGGATCTCGACCGGGACCTGGTAGGTGGCACCACCGACTCGGCGAGGCTTGACCTCGATGATCGGGGTGGCGTTGCGGAGCGCCGACTCGAGCACCTCGAGCCCCGGCCGCTTGGCCTGGAACTCGGCGCGTGCGAGCGCCTGGCGCAGGATGCGGTCCGACAGCGTCTGCTTCCCGTCGCGCATCAGCTTCGCCCGGAAGCGGTCGCTCACGCGGTTCGATTCGGCCTGGTACTTGGACTTGCGGGGGATCGACTGGCGGCGCGGCATCCGGCTACTTCTTCCCGATCGCCGGGGCGACCTTGGCCCCGTACTTGCTGCGGCTCTGCTTGCGATCCTTGACGCCCGCCGCGTCCAGCGTTCCACGGATGATGTGGTACTTGACCGACGGGAGATCCTTCACGCGGCCACCCCGCACCAGGACCACCGAGTGCTCCTGGAGGTTGTGGCCGATGCCGGGGATGTAGGCCGTGACCTCCATCTGGTTGGTGAGCCGCACGCGCGCGATCTTCCGAAGAGCCGAGTTCGGCTTCTTCGGCGTCATCGTCCGGACCTGCAGGCAGACGCCCCGCTTCTGGGGGGCCCCGGGAATGGGCACCTGGTGCTGCCGCAGGCTGTTCCAGTTCTTGCGCAGGGCAGGCGCCTTGACCTTCTCGATCTTCGGCTTCCGCCCGTGACGCACGAGCTGGCTGATGGTCGGCACGGAGACGCGGCTCCTTTCATCGTGTCTTCTGGTGGTGGTCGGGCCGGCGGTTCTACCCGAGCCGGGGGTCCGGCCGGTGACCGCTCGGTGCTTTGGAGGTGTCCCGCGACGCCCACGGGCGAGCGGGGCCCCTCGAGGCCACGAGCGCGGAGTGTAGCAAGGGCCTCGAACGGATGTCAAACGTCCCCAGCCGGCCGGCCGGGGACGTTTCCGTGCGTGGCCCGGGGTCCGTCCTCCGGGTCTCAGCCCTCCTCGGAGGAGTCGGCGAGGAACGGATTGAACGCCGTCTCCTCCTTCGCCTCGTCGCCGTCGTCGTCGCCGGCGAACGGGTTGGGCTCGGCCTCATCCGTGTCCGCGCCGGCGATGGTGGCCGCGCGCGCAAGGCCCGCGGTCTCCTCGTCCACGACCCGGATGCCGTCCTCGAGGAACGGGTTGTACTCGGCGTCGCCGAGGCCCTCGATGGCCTCGCCGGCGAGCGCCTCGAGCGCCTCGCGCCGCTGGCGCTCCTTGAGCGCGGCGATGTTCTGCGGCGCGCCCGACCCTGCCGGGATGAGCTTGCCGATGATCACGTTTTCCTTGAGGCCGATGAGGTGATCCTTGGCGCCGTTGATGGCGGCCTCGGTCAGCACCCGGGTCGTCTCCTGGAAGGACGCCGCGGCAAGGAACGATGAGGTGTTCAGGGATGCCTTGGTCACGCCCAGGAGAACCGTCTGGGCGGTGGCCGGCTCGCCGCCCTCGGCGAGGACGCGGTTGTTGGCCTCCTCGAAATCGAGGCGGTCGACGAGCTCCGTCGGCAGCTGCTCGCAATCGCCCGGCTGGTCGATCCGGACCTTCTTGAGCATCTGGCGGACGATGATCTCGATGTGCTTGTCGTTGATCGTGACGCCCTGGCTCCGGTAGACCCGCTGGACCTCCTTGACCAGGTAGCGCTGGACGGCGTCCTTGCCTCTGGTGTCGAGGTACTCCTGCGGGTTGATCGGCCCGTCGGTGATGGCGTCGCCGGCGCGGATCTCCTGGCCGTCGTCGACCAGCAGCTTCGCGCTGTGGGGAATGGCGTACTCGCGCTCCACCACGTCCTCGGCGCGGACGACGAGCCCGTCGTCGGTGCGAACGAGGAAGCCCTTGACCGGCGTCGAGATGTCGCCGGCCGTGGCAGACCGCGCGAGGACCTGGTTGGCCTCGACGAGGTCGCCGGGGGCCGCCAGGGCCTCGGCGCCCTCGGGCAGCACGATCGGGGTGTCGAAGGCCTCGCGGCTCGTCACCTTGACCTTGCGGCCGGTGTCGGCGGCGATGACCTCGACGATCCCGTCGATGTGGCTGATCTCGGCCTTGCCCTTCGGGATGCGGGCCTCGAACAGCTCCTCGACGCGCGGCAGGCCCTGCGTGATGTCCTGGCCGGCGACGCCGCCGGTGTGGAACGTCCGCATGGTGAGCTGCGTGCCCGGCTCGCCGATGGACTGGGCGGCGATGATGCCGACCGCCTCGCCGATGCCGATCATCTCGCCCGTCGCGAGGTTGCGCCCGTAGCACATGCGGCACACGCCGTAGCGCGACTCGCAGGCAAGCGGCGAGCGGACCAGCACCTCGTCGATGCCGGCCGCGTCGATCGCCCGGGCATCGTCCTCGGTGATCATCGCGTTGCGCGCGACGACGACCGGGGGCTCCTCGCCCTTCTTGACCTTTGCCTTGGGGTCCACGAGGTCCGCGGCCGTCAGGCGACCGACGAGCCTGCGCTGGAAGGCATCGGGCTCGTCGGCTGACTCGGCCCGGAGGATCCAGCTTCCCTCCCCGGTGCCGCAGTCCTCCTCGCGCGTGATCACATCCTGCGCGACGTCGACGAGGCGCCGGGTGAGGTAGCCGGAGTCGGCCGTCCGCAGGGCAGTGTCGGCGAGGCCCTTGCGGGCGCCGTGGGTGGAGATGAAGTACTCGAGGACGGTCATGCCCTCGCGGAAGTTGCTGCGCACGGGCACGTCGATGATCCGCCCGGACGGGTCGGCCATCAGGCCACGCATGGCGCCCAGCTGGCCGATGTTGCCCTTGTTCCCGCGGGCGCCGGAGTCGGTCATCATCCGCAGGGCGTTGTCGTCCGGCAGACCGGTCATCATCGAGTCGGAGACTTCCTTGGTCGTGCGCTGCCACAGCTCCACGACCTGTTCGTACCGCTCGTCCTCGGTGATGAGTCCGCGCTGGAACTGCTTGTCGATGGCGTTGACGGAATCGTCCGCGCCGACCAGCAGAGCCTCCTTCGTCGTCGGCACGACGATGTCCCAGAGGCCGATCGTCATGCCACCGCGGGTGGCGAAGGTGAACCCGACGCTCTTGATGCCATCCACGAGGAGCGCCGTCTCGGCGGCGCCGAGGAGCCGGTAGCACTCGTCGACGAGATCCTTGAGGTCCTTGCGCTTCATCGGATGGTTCCGGAAGCGCATCTCCTCGGGGAGCACCCGGTTGAACAGCAGCCGCCCGACGGTCGTGCGGAACGGCTTGTCGGCCAGCATGCGACTCTCGGGGTCCCATGCCTTCACGATCACGTCGACCGGCTCGTGGAGCGAGACCTTGGCGCTGACGTGATGGACGGGCGACACGTCGCCCTCCTCGCGCACCGACGAGATGCGGCTGCCGGTGTCCAGGCCGCGGGCGCCCAGCTCGTAGGCGATGACCGCGTCGTCCTCGTTTGCGAACGACCGGATCGGGCGGTTCCTCGTCGGGCCGTGGCCGTCCATGGTCAGGTAGTAGCAGCCGAGGACCATGTCCTGGGTCGGGGCCACCACCGGCGAGCCATCGGCCGGCGACAGCAGGTTTTGCGTCGACAGCATCATGGCCCGCGCCTCTTCCTGCGCGGCCGTGGACAGCGGGACGTGGACGGCCATCTGGTCGCCGTCGAAGTCCGCGTTGAATGCCGTGCAGACGAGGGGGTGGATCTGGATCGCGGAGCCTTCGACCAGCACCGGCATGAACGCCTGGATGCCCAGCCGATGCAGCGTGGGAGCGCGGTTCAGCAGGACCGGGTGGTCCGTGATGACCTCTTCGAGGACGTCCCAGACCTCGGGCCGGACGCGCTCGACGATCCGCTTGGCGCTCTTGATGTTGTGGGCGAAGCCCTTCTCGACGAGCTGACGCATGACGAACGGCTTGAACAGCTCGAGCGCCATCTTCTTGGGCAGGCCGCACTGGTGGAGCTTGAGCTCCGGCCCGACCACGATGACCGAGCGGCCCGAGTAGTCGACGCGCTTGCCGAGCAGGTTCTGGCGGAACCGGCCCTGCTTGCCCTTGAGCATGTCCGACAGGCTCTTGAGGCGATGGTTGCCGGTGCCGGCGATCGCGCGGCCGCGGCGGCCGTTGTCGATCAGGGCGTCACACGCCTCCTGGAGCATCCGCTTCTCGTTGCGGATGATGATCTCAGGGGCGCCGAGCTCCAGGAGCCGCTTGAGGCGGTTGTTCCGGTTGATCACGCGCCGGTAGAGGTCGTTGAGGTCGGAGGTCGCGAAGCGGCCGCCGTCGAGCTGGACCATCGGGCGCAGGTCGGGCGGGATGACCGGCAGGACCGAGAGGATCATCCATTCCGGACGATTGCCGGACCGGCGGAACGCCTCGATCAGGCGCAGGCGCTTGATCGCCTTCTTGCGCCGCTGGCCGGAGCTGGTCCGGACCTCTGCATGCAGCTGGCGCGACAGCTCGTCGAGATCCATCCGGACGATGATGTCGCGGACGGCCTCGGCGCCCATGCCGGCCCAGAAGATCCGCCCGGTGCGGGCACCGGAGCCGTACTTCTCGTCGAGCTGGCGGAACTCCGTCTCGCCGATGGTCATCAGCGGCTTGAGGGACTCGATCTCGTCGCGGGCGCGGCGCAGCTCCTCCTTCTGCCCCTGGGCCTCGGTGGCCAGCGACTCCTTCTCGGCGCGCAGGCTCTCATCCATGGCGGCGACCAGGTCCTGGACCTTCTGCTCGCTCATGCGCTCTTCGTCGAGCTCGCGCTGCTTGAGCTCCTCGGTGACCCGTTCGGTCTCCGCGGCGACGATCTTGCGCAGCTTCGCGAGCGCGTCCTTGCCGCCCTTCTCGCCGGCGGCGACGATCACCTCGCCGGTCGAGGGGAACGCGATGGTCTCCGCGGCGACACCCGTCTTGAGCTCCTTGAGGCTGCTCTCGACCGCCTGGGCCTCGCGGACGACCTCCTCGGTGCGCGCGGTGCGCTGGGCCTCGAGCTCGGTGCGGGCGACCGCGAGAGCCGCACGCAGCTCGTCGCGCTTGCCGTTGACGTCGAGCTTGAGCTGCTCCTCGAGCTCTGCCAGGCGCTGGCCGCCGGCGCCGCCGCGGCCCTCCGACTGGTCGTCGAGCGCCTTCAGGGCACGCTGCCGCGCCTCCTCGTCCACGTGGGTGACGATGTACAGCGCGAAGTAGAGGATGCGCTCGAGGTTGCGGGGGCTGATGTCGAGCAGGATGCCGAGCCGGCTGGGCGTGCCCTTGAAGTACCAGATGTGGCTGACGGGGCTGGCCAGCTGGATGTGGCCCATGCGCTCACGGCGCACCTTGGAGCGGGTGACCTCGACGCCGCACTTGTCGCAGATGATGCCCTTGTACCGGATGCGCTTGTACTTCCCGCAGTAGCACTCCCAGTCCCGGGTGGGACCGAAGATGCGCTCGTCGAACAGCCCATCCTTCTCGGGCTTGAGGGTCCGGTAGTTGATCGTCTCAGGCTTCGTGACCTCGCCCTTCGACCACTCCCGGATCTGGTCCGGGCTGGCAAGCGAGATGCGGATCGCCGAGAAGTTGTTGACCTCGAGCATCGGTCTCCTCCGCGCCGGCGCGGCTCAGCTGGCGCGATGTGCGTGCGGGGCGAGCGGGACCGGGCCGGCCGGACGCCGGTCCCACGTGGGGCAGTGCGGGTCTGTCAGTCCTCGAACCCGGCGAGGTTGATCCCCCCGAGATCGGGGAGCAGGTAACCGGAGGCATCGTCCTCCGCGAGGGGGATCTCCTCGTCGTTCGGATCGAGGATCTCAGCATTGAGCCCGAGGCTTCGAAGCTCCTTGATGAGCACCTTGAAGGACTCCGGGACCCGCGGTGGCTGGATCTCCTCGCCCTTCACGATGGCTTCATACGTCTGGACCCGCCCGAGGACGTCGTCCGACTTCACGGTGAGCAGCTCCTGGAGGATGTTCGCGGCCCCGTAGGCCTCGAGCGCCCAGACCTCCATCTCGCCGAACCGCTGGCCGCCGAACTGCGCCTTGCCACCCAGCGGCTGCTGGGTGATCAGGCTGTACGGGCCGGTGGACCGGGCGTGAATCTTGTCCTCGACAAGATGGTGGAGCTTGAGCATGTAGATCTGGCCGACCGTGATGTGACGATCGAACGCCTCGCCGGACCGCCCGTCGCGGAGCTCGATCTTCCCCTCCTTGGGGAGACCGGCCGCCTCGAGCGCCTCGGCGATCTGCGCCTCGGTCGCGCCGTCGAAGACGGGTGTCGCCGCCTTGTAGCCCATGGTGGACAGGGCCCACCCGAGATGGGTCTCCAGGATCTGGCCGATGTTCATCCGGCTCGGCACGCCGAGCGGGTTGAGGATGATGTCGACGGGCGAGCCGTCCGGCAGGAACGGCATGTCCTCCATCGGGAGGACCTTGGCGATGACCCCCTTGTTGCCGTGGCGGCCCGCCATCTTGTCGCCGACGGACACCTTGCGCTTCTGGGCGACCGACACGCGCACCAGGCGGTTCACGCCGGGCTGCAGGTCGTCATTCCATTCGCGCCGGAACTCCCGGATCTCGACCACCTTGCCCCGCTCGCCGTGCGGCAGACGGAGGGACGAGTCCTTCACCTCGCGGGCCTTCTCGCCGAAGATCGCGCGCAGCAGCCGCTCCTCGGCCGTGAGCTCGGTCTCGCCCTTGGGCGTGATCTTGCCGACCAGGATGTCGCCGGGGCGCACCTCGGCGCCGATGTAGACGATGCCCTCCTCGTCGAGGTCCTTGAGGGCCTCCTCGCCGACGTTCGGGATGTCCCGGGTGATCTCCTCCGGACCGAGCTTGGTGTCCCGGGATTCGATCTCGTGCTTCTCGATGTGGATGCTCGTGAACAGGTCGTCGCGCACGAGGCGCTCGCTGATCACGATCGCGTCCTCGTAGTTGCCACCCTCGAAGCTCATGAACGCCACCATGACGTTCCGGCCGAGTGCCAGCTCGCCGCCGTCCGTGGACGACGAGTCCGCGATCGGGTGGCCCTTGTCGAGGCGCTGGCCGACCGTGACGATCGGGCGCTGGTTGATGCAGGTGCCCTGGTTGCTGCGCACGAACTTGAGCAGCCGGTACTCGTCCAGCTCGCCCGAGTCGGCCTCGACCTGGACGCGTTCTGCGGTCACGCTGGTCACGACGCCGGCATGGCGGGCGATCACGACCTGGCCGGAGTCGCGCGCGGCGCGTGCCTCCATGCCCGTGCCGACGATCGGCGCCTCGGGCTCGAGGAGCGGGACGGCCTGACGCTGCATGTTGGAGCCCATCAGGGCGCGGTTCGCGTCGTCGTGCTCGAGGAACGGGATCAGCGCCGTCGCGACCGAGACGACCTGCTTGGGGCTGACGTCCATGTACTCGATCTGGTCGGGGCGAGCCTCCGGGAACGTATCCCGGTAGCGGGACGGGACGCGCTCGCCGATGAAGTGGCCTTCCTCGTCCAGCGGGGCATTGGCCTGGGCGACGACGTGCTCCTCCTCCTCGTCGGCGGGGAGGTAGTCGATGTCGTCGGTCACGATCGGGCGGATGGGGAACCCGAGCGCCTTCTGGCGGGCGAGCTCCTTGTGAGCAGCCTCGGTGAGCTGCGATCCCTTGGCGACGATGACCTTGCCGTCCTTGCCCGCGACGTCGGCACCGGCCTCGTACTCGAGCAGGTTCGGGTCGTCGTGGGCAACGGTCCGCTTGACCTTGCGGTACGGCGTCTCGATGAACCCGTAGGCATTGATCCGGCCGTACGTCGCGAGCGAGCCGATGAGGCCGATGTTCGGGCCTTCCGGCGTCTCGATCGGGCAGATCCGGCCGTAGTGGCTGTGGTGCACGTCGCGGACGTCGAACCCGGCGCGCTCGCGCGACAGGCCACCCGGCCCGAGGGCCGACAGGCGGCGCTTCGACGTGAGCTCCGCCAGGGGGTTGGTCTGGTCCATGAACTGGCTGAGCTGGCTGCCGCCGAAGAACTCCTTCATCGCCGCCACGACCGGGCGGATGTTGATGAGGGCGTTGGGGGTCGCCTTGTCGATCTCCTGGATCGTCATCCGCTCGCGGACGACGCGCTCCATGCGCAGGAGGCCGATCCGGAAGGCGTTCTGGATGAGCTCCCCGTTGGCCCGGATCCGGCGGTTGCCGAGATGATCGATGTCGTCCTTGGGATGCAGGCCGCGGTTCGACTCGATCAGGTGGCCGACGATCGAGGCAATGTCCTCGCGGGTGATCGTGCGCTGCTCGCGCGGGAGCTCGATCCCCAGCCGCGCGGCAATCGGATCGAGCTTCTTGTTGAACTTGTACCGCCCGACGCGGCCGAGGTCGTAGCGCCGGAAGTTGAAGAACAGGCTCTCGACCAGCTGGCGGGCGTTGTCACCGGTGGGCGGATCGCCGGGGCGCAGCTTCTTGTAGACCTCGATCAGCGCCTCGCTCTGGCTCTTGGTGAGATCCTTGTCGAGCGTGTTCGCGATGAACGGGTGCTCGGGGTCGAGGTCGACCGCACCGAACAGGCCCGCGATCTCGTCGTTCGCCTCGTAGCCGACCGCGCGGAGCAGGGTGGTCGCGGCGATCTTCCGCTTGCGGTCCACCTTGACCCACAGCTGGTCCTTGTTGTTGGTCTCGAACTCCAGCCAGGCACCCCGGTTCGGGATCACCTTGGCCGAGAACAGCGCCCGCCCGGAGCCCGGGTCCTCGAGCTCGCTGTAGTACACCCCCGGCGACCGCACCAGCTGGCTGACGACCACGCGCTCGGCGCCGTTGATGACGAACGTCCCCATGTCCGTCATCCACGGGTAGTCGCCCATGTAGACGCGCTGGCGCTGGATCTCGCCGGTCTCCTTGATCAGGAGCTCGACGTTCACGTACAGCGGCCGGCTGAACGTGAGGTCCTTCGTCCGGCACTCCTCCTCGGAGTACTTGGGGGTTCCGAACTCGTAGTCCAGGAACTGGAGCTCCATCACCTTGCCGGTGAAGTCCTTGATCGGGCTGATCTCGTCGAACAGGTCCCGCAGGCCCTTCTCGATGAACCACTGGAAGGACTCGAGCTGCAGCTCGATGAGGTTCGGGACCTCGAACTTGTCGACACTGACCCCGTCGCGAATCTCCGCGATCCTGGCATAGGACAGGCGCCCGGACGGCGTGAGGGCAAGGGGGGCCGACGAGACGGACAGCATGAAGGACGGCTCCTTGACGGAGTGGGAAGAGGGGGGAACGGCCGCGCTCACAGAAGGAGTAGGATACCGCGTTCAGATCGTGTGTCAAGCGCCGGGCAGGCCGGACAGGGCGACGGCACGATGGCCGCCGCCCTTGGGAACGGCAGGAAGCCCGGCCTGACCGGGCAGCGACCGTCTACTTGATCTCGACCTTGGCGCCCTGCTCCTCGAGCGCGGCCTTGATCTTCTCGGCCTCGTCCTTGGTGACGCCTTCCTTGACGGCCTTGGGGGACGCGTCGACGAGGTCCTTGGCCTCCTTGAGGCCAAGGCCGGTGAGCTCGCGGACGACCTTGATGACCGGGATCTTGTTGGGCCCGATCTCGGTCAGGGTCGCGGTGAACTCGGTCTGCTCCTCGACCGCCTCGGCCGCGGGGGCGGCGGCACCGGCCGCGGCGACACCGGCAACGGCGACCGGGGCTGCGGCGGTGACGCCGAACCGGTCCTCGAACTTCTTCTTGAAATCGGAGAGCTCGAGGACGGTCATCTTCTCGAACGCTTCGAGCAGCTGATCAGGGGTGAGCGTGGCCATGGGTGTGGATCTCCTGCGTGGTGGGCGCCCCGCGGGGCGCGGATGGTCTCGAGGTGAGGGTCAGGCGGCGGCGGCGTCGCGTTGGTCGATCAGGGCCGCGACGAGCCCGGCGACGTCCCGCAACGGGGCATCGAACAGACCCGCGGTCATCGACATCGGCGCCACGATGGCACCGAGCGCCTCGCTGAGGAGTGCCTCGCGCGAGGGCAGGGTTGCCAGCTTCGCAACGTCTGCAGCGTCGATCGTCTGCGACCCGAGCACGCCGCCCGTGATCTTCACGATCCGGTACGGCCGCGTCGCATCGAGGACTGCCTTGGCGGTCGCCGACTCGTCGGTGCCGAAGGCAATGGCCGTCGGTCCCACGAGCATCGGCGAGAGCGCGGCCGCGGCCGGATTGTCCTTGGCCGCGATCCGCATGAGGCGGTTCTTGACGACCCGGTAGCTCACGTTCTGCTTCCGCAGCGCGCGCCGGATCTCGCTGATCTCCTTCACCTTGAGGCCGCGGTATTCGGACACGATCAACGTCCGGCTGGCGTCCAGCTGGGCGCGCAGCTCATCGATCGTCTCGCGCTTGGCCTCGGTCGGCATTGAGCCTCCTGGACCTCCATGCTCCTGCGCGCAACCGGCGCGCGGCGGTGGGTGCGCCCGGCCATCGGCCGGAGGTACCCCTGCGACGGGCCACGAGGCGATGCAGGGGGCGCGACCCACCGGGAGGTGAGTCAGACTCCTGCCTCGGCGTGCTCGCCGTCGTCCCCTGCCCTCTCCCCTGTCGGGGCGGGAGCCGGTCCGGTCCGGCGGATCAAGCCCCGGCCGTCCCCCGGACCTCTCGGTCGGGCGGCGGTCTGCGGGCGCAGGCTGTCTGCGGCTTGTCCGTCTGATTGATTGGCGTTCCGGCGCTCAGCGGGTCCAGATGCAAGGCGTCAGGGAGCACGAGGCGCGAGCGCACCTGAGGGTGCGTGAGCGCCCGCGCGGACCTGACAACGCCGCAGATTGGCCCGATCGGCGCCGGCCGATGATACAGCCTCGCTTACGGCGTGGCTGCAGCGAGGGCATCCGGGATGTCCACGCGGATCCCCGGTCCCATGGTGGTGGCCAGCGTCAGCGTGCGCAGGTACTGGCCCTTGGCGCCCGTGGGCCGGGCGCGATTGATCGCGTCGACCAGGCTGGCAACGTTCTCCAGCAGCTGGGTCGCCTCGAAGCTCGCCTTGCCGACCGGGACGTGGATGTTCGCGCCCTTGTCGACCTTGAACTCGACGCGACCGCCCTTGACCTCGCGGATCGCGCGCTCGAGGTCGAAGGTGATCGTGCCGGACTTCGGGTTCGGCATCAGGCCGCGGCGGCCCAGGATCCGGCCCAGGCGGCCGACCAGGCCCATGACGTCCGGTGCGGCGAGCGCGACATCGAACTCAAGCCAGCCGGCCTCGATCTTCTTGACCAGGTCCTCGGCGCCGACCTCGTCGGCGCCCGCGCGGAGCGCCTCCTGGGCCTTCTCGCCCTGCGCGAACACCGCGACCCGCACGACCTTGCCCGTACCGTGCGGCAGGACCACGGTGCCGCGCACCATCTGGTCGGCGTGGCGCGGGTCCACCCCGAGCCGGAGGTGGGCCTCCACGGAGGCGTCGAACTTGACGTTGGACGTCTCCTTCGCGAGCGCGACGGCCTCCAGCACCGGGTACACCCGGGTGTGGTCGACGAGCTTCACGGCGTCCTGGTAGCGCTTGCCGTGCTCGGCCATGTCTGTTGCTCCTTCGGTCCGCTGACCTGCCCCTGGCTGAAGCGCGCGGGTCGGGGTCGCTCCCGCGCGCAATGGCGTCCCAGTCGATGACCTCGGTCTAGCCGACGACCTCGATGCCCATGCTGCGGGCGGTACCCTCGATGACCTTCATCCCGGCCTCGATGTCGTTCACGTTCAGGTCGGGCATCTTGATCTCCGCGATCTGCCGGACCTGGTCGTGGGTGACGCGCCCGACGGTCTCCCGGTTGGCGGTCGCCGAGCCCTTGTCGATGCCGGCAGCCTTGCGCAGCAGGTCCGGCGCCGGCGGCGTCTTGAGGATGAAGGTGAACGAGCGATCCTCGAAGATCGTGATCTGGGCGGGGATCACCTGCCCGGCCTTGTCGGCCGTGCGCTCGTTGTAGGTCTTGGTGAACTCGACGATGTTGATGCCGTGGGGCCCCAGCGCGGTGCCGACGGGCGGGGCGGGGGTCGCCTTGCCGGCCGGCAGCTGCAGCGTCAGGACGATTCGGATCTTCTTGGCCACGTGTGCTCGCTCCCTAAGTCGTCGTTACAGCTTCTCGACCTGGAGGAAGTCGAGCTCGACCGGCGTCTCCCGGCCGAAGATGCTCACCAGGACCTTCAGCTTGTTGCGCTCGGGGTTGACCTCGTCCACGGTCCCGATGAACTCCGCGAACGGCCCATCGGTGACCCGGACGCTCTGGCCCTTGGTGAATGCAACCCGGTACTTGGGTGTCTCCACGCCCATGTGCCGGAGGATCTGCTTGACCTCGGTCTCGTCCAGCGGGATCGGCTCACTGCGCATCCCGGGGATGTTGCCGCTACCGACGAAGCTGGTCACGCCCGGGGTGTTCCGGACGACGAACCAGGACTCCGGGTCCAGGATCATCTCGACCAGCACGTAGCCCGGGTAGACCTTCTTCTGGACGGTGTGCCGCTGGCCCTGCCGGATCTCGATCTCGTCCTCCATCGGGACGAGCACCTGGAAGATCTTGTCCTCCATGCCCATCGACTCGATGCGGTGCTCGAGGTTCGCCTTGACCTTGTTCTCGTAGCCCGAGTACGTGTGGATCACGTACCAGCGCTTCTCGGGCGCGCGGATGGCCGTCAGCTGATCGGTCATGCCACGAGACCCGCGAGGAAGCGGACCACCTGGTCGTAACCGGTGTCGGCGATCGTGATGTAGAGGCCGACCACGAACGAGATGACGAACACGAGGACGGTCAGATTCCGCACTTGCATGCGGTTGGGCCACGAGACCTTCTTGAGCTCGGACCAGGATTCCTCGATGAAGCGGCGAAGTTGGTTCACGGGTGCCTTTTCAGCGAACTACGGATGTGGCAGGGGCGATAGGACTCGAACCTACAACAACCGGTTTTGGAGACCGGTGCTCTGCCAATTGAGCTACGCCCCTGCGATGGCCGGCCGGGCTACTTCGCCTCCCGGTGCAGCGTGTGGCGCCGCTCCCGGGGGCAGTACTTCAGCAGCTCGATCCGGTTGGGATCGTTCTTCTTGTTCTTGCGCGTCGTGTAGTTTCGGGTCTTGCATTCCGTGCAGGCCAGCTGGATCACCGGCCGTGCTTCGACTCGTGCCATGGCGTCTCGCTACTCGATGATGCTGGTGATCGCGCCGGCGCCGACGGTGCGGCCACCCTCGCGGATCGCGAACCGCTGCCCGATCTCGAGCGCGATGGGGGTGATGAGCTCGACGCTCATGTCGACGTTGTCGCCGGGCATGATCATCTCGGCCCCGTCGGGCAGCCCGATGGCTCCGGTGACGTCGGTCGTGCGCAGGTAGAACTGGGGCCGGTACCCGTTGTAGAACGGGGTGTGGCGGCCACCCTCCTCCTTGGTCAGGACGTACACCCGGGCGATGAACTTCGTGTGCGGCTTGACCGAGCCCGGCTTGGCCAGGACCTGGCCGCGCTCGATGTCGTCGCGCTCGATGCCCCGCAGCAGGCAGCCGACGTTGTCGCCCGCCTGGCCCTGGTCGAGCAGCTTCTTGAACATCTCGACACCGGTGACCACGACCTTGCGGGTGGTGTTGATGCCGACGATCTCGACCTCCTCGCCCACCTTGACCACGCCGCGCTCGATGCGGCCGGTGGCGACGGTGCCGCGGCCCTTGATGCCGAACACGTCCTCGACCGGCATCAGGAACGGCTTGTCGACCGCGCGCTCGGGGTTGGGGATGTAGGAGTCGACCGCGTCCATCAGCTCCTGGATGCAGACATAGGCGGGATCGGCGGGATCGTCGCCGGCCTCGAGGGCCTTGAGCGCCGAGCCGCGGATGACCGGGATGTCGTCACCCGGGAACTGGTACTTGGACAGCAGCTCGCGGACCTCGAGCTCGACGAGGTCGAGCAGCTCGGGGTCGTCGACCGCGTCCACCTTGTTGAGGAACACGACGACGTACGGCACCTCGACCTGGCGGGCGAGCAGGATGTGCTCGCGGGTCTGGGGCATCGGGCCGTCGGTGGCCGCGACCACGAGGATCGCGCCGTCCATCTGGGCGGCGCCGGTGATCATGTTCTTGATGTAGTCGGCGTGCCCGGGGCAGTCGACGTGCGCGTAGTGGCGGTTCGCCGTCTCGTACTCGACGTGGGCGATCGCGATCGTGATCCCGCGCTCGCGCTCTTCGGGGGCGTTGTCGATCGAGTCGAACGCGCGGTACTCCGCGTCGCCCTTGAGCGCGAGGTACTTGGTGATGGCGGCCGTGAGCGACGTCTTGCCGTGGTCGATGTGGCCGATCGTGCCGACATTCACGTGCGGCTTCGTGCGCTCGAACTTCTTCTTGGCCACAGGAACCTTCTCACTCCATGGCTGGGGCGGTGATGACCGCCGAGGATGGACCGGGACCGGCGAGGGATGGAGCCCAGAACGGGATTCGAACCCGTGACCTCATCCTTACCAAGGATGTGCTCTGCCAGCTGAGCTATCTGGGCCCGCTGGGACGCAGGTCCGGCCACCGGTCCGCGCCCGTTGAGGCGTTGCTTTCGTTGGAGCCGACGACGGGACTCGAACCCGGAACCGGCGGTTTACAAAACCGCTGCTCTACCAATTGAGCTACGTCGGCACGCGCGCAGCGTCAAACAAGAGTAGGACTCCGCGAGCCGGGGAATGATACGGCCCACCGGCCGAGGCGTCAAACCTCGGACGGGCCGGCCGCGGCCTCCGGCGATCCGCCGCCCGGATCGTCAGCGACCGGCGGCGACGGAGGCTCCTGGGCATCGATTCCGGGCCTGACGTCGGGCCCTCCGGGGAGCAGCTCGTCAGGCGGGGGCGAGACGGGGGCGGTCGTGGCGGTCGGGGCGGGCGGGCGTCGCGCCCGCGAGGCCGCCGGCTTCCGGGTCCGTCCGGGGGGCGTCGGGACAGGTTCGCCGTCCGGAGGCACGGGTGCCGCGTCCGGGCTGTTTTGCGTGCCCGAGGCGGTCTCCCCGTCCGGCGCGGCCGGCGGCTGGTTCCCGGGCAGCCCCCGCTGGGCGGCGGCCTCGTACAGCAGGATCGAGCCCGCGACCGCCGCATTCAATGAGTCGATGCGCCCGTGCATCGGGATCCGGACGAGCAGGTCGCACCGCCGCCGCACGGCTGGGCCGAGACCGCGGCCCTCGCTTCCGACAACGATGGCGATCGGTCCCCGGAGGTCGGCCTCCCTGGCGGAGAGCGGCGCGTCCCCGTCGGCGCCGACGATCCGCAGCCCGCGGGCGTGCAGGTCCGCGAGCGCCCCGGGCAGGTCGTCCAGGGGCGCGAGCCGAAGGTGCTCGACGGCGCCGGCCGACGCCTTCACGGCGGCAGGGGTCAGCGGTGCCTGGCGATGGGTCGGGAAGATCGCACCATGAACGCCCGAGGCCTCCGCGCTGCGCAGGAGCGTGCCGACGTTCTGGGGATCCTCGAGCGAGTCGAGAACGAGGATCAGGGCGGGCTCATGACGCTGGTTCGCAAGAGCGAGGATGTCGTCGAGGCCTGCCCACTGCCGCGGCGCCACGACCAGCGCGACGCCCTGGTGACCATCGAACCCCGCGATCGCCGTCAGCGACCCGCCCTCGACCTCCACGACCGGGATGCGCAGGTTGGTGGCGTGGAGCACGAGCTTCTCGAGCGCGAGGCGGCGCTGCGGGACCACGAGCAGACGCCTGGCCTCCCGGCGGGCGACGAATGCCTCCTCGACCGGGCGACGCCCGGCCACGAGCTCCTCGCCCTCCGCCAGCTCGACAATGTCGCCGGCCGCGGTTGACGGGCGGCGGGCGAACGCGTCCTGCCGGGGCCGGTCGAAGCCGCCGGGGCGGGGCCGGTCGAAGCCGCCGGGGCGGGGCCGGTCGAAGCCGCCGGGGCGGGGCCGGTCGAAAGAGCCGGGGCGACCCTGCGCGAGCGGGGGCCGGTCTGACGGCCTGGGCGGCCGCGCGTGCCGGGTCGGACGTGCGTCCCCGTCGACCGGGCGGACGGCATCCGCGGCGTCGGCGGGTGGATTCGGCATGGCGCCGAAACCCGGCCCGGGAGGCTCACCGGGCGGCCGACGATCGTCGCCGTCCCACGGGCGGGGCGGGCGTTCCTCCTCCCAGGGCCTGGACGGGCGGGCCTCCTCCCACGGCCGGGGCGGCCTCGATTGCCACGGACCGGAGTGCCCCTGACCGTGTCCGCGATAGCCGCCGGGACGTGGGCCGGGGCCGGCGCCACGAGCGTTGAACGGCCGTGGACGATCGGGCGCCCATCCTCGGTCCCCGCGCCCGTGCTCGCCCGGGCGACCGCCCGGCGGTCCGGGGCGTGGCCGCATGTCGGGGGCGCGATCGTCGAAGCCGCGGTGGCGGTCGCCGGGCGGACGGCCGTGCCCGGGGCCTGCTCGATCGTCGGCCCGCGCGTCACGGAACCCGAAGCCTCTCCGGTCACCGGACGGGCCACCCGGGCCCGGCCGTTCGTCGCGACCTCCACGCTCGGGGCCGTGCGGACCGTCATCGGATCGTCCCGCCCAGGGCCCTGCAGCCGGTGGTCGCGGTCCGCCGGGTCGCGGTCCGCCGGGCGCGCGCCCGGGACCCCCCGTCCAGCCCGGCTTGCGACGCACGGGGCGGCCGTCACCATCCCGAGGCCCGCGCCGCTCAGACACCGGCGTTCACCAGTGCTCGCCAACGCTGCCCGTCGCGCGTGTCCTCGACCGCGATCCCGCGCGCGAGCAGTTCGTCCCGAAGCCGGTCGGACGCCGCCCAGTTGCGAGCGGCGCGCGCTGCCGCGCGCTCGTCGAGCATCGCCCGGACCTCCGGATCCAGCTCGACCGCGGCCGGCGCGGCGACCCCGAGGACCTCGTCCAGCTCACGGATCGCGGCGGCCGCGCGCGCGGCATCGGCGGTCGACAGCGACCTGGCGTCGATCCGCCGATTCAGCTCCCGGATGCCATCGAACAGCGCGGCCAGTGCCTCGCTGACGTTGAGGTCATCGTCGAGCGCATCGTCGAACCCCTGCCGGATGGCGTCGAGGATGGCCACCAGCGAGGGATCGTCCCCACGCTCCTCTCGGTAGGCATCGAGCGCGGCGAGCAGGGCATCGATCCGCTCCACGGAGGCCGCGGCCGCGGCCAGCGATTCCTCGGAGTAGTTGAGCGGGGCGCGGTAGTGGACCGAGATCAGCGCGTAGCGCAGTGCGCGCGGCGAGGTGCCGGCCGCGATGAGATCCGAGACGCGCGCGATGTTGCCCGTTGACTTGGCCATCTTCTCGCCGCCCATGCGGAGATGGGCACAGTGCAGCCAGGTCCGGACGAACGGTTGCCCGGTTGCCGCCTCCGACTGGGCGAGCTCGTCCTCGTGGTGCGGGAACACCAGGTCGACGCCGCCGGTGTGGATGTCGAACGAGGGACCCAGGTGGGCCATGCTCATCGCCGAGCACTCGATGTGCCACCCGGGACGTCCCCGTCCCACCCGCGTGTCCCACGAGGGCTCACCGGGCTTGGGGCCCTTCCAGAGCACGAAGTCCCGCACGTCGTCCTTGCCGTACTCGTCGGCTTCGACCCGTTCGCCCACCCGCATCGCAGCGGGGTCCAGCCGGGCGAGACGGCCGTAGGCCGGCCACGACGCGATCCGGAAGAACACCGAGCCGTCGTCCGTCCGGTAGGCATGACCCGTGTCGATGAGCGTCGTGACCAGGTCCGCGATCTGGGTGATGTGCTCGGTCGCCCGCGGCAGGACGTCAGGACGTGCCATCCCGAGCGCGTCCGCGTCGATCAGGAACCGGGCGATGTAGCGTTCGGCAAGCTCGCCGGTCGTGATGCCCTCGGCCGCGGCGCCGCGGATGATCTTGTCGTCGATGTCCGTGAGGTTCATGACCCACGTGACGCGCAGCCCGCGGTGGCGGAGGTGGCGCACGAGCAGGTCGGCGAACAGGAACGAGCGGAAGTTGCCGATGTGCGCAGGGCCGTAGACGGTCGGCCCGCAGCTGTAGATCCGGACAGCGCCGGGCTGCAGGGGCTCGAGCGGGCGGACATCGCCCGACAGCGTGTCCCGGAAGCGGATGGTCATGACGCCCGCCGGACGGTCGCGACGGCGCGCGCCGACATCGACCGTCCTGCGCCGTCGGCCCCGGCCAGGTTGCCCGTCGAGGCCTTCACGTTCACGGCGTCCTCGCCGATGTTGACGGCAGAGGCGACGGCGGCGCGCATGGCGTCCAGGCGCGGACCGAGGCGCGGCCGCGCGCCGATGATGACGATGTCGACCCCTGCGGGGACGAGGCCCGCCGATGCCAGCCTGGCGACCACCTCTCGCAGCAACGTCGTGCTGGCAATCCCCACCGGTGTCCGGGCGTCGGACGGGAACAGGCGCCCGAGGTCACCAAGACCGCCGGCGCCGAGCAGGGCGTCGGCGACCGCGTGCAGCACCACGTCGCCGTCCGAATGGCCGGACAGGCGCGGTGCCCCCGCGATCTCGATCCCACCCAGGTGGAGGGGCTCGCCCGGGCCGAACGGGTGGCTGTCATGCCCGAACCCGACGCGGACGCCCGCGGGCACCAGCGCCTGCTCGACCGTCCGGAGATCGTCGGGCAGCGTCACCTTGAGGTTCGCGGGATCGCCTGGGATTGCATGAACCCCGATTTTACAGGCCTCGAGCAGGGAGGCCTCATCGGTGAACGCCGGGTCGACCTCGGGGGGGAAGGTCCGCCAGGCATCGAGCAGCAATCGGCGGCGCGCCCCCTGCGGCGTCTGCGCAGCCGAGATTCCCGCCCGGTCGACCGTGTCCACGATGCGGTCGCCGGCGACCCGCTTGAGGGTCTCGCCGACGGGGACCACCGGGATCGCCGCCCCGTGGGCCGCGACCGCCTCTGCGATCGCGGTGACCAGGGCGGCCGAGACGAGCGGGCGTGCTCCGTCGTGAACCAGCACGGGGCGATCGGGATGATCGGGGTCGAGCTCGGCGACCCGGCGCACGCCGGCCGCGACCGACGCCTGCCTGGTGGCGCCACCGCCGACGACGGCATCGACCCGGGCGGGCAGCCAGTCGGATCCGGCGATCTCCTGGAGCCGCGATGGCGCCGTCACGAGGACCAGGCACGCGACGATGGGTGAGGCAGCCACCGCGTCCAGGGTCCAGGCGATCAGCGGGCGTCCGCCGATCGGGGCCATCGTCTTGTCCACGCCGCCCATGCGGCGGGATGCGCCTGCGGCGACGACGACCACGTCTGCGCGCAGTTCCTCGTCCGTGGTGGTCGACACCCTCAATCGAGATGTGGCTGGGCGAAGATCATCCGTCCCGCCACCGTCTGCAGGACCCGAGTCACGGTCACGTCGACGTCGCGCTCGATGAGGCGCGCCCCGCCCTCGACCACGATCATCGTGCCGTCATCGAGGAACCCCACGCCCTGCCCGGCCTCCTTGCCCTCCTGGATCACCTTCACGTGAAGCTCCTCGCCGGGCAGGACCGCGGGCTTGACCGCGTTGGCCAGCGAGTTGATGTTCATGACCCGGACGCCCTGGAGCTCGGCGACGCGGTTCAGGTTGAAGTCGTTGGTCAGCACCACGTGGTCGCGGCGCTTGGCCAGCTCCACCAGCTTCGCGTCCACCTCGGCGACCCCGGGCACCTCGTCGTCGACGACCTCGACCGGCGTGCGCGGGTCGCGCTGCATCCGGGCCAGGATCTCGAGCCCCCGGCGGCCCCGATTGCGCCGCAGCGTGTCGGACGAGTCCGCGATGTGCTGGAGCTCCTCGAGAACGAACCGCGGGACGACGAGGATCCCGTGGATGAAACCGGACTCCACGATCTCGGCGATCCGCCCATCGATGAGCACGCTCGTGTCGACGACGATCTGCGGATCGCCCGTTCGACGGTCGGCCTCGGCGTCGGGCCGGCGGACCAGGCCCGCGCCTTCGGCAGCCGCGATGAGGTCGAACCGCTTGGCGACCGTGAGGCCCATCATGCCGAGGCCCAGGAACAGCGACACCCCGAGTGGCAGCCAGGTGCCGAGCGATCCCTGGATGTTCGAGAGCGGCAGCCCCAGCAGCAGCCCCAGCAGCAGCCCGACGAGGAGGCCCAGGATCGCGGCCAGGAACTCTGCCGTCGACAGCTCCTGGACCCGCCGGATGAGCCAGCCGGCCGGCACGATCGTGAGGTACGGGAGCACGCCGAAGCCGACGATCAGCCAGGCGACCGTCCACGCAGCCAGGAGGAACCCGCCATACGGTCCCTCGGTGAACAGCCCTGTTCCGATTGCCGCGAGGCCGAGCCCGACGAACGTGCCAAGCGCCGCTCCGAGGACCCGGATCGTCCGAATCACGCGTCTCCTCGATGGGTCGCGCCGCGGAGGCGATTTCCGGTCGCGCGCGAGCCGCCCGAGCCTAGCACGCGGCGACGGCGGCTCGCTCCGGCACGGCGGCTCACGGCACCGGCCCGGTGGCTCACGCGTCGCGTCGCGACGAACCCGACGGTGAGCCGATCGCGGCCCGGATCGCCTCCGCCAGGGAACCCGCAACCACTGTCTCGACGCCGGGAACGACCGGCTGATCGCGACCGTGCGTCCGCGGCACGATCGCGCGCGTGAACCCGAGCCGTGCCGCCTCGCGCAGACGGCGGTCGAGCCCACCAACGGAGCGCAGCTCGCCGAGCAGGCCGACCTCGCCGATCGCGACCGTCCCGGTCGCCAGGGGCAGGTCACGCAGCGACGACGCCAGGGCCAGGGCCAGCGGCAGGTCGAGGCCCGGCTCCGTGACCGTCAGGCCGCCGGCGAGGTTCGCATACACGTCGTGTCCGGACAGGCCGACCCCTGCCCGTCGTCCGAGGACCGCGACCAGGAGAGCAAGCCGGTTGGGGTCAACGCCCGAAGCGGTACGTCGCGGCGAGGGCGCCCCGGTCGGCGCGACCAGCGCCTGCACCTCGACCAGGAGCGGGCGCGAGCCCTCCAGCACCGGTGCGACGACGCTCCCTGGGGCGGGCGAGTCGTGCTCGGCGAGAAAGGCACGAGCGGGATCGGCGACCTCGTCCAGGCCCCGCTCCCCCATCTCGAACACGCCCACTTCCTCGGTGGAGCCGTACCGGTTCTTCGCTGCTCGCAGCAGACGCAGACCGCCGGTCCGGTCGCCCTCGATCGACAGCACCACGTCGACGAGGTGCTCCAGGGTCTTCGGGCCGGCCAGGGTCCCGTCCTTGGTCACGTGCCCGACGAGCACGACCGGGATCCCCTCGGCCTTGGCGAGCTCCATGATGCGCAGCGTCGATTCACGCACCTGGCCGACGCTGCCGGGCGGCCCGTCCAGCTCGTCCGAGGCGACCGTCTGCACCGAGTCCACGATCAGCAGCCCGGGTCGCTCCGTGCGGGCCAGCTCGACGATCCGGCCGACCTCCGTCTCCGCAACCACGCGGATCGCCTCCCCGACGGCCCCCGAGGTCAGCCCCATGCGCACCGCCCGGAGCCTGACCTGGCTGGTCGATTCCTCGCCCGTCGCGTACAGGACGACGGTGCCGGGCGCGCCGGCCGCCACGCCGGCCGCGACCTGGAGCACGAGCGTGGACTTGCCGATCCCTGGCTCCCCGCCCAGCAGCACGACGGAGCCGGCCACGAGGCCGCCGCCGAGGACGCGATCCAGCTCCCCGATCCCGACCGGTCGGCGCGCCTCATCCTGCGCGTCCGTCGGGGAAGCGAGCGACACAGGCGTGGCTGCGGAGCTGCCACCGGCCGACGCGACCCGGCGCGGCTCGTCGCGGACGACGGTCTCGACCAGGGTGTTCCATTCGCCGCAGGTCCGGCACTGGCCCTCCCAGCGCAGGACCGCGGCCCCGCAGGACTGGCAGACGTACCGACTCTGGGCGCGAGCCACGGCCCTCGCTCCGCGCGGCGGCTAGACGGCTTCGACCGGGGTCTTTGCCTCGGTGGCCTCGATGGACAGGCCCTTGCCGTCCGGATCCAGGTCCACGAGGATCGAGTCGCCGGTCGCGTACCGGCCCAGGAGCAGGTGCTCCGCGAGCGGGTCCTCGATGAGGTTCTGGATCGTGCGGCGCAGAGGGCGGGCACCGTAGGCGGCGTCGTAGCCCAGCTTGATGATGTGCTCCTTGGCGGCCTGCGTGATCTCGAGGGCCATGCCCTGGGCGGTCAGCTGGTCACGAACCCGCTTGAGCATCAGGTCCACGATCTTGGTGATCTCCTCGACCGTGAGGCTGCGGAACACGACCGTGGCGTCGATCCGGTTCAGGAACTCCGGGCGGAAGCTCGCCTTGAGCTCCGTCTGGACCTTCTCCTTCATCAGGTCGTAGGACGCGGCGGCCCGCGTCTCGACGGTGTCGCCCTGGACCCGGAAGCCGAGCGACGAGTTGGTCTGGATCTTCGCGGCGCCCAGGTTCGAGGTCATGATGATGATCGTGTTGCGGAAGTCGACGCGGCGACCCTTCGCGTCGGTGAGATGCCCGTCCTCCAGGATCTGGAGCAGGATGTTGAACACCTCCTGGTGCGCCTTCTCGATCTCGTCGAGCAGGATCACCGCGTAGCTCTTGCGCCGCACGGCCTCGGTCAGCTGGCCGCCCTCGTCGAACCCGACGTAGCCTGGCGGCGCGCCGACGAGCCGGCTCACGTTGTGGCGCTCCATGAACTCGCTCATGTCGATCTTGATGAGCGTGTCCTCGGAGCCGAACATGAACTCGGCCAGAGCCTTCGCGAGCTCCGTCTTGCCGACGCCGGTCGGGCCGAGGAAGATGAACGATCCGATGGGTCGCTTGGGGTCCTTGAGGCCGGCCCGGGCGCGTCGAACGGCCCGCGAGACGGTCTCGATCGCCTCCTCCTGGCCGATCAGCCGCTGATGGAGAACCTCCTCCATCTTGAGCAGCCGCTCCGACTCCTCCTGGGCGATCCGGGTGACCGGAATGCCGGTCCACATCGCGACGACCTGGGCGATATCTTCCTCGTCGACCTTGGGCGTCTCGCCCGACACGGTCGCCTGCCAG
Organism: uncultured Chloroflexia bacterium; assembly: GCA_963849495.1. Lineage (GTDB taxonomy): Bacteria > Chloroflexota > Limnocylindria > Limnocylindrales > CSP1-4 > CAIXZV01. The sequence continues at coordinate 9,213 of CAWKHN010000022.1, read as the reverse complement.
TCGGAGCGCATCTTGTCGACGCTCTCCCGCGAGGTCGCCTCGGCCTCGCGCAGGGTCGCCGCCTGCTCGTACTCCTGGGCGTTGATCGCCGCGTCCTTCTCCTTGGTGATCTTGTCCAGCTCCTTCTGCGCCGTGCGCAGCTCCGGCGGGGCCGAGGAATGCCGGAGGCGGACGCGGCTGGATGCCTCGTCGATGAGGTCGATCGCCTTGTCGGGCAGGTGGCGGTCCGTGATGTAGCGGATCGACAGGTCGGCGGCAGCCTTGACGGCCTCGTCGGTGATCTGGACCTTGTGGTGCTGCTCGTACCGCTCCCGGATGCCGAGCAGGATCTCGATCGTCTGCTCCAGCGTCGGCTCCTCGACCATGACCGGCTGGAAGCGCCTCTCGAGCGCGGCGTCCTTCTCGATGTACTTCCGGTACTCGTCGAGCGTGGTGGCGCCGATGCACTGGAGCTCGCCGCGGGACAGCGGTGGCTTGAGGATGTTCGCCGCGTCGATCGCGCCCTCCGCCGCCCCGGCACCCACGAGCGTGTGCAGCTCGTCGATGAACAGGATTGCGTCGTTGGTGTTCCGCAGCTCCTCGATGATCTTCTTGAGGCGCTCCTCGAACTCGCCGCGGTACTTGGTGCCGGCGACGAGCGAGCCGATGTCCAGGGTCAGGACCCGCTTGTTGAGCAGGATGTCCGGGACGTCGCCCGACACGATCCGGTGCGCGAGGCCCTCGGCGATGGCCGTCTTGCCGACACCGGGCTCACCGATCAGGGCCGGATTGTTCTTGGTCTTGCGGCCCAGGATCTGGATGACCCGCTCGATCTCCTTCTCGCGGCCGATCACGGGGTCCAGCTTGTCCGCGCGCGCCGCCTCCGTGAGGTTGATGCCGAGCGCGTCGACGGTCGGGGTCTTGCTGGCGCGCTTCGTCTCCTGCGTCGGTCCCGCCGACGACGACTGGGAGAGGACGCGGATCACCTCGTGGCGCACCTTGTCCAGGTTGACGCCCAGCGACTCGAGCACGCCCGCGGCGATGCCTTCGCCCTCGCGCACGAGGCCGAGCAGAAGGTGCTCCGTGCCGATGTAGTTGTGGCCCAGCCGGCGTGCCTCGTCGATCGCCAGCTCGATCACGCGCTTGGCCCGCGGCGTCAGCCCGACCTCGCCGACGACCGGCCGATCGCCGCGGCCGATGATGAACTCGACCGCGGTCCGAACCTTGGGGAGCTCGACGTTCATGTTCTCGAGCACGCGCGCGGCCACACCCTCGCCCTCGCGCACGAGGCCGAGCAGAAGGTGCTCCGTCCCGATGTAGTTGTGGTTGAACCGCTGCGCCTCGTCCTGAGCCAGCGTCAGGACCTTGCGCGCGCGATCCGTGAACTTGTCGAAGCGATCCATGCGGCCGAGCTCGTTCTCCCCTGGTCGCGGAGCGACCTCCGGGCCATGCTAGCACCCTATCCCGGGTCGGGGGCCGGCCGCAAAGGTGGTTGAGGGGGGGCCGAAACGCATGGCCTACCCCTGCCAGCCGTGCGAGCGGTGGACCCATTGCGGTGACCAGGGGCACCGTGTCCGCGACGCGGAATCGAAACGACCCGCCGGGCGGGCGGGTCGTCTGTTCAGGTATGCGACGGCTGCCCGGAGGGTCAGGCCGTCTCGACCTCCACCTCGGCTGCCGTCTCGGCCTCGGGCGCGGGCTCGGAAGCCGCGTCGGCCACGGCCGCGGGCTCGGGCTTGGTGTCGAGGTCGGGAGCCGCCTCGGCGACGGCTTCAGGCTCCGGCTCGGTGGCGGCTTCCGGGGCCTCGGCTGCCGTCTCCACCTCGGCTGCCGTCTCCGCCTCGGGGGCCTCAGCGACCTCGGCGACGGCTTCGGGCTCCGGCTCGGTGGCGGCTTCCGGGGCCTCGGCGACCTCGGCGACGGCTTCGGGCTCCGGCTCGGTGGCGGCTTCCGGGGCCTTGGCTGCCGTCTCCGCCTCGGGGGCCTCAGCGACCTCGGCGACGGCTTCGGGCTCCGGCTCGGTGGCGGCTTCCGGGGCCTCGGCGACCTCGGGTGCCTCCGCCGCTGCCTCAGCGACAGGCTCGGGCGTTGATGCGGCTTCGGCGGCCGCCAGCTGGTCCCGGACCTGCGCGAACGCTGCGGCCAGCGTGGTGTCGATGCCACCCTCGGGCTCCGAAAGCGTGTCCGACGGCGCGTAACTTCGGTCAGGGCGGTCGCGGCGGTCACGCCGCTCGCGCCGCTCGCCGCCGCCCACGGCCGGAGAGCCGAACTCGGGCATCGAGCGAGCCGGCGGCTCCTCTGCCTGCTTCAGGCTGAGGCCGAGGCGGTGGCGCTCGGAGTCCAGGCTGATGATCTTCAGCTTCAGGACCTGGCCCTCGTGGACGACGTCGCCCGGATGCGCGACGCGCTGGTGCGAGAGCTCGCTGATGTGGATGAGGCCCTCCAGGCCCTCGCGGACCCTGACGAACGCCCCGAAGTTGACGAGCTTCGTGACCGTGCCGTCGATGACGTCGCCGACCTTGAAGTCCGCGACGGTCGACTCCCACGGATCGGGCTGCAGGCGGCGGATCGACAGGCTGATCCGGCCCCGCTCGTGGTTGATGTCGATGACCTCGGCCTCGACCTCGTCACCGACCTTGTAGCCGGACTCCGGGTTGTTGACCTTGTTCCAGCTGAGCTCGCTCTTGTGAACGAGCCCGTCGATACCACCGAGGTCGATGAAGATGCCGAACGGGGCGATCGAGCGAACGTTGCCCGTGACCTTCTGGTTGACCTGGAGGCTGCTGAACAGCTCGTCCCGCTTCTCGCGGCGCTCCTCGTACAGCGCGACCTTCTCCGACAGGATAAGCCGGTTGGCCTTCCGGTTCACCTCGAGGATCTTGAGCCGGAGCTTGCGGCCGACGTACGGCTGCAGCTTCTCCGCGATCTCCTGTGCCGCATCGCGCGGCTGCTCGTTCTGCGGGCGTCGCGGGAAGTCCACGATCTGGCTGATCGGAACGAAGCCGCGGATGCCGCAGTCGACGATCAGGCCGCCCTTGTTGTGGTCGATGACCGGGGCGTCGATGATCGTGCCCGCCTCGAACAGCTCCTGCATCGAGCGCCACTTCCGCTCGAGGCCGGCGCGGCGCAGGGAGAGGACGACGTGGCCTTCCGGCGATTCGGGCTGGAGCACGTAGACAAGGACGGTGTCGCCGATGTTGAGCTCGGGCTGCGACTCGGCGTGGCGGCCGTACAGCTCCCGGTTGCTGACGACGCCCTCGGACTTCGCCCCGATGTCGACCAGGATCTCGTCCTTGTCGATCCGGACGACGCTGCCCTCGACGACGTCACCGTGCTTGAAGCTCTTGATGTCCGAGTCCTGCTCCGCGAGCAGCTCCTCCATCGTCGTCGGCTCGGGTCCGACCGGCCGCGACGGGGGCGGCGGGACGACGACAACCGGCTCGGCATCGGCCTCGACAGCGGGCTCGGTCTCGGCCGCCGCAGCGGGCTCGGCCTCGGCTTCGGCAACGGGCGCGGCCTCGACAACGTCGGGCTCGGCTACCGCAGCAGGCGGTTCCTCCGGTTCAGTCTGACCCACAGACGGGGCCTCGGTGCCCTGGTCCTCCGCAGCTGTCTCGGCTACCTCAGCGGACGAATCCGCCACTGCGGCCTCGGCCACGGGCGTGGCCTCCGCAGTGGTCTCATCCGCGCTGATGGCGGTCGGCTTGGAGGTGGTCTCGGAGGTGGCGGGCTCGTCGGCGACGGCGATTGTCGCGACGGTCTCCTCGGACGCCGGAACCTCACTGGAGACGGCGGCCTCCAGTGCCGGCGCGGTCCCGCCCTGCTGTTCTTCGGTCAAGGTGATCCAGTCTCCTATGGTGGATTTCGCCCCGGAATCACGAACGGCCGCGAGGCGCGCTCGAGGCCGTCTGAGAGGGAGGGTGGATCGTTGGTGACCTTGGCCGGCGGTCCGCTCCTTCGCGATGACGAGCCCTGAACGTGCTCTTCAACTGTCCGTGCCCGTGGGCCGGGAGAGTCTAGCACGCAGGTTCGGTCGGTACAATCGGATCCCGTGCCGGAGCTGCCCGATCTCGACGTCGTCGCCGATGCCTTCCACGCTGCCCTGACCGGGCGGTCCCTCGACGGCGTCCGAACCCTGATGCCGCTCGCGGTCCGGGGGACACCGGCGGAGCTGGACGCGCTTCGCGGGCAGCGTCTTGCGCGCGTCGCGCGCGTGGGCAAGTTCCTGGACCTCCACCTGGAACCCGATCGGATCGTGGTCAACCCGATGCTGACGGGGAGATTCCAGCTCGCAGCCAGGGACGAGAAGGCGCCATCGGGCACAGCGGTGGAGCTGTCCTTCGGGGTCCGTGCCAGCGGGCCTCCGACGGACGCCGCACCGTGGACGACAGGGGCCGCATGGCTGCCGGCCGATGACGTGCCCGTCACGGTGCGCTACCGGGACCCGACTCAGATGGGCAAGGTGTACCTGCTGCCCGCCGGCGTGACCCGCCCGGTCCCGGGCCTGGGACCGGACGACATGGGTCCGGACGCCCTCGATGCCCGGCTCACCCTCGATGCGTGGCGGGCTCGGATCCGACGCCACCCGGGCGAGCTGAAGAGCCTCCTCCGCAACCAGGCGTTCGTCAGCGGGATCGGCAATGCCTACTCCGACGAGATCCTGCACGCCGCGCGGCTCCAGCCGTTCCGAAAGCGCTCCACGCTCGCCCCGGAGGAGATCGACGAGCTGTACGCCGCCATGAGAGCGACGCTCGCGGCCTCGGTGGTGCTGCTGCGCGTGCGCGTTCCACCAACGTTCGAGAAGCAGGTCCGCGACCACCTGGCCGTCCACGGCCGGGGTGGTGAGCCGTGCCCCAGGTGCGGCGCCCGGATCACGAGGGTGTCAGCCGGGGGGTTCGCGACCGACTACTGCCGCAGCTGTCAGCGCTGACCGGCGGCGGGGAAGCCGGACGAGCCGGACCGAACCCTCAGGGGATGATCAGCACCTGGCCGACCCGGATCAGGCGCGGGTCGGTGATGTTGTTCGCGGCAGCAAGAGCGGCGACCGTGGTTCCGAACCGCGCCGCGATCCCGCTCAGCGTGTCGTTCGCCTTGACGGTGTACCGCTGGGTGCCGCTGGGCAGGGGCGTTGCGGTGGGCGTCGCGGTCGGCCGAGCGGAGGCCGTCGGTGATGGCGTCGTTGTCGGTGCGGGGCTCGGCGATGCCACCGCCGTCGAGGTCGGGGCAGGGCTGGCCGATGCGGGCGTCGGCGTCGTCGACGCCGACGCGACAGCCGCTCCGTTCATGGAGGTGCCGGGCGACGCGGACTGGCCCGGACCGGTGCTCCGTGCGATCACCAGCACCACGAACGCCACGATCATCAACACGACAAGGAGGGCCTGCCCACCAGTACGCGTGGGGGCTCCGGACAGCGGGGACCGAAGGCCCCTCGTCGGCTCGAGCAGCAACGGCGTCGAACGGACGGCCGGCCAGAGGACGCCGCCCTCCGCGCCCGACGCGGGTTGCTGGATGGTCTCGTCCCGCGCAGCTCGGTACGTCGCGCATGTCTCGTGGGCAGACGTGAGGCACAGTGAACGCTGCTTGTCGATCGCGAGCTTCGCGGCGGGATGGACCGCCGCGCAGCGGTGCTCCCGGGAGGCATAGGCGCTCCGCCACGATCCGGACGACGCCCGCAGATACGGACACACCTCCAGGACCGCCTCAGCACCCCGCCGCTTCCCGGCTGGGCGTACCCGTGCCGTGGCCGGGATCGACGGCTGTGCCTCGTCGCCGGTGTCGCTCATCAAAGACGAGGATACCCTGCGGGTCCGCCGCTCGCCCCCGACCGAATTCGATCTCGACGAGCCCTTAAATGCAACAATCCCGGCGACGACCTATTTTCCCGAAAGGCTGCCCTCTCAGTATCTTCGGCGCTGGAGAGCTTAACTTCCGTGTTCGGGATGGGAACGGGTGTGGCCTCTCCGCCAGAGTCACCGGGATTGTCTGCATCTGGACGATGACGGCAGCGACCAGCGTCGCAGCGTGCGACACGGGCGCCGATCGAAGGATCACGATTGCCGGTTCCGGAGAACCGATCTTCCGGCACGCTGACCCCTGGTCAGGTGCTGGTATAGAGGTCAAGCCCTCGACCATTAGTACGGCTCAGCTTCACTCCTCACGGAGCTTCCACATGCCGCCTATCAAGCAGATGGTCTCTCTGCGGTCTTACCCGGTTAACCCGGTGGGGAACCTCATCTTGAGGCGAGCTTCGCACTTAGATGCTTTCAGCGCTTATCCCAACCGAACATAGCTACCCAGCGATGCCCCTGGCGGGACAACTGGCACACCAGCGGTTCGTCCACTCCGGTCCTCTCGTACTAGGAGCAGCTCCTCTCAAGTTCCCTACGCCCACGCTGGATAGAGACCGAACTGTCTCACGACGTTCTGAACCCAGCTCGCGTGCGGCTTTAATCGGCGAACAGCCGAACCCTTGGGACGTACTTCCGCCCCAGGATGCCACGAGCCGACATCGAGGTGCCAAACGGTGCCGTCGATGTGAACTCTTGGGCACCATCAGCCTGTTATCCCCGGGGTAGCTTTTATCCGTTGAGTGATACCCCTTCCACTCGGAGGTACCAGATCACTAAGCCCGACTTTCGTCTCTGCTCGACTTGTAGGTCTCGCAGTCAAGCTCCCTTATGCCTTTGCACTCTTCGGCTGGTTTCCATTCAGCCTGAGGGAACCTTTGGGCGCCTCCGTTACACTTTAGGAGGCGACCGCCCCAGTCAAACTGCCCGCCTGACACTGTCCTGCGCCCGGCTTACGGGTCGCGGTTAGAGTCGAAATCCAACAAGGGTGGTATTTCAACGTCGGCTCCACCGAGGCTAGCGCCCCAGCTTCTCAGCCTCCCACCTATCCTACACAAATTGAACCCCAATCCAATGTCAGGGTGCAGTAAAGCTCCACGGGGTCTTTTTGCCCTAGCGCGGGTAACCTGCATCTTCACAGGTATTTCAATTTCGCCGGGTCCCTCGTTGAGACAGCGCCCAGACCGTTACGCCATTCGTGCGGGTCGGAACTTACCCGACAAGGAATTTCGCTACCTTAGGACCGTTATAGTTACGGCCGCCGTTTACCGGGGCTTCGATTCAGAGCTTGCACCCCTCCTCTTAACCTTCCGGCACTGGGCAGGCGTCAGCCCCTATACGTCAGCTTTCGCTTTCGCAGAGACCTGTGTTTTTGCTAAACAGTCGCCTGGGCCATTTCACTGCGGCTTCGATCGACCACTGCAAGCAGCAGCCGCGAAGCGCCCCTTCTCCCGAAGTTACGGGGCCATTTTGCCGAGTTCCTTAACGAGGGTTCTCCCGATCGCCTTGGTATTCTCTACCCGCCTACCTGTGTCGGATTGCGGTACGGGCACCTGGGATCTCGCTAGACACTTTTCTCGCCGGCTCGGCTCACTGGAATTGGGCGGAAGCCCTTTCATTCGCTGCTCGGGGTTGAAATGAGGAAACGGATTTGCCTGTCTCCTCCCCCTACCGGCTTAGACGCGTATAGCCAAAACGCGCTCCAACTACCGTGCCGTGTCATGCCCTTGCTCCCACCTGGGATCAGATCCCGGATTCGACCGGCTGTGCCGGCCATCCTCCGATCTCCTACCCCCAGGCGACACCTTGCGGTGCAAACGATCCTTTGGTGGTTCCGGAATATCAACCGGATGTCCATCGCCTACGACGTTCGTCCTCGGCTTAGGCCCGACTAACCCTGAGTGGACGAGCCTTCCTCAGGAAACCTTAGGCTTACGGCGTGTGGGATTCTCACCCACATCTCGCTACTCATGCCGACATTCGCACTTCCGCCCGCTCCAGCCGTCCTCACGGTCGACCTTCACTGCAGAGCGGAACGCTCCCCTACCACTCACCTTGCGGCAAGTCCGTAGCTTCGGTGCCATGCTTGAGCCCCGTTGAATTTTCGGCGCAGATCCACTTGACCAGTGAGCTGTTACGCACTCTTTCAATGGTGGCTGCTTCTGAGCCAACATCCTGGTTGTCTTAGCGAATCCACATCCTTTACCACTTAGCATGGACTTAGGGACCTTAGCTGACGGTCCGGGCTGTTTCCCTTTTGACCACGAAGCTTAGCCCTCGCAGTCTGACTCCCAGGCTCTAGAATTGCGGGATTCGGAGTTTGGTTGGGGTTGGTAAGCGGGAAGCCCCCTAGCCCATCCAGTGCTCTACCCCCGCGATTGAACGCCTGAGGCTAGCCCTAAAGCTATTTCGGGGAGAACCAGCTATCTCCGAGTTCGATTGGCATTTCACCTCTATCCACAGGTCATCCCCCAGCTTTTCAACGCTGGTGGGTTCGGTCCTCCACGGGACATTACTCCCGCTTCAACCTGCCCATGGATAGGTCACTCGGTTTCGGGTCTACTGCATGCGACTAGACGCCCTATTCAGACTCGCTTTCGCTCCGGCTACGTCCTTCTCGGACTTAACCTCGCCACACGCAAGTAACTCGTCGGCTCATTCTTCAAAAGGCACGCCATCAGGCTACCGGCTATGACACCGGCAACACCCTTTGACTGCTTGTGGGCACGTGGTTTCAGGTACTATTTCACTCCCCTTCCGGGGTGCTTTTCACCTTTCCCTCACGGTACTCGTTCGCTATCGGTCGCCAAGAGTATTTAGCCTTAGACGGTGGTCCGCCTAGTTTCCCACATGAGAGACCTTCCACGTGGTACTCAGGTGGTCGATCCAGAGGCCAGTTCGCTTTCGTCTACGGGGCTGTCACCCGCTCTGGCCCACCGTTCCAGGTGAGTTCGACTAACGACTGGTTTTGTAACTCTGCAGGAGCCCGGCAGGGCTCCAATGTTCGACTCCTACAACCCCAGCTCAGAAACGGCTGCCGCCTATCTCGCTGACCTGGTTTGGGCTATTCCCGTTTCGCTCGCCACTACTCAGGGAATTATCTCTTTTCCTCCAGCTACTGAGATGTTTCAGTTCGCTGGCTTACCTCCACATGGCCTATGTGTTCAGCCATGGGTGACTGGGCATGACCCCAGCCGGGTTTCCCCATTCGGATATCCTCGGATCAACGTCTGCTCGCGACTCCCCGGGGCTTAACGCAGCCTGCCACGTCCTTCATCGGCTCTTGGCGCCAAGGCATCCACCTCGTGCCCTGTGTAGCTTGACCTCCGCCAGCATCTGACCAGGTGGCCAGTGCGAGACGGGGTCGATCGGGTTCTCCTTGATTTCA
>CAWKHN010000021.1:0-100809 GCA_963849495.1 uncultured Chloroflexia bacterium | reverse complement strand
GTGAGATGATGTCACGGGCCGATCATCTGCCGCTTATCGCACCCAGTGTGGGAGGGAGGGGACCACGTTGCCTCGTCGATGGCTCGTCATCGGAACTGCCGTCCTGACACTCGTGGGGTGCTCCGGCGCAACCCCCACGCCTGTTCCTTCTGCCTCGGGCATCGTTGGCTTCGGCGCAACGACCGCGGCGTGGAACGCTACGCACACGGCCGACACCAGATATGCGCCCGGGTCGGTCTTCGATCCGATCCCGGGCCTCGGGCCGGATGATCAGCACGACGCCAAGTACTATGCGGTCGTCGTCCAGGATGGCCGGGTCGTCGCCTACTCTGAGCGACTCCCGCAGGGCTCGCTCGCGCAAGCGACGGACGCGGCACTCCTCGAGCTCCCCACCGACGGCAAGGTTCTCTGGACAGCGACGCGCGATACGTGCGCGCAGATGGACCTACAGAGTGACGAGCTGGCGAAGGCGACGGGCGGCAGCGGGATGGTGTTTGTCGAGGTCACGACAGGGACGGCCGCGGGCGGCGGCGGCTACGACCCAAAGAACGCCAACGAGCTCTTCTTCATGCTAGGCGACTACCCAACGGAGGGGGATGCGCCCGGCTGCTGACCGGCAATGAGAAACGCCCCGGTCACCAGGGGGGACGGCGCCGCGGCGTGAGCGACTCAGTCGCGGGCCGACGCCGGCAGGGCCATCCGGCACGGGCGCCCGGGGGCCGTGGCCCCGCCTTGGACCACGCCGCGAGCTCGTGGGCTTCCGTTCCACGAACGCGCGCTCCTCGGGCACCCGAATATGGTTCAGCGGCGGCCGTGGGTCACGAACGCGGGCCGCGCGCCGCGGACGGGGCCGACGTGCTGGCCGTTGCGCGCCGGATCGGTGACCCAGGCGAGGTAACCGGCCTGCCACTCGGCGAAGGTCGGGCACCATCCCTGACCCTCGCCGGCGAGCCAGGCGACCCGCTCGAGCGGGTGCGCCGGCCCGGTGCGGACCTTCGCGCCCTTGGCGATCGTCGCGGTGCGAGTCTCGGGCCACCGGGGCGTATCCCGTAGCGCCCCGCCGAGCCGGTCGGAGCGGTACGGGTCGCGGCCGATGACGCCGCCGAGCCGCATCCTGTCGAAGATGCACTCCCGGGCACGCTCGATCGCCTCGAGACGCTCGCCGGCCGCAGCGACCACGAGGAACGCGGCGCCGGCCTTCGCTCCCGCCCGGGCGACGGATGCCGTGTCGGTCAGGTCCACGCCGGCGACTGCCGGCAGGGCGGCCCGGACGGCATCGATGGCCGCGTCATGCGCCGGCCGGAGGAAGTCCCGGATCAGGTCGTCTCCGAGCAGGGCGATCAGGGTCTCCGCGTGCGCCAGCGCCCGATGCGAGGCGAGCCGGGCCTGTCGCAAGGCGTCCTCGGCCGCCTCGTCGGCCGTCTTGTCGGCGAGGGAGCGACGCCGGGCCGCGTGGACGCCATCGTGGGCGATCCTCGCGGCCTCACGGTCGGCATCGACGGCGAGATAGGCTCGGCCGGCCGCGGCCAGGGGCTCGGGCAGGCTGTAGGCGGCATCGGCATAGCCGGCGAACAGGGGCTCGAGGCTGGTGCCATCGAGGCGGATCCGGGCGTCGGTCGCGGGGGTCATCGGGTGGCCGCCTTTTGTGCTGCTTCGCGCTGTGCCTGCGTCCGGGAGCCCGGCACGCGCCAGTCGGGCCGCGCCGGGTCATCGATGATCTTTCCCCGAGCAGCGGCGCGGAGAATCTCGGCCTTGTGGGCGTGGAAGAACTCCGCATCGGCGAGGTCCTGCCGGAAGAACGTCGGATCATCGTCGGGCGGACGTGTCACGCCGTCCTGCCGGTACTTCGCGAGCTCCGCCTCGGCACGCTCGGCGCGGGCCGGGCGGCGGCCAGGTCATCCGTCATCGTCAGTGTCTCCTTCGGGGGTGAGGCGGGCGAACAGCAGTCGCTGTCGATCCGTCGCGGTCGTGATCGCGGTCGAGATGGCGTCTCGCCGCTTGACGAGGCCCGGAACGGCCGGCTTGTAGGTCTCGCTCGCGATGGTCATCTCGACCCGATCGCGCTCTTCCTCGAGGCCGGCGAGACGCCGATCGAGGCGGCGGAGCTCGTGCTCGGCGACGCGGCGGCACGCGACGCCGCAGAACGTCGGCGGGCGACCCGTTGGGGGTCGAACCAGGGGCACGCCGTCAATCGGGCAGGTCGTCATGGGGTTTCTCCACATGTGCAGGAGTCCGAAATTCGTCTCTGCGCGAGAAAGTGGGAGGCGCGGTTGGCAATCGTGCGTCAGGACCAAGGGGGTACCCCGCCGGCACCCCTCTCGATGCGGCACGCTGAGCACGGCGGCGGGGGAGCAGCTCGTCACGGTGACGGGCGCGCCATTCCTGCGAGTCGATCAGGCAGCAGGGGATGCAGTGCGACCGACGGTAGCCCCGACTGTCGAGGCGGAAGGCCTCGAGCGGCTGGGACACGCCACAGCGCGAGCAACGGCGCAGCGGTGCGGTGTCGGCGATCACGTTCTCTCTCCCGGGGAGAGATATTTGCGACCGGCGGTTCCGGATCCCGAGGGCGCGGGGTTCGGTGCTACGCCACCCCTCTCGGCCAGGGCGACGGCGTAGCGGTCGGCGCTCCCGCGGACGCGACGCGCAGACAATCGTGGAACGGGCCGGGGACGGTGGGGCGGCAGCAGTGCCACGGGGCGCGGTCAGGCTCGAGGCGGTCACGGATCACGAGCAGGTCGGCGAGCGGCAGCGTCCGGCCGCATGCCCAACAGGTCGCGGTCATCTCGGCACCTCGAGGTCGGGGATCTTCGCGTTCCGACCGCGGCGGGTGTTGCACGGGATGCACGACGGGCGGAGGTTCGCCCGGTCCATCGCCAGGTCCGGGCGTTCCTCGAGGGGGATCACGTGATCGGCCACGAGGCGCCGCGTCGGCTTGAGACACCAGGTGCAGCGGGTCGCGCCGGCGGTCACCTCGGCCGCCAGGCGGCGCCACTCCGCGGTCCGGTAGAGCGCGTGATGCTCGGGCCTCGTCGCCGCGTACTGGCGATCCCATCGACGCTGGCAGCGGGAGCAGCGCGGACCGGGCGACACGAGCAGCCCGCAGCCCCGACAGGACACAAGACGGGTCACGCGGCACCGTCCGGATCCACGAGGTCATCGCCGAAGATGTCGAGGGCCACGGCCAGAGGGACGGCGGCGGGAGGGGGTACCGCAGCAGCAGCCGCCGCACCCCTTAAGGGTGCGTGCGGCACCTGCGGCACCTCCCCCCCTTCACCCGCCGTAGGGGGTACCGCAAGGGGTACCGCAGCCTCGTGTGCGGCACCTGCGGCACCTGCGTAGACACGTGCCGCAGCCGTTCGGGAGCCCGGAACCACGATCAGGGCCTCTCCGGCGGCCTTCACGTAGCGCGCCGCGGTGTCCTTGGATACCCCCAGCGCGGCGCCGAGCTCGATGTACGTGAGCCCGTCCGGACGTGCCGCGACAGCCTCGAGAACCTTGGCGGCCGCGACATCTTCGTCCCGGCCGCGGTGTCCAGGTCGATCGGGTCGACGAGCAGGCCCGCGGCACGGGTCGCGACGATGCGCCGCTGGTGCCGGACGCGCTTGTACGTGGCGAGCTTGGTCCGCGTCGTGCCGTCGGCCTCTTGGAGCACGATGACGTCGCACCAGCGACCCCACTCGCCGAGCACGTCCGAGATGCGGCGATCGCCGCGACCCTGCGGCTTCTTGAGGTGGAGCACGAGCACGATCGCGAGCTCGGGGTAGGCCTCGAGCATCGCGCGCAGGTCGCGGTAGACGGCTTGGATCGCCTGCCCCCACGGATCGACTTGCGTTGCCCCGGTCGCGGTGTCCACGATCAGCAGCAGGGCGCTGCGGTCGCGCAGCCAGCCCGTGAGCCAGTCGCGCCAGGCGGCCACGGTGAGCACGGGCGGCCCGCCCGCGGCGGTCATGAGCGGCAGCCGGTAGTAGCAGCTGGTCAGGGCGGAACGCTCGAGCTCGAGCGCCTCGAGGATGGACGCCTCGCGGGCGTAGTCGTCGTCGGCGTGCATCTCGGACAGCACGAGCACCGGGCCGTGCCGGAGGATCGGCCAGGTGCCGGCCAGGGCGCCACCCGCGACCGCGACCCGGATCCCGAGCTCGCCGTCCGCGGTGTAGCTCTTGCCGGCACCTTCCTCGGCCGCCCACACGACGATGCGGCCGGGTCGGATCAGGTCCTCGACGTACTCGACGTCGCCGAGCGCGGACAGAACGGCCGCGCCGCGGTCCTCGGGCTCGAGGAACGGTCCCGTGGGAGCCTCGCCCGGGGCGGAGACGGCCATCGCGTCGGCCAGGTACCGCGCCAGGGCGTCGGGGCCCGTGTAGCCGGCCCGGGCCAGCGACTCGGCCGCTCCGGCGGTGTAGAGGATCCGGCCGGCGATCTTCGCGGCACGTACCTCGTCGGTCGCGTTGTCCCACTCCGCCCCGCCGATGCTCCGCGCCTCGTGCCAGGCGGCGTAGGCGAGGTCCTCGAGGGATGCGGGAACGTCCGCGGGCGGCTCGGCGCCGTCCGGGTCCTCGAGCTCCGCCAGCGGGTGACGGTCGAGGATCTCCGCCAGGTGCGCCGGCTCGTCGGGCGGTTCCGCGCGGAACGCCGGGACGGGCGCATCGAGCCAGGGCGCCGCGCCGTCGCTGGTCACGCTCGGCCGGCCTTCGCCCCGTCCCGGGGAGAACGATCGGGACGGGGGCCGGGCCGGCGATCGACGCCGGGGGCGCACCGTCACCGGTGACCGGCGGCACCTGTTGAGTGGTGGCCGCGCGCTCGGCCTCGATCAGCGCGAGCACGATCCGGCGGCCGGCGGCCGGCAGGGCATCCAGGCGCATGGGACCGGTCATGCGCCGTCTCGTTCCCGGACGGCTGCGGCGATCGCGGCCAGGAACCGCGCCGCGGTGTCAGGCTGGACGGCGGCGGTGCCCTCGATTGTGCTCGCCCGCTGGTGGGCCACCCCCATACGCCGGGCAACCTCGGAGGCGGATACGCCGGCTCTCATTCGAGCCCGTCGCAGGCTTGGTCCGGGGATCGGTCGATGTGCAATCATGGCGTCGTGGCTATTGCAACCGCTACGGCGCCCGATACGGGGATACATATTCGAGTCGATGCCCTGCGCCGGTGGTACCACGAGGCGCCGCGACGATGCCCTTCTCGCCTCGTGGTGGGCAGTCGCCCGGATCGGCTTCCGGGATGAGGGGCCGCGCCGCTTCGCTCCCGGTTGGCGGGTTGTCCGGGGCCGGGCGGTTCCGCTCGAGGGTCCGACGATCCCCTATGGAGTCGGGCGCGATGCCGATCCTGTTCATCCCGTCACGCCGCAGGCCGGCAACCGATGCCCGGGGACCGAGCCGGAAGGTCCACGGGACGGAGGTCCTGCGTCGGGCCCTGTACGTCCGGGGCCTCATGGCGGCCGGGATGACGCACGCCGCGGCCCTCCGCGACTGGATCGCGTTCACGGGTGACCCGATCGGCGCGGATCACGCGGAGGGCGGCGCCCGTGACTACTGGCACCGATATGAGCGGACGATGGCAGCGGCCCACCGTCGCAGTTGGCGCGCGCTCGGCGTGCTCTAATCCGCCCACCACTCCGGCATCGTCCGCTCAGCGCGAACGGGGCGCAGGTCCGGCGCCGAGCTCCACGTAGTGCCAGAGGGCGCGGAGAACGCCGTTGACGGCCTCTGTGGGCGCATCCCATCGCACGCGGTCAGGGATCATCGTCTGTACCGTCGCGGTGTCCTCGATGGCGGCGATCGCCTTGTCAATCTCGGCGAGCCGGGCATCGATCACGGTCCGGTCCATCCGCGGGTCCAGGGCGAGGCTCGTGACGTGCGCGCGCTCGGCCTCGAGCTCGGCGCGGCGGCCGGTCTCGTCCTCGGCGACCCATCCCGTCGGCGGCCGGAGCTTGCCGGCCTCCTCGATGATCCAGGGCAGGACCAGCGCCTCGGAGACGGACGAACGCGGGTGCGGCATCGCCGCGTAGTTGGAGCAGCTGTAGCGCGTGGCACCGCGCCGGACGCGCGTCCCGGTGAGCAGCGTCTGGCAGTACGGGCACCGGAGCAGCCGGGCGAGCAGGAACGGGACCCGAGGCTTCCGGCCGCGCGGCGCGGATCGAATGGTCGGGTCCATCCGCTGCACGACGAGGCGAACCGACGTGGCGTACCACTGCTTGCCGCTGCGGGCCGGGATGCCCTCGCGGTTCAGCGCCTCGGCCGTCCTCGAGTAGCTGCCAGTCTCGCGGTACAGGGCGAGCACGCGGTCGGCCCGTTCGCCGTCGGCCTCGCCGTACCGTCGCCGGGTGCGCAGCGCCTCGCGCTCCGGGATGCCGGCCGCGCGTGCCTGAGCCCGGGCCGTGTCATTGGTCGCCCGTCGCCGCTCGCTCGTAACCTCGCTCTCGAACTGCGCGACGCTGGCGAGGATCGTTGCCGTCATCCGCCCGGATGCCGTGCTGGTGTCGATGCTGTCGGCGCTGGTGCGGATCGGGACGCCGTGATCGTGGCAGAGGTCGAACAGGCGCGAGAGCTCCTGCACGCTGCGGCCGAGTCTGCTCAGGCTGTAGCTGATAGACAGGCCGAGCAGTCGCCGTCCTCGATCGCCTTGACGAGCTCGAGGTAGCCGGTTCGCTTCCGGGTGAATTTCGCCGCGCCGCTGATGTCCCAGTCGGCCAGGACGTGCAGCCGCTCGCCGTTGTCGCCGAACCGCTGCGCCAGGTCGCGCACCGCGATCGCTCCTGCGTCTCCGGGGCCAGGCTCACATCGAGGTTGGCGACGCGGCTCTTGCGGAGGTACGCGAACGGCCGTCCCATCGATCTTCCCCTATGCTTCCCCCGCACACCGGAGGGTATCGAGATACTACACTTCGACGAGTTCAAGCACCAGCTGCCCGACATCGATGAGGCAGAGACCCGGGAGTGGCTCGAGTCGCTCGACCAGGTTGTCGCCGAAGAGGGCGAGAACCGCGCCCGCTTCCTCATGTTCAAGCTCCTCAAGCGGGCGCGCCAGCTCCACGTCGGCCTGCCCAGCCTGACCCGCACGCGCTACATCAACACGATCAGCCCCGAGCAGGAGCCCTACTTCCCGGGCGACGAGGTGCTCGAGCGGCGGATCCGCCGGCTGATCCGCTGGAACGCGGTCGCGATGGTGCTCCGGGCCAACAACCGGTTCCCGGGCCTTGGCGGCCACCTGGCCACCTACGCGTCTGCGGCCAGCCTGTACGAGGTGGGCTTCAACCACTTCTTCCAGGGCAAGGACCACCCGGGCGGCGGTGACCAGATCTTCTTCCAGGGGCATGCGGCGCCCGGGATCTACGCCCGCGCGTTCCTCGAGGGCCGCCTCGGCGAGGACCAGCTCGACCACTTCCGGCGCGAGGTCGGTGGGGGAGGGCTGAGCTCCTACCCGCACCCCCGGCTGATGCCGGACTTCTGGGAGTTCCCGACGGTCTCGATGGGCCTCGGGCCGTTGGCCGCGATCTACCAGGCGCGCTTCAACCGCTACCTCGCCAACCGCGGCATGCGCGACACGTCGCAGCAGCGCGTGTGGGCCTTCCTGGGCGACGGCGAGATGGACGAGCCCGAGTCGATCGCCGGCATCTCGCTGGCCGCCCGCGAGGGTCTCGACAACCTCACCTTCGTCATCAACTGCAACCTCCAGCGTCTCGACGGGCCGGTCCGCGGCAACGGCAAGGTCATCCAGGAGCTGGAGGGCCTGTTCCGGGGCGCCGGCTGGAACGTGATCAAGGTCATCTGGGGCCGCGAGTGGGACGAGCTCCTCGCCCGGGACGTGGACGGCGTCCTGGTCGAGAAGATGAACGAGACGCTCGACGGCGAGTTCCAGAAGCTCTCCGTGTCCACCGGCGCCGACGTCCGCGAGCGGTTCTTCGGGCCGGACCCGCGGCTGCGCCGGATCGTCGAGCACCTGCCCGACGACGACCTGCTGAAGCTCCGCCGCGGTGGCCACGACTACCGCAAGATCTTCGCCGCCTACAAGGCCGCAACGGAGTACACGGGCGCGCCGACGGTCGTGCTCGCTCACACCGTCAAGGGCTGGACGCTCGGACCCGGCGTCGAGGCGCGCAACATCACCCACCAGGCCAAGAAGCTCAGCGAGGCCGAGCTCCGGGTCTTCCGCGACCGCCTCGAGCTTCCCATTCCCGACGCCAGGCTCAAGGACGCCCCGTACTTCCACCCGGGACCGGAATCCGAGGAGGTCCGCTACATGGTCGAGCGCCGGCGGGCGCTCGGCGGCCCGCTGCCGCGGCGCGTCGTCCGCTCGGAACCGCTGCCGCCCCCGGGCGAGGCCGTGGACAGCGAGTTCGCGGGCGGCAGCACCACCGCCGTCTCGACCACGATGGTGTTCACGCGCCTCCTGCGCAACCTGATCCGGGACCCGAAGCTCGGCAAGCGGATCGTGCCGATCATCCCCGACGAGGCGCGCACGTTCGGCATGGACCCGCTGTTCAAGGAGGTCGGCATCTACGCCGCGCTCGGGCAGCGCTACGAGCCCGTGGATTCCGAGCTGGTGCTGTCCTATCGCGAGGCGAAGGACGGCCAGGTCCTGGAGGAGGGGATCAACGAGGCCGGCTCGATGGCCTCGTTCCAGGCTGCCGGGACCTCGTATGCGACCCACGGCGAGCCCATGATCCCCTTCTACATCTTCTACTCGATGTTCGGGTTCCAGCGAACCGGCGACCAGGCGTGGGCATTCGGGGACCAGCGCGGCCGCGGGTTCATGATCGGCGCCACCGCCGGGCGCACGACGCTCGCCGGCGAGGGCCTCCAGCACGACGACGGGCACACCCAGGTGCTGGCGTCCACGGTGCCCGTCGTGCGTGCGTACGACCCGGCGTTCGCCTACGAGCTGGCCGCGATCATCCGGGCCGGCATCGGGAGCATGTACGGCGACGGCGAGGACGTCTTCTACTACGTCACCGTGTACAACGAGAACTACCAGCAGCCGCCGAAGCCGGACGGATCGGACGAGGGGATCATCAAGGGGCTGTACCGCTACGCGGCGGCCCCGGACCTCAAGGAGCCGAAGGGCCGGGTCCGGCTGGTCGGTTCGGGCTCGATCATGCAGCAGGTCATCGCCGCCCGCGACCTCCTCGCGGAGCGGTTCGGGATCGCCGCCGAGATCTACTCCGCCACGTCGTTCCAGCAGCTGCGCCACGAGGCGCTCGGCGTCGAGCGATGGAACCGGCTCCACCCCGACCAGCCGGCACGGGTCCCCTACGTGGGCCAGGTGCTGGGGCCCGACGGCGGGCCGATCGTGGTCGCCACGGACTGGATCCGGTCGCTGCCGGACATGGTGGCGCGGTGGCTCCCGGAGCCGTACCTCGCCCTGGGCACGGACGGCTTCGGACGCAGCGATACCCGCGAGGCCCTCCGCGACTACTTCGAGATCGATCCGCCCCACATCGCCGCGGCGGCGCTGACCGGGCTGGCCCGGGGCGGCGACCTCGCTCCGGCGACCGCCGCCGCGATGATCGCCGAGCTGGGCGTGGACCCGGAGGCTGCGGACCCGCTCAGCCGCTGACGCGGAGCCCGCCGGGCTCGAGCGCGTCCGGCCCGGCTCGGGCGCCAGGACGGTTGCGTAAGGTCACCCTGTACCGGCTATGCAAGGGCGCTTGACGATCGGTTGCCCGTCGCCCTACGATCCCGCCTGTCCGCAATCGCGGATCCTGTGGCGTCCACGCGTCCCCATCCCACACAGGAGCTCGACTTGGACATCGGGTCCTTTACCAGCGGCCTGCTCACCGGTCTGCGCGAGGGCGTCGAAGCGGCGCTCATCGTCAGCATCATCCTCGCCTACCTGGTCCGCACCGGGAACCGGCGCCATTTCGGCCGGATCTGGGCGGGAACGATGGCCGCCATCGGGGTCAGCTTCCTTGCGGGTGTGGCCCTGTTCGTCACGGTCGGGGATCTGCCCTCCCCGTACGAGCAGCTGTTCGAGAGCCTTGCGATGCTGCTCGCGGCCGCTGTCGTGACCTGGATGCTGTTCTGGATGCGGCGCCAGGCCGGGTCGGTCAAGAGCGAGCTCCATGCCGCGCTGGACCGGGCCCTCACCGAGGGCACCGTTGCCGGCCTCGTCCTGCTGGCGTTCACGGCGGTCATCCGCGAGGGCCTCGAGACGTCACTGTTCCTCGTCGGTCAGGCCGCGTCGACCCGGACCGGTGCGCCCAGCGTGCTGCTCGGGGCTGTGGTGGGGCTCGGGATCGCCTCGCTCCTGGGCGTCGGGTTCTATCGCGGTGCGCGCCTGATCGACCTTCGCGTCTTCTTCCGGTGGACGGGGATCGCCCTCATCTTCATCGCCGCGGGCCTGCTGTCGCGCGCGATCCACGAGCTGGTCGAGATCGGCTGGATCACCGTCGGCACGTCCACGGCGTTCGACATCTCGAGCATCCTGCCGCACGAGTCCATCGTCGGGGCACCCGGCGGAGCCGCCCTCATCGTCGGGGAGTTCCTGAGGGCGCTGCTCGGCTACACGTCCCAGCCGGAGGTCGTCACGCTGCTGGTGTGGGCGAGCTACGTGATCGCGATCCTGGCCCTGTTCGTCCGCCCGGTCGCCCGGCGCGCACCCGTGGCCGTGCCCTCGACCGAGACCAGCCCGGCGGGCTGAGCGCGCCCGCCGGACCCGGCGGCCGCCGCAGGCGCCGCGCCCGTCATCGGCGCCCGTCATCGGCGCCCGTCAGCCGCCCGGCCGTCAGCCGCCCGGCCGTCAGCCGCCCGGCCGTCAGCCGCCCGACACCAGCCGGACCAGCCGGCCGCCGCCGAGATCGGTGAGGTAGACCTCGCCGTCCTCGCCCGTCCCGATCGAGCTGACCGGGAATCCCGTCTGCGCCAGCGTGACCGGCGTCTGCGTCGCGTCCGACCCGGCGTCGATCGCCCACAGGGTGCCGGAGCAGTAGTCGGAGAACAGGTAGCCGCCGCGGAGCGCCGGGATCGCCGCGCCCCGGTACACGACGCCGCCGATGATCGCGCAGCCGGTCGGGTGCGGATACTCGGCCACCGGGGCCGTGACACCGGCCGGATCGCAGCCCGTCGAGGGGTTGTAGCAATGGAGCCCCTCCCAGCGCCGCCATCCGAAGTCGAGCCCGCGTGCACCCGCCCGGGCCACGTCGACCTCCTCCCACGCGCTCTGGCCCACGTCGCCGATCCACAGGTCTCCGGTCGCGGCGTCCACGCTGTCGCGGAACGGGTTGCGCAGCCCGTAGTCCAGGATCTCGGGCCGGGCGCCCGCCCGCCTGGTGAACGGGTTGTCCGCCGGGATCCCGTACGCGGTGCCGGCCGGTGCTCCCAGGACGTCGATGCGCAGCATCTTGCCCAGCAGCGATTCCAGGCTCGAGGCGCGGTTCTGGGGGTCGCCGCCGCTGCCGCCGTCGCCCATGGCGATCAGCAGCATGCCGCCCGGATCGAACCCGATCCAGCCGCCGTTGTGGTTGGCGTACGGCTGGGTGACGGTCAGGACGATCCGCTCGCTGGCGGGATCCGCCACGTCCGGGCTGCCCGGCACGAGGCGGAACTCGGACACCGTCGTGTTGCCCTGTGCGTTGGTGTAATCCACGAAGAACACGGTCCGATCCGTCCCGAAGCCGGGCGGGAAGGCGAGGCCCAGCAGGCCCCGCTCGCCGCCCGACAGGACCCGGCCGGAGATGTCGAGGAACGGGGTCGCGAGCACGTGTCCGTCGCGCACGATCCGGATCCGGCCACCCTGCTCCAGGACGAACAGTCGTCCGGACCCATCACCGGCAGATGTGACGAACAGTGGCTGCGAGAACCCGGTCGCCACGGGCTGCACGGCGACGCGGGCCGCGGCGAGGTCCGGGCTGTCTGGCACGGTAGTCGGGGTCGCCGTCGCAGATGGGGCGACGCTCGCTGCCGGCGTCGCGGTCGGCACGGCGACGGACGGGGTCGGGAGCGCGATCGTGGCCGGGACGGACGGGCCGCCGGACACGGCTGCCGGGGAGCTCGACACGTTGCTGCCACAGGCGGCAGTGGCGGCAGCCAGCAGGAGCGCGGCAACCGCGGGGCCGATCCGGGATCGCATGATGGTCGACATCTGCCTCCGACCAGAGTACCGGGCCGGGCCAACCCGACCGCCCTCGGGCCGGGCGTCGCGGTGGCCGGCCGTCAGCCGGTGGTGCGCACCCGTTCCACGCGCTCCGCAAACGACTCGGCCAGCAGGGCGCTCGCCCCGTGCTCGTCGTGGCGGAACAGCACGCAGGCATCGAGTCCGTCGTCGAGGAACGGCACCAGGCGGCGGGCCCAGGCGTCGAGGGCCGCCTCGTCGTAGGTGGTGCGCCGCAGGCGCAGGTACAGGAATGGCCCGGTTCGCCGGATGTCCGGCGGGGCCTCCTGGCCGTCGAGATCCGTGGTGCACAGGACGGCGCCTGCCGCTCGCAGGGCCGCGAACGTCTCGTCCACGTGCCACGACGGGTGCTGCGCCTCGACGACCAGCGGGACCTCGGCAGGCCAGGCGCGCAGCATGCCCGCGAGCCGCGAGTCATCGCGCTTGACCTCCCCCGGCACGCGGAACAGGACGGCGCCCATCTGTGGGCCGAACTCGGGCAGCGTCTCCGTCATCCAGGGGATGGCCGTCGCCGGGTCCGCGTACAGGGCCCGGATGCTCGCCCCACGCTGTGCCTTGACCACGAACCGGAATTCCGGTGGCGTCGCCGCACGCCAGGCGCGGATCCGCTCGACCGTCGGGCGCGCGTAGAAGGTGTTGTTGAGCTCACAGGCCGGCAGACGCGATGCGTAGTGGGGGAGCAGCTCGCGCGAGCGCAGGCCCGCCGGGTAGAACAGCGGGGCCCAGCCCGCGTAGGCGAAGCCGCTGGTGCCGGCCAGGACCCGACCGCCCTGGCGTCCCGTGTCATGCGGGCGCCCCACGTCGACCACCTCCGGCCGTGCATCGGCCGCCGGGGGTTGCGTGTCGCCCGTCAGGCGCCGTCCGTGGCGCAGGGCTCGGCCGGGGCGCTGCAGCCCAGGATCTCGATCACACCGTCCAGGCCCCGCTCCAGCGCGGCCTGATCGTCGTCTGCGATCACGTCGAGGAAGTACCGCTTGACGCCCGCCAGGTGGGTCTGCGAGGCGTCGGTGAGCCGCTGCAGCCCGATCGGCGTGAGGATCGCCTCGGCACCCCGCGCATCCGTTGCGCAGGCCGATCGCTCGACCATGCCCGCCGTTTCGAGCCGGTCCACCAGCCGCGTGATCCCGCTGCGGGACAGCAGCACGCGCTCCGCGAGGACGCTCATCCGCAACCGGCGGCCGGGAGTGCGCGCCAGCTGGAGGAGTGCGTCGTACTCGGCGAGGGAGAGGCGATGGGCCGCCTGGAGCTCCTCGTCCATGCGTCGGGTGAGCCGCGCATGGGCGTGCAGGAAGCTGCGCCATGCATTCAGGCGCCCGTCGTCCACCGCAACTCCGGCGGGCTGGTCGGCGGCAAGCTCGGTTGTCATGGCGTCATCCTAGCGCATCGGGACACTAGTTGACAATGCAACTACACGGGCATATGGTTGCGCCAGCAACTACTCACACCGCGGTCCGAACCCGCGAAACGGTCCCGAAAGGACGCGCACACCATGGCCACCACCACCTGGACGACGGACGCCACCCACACCGATGTCCAGTTCTCCACCAAGCACATGATGGTCACGACGGTCCACGGCAAGTTCAACGCCGTCGAGGGCACGGTCGTCCTGGACGAGGAGAACCCCGTCCTGTCGAGCGGCCGCTTCAGCGTCCAGGCCGCGTCGATCAACACCGGGGTCGAGGGCCGCGACAATCACCTCCGCGGCGCCGACTTCTTCGACGCCGGCACGTACCCGGAGATCACCTTCGTGTCCACGGCGATCGAGGCCGTCGGCGACAACGACTACCGGGTCACCGGCGACCTGACGGTGCGCGACACGACCCGGCCCGTCACGTTCAGCGTCGAGTTCCTCGGCCTGTACCAGGGTTTCGGCGGTGTCCGCCGGGCCGGGTTCCATGCCGTGACGAAGCTCAATCGCGAGGACTGGGGCCTGACCTGGAACATGGCCCTCGAGACCGGCAGCATGCTCGTCGGCAAGGAGATCAAGCTCGAGATCGACCTTGCCGTCGAGGAGGCGAAGGCGGCCGCGACCGAGGGGGCGACCGTGTCCACCGCGGCCTGACGGGCACTCGTCCGACACCCGGCCGCGCTAGGATCGGATCCCGCCACCGTGAGGATCCCGATGCCCGAGCTCGACGTCGACGCGCTGCGTGCGCGCTTTCCAGCCCTCGCCATCGAGCAGGATGGAGCGCCCGTGGCGCTGTTCGACGGCCCCGGCGGCACCCAGGTCGCCGACACGGTGATCGAGGCGGTCTCGCGCTACTACCGCGAGTCCAACGCCAACCACGACGGGCCGTTCCTGACCTCGCGTCGCAGCGACGCGGTGCTCGAGGACGCGCACCGGGCCCTCGCGGACTTCCTCAACGCCGCCGACGCGTCCGAGATCAAGTTCGGCGCCAACATGACCACGCTCACGATGCACGTCGCGCGGTCGATCACGGCGATGCTGGCCCCCGGTGACGAGATCGTCGTCACCAGCCTGGACCACGAGGCCAACGTCGGCCCGTGGCGCAGCGCGGCCGCGGATCGCGGCATCGCCGTGCGCACCGTGGACATCCGGCCCGACGACGTCACCCTCGACATCGAGGCCTTCGACCTGATCCTGCACGGGCGGCCGAAGCTGGTCGCGTTCGGCTGGGCCTCGAACGCGGTGGGCACCATCAACCCGGTGGCAGAGCTGGTGCAAAGGGCCCACGAGGCCGGCGCGCTCACCTACGTGGATGCGGTCCACGCCGCGCCCCACCTGCCGATCGACGTCCAGGCCATCGGCACCGACTTCCTCGCCTGCTCGGTCTACAAGTTCTTCGGCCCCCACGTCGGCGTCCTGTACGGCCGGCGGGCCGTGCTCGACGCGCTGCCGACCTACAAGCTCCGCCCGGCCTACGACCGGTTCGAGACGGGCACCCTCAACCACGAGGGCATCGCCGGGTCGCTGGCCGCCGTGGAGTACATCGCCGAGGTCGGGGAGCGGTTCGGGGCGGCGTTCGAGGCACGGTTCCCGGGCATGACCGGGCGCCGGCTGCACGCGCACGCGGGGATGGCCGCGATCCGCGCCTACGAGATGCCGCTGTTCGGCCGGCTGCTCGATGGGCTCGAGTCCGTCCCGGGCCTGCGGGTCTGGGGGATCACCGACCGGGCGCGGTTCGAGGAGCGGACGCCGACGGCGGCGATCACGCTCGCCGGGGTGACGGCCGAGACGGCGTCGACGATCCTCGGCGATCGCGGGATCGCGACCTGGTGGGGCGACTTCTACGCGGTCGGGCCGATCGAGCGCCTGGGGCTTCAGCCGGAGGGCGTGCTGCGGATCGGGCTCACGCACTACAACACCGCCGGCGAGGTCGACCGCCTGGTCGCCGCTCTGCGCGACATCGCGGCTGCCGCCCCCGCCTGACCCCGGGCGACGGCGGCGTCCGGCGACGTATGCTGCCGGTCATGACCGACACCGTCGTCCGCGCCTACGGCGCGCAGAGCATGGTCGCGCCCCTGCGCGAGGTCCTCGTCAAGGTCCCGGGGCCCGCATTCGCCCGGGCGTACGACGACCCGGCGGTCGGGTTCCTCCGCCCCGTCGACCTTGCGCGGGCCAGGCGGGAGCATGACGGGCTCGTCGAGACCCTTGACGGTCTCGGCGTCCGCGTCCATCACCTCGAGACCGAGACCGGCGACCCCGACCTCGTCTACGTGTTCGACCCGCTCCTGGTCGCGGACGGCGGCGCCATCCCGCTCCGGCCCGGCAAGCCGAACCGGGCAGGGGAGCCCCCGGTGCTCGAGGCGTGGACCGCCGCCCACGGGATCCCGACCCTCGGCCGGATCGTGGCGCCGGGCAGCGTCGAGGGCGGCGACACGTTCTGGCTCCGGCCGGACCTGCTGTGCATCGGGCGCAGCCTGCGCACGAACGACGCAGGCGCCCGCCAGCTGGGCTCGATCGTCGGCGGCGACGTGCGGATCTTCGACGTCCCGTACTGGAAGGGCGCGGCCGAGCTGGTCCACCTGCTGTCGGTGATCTCACCGGTGGCGGACGACGTCGCGGTCGTGTTCCTGCCGCTGCTGCCGGCGGGCCTGTACGAGCTGCTCATGGACCTCGGCGTGCGCCTGGTCGAGGTGCCCGAGGCGGAGTACGGGACGCTCGGCTGCAACGTGCTCGCGGCGCGCCCGGGCGTGGTGGTCGTGGCCGAGGGCAACGACGGCACCCGGCGTGGCCTCGAGGCAGCCGGCTGCGAGGTGCACGCGATCCCGCTGGGCGAGGTGGGGGAGAACGGCTCGGGTGGGGTCACCTGCCTGACGCGCCCGATCCTGCGCGCATGAGCGGGCGGGCGGGCGGTCGTTCGGGGCGCGGGGGACGCGCGTCGGGTCGTGGTGCCCGGTCCCGGTCGCGTCCGGCCCTGACGGACATGGCGCAGGCCGCCGCCGATGCGGTCGATCCGGCCGCGATCGCGGCCGACCTGGCGGCGCTGGTCCGGATGCCCAGCGTCACCGGCGACGAGGTCGCGATCGCCGGCAACCTCGCCGACCGGCTCGAGGCGCTCGGGATGTCGGTCGAGGTGTTCCACCCCGACCCCGCGGCGATCCGCGACGACCCGGCGTGGCCCGGCGAGGAGGTGCCGCGCCGCACGCTGCCCGTGGTCATCGGGCGGGCCGGCGGGTCGGCAGGGGACGGCCGGCGACGGGGGACGAGCGCGGGGCGCGGGGCGCGTCCCGGCGGCCGGCGGCTGGTCCTGTCCGGGCACGTGGACGTGGTGCCGCCGGGCGATCCGGCGACCTGGTCGGCCGACGCATGGTCCGGGGACGTGCGCGACGGCGAGCTGTACGGCCGGGGCTCGTGCGACATGAAGGGCGGGGTTGCCGCGATCCTGGGCGCCGTTCGCGCCCTGGGGGCGGCGGGCATGCTCGGCACGCTCGCCGGCGAGCTGATCGTGGCGCTGGTCCCGAGCGAGGAGGACGGCGGGCAGGGGACCCTGGCGGCGATCCGTGCCGGCGCGACCGGGGACATGGCGATCATCCCCGAGCCGTCGGGTCTCGACGTCGTGGTCGCCCATGCGGGGGCGATCACGTTCCGGCTCACCGTTCCTGGCCGCGCCGCCCACGCCAGCCGGCGGACGGAGGGCGTGTCCGCCCTGGACAACCTGTGCACGCTCGTGCGGGCGCTCGAGGACGATGAGGCGCGCCGCAACGCGGCGGAGACCGATCCGCTGATGACCGTGCTGGGCTTGCCGTACCCCACGATCATCGGGACCGTGACGGGCGGGGAGTGGGCATCGACCGTGATGGACCGCCTCGTCGCCGACGGCCGGTACGGCGTGCGCCTCGGCCAGACGCCCGAGGCTGCCGAGGCTGACCTCCGTGCGTGCATCGAGGCCGCCAACGCGGCGGATCCATTCCTGCGTGAGCACCCCGCGACGGTCGAGATCGTCGGGGCGCGGTTCGCCTCGGCCCAGATCCCGGTGGATCATCCCTTGCCGGACGGCCTCGCCGGCGTCGCGGAGGGGGTGACCGGACGACGTCCGGAAGAGCTCGGCGTCCCGTACGGCGCGGACATGCGGCTGTTCATCGACGTCGGCGACACGCCGTGCGTGATCTTCGGCCCTGGCGACGTCCGGCTCGCCCACGGCGCCGACGAGCACGTCCCCCTGGCGGAGGTCGAGGCCTGCGCCCGGGTGCTGGCGGCCTGGGTCGCGCAGGAGCTGGACGCCCGGCCCTGAGGCTCAACCCTCCCGAACGGCCCCGTCGGCTGCCTCGATTGCCAGGCACAGCCCGTTGGCCAGCCGCATCTGGCGCGGCGTCCGGCACGCCACCCGCACGAGGGCCGGGGACGCAACGATGGCCGCCACGCAGCGCGCGCGGGACGTCGCCACGTTGAGCCGGTTCAGCGAGTACAGGAACTCCAGGCCGCGTGGGGCGTCCTCGGGTGCCGACGTTCCCATCGTGTAGATGCTCACCGGTCGCTCCTGGCCCTGGAACTTGTCCACGGTGCCGACGAACGGCGCCGGCAGGCCCGTCTCGGCGAAGGCCCGTTCAACCGCGGCGACGTGCGCGTTGTACGGTGCGACGATCACGATGTCGTCCACGTTCACGGCGTGTCGATCTCCGTGACGGTCCACCCACACCGCCCCCGCCTCGACCAGCTCCGAGACGAGCCGGGCGACCTCCCGGGCCTCCTCGACGGAGTCCGTGTCGTTGCCCGTGTGGTCCACCGGCCGGTAGCGGAGCCCCGTGCCCGACAGCGCGGCCGGTGGGGCGAACAGCGTGGCGCGGCCGGCGATCACGTCCTGGCGCTCGAGGCCCGGCTGCGAATGAAGCCGGCCCGCGTAGAACGCCATCGACGTGAATGCGCACACGTCCGGGTGGAGCCGCCAGGTGTGCTCGAGGAACAGCCCCTCGTCCGGGGCGATGGTCGGTCGGTCCGGCTTGAGGTGGGCGGGGTCCGCGAGCAGGTGGGACAGCGCGCTCCGCTCCGCCCCGGGCGGGTGGCTTCCCTGCGTCGGCTGGTCCAGCTGCTGCGGGTCGCCCAGGAGCACGATCGTGCGCGCGGCTGGAGCGCAGGCAAGCACGTTTGCCAGGCTCATCTGGCCCGCCTCGTCCACGACGAGGACGTCCAGGACGGGCTCCGGCAGCGCCATCTCGGAGCGCACCCAGGTCCACGACACGGCGCCGACGACGTTGACGGTGCCGGCCCGGAGCGCGGTCGCAACCGCGGCGTTGGATGCCAGGACGGCAGCAGCCGTCGATGTCGGCGGGCGACCGTTCTTGGGCTTCTGGCCGATCCGGGCCGGATCGTCCGGGGCGGTGGCTGCAGCTACCTCGTCGAGCACGTGGCCGATGACCTTGTGGCTGTTGGCCACGACGCCGACGCGCTTGCCCTGCCGGACGAGGGAGAGGATGAGCCGCGCGCCGGTCCAGGTCTTGCCGGACCCGGGCGGGCCCTGGATCGGCAGCACCCCGCCGGGCATGCCGGCGACGAGCCGGCACGCGGCATCGAGCGCCGCCTCGCCGTCCAGCCTCAGCGGCCCTGGGTCCTGTCCGGGCACGGCCGGCCGGCTCCGGAGCAGCAGCGCCCGCGCCGCCGCGAGGTCCGGCTCGCCGGGCATGATCCCGCGGGGCTCGGACAGGCCGTGCGCGGCCACCCATTCGCCGATCCGGAGCAGGCTCTCCGCGTGCTCTCCGGTGGGCACGATCCCCCTCGGCACCAGCGACCGGGGCAGGGGTGTGCCGTCCAGCTTCGGCCCTCGCTTGAGCTCCACGATCCGCTCGACGTCATCGATGCGGAACACCTCGCCCGCGGACTCGCCCGTGACCGGGTCGTAGACGTCGCTGTCGGTGTCGATCCGGTGGTCCTGCGGGGGAAACCGGAAGCTGAAGATTCGGGACTTCTTCTCGGCCCGGGGCTCACCGACGGGCTCGAGCCCCGCGAGCGGCTCACGCTCCTCCAGCAGGTCCTCCTCCGTCTGCCGCAGGAGATCGAAGTAGCGCCACCAGGAGGACTTCTCCTCGCGGCGGTGCCAGGCGAGCAGCTGGGCGAGGAGCCAGCGTCCGGCCGCGTCGGGGTGCTCCGCTCGAAGAACCGGGTCGCCCGGGTCGTCCGGGGTCAGCGCCGCCATCAGATCGGCGACCTGCCTGTCCCTGTCGGTGACCTCCTCGGATCCGACGCCGTCGTCCGCCTCGGGCCGGTCCAGCGTCCCACCCTCGCGCGCCTCGAGATCCACCCGCCGCGCCTCGAGCCAGTCCCGGAGCTTCCAGTTGCTGAGGACGTCGTCCCGGTTGTAGCCCTCGATCCCGGCCAGGATCGCCGGGCCGTCCTCGACCGGGGAGTCCGGCCCAAGCTCCAGCCACGTCTCGAATGCAACGATGCTGCTGCCGGCGTCCTTGAGCTCCACCTCCCGCTCCAGCGAATACAGCGGCTCGATCCGCTTGATCGAGTAGCTCTCGACGCCGGCCCGGATGCCCTGGCGCACGACCCGGAACAGGTCCACCAGCACCCCGCCTCGCAGCAGACGGTCCACCTCGAGCTCGCGCGTGCCGTGGCGCTGGGCCAGCCGTCCGAGGGCCGTCCGCTCGTACGCCGCGTAGTGGTAAACGTGGAGTGCCGGGTCCTTCGCCCAGCGGTCCATGATCAGGTCGATCGTGCGCTCGAACGCCGCCTTCTCGGCCGCCCAGGTCACCCGGCCCTCGGCGTCGAGGCTCCAGATGGCGTGGAACTTCGGCCCCGTCTCCTGTCTCGTGCCGGCATAGCGCGGGTCGTCCTCGGCCATCGCGGGCTCCAGGATCCCGAACAGGTAGTCCACGCCGTCATCGAGCGCGAACGGATCACCCTCGAGGTCCAGGAACACGTCGCCCGGGCTCGGCGCGGGCAGTCCCAGCAGCCCGCGCATCGGAACCGGCAACCCGGCCTCGTCCCGCTCCAGCGGCAGCAGCTCCCAGAGCACCTCGCCGCGATCCTCGCTCTCCACCTGGATCCGGGCCTGCTCGCGGACACGGGCGAGCGCCTCCGGTCCGACGCCCTCGAGGCGGGGCGCCATCGGCAGCCGGAGACCGGCCAGGCCCCGCCGCGTCCCCACGTCGCGAGCCTTGAGCGCCCGCCGCTGCCGGCTGGAGGCACCCGCGACCAGGCTCAGGTCGTCGTCCGCCCGCCGCCGGGCGCGACAGGCCGGGTTCCAGCGGCAGACGTCGCAGTGCTCGACCGGCTCCGGGTACGTGTCCGTGGGAGGGTAGGCGGGCTCGGGTGCCGTGTCTCCGCGTAGCCCGACCGCCGCCTCGAACTCGGTCTTGACCCTCCGGTAGTAGGCCATGTAGTCGTCCACGCGGAGCCTGTCCGTTGGCCGGGCGCGACCGCCGAGCACGACGTACAGGAACTCCGGTTGGCGACCCTGGATCGCCGTCAGCTGCTCCACGTAGGAGCAGATCTGGAGGATCGCCGACGCCTTCACGTGGCGGGCGAGCTTCGTGTCCGCGACCTCGTAGTGATACGCGCCGAGCGCGCTGTCCGGCTCCCCGGGCCCGTGGTCTCGACGGAGCAGGAAGTCAGCGTGGCCACGCCACGTGCCGTCGAAGAACGTCGCCTGATAGACGACGTCTGCCCCGTCTCTCAGGGCGGCGATCGTCTCGGCTGCCGCCTCTCGCAGCTCCGCGCCGGGGTTCCGCTCGGGTGGCGAGGCTGCGCGGCCCTGACCCGTGGCATCCACGATCGGAGCGACCGATGAGCCATCCTTCCGGATCTCCACCACGCGGAGACCGCGCTCCCGCAGGTCCACGAGATAGCGCCGCTCGTGCTCGAGGCCTCGCTTGGCGACGAGCTCGATCGACGGGTCATTGCGCACGGGCTTCGCGACCAGCCCGGCCATCGCCGCCCGTTCCAGGGCGAGACGATGCCCGCAGGCGAGGAAGCCCACGAGGTCCGTGGCGGCGTAGACGGGGCGCCCGTCGATCAGCTGCATGCCATGGGAATGCTACGGGGCCGTCGTGCCAGCTTGCGTGTCATGCGTGCGGCCAGCCGGGCGCGCTGTGCGAGTGAGAACCGTTCGAGGCATGAGACCAAGGTACGGTCGCCTGCGGGACCACTGTCGTGATCCGACACTGAAACCCCGCCGATCATGGATGCCTCGGACGAGGTAGGCGGGATTGACCGTCTTGCCGCAGCAACCCGACCGGCGGATCGAAGCCTTCGCAGGTCCAGCGGAGCGAGCCACGACCATGCCGAAGCGACAACCACTCATCACGGCGTCCGGCGTCACCGCGCTCGTTGCGGTGGTCGTCCTCCTGTTCTCGGGTGGGCACTCGCCGTTCGCGCCGCACGCGAACGCGGCGGCAGGTGCGCAATCGCAGCTGCCGGTGCTCGCAGATCCCGGTGAAGCGCTCGTCGACATCTCCGCCTCCGATCCGATCCGCGAGTCGGAAGCGACGGAGGGGCCGATGACGGTGGTCGTCCCGGCCACCCCCAGGCCGACCGCCAGGTCGACCGGCGGTGCTGCCCCCGCGCCGACCCCGAGCCGCAGGCCCGCCCCGACGGCGGCCCCCACCCGGCAGCCGACCGCCGCGCCCGTTACCCCGCCGCCGGCGCCGACCCCAACGCCCACCCAGGCTCCGACCCCGCGGCCAACGCGTTCTCCGGCCCCGACCTCGGCGGTCCTGTCCGTGTCGCTGGTGAACGGGCAGCCGCTCCTGTCCTGGGGCGTCTGCTCCTCATCGTCGTTCGCCGCGTACGCCGTCGTGCGATCGCTCGACTCGGAGATCCACTATCCGCCCGAGAGCAACGACACCCTCGTGGCCATGATCACGTCGGCTGCCACGACACAGGTCAGCGACACCAAGGCCCCGACCGGCAGGCTGTACTACCGGGTCTGGTGTCTCTGGAACGAGGGCGGCGAGTACCAGACGATCTCAAGGACCTCCATCGTCTCGGCGACCGTCCCGTGACGTCCCACGACCCGACCGAGCAGACGAGGGACCCGCAGCCATGACCGACGAGAACCTCCCGTCCGTGCCCGATCCGAGGCGGGCGCCGGCCCGCCGGCGGCCCGACCCGATGTCCACCAGGGTCGTGTTCTCCGCGCTTGGGGTCGCGGCCAGCTTCGGCCTGGTCACGGTCATCACTCCACCGGCCCCGGTGCCGGTCGCGGACGCCACCGCGAACCCGGCCACCGATGCCCCGGCGAGCAGCGTCGACGGTGGAGCCGCGACCGACCAGCTCGCAGGGGCGGCCGTGGACGGGGTGATCGAGACCGCAGCGCCCGCCGCCCAGCCGAAGGCGACGGCGGTGCCGGGGACCACGGTGACGCCGAGGGCGACGAAGGCGCCGACGGGAGCAACCACGGGCGCAGCGGCGGCAGCCAGGACGCCGAAGCCGACCGCGGCGCCCGCAGGCGCGACGCCCGCCCCCAAGGCCACCGCCACGCCCGCCCCCAAGGCCACCCCGGCCCCGACTCCCAAGGCCACTCCAGCCCCGACCCCCAAGCCGACCCCCAGGCCGACCCCCGTCCCGACGGGAGCGAGCGGGACCCCCCCGCCGTAATGCCCGGGTTCGCACGACGAGGGGCCATGGGCGGGTCCATCTCGGCTGTTCTCGGCGGTGGCGCCGGCGACGCAATCGCGGCCGCGTTGCTCGACCGGATCGCCGCCTGGGCATCCTTCATCAGCCGGCACGATCCCGCCTCGGACCTCTCCCGACTCAACGCGGATCCTCGTCCCGAGGCGCGGGTCGGGCCGACGCTCGCCGCCGCGCTCCATGCCGCGTCGTCGGCACGGCGCATGACGGGCGGCATCGTGGACCCTGCGGTGCTCGACGCCCGGATTGCCGCCGAGACGGGAGGACGCCCGGTGCCGGCGCGCGAGTGGAGCATCACCGGCGACGTGGTCACGCGCGCACCGCATGCCCGGCTGGACCTGTCCGGCGTTGCCAAGGGCTGGATGGCGGAGCGGGCCCTGTGGCTGCCGCAGCTCCTCGGCCTGCCCGTGGTGCTGGTCGAATGCGACGGCGACATCGCCGTCCGCTCCGACGGCACGGTCGCCTTCGACATCCAGGTCGAGGACCCGCGCGCCGCCGACCCGTCCACGCTGGAGCCGATCGCGATCATCTCGCTACCGCTGGGCAAGCCGGTGCGGATCGGGGTCGCGACGTCGGGAACCTATCGCCACGCCTGGGACGGCCGGGGGCACATCGTGGATCCGGCCACGGGACGGTCTGCGTCGGCTGGGATCGTGACGGTGACCGTCATCGCACCCGACGCGATCGCGGCCGAAGCCCTGGCCAAGGTCGTGGTGCTCCGCGGGGCAGCAGCAGCCCCGATGCTGAAGGCCGCCGGCGCCACGGCGATCGCCCTCACTGACCACGACACGCAGCTGCGATTCGCCGGGATCGACCGATGGCTGGCGTGAGCGAGAACCGGGACCGACCGGAGCTGAGGTTCGGCCTCGCCCTCCTCGTCGCCGGGCTGCTGATCGGCATCACAGCCGGTCCGGCGGCGAATGCGCTCGGCGCCACCAACCCCGACAAGTACTTCTGGACCGGTTCGCGCATCACGGCATTCCTGTCCTACCTTGCCCTCACCGGGTCGGTCTGCTACGGCCTGGCCATGACCTCCGGGATCCTCGATCTCATCGTCGGCAAGCTCGTGTCGTTCGAGCTGCACAAGGACCTGTCCTTCGCGGGCCTGAGCCTGGGGGCATCGCACGCGATCCTGCTGCTCGGCGACTCCAAGTCCGGGTACACCAGCCTGGGATCGCTGTTCATCCCGGGCGCGTCCGCGTACCGCCCGCTTCCGATCGCCGCCGGCCAGCTCGCGCTCTGGGCCACCCTCGTGATCATCGTGCTGTTCTACCTGCGAGACCGGATCGGGCCCCGGCTGTGGCGCGCGACGCACACGCTCTCGTCAATCGGGTTCGTGCTCGTGACCATCCACGGGCTGTTCTCCGGCACCGACAGCCGGAACGACGTCATCTGGTGGGTGTACGTCGCCCTGACGCTGATCGTGCTGTTCCTGTTCGTCTACCGTGTCGCAAACCGCGGCTCCCGCCACGGCCTGGCCATGCGCCCGGGCGCATAGCGCATCAGGCGGGCGAGGTCCACGGCCCAGCGCCTCCGAGGCCTCCTTGGCACGATCCGGATCGCCGCCCCCGCGACCGGGGACGGCGGAGTCGCGCTAAGAGATGTGCCGCTGCGACGAGGCAATAGGCCCGACCGCTGCCGTCGTGACCTCCGGTGGGTACACTCCGCCCGTGGTCGTTCAGCCTTCGCCCGCGCGCCGCGCCCGCCTCGTCGACCGTCGCGTCCGCCGCAGCCCGGCGGGCAGTTGTGGCCTCATCGCCGTCGGCGTTGTGCTGCAGCCATGACCAGCGACGCCCCGCGCCCGCCAATCGCCGTGCGCCGCGCGACCCCGTCGCACGCGCCCGCCATCCGCGACATCGCGATGGCGGCCTGGCGCGCCACGTATCGCGACATGCTCCGGGACGAGACCATCGAGTGGTTCGTGGAGCGCGCCTACTCCGAGGAGCGGGTCGCTCTGCGGATCGAGCGCCACGAGACGTGGGTCGCGGAGCTGGACGGCGTGGTGGCCGCGTTCGCCGAGACGGCGGTTGAACCCGTCGACGAGCCCGACCGGGTCACCCTCGTGGCGATCTACGCGAGCCCGGGCATGCGTGGGCGCGGCCTGGGCAGCGCGCTGCTGGACGCGATCGTCGATGCGCATCCGGACCTGCCGATCGCGGCGGACGTGCTGGCCGGCAACCGGATGGGGGAGACGTTCTACGAGGCCCGCGGATTCGAGCCCCGCGAGGTCATCGACGAGCAGCTGGGCGCGGAGCTCGTGGTCGAGCGTCGTTGGTGGAGGCCCGCGGCGCAGCCGGCATAGGGCGGGACTCCCGCAATCCCGAGGGCGGCCGACCCCCCAGGGGGCCTCCATCTGCACCGAACCGCCGTGTGGCCCGTGATCCGGTCGCTGTGACCCGGCGTATCGATTGCATGGGCCGACCTCGGCCGCACATCGGAGGGTCCCTTCCGTGGATCGAACGTCCCCGCGCCCCCGGCTCGCGCTCGGCGGCCTTCTCCTTGGCTCCTTGCTCATTGTCGCCGCCTGCTCGTCCGGCGGATCGTCCGCCCCGACCGACACGCCGGCCGCATCGCCGGCCGCCAGCGCGGCTGCGGGCCCGGAGGTGACGTCCGTGTCGAACGCGTCGCTCGGCGACTACCTGGCCGGCGACAACGGGCTGACGCTGTACATCCTCACCACGGACACCGCCGGGACCAGTACCTGCACGGGCACGTGTGCTGCGACCTGGCCCCCCTTCATCGTCAGTGCGGGCGAGACCCCCATCGCGGGCGCGGGGGTCACCGGCGCCCTGGGCACGATCACGCGATCCGACGGGACGATGCAGGTCACCTACATGGGCGCCCCCCTCTACTACTACGCGGGCGACACGAAGGCGGGCGACGTCAACGGCCAGGGTCTGAAAGGCGTCTGGTTCGTGGCGGCGACCGCCGGTGGACCGGGCGGCTCCCCGGCCGCGAGCAGCACGGGTGGGTACTGATCACCACGCGGCCGTTCCACCCGCCACACACAGCCGACGCGGGCTGGGCGTGAGGGGCTGGACACGGTTGCGCCACGTGACCAGGATTCGGACGTGCGCGATCACCGTGATCGGCCGTGACCCGCTGGGGCATCGGCGAGGACATCAACTCCCTCGACGACGAGGTTCTCGTCGGGCGGATCGTCAGCGGTGACGAGCGCGCGCTGATGGCCGTCTACGACCGCTACGGGAGCGTCCTGTTCGGCGTCGCCGTCCGCTTCCTCGGTGATCGCGAGGCCGCAGCCGAGGTCGTCCAGGAGGCGTTCATGGCGCTCTGGCAGCGCGCCGGTCGCTTCGACCCGCGAGCAGGCACGCTGCTGGGATGGCTCATCGGGATCACGCGCTTCCGGTCGCTCGACCGGGTGCGCGCCGAGTCGCGACGCCCGCGCCTCGTGGACCCGGCTCGGGGCGTCCGTGACTGGTGGGGCGTGCCTACCGGTGAGGATCTCCTCGCCCGAGAGCCACAGGCTCGTGCGGTGGTCGACGGGGGAGACCCCGCGCTGGAGCTCGATCGTCGATGGACGCAGGCGGTCGTTCGGGGCGCGCTGTCCGAGATGGCTGAGCAGGATCGACGGATTCTCGTCCTCGCGTACGACGATGGCCTGAGCCAGTCGGAGATCGCGACCCGCCTGGGGTGGCCCCTCGGGACGGTGAAGTCAAGGACGCGCCGGGCGATGGCGACGCTCCGCGAGCGGCTGCGGGACGTCCCCGGGTTGAGGGAGCCATGAGGTCGATGGAGCACGCTGCAGCACACGAGCTTCTCGCGGACCTCGCCCTCGAGCCGGCCATGCTCGTGCGGCTCGACACGTCCGAGGAGCTGGCCGACCTCCGCCGCCACATTACGTCCTGTGATGTCTGCCGGGTTGATCTTGCTGGCTGGCAGGCGACGCTGAACGCGATCGACGACACCGTGGCCTCTGCCGCGGGCGGCCCGGGTCGCCTGGCCGACGTCGCAACGGGGTCGCCCATCATGCCTCCGGCGTCGCTGCGTGCTGCCGTGGAGCGCATCCCGGCGCGGATCGACACCCCGGGAGACAGGGAGCCGGGTCGCCCTCGCGTCGCCGGCAGCAGCCGGATGGCGATCATCGGCTGGCGCCGGGTGCTCGCGCTCGCCGCCGCCGTCGCGTTGCTCGTCGCGGGAGGCGCGTTCGTGCGGGACCAGACGGCACGCCTCGACGCCGCCCGCGCCGAGACCCAGGCGCTCGAGGGGGTCACCGCAGTGCTCGACCGGCTCCTTGCGGATCCCAGCCACCGCGAAGTCGCCCTGGCCGCGGCCGACGGCACGCCGCGGGGGACCGTCGCCTGGTCGAGCCACGACCTGGTCGTCACGTCGACCGCGCTGGCGCAGCCGGCAGCCGGGGAGGTCTACAGGTGCTGGGTCGAGCAGGGGGGCATTCGGTCGCCCGTGGGTGAGATGTGGTTCGCGGGCGGCCTGGCCTACTGGACGGGCTCTCTGGACGGCTGGGCGACGATCTCCCTCGACCAGGGTGGCCGGTTCGGGGTCAGCCTGGAGTCAGCCGCGGGCGGGACCGGCGGGGTACCAATCCTGGCGGCCGATCTCCCCGGCTGATCGGCGGCGCCCAGGGATGCAGGCCGGCCGCGCGTGAACCCCTCAGGGCGCCGCGGCCTCCCGTCAGACCGCGAACAGCGTCTCGACCGCCTCGCCGAACACGCGCGAGTGGAGGTCCACGTCGGCCTCCGTGGTCGCGGGCGACATCAGGGCCATGTTGTGGAATGGCGTCATCAGCACGCCGCGGTTCATCGCCCACAGGTGCAGGAACCGCTCCAGCTCGCTGTCGCCGTGCGCCCACTGCTCCGAGCCGTTGCGCGGCCGCTCCGGCATGAAGTGGTACTCCGCACGGGCCCCGAGCCTCGTCACGTGCCACGGGACGTCATTGACGCGCAGGACATCGTCGACGCCAGCCTCCCAGCGCTCGGCGAGCGGGATCATGCGTGCGAACGCCTCGTCGGTCAGCACCTCGGTGAGCGTCGCCCGGATCGCGGCCAGCGACAGCGCGTTGCCGGCCAGCGTTCCACCGATCCCGCCGACGTCGGAGTCCTCCCAGGTGATCGTCGACCGGATCCGCTCGCCCAGAGCCTCGGTGAAGCCGTAGGCGCCGGCCGGAATGCCGCCGCCGATCGTCTTGCCGATCGTGAGCATGTCGGGGTGCAGGTTCTGCGCTCCCGTGACGCCGCCGGGCCCGGCGCAGATCGTATGCGTCTCGTCGTTGATGAGGAGCGTGCCGTAGCGCAGGGTCAGCTCGCGGACGGCCTCGTGATACCCCGGATCCGGCAGCACGATGCCGACGTTGGTGAGCGCCGGCTCGAACAGCGCGGCCGCGACGTCACCGTGCGCCAGCTCGCGCTCCAGGGCCTCGAGGTCGTTGATCTCGACGACGCGGGTCGTCTCGGACGGCGGCACCGGCGGTCCGAGGTTCCCGCGGCGCGCCACGACATCCCCGTCCGGCCCGAGCCAGGCGAACGTCTCGTCCACAGACCCGTGGTAGTTGTGGTTGTGGACGAGGATCTTCGGGCGGCCGGTGACGTGGCGGGCGAGGCGGATCGCGAACCGGTTGGCGTCGGTGGCAGTGAGCGTGAACTGCCACCAGCGGAGGCCGAAGCGGCGGCGCAGCTCGTCGCCCGCGATGATCGCGTCCTCGGTGGGCAGCATATGGGTGATCCCACGGAGGAGCTGGCGCTCGACGGCGCGGACGGTGGCCTCCGGGCCATGACCGGCCATGGCGCCGGTGTCGCCGAGGCAGAAGTCCACGTACTGGTGGCCGTCCACGTCCGAGAAGTGCGCGCCGCGGGCCTCCTCGACGAACAACGGCCAGGAGCCGGCCCACTTGACCATCCAGTTCATCGGCACGCCGTCGAGCAGCGAGCCCTTGGCCCGCTCCCAGAGTGCTCTCGAGCGTGGGTTGGCGCGCTCGAATGCTGCCATTTCCACGGCCATCAGCCGCTCGAGGCGGTCGCGATCGAGGGTCCTGGCGCCGGCCATGTGCTCGCTCCTTCCCGGCCCGGGGCCGGCTGCTCGATGTCATCCACGATGATCGCGCGTCTGCGGCCGTTCCGTCCCGCCGTCGCGCGGCCCGGATCGGCACGGCGTCCGGTGCGGGCTCCACGCCCCGGACGCGCACGTGGCGCCCGGATGCGCAGCAGGCATGGCAAGGCGCTCTCGCGGTGGTGTACGTGCGACCCGACCGCAATCAAGGGCATCCGGCGCTCGAATATCCGCAGGGCGCATGTCCGGCGCCCTGGTGTCGCGCTCGATGCCCGGCCGATGGATCCGAGCCCGGATCGCGCCCCACGCTAAGTGTGCGACGCATACGCCGCGGCAGGCAGGGTTGCGACGGTGCCGCCCGATCCCGAGCCCCTTGTGCGTCCGCGCCGCGCGCCACGGGGTCGCCGAGGAACGTGAAGTCGCCACGGCCCGGTAGGACACGAATACGCTCCGGGCCGGCGAACCGGCCCGGAGCGTATGGAGGACTGAGCCTACTTCGAGCGGTTGAAGACCGGCGCGAAGCGGAGCGTGAGGGCGAGGCCGAAGAGCGCGGCGGCGGCGAGGAACAACATGGGGGTGCTGTTGCCGGCGGGCACGGTGTCGGTGGCCGGGGCGGCCACACCGTCGACACCAACGACGGCGCTCAGGACCTGGCCGGCGGGCACGTCGGCGGCCGCGAGGCCGACGGCGAACACGGTGTAGTTCGTGCCGTCGGCGAGTGCGACGCCGCTCAGCGGAAGCGCGACGGTCGTCGTGCCGGCGAGGCGGACCTCGAAGTCATAGGTGGCGGGCGGGAGGGTCAGGTAGCCCGTGGCGTCCGGGTAGGACAGGTTCTTCACGGCCGCGTCTGCGGGGGCCTGGCCGGCAACTGCGACGTCAACCGCAGGTGCGTCCGGGGACAGGTGGATCACGCGAAGCTTGGCGGATCCGGCGACAACGGTGCCGTCGTCAACGAACACCTTCGCGCTGACCGTCGCGGCCGGGCCGATCGCGGCGACGGTGTACTTCACACCGGCGTCGAAGGACGGGGTGGCATCGATCAGAGCCGGGGTGGTGGTTCCGGTCGCAACGACGACGATGTGGTGGGCGCCGGCGGGCAGGGCAAGGTAGCTGCTCAGGCCCTTGAAGGCAACGTCCGTGAGGACCTTGCTGTCATCGACCCACACGTCCACCGCGGGGGCATCCGGGGAGGCGTGGAGGACGCGGACCATCGCGTCGCTGGCGGCACCGACAGGGGCGGCGACCGAAAGGGTCATGGCGCCGGCGGCGATGAGGCCGGCAAGACGGGTGAGGCGCACGGGCAGTGTCTCCTGGTCGGGGTGCTGTCCGGCTGCTCGGATGACCGGAGGAACTGGTGTCCCACCGACTGTTTCGATGGGCGGTCCGTGGCGGATTGGTCCAGTTCGCCGGATTCGCTGTCAGGACGGTGGCGCGAGCCTGGCGAGCGCCCCGCACCACGAAACAGGCCGGCCCTCGCGGGCCGGCCTCATCGATCGGTCAGTGCCCCTGCCGGTGAGCCCGGCGAGGCGATGGATCAGTTGAGCCTGCGCGTGTAGCCGCAGATCTCGCAGTGGGCGATGCCGCCGATCTCGTCGACGACGAGGAAGCTGGTGCAACCGTTGGTGGCGCAGTAGAGCCGGTTCGCATGGACGGCCCGACGGCGCATTCGGCGCATCGAGCTGGCGCGATACGCCACGGCATTCGTGGTGGCGCGGGAGAGCATGAGACGAGTGTTCCTTTCCGAGCACCCCAGTCGATGTGGGCGGGGTGCCTTGCCGCTCCAACGGCCGGACATACGGAGGCCGGAGCGGCGTTCAATGGGCTCGAGGCGGCGGCGGTTGCGCGTGTTGGGCGTCGACCTGCTGGCCGAGTTCTCTCGAGCGATACCTGTAGAGCATGGGTCCAATCGTCGATCCTGTCAAACACCCGGTCGGGGCAGGACCATCGGTGGCGCTCCGTCGTGGGCGGGCGCCCGGCGTTGAACCCTGGAGCTAGCGGTCCAGCTCCCCGGTCCGGATGGCGGCGATCGCGTTCTCGATGCGCAGCTTGGCGATCGTGAGGTACTTGGCCAGGTTTGCCCTGTCGACCTGGCCGATGGCACCCAGGACCTCGGGATTGCGCAGGACGTCCAGGAAGTCCTCGACCGCGTCGTTGAGCTGCTGCTTGGCCGCGACCAGCGAATTGTCGCGGATGGGCGCTGTCCCCATGCCCTCGTGGCCGGCCCAGCCCGTCTCGGATGCGGGCGCGATCGCTGTGACCGGTGCCTCCGGCTCGGCGGGGACGTCGTCGACAACCTGGGGCCGCCGGCCCTCGATGCGCTCCCGCAGCTTCACCAGGGACAGCTCGTTGCGAGCGACCTGGTCGGCCAGCCGGCGGCGCTTCTTCGGGTCCTGGACCTTCATCAGCTCGTATGCATGGGACAGGGTGTCCTTGCGCAAGGACACCAGCTCCCTGACCTCCGGCGGTGCATCGGCAAGTCGCAGACGATTCTCGAGGTAGCCCTTGTCCTTGCCCAGCTTGTCGGCGAGCCTCCGGATGCTGTACCCGTGCTCACGGATCATGCGGTCGTACATGGCCGCTTCGTCGAGCGGTGAGATGTCCTCGCGCTGCAGGTTCTCGATGATCGAGATCTCGAGCGCCGTGTCGTCGTCGATGTCCTCGACCAGCGCGGGGATCGTCGCCAGCCCGGCGATCCTGGAGGCCCGCCACCTGCGCTCACCCGCGATGAGCTGGTAGCGTCCGTCGTCGATCGGGCGCACGAGGATCGGCTGGAGGACGCCGTGCTCGCGGATCGACGATGCAAGCTCGTCGAGCGTCGCCGGGTCGAACGCCAGGCGCGGCTGCTCCGGGTTGGAGTCGATGTGGTCGACCTCGATGACCTTGACGCCGGTCGAGCGGCGACCGGCATCCGGTGACAGCAGGCTGACGATCGCGGGCGGAAGCTCGCGATCCTCGGACAGTCGACGGGCGGCGGCGGCGCGGAAGTCAGGCCTGGCCAAGTTCGATCACCTCCCGGGCGAGCTCGCGGTAGCTGCGAGCGGCTTCCGATGCGCCGGCGTACGACGTGATCGGCCGACCCGCGAGCGGCGCCTCACCCAACTTCACGGTGGTGCGGATGATGGTGCTGAAGACATGGTGATCGCCGACCACTCGCAGCTCGTCGAGCATGTCGCGGGCCAGGTTCGTGCGTCCATCGTAGAACGTCGGCAGCAGCCCGAGGATTCGCAGATCCCGGTTGAGCTTCATCCGGATCGCGTTGATGACCTTGACCAGGTTGTTGAGGCCCTTCATCGCGTAGAACTGTGTCTGGACCGGGATGATGACGCTGTCGGCCGCGCACAACCCGTTGACCGTCAGCAGCCCGAGGTTGGGCGGGCAGTCGATGAGCACGTAGTCGTACGGGGTGATGTGGTCGCGCATCGCCTCCCGCAGGATCTGCTCGCGCCCGAGAGCAGTGAACAGCTCACCCTCGGTGCTGGCGAGGTCGATGTGCGCCGGGGCGACGTCGATGCCGGCCGTCTCGGTGGGGAGGATCACCTCGAGCAGCGTGGATCTGCCGTCGGCAAGGACGTCGGCCATCGACCGCTGGACCATATTGAGGTTCACGCCGACGCCGGCGGTGAGGTTCGCCTGCGGGTCCATGTCGATCAGGAGAATCCGGTACCCGTCTTCGGCAAGCGCGCCGGCCAGGTTGATCGCAGTCGTCGTCTTGCCAACGCCACCCTTCTGGTTGGCGATTGCGATCACGTGGGTCAAGGGGTATCACCTCGCATCGGGGAAGCAACGCGGACAACGGCTGACGGGGGAGTGGGGGAATGCTACCCCGCGGATCCGGATCGCGGACCGCGAGGTTGTCCACACAATGACCGACTTGTGCACCTTTCTGTGGATATCCACGCACATTGCACCGCGCGCGTGGATGCACTGCAATCGATCCGCAACGCGACGTTCATCTGACGGAAACACTGGAGCTGATCGTCGCCGGCCGCTGCCGGCCGGCGACCGGGGAGCCCGCAGACGTTGACGCACGTCGGTCGCGCACGGCTCAGGTTGCGACCGGCGATGGGCCTATCATTGAAGGCCCCCGACGTCTTTGCACAAAGACGCCCGGTCACGCCACCGGAGGAGCCCAGGACGTGCCCAGCAACGCGGAACGGATCGATCGCCTTGAGCGACTGCGCGCAGAAGCCCAGCAGGGCGGTGGTCCGGTGCGAACCGAGCGCCAGCACGCCTGGGGCAAGCTGACGGCACGCGAGCGGCTCGACCTGCTGCTCGATCCCGGGTCGTTCGTCGAGCTGGACGCGTTCGTCACGCATCGAGCGACGGAGTTCGGTCTTGACCGGCAGCACTTCCTGGGCGACGGCGTCATCACCGGGCACGGGACGATCGACGGCCGCCTCGTGTTCGTGTTCAGCCAGGACTTCACGGTGTTCGGCGGCTCGCTGTCCGAGGCGTACGCGGAGAAGATCTGCAAGATCATGGACATGGCGATGAAGGTGGGCGCGCCGGTCATCGGGCTCAACGACTCGGGTGGCGCGCGCATCCAGGAGGGGGTGGCATCGCTCGGGGGATATGCCGAGATCTTCCTGCGCAACGTCATGGCGTCCGGCGTGGTGCCGCAGATCTCGGTCATCCTCGGTCCGTGTGCCGGGGGCGCGGTGTACTCGCCTGCCATGACGGACTTCACGGTGATGGTCGAGGGGTCCAGCTACATGTTCGTGACCGGGCCCAACGTGGTGAAGGCGGTCACCCACGAGGAGGTCGACTCGGAGGCGCTGGGCGGCGCCGGCGTGCACACGGGACGGAGCGGCGTCGCGCACCTCGCGGCCCATGACGAGGCGGAGGCGATGGATGACGTCCGGCGCCTGCTGTCCCACCTGCCGCAGAACAACCTTGCGGACCCACCCCGTGTCGACCCGCGCGATCCGCGCGACCGGATGGATGTCGAGCTCGATGCGGTTGTTCCGGATGAGCCGTCGCGGCCCTACGACATGCACGATGTGCTGCGGCGCGTCGTCGACGACGCGGCCTTCCTGGAGATCCAGCCGGCCTGGGCGGCGAACATCATCGTCGGTTTCGCGCGGTTGGGCGGGCGTCCCGTTGGGATCGTTGCCCAACAGCCGGCCGTGCTCGCCGGAGCGCTGGACATCGACGCGTCGGTCAAGGCCGCCCGGTTCGTCCGCACGTGTGATGCGTTCAATGTGCCGCTCATCACGTTCGTCGATGTGCCCGGCTTCCTGCCCGGCGTCGGCCAGGAGCACAACGGGATCATCAAGCACGGAGCAAAGCTGCTGTACGCGTATTG
The DNA here is from genome assembly GCA_963849495.1 of uncultured Chloroflexia bacterium. GTDB lineage: Bacteria > Chloroflexota > Limnocylindria > Limnocylindrales > CSP1-4 > CAIXZV01. Next base: position 66,347 of record CAWKHN010000021.1, on the reverse strand, counting down.
CGAGGCGACGGTACCCAAGGTGACGGTCATCACCCGCAAGGCATACGGCGGGGCCTACGACGTCATGAGCAGCAAGCACATCCGGGGCGACCTCAACTTCGCATGGCCGACCGCGGAGATCGCCGTGATGGGCGCCGAAGGCGCGGTCAACATCATCTTCAAGGATGCGATCGCCGGCGCGGACGATCCGGTGGCGGAGCGCAAACGTCTCGTTGCCGAGTACGAGGAGGAATTCTCCAACCCGTACATCGCGGCCGCCCGTGGCTACATCGACGAGGTGATCCTGCCGCGCGAAACCCGCCCGCGCCTGATCAGGGCGCTGGAGGTCCTGGAGGACAAGCGGGACACCAACCCGAGGAAGAAGCATGGCAACATCCCGCTCTGAGGCGCAGGTCCTCGTCTTTGCGCAAGGACACCACCGCCGGCGCCGTCCATGAGCATTCGTGAGCGGCCGTTTCGCCGCGTGCTGATCGCCAACAGGGGCGAGATCGCGGTCCGCCTCATCCGCGCCTGCCACGAGATGGGGATGGAGGCGGTTGCGGTCTACAGCGACGCCGATGCCGAAGCGGCCCACGTGCGGCTTGCCGATGTTGCCGTGCGCATCGGTCCACCGCCGCCGGCCGAGAGCTACCTCCGGATCGATGCCATCGTCGCTGCGGCCCTGGAGACGGGCGCCGAGGCGGTCCATCCCGGGTACGGGTTCCTGGCCGAACGTGCTGCCTTCGCTCGCGCGGTGGAGACCGCCGGCCTGGTTTTCGTGGGTCCCGCATCGGGCACGATCGAGGCGCTCGGTGACAAGCTGAACGCCCGCCGCCTGGCCGCGCGCGTCGACGTGCCGTCCGTGCCCGGGACCCTCGAGCCGGCGCCGGTCGATCGCGCCGACGAGGTCGCGACGATCGTGAGAACGGCCCACGACATCGGGTTCCCGCTGCTCGTCAAGGCCGCGGCCGGCGGGGGAGGGCGAGGGATGCGCCGGGTGGAGCGTGCCGAGGACCTGCCCGCGGCGCTCGTCTCCGGATCCCGCGAGGCCGCATCCGCATTTGGTGACGGCTCGGTCTACCTGGAACGGGAGATCCTGCCGGCCCGGCACATCGAGGTCCAGCTGCTCGGTGACGCGCACGGTCAGGTCGTCGCGCTCGGTGAGCGGGATTGCTCGCTCCAGCGGCGCCACCAGAAACTGGTGGAGGAGGCGCCGGCGCCGGGCCTCTCCGAGGAGCAGCGCCGGCATCTCCACGGGCTGGCCATCCGTCTTGGCCGTGCCGCCGAGCTGAGGAACGCGGCGACCTGCGAGTTCCTCCACGATCCCGAAGGCAACTTCTGGTTCCTCGAGGTCAACACGCGCCTGCAGGTGGAGCATGGCGTCACGGAGCTCGTCGCCGGCGTCGACATCGTCCGCGAGCAGTTACGGATCGCGGCGGGTGACCATCTCTCGCCGGAGGTGGTCGCGGCCGGGGAGCGGGCGGCCACACCGGCCAGTCACGCGATCGAGGTCCGGATCTCTGCCGAGGATCCGGCGCACGCATTCGCCCCGACACCGGGTCGCGTCGGACGATGGACGATGGCGGCCGGGCCGGGGGTCCGCGTCGACACCGGGATCGAATCCGGGGACCGGGTGCCCGCGGAATATGACAACCTGATCGCCAAGCTGATGGTGCATGCGACCGACCGGGACGCGGCGATCGATCGCCTGCGTCGGGCGCTCGATGAGACCGAGATCGGCGGCATCCAGACAACCGTGCCGTTCCATCGTGCCGTCGCACGCAGCGAGGCGTTTCGGCGGGGCGAGCTGTCGACCGGCTGGGTGGATGCTCACTGGGACGGCGACGGGGCGCGTGACGCGGCGATCCGCAGGGCCCTGCTTGCTGCCGGTCTCACCGCGATCGGTGACGCGGCCGGGACATCGGCGGCGCCGGTCAACGCGGCGTCGCCAGCCGGCGTCGGCGCCTCCGGGCCACCGGTCCGAAACGGCTGGCGCCAGGGGAGCCGGACCCAGGGGGTCGATCGATGGCCGGGATGACGACACCGCAGCCGGATGGACGAACGCCGGGCTCCGCGCAGGCGAGGCCCGGGGACGCAGTCGACGTGCCCGCGGATCCCCGCGCCGTGCGGGTTCGGCTGGCATCGACCTCCCGGCTGGGGGACGAGCCACCGCTCCGCGTGGCGCCCGCGCCCGAGGAGCTGCGGCTGACGAACCCGACCATCGGCGTCGGTCCACTGGGCGGCATGGCGTTGCTCCCGGGACCGGCGTCATCACCCGATCCCGTGGAGGCCGTGCCGGATCCTGCCGCAGACGGGTCGATGCCGCCGGTCGGTGCCCGCACCGGGGAGGCGACCGTCCTTGCGCAAAGACAGCTGCTGGTGGACGGGGTCCCGACACAGGCCTCCATCCGGTCGACGGGTCGCGGTCGCCACGTGCTGGACGAGGCAGGGGAGCGGACCCGGCTGATCCTCGAGGCCGCGGTCCCGGGAGAAGGAGGCACCACGAGGCGTGAGGTCCTGGTGGACGGCTTCCGGTTCGATGTCGAGATCGAGTCCGAGAGGATCGCGGCCCTTCGGGAACGCGCGACGCGGGGTCGTGTCGCGAGCGCCCACAGTGGCCACCTCGAGATCAAGGCGATCATCCCGGGCAAGGTTGTCTCAGTCTCCGTCGCCGCAGGGGATGAGGTCTCGGCCGGTCAACAGCTGCTGGTCGTCGAGGCGATGAAGATGCAGAACGAGCTTCGATCTCCGAGGGATGGCACCATCGACCGGGTCGCCGTTGCGGTCGGCGTCAACATCGAGGTGGGTGACCTCCTCGTGGTCATCAGCTGACGGAGGTTCGGGTGAGCGACGCGGACAAGGCGGAGACGCCGGAGACGGCAGCCGCGGCCCGGCGGCCGCCGCCCGGGACCACGCCGGCGGAGAGGGCGTCCGCGTCCGTGGAGCGCTGGCGCGCGACCACGCTCGCTCGATCCCTCGCCTCGTCGGGCGAGCGTCGGCCAGGCTTCGTCACCACCTCCGAGATCCCGGTCGCGGATGTCTACACGCCCGCCGACGTCGCCGATCTCGACCCAGAAACGGACCTCGGCCTGCCCGGCGAGTTCCCATTCACCCGCGGCGTCCAGGCAACGATGTACCGCTCCCGGCTGTGGACCATGCGCCAGTACGCCGGGTTCGCCACGGCAGCCGAGACGAACGAGCGGTTCCGCTACCTCCTGACCCAGGGCCAGACGGGCCTGTCGGTCGCGTTCGACCTTCCCACCCAGATGGGCTACGACTCCGATGCGCCGGAGGCGGAGGGGGAGGTGGGTCGGGTCGGGGTGCCGATCGCGTCGCTGGCGGACATGGAGGTCATGTTCGCCGGCATCCCGCTGGGCGAGGTCAGCACGTCGATGACCATCAACTCGACGGCCCCCATCCTGCTCGCCCTGTACGTTGCGGCCGCCCAGAAGCAGGGCGTCGCCCGCGCCGCCGTGTCGGGAACCACCCAGAACGACATCCTCAAGGAGTACATCGCGCGGGGCACCTGGATCTACCCGCCACGGGCGTCGATGCGCCTGGTCACGGACGTGTTCGAGTTCGCGTCGCGCGAGCTGCCCCGCTGGAACACGATCAGCATCTCGGGCTACCACATGCGGGAGGCGGGAGCGACGGCCGCGCAGGAGCTGGCGTTCACGCTGGCCGATGGGATCGCCTACGTCGAGGCGGCCGTCTCGCGCGGGCTTGCGGTGGACGAGTTCGCCCCTCGCCTGTCGTTCTTCTTCGCGGCCTGGTCGGAGCTGTTCGAGGAGGTGGCCAAGTTCCGGGCGGCCCGGCGGATGTGGGCGCGGATCATGAAGGAGAGGTTCGGGGCGACGAACATCCGTTCGATGATGTGCCGCTTCCACACGCAGACGGCGGGATCGTCCCTGACCGCCCAGTCGATCGACAACAACGTGGTCCGGACCACGCTGCAGGCGCTGGCCGCGGTGCTGGGCGGCACCCAGAGCCTGCACACGAACTCCCGGGACGAGGCGCTCGCGCTGCCGACCGCCGAGTCGGCGCGGCTCGCCCTGCGCACCCAGCAGATCATCGCCCACGAGGCGGGGGTGACCGAGACCCCGGACCCCCTGGCGGGCAGCTGGTTCGTGGAGTCGCTCACCGACCAGCTGGAGGCGGCGGCCACCGCCTACCTCGACGAGATCGACGCGATGGGGGGCACCCTGGCGGCCATCGAGGGCGGCTTCCAGCAGCGCCAGATCCAGGAGTCGGCCTACCGGGTCCAGCGCGAGATCGAGCGGGGTGATCGTGTCGTGGTGGGGGTCAACGCGTTCCGTGACGATGAGCCCGGGGCACGCCCGGCGCTGCTCCGGATCGACCCGGACGGGGAGCGGCGCCAGGTCGCGGGCGTCCGGAGGGTCCGCGCGGAGCGCGATCCGGCCGCCTGGACATCTGCCATGCGACGCGTGGAGGACGAGGCCCGCGGCGACGCGAACCTGATGCCGGCCATCATCGAGGCCGTGGCCGCGTATGCGACCGTGGGCGAGATCGCGGACCGCCTCCGGACGACGTGGGGCGTCCACCGCGAGCTGATCACGGTCTGAGGAGGAGGAGGAGCGCCGCAATGCCTGATCCCGGGGCCGGGGCCGGCCACCTTCCCGAGCACATCCGGCAGCTGGGCCGGGTCCACCACGTGGCGGTGATCGTCGAGGACCTCGACCGCGCCCTCGGCTTCTGGCGGGACAGCCTGGGCCTGCCCGTGGAGCTCGTGCTGCCGATCGAGCAGGACAGGGTCACGATCGCGTTCCTGTCGGTGGGGGAGTCGAAGGTGGAGCTGGTCATGCCCACCGACGACACGACCGGGGTCGCTCGTTTCCTGGCTTCCCGCGGCGAGGGCTTTCACCACGTCTGCTTCGAGGTCGCCAACCTCGCCGAGACGCTGCTCCGGCTCGAGGTGGACGGGATCGAGCTGATCGACACGGCCCCCCGCAAGGGCGCGGAGGGACCCGTCGCGTTCCTCCACCCGCGCTCCTGCCACGGGGTGCTGGTGGAGCTGATCGAGGCCCGGGGCGGTCCCGCCTGGGCGATCCTCGACTATCCCCCCGCCTGAGGCGCGCCGCGGCCGACGGCCCGGCGGCCCGCCCGGAGCAGCCAGAGGGTCAGCCCGAGGACGAGCGCCTGGCGCCAGATCCAGGCCCGACCGCCGGGATCGTCCGGTCCGGCGTCGATCGGCCCATCCAGGGGAGTGAGGCGGATCAGGGGGATCCCGGCCAGCAGCTCGAGGATCCGCTCGTCCGGGGATCGCCACGGATTGCAGCCGACCATCGCTCCCGGGACACCGGCCGCCCGGGTGAGCGCCGGCATGATCCGGGCGCGAACCGCGGGATCGCGCGCCTCCTCGGCCCGGCAGCGCAGGTCTCGACCGGGAAGCCGCACGTCGACCTGCGGGTCCGCGGCGAGGTTCCGATACCACTGGGTCCGGGTCCCCAGGCCGGCCATGACCCACGGAGAACCCTCGGCGACGAGGTAGCTCAACGGGATCTTACGGACGAGCCCGCTGTTCCGCCCTCGGACTCGCAGCAGCAGCATGTAGCCGCCGACCGGGGTGCCGAGCCATTCGCCGAGGCCGAGCCGCAGGGCGGGGACCATCAGCCACCGATTGAGCAGCTTGAGCGCGCGGTCGACGAGGGGCACGAGGGTCCCGGCCGCACCCGTCAGCGACGGCGACGGCGGGAGAGGCGCCTGTTCACCTGTATCCACGATGCGAGGATCGCGCCTCGAACCGGCGACGGCGAGGGCCGATGGAGGCCACCGGACGGGCGGTTCAGCCGTCATCGCGCGCCGGGCAAACGCCGCCGTCCGGGATGCCTCAGAGGTTCTCGGCCACGCCATGCGCGATCGGCGGCAGGGTCACCGTGACCCGGCCCCCGGTCGGGGCGAGGTTCTCGGCCACGGCGCTGCCGCCGTGTGCACGGGCCAGCGCGCGGACGATCGAGAGGCCCAGCCCCGTGCCTGGGCCGGTCCGGGCAGGATCCGCGCGGTAGAGGCGATCGAAGGCGCGATCCAGGGACCCGGGCGGGAAGCCCGGACCGTCGTCGCTGACGCGGACGGCAACCCCGCCCGCGGACGCCCGCGCCTCGACCAGGATGTGACCGCCCGCCGGCACGACGGCAAGCGCATTGTCGACGAGGTTGCCCAGGATCCGCTCCAGCGCGGCGCGGTCCGCCACCAGCCGGAGGTCCGGATCCGCCTCGGCGCGGACCTCGATGCCCGCGGCAGCGGCGCGCGGCGCGAAGCGCGCGGCCGCGTCCCGCACGAGAGCGACGGGGTCGAGCGCTTCGGGGCGGAGCGGGACGCCGCCGCTGCCTGCCTCGTCGACCGCCCGGAGATCCTCGACCAGGCCGTCCATCCGGGCTGCCTCCTGGGCGATCGCGTCGGCTGCCCGCGTCACGTGGTCCCCGGTCGCCGTCCCGTCCCGGAGCGCCTCGGCGAAGCCGGCCACGACGGTGAGCGGGGTGCGCAGGTCATGCCGGATGTTGGCCAGCAGCTCCCGCTCCTCGCCGCGCACCCGATCGAGCTCGGCCGTCATCGCGTTGAAGCGCTCTGTGAGATCGCGCACCTCGCGCGGTCCTTCGGGCACCACGGGAACGGTCGGCGTGTCCGCCACCGGGATGCTCGCCGTCGCGGCTGCCAGCTGCCGGAGGGGGCGCGTGATCGACCGCGACAGGAGCCAGGCGATCGGCGTGACCACGAGCAGGATGACGAGCGCGACGAGAGGCAGCACGCGCAGGAGGTCGCGGAGCGCCATCGCGGCCGATCCGTCCGTCTCGGTGAGGACGACGGAGATGCGGCCGATCGCGGCGCCGGCCGGCCGGACGACCGTCGCTGAGTAGAGGACCCGCGTCCCATCGGTCGCCACCAGCTCGCCGCCGGTCGACTGGCCGACCGCGAGCCCGCTGGTGTCGATCGACCCGACGGCCACATCCAGGCCGCCCGTCTCGGAGGTGATCACGCGGCCGCCCACGATCGCGTACAGGCCCACGTCCGGCGGGAGCTCGGCCTTCAGCGCCGCGGCTGCCGCACGCAGCTCGGCGAGGGCGCCGACGCTGCGCACCCGGGCCAGCACCGGCTGGGCGATGTCCCCGAGGCTGCTGATCGTCGCCTCCTGGTGGAGGGTCCGGAGGCTCACGAGCTGGCCGGCTCCGAGGGCCAGGACGGCCACGAGCCCGACGACCGCGAACGCGGCGGCGATCCGGGTCGAGACTCGGTCAGGCATCGGCGATCAGGCGGTAGCCGACGCCCCGGACGGATTCGATCGTCGGGCCATCCGGCGCAAGCTTCTTGCGCAGCTCCGAGACATGGACATCGACCGTCCGCGTCTCGCCGGCAAAATCGGTGCCCCAGACGTCCTCGAGGAGCATCTCGCGGCTGAGCACGACGCCGGGGTCCCGGGCGAGCGCGGCCAGCAGGTCGAACTCCCGCGCCCGGAGATCCATGGCGCGCCCGCCCACGGCGGCCTCGCGGCGGCGCGGGTCGAGGCGCAGTGACCCGGCCTCGATGGCTCGTCCCAGCCGGACCGAGCCATCGGTGCGTCGCAGGATTGCCTTGACCCGGGCCACGAGCGCCCGCGGGTTGAACGGCTTGGTGACGTAGTCGTCGGCGCCCAGCTCGAGGCCCACGATCGCGTCGACGTCGTCGGCCCGGGCGGTGAGCATGAGGACCGGTGTGTCGGCCTCGCGCCGGATCTCGCGGCAGACCTCGAAGCCGTCCATGCCCGGCAGCATCAGGTCGAGGATCACGAGGTCGGGACGGTGCTTCCGGTGCAGCTCGACTGCGGACGGCCCGTCACCGGCGGTGAGCGTGGCATATCCGGCGCCCTCGAGGTACATCCGGACGAGCTCGACGATGTTGGGTGCATCGTCGACGACGAGGATCGTCTTCATGGGTCGCGAGTCTACGCTCGACGCGGTGCCCGCCGACCGCGGTCGGCGGGCACCGGTCCGATCCCTAGAGGATCCGGGCGACGGTCAGCGCAGCGCCGTCAGGACGGCCCTGGCCTCGCTGAGCGCGGTCCGGAAGTCGGTCCGGGCGGCGGAGATCGAGGCACGGCCGGCATCGAGCACGGGCTTGGCGGTCCCGGCGTTCCAGCCCTGGGGTGTCAGGGCGAGCATGGCGTCGGCGTCACCGGAGACCTGGCCGCGACCGGCGGTGATCGCTGCCGTCATCGCGTCGAGATGACCCTGGGCCGCTGTCACATCCCTGCCGTTGGCTTTGGCCTGCTCGATTGCCTTGCTCAACTGGACGGCGGCCTGGGTCAGCCGGTCGGCGGCGGCATCGGCCCGATCGTCCGCATGGACGAGCACCACCTGCCGGTCCACGAGCACGTACACGCGATAGTCGGTGAAGATCCGCCGGACGTCCGCGGTCGCGGCCGGCAGGGTCGTGTCGGCCGCGAGCGTCGAGCGCAGCGCCGTGAGCCCGGAGGCCGAACGATCCAGGATCGCCGTCAGGGCCGTGGCGTGCGCCGGCGTCAGGACGTCGCCCTCGCCCACGATGGTCCGCAGGTGGTCGATGGTCGACAGGCGGCGGTCGATCTCGCAATAGCCGAACGCCTGGGTGTTCTGGAGGGTGCGGTCCGCGCGGACGGCGACCCCGGCCGCGGCGCACTGTGCGGCGCCGGTCCCGGGTGCCACGGGCGCCGCGAGCGAGCCGGCAACCGGCGGCGCGGGAGCGACCGTCGCGGCGAGGGCGGGCAGGGCCACCGTCACGGCCAGGGTCAGGCCGGTGATCGAGGCGGTGAGTCGGGATAGCTGGCGCATCACTGTGGGCTCCCTTCGCTGGTGCCGGCGCTCGCGTCGGCGTTGAGGTCGTTGTCGATCTGGGTGAGCAGGTCCTGGATCGAGACCAGGTCAGGTGTGGGAACGGGCGTGCCCGCCGCGGGTGCCACCGCCGCGGGTGTCGCGGTCGTGACCGATGGCGAGCCGGTCGGGTCGGCGGCCGGCGCGATCGTGGCCGGGAGGGTCCCCGCCGGAGCAGGGGACGACGCCACCGCGATGGCCGGCGACGGCGCCTGCGCTGCGCCGGTCTCGGTCTGTGACGGACGCCGTCCGCACCCCGTGGTGACGAGCGCGACCAGCAGCAGTGCCCCGGCCAGCGCGACGATCGTGTGGCCCCTTCGTGTGTGCATCGGCATCGGCATCGAGCCCTCATCGGTGATGCCCAGCCCGGGCATCTCACGGGCAGGTTGTCATCGCGCCGGGGCCGCCTGCCACCGATCTGTTCCGACGATTCGTCAGGGGTGTGTAAGGCGACCCCACCAGACCGGACGGCAGCCACCGGGCGCTGCGCGGCGGCGAACGGCCGGCGGTTGCACCGCGGTTCCGCCGGTGTACACCACGGTTCTGCCGGAGCGGCCGCGTGCGCGTAGAACCGTCGGTGCCGACCGGGCGCCGGGTTTCAGAAGGCCCAGACGAAGACCACGTCGCGGGCTCCAGCGGCAGCCCGGGCGAACCCGACGATCCGCGCGGTCATGTCGCGGATCCACGGCTTCTCCTCGCGCGGCAGCAACCCGAGCTCCTCCTCCAGAAGCCCGATCCAGCGGCCCGCCAGGGCGTCGACCCGGTCATCGGGAACCCGGGCGACGGTCTCGATCCAGACCCGGTCAACGAGCTCGACGATCGGCTCGACCACGCCGGCGGAGCCGTCGAGCTCCGTCCGGGCATCGAGGAAGTCCTCCGGGGCATCCGACTCCAGAACCGACCGGACGGCCTCGGAGAACAGGTCGAGCCAGGTTGGATCGAGGCCGCCGCCCAGCGGGAGGTGGGCGGCGAACCGATCCGGATCGTCGAACGCGGCCACGTCGTCGATCGAGAGCACAAGGATGATGTCGCGGGCGTCACCGGCGACGAGCTCCATCAGGCTGCCCATGGGCGCAAGGCGCCGATCCTCCATTCCGTGTCGTGCCGCGGACGCATCGGCGTTGCGATCGACTCCGTCCGGCCGCCGGTCAGCGCAGGCCGCGAGCCAGCTCTGTCGAGAAGAAGATCATGTCGATATCACCGGGCGAGCGCCCGGCGTCGGTGAGGAGCACGGCGGCTTCCGAGCGGTGCTGGGTCCCGTGGTTGACCACGTGCGTGAGCATCTGCCAGCGGGGAATGCTGTCGTCCTGCTCCGCCAGCCAGTGGTCGGACAGGGTGTCGAGCCATGCGTCCAGCGCGTCCCATTCGATCGCCCAGGCGGCGGCCAGCCGGTCGGGCGTCGGCAGCGGCTCGCGCTCCGGCCGGGGAACCTCGTCGCTGCCGGCCAGGCCCGTGCGCCATCGCTGGTGAGCCCCGAGCTGGTGGACGAGGATGGCACCGAGCCCCCGGTCGCCGACGACCCCGTCCGCACCCCAGGTGGCCGGTGGCACGCCGTCGATGACCGCCAGGATGCGGCGCGTCGCCCAGCGGTCGTAGTCGAACAGGAAGTGGATATCCGCGAGGTCCACGGTCAGCCCCGGTAGCCGGCCTCGCGGAGCAGCGCCGGCAGCTCGATCGGCGAGCCGGCCACGCGGAAGCCCGCGGCCTCGAGCGCCGTGACCTTCGACGCCGCGGTGCCCCGGCCCCCCGAGATGATCGCGCCGGCATGGCCCATGCGCTTGCCCTCGGGCGCGGTCCGGCCCGCGATGAACGCGACCTTGGGGACATCCCGCATGTTCTCGGCCGCCCAGGCGGCAGCTTCCTCCTCGGCCGCACCGCCGATCTCACCGATCAGGACGAGGGCCTCGGTCTCGGGGTCCGCCGCGAACAGCTGCAGCACGTCGAGGAACTGGGTGCCGATCACCGGGTCGCCGCCGATGCCGACGCAGGTGGACTGGCCGAGCCCGGCGTCGGTCATGGCCTGGACGGCCTCGTAGGTGAGCGTCCCCGAGCGGGACACGACGCCCACGCGCCCCTCGAGATGGATCGAGCCCGGGATGATGCCGACCTTGGCCCGCCCGGGCGAGGTGGCCCCGGGGCAGTTCGGCCCGATCAGGTGGACGCCGGCCCGGCGGACGACCTCCACGACCGGGACCATGTCCAGCGCAGGGATGCCCTCGGTGATGCAGAAGATCGTCGTGATCCCGGCGTCGACCGCCTCCAGCACGGCGTCCGGCGCCCCGGCCGCGGGGACGAAGATGCACGAGGTGTTGGCGCCCGTCTCCCGAACCGCGTCGGCCACGGTGTTGAACACCGGGACGCGGCCGTCGAGCGCCGTCTGACCGCCCTTGCCCGGGGTCATCCCGGCCACGATCCGGGTGCCGTACTCGAGCATCGCCCGGCTGTGGAACTCGCCCTCGCGCCCGGTGATGCCCTGGACGACCAGGCGCGTGTCGTGTCCGATCAGGATGCTCACGCCGCCGCTCCCTTCGCCGCCGCGACCGCCTTGGCGGCCGCTTCGTCCAGGCTGGCGGCGGTCACGAACCGGGCGGCCTCCAGCAGCTCTGCCGCCTCGGCGGCATTCGTGCCCACGATACGGACCACCATCGGCACGTCCCGCACCTGCTGGGCGCGGGCGTCGATCAGGCCGCGGGCGACCTCGTCGCCGCGGGTGATGCCGCCGAAGATGTTGACCAGGATCGCCTTCACGTTGGGGTCGGCCAGGATCAGGCGCATCGCCGCCGCGACCCGGTCCGCCTTGGCGCCGCCCCCGATGTCGAGGAAGTTCGCGGGCTCGCCGCCAGCGCGCTTGACCAGGTCCATGGTCGTCATCGCGAGTCCGGCGCCGTTGACCATGCAGCCGATGTCGCCCTCGAGCTTGATGAACGTGAGGTCGTAGCGCCGGGCCTCCACGTCGGTCGGGTCCTCCGAGTCGAGGTCCCGGAGCTCCTCGAGCTGCGGGTGCCGCGGCAGCGCCGAGTCGTCGAGCGTGATCTTCGCGTCGAGGCAGACGAGACGATCGACGGGCGTGCCGTCGGCGTTGTGCTCGCGGATGATCGCGAGGGGGTTGATCTCCACGAGGTCCGCGTCGTACGCGAGCATGGTCTTGAGGAGACCCTTGGCAATCGCCGCTCCGGCCTTCCACTGGGTGCCGAACCCGATCGCGAACGACAGCCGCCGCGCTGCGTGATCCGGCACACCCAGGAGGGGATCGATCTGCTGGTAGACGATCGCGCCCGGGTTGTCGACGGCCACCTGCTCGATCTCGACGCCGCCCTCGGCGGATCCGATGAACATCAGGCGGCGGCTGGCCCGATCGAGGACCACCGAGAGGTAGTACTCCTTCACGATCTCGGCCGCGGGAGCGACCATCACCCGCCGGACGGGAAGGCCCTTGATCTCGAGGGCAAAGATCTGCGCCGCGACATCCTCGGCCTCGTCGGCGGTGGCCGCGAGCCTCACGCCGCCGGCCTTGCCGCGGCCGCCGACCAGGACCTGGGCCTTGATCACGACCTTGCCGGTCGCGTTCGCCGGATCGGCGAGGAACCGGACCGCCGCGGCGCGTGCCTGCGACGGAGTGCGCGCGACCTCCCAGGGCGGCACCGGCAGCCCTTGGGCGACGAGCAGGGATTTCGCGTCGGCTTCCTGGATCTTCACGCGACGGGCAAGACCTCCTGGTAAGCGCGGGTGGGCGGACCCCGATCATAGCCGCCGGGGTCCTCGACCGCCGGGGAGACCGATCCGACGCGGGCGCCTCCCGATCCGTCCGGACGCCTGCGCGCACGAGGATGGGCGCAATGGCCTGCCCGGCATGGGTCCGAAGTCCACGCGTGTCCGGTGCTGCATCGCTAGAATGCCGACATGCCCCATCGAGTCACCCTCATTCCCGGCGACGGGATCGGCCCGGAGCTGGCGGAAGCAACACGCCGTGTCCTTGACGCCTCGGGCGTCGCATTCGACTGGGAGGTGCAAGACGCCGGTCAGGCCGTCATGGCCGAGTACGGCACCCCGCTCCCGGAACATGTCCTGGAGTCGATCCGGCGCAACAAGGTCGCGCTCAAGGGTCCGATCACGACCCCTGTCGGCTCCGGCTTTCGGAGCGTCAACGTCGCGCTCCGGCAGGTGCTCGGCCTGTACGCGAACCTGCGTCCCGCCCGTTCGATCAAGGGCCTGAACACGCGGTACGAGGACGTGGATCTCGTGATCGTGCGCGAGAACACCGAGGACCTCTACGCCGGCATCGAGCACATGGTCGGCCCCGACGCGGCCGAGAGCATCAAGATCATCACCCGTGCCGCCTCGGAGCGGATCGCGCGGTTCGCCTTCGAGTACGCGGTCGCGAACGGTCGCCACAAGGTCACCGCCGTCCACAAGGCGAACATCATGAAGCTGTCGGACGGGCTGTTCCTGGAGAGCTGCCGGACGGTGGCCGCGGACTACGCGGGCCAGATCGAGTTCGAGGACCGCATCGTCGACAACATGTGCATGCAGCTGGTCCAGAAGCCCGAGCTGTATGACGTCATGGTGCTGCCCAACCTGTACGGCGACATCGTGAGCGACCTGTGCGCCGGTCTCGTGGGCGGTCTGGGTGTCGCCCCGGGCGCCAACATCGGGATCGAGGCATCGGTGTTCGAGCCGGTCCACGGCTCCGCGCCCAAGTACGCGGGCATGGACAAGGCCAACCCGACGGCCCTGCTCCTGTCGGGCGTGCTCATGCTCCGCCACCTCGGCGAGCAGGACGCCGCGGTCCGCGTCGAGACGGCGCTGCGCGAGGTCATCGCCGAGGGCAAGCACGTCACCTACGACCTCGGAGGGGACGCGGGCACCCGCGGCTTCGCCGACGCGATCATCGAGCGGCTCGGCGCCACGGGCGCGGCCGCCTCCTGACCACAATCCGGTCGGGCCAGCCAGGGACGGAGGATCCATGCTCCTGCGGTATTCGGGCGGCGAGGGAATGCTCGCCTGGGCGTTCCACCGCATCTCGGGGATCGCCATCTGGGCGTTCATCCTTCTCCACGTCCTCGACATCTGGCTCGTCAGCGCAAACCCCAAGCTGTACGAGGACGTCCTGGCGATCTACGCCAGCCCGCTCGGCCGGGTGGGGGAGACGCTCCTCGGGGCGGCGCTCCTGTACCACGCCCTCAACGGGCTGCGGATCATCCTGATGGACTTCTGGCCCGCGCTGACCCGCTACCACAAGCAGCTGTGGTACGCCAGCTGGATCGTGTTCGTCGTGACCGGGATCCCGGTGGCTGTCCAGATCATGGCGCCGGCCTTCGGCCTCCAGGCGCCCTTCAGCTTCGGGATGTAGCGATGACAAGGATCACGCGCTCGGGCACCGCCAGGCCGCAGGGGGGCGGCTGGGAGCTGGCCGTCTGGTACGGGATGCGGCTGACCGGCCTCGGCCTGTTCGTGACGGCGCTCGCACACTTCACGATCACGCACTTCCTGTCCGACCCATCCAACCAGAACGTCGCCTGGATCACCGATCGCTGGGGCAGCGTCGCGTGGCGGACGATCGACTGGCTGATGCTCACCTTCGTGACCTTCCACGCCTTCATGGGCATGCGGACGGTCGTCCAGGACTACACCAGCGGCGGCCTGAGGATCGTGCTCACGATGGCTCTCTACCTCGGTGCCCTGGTCGTGTTCGCGATGGGCACGATCGTCGTCGCGACCCTGCAGCTCCCCACGCCATGATCCGCGACCACGACGCGCTCATCGTCGGGGCCGGCGGGGCCGGCCTGTGGGCCGCGCTCGAGCTGGCCAAGGCCGGCGTCGATTCGGCGGTGCTGACCAAGCTGTACCCGACCCGCTCCCACACCGGCGCCGCCCAGGGCGGCGTGTGTGCCGCCCTGGGGAACCAGGAGGAGGACCACTGGGAGTGGCACATGTTCGACACCGTCAAGGGCGGTGACTATCTCGTCGACCAGGACGCGGCCGAGGTGCTCGCCCGCGAGGCGATCGAGACGGTGATCGAGCTGGAGCACATGGGCCTGCCGTTCAACCGGACGGACGACGGGAAGATCGATCAGCGGCGCTTCGGCGGGCACACCCGCAACTACGGCGAGGCCGCGGTCAAGCGGGCCTGCTACGCGGCCGATCGCACCGGCCACATGATCCTCCAGACCCTCTACCAGCAGTGCCTCAAGCACGGCGTCAAGTTCTACGACGAGTACCACGTCGTGGACCTGGTGTCCGAGGGCGGGGACCTCGGCGATGGCGGCCGTGCCGCCGGCGTCGTCGCGTATCGGATCTCGGACGGGGACCTGGTGGTCCTGCGGGCCAAGACCGTGCTGCTCGCGACCGGCGGCTTCGGGCGCATGTTCCGGGTCACCTCCAACGCCTGGAGCCTGACCGGTGACGGCGTGTCCCTGGCCTATCGCCACGGTGTCCCGATGGAGGACATGGAGTTCTACCAGTTCCATCCCACGGGCATCCTGGGGATCGGGATCCTGCTGTCCGAGGCGGCCCGCGGCGAGGGCGCCTACCTGCTCAACGATGCCGGTGAGCGGTTCATGGCGAGCTACGCGCCCAAGCTGATGGAGCTGGCGCCGCGCGACATGGTCAGCCGGGCGATCCACCAGGAGATCCGCGCCGGCCGCGGGATCGGCGGCAAGGACTACGTCTATCTCGATCTCCGCCACCTCGGTCGCAAGCTCATCGACGAGAAGCTGCCGGACATCACCGACTTCGTCCGGGTGTACCAGGGCATCGAGCCCTATACGGCGCCGATCCCGATCCAGCCGACCGCGCACTACGCGATGGGCGGCATCCCGACCGACCTCCTGACCCACGTCATCCGCGACCCCGCCAACACGCTCGTGCCGGGTCTGTATGCGGCAGGTGAGACAGCCTGCGTCTCGGTGCACGGCGCCAATCGGCTGGGCACCAACTCCCTGGTCGATCTCCTGGTGTTCGGTCGCCGGGCGGGCCGCCAGATGGCGGTCGACATCAAGGGAGTGGAGATGCCGTCGATCGACGCCTCGGTCGCCGAACCCGTGCGCGCCGAGCTCGACGCGATCCGCAACCGGCAGGGCGGTGAGCGGGCCTCCGCGATCCGGTCGGACCTCGCCGACGTGATGATGGACGACGTCGGGGTCTACCGGGAGGAGGCCGGCCTGCGCCAGGCCCAGCAGGTCGTCGGCGAGCTCCGCCAGCGGTACGCCAACGTTGGGGTCCAGGACAAGGGGACGACGTTCAACACGGACCTCCTGGAAGCGCGTGAGGTCGGGTACCTGCTCGACTGTGCCACGACCACGGTCGCGGCGGCGATCGCCCGGAAGGAGAGCCGGGGCGCGCACAGCCGGGAGGACTACCCCGAGCGCGACGACGTCAACTTCCTCGCGCACTCGCTCGCCTACAAGCGGGACGACGGGATCGAGCTGGCCTACAAGCCGGTGACGATCACGAAGTTCCAGCCCAAGCCGCGAATCTACTGAGCGGGGAGACGACGATGCAGATCGAGCTGCGCATCCTCCGCTTCGACCCCGAGCGTGACACCGAGCCGCACGAGGAGTCCTACCAGGTCGAGGCCGGCCCCATGGACCGGGTCCTGGACCTGCTCCACAAGGTGAAGTACGAGCAGGACGGCACCCTGACCTTCCGCCGCTCCTGCGGACACGGCGTGTGCGGATCCGACGCCATGCTGATCAACCGCCGGAACCGCCTCGCGTGCAGGATCCGGGTGGACCAGCTGGGCGGCAAGCGGATCACCGTGGCGCCGCTGCCGGGGCTGCCGGTGATGAAGGATCTCGTGGTCGACATGGAGGCCTTCTTCGCCAAGTTCCGGGGAGTCCGGCCCTATCTCATCACCGAGAGGCCCGTCAGGGAGCGTGAGCGCCTGCAGTCCGCGAAGGACCGGGCTCGCTTCGACGACACCACCAAGTGCATCCTGTGCGCCGCGTGCACCTCGTCCTGTCCGTCGTTCTGGTCCCAGCCCGGCTACGTCGGGCCGGCCGCGATCGTCAACGCCCACCGGTTCATCTTCGACTCGCGTGACGACGGGGCGGAGGAGCGCCTCGAGATCCTTGCCGACAAGGATGGCGTGTGGCGTTGCCGGACGATCTTCAACTGCACCGATGCCTGCCCGCGCGGGATCCACATCACGCAGGCGATCCTCGAGGTGTCCTCGGCGATCGTGGAGCGGCACGGCTGAGCGAGGGCTCGCTCCCGGTCTATCCCCACCTCGTCATCCGGACGGACGGCGCGGCACGCGGCAATCCCGGTCCGGCGTCGCTGGGGGCGGCGCTGATCGATGGCTCTCGTGCGGACGCGCTCGACCCCTTCGCAGCCCCCGACGCGACGATCTCCGAGGCGCTCGGCCACCAGACGAACAACGTGGCGGAGTGGACAGGCGTCGTCAGGGCGCTCGAGCTTGCGCGACGGCTGGGGGCAGAGCGGGTCGACCTGTTCCTGGATTCCAAGCTGATCGTGGAGCAGCTCCACGGGCGCTGGAAGGTCAAGGACCCGAAGCTGCAGCCGCTGTGGGCAGACGCGAAGGCGATCCTGGCCGGGTTCCGTCGCTGGTCGGCGACCCATGTGCCGCGGGCCCAGAACGCGACGGCGGACCGGCTGGCCAACGAAGCTCTTGACCGGGTTTCCGCGGGAGGGCCGGCTCGCATCGCCCGCGCCCGTCGCGGTGGTGGCTGAGCCCCGGGCACCGTACGGAGGGAGACGAGGTGATGCACGCGGTTGTCTGCTACGGCGACTCGAACACCCACGGGGCGGATCCGGTGACGCTCGAGCGCCTTCCACGTGACATCCGGTGGCCGGGCGTGCTCGCCGCGGAGCTCGAGGGGATCGCCGTGGTCATCGAGGAGGGGCTCAACGGTCGCACGACCGTCTGGGACGATCCGTTCACGGACGGCCGCAACGGCAAGGCCTACCTGTTGCCGTGCCTGCACTCGCATGCCCCGATCGACGTGCTCGTGCTGATGCTGGGCACCAACGACCTCAAGTCGATCTTCGGCCGCCGGGCACACGAGATCGCCGCCGGTGCCGCGGCCCTGGTGGACATCGCCCTGGAGTCGGCGACCGGCCCCGGCGGCGGTCCTCCCGTGGTGCTGCTGGTCGCTCCTCCGCGGCTGGGACCCGCGACCGATCGCTCGGAGCTGTGGGGGTTCGGCGCTGCGCGCGTGGCGAGCGAGCGGCTGCCCGATCTCTACCGCGCGTTCGCGGAGATGAAGAAGGTCGCGTTCCTGGACGCCGCAGCGCTGGTCGCCGGAGATCCTGCCGACGGGATCCACCTCGGCCCGGCCGACCACCGGATCCTGGGCAGGGCAGTCGGGAATGCCGTGAGGGAGCTGCTCACGGCGGCACGGACCGGCTGAGGAGCTGCGGGCCGGCCTGGCGCGCAGCCGGACCCGGACCGGCATGACCTACAATCCTCGAGCCAGCGAGGCGGCCGGATGGTCGCGCGTCTGCCGGGCAACCGGCGGGCGTGAGGAAAGTCCGAGCTCCTCAGCGCGGGGTAGCGGGTAACGCCCGTCCGCCGTGAGGCGAGGACCAGTGCCACAGTGACGATGCCGGCCCCCCGGGGCCGGAGTGAAACGCGGCAAACTCTACCCGGAGCAAGGCCAAATAGGAGGGCGCAACCCCGGTTCGCCGGGGGGAGAGGTGCGCTGCCCAGCCCTCGGGTCGGCTGCATGAGCCGTCGGGCAACCGGCGGCCTCAGATGGATGACCGTCGCCGCGGCGCAAGCCGTGGCACAGAACTCGGCTTACAGGCCGCCTCGCTGGCGAGCCCTCGAGTCGACGTGCGCGCGGGGCTCAGTCCTCGTCGGCTCAGTCCTCGTCGGCTCGGAAGATGTGCGGCGCCGTGCACGCGTTGCAGATGGGCAGCGACGAGTCCAGGTCTCCCAGCGGGATCGGCAGCCGGCGGTCCGGGAACAGGCACTCGACCTCGTACACGCGCTCGCGCGCCCGGTCCAGCGAGATCAGGCGCCGGTAGGTGCAGCGCTTGATCCTGTGTGGCGCGAGGCGCGCCGGATCGTTCTCGTGGGACGGCGCGTCGATGACGGAAGCCGAGAGCGGGAGCGCCATGGGTGTCGGGCGGGTGCCTCCGGGCGAGAGCGTGAAGCTCAACTGTAACCCCGCCGAGCAGCCTCAGGCGAGATCGGACACGCAGCCTAGCATCCGGAAATCCCGGCCGGCAATGCGCAGGAGGTACTAGACTCGCCTCGTCGGGGGGCCGTTTGCCGCGCCACCGGAGGGATGGGTCTGAAGGACGATTGGGCCACGGTTGCAGAGGGCGGCGGCCGTGAGCCGGAGGAGGGGCTCGAGCCGTCGTCCGGCATGCGATCGGCCTTGCCAATTCTTGACGATGCCGCGCGCTCGCCGGACCCGGCGGTGTGCCCGTTCTTCCGGCGCGAGGTGGACGGCAAGCTGTTCGCGCCGCTGCTGGAGCCGGACGACGACAACCGGTGCGGGGCGATCGGGGCACCACGGCCGCAATCCGCCCGTCAGCAGGAGCTCGTCTGCCTCCAGACTGCACATGCGGACTGTCCCCGCTACCTGCGCGGCGCGATGAGCCTTGCGACGCCGCCGGCGAGGCGCCGTCCGCCCGTCCCGGGGGCCACGCTCGCTGCTCTCCTGGTCCTCGTCCTCAGTGCCGGGATCTCGTTCGGGTTCGTCGTCCAGCGTGGCGGCATCGACCTGCCGCTGGTCGCCACGAGCGGAAGCCCGACCGCTGCGGCGTTCGTCGCCTCGCCGACCCCGGTGGCGACGGCTGCCATGACCCCCGAGCCGACGCTGCCCCCGACGCCGTCGGCCTCCGCGACCCCGGCTGCCACACCCAGCCCGGTGCCGACGGCATCGCCGACGCCGGCTCCGACCCCGACGCCGGCTCCGACCCCGACCCCGACCCCGACGCCGGCTCCCGCCGCGAC
Source organism: uncultured Chloroflexia bacterium (assembly GCA_963849495.1). Taxonomy (GTDB): domain Bacteria; phylum Chloroflexota; class Limnocylindria; order Limnocylindrales; family CSP1-4; genus CAIXZV01. Next base: position 46,604 of record CAWKHN010000021.1, on the reverse strand, counting down.
CAGCGATCGCTACGCGGTGCTGACACCCTGCCCCGACCAGGCCGGCTGCTACATCTACACGGTCAGGGCGGGCGACAACCTGTTCAGCATCGCGCACTGGTTCGGGATCCCCCTGGACACGATCTACGCCTGGAACCCGCAGTACTCAAGCAACACGGGCCTTCGGGCGGGCCAGCTGATCCGGATGCCGCCGCCGACGCGCTGATCATTCGGATCGCAATCCCTGACCTGATCTGCCCCGCGGCCCACTGACCTGCCCCGGGCTGGCCGGCCGCCCGGCCGCCCGCCCGGCTGCCGCGGACACGTCCCGGGAAACCCGCACCGGTCGTCCGCCGCCAGCCTTCACGCCTGCCGCCGGCGGCTGCCCCATACCCGCGCCCGGCGGCGCCGTCCGCGGCAACCCGACTGGCAGCCCAGCTCGACGATGCGACCCGGCGTGCGATTCGGCCATTGACGGGCGCCCTAGGAGCGCTAGAATGCCCATCAGTGGCGCAAAGTGGTGGAAAGTGGGGAAACAATCCCACGGTTGATCGTTCCGCCGGTGCCACACGACGTCAGGAGCGGCGGATTCGGTGTTCACCGGCGAGTACCGGCATGCGATCGATGCAAAGGGACGGATTGCCGTCCCGGCGCGCTTTCGCACGCAGCTCGACGAGGGCGCCGTGGTTGCGAGATGGCTCGACACCTGTCTCGCGATCTTTCCGAAGGCGGCCTGGGACGAGCTCGCGACCAGGGTCGGGAGTCTGCCGATGACCGACCCGAACGCGCGGCTCCTGCAGCGGCAGCTGTTCGCCGGGGCCTTCGAGACCGAGCTCGACCGCCAGGGTCGGGTTCTCGTCCCGCAGGGCCTGCGGACGTTCGCGGGGCTCGAGGCCGAGGCAATGGTTCTCGGATCCCGCGACCACGCGGAGATCTGGGCTCCGGACCGCTGGGCCGACTACAGCCGCAGCCTCGAGGACCCGGACGCGTTCGCCCAGGCGATCGCCGGGCTGGGGATCTGACGTCGCACGACATGCGCTTCCAGGGTCCGCTCGGGATCCGCAACCGACACGTGGAGGAGTGATGGAGGAAGGGCACTTGCCGGTCATGCCGGACGAGGTCCTCGGGACTCTCGCCCCGCAGTCCGGCAGCCTCCAGATCGACGCAACGGTCGGCGGCGGTGGGCACACCGAGCGGATCCTGGAGGCCGCCAGCCCCGACGGCCGTGTCCTCGGGCTGGACGCCGACGAGGCCGCCATCGCGCGCGTCGGTGACCGCCTCGCGCGCTTCGGTGACCGTCTCGTCCTGCGCAGGGCGAACTTCCGTGAGCTCCCCGTTGTCGCGCCTGCCGCCGGCTTCGCGGCCGTGGACGGGATGCTGTTCGATCTCGGTCTGTCCTCGTTTCAGCTGGCCGACCGGGCCCGGGGCTTCGGCTTTCGTGCCGGCGGGCCGCTGGACATGCGGTTCGACCCGTCCCGGGGCGTGCCGGCGTCGGAGCTGCTGGCCACGCTCGACGCCGACGAGCTCGCGGCGCTGTTCCGCCGCTACGGCGAGGAGCCGGCGGCGTGGAAGATCGCGAAGGCCATCGTCGCCGCCCGTGCGACGGCCCCGATCCGGACGGCCGAGGAGCTCGCGGGCCTGATCGAGGGCGTGTCGCCCGCGAATCCCCGCCTTCGACGCCGGATCCACCCGGCGACGCGCGTGTTCCAGGCGCTGCGCATCGCGGTCAACGAGGAGCTCGATGCGCTCGAGGACGGCCTGGCGGCGGCCGTGGAGCTGCTCCGTCCGGGAGGCCGACTCGTGGTGCTCTCGTACCACTCGCTCGAGGACCGGATCGTCAAGCGGTTCCTCAACGCCGAGCGGCGCGGCTGCATCTGCCCGCCCGAGGTGCCGGTGTGCGTGTGTGGCCGTCTGCCGCGCCTCCGCCTCGTCACCCGACCGTCGCTGACCCCGACAGACGTCGAGATCGACGCCAACCCCCGTGCCCGCAGCGCGCGCCTCCGGGCCGCGGAGCGGCTCGCAGCCTGACCAGGAGGAGAGCAACCGACCTACGACACCGACGCCGCCCCCGCGCCCCATCGATCCCACCGGGCCCCGAGGCCGGTGGCTCCCGCCCACGGAGGAGGAGTCCCGTGAGCAAGCGTCATCAGTCCAATCGCCGCAAGGCCTACGGTCGTCGCCAGCACGAGGTGCTGGAGCGCCGTCAGCGTGACGACGCGCCCGCGATGCTCGAGCTCGCCCTCGACGATCGCCCGTCCGAGGGCACGGCCGACGGCTTCGCGTTCCTCGAGTCCCGACGTCTCCGCCTCCACTACGCGATGGGCGACTGACCATGGCCGTCTACCAGGGGGCCAGGCAACGGGCAGTCGTCCTGCCGCGCCGGCCGCGTGCCGCCGTCGTGGCGCCCACGCTGCCGCGCCGTCGCATGCGCGCCGCCGTCCGGGCGCGACGGGGCCCATCGCGGATGGGGATCCTGCTGGGCGGGATCGTGATCGTGTTCGTCGGGGCGTTCTTCTCGCTGTCGCAGGACGTCCGCGTGTCCGCGACCGGCTACGAGATCGAGAGCCTCACCACGCAGCATGATCGCCTCGAGGCGCAGGCCACGGACCTTCTCAACGAGCTCAACCGGCTGGGCAAGGCGCCCGCGATCCGGAAGCTCGCGATCCAGGCCGGCCTGGGGCCCCTTCCCGAGCCCGTCGTCCTGACGGCTCGCTGACGACGGGCCATCGATCATGCTCGGCCGGACCGACTCGCGCACCCGCGCCATCCTCGTCCTGCTTGTCTTCGTTCTCGTGGCGGGGAGCCTCGGCGTGCGCCTCGCGTACTGGCAGGTGGTGCGACGCGATGAGCTCGCGGCGGATGCACAGGCGCAATCGGCGTTGCGCGACGAGATCCCCGCGCAGCGCGGTGCCATCTACGATCGGACGGGGACCGTGGTGCTCGCGACCAGCGTCGAGCGGGACCGGCTGGCCGCCAACCCGAGCGTCCTCACGCCGGCCCGCCGGCTGCTGGTCGCGCAGACGCTGATCACCGTGCTCGGCCTGTCCGGAGATGCGGCCACGACCCTCCGTGACCTGATGACCTCGGACAAGCAGTACGTCGTGCTCGCGCACGACCTCCTGCCGGGCGTCTCGGACGAGATCCGGCGGCTCAGCTCCGGGACCACGCCGGCTCTGTCGGGCGTCGTCCTCGAGCCGGAGGAGGTGCGTGTCTATCCCCAGCCGGGCGGAGGCCCCGACACGTCGCTCGCCGCGCAGCTCCTGGGCTTCGTCAACAGGGACGGTCAGGGCCAGTACGGCGTCGAGCAGTACTACCAGGATCAGCTGTCGGGCCTGCCGCGGGTGGTCATCGCCCAGCGGGACACCGCGGGCAACCTCATCCCCGACACCAGCGCGGTGCTCGACTCGGGACTTCCCGGCCAGAACCTCACGCTGACGATCGACGCCTCGCTGCAGTTCGCGGTGGAGCAGGAGCTGCTGTCGACGTGGATCGCCGACCGCGCGCAATCCGCGTCCGCGGTCGTCATCGATCCGTACACGGGTGAGGTCTACGCCTACGCCAGCTACCCGTCCTATGACGCCAACGCCTACTCGTCGATCGCGTCCACCGATCCGGCCGCGTTCCTGGATCCGATCGCGTCCTCGGTCTACGAGCCCGGGTCGGTGTTCAAGCTGCTGACAGTGATCGCGGCCCTGAGCCACGGCACGGTCACGCTGACGACCAGGATCAAGGACTCCGGCACGCTTGCCGTGGACGGCGGCAAGGCGCATGTGTCCGACGCGGACCACAAGGCGATGGGCATGCTGACGTTCCAGGACGGGGTCGCGTGGTCGCGCAACGTCGTCGCGTCCCGGGTCGCGCTCAAGCTGGGCAAGACGACCGCCGAGTCGTCCCAGATCCTGTACGACACGTGGCGCAAGTTGGGGTTCGGCTCGCTGACAGGCATCGACGTGGCCAACGAGATCGGGGGGATCCTGCGCGATCCCAGCGTCGATCCGTGGCACGAGATCGACCTCGCGAACGGCTCCTTCGGCCAGGGCATCGCGGTCACGCCGATCCAGCTCGCCCAGGCGTACGCCGCGATGGTCAACGGCGGGATCCTCGTGCAGCCACGGGTCGTCAAGGCCATCGGAGCCGAGGAGACCCAGCCGATCGACAAGGGCCAGGTCATCACACCCCAGATGTCGGTGGCCCTCCAGGGCCTGTTGAACCACGTCGTCACCTCGGTGCCCTTCTACAGCAGCCGGACCCTCATCCCGGGCTTCGACGTCGGCGGCAAGAGCGGCACGGCCCAGATCTGGGATGCGGCCAAGGGCGCCTGGAAGGTCAACATGTTCAACTACTCGTTCATCGGCTACATCGGCCGCCAGAAGGGCCACCCGGACCTGGTCGTCGCGGTCCGGATCGAGGAGGGGACCCCGACCGTGATCCGGCAGGGGTACCAGGAGATGCCGGTGATGTCGTTCGAGCTCTTCCGCCGGATCGCCCATGACGCGATCACGACGCCCGACCTCATCCCGGACCCGCAGGCGGCACCGGTCACGGCCGTGTCCAACCCGTGACGGTTGCCTGTGCGACACTCGCGGGCGTGACGGACCCCGGACGGTCGATGCGCTCCGACTCGCCCGATCGCCATCCGGGCGACGCCGGTGGGGTGGCTCCCCGGGCCGCCACTGACCCAGGCGCCGGCCCAGACCCGGCGATGACGGCCGACGATCTCGTCGCCGCGACCGGTGGCACGCTCCTGCGCCGGAGCGCGCGTCCGATCCGGGGCGCGGCGGTCGACTCCCGGCTCGTCTCACCCGGCGAGCTGTTCGTGGCCCTGGTCGGCGAGCGCACCGACGGCCACCGTTATCTCGCGGACGCGGCGATCGCCGGTGCCGCCGCCCTGATGGTCGGACGGGTCCCGGACCCGGGCAGGGGCGAGCCGTCCATGGATGCACTGGGTGACGTGACCGTCGTGCTGGTGCTCGATCCGCTGCGCGGTCTGCATGCCGTGGCGGCGGCGTGGCGCCGGCGGTTCGAGCCGATCGTGGTCGGGATCACCGGCAGCATCGCCAAGACGTCCACCAAGGAGGCGGTGGCCGCGGTCCTCGCCCGCCGCTTCACGACCCTCCGCTCCGAGGGCAACCAGAACAACGAGATCGGGCTGCCTCTGACGGTTCTGCGGCTGGGGCCGGAGCATGGGGCGGCGGTCCTCGAGATGGGGATGTACGCGCGCGGCGAGATCCGGGACCTGGCGGCGATCGGCCGGCCGTCGATCGGGGTGGTGACGGCGGTCCAGCCCGTTCACCTCTCGAGGATCGGCAGCCTGGACGCGATCGAGGACGCGAAGGCCGAGCTGGTCGAGGCGTTGCCACCGGCCTCGGACGGCGGTGTCGCCGTCCTCAACGCGGACGATGACCGGGTTCGCCGGATGGCGTCGCGGACGGCCGCCATGAGCCTGACGTACGGGTTCGCGGCCGATGCAGGCGTCCGGGCAACGGATATCGCGTCACTGGGGCTCGAGGGCATGCGCTTCCGGCTCCATGCAGCGGCGGCCGAGCGCGAGGTGACCATCCACGGGCTGGGCAGGATGGCCGTCCACAACGCGCTCGCTGCGACCGCGGCCGGGCTCGCCGCGGGCATGACCCTCGACGAGGTCGTGCCGGGACTGGCGGACCCGGGAACGCCGCCGCATCGCTCGGCGGTGATCCGGGCCGGCGAGGTGGTGATCATCGACGACGCGTACAACGCCTCGCCGGGATCGGTCCAGGCCGCCCTCGAGCTGCTCGCGGGGCTGTCCGGGCGGCGGGTGGCGATCCTGGGCCAGATGCTCGAGCTGGGGCCGGAATCGGTCTCCGGTCATCGCGCCGTCGGTGCGGCCGCCGCCGCGGCCGCCGACCTGCTGATCGTCGCCGCGGGGGCGCCGGGCGGCGGAGCGGCGGCGATCGTCGAGGGTGCCCGTGCGGCCGGCATGCCGGCCGCCAGCGTCGTCCCTGCCGGGACCCGTCACGAGGCGATCGTCGAGGCGATTGCCCGGGTCGGGGCGGGTGACGTCGTGCTGGTCAAGGCGTCCCGTGGGATCGGGCTCGAGGAGACCGAGCGGGACCGGCTCGGCGTCGGCCTGGAGGTGCTCATCGAGGCGCTCGTGGCCGGCCTGGCCCCGGATCGCCCGCGATGACCCTCGAGCTCCTCCAGGGCCTGCTCCTGGCGTTCGCGCTGGTCGTGATCCTGATGCCCCCGTACATCCGCATGCTGCGGCATTTCGGGTTCGCGAAGCAGATCCGCGAGGAAGGGCCCCAGAGCCACATGGTGAAGGGCGGGACGCCCACGATGGGTGGCCTGCTGATCATCGGCGTGGTGGTGACGATGTTCGTGGTCCTGCGCTGGCCGGTCGAAGGTGGGGTCATCGCCCCGCTCGCGACGCTCGGGTTCGTCGGCCTGCTCGGCGCGGCGGACGACTATCTCAATGCCCGCACGGGGGAGGGGATCCGCGCCCGCCAGAAGCTGCTGTGGCAGACGGTGGTCGCCATCGCCGTGGCGTGGCAGATCCAGAACACCTACGCGCTGTCCGGGTTTCGGGTGCCGTTCGTGGGCGACGTGACCATCGATCCCTGGCTGTACGTCGCGTTTGCCGCCTTCGCGATCGTCGCGGCATCGAATGGCGTGAACATCACGGACGGGCTCGACGGCCTGGCGGGCGGGACACTGGTGTTCGCGTTCGTCTCGTTCCTGATCATCGCGCTGCTCAACGAGCCCGTGCAGCCCAACACGGCCTTCCTGTGCGCCCTGATCATCGGTGCGCTGCTCGGGTTCCTGTGGTTCAACGTCCATCCGGCCCAGGTGTTCATGGGCGATTCGGGGTCCCTGGCGCTCGGGGCGACCCTGGCCGTCGTCGCCCTCATCACCGGCCAGATCCTGGTGCTGCCCCTGATCGGGCTGATCTTCGTCGTCGAGACGGCCTCGGACATCATTCAGATCGGGTACTTCAAGCTCTCCGGCGGCAAGCGGGTGTTCAGGATGGCGCCGCTTCACCACCACTTCGAGCTGGGCGGCTGGGACGAGGAGAAGATCACGCTCCGGTTCTGGATCGTGGGCATCCTCGCCGGGCTCCTGGGCGTCACGATGTTCCTGGCCTCGATCAATGCGCTGCGCTGAGATGACGCACGCCGGACCGCTGGACATCGATGCCCTGACGCTCGACGACGTGCGCGCCGGCGCGCTTGCGGACCGGCCGGTCACGGTGCTCGGGCTCGCCCGCAGCGGGATCTCGCTCGCGCGGTTCCTCGCCGACGCCGGGGCCCGGGTGACCGTCTACGACGCCCGACGGTCGGCGGAGCTGGCGGCGGCGATCGAGCAGCTGGGCGATCGCCGGGTCAGCCTGCGTCTCGGACCCGATGTGGAGCCCGAATCGACGTGGGCCGATGCAGCCCTGGTCACGACCTCGCCCTCGATCACCCCCGACTACCCGACGACGGAGCCGCGGCTGCGTGCCCGGCTCAAGGCCCTGACGGAGGCGCGAGCGGCCGGTGACCCGCAGGCCCCCGCCCTGGTCAGCGAGACGGATCTGTTCCTCCGCCTGTGCCCGGCGCCCACGGTGGGGGTCACCGGCACCAAGGGCAAGACCACGACCGCGTCCCTGGCCCACGCCATCCTGGCCGCGGATCCCCTCCACCCGGCCGTCCTCGGCGGCAACATCGGCCTGCCCCTGGTCGAGCACCTGCCGCGGCTCACGCCGGACCACCGCGTCGTCGTGGAGCTGTCCGAGCTGCAGCTGCCCGCCCTCTCCCGGGGAACGACGGTGGCGGTGTACACCAACGTGACCTCGGACCATCTCGACCGCCACGGCTCCGTGGACGCCTACCGGCGCGTCAAGCGGCGCCTCGCCGAGCTGGTGGACCCGGACGGCGCTCTGGTGCTCAACCTGGAGGACCCGGTCGTCGGTGGCTACGCGGGGCTGGGCACGGCTCCCGCCGTCCTGTACCGGGACGATCGGCCGGTGCCCGGGGGGCTGGGCGTCGTGGATGAGTGGATCGTGGCCGCCGCCGTGGAGCGGCTGCCGCTTGCCGGGGGCGGGGTCGCGGCGGCCGGGCCGGGCGGCGGGATCATGCCGGTCGACGAGCTCGGCATCCCCGGGCGGCACAACGTGTCGAACGCGCTCGCCGCGATCGCCGTCGGGATGCTGTTCGGGGTCGCGCCGGATGCGATCCGCCGGGCGGCCGCCGGGTTCACCGGCGTCGAGCACCGGCTCCAGTCGGTCGCGCTCGTCGACGGGGTCCGGTTCGTGAACGACTCGCAGGGCACGCAGCCGGACGCGGTGATCGCCGCGCTTCGCGCGTTCCCGGCGCCGATCGTCCTCATCGCCGGCGGGCGCGACAAGGGCGTCGACCTCACCGAGCTTGCGCGGGTGGTCGCGTCGACGGCGGTCGCGGCGGTGCTCATCGGGGAGAGCGGCCCGACGCTGGACGCCCTGTTCCGCGGGGCCGGCCTCGGGCGGACCGCCCATGCGGGCACGATGGACGAGGCCGTGACCATCGCGCACGGGCTCGCGCGGGAGACGCTCGCCGGCCGGGCGCCGGGAGAGATCGCCACGGTCGTGCTGAGCCCTGCGGCCGCGTCGTTCGACATGTTCGAGGACTACGCGGCCAGGGGTCGCGCATTCATCGCTGCCGTCGCCCGCCTCGCGGCCGGCGGACAGCCCAGCAACGGGAGGCCCGCATGAGCACCACGATGCCGCTCCTCCGGGCCGCCGTCCGTCCACGCACCCCGGACGTGCTGCAACGCGACCGCCACGAACCCGAGTACGGGATCCTCGTCGCGACCGTCGCCCTGGCCGCGATCGGGATCCTGATGGTCTATTCCTCGTCCGCGATGAAGGCGTACCTCCAGTCGGACGACACGTTCGCGATCGTCGGGCCGCAGATCCAGTGGGCGGCGCTGGGCGTGATCGCGATGGTGGTGATGATGCGGGTCGACTACCGCTGGCTGCGGGTCGTGTCGGTCCCCCTGTTCCTGATCGGGATCGTCGCGCTGCTGCTCGTCTTCGTGCCGGGGATCAACGTGGTCGTCGGCGGCTCCGCGCGCTGGCTGCGCATCGGGCCGCTGCCCGCCGTGCACCCGGCCGAGTTCATGAAGCTGGCCCTCGTCATCTACCTCGCCCACTGGTTCGCAAAGCGGGGGAGCGCCGTCCACGGCTTCCGGTCGGGCACGCTGCCGTTCCTGGTGATCATCGGCCCCGTGGTGATGCTGGTGCTGCGCGAGCCCGACCTGGGAACTGCGTCGGTGCTCGGGTTCACCGCGCTGATGATGTTCTTCCTTGCCGGGGCCAGCCTGGTCCACCTCGTCGGGCTCGCGGCGGTGGGCGGGCCGATCGCGGTCCGGATGTTCATGCAGGGCTACCAGATGGACCGGATCACGGCCTGGCTGAACCCCTGGAGCGACGCGTCCGGCCTCGGGTTCCACAGCATCCAGGGCTACTTCGCCCTGGCCCTGGGCGGGCTGTTCGGGGCTGGTCTGGGCGAGAGCCGGCTGGCCGGCGGCCTGTTCCTGCCGAACGCGTCGAGCGACTTCATCTTCGCGATCATCGGCGAGGAGTTCGGGCTGCTCGGGGCGGGGCTCGTGATCGTCCTGTTCCTCGCCTTCGCCTACCTCGGCATCCGGACCTCGCTCGGGGCCCCGGACACGTTCGGGGCGTTGCTCGCGGCGGGGATCACGGGCTGGATCTGCATCCAGGCGTTCATCAACATGGCGGTGGTCGTGGGGCTGATCCCGATCACCGGCATCCCGCTGCCGTTCGTCTCGGCCGGCGGCTCATCGCTGATCGTCAGCTTCGCGGCCGTGGGCATCCTGCTGTCGATATCCCGCGAAACCGTCGAGAAAGGAACCTGGAACGATGCGCCTGCTGATCGCGGGCGGGGGAACGGGCGGTCATATCTACCCGGCCCTCGCCGTCGTCCGGTCGCTCCGCGCACGACCCGGCGCGCCTGAGCTCGGCTGGCTGGGCGGGCACCGCGGACTCGAGGCGTCGCTCGTCCCGGCGGCGGGCGTGCGCCTGCGCCGGCTGCTCCTTCGATCGCTGCGCTCCGCGGGCCGGGACGCCCACCTCGTCCTGGATCCGATTCGCCTGGGGCTCTCGATCCCGCAGGCGTTCGGCCTGATGCTTGCCCGCCGCCCCGCAGCGATCTTCACGACCGGGGGATATGTCGCGATCCCCACGCTCCTCGCCGCGTGGCTGCTGCGCATCCCGAGCGTGCTGTGGGACGGCAACGTGATCCCCGGCCGCAGCGTCCGCTTCGTCGCTCGTCTGGCCACCGTGGTGACGGTAAGCCACCCGGAGACCGCCGGCACGCTCGGACATCCGCGGACGTTCGTGACCGGGACGCCCATCCGGCCCACGGGCGGCGTGGACGTGGACGAGGCCCGGTCCCGGTTCGGCAACCGGCCCGGCGAGCGGATCCTGCTGGTGTTCGGCGGCTCCCAGGCGGTCCGGCGGTTCAACGATGCAGTCCTCGAGGCCCTGCCGCGCCTGGTGGAGAGGGTGCGCGTCATCCATGTCACGGGCGATGACGGGTACGCCGCCGCCCTCACGGCCCGCGAGACGCTGCCTGCCGGTCTGCAGGACCGCTACCGCCCATTCCCGTTCCTGGTCGACGACATGGAGGCGGCCCTCGCCGCTGCCGACCTGGCCGTCGTCCGGGCCGGGGCATCGACCCTGGCGGAGGCGGCGGCGTTCGCGCTGCCGGTGGTGATCGTCCCGTATCCGCATGCCGCCGGGCACCAGCGCCTCAATGCCGAGGCCTATGCGCGCTCCGGGGCCGCCATCCTCGTCGAGGACGAGGCCCTCGACGCCGACCGGCTGGTCGACGTGGCGGGCCTGCTGGCGGATCCCGCGCGCCATGCAACGATGTCCGCAGCCGCCCGGGAGCTCGCCCGGCCGGATGCCGCCGAGGCCGTCGCCGATCTCGTGCTCGCGGTGGCGCGGCATGATCCGCTGCCGAGTGCCGCCGAGGTCGACGCGATCGCACGCGGGCCGCGTCCATGACGCCCCCGCCGGCCTTCGACGCCTTCACGGTCGGCTCCGAGATCCAGCGGCGGATCGGCGTCAAGACGGTCCGCGACGAGCGCCTCGCACGGTTCACGACGATGCGCGTCGGCGGTCCCGCGGACCTGTTCGCGGTCTCGCGCAACCTGTTCGAGTTGCGGGCCCTCATCAGGTTCGCTCGCGCGCGCGCGATCCCGCTGTTCATCCTGGGGCGCGGCAGCAACCTCGTGATCTCCGACGCCGGGTTTCGCGGCCTGGTGGTCCAGAACCGCGCCGAAGCGTCGCAGGTGGAGGGCGATCGTTACCGCGCCGACGCCGGTGTTCCGATGGCACGCGCCGCGACCGAGACGCAGAAGGCTGGCCTCGGTGGCCTGGAGTACGGCCTGGCGATCCCGGGCACGGTGGGCGGGGCGGTATGGGCAAACGCCGGCGCCCACGAGAGCGACACCGCGCACGTGCTCGAGTCGGCGACGGTCATGCTGGCGGACTCGAGCGAGCGCATCGTGCCTGTCGACGAGCTCGGCTTCGCCTACCGCCACAGCCGGTTCAAGGCCGCGACCGAGGCTGCGGCCACCACCGGGGCTGCGGCCGGGGTGGATCACGGCCCGGCGGAGGTCGTGCTGGCCGCGACGTTCCTCCTCCGGCCCGGCGATCCAGACGAGATCCGGGCCCGCCTGGAGGAGATCCGCCGCTGGCGCCGGGAGCACCAGCCGCTCGGCATTCCGTCGGCAGGCAGCGTGTTCCGCAACCCGCCGGGCGACTCGGCCGGCCGGCTGATCGATGCCCTCGGCCTCAAGGGTCACCGGATCGGCGGCGCCATGGTCTCCGAGAAGCACGCCAACTTCATCGTCAACGACCACACGGGCACCGCGTCCGACGTGCGGCGCCTGGCCGAGCACGTTCAGGCGGTGGTCCGCGCGCGGCACGGTGTCGAGCTCGTGTTCGAGGTGGAGTTCGTCGGCGACTGGTCCGGCTGGACCGGCGAGGAGGTCTCCTGATGCCCGTGCCGCCGCTGCGCCACGATCCCGCCACGACGCCGATCGTCGTCGTGTTCGGCGGGCCGTCGGCCGAGCACGACGTCTCGATCGTGTCCGGGACCGCGATCGCCGACGCGCTGCGCGCCTCCGGCTATCCGCTGGACCAGTGGCTGATCGACCTCGACGGCCGCTGGTGGCAGCTGCCCGCGGACCACCGCCGCGACGAACGGCCGCAGGCCGCCTACGACGACCCGGCCACACTGGGCGCCGCTGGACCGCTCGATGCCGGGGTCGCCCTCGATTCGCTCGCTGCCCGACCCAGCCGCCCCGTGGTCGCGCTGGCCCTCCATGGCCCGTTCGGTGAGGACGGGACGGCCCAGGCGCTGTGCGAGGCGGCCGGTCTCGCCTATACCGGGTCCGGCGTTGCTGCCTCCGCGATCGGGATGGACAAGGCGATCTTCAAGCGGCTCGTGCGCGGCCTGGGCATCCCGGTCGTGGACTGGCGGGAGGTCCGCGCCGCTCGCTGGACCCGCAGCCCGGATGCGGTCCTGGCCGAGCTCGAGTCGTTTGCCGCCGGCACCGGCGACCCCCGGCTGATGGTCAAGCCGGCGCGCCTCGGCAGCTCCGTGGGGATGACGCTCGCCCACACGGCCGGGGAGCGAGCGGCAGCCCTGGACCTTGCGTTCCGCCACGACGACCTCGTGTTGGTCGAGCGATACCTGGCCGGCGCCCGGGACCTCGAGGTGGCCGTGATCGGCAACGAACCCGAGGAGATGGAGGTCTACGGTCCCGGCGAGATCCTGTCGGGTCACGAGTTCTACGACTACCAGGCGAAGTACACGCCCGGCCTGTCGGAGACGACGCAGACCGCCGAGGTCACCCCGGCGCAGCGGGCGACCATCCTCAAGCTCGCCCGCGACACGTACCGGGCCGTCGGCTGCGAGGGCTTTGCCCGGATCGACGTCCTGCTTGCCGGCGACGAGTTGGTCGTGTCCGAGCTCAACACCATCCCGGGCTTCACCCCGATCAGCCTGTTTCCCACGCTGCCCCGGGTGGCCGGGTACGACTTCGGGGCCGTGTGTCGGCGCATCGTGGACCTTGCCCTGGAACGACATGCGGCGAGGGCCCGCCACCGCCTCACCGCCGCGGATTTGCCCCGATGACGAACCGATCACGGACGGGCGCCTGATGCCTCGACCTGCGCGGGGTGGCCGGTGAGCGGGCTGCGACCGCCGGGCCGCCGCACGTCGTCGCCTGCCGCGCACCCCCGGCGGCCCTCGGCCCTGCGTCCCGGTGCCCACCCGGGCGGGCGGCTCCGGCGAACGCGATCGGTACGGCGGTCATCGGCGGGCCTGACCCCGACCCGGGCCGGTGCGCTGCTCGTGATCCTCGCCGCCGTCGCCGGTCTGTACGGCGCCGCCTCCTCGGATGCGTTCTCCGCTCGCCACACCGAGATCACTGGTGCGACCTGGTCCGGCGAGTCGGCGGTCCTGGACGCCATGGCGGTGCCGCCGGGCGAGAACCTGTTCGCGCTTCGGACCAGCGACCTCGTCGATCGCCTGCTCAAGATCCCGGCCATCCGTGCCGCCCACGTCTCGGTCGCGCTGCCCGACACGATCCGGGTCTCGGTCGAGGAGCGACAGGCCCTGCTCGTGTGGCAGGTCGGCTCCCACAAGTTCCTCGTCGACGGGACCGGGTTCCTGTTCGGTGAGCTCGGGGACGGGTCGCCGCCCGGCGCGCCGCCGCCGGTGGTCGATGACGGGCGGTCGGGGTCGCAGTCGCTGACCGTCGGTTCGACGCTTGATCCGGTCTCGCTCGACGCCGCGCTCCGGATCGGGTCCCTCACGCCCGCGGACGTCGGCAGTGCCGCATCCCGGCTGGACATCCGGGTCGACGACACCGACGGCTTCACGGTCCAGGCCGAGCCCATCGGGTGGACCGCGGTGTTCGGGTTCTACACCCCGACCCTGCGCAAGACGGACCTGATCCCGGGCCAGGTGCGCCTGCTGCGCAGCCTGATCCTGGGCCGGGAGGCCACGGTGCTCCGGATCATCCTCGCCGACGATCACAGCGGGACCTACATCCCGAGACCGACACCCACCCCGTCGCCCAAGCCATGATCGATGCCGGCCCGGTGACGGGAGCGGACACCCCATCGACCGGGGGTCTGGTAGCGTTACGTGAACGCTCTTCCGGACGGAGGCTCCCCGCCTTGCTCCTGCCCCTCGTGGGTCTTCTCGTCGGCGTGCTGGCGGGGCTTGTCCTCAACGTCAACGTCAGCTTCGAGTTCTCGCGCTACTCCGCCGTGGCGATCCTCGCCGCGCTGGATTCTGTTCTCGGGGCCGTTCGGGCGGAGCTCGACGGCGTCTACGACAATCGGATCTTCATCAGCGGCTTCCTCACGAACGCGATCGTGGCCGTCCTGCTGACCTTCATCGGCGACCGGCTGAGCCTGGACCTCTACCTCGTCGCCCTCATCAACTTCGGGTTCCGAATCTTCAACAACGTCGCGCTCATCCGGCGCCACTTCATCTGACAGGCCCGGCTCGGACGCCACGAGCCGCCAACACAGCGAGGGACGACAGGCAGGTGGAACGGGAAGCGGTTCTCGTCGGCATCGACGTCGGCACGTCCAAGGTGTGCGCGCTCATCGGCGAGATCAGCCGGGACGGGCGCCTGACGATCATGGGCCACGGCACCGTGCCGTCCTCGGGCCTCAAGAAGGGCGTGGTCGTCAACATCGACCAGACCGTCCGCTCGATCGCCGACGCCGTCGAGCGCTCGGAACGCCTGTCGGGCTGGAAGATCGATCGAGCGTTCGTGGGCGTGGGCGGCAGCAACGTCGAGAGCCTCAACTCGAAAGGACAGGTCGCGGTCACCGCACACCATCGGGAGGTGACGCGCGAGGACATCAACCGGGCCATCGAGGTCGCGCGTGCGGTCTCGATCCCGTCGAACCGCGAGGTCCTCCACGTCCAGCGGCGTGACTTCACGGTCGACGGCCAGGAGGGCGTCAAGGATCCGCTCGGAATGAGCGCGCTGCGGCTCGAGGTGGAGGCCCACATCGTGTCCGCATCCGCGACGTCCGTCCAGAACCTGAGCAAATGCGTGCAGGCGGCCGGGGTGAAGATCGACGAGCTGGTGGTCAACGCCCTCGCCTCGGCCGAAGCGGTGCTCAGCGAGACCGAGAAGGAGCTGGGTGTCGCGGTCGCCGACATCGGGGCCGGGACCATCGACCTCGCGCTGTTCGCGGACGGCTCCCCGTTCCATACCTCGGTGCTGCCGGTGGGCGGCACCAACGTGACCAACGACGTCGCCATCGGGATCAAGACGACGCTCCAGATCGCCGAGGAGCTCAAGGTCCGCCACGGGACCTGCGACCTGCGCAACATCGAGGACGAGGAGATCGGCGTCTCGGTCCTCGGCGAGGAAGCCGGCCGGACGGTGAGCCGCGAGGAGATGTGCCGGATCATCGAGGCGCGGATGCGCGAGACCTTCGAGCTCCTGCGCAGCGAGATGACGCGCAGCGGCCACGGCATGCTGCCGGCCGGGATCATCCTGACCGGTGGCGGGGCACAGCTGGCCGGGACCGCGGAGCTCGGCCGCGAGGTGCTCCAGATGCCGGTCCGGGTCGCGGGTCCGGCCGGGATCGGCGGGCTCGTGGACACGATCCAGGATCCCTCGTACGCCACCGCCGTCGGCCTTCTTCGATGGGGAGCGGCGTCCCTCGCGATGGGCGAGCCGGTGCGCTATGAATCGGCGCCGGGCAGCGGGGGCCTGGGCCGGATCCGGGACGCGATCCGCAGCATCTTCCCCTAGGCGCGCGGGCGATGCGCTCGGTGGAGCTCGAGGTGCGGACCGGTCGCGACCGCGGGCTCACGGACCTCACGCCGGCCTGCGTCCGGTTCGCCGCCGATGCCTCCGATGGCGGCGATGGCCTGCTATCGGTGTTCGTCCCCCACGCAACGGCAGGGCTCGTCGTCCTGGAACTCGGCTCCGGGTCCGAGGAGGACGCGATGAAGGCGCTCGACCGGCTGCTGCCGCGCGACGATCGCTGGACCCACCACCACGGCTCGCCGGGTCACGGTGCGGACCACGTCCTGCCACTGCTGGCGCCGCCGTCGCTCACCGTCCCGGTGCTGTCCGGGAAGCTCACGCTCGGCACCTGGCAGTCGATCGCCCTGGTCGATCCGAACGCCGACAACCCGACCCGAAAGGTGCGTCTGGCCTTCCTTCCGGGCTAGCTCGACCCGGTCACCGGCCCGCGGCGCGGCAGCTCGGACGGGTGCAGAGCACCGATTCTGCGGGTGACCACGAGACCGGCGGCGCGGGTATACTCCGCCCAAGCCCGAGGGACCCCAGGCGCCGGCGAACCGGGACCGGCAGCCAGGGGGCGAGCGGGGCCGTGTCCTGACGCCACACCCGCGCCATGTGAGGAGAGCGCCCGATGCCGCTGCGGTCGGATTCCGAGAACTTCGCCCTGATCCGCGTCATCGGTATCGGCGGCGGTGGCAGCAATGCCGTCAACCGCATGATCCGGGCGGAGATGATGGGCGTCGAGTTCATCGCCTGCAACACGGATGCCCAGGCGCTGCTGCAGTCTGACGCACCCCACAAGATCCGCATCGGCGACAAGATCACGCGCGGCCTCGGCGCCGGCGGCGACGCCACGATCGGCCAGCGTGCCGCGGAGGAGGACCGGGACAAGATCGCCGAGGCGATCGCCGACTCGGACATGGTGTTCATCACCGCAGGCCTCGGTGGCGGAACGGGCTCCGGCGCCGCACCCGTCGTGGCGGAGATTGCCAAGGAGCAGGGTGCGCTCACGATCGGCGTCGTGACCAAGCCGTTCAGCTTCGAGGGCAGCCGGCGCAAGCTCGTGGCCGAGAAGGCCGCGGAGGACCTGAAGCTCAAGGTCGACACTCTGATCACGATCCCCAACGACCGCCTCCGGGACGTCGTCCAGAAGAACACCTCGATCGTGGATGCGTTCCGGGTCGTCGACGACGTGCTGCGCCAGGGCGTGGCCGGCATCAGCGACATCATCACGGAGCCCGGGCTCATCAACCTCGACTTCGCCGACGTGCGCGCGATCATGAAGGACGCCGGTT
Organism: uncultured Chloroflexia bacterium; assembly: GCA_963849495.1. GTDB lineage: Bacteria > Chloroflexota > Limnocylindria > Limnocylindrales > CSP1-4 > CAIXZV01. The sequence continues at coordinate 29,514 of CAWKHN010000021.1, read as the reverse complement.
CGGCGCTGATGGGCATCGGCCGCGCGGCCGGCGAGAACCGGGCGCTGGAGGCGGCCCGGCAGGCCGTCGCAAGCCCGCTGCTGGAGATCAACATCGCCGGTGCGCAGGGCATCCTGTTCAACATCACCGGCTCCTCGAACCTCACCCTGTGGGAGGTCACCGAGGCCGCCGAGGAGATCCGCGCCGCCGCGGATCCTGAGGCCAACATCATCTTCGGGACCAGCTTCAACGAGCGGCTGGGCGAAGAGGTGATGATCACCGTGATCGCGACGGGCTTCGATGCCCGCCGCCGTCCCGAGGTTGCACGCACCGCAGCAGCGGAGCGTGTCACCGCCGGCACCAGCGTCCGGTCCGCTCCGGCGGCTGCCGGGTCCGGCGCCACCGTGCCCTCCAGGGACTACCTCGAGACGCTCGAGCGCCAGCGAACCGAGTCGGCAGACCGCGAGACCGCCCCGGTGCGCGACGAGAGCCTTGCGGCCCTTGTCCGGCCCGAGCGGACCGTCGGCGAGCAACCGGCACGCCGTCCCGCGTACGACGCGGACGATCTCGAGATCCCGAGCTTCCTCCGGCGCCGTTGAGCCGGCGATGACGGACGGCCGCCCGGCTCCGGACGGCCCCTCCCGGCGGCCGCCACTCCGGCCGGCCCGCTCCGCCTGCCGCGCGTGACCGGCGCGCCACCGGACGGCGCCGTGGTCGAGGCGTTCGCAGTCGCCTACCGGGCTGTCCGTGACCGCATCGCGGCCGCCGCTTCGCGTGCGGGCCGTGACCCGGCGACGGTGACCCTGGTCGCGGTGTCCAAGACCGTGCCGCCGGATCGGGTCCGTGCGGCCGTCGCCGCGGGGCTCGACCTGCTGGGTGAGAACCGCGTCCAGGAGGCGATGGCCAAGATCCCGGACGTCCCGGGTGCTCGATGGCACCTGGTCGGTCCGCTCCAGTCCAACAAGGCGCGCCGCGCCGTGGAGCTGTTCCAGATGATCCAGACCGTGGACGCGCTCGATCTGGCGCGTCGCCTGGACCGGCTTGCCGGCGAGCTGCGGCCGTCCAGCCCGCTGCCGGTCCTGCTCCAGGTCAACGTCGGGGACGATCCGGGCAAGGCGGGCTTCGATCCGGCCGGGGTGGCGTCGGCCCTGCCGGCGCTGCTCCAGCTGGCCGGTCTCCGGATCGAGGGCCTGATGACGATCGGCCGCCTCGTTCCAGCGCCGGAGGATGCCCGGCCCACGTTCCGCGCCCTGCGCGAGCTGTCGGCCGAGCTCCGGTCGCTGCATCCGTCCCTGGGCGCCGAGCTCTCGATGGGCATGAGCGACGACTTCGAGATCGCGATCGAGGAAGGGGCGACCATCGTCCGCGTCGGCCGGGCGTTGTTCGGCGACCGGCCGCCGCGGTTGCCGGATGCGGCCGTCGCTGCCACGGATCTGTAGGGCGATACAACCCATGCCGGGACCGTCGGGGGGGACGCTGCTAGACTCGGCTTGATGGGCCCGCTCGTGCAAGTCTTGGTCGGCCTGATCTTCGCGATCCTGTGGCTGCTGGTGCTGGGCCGGATCCTGATCAGCTGGTTCGATCCCACCGGTCGATCCCGGCTCGCGGCGTTCCTGATCCAGGCCACCGAGCCCATCCTGGCGCCGGTCCGGCGGATGCTCCCTCCGACCGGGATGTTCGACTTCTCGAGCTTCCTCGTGCTGATCATCCTCGGCGCACTGTGGCGCGCCGTGCTGTGAGCCCCAGGGATCCCGGGGAGGTCCGGTTCGCGGTCCGCTTGACACCCCGGGGTGGTGCCGACAGGATCGAGGGGGTGGTCGACGGGGTCCTGCGCGCCAGGGTGGCCGCGCCGGCCGTCGACGGGGCGGCCAACCAGGCGTTGCTGCGTCTGCTCGCCGATGCGCTCGATGTGCCGCGCAGCGACGTCCGGCTCGCGGCTGGCGCCACCAGCCGGACCAAGCTCGTCGTCCTGAGTGGTCTGCCGGCGAGCCGCGTGCTGGAGCGGTGGCCGGAGCTGCGCATCTGACCAGTCCTCGCATCGGGCGCATCGAGGTCGCATCGGGCGCAACCGCTCTGGTCGGCTGTAGAATGCGATCCCCCTCGGGGCCCCCGGGCGATTAGCTCAGTTGGTTAGAGCGCACGGTTCACATCCGTGAGGTCACTGGTTCGAGTCCAGTATCGCCCACCATCCTCCCGGCCCCGTCCCCGTCGCTCCCGGTCGGCAGATCCGAATCCACGCGCGTCACACGACCGGGGGGCAGGCCGTCGCAATCCCGAAGGACCCCATGCGACGCGGTCTCCTCCCCGCGCCCCAGGGGCCTCCGCACAAGCGAAGCCCCCTGTCTCCCCAGGGGGCTTCGTGCTGTCCCATCCCGATGGTGGCCGAGCGGCGGCGGACCGCTCCACCGGCAGGGGACGGCGCTCGTCAGTGCGCCGCCAGCCGGCGCAGCACCGCCGGCAGGATGCCACCCTGGCGCAGGTACTCGACCTCGATCAAGCCGTCGAGCCGCGCGATCGCTCGGAAGCTGCGCTCCGACGCGCCGTCATCCGACCGGGCGGTCACCGTGACCTGCTGGCGTGGCGTGAGGTCGGCCAGGCCGGCGATCGAGAACGCCTCGCGGCCGGTCAGCCCGATCGACGCGGCACTCTCGCCCGGCAGGAACTGCAGGGGCAGGACGCCCATGCCGATGAGGTTGGAGCGGTGGATCCGCTCGTAGCTCTCCGCGATGACGGCACGGACCCCGAGCAGCGCGGTGCCCTTTGCCGCCCAGTCGCGCGACGAGCCGGAGCCGTACTCCCGGCCGGCGATCAGGATCAGCGGCACGCCCTCCGGCTGGTATGTCATCGCGGCGTCGTAGATGAACATCTGCTCGCCGTCCGGCAGGTGGACCGTGTACGGCCCCTCCGTCCCTTCCACCAGGCCGTTGCGCAGCCGGATGTTGGCGAACGTGCCGCGCATCATCACCTCGTGGTGACCGCGACGGGACCCGTAGGAGTTGAAGTCGAGCGGCGCCACGCCGTGTGCCTGCAGCCACTGGCCGGCGGGCGATCCCGCGGCGATCGAGCCGGCGGGGCTGATGTGGTCGGTGGTCACGGAATCGCCGAGCAGGGCGAGCACCCGCGCGCCGTCGATGTCGGCGAGCGGCGCCGGCTCCATCGTGAGGCCATCGAAGAACGGTGGCTTGGCGATGTAGGTGGAGCCGTCGGCCCACGCGTACCGGTCGCCGTCGGGGATCGGCAGCGCCCGCCACCGATCGTCGCCGTCGAACACCGATGCGTACGTCTGGCGGAACAGCTCGGGATCGATGGCCCGGCCGATGACGGCCCGGATCTCGTCGGGCGTGGGCCAGATCTCGGCCAGCATCACGGGTCGCCCGTCGGTCCCGGTGCCCAGCGGCTCCGCGGTCAGGTCCACGTCCACCCGGCCGGCCAGCGCAAAGGCCACGACGAGCGGCGGCGAGGCCAGGTACGCGGCGCGCACGAGCGGGTGGATCCGTCCCTCGAAGTTGCGGTTGCCCGACAGGACCGCCGCCACCACGAGCTCGTTGCTCTCGATGGCCGCGGCCACGGGCTGGTCGAGCGGCCCCGAGTTGCCGATGCACGTCGTGCAGCCGTAGCCGGCCAGCGCGAACCCGAGATCGGCCAGGGGCGCCATCAGGCCGGCGCGCTCGAGGTAGCCCGTCACAGCCCGCGACCCGGGTGCGAGCGAGGTCTTGACCGCGGGTGACACGGTGAGCCCCCGGGCAACCGCGTTCCGGGCCAGCAGCCCGGCGCCGACCATCACGGTCGGGTTGGACGTGTTCGTGCACGAGGTGATCGCGGCGATCGCCACCGAGCCGTGGCCCACCTCGACCTCACGGCCGCCCGCCGCGATGAGGGTCGGGGCGACGCCCACGGTGTTCGGGAACGCCGTCCGGAAGTTGTCGCCGAGCCCGGCCAGCCCGACCCGGTCCTGGGGTCGGCGGGGCCCAGCGAGCGACGGCTCGACGGTGCCGAGGTCCAGCTCCAGCAGCGCGTCGAAGTCGGGGCCGGTCCCGGGCTCGCGCCACAGGCCCTGCGCCTTCGCATACCGCTCGACGAGGTCCACCCGCTCGGCCGGCCGGCCAGTGAGCCGGAGATAGGCGAGCGTCTCGTCGTCGATCGGGAACAGCGTGGCGGTGGCACCGAACTCCGGGCTCATGTTGGAGATCGTGGCCCGGTCCGCGAGCGCGAGGCTGGCGAGGCCGTCTCCCGCGAACTCGACGAACGACCCGACGACGCCGAACCCGCGCAGCATCTCGGTGATCACGAGCACGAGGTCGGTCGCGGTCGCCGCCGCGGGCAGCTGGCCCCTGAGGCGCACGCCCACGATCCGGGGCATGGGCTGGTAGAGCGGCTGGCCGAGCAGGACGGCCTCGGCCTCGATGCCGCCGACGCCGTAGCCCAGGACGCCGAGCCCGTTGATCATCGTCGTGTGGGAGTCGGTCCCGACCAGGGTGTCGGGAAACGCCACCCTGCCCGCCTCGTCCGCCCGGTCGGCCACGACGGTGGCCAGGAACTCGAGGTTGACCTGGTGGATGATCCCCGTGCCGGGTGGCACCACGCGCAGGTCGCGGAACGCGGTCTGGGCCCAGCGCAGCAGCTGGTATCGCTCGCCGTTGCGCTCGTACTCGCGCTCCACATTGAGGGCAAAGGCGCCGGCGCCGCCCCAGGCGTCGATCTGGACCGAGTGGTCGATCACGAGGTCCGCCGGCACGAGCGGGTTCACACGCGCCGGGTCGCCGCCCAGGTCGGCCATCGCGTCGCGCATGACCGCGAGGTCCACGACCGCCGGCACGCCCGTGAAGTCCTGGAGCACGACGCGGGCGGGCATGAACGGGACCTCTGCCTCGCCGCTGGCACCTGGCCGCCATGCCGCCAGGGTCGCCACGTCCTCCTCGCGGACGATGCCGCCGCCGGCATGGCGCAGCGCGTTTTCGAGCAGGATCTTGAGCGTCACCGGCGCCCGGCCGAGGTCCACGCCGAGAGCCAGGCCCGCCGTGCGCAGGGTCGAGAGGCGGTAGATGTCGGGCAGGCCGGCGCCCAGAGAGGCGCGGGCACCGAAAGCGTTTGGCGTGGACACTCTGATCTCGATCCTCTGCTGTCGGCCGCGGGAGGTCGGTCTCGGGCGACCCGGCCGCTGGGTACACTCGTCTCCGTGGAAGCGTACCGCGCGAACGGCCGGCCCGACGGGGGACCCACCTGATGAGAGCCTGGGACAAGACCGAGGAGATCATCCGGCAGGCAGCCGCGCGGCGGGCGGCGGAGACCGACGAGACCCTCCGTGAGCTGGGCGAGGAGGGGATCGACCTGGACCCGGCAGCCCCCGGAACCCACCGGCACGGCGACGTGACCCACGCCAGCGACCACGTTCACCCTCATGCGCACTCTGCCCCGGGCGAGCGCCCGGTCGTCGGGATCATCGGCGCGGGCGCAGTCGGGACGGCCCTGGGGATCGCCCTGGACCGCGCGGGATGGCCGGTCGGGGCGGTCGCGTCCCGGGATCCGGCCCGGCGGCAGCGGTTCCTCGAGCGGGTGCCGGGTGCCCGCGGGTTCGCCGAGGCCACTGCCCTCGTGGATGACGTGGAGCTGATCATCCTGGCCGTGCCGGACGACATGGTCGCGTCCGTTGCGGCGTCCCTGCGCCTGTATGCCGGGCAGGCGATGGTCCATACGAGCGGCCTCCTCGGCGTGGATGTCCTCCAGCCGGCGCTGGCGGCCGGCACTCAGGCCGGCGCCTTCCATCCGCTGGTCGCATTCGCAGACCTCGAGCGCGCGCTCGAGTCACTCCCCGGCGCGACGATCGCGATCGAGGGCGATGACGAGCTGGCCGCCCACCTCGCCGAGATGGCGGAGGCAATCGGCGGCATCCCCGTCCGGCTGGCGCCGGGGTCGAAGGCGGCATACCACGCGGCCGCCGTGCTCGCGGCGGGTGGCGTCGTGGCGCTGCTGGACACCATCCGTGAGATCGCGGCCGTGGTGGGGCTCGACGAGGCGGGGGCGCTGCAGATCTACCTGCCCCTCCTGGAGCAGACGGTCGCCAACGCTCGCGCCCTCGGTGTCGCGGCGGCCCTCACCGGTCCGGCGACGCGCGGGGACGCCGGCACGATCGCCGCACACCTGGCCGCACTGCAGAGCGGGGCGCCAGACACGCTGCCGGTCTACCGCGCGCTGCTGGACCGCTCGATCCGCATCGCGGCAGACCGTGGCGCGCTGTCACCGGATGCTGCCGAACAGCTCCGGACCGCACTTGCAGGGAACCCCTGACGAGGTACGATGCGAGCATGCAGCACAGCATCGCCGCCCGGTATGCGGCATGGCCGGCGCGGTTCGCTCACCCGTCGGCACGGGCTCGCGAGCGACGCCTCGGTCTCCGATCCGCTACTGCCTTCATCGCGGCTCCCGGCCGGCACACGGTGCTCCGGCGGCCCGACGTCGGGCCGCTGACCGCCCTGCGTGCGCCCTGGCGAGCCCTGACGGTCGCGCCTCCGCGCGTGACCGGCAGCGGCCTTCCGAAGCCCGCGTCGTCGATGCTGTGGACCAGCTCGAACCGGGGCGGGGGCCCGCACCGGTCGCCTGTGGCGCCGGCGTGGCCCGCCTGAAGCAGGCCGTCGCCACCTCGGCGGGGGGCATCGTCATCCGATCCGGACAGGGCGGCCACCAGCTGGTCGTCGGCCGGCGGAGCCGGAACCGGGACGGGGTCACCTGGACGCTGCCCAAGGGCACCCCGATCCCGCGTGAGACGACCGAGGAGACGGCGCTGCGCGAGGTCAGGGAGGAGACGGGCCTGGAAGTCCGGATCGTCCGCCGGTTCAGCTCGATCGAGTACTCGTTCGTGCAGGGCGGGGCGCGCATCCACAAGACCGTCCACTACTTCCTGATGGAACCGACGGGCGGAGATCTCGGTCGTCACGACCACGAGTTCGATGAAGTTCGCTGGATCGGGTTCGACGAAGCATCGACGCTGCTGTCGTTCGAGACGGAGCGCGCCCTGGTCGCGCGCGCCGCGGAGGCGGCCGCTGGGGGCTTCCCGGGCGCGACCCAGGCGACGGGAGCGGGAGAGCCATGACCGAGACGACAGTACCCGTCGCGACCCCGCTGCTCGACCGTCACGAAGCGCTGGGCGCCCGGATCGTGGAGTTCGCCGGGTGGCTGATGCCCATCCAGTATGCGGGCATCCTGGACGAGCACCGGGCGGTCCGCTCCGCCGCGGGTCTGTTTGACCTGTCGCACATGGGCGAGCTCATCGTCGAGGGCCCGGATGCCGGGCCGGCGCTGGCCGCAGCGCTGGTGACCGATCCGCCGGCGCTCGCCCTGGGGCGTGCCCACTATTCGATGATCTGTGCCCCTGACGGGGGGATCCTGGACGACCTGATCGTCTATCGCCTGGCCGAGGACCGGTTCATGGTGGTCGCCAACGCGTCGAATGCCCACGTCGTCTCGGACGCACTGGCGGAGCGGTTCAAGGGTCGCCATGCAGTGCTCGACGACCAGTCGCTGTCGACCGGCCTGATCGCGGTCCAGGGCCCACGGTCGCTCGAGATCGTGGGCGGGCTCACGGACCTCGACCTCGGGTCCATTCGGTACTACGGCATCGCCGAGGGCATGGTGGCCGGGATCCCGGCCCAGGTCGCCCGCACCGGGTACACCGGCGAGGACGGGTTCGAGCTGTTCGTCGACGTGGACCGGGCGGGAGAGATGTGGGACGCGCTGCTCGAGGCGGGCCGGCCGCTGGGCATGGTGCCCGTCGGGCTCGGCGCCCGGGACACCTTGCGCCTGGAGGCGGGCATGCCGCTGTACGGCAACGAGCTCGACCGCGCCACCAATCCGTTCGAGGCGAACCTGGCCCGCGTGGTGAAGCTCGGCAAGACGGGGGACTTCGTGGGCCGGGCGGCCCTCGAGCGCGTCGCCCGCGAAGGGGTTGCCAAGATCCTGGTCGGGCTCGTGCTCCGCGGTCGGGGCATCGCACGCCACGGCTATCCTGTGCTCGCCGCGACCGGTCCGACCGGTGTCGTGACGTCGGGCACGATGTCGCCGACCCTGGGCGAAGCTATCGCCATGGCCTATGTCGCCCCCGGTCATGCCGAACCCGGTACGATGCTGGACGTGGAGATCCGCGGTGCTCGGGTTGCGGCCGAGGTCGTGCCGCTCCCGTTCTACAAGCGGCCGACCTGAGTCCGAGGCCGCGCGCCACACTGATCTCGCTCCCGCCTCATCGCCCTCAGCCCGCGGCAGGAAGCCGCCATCGCAACCACGGAGGAACCGCCAGATGGTCCCCGGCGACCTGCGCTACACCAAGGAACACGAGTGGGTTCGCCTCGACGGCGAGGAAGCCACGGTCGGCATCACGAAGTTCGCCGCCGACCAGCTGGGCGACATCGTGTTCGTCGAGCTGCCCGACGTCGGCCGCTCGGTCGACCAGTTCGCGACGTTCGGCGTGGTGGAATCCGTGAAGGCGGTGAGCGACCTGTTCGCGCCCGTGGCCGGCGAGGTCATCGCCGCCAACGAGCTCCTGAGCGGCCAGCCCGAGGTCGTGAACAGCGATCCCTACGGCCAGGGCTGGATGGTCCGGGTCCGGCTGACCGACCCTGCGCAGGTCGAGGCTCTCCTCGATCCCGACGCGTACGAGCAGCTCGTCGCCGAGGGCTGACCGATGCCCTACGGCCCGCACGCGGCCGACGATCGGGCACAGATGCTCGAGGCGATCGGCGTCTCATCGGTCGATGCCCTGTTCGACGACATCCCGGTGCCGCTTCGGGCGAGCCCCCTGCGGCTCGGCCCGTCCGAACCGGAGCTGGAGCTGAGCGCCAGCCTGGCGGCCCTTGCGGCCCGCAACCGGGTCGACCTGGCCGGGTTCCTCGGGGCCGGCGCCTACCGCCACTGGACGCCCGCGGCCGTGGACCAGATGCTGCTGCGGGGCGAGTGGTACACCGCCTATACGCCCTACCAGCCGGAGGTCAGTCAGGGCACCCTCCAGAGCATCTACGAGTACCAGTCGCTGCTCGCCGAGCTGACCGGTCTCGACGTCGTGTCGGCCTCGCACTACGACGGCGGTGCCGCAACGGCCGAGGCGGCCCTCATGACATGCCGGGCGACCCGCCGCGAGCGGATCCTGGTGTCGCGCGGCGTGCACCCGCACTACCGCCAGACGCTGGAGACGTACGCCGTGGGGGCGGGGCTGGACGTGGACGAGATCCCGCTGCTCGCCGACGGGCCGCTGGCCGGGACGACGGATCGCGAGGCCCTCGCCCGCCTGCTCGCCGATGCGGACCACCCGGTCGCCGGGGTCGTGGCCGCCCAGCCCAACATCCTGGGGCTGCTCGAGGACATGCCCGAGTTCGGGCGCCTGGCGCATGCAGCCGGGGCCCTGTTCGTGAGCGTGATCGAGCCGGTCTCGCTGGCCGTGCTCGCGCCGCCCGGTGAGTACGGCGCGGACATCGCGGCGGGCGAGGGCCAGCCGCTGGGGATCCCGCTGCAGTACGGCGGACCGTACCTGGGGATCGTCGCCTGCCGGGACGCCCTCGTGCGGCAGATCCCCGGACGTCTTGTCGGCCAGACGACCGATCTCGACGGCCGGCGCGCGTTCGTGATGACGATGCGTGCCCGCGAGCAGGACATCCGCCGCGAGAAGGCGGCCAGCAACATCTGCACCAACCAGGCGCTGCTCGCGCTGGCGGCCAGCATCTACCTGGCGACGATCGGACCCCATGGGCTGCGCGACGTTGCCACGCTGGGTGCGGCGCGAGCCGCGGAGCTCGAGGCGGCGCTGGCGTCGGCCGGCGCGCCGCGGATGCACACCGCCCCGTACCTCAACGAGTTCGTCGTCCGGGTTCCGGACGCGATCCGGGTCCATGCCCGGCTGCTGGACAAGGGCGTCCTCGCGGGCATTCCCACGATCGTGCTGCTGCCCGATGAGGAGGCTACGGCCGATGGCCTCCTGGTGTGTGCGACCGAGGTCACGACCGGTGCCGAGATCGACCTCTTCGCGGCCGCCCTCCACGACGCCCTCACGGTCGAGCCGGTTTCCGGAGGTGCGCGATGACCGTCGTCGGCGACCGGCTCCAGGCCACGCTGTTCGAACGAAGCCGTCCGGGCCGGGGCGGTGGCAAGATCCCGCACCCGCCGGCGGGTGCGCTGGACCGGATCCCGGCCGGCGCCCTGCGCCGGACACCGCCCGCGCTGCCGGAGCTCGCCGAGCCCGAGGTCGTGCGTCACTACGTCAATCTCAGCCAGCTCAACTACGCGATCGACACGGGCTTCTACCCGTTGGGATCGTGCACGATGAAGTTCAACCCCAAGATCAACGAGTGGGCCGCCCGGCTGCCGGGGTTCGCGGCGCTCCACCCGCTGGCCCCTGATTCGATCGCGCAGGGCACCCTGCAGCTCCTGTTCGAGCTCGAGGAGCAGCTCGCCGAGATCAGCGGCATGGACGCCGTCACGCTCCAGCCGGCTGCCGGTGCGCACGGCGAGCTGACCGGGATCCTGATGGTCCGGGCCTACCACCGCTCGCGAGGCGACACGGAGCGGACCGAGGTGCTCGTCCCGGACTCCTCGCACGGGACCAACCCGGCCACGGCCTCGATGGCGGGCTTCCGCACCATCACCATCCCGTCGGCGGCCGATGGCGGCGTCGACCTCGAGGCGTTCCGGGCGGCCCTCGGGCCGAAGACCGCGGCGATCATGATCACGAACCCGTCCACCCTCGGGCTGTTCGAGCGCCGAATTGGCGAGCTCCTCGAGGCGACCCACGCGGCCGGGGCGCTGGCCTACATGGACGGCGCCAACCTGAATGCGATCCTCGGCCGCTTCAAGCCCGGCGAAGCGGGCTTCGACGTCATGCACTTCAACGTCCACAAGACGTTCTCCACGCCGCACGGCGGCGGTGGCCCGGGTGCGGGCCCCGTTGGCGTGCGCGCTCACCTCGTGCCGTTCCTGCCGTCCCCGCGCGTTCTGCGCGCCGACGACGGCTCCTATCGTCTCGAGGCACCGGGGGAGCGCCCGATGTCGATCGGGCGGATGCGATCGTTCGTCGCCAGCACGGGCGTGCTCGTCCGCGCCTACGCGTACATCCGGGCCCATGGCGCCGACGGGCTGCGGGAGGTGTCGGACGACGCGGTGCTCGCGGCCAACTACCTCAAGCATCGCCTGGCCGGCACTTACCTGGTCCCGTTCGAGCGGGCCTGCAAGCACGAGTTCGTGGCCTCTGCCTCGGACATCAAGCACCGGACGGGCGTGCGCACGCTGGACATCGCAAAGCGCCTCATCGACAAGGGGTACCACCCGCCGACCATCTACTTCCCGCTCACGGTCGAGGAGGCGATGCTGATCGAGCCCACCGAGACCGAGTCGCTCGAGACGCTCGACGGGTTCGCCGACGCGCTGATCGAGATCGCCGGGGAGGCCGAGTCCGACCCGGAGCTCGTGATCTCGGCTCCGCACGACGCTCCGGTCAGGCGCCTGGACGAGGCCATGGCGGCACGGCAGCCGAACCTCCGCTGGCGCGGCATGACCGGGGTCCAGACCCCGTGCCCGGATTGAGCGCAGCGTGGACTGTGGCGCATCCGGGCCTCCCGACGGCAGGGCGCAGGGTATTCTCTCGACCGGGACCCGCCGTGTGGCAGTTGACACACTCCGGAGCCTTACGCATAGTGCATCGCTAGTGGCGACCGCACAGCCTCGACATCGGATGTACGCGCGCGCTCATTGTTGGCTCGTGGTCTCGTCTGCACTCGGCACCGGGACCGTCTGATATCGCGGCTGCGACCACAAGCGGTGACTCGCCAAACTGGGAGCAAATCGGAAGCGATTTCTCGAGGAGGAGCATCAATGCGAAAAAGCCTGTTCAGCGTGCTCGCTGTAGCGTCACTGGCGCTCAGCGCGTGCGGCGGGTCGACTGCGACCCCATCCCCGTCGACGGCTCCGCCGTCCGCGCCTGCGTCGACGGAACCGTCGATGAGCGCCGAGCCGTCCGCGTCCGCGGGCGCCCTTGACGTCAACAAGGCCCTGTTCGGCTCGAACTACGCGCCGGTCGCGGGCACCAACGGCGGCACCATCGTCATGGGCGAGTGGCAGCCGGTCGACCAGCTGAACCCGTACTTCACGACGGCGTTCACCAGCTTCGAGGCACTCCAGCCCGCTCTGCGCGGGTTTATCACGATCAGCTCGGACGGCAAGTACGTTCCCGACCTGGCCGCCTCCATCCCGACCGTTGACAACGGCAAGGTCGTCATCACCGGGAACACGTTCACCGTCGAGGTGACCCTCAAGCCGGGCCTCAAGTGGTCCGACGGCGAGCCGCTCACCATGAACGACTTCAAGTACACCTGGCAGTGGGCGAACGACCCGGCGCAGTCCGGCTGCACGAACTGCACGATCGGCTTCCCGGAGATCTCCGCGGTCGACGTCTCCGCGGACGGCCTCACCGCCACGCTGCACTTCAAGGAGCTGTACGCCGGCTGGCTGTCCTTCCTGACGACGGCCATCCTGCCGCAGCATTACTTCAGCAAGCTCAGCATCGCGGATGCCTCCAAGAGCATGCCGGTCAGCTCGGCGATCAAGAACGTCCCGTGGTCGGGCCCGTTCATGATCACGAACGCCTCGCCGACCGAGATCGACTATGACAAGAACCCGTACTGGAACGCGGGTGTGAGTGGCACGGCCCACCCGGCCTACCTCGACCACCTCAAGTTCGCGTACTACGGGACGAAGGACGGCATGATCGCCGCCTTCAAGAACGGCGAGATCGACCTCGCGTTCGACATGACGCAGGCCGACTACGCGACCATCCAGGCCACCGACCCGTCGATCGGCACCGCCGAGCTCCAGCCCGCATGGCAGTACGAGCACTTCGACCTCAACAACGACCCCAACAACACCCGCGGCTGGGACATGAACAACGTCGACGTGCGGACGGCGATCGCGATGGCGGTCAACAAGCCGGACCTGCTGTCGGCCGTGTTCCCGGGCCAGGACCTGACTCCGGCCTGCTCGCCGGCCGCTCCCGGCATGTGGTACCGCGTTGACGAGACCTGCCCGAAGTTCGACGTCGAGGGTGCCAAGGCGCTGCTGACCAAGGCCGGCTGGGTCGCCGGTTCCGATGGCATCGTCGCCAAGAACGGCAAGGAGATGGATCTCGAGCTCGTCACGACGTCCGGCAACCCGACCCGTCTGCTCGAGCTTCAGAAGATGCAGGGCTACCTGCAGGCCATCGGCATCAAGAGCCACATCCTGACCGCCGATGCGGGCTCGGTCGTGTTCGCCGGCTGGGCGGACACCAAGCCGACCACCGACGGAAGCATCTATCGCGGCACCTACGACATCGCTGACTTCGCGTACGTCTTGGGCGCCGACATCTACAGCAACTACTACTACACCTACGCGTCGGACCAGTGGCCGGAGCTCGGCGACAACAGCGGGAGCAACGACACCCGCTTCTCGTCACCCGCCATGGACGCCGCTCTCACGGCCGTGAAGTCCGCCGTCGACCTCAAGGACCAGCTCCAGTACGCCAAGGCCATCCAGGACGCCTACATCGCGGGCGTTCCCGAGATCCCGCTCTACTACCGCGCCGAGGTGACGGGCGTCGGGTCACGGGTCGGCAACTGGCCGGGCTACAACCCGAGCTCGATCGGCCCGACATGGAACGTCGAGGATTGGTTCGTCAAGGGCTGATCCGGGACGGGGCATAGACCCCTTCTCACTGCTCTGCTGAAGGTGGAGGGCGCGCTGCTCATCCGGGCTCGCGCCCTCCACTCGTAACATCGGGCCGATTCGCGTCTCACCACCCCCACCTCCGCTGCCGTATGGTTTGACATCCTCGGCATGCGATTGGAGAACAGCGGCCGGACATGACGAAATACATCATCAGACGTGTGATCCAGGCGATCCCGGTCGTATTCCTGATCACGGTTGTCAGCTTCCTGCTCATGCAGTCGGCGCCCGGCGGGCCCCAGGCCGCGTTCAACCAGAACCCCCATATCTCGCCGGAGCAGGTGAACGCCTGGCTCGCGCGCTGGTGTCTCGAGCGGGACCCCGGCGTCACGGGGACAGTCCGCGAGTACGCGGGCTGGATGGGGATCTACAACTGCACCGGCGGTGGGTTCTTGTCCGACCAGGGCCTGCCGAACTTCCTGCCGACGGTCCTCGGCGGCGGCACCAACGGCGTCCTCCACGGCGACTTCGGCTTCTCGATCCAGACCGGCCGGCCGGTGCTGGACATGATCTTCGAGCGGGTGCCGGCGACACTGATCCTGATGGGCACCGCCTACGTGATCTGGGTCACCCTGGCAGTCCTCCTCGGTGTCGTCGCCGCCGTCAAGCACTACAGCATCTACGACCAGATCATCACGTTCCTGGCCTACATCTTCTACTCGCTGCCAACATTCTGGCTGGGCCTGATCCTGATCTTCATCTTCGGTGTCGCGCTGAGATGGCTGCCGACCCAGGGGATCATCGACGTCCGGTCATCCCCCGCGCCATTCGGCACCGGGGAATACTGGGCGGCGTTCATGGCGAACCCGATACCCCAGATCCTCAACATCGGGAGGCACCTGGTCCTGCCGGTGATCACCCTCGTCGCCGTGTCCATCGCCGCCGACAGCCGGTTCGTGCGGGCGGCCATGCTGGACACGCTCAACCAGGACTACGTGCGCACGGCGAGGGCCAAGGGCCTGCCGGGCCGGACGGTCATCCTCCGGCACGCGTTCCGCAACGCGCTGCTGCCCATCGTGACCAACCTGGCCCTCGAGATCGCGTTTCTGTTCTCGGGAGCCATCGTCACCGAGACGGTGTTCAGCTGGCCCGGGATGGGGCGCCTCTACTTCGAAGGGGTCAACGGCCGGGACTACTTCCTGTTGATGGGGATCCTGCTGATCGGGTCACTGTTCGTTGTGCTCATGAACCTGGTCGCCGATGTGATGTACGCGGTCGCAGACCCGCGCATTCGATACGATTGAGGCCGCGATGACCACGGACCACAAGCTTTCCGAGACGCCACGCGCGCCCACAGAGGATGGCCCCGCGGGCCTGGTCGAGGCTGCGGATGTCGAGGTCGCTCTCGAGTCGCTCGGCCAGTGGCAGATCGCCTGGCGCAAGTTCCGGCGCCACAGGCTGGCGCTGACCGGGCTTGCGATCTTCGGCGTCATGGTGCTGGTCGCGATCTTCGCCCCGATCATCGATCCGTACAGCCCGCTGTACATCCCCGGGGTCGACGGCGCGAACCCCGGTGGATTCCCGCCCTCGCTGACGCACCTCTTCGGCACCGACAACGCCGGTCGTGACGTGTTCACGATGGTCGTCAACGGTGCCCGGATCTCGATTGCGATCGGTGCCTTCTCGATGCTGATCGCCGGCTTCGTGGGGGTGGTCATCGGCTCCGTGGCCGGGTACGCCGGAGGGCTCGTCGACAATATCCTGATGCGGGTGGTCGACGTCTTCTTCGCGATCCCGTTCCTGTTCGTGATCCTGGTCGCGGCCCAGTTCTTCGGCCAGGGCCAGGTGATCTCGCTGATCCTGATCTTCGGTTTGCTGTCGTGGCCGCTGATCGCGCGGCTCATCCGGGCCCAGTTCCTGAGCCTGCGCGAGGCGGACTTTGTCGAGGCGGCCCGGGCGGTGGGCGTAAGCGACATGCGGATCACGTTCCGCCACATCCTGCCCAACGCCTTGGGCCCGATCATCGTCGCGATGACCCTGATCATGGCCTCCAACATCGTGCTGGAAGCGTTCGTGAGCTACCTGGGCTTCGGGATCACCGAGTCCCAGACGAGCTGGGGGAACGCTCTGTCGAACGCGCAGAACTACCTCGGCCTCGGCAACTGGTGGTGGGCGTTCTTCCCCGGCATGGCGATCGCGCTGTCGGTGATCGCCATCAACTTCGTCGGTGATGGACTCAACGACGCACTCGACCCGAGGTCACGGCATTGAGCGACGCGAAACCGGTCCGGACGCCGCCCCCGGATGACGTCCTGCTTGAGGTTCGCGGCCTCAAGACCCACTTCCACGTCATGGACGGCACCGTGCCGGCCGTGGACGGCGTGGACTTCTCGATCAAGCGCGGCGCGACCATGGGTCTGGTGGGGGAGTCGGGCTGCGGCAAGAGCGTGACCTCGCTCTCGATCATGCGCCTGATCGACACGCCGCCCGGCGAGTACGTGGCGGGCGAGATCTGGTTTGACGGCCGGGAGCTCCTGTCGTTGCCGGACCCCGAGATCGAAGCGATCCGGGGCAACGACATGACGATGATCTTCCAGGAGCCGATGACGTCGCTCAACCCGGTGTTCACGGTCGGCAACCAGATCGCGGAGCAGGTTGCGCTGCACCGCGGCGGCGGTCGCAAGGCGGCCTGGGCGCGCGCCGTGGAGATGCTCAGCCTGGTCGGCATCCCGTCACCCGAGCGACGCGCCAAGCAGTACCCGCACGAGATGTCGGGCGGGATGCGCCAGCGCGTGATGATCGCGATGGCGCTCAGCTGCGACCCGAAGCTGATCATCGCCGACGAGCCGACGACGGCGCTCGACGTCACGATCCAGGCGCAGATCCTGGAGCTCATCAAGACGATCCAGCAGGAGTTCGGGACGGCGCTGCTGCTGATCACCCACGATCTCGCGGTTGTCGCCGAGACAGTCGAGCACGTCGCCGTCATGTACGCGGGGAAGATCGTCGAGACCGGCACGGTCGACGAGATCCTGCTGCGGCCCAAGCACCCCTACACCGAGGGCCTGCTGACGTCCATCCCGTCGCACGTTCCGCGCGGCCAGCGCCTCAACGTGATCCGTGGACAGGTGCCGAATCCGTTCCGGATGCCCGATGGCTGCCGGTTCGAGCCACGGTGCCCATACGCGTTCGAGCCATGCAAGCCATTCGAGCCCGCCCTGCGCGATGCCGGGGCCGGCCGCGAGGTCGCCTGTTGGCTCCAGGTGCCGCAGGCCGAGCGTCCGACATCGGCCGACGTGCGCGCAGCGGCGGCCCCGGCCTTCGTGGGTGGGGGAAGCGTCAAGCCCGGAGGAAATCGGTGACCGAGTCCGCAACGCCCGCCGTCTCGTCGGCGCCCGCGGCGCCGGGCGAGGCCGACGTCCTCGTCCGGGTCGAGAACCTGGTCAAGCACTTCCCGATCATGGGCGGCCTGCTGCGGCGAAAGGTCGGCGATGTGAAGGCCGTCGACGGCGTCTCCCTCGATGTGCATCGCGGCGAGGTGCTCGGCCTGGTCGGTGAGTCAGGGTGCGGCAAAACGACCTTCGGCCGCAGCCTGCTCCAGCTCCAGAAGCCCACGTCCGGGAAGGTGTTCTTCGAGGGCCAGGAGCTCGGGGCCATGTCCGCCGGTGAGATGCGGCGCATGCGCGCAAAGATGCAGATCATCTTCCAGGACCCCTACGGATCGCTGAACCCGCGGATGCCGGTCCTGGACATCATCGGTGAGGGGCTGCTCGCCCAGGGCATGTCGAGCTCTGCGGAGCGGATCAAGCGCGTGGAGGAGGCGCTCGAGACGGTCGGGCTCCGTCGCGAGTACACGCGGCGCTACCCGCACGAGTTCTCGGGCGGCCAGCGGCAGCGGATCGGGATCGCCCGGGCACTCGTGCTGCGGCCCGAGTTTATCGTGTGCGACGAGGCGGTCTCGGCCCTCGACGTCTCGATCCAGAGCCAGATCCTCAACCTGTTGCTCGACCTGCGGCGGCAGTTCGGCTTCGCATTCCTGTTCATCGCCCACAACCTCTCGGTCGTCCAGTACGTCAGCGACCGGGTCGGGGTGATGTACCTGGGCAAGCTTGTCGAGCTGGCCGAGTCAGAGACGCTGTTCCAGCACCCGCGTCACCCCTACTCGATCGCGCTGCTGTCGGCCGTCCCGCACCCCGATCCCCGGGTGCGCAAGAAGCGTCTCGTGCTGACCGGCGACGTGCCGTCGCCGGCGAACCCGCCGTCCGGCTGCCGGTTCCACACCCGCTGCTGGCTCCGGGAACGCCTGGGCAACCCGGAGAACTGTGCGACCGAGGACCCGGCCTTCAATGACATCGGCGGCGGGCACCGCGTCGCCTGCCACCACGTCGATCGGATCACCGACGACATCGTGCGTGAGCTGGTGCCGCTGGTCGCCCAGGACAGCGGCCGGATCACGGGTGGTCTGGGCGTCGTCACGCATGGCGCGCCGGTCCCCGGGACGTCGGCTCCGGTCGCCGGCACCCAGCCGATGGGCGGACCGGCGGCTTCGTCGGGCGCCTGAGGGCCCGGGACCCGACGCTCCGCGCCGCCCCCGGGCGTTCTACCGCGCGGGATAG
Organism: uncultured Chloroflexia bacterium; assembly: GCA_963849495.1. Taxonomy (GTDB): domain Bacteria; phylum Chloroflexota; class Limnocylindria; order Limnocylindrales; family CSP1-4; genus CAIXZV01. The sequence continues at coordinate 11,251 of CAWKHN010000021.1, read as the reverse complement.
GGCCCGCCGAACAGCGCGTCCCAGGCGGCGAACGAGCCCGCGGGGTGGCTTGCCCGGATGGCCCCGCCCGAGTTCCACTGGGCAACGAACGACGCAAGCACGTCGCCCGCATCGAGCGGCGCCCCGTCCTGGAACCGGATCCCCTTGCGCAGGGTGCAGGTCCAGACGGTGGCGTTGGCGTTGGGCGTGCAGCGCTCGGCGAGCCGTGGCTCGACGTCGAGTGTGCCGGGGGCGAAGCCGTACAGCGGCTCGGTCACCAGCGCGCACACCCGGAAGGCATCGGCCGATGCCTGGTCGCCGCAGTAGGCACCGCCCGGATCCGTTGCTTGCATGAACACGAGCTGGCCGCGGTCGCCGGCGACGAATGACCCGAGTGGGTCAATGCCCAGCGGAGACGCCGTCACGCCCTCCACGTCCGACCGGTAGGCGACCTCGCTTCCGGGGTGCACAAGGGGGACCAGCGGGACCAGGCTGTAGATCGCGTCGTTGGCCGCCGTGAACGCCGCCTCGCGGGCCGCGGCGTCGGGTGTTCCCGCCGCCGCGGTGATGTTCGCCGCGATGGTGGGCGCGCGGCTCGCGGGCGAGCCGCCGGCGCCCGGCCCCAGCACCGGCGCCAGGAACGAGGCCGGATCCGCGACGCTCGAGCCGATGCCGTCGAGGTAGAGCCCGCCGAGGGTTCCGTCCGCGACCGCCGTGGCGAACGCCGTCGCGTCCATCGCATCGATCGTCGTCTGCAGGCCGAGGTTGTCGCGGAGCTGGGCCTGGACGGCCGCTGCGACCTCGAGCGGGTCCGGGAGGCCGGGGATCGCGCGGCTCGGGACGTGGAGCACGTATGTGGGTCGCAGATCGAAGCCCGCTGCCTCCAGGGCGGCGGCGGAGGCCGGCGCGTTGAAGGGGTACCAGGTGGTGCCGGCACAGGCTCCGGCGATCTCGCACGGCGCCAGGTAGCTCGCGGCGGTGGAACCCGCCGGGAATGCGCCGGCGGCGAGCGCCTGCTGGTCGATGCCACCGGCGATGGCCCGCCGGACCGCCACGGCGTCGAACGCCGTGTCGCTGCCGAAGGCGAGGAACGCCGTCGCCAGGCCGGGACGTGGGACCAGGGCGAGCTCCGGGAGCGTCTCGATCGCGGAGATGTCACCGGGGCCGGGGGCGTCGATCCCGTCGACGCTCGCGGCCCGGAGCTCGCTCGTCCGCTGCGCCGGATCGGCGGACCAGCGCACGATCACCGTGGGTGTCCGGGAGAGGGGGGTTGGCGTGCTGCCGGAGGCGACCAGGATGGCATCGCCGCCCGCATCCCACCGGTCGATCCGGTAGGGTCCCGTGCCTGCGATCGACCTGGCAGCCGACGGGTCGGCCGCCAGGCGGTCAAGTGTGGCGGTCTCCAGGATCCCGAGCGCGGGGTGGGCGATCCGGGCGAGGAACGCCCCGTCCGGAGCGCACAGGGTGAACCTGATCGTGAGCGCATTGAGCGACTGGATCCGCCCGATCCGTCCCGCGTACCCGGCCGTGCCGCACGCGGAGCCGCTGGCCGGCCACGCCGTCGGCGTGAAGGGGACCGCGCTCGCGGAGGGCATGGGGGTCGAGGACGGGGTCGGGGATGCCGGTTCCGGTGGGGTGGTCACGGTCGGGTTCGGCGCGCAGGCGGACACGAGGATGGCAACGGCGCCGAAAAGCGACAGGAGACGAGGCGGACGGGACATCTCGGACGGTGCACCGGGATGGTGGCTCATGACGGTCGAGCATGGCCGATCAGCCGACGGCATCGCCGGCATCGGGATGAGGACCGGGAGACAGCCTAGCACCGCGATCCGGGAACGGCGCCGCGTGCCGCATGACCGGGCCGGCACGCCCGTTTCACGCGGGCGCAGGCAGACACCCGCAGTGCGGGTATCATGCGCGGACATGAGCGGATCACCGGTCGCCGGGCCGGCCGCTTGGCGATGCGAATCGTTCATCCCGGCCGGAGGAGGAGAAAGAACGCATGTCCCGTACCAGATTCGGGGCGCTTCTCGCAGCTGCCATGATCGCCGTCTCGGCGTGCGGCGGCTCGACCGCGACAACCACCCCATCCGCACCGGCGAGCACCGCGCCGGGAACGAGCACGGCTCCCAGCACGGCGCCGAGCTCCGCGATCAAGGAAGGCGGCACGCTCGTCGTCGGCCTCAACGGCGACATGGTGCTGGCCGATCCGAGCCTCATCAGCGACAGCAACTCGTCGTACGTGATGAACAACGTCGTCCAGGGTCTCGTCGGGCTGAAGCCGGGCACGATCAGCGATGTGATCCCGGTCCTCGCGGAGAGCATGCCGACGGTCAGCGCTGACGGCCTGACGTACACGTTCAAGCTTCGCCAGGGCGTGAAGTTCCACGACGGGACCGACTTCAACGCGGACGCCGTGGTCTACAACTACGAGCGCCAGCTGAACGCGCCGGCGCCCCTCCAGAACGACTACAACTACTACTTCGGCGCAGTCTTCAACGGTTACGGCAGTGCCTCGAACCTGGCGTCCGTGACTGCGGTTGACCCCTCCACCGTCGAGTTCAAGCTCAAGACGCCACAGAGCAACTTCCTGCTGGCGACGTCCATCGTCAACTTCGGGATCCAGAGCCCGACGGCCCTCAAGGCCGGCGACGCGGACAATCCCGATCCGTCGAAGAGCCCCTACGCACAGGGAACCGGCGGCACCGGCAAGTCGATGGTCGGCACCGGACCGTTCATGTTCAAGGAGTGGGTCCCCAACGACCACATCACGCTGGTCAAGAACCCCAACTACTGGGATGCCGCCAACGCGGCACACCTCGACCAGATCACGTTCCGGCCGCTGGCCGACCCGACCGCGACCCTGAACGCGCTCCAGGCCGGTGACATCGACTTCGCCCAGACGATCTCGCCCAACGACATCGCGACCGTCAAGGCCGATTCGAGCCTCCAGGTGATCGACCGGGGCGCCTCGTGCAACGAGCTGCACCTCTCGCTCAACAACGCCATGAAGCCGTTCGACAACCTGCAGATCCGCCAGGCGATCGGGTACGCGCTCAACAAGCAGCCGTACATCGACGCGTTCTACGCGGGTCTCGCGAACATCGCCGACAACTTCATGCCCCCGAGCGCTCAGGACTACAAGCCGCTCAACCTGCCGACCTACGACCCGCAGAAGGCGAAGGACCTCATCGCCGCCTCCGGCGTCCCGGCCGACCAGCTCAACCTGACCTTCTACTATCCGTCTGACGTCGTCCGCCCGTACATGCCGAACCCGAAGGGCATCGCCGAGGCGATCGCGACCGACCTCGAAGCCGTCGGCTTCAAGATCACGTTCCAGACCGAAGGCTGGCGGACCGGCTACCTGACGGACGTCAACGCCGGCAAGCTGCCGATGTACCTCCTCGGCTGGACCTGCGACTGGGCCGGTCCCGACAACTTCCTCGTGACCGACCTGTTCTACTTCGACGGCAACAATCCGAATCCGCAGTTCTCCTACGGACCGGCGGATCTCAAGGCCGCCTTCGACGCGGGCCTGTCCGCGACCACGGACGCCGCCGCGAAGACGGCGTGGGACCAGGCGCAGGACATCCTCGCCCGGGACCTGCCGATCATCCCGATCCTGAACTCCAAGCCTCCGGCGGCAGCGAGTGCAACCATGAAGGGCTTCATCGGTGCGGGCAATCTCACCGAGGCCTTCAACACCGTGTGGCTCGACCGCTAGGGCGGGGGAGCCGCACCGCGGCCTAGACACAGTGCCGGCCCCCGGGGATTTCCCCGGGGGCCGGCATCGATTGGAGCAGGGTCGATCAGGCGATCATGGGCAGGTACATCGTCCGACGCATTCTCTCGTCGATTCCGGTCCTGTTCGGGCTGTCCATCATCCTGTTCGCGTTCATCCACCTGCTGCCGGGTGACCCCGCGGCAGCGCTCCTCGGGCAGCACGCCACGCCGGCGCTGCAGGCCCAGATCCGCACCCAGCTCGGCCTCGACCAGCCGCTGTACGTCCAGTACATCCAGTACATGACCCAGGTGCTCCACGGCGACCTGGGCAAGAGCATCATCAACAACCGGCCGATCCTGGGGGAGTTCCTGGTCCGATTCCCCGGCACGATCGAGCTCACGCTGGGCGCCCTGCTGTTCGCGGTCGGGCTCGGCATCCCGCTCGGTCGCTATGCCGCCCGTCATGCGCAGGGACTGGGCGACGGCGCGGTGACCGTGGTCTCGCTGCTGGGCGTCTCGATCCCGATCTTCGTCCTCGGCCTGACGCTCCAGTACATCTTCGCCGTCGAGCTCCGGATCCTCCCGACGACCGGCCGGCTGGACGCGCGGATCGACATCCCGAGCGTCACCAACTTCATCCTGATCGACACGCTGCTGGCCGGCAACTGGGGAGCCTTCGTCAACGCGATCCAGCACCTCATCCTGCCGGCGATCGCCCTCGGTTCCATCCCGCTCGCGATCATCACCCGGATCACGCGCGCATCCGTCCTCGACGTGAGCAACGAGGACTACGTCCGGACCGCCCGTGCCAAGGGTCTCCAGGAGAGCCGCGTGAACAGCCGCCACATCATGCGCAACGCATGGCTCCCGGTCGTGACCGTCATCGGGCTCCAGATCGGCGGGCTGCTGGCGGGTGCCGTGATCACCGAGACCGTGTTCGGCTGGAACGGCGTGGGACGCTGGACGGTTGACGCGATCAAGGACCACGACTACTTCGTGGTCCAGTCGACGATCCTGATCTTCGCGCTCATCTTCCTGGCGGTGAACCTGCTCGTGGACATCGGCTACGCATTCCTCAACCCGCGGATCAGGTACTCCTGATGACCACGACCACCATCGACGAGGCGCGACGCCGATCGGACGAGCGCGCGAGCCGCGGCCTGTGGCGTGATGCGCTGGTCCGGCTCACGCGCAACGGGCCGGCTCTGGTCGGCATGTTCTTCATCACGGTGTTCGTGGGCGCGGCCGTCCTGGCCCCGGTGATCGCCCCGTACGGACCGCTCGAAGGCACGCTTGCCGATCGACTGCTGGTGCCCAGCGCGACCCACCTGATGGGGACCGACCTCCAGGGCCGGGACGAGTTCTCCCGCATCCTCTATGGAGCCCGGGTGAGCCTGCTCGTCGGCGTCGGCGCGGTGGTGGTTGCGCTGATCCTGGGCGGGATCCTCGGCTCCCTCGCCGGCGCGGCCGGCGGCAAGGTGGACAACATCGTGATGCGGATCGTGGACGTGATGCTCGCCATCCCCGGGATCCTGCTGGCGATCGGGATCGTCGCCTGGCTCGACCGCGGCCTGCCCCAGATCGTTCTCGCCGTTGCCGCGACGAACGCCCCGATCTTTGCGCGCATCCTGCGCGGCAGCCTGCTCGCGAACCGGGAGGTGGACTACGTGAACGCCGCCCGCTCCCTGGGCGCGTCGCGGATGCGGATCCTGTTCCGGCACATGCTGCCCAACTCGCTGACCGCGCTCATCGTTGCGGCCACCCTCGCGCTTGCCACGGCGATCATCGACGTCGCAGGCCTCGGCTTCCTCGGGCTGGGTCCGCCGGACCCACGGACGCCCGAGTGGGGCACCATGCTCACGGACTCGACGCAGTTCCTGCGCGTGGCCCCGTACCTCATCTTCTTCCCCGGCCTCGCGATCGTCATCAGCGCGATCGGGTTCAACCTGCTGGGCGACGGGCTGCGCGAGTCGCTCGACCCACGGCTGAAGCGGTAGCGGCGATGACACTCCTGAAGGTCGAGGACCTGGTCGTCCGGTTCCGGACGCGCGACGGCACCATCCATGCGGTCAACGGCGTCACGTTCGAGCTCGAAGAGGGCGAGCGGCTCGGCATCGTCGGCGAGTCCGGCTGCGGCAAGAGCGTGACCAACCTCGCCATCATCCGGCTGCTCCCCAAGCCGGCCGGACGGATCGAGGGCGGTCGCATCGTGTTCGAGGACCAGGATCTCGCCGGGCTCTCGGAGTCCGAGGTCCGGGAGATCCGGGGCCGGGACATCGCGATGATCTTCCAGGACCCGATGACGAGCCTGAACCCCGTGCTGACGATCGAGGAGCAGATGCTCGAGACGATCCGCGCCCACCGCGACGTCTCCAAGGACGACGCCCGGAAGCGTGCTGTCGAGCTGCTCGGCACGGTCGGGATCCCCGAGCCCGCGGCCCGCCTGCGCGACTACCCGCACCAGTTCTCGGGGGGGATGCGGCAGCGCGTCATGATCGCCATGGCGCTCGCGCTCGAGCCCCGGCTGCTCATCGCGGACGAGCCGACGACCGCCCTCGACGTGACGATCCAGGCCCAGGTTCTCGACCTCCTCAAGAGCCTCACCACCGAGCGCTCGACTGCCCTCATCCTGATCACCCACGACCTCGGGGTCGTCGCCGGGCTGACGCAGCGGATCAATGTCATGTACGCGGGCTTCATCGTCGAGGCCGCAACGACGGAGGCGCTGTTCGCCCACCCGTCCCACCCCTACACCGTCGGCCTGCTGCACTCGATCCCGCGGCTCGACAGCGAGGGCGAGGACGAGCTCGTCCCGATCGAGGGCCGGCCGCCCGACATGCGCCAGACGCCGATCGGCTGCCTGTTCGCATCGCGCTGCGCGTGGCGGGTCGAGGCCTGCTGGGTCGACAGCCCGCCCCTCATGCCGGTCGTCCCGGGCCAGCCCATCGTGCTGACCGGGCCCGACGCGACGCACCGGATCGCCTGCCACAATCCGCCCACGCCGGAGGAGAGCGTCGCGGGGCGGCCGCTTCGGGAGGGCTTCGTGCCCGCTCCGCCGGTCGCCGGCGCCCTCGACGAGCTTGCCGTTCCAGGGACCGAGCCGGGCGCCGGCGGCGGACCCGCGGACCGGTCCCAGGGAGCATCACGATGACCGCGACCGTCGCGACGCCCGGACCCGTCCCTCCCGTTGACGAGGGGCCGCTGCTCGAGGTCACGGACCTCAAGGTCTACTTCCCGATCCGGGCCGGCCTCATCGTCCAGCGCCACGTCGCCGACGTCCGGGCCGTCGACGGGATTTCGTTCTCCATGAAGCGCGGCGAGACGCTCGGGCTCGTCGGCGAGTCGGGGTGCGGGAAGTCCACGACCGGGCGGGCGATCATCCGCCTGTACGAGCCCACGGCGGGTCGGGTGCGGTTCGAGGGCATCGACATGACGTCTCTCGACCGGTCGGCGCTCAATCGGGCCCGACGGCGGATGCAGATGATCTTCCAGGATCCGTACGCGAGCCTCGACCCGCGGATGACGGCCGGCGGGATCATCGCGGAGCCGCTCGACATCCACAATGTCGGCACCCGGCAGGACCGACGGGACCGGGTCCGGGAGCTGCTCGGCATCGTCGGGCTCGATCCCGACTACGCCTCCCGCTACCCGCACGAGTTCTCCGGCGGCCAGCGACAGCGGATCGGCGTCGCCCGGGCGATCGCGCTCGAGCCGGACCTGATCGTGGCCGATGAGCCGATCAGCGCCCTGGACGTCTCGATCCAGGCGCAGATCATCAACCTCCTCGAGCGCCTCCAGAACCGGCTGAACCTCACGTACCTGTTCATCGCGCACGACCTGTCGGTCGTCCGCCACATCAGCGACCGGATCGCGGTGATGTACCTGGGCCGGATCATCGAGCTCGCGTCCGCGCGGGACCTCAACCGGACGCCCCTCCACCCGTACACCGTGGCCCTGCTGTCGGCCATCCCGATCCCGGACCCGGTCGTCGAGGGCCGCCGGCGACGGATCATCCTCAAGGGCGACGTGCCGTCGCCCGTCTCGCCGCCGTCGGGCTGCCGCTTCCATACGCGCTGCTGGCTTCGTGAGCGGCTCGGCAACCCCGACGAGTGCGTGACGGTCGATCCGACGTTCCGGACGCTCGCGTCCGGGCACGAGGTCGCCTGCCACTTCGCCGAGAAGGTCGACGGATCGCCGGAGCAGACCCTGGCAACCGGGAGATCGACCTCCCCGACGGTCTAGACTCGGTCCGTGCAGCCACTCCGCATCGCCCTCGTCCAGGTCGCCCCGCGCCTCGGCGATCTCGACACCAACCTCGCCCAGCATCACGCACTCCTGCGCGAGGCCCGCGCCGCCGGTGCCGGCCTGATCGTGTTCCCCGAGCTCGGCCTGACCGGCTACCTGCTCCAGGACCTGGCCGCCGAGGTCGCGATGCGGCTCGACGATCCGAGGCTCGCGGCGCTCGCCGCGGAGACCGCGGGTGGCGCGTCCGCCGTGGTCTCGTTCGTCGAGGAATTGGCCGACCATCGCCTGTTCATCGCGGCCGCACTGCTCGAGGACGGCGAGATCCGGCACATCCACCGGAAGGTCCACCTGCCGACGTACGGCCTGTTCGACGAGCGCCGGTTCTTCGCGCCGGGAGATGCCCTGCGGGCGGTCCCGTCGCGCCTCGGGGTGGGCGTCGGGCTGGCCATCTGCGAGGACTTCTGGCACCTGTCCACGGCGCAGGTGCTGGCCCTCGACGGCGCGCAGATCCTGATCAACGTGTCGTCGTCACCGGGACGGGACCTTGCCGCGACGAACGAGGTCGGTCTCGGGACGGCGACCTCGTGGCGGACCCTGATGCGGGCGTACGCGCAGCTCACCACGTCGTTCGTGGTGTTCTGCAACCGTGTCGGCGTCGACGAGTCGATCTCGTTCTGGGGCGGCTCCGAGGTCATCGGGCCCACCGGAGCCGTCGTGTTCGGGGCGCCCCTGTTCGACGAGGGCCTGTTCTACGCGGACGTGGATCTCGCCGACCTGCGGCGCGAGCGGATCGCGCTGCCGCTGCTGCGCGACGAGCGCCCGGAGCTGGTGGCGCGCGAGTGGCGCCGGCTGGTTGCCGAGCGTGCCGGACTGGCACCGGACGCGACCGCCGAGCCGGGGTCCGAGGACGGCTTCGACCTCGCCCTCCACGAGGGCGAGCCGGCCGGCGAGCCGTCGCCCGATGCGGGGACCGGAGCGAGCCCCGCCGGAAGCGCGGCCGCGGAGACCGCCTGGTGACCGAGACGTCGGCGCCGATGTTCGTCCTCCCGGACGAGCTCGCGATCGACACCGGCGTCGCTCGCAAGGTCGTCGCCGCCTTCATCCGGGGGCAGCTGCGGCAGGCGGGCTTCGAGCGCGCCGTCCTGGGGCTCTCGGGCGGGATCGACTCGGCGCTCGTCGCGTTTCTGGTGGCGGAGGCCATCGGCGCCGAGCGCCTGCTGTGCGTGCTGATGCCATATCGGACGTCATCACCCGCGTCGCGTGCCGACGCCGAGGAGGTCGTGCGCCGGCTGGGCTGCGCCTCGGAGCTGATGGACATCAGCCCCATGGTCGACGGCTACTTCGGCGACGCGGGCGACGCGGGCGACGCGAGCGGCGCGAGCGGCGCGAAAGGCGCCGGGGCTCCCGGGGCGGCCGGCCCCGAGGGCGTCGAGGCGGCGCCGCTGCGCCGGGGCAACTTCATGGCGCGGATGCGGATGGCGGTCCTCTACGACCGGTCCGTCACCTGGGGCGGCCTGGTCGTCGGCACCAGCAACAAGACCGAGTCGCTGATCGGGTATACGACCCTGTTCGGGGACGCCGCCTGCGCGTTCAACCCCATCGGCGACCTGTACAAGAGCCAGGTCCGCCAGGTCGCCGCGGCCATCGGCGTCCCCGAGGCGATCATCCGCAAGGCACCGTCGGCGGACCTCTGGCCGGGCCAGACGGACGAGGCTGAGGCCGGCTTCTCGTACCCCGAGCTCGACCGCCTCCTGTTCTGGCGGATCGACAAGCGGCGGAGCGTGGACGAGGTGGTCGCCCTGGGCTTCGAGCGGGCGCTGGTGGAACGGGTCGACCACATGGTGGCCGGCTCGGAGTTCAAGCGCCAGGTGCCGCCGATCGCGAAGCTCGGGCCGCGGACGGCCGGCGTCGACTACCTGTACCCGCGCCGGCGACCCGGGTCCACGCGGGCCTGACGTGGGCGCCGGCGGGACGCTGTACATCGTCGCCACGCCGATCGGCAATCTCGGCGACGTGACGCTGCGGGCCCTCGAGGTCCTGCGCGCGGCGCCGCTCATTGCCGCCGAGGACACGCGGATCACCCGGCGCCTCCTGGGACGCTACGAGATCACGACCCGGACCGTCAGCTACCACGCGCGGAGCGGTCCCGCCCGTGAGCGCGAGCTGCTGGAGCACCTGGCCGGTGGCGCGGATCTGGCGCTGGTCACGGACGCCGGGACGCCCGTCGTCTCCGACCCGGGTGAAGGGCTGGTCGCGGCCTGGGCGGCCGCCGGCGGGATCTGCATCGCGATCCCGGGCGCGTCGTCGGTGCTGGCTGCGGTCGCGTCCAGCGGCGTGGCCGGGCCGCGGTGGACGTTCGAGGGCTTCCTGCCCCGGAGCGGCCGCGAGCGGCGCGAGCGGCTCGCCCAGATCGCCGGGGACACGCGCGGAGCCATCCTGTTCGAGGCGCCGGGCCGGACGGCCGCCACGCTCGCCGATCTCGCGGCGGCCTGCGGTGCGGGGCGACCGGCCGCGGTCTGCCGCGAGCTGACGAAGCTCCACGAGACGATCGTCCGCGGACCGCTGGGCGACCTTGCCGCGCAGGCGACCGCAGGGGACATCCCGGCGCGGGGCGAGATCGTGATCGTCGTGGGGTGGGCGAGCGAGGTGTCGAACGCCGACGGGGCGGGGGCGCCTTCGGGTGCCGACGTGCGCGACGCGCGGATCGGCGCCGCCCGACAGACCGTCGAGCGGCTCGTCAGGGAGGGCGCCGCTCGGGGCGAGGCGGCACGTCGCGTGGCGAAGGAGACGGGCCTGCCGCGCCGGGCGCTGTACGAGGCCGCGGATAAGGGCGGCGTCTCCGGGGACGTCGCCCGCCCGCAGGATCAGTGAGGACCCCCCGGCCGGCGGATCGGGCGACGGCGCGGGAGGGGGGCCGCGCCGTCGCCCTGGGGTGGGGAGGGATGCGTCAGGCCGCGGCCGCCTCCTCGAGGAGCTCGTCCTCCTCGTCGTCGCCATCATCGCCGCCGGGGGTCACGCTGAACCCGGTGTCGTCCGCGATCGGCTCGGCGGCGTCCGGGGTGATGCCTGCGGCGACGGCCTGCGCCTCGAGAGCAGAGGCCGCCGTCTCGGCCGCGTAGTCCTTCTTGCGCCGCCCGGACAGCATCTCGACGCTGCTGGCCACGACCTCGGTCTTCCAGTGGCGCTGGCCCTTGTCGTCGTCCCAGGTCCTGGTCTGGAGCCGCCCTTCGACTGCGACCTGCTGGCCCTTGCCGAGGTACCGGCCGCACGTCTCGGCCAGGCGACCCCAGGTGACCACGTTGTG
>CAWKHN010000020.1:0-62824 GCA_963849495.1 uncultured Chloroflexia bacterium | reverse complement strand
TTCTGGCTGATCGTTGCCCTGCTCAACTTCGTGCTGCTGTACGTCGTGCTCCAGCTCTTTGCGTTCGGTCCGATCTCGAAGATGCTCGCCGAACGGCGGACGCGGATCGAGGAGGGCCTCAAGGACGCGGAGCAGGCACGGCGCGATCGCGAGTCGGCCGAGCAGGAGCGTCTGGCCGCCATCCAGGAGGCCCGTCGCGAGGCGAACGACATCATTGCCCGTGCCCAGAAGGCAGCGTCGGAGAGCCGGGAGCAGGACATCGCCGCAACCCGCGAAGAGCTCGGCCGGCTGCGCGAGCGGGCCGCAGCCGACATCGACTCGGAGAAGCAGCGCGCGATCGCCGAGCTGCGTTCGGAGGTCACCGACCTCGCCATCATGGCCGCCGGCCGCGTGGTCGGCGATGCGATGACCGGCGACCGGCAGCGCAAGGTGGTCGCCGACTTCCTCGCCGAGTCGGCCGGCGCCGGCGGGACCAACGCCTGATGGCCCGGAGCGTCACCGCCGCCCGCCGCTACGCGGAGGCCGCCTTCGAGGTGGCGCTCCGCGACGACCAGCTGGACCGCTGGGCCGAGGATCTCGCCGTCGCGGCGGAGATCCTGGGCAGACCGGAGGTGGATCCGATCGTCCACAGCCCCGCCGTCCCGCTGGCGCAGCGGCTGGGCCTCGTGTCGGCACTCCTCGAGCCGCGCATCCAGCCGGGCGCGCTGCGGCTCGTCAGCCTCATCGTGACGCGAGGGCGCGCAAGCATCCTGTCCGGCGTTGCGGCGGAGTACACCCGGAAGCTCAATGCCCACCGCGGCGTCGTCATGGCGACCGTCACCAGCGCCGTCCCGCTCACCGCAGCCGAGACCGCCGAGATCCGGACCCGGGTCGAGGCGATGGCCGGCTCGGCAGCGGAGATCCACACCGAGGTCGACCCGGACCTCATCGGCGGAGTCACGATCCAGATCCGCGACCAGCTCCTCGACGCATCCATTCGCGGCCGCCTCGAGCGGCTGCGCGACCAGCTTCACGCGGGGGCACGCCTCCGCTAGCCCCCGCCCGCATCGCCGGCCCCGTGCCGGCGAGAACGGGAGCCTGCGAACGCCCGAACGGAGACGCGATGGCCATCCGGTCAGACGAGATCATCAGCATCATCAAGAACCAGATCGAGTCGTTCGACTCGGCGACCGAGGCCCGCAGCGTCGGGACCGTGGTCGAGGTCGGCGACGGCATCGCGCAGGTGTATGGCCTGGACGCGGCGCTGATGTCCGAGCTGCTCGAGTTCCCCGACGGGGTGATGGGCATGGCCCTCAACCTGGAGGAGGAGACGGTCGGCGCGGTCATCCTCGGTGACGCCACCGCGATCAAGGAGGGCGACCGCGTCCGGACCACCGGCCGTGTCGTCGAGGTCCCGGTCGGAGCGGCGTTGCTCGGCCGTGTCGTCGATCCGCTGGGCAACGCGCTCGATGGCAAGGGCGACATCCCGCGCACGCTGAGCCGGCCGGTCGAGCGCATCGCGCCGGGCGTGATCACGCGCAAGTCGGTGGACACGCCCGTCCAGACGGGCATCAAGGCCATCGATGCGCTGATCCCGATCGGCCGCGGCCAGCGCGAGCTGATCATCGGCGACCGCCAGACCGGCAAGACGGCCATCGCGATCGACACCGTCATCAACCAGCGTGGCGGCGACCTGATCTGCATCTACGTCGCGATCGGGCAGAAGCTCTCGACCGTCGCCCAGACCGTCGCGACGCTCGAGAAGTACGGCGCGATGGAGCACACGATCGTCGTCGTCGCCGGCGCCGAGGATCCGGCCCCGCTCCAGTATCTCGCCCCGTACGCCGGGGTGGCGATGGGCGAGGAGATCATGGAGAACGGCGTCGAGATCGGCGGGCGCCTGATCAAGGACGCCCTGTGCGTCTACGACGACCTGTCCAAGCACGCCTGGGCCTACCGCGAGATGTCCCTGCTGCTCCGTCGCCCGCCCGGGCGCGAAGCCTATCCGGGTGACGTCTTCTACCTCCACAGCCGCCTGCTCGAGCGGGCCGCGCGCCTCAACGACGACAACGGCGGTGGCTCGCTGACCGCGCTGCCGATCATCGAGACCCAGGCCAACGACGTCTCCGCCTACATCCCGACCAACGTGATCTCGATCACGGACGGCCAGATCTTCCTCGAGACCGACCTGTTCAACGCCGGCCAGCGGCCCGCCATGAACATCGGCGTCTCGGTCAGCCGGGTGGGCTCCGCGGCCCAGACCAAGGCAATGAAGAAGGTTGCCGGGCCCCTCAAGCTGGACCTCGCCCAGTACCGCGCCCTGGCGGCCTTCGCGCAGTTCGCGGGCGACCTCGACAAGGCCACGCGCGACCAGCTCAACCGCGGCGAGAGGCTGTCCGAGATCGTCAAGCAGCCGCAGTACCAGCCGCTGCCGGTGGAGAAGCAGGTCGTGATCCTGTACGCCGCGACCACGGGCAAGCTGGACGACGTCCCGGTGGCCCGCGTCAAGGAGTTCGAGATCCAGTTCTACCGCTTCCTCGAGACCGAGCGTCCGACGATCCTCGAGGAGCTGGCCAGGACCAAGGCGCTGTCGGACGAGATCGCGGCGTCGCTGGACGACGCGATCGACGCGTTCCGCCTGAGCTTCCTGGCGTAGGGATGCATCCCGTGACCTGCCCGCGAGCGACCCGAGCCTGCCGCGATGCCTAGCCAGCGCGAGATCCGGCGCCGCATCGTCAGCGCGCGGAACATCAAGCAGATCACCCGGGCGATGCAGTTCGTCGCGGCCTCGAAGCTGCGCCGGGCGCAGGATTCCACCCTCGCGTCACGTCCCTACCGCGAGAAGCTGGACGAGGTGATCGCGGACCTCGCCGCCGTCCTCGGTGGTGACGATCATCCGCTGCTGGCCGAGCGCAACATCAGCGAGGCGCACAGCCGGCTGCTCGTGATCATCACCAGCGACCGTGGCCTGGCCGGAGCCCTCAACACGAACACGATCCGGTTCGTGGCCCGGGAGATCACGGAGCATCCGGGCGAGCTCAAGGTCGCCACCGTGGGCCGCAAGGGGCGGGATGCGATGCGCCGGGCCAGGGTGCCGATCGCGGCCCACTTCGAGGGCTTCGGCGACCGCCCCGCGTTCGCCGACGTCCTGCCGCTCGCCCGGCTGGTGACGGACGATTTCGAGCTTGGCACCTACGACCGGGTGGACGTCGTCTACTCGCGCTTCGTGTCCACGCTCGTCCAGCGCCCGGTCATCGACCAGCTGCTGCCGGTCAAGCCGGCGGACGACACCGAGGGCATCCAGGGCCGCCAGTTCATCTTCGAGCCCAACCCCGCGGCCTTCCTCCAGGCCCTCCTCCCCCGCTATGTCGCGACCCGCCTGTTCCAGGCGGTGCTCGAGGCCAAGGCGAGCGAGGAGTCGTCCCGGATGGTCGCGATGAAGAACGCCACCGAGAACGCCGAAGAGCTCATCGAGGACCTGACGCTCTCGTACAACAAGGTCCGTCAATCCAACATCACTCGCGAGATGATCGAGATCGCGAGCGGCGCCCAGGCCCGCTAGGCCGGCGCGAACGAGGAGGCCATCCCAACCATGGCGACCGCCGCCCCTTCCGCGACCGGCCGGGTCATCCAGATCACCGGTCCGGTCGTCGACATCGAGTTCCCCGCCGGGCAGCTGCCCCGGATCTTCAACGCGGTTGAGATCATCCGCGAGGGCCAGGATCCGCTGACCTGCGAGGTCCAGCAGCACCTGGGCAACAACTGGGTCCGCGCCGTCGCGATGACCACCACGGACGGACTCGCCCGGGGCACACAGGTGCGCGACACGGGCGCCGCGATCACCGTCCCCGTCGGCGAGTCGACGCTCGGGCGCGTGTTCGACGTGCTCGGCCACCCGATCGACGGCAAGGGTCCCGTCGAGGCGGAGACCCACCTCCCGATCCACCGCGCGCCGCCCAGCTTCGAGGATCAGACCACCGAGGTCGAGGTCTTCGAGACCGGCCTCAAGGTCATCGACCTGGTCTGCCCGTTCCGCAAGGGCGGCAAGATCGGGATCTTCGGGGGTGCCGGCGTCGGCAAGACCGTCATCATCCAGGAGCTGATCAACAACGTCGCCAAGGAGCACGCGGGCGTGTCCGTGTTCGCCGGTGTCGGCGAGCGCTCCCGCGAGGGCAACGACCTGATCGCCGAGATGACGGAGTCGGGCGTCATCAAGAGCACCGCCTTCGTGTTCGGCCAGATGAACGAGCCGCCCGGCGCCCGCCAGCGCGTCGGCCTTACCGGCCTGACGATGGCGGAGTACTTCCGGGACGAGGAGGGCCGCGACGTCCTCCTGTTCATCGACAACATCTTCCGCTTCACCCAGGCCGGCTCCGAGGTGTCCGCCCTGCTGGGCCGCATGCCCTCGGCGGTCGGCTATCAGCCGAACCTCGCCACAGAGATGGCGGGTCTCCAGGAGCGGATCACGTCGACCCACAAGGGCTCGATCACCTCCCTCCAGGCCGTGTACGTCCCGGCGGACGACTACACGGACCCGGCACCGGCGACGACGTTCGCCCACCTGGACTCCACGATCCGCCTCGAGCGGTCCATCGCGGAGCTCGGCATCTACCCGGCCGTCGATCCGCTGACGTCCACGTCCCGCGTCCTCGACCCGCTGGTCGTGGGCAACGAGCACTACGACGTGGCGCAGGAGACGAAGCGCGTGCTGCAGCGCTACCGGGACCTGCAGGACATCATCGCGATCCTGGGGATCGACGAGCTGTCCGAGGAGGACAAGGCCACCGTCGCGCGTGCCCGCCGCCTCCAGCGGTTCATGAGCCAGCCGTTCTTCGTCGCGGAGGTCTTCACCGGCCGCCCCGGGCAGTACGTGCCGATCCGCGACACGGTCGCCTCGTTCAAGGAGATCCTGGAGGGCAAGACGGACACGCTGCCCGAACAGGCCTTCTTCCTCGCCGGTACCCTCGACGACGTCCGCGCGAATGCGGCCAAGCTGGAGGGTTGATCGCCGTGACCTCCGCTTCCGCTCCCGCCGGACGGCGCTCGGGCCGATTCCAGTCGCAGGCGACTGAGATCGGCCTCGCCCCCTCCGGCTGCGCGGAGGCGCCCTCCGCCGCCCCCTCCTCCCGCGAGGACGACGTGCGCGGGCCGCTCGCGATCGGATCGATGGGGGATGGGTCCACGGTCCGCACCGTCGCCGGCCGCGCAGCCCTGTGGATGGAGGGCGATCTCAGTCCGCAGGACTGGAATCGCCCCGACAGCCGCAGGGCGACAGAGGCCGACAGCCCGACGGCGACAGCGGCCGGCACAGGGGGGATGCGCTGATGCCCCTCCACCTCGAGATCGTCACGCCCGAGCGGATGGCGTACGCGGACGAGGTCGACATGGTGCTCGTCCCAGGCGTGGACGGAGAGCTGGGCATCCTGCCCCACCACACGCCTCTCGTATCCCTGCTCGGCGTCGGCGAGCTCAAGATCCGCAAGGGTGGCAACGAGGAGAGCTTCGCGATCGTGGGCGGCTTCCTCCAGGTCCGCCCGGACAAGGTCGTGGTCATGGCGGAAACCGCCGACCTCGCCTCAGAGATCGACCTCGAGCGGGCCCAGCTGGCCCGGCGGGAAGCCGAGCGCGCCCTCGAGACCGGGTACCACGAAGGGGCCGACCTGTCCGCTGCCCGTGCCGCCCTGCAGCAGGCGCTGCTGCGGATCCGCGTCGCGGAGCGCAGGTATCGAGAGGGCCCCCGGTCACGGGGCTGACCGTGACCGACGCGCGACCGTTCCACTGGGAGTACCGCCCCGAGCCGCCGCCCCCCGAGGCGTTCCGGATCGTCGGTGGCCGGCCGCTGCAGGGAACAGTCCACGTCAGCGGCGCCAAGAATGCCGCCCTCAAGCTGCTGGCGGCGGCCACGCTGACCGGTGAGCGCTGCCGGTTCCAGAACGTCCCCGAGATCGAAGACGTCCGGGTCATGGCCGAGACCCTGTCCGACCTGGGCGTCGTCGTCGACCATCCCGCGGACGGCGTGTACGAGGTCGCGTCGGGTGATGTCGAGTGGCTGTTCGTGCCGCTCGAGGCCGCTGCCAAGATGCGCGCCTCGTTCATCCTGCTCGGCCCGCTCCTGTCCCGGTTCGGTCGCGTGATCATGAGCAACCCCGGTGGCGACCGCATCGGGCGCCGGCCGGTGAACCTTCACGTCGATGCGATGCGCGCCCTCGGCGCAGAGATCCAGTATCGCAACGGCTACTACTTCGCCCAGGCGCCGGGCCGGCTCCGCGGCGGCGAGGTCAGGTTCCCGCAGGTGACCGTCATGGGCACCGAGAACGCGATGCTCGCCGCCACGCTCGCGGAAGGCGACACGGTGATCCGGCCCGCCGCCCAGGAGCCGGAGGTCGACGACCTCATCGCCTTCCTGTGCAAGATGGGGGCGGATGTCGTCCGCTCCGCGCCCGACACGATCGAGGTGCACGGCCGCAAGCGGCTGCGCGGCGCGGACCACAGCGTGATCCCGGACCGCATCGAGACCGGCACGTTCCTCATTGCTGGTGCCGTCACGGGCGGCCGGTTGACGCTCGAGAACGCGGCCTGTGACCAGGTCGGGGCGCTGGTCGAGGTCCTGGGCCGGGTCGGTGTGCCGGTGGCCTGCAGCACCAGCTCGATCGAGCTCGATGCCACGGGGCTGCGCGGCCCGGATCTGCGGGCCTGCGACATCGAGACGGCGCCGTACCCGGGCCTGGCGACCGACATCCAGCCGCCGTTGTGCGTGCTCCTCAGTCAGGCGACGGGCACCTCACGCGTGCACGAGGCCGTGTTCGAGGATCGAATCGAGTGGCTGACCGAGCTGCGCAAGCTCGGGGCGCGCGTCGACATCGAGGACGCCCACCACGCCGCCATCCACGGGCCCGCGGCGCTTCACGGCGCCGAGGCCAGCATCGGCGATCTCAGGGCCGGCGCGTCGCTGATCCTGGCTGCGCTCGCGGCACAGGGCGAGTCCCTGATCCACGGTGCGCATCACGTTCACCGGGGGTATGAGAACATCGATCTCAAGTTCCAGCAGCTGGGAGCCAGCATCACCCGTTCGGCCGACAGGGCCTGACGGCCCCCCGGTCTGCCCTTTTCCATCCCGCGCAGCGGCCGCCCGGCGGCGTCGCGCGACCCCAGGAGTAGCATTCCCGCCGTCATGAAGATTGGAATCGATCTCGGCACCGCGAACGTCATCGTCTATGTCAAGGGCAAGGGCATCGTGATCACGGAGCCCTCCGTCGTCGCGGTCGGCGAGGACAACAGGATCGTCGCCGTGGGCGAGGAGGCCCGCGAGATGATCGGGCGTACGCCCGGCAACATCCAGGCCATCCGCCCGATGAAGGACGGCGTCATCGCCGACTACGTCATCACGGAGGCCATGCTCCGGTTCTTCATCGGGAAGGCGACGAAGGGCAGGATCGGCTTCTCCCGGCCGGAGGTCATGATCTCCGTCCCGGCCGGTGTGACCTCGGTCGAGAAGCGCGCGGTCCGCGACGCTGCCCTCAAGGCCGGCGCCAAGGACGCGTTCCTGATCGAGGAGCCACTGGCCGCCGCCATCGGTGCCAACGTGCCGATCAGCGGGCCGTCCGGGAACATGATCATCGACATCGGCGGCGGCACGTCCGAGATCGCTGTGATCGCGCTCGGCGGCATCGTCGTGTTCAACAGCCTGCGCGTGGGCGGCAACAAGTTCGACGAGTCGATCACGACCTACATCCGCAAGAAGTACAACCTGATGATCGGCGAGCGGACGGCGGAAGAGGTCAAGATCCAGATCGGGACGGCCCTCCCCCTGGAGCGCGAGCTGACGATGGAGGTCCGCGGCCGGGACCTGATCGCCGGCCTGCCGCGCACGATCCCCATCACATCGTCCGAGGTGATGGAGGCCATCGAGGTCCCGCTCCAGCAGCTGGTCGCGGCCGTCCGGACGGTGCTCGAGCAGACGCCGCCGGAGCTCTCGTCGGACATCATCGACAAGGGCATGGTCATGTCGGGGGGCGGCTCGCTGCTGCGCAACGCGGACAAGCTGCTGACCCAGGTCACCGGCGTGCCGTGCCACGTTGCGGAGAACAGCCTCAACTGCGTCGCTCTCGGGACGGGCCTCGCGCTGGAGCACTTCGACTTCTTCAAGAAGTCCCTCGTCCAGCAGATCTAGTGGGGGAGGACGGCGCGTCCGCGCGGCCATCCTCCGCGATTCGAGCCCTGCGGGCAAAGATCGCGTCCGGTAGGCCGCACTCCCGCGCCTCCCGCCGCCCGCTCCTGTCGTGGGGTGCCTCGCCAGGTCGCGAGGGCTTCAGGCCGGCTGCCGGGCCCTACCGCAGGCGATCTCAGTCCGCAGACTGGAATCGCCGAGGATGGGCATGGCGGCCGGCCGGCATTGACTTCGCCTGGAGGATGGGGTGAAGGCGTTCATCGACCTCCATTGCCACACCAACGCCAGCTTCGACAGCCTCGCGTCGGCGGAGAGCGTCATGCGGGCGGCGGTGAGGCGCGGCCTGACGCACCTGGCGATCACCGATCACGACCGGATCGACGGCGCGCTCCGGGCGCAGGCGGCGGCTCCGGACGGTCTCACCGTGATCGTGGGCGAGGAGATCAAGACGGCGGACGGCGATCTGATCGCCCTGTTCCTTGAGCGGCCGGTGGCCCCCGGGCAGCCGGCGAGCGACACCATCGCGCAGGTTCGGGCCCAGGGGGGCGTCGTCGGCATCCCGCATCCATTCGACCGTTTCCGGGGCTCGATGCTCAAGGATCCGCGGCTGGAAGCGATCGGAGAGCTCGTGGACTGGGTCGAGACGCACAACGCCCGGGTCGTGGGCGGCAGCGGCAATGAGCGCGCCGCAGCGTTCGCCCGGGATCTCGGGCTGCCCGGCGTCGCCGTCTCCGACGCACACAGCGCCATCGAGGTCGGGGTCGCCTACACCGTGCTCGACGGTGATCCCTCGACGCCCGCCGGGCTCCTGGCCGCCCTGTCGGCGCCGGAGCTCGTGCCCGGACACGCCTCGTATATCGTGCGCACGTTCACGCCAATCGCCAAGCTCGTGAACCGCGTCCGGGGGAACCGTCGCGTGCCCCGCTCGCCCGCCGGCCCGGCGGGCACCGTCGCATGAGTGACCCGTTCGTGACCGACCTCGATCAGACCCCAGCGCCTGCCCAGCCCGGTCTCCCCGGCGGCGAGCCCGAGACGACCACCGACCAGGTCTCGCTCGGCGCGCGGCTGCGCCAGCCGCGGACGATCCTGTCCATCGTCGTGCCGCTGATCCTGCTCGTGCTCGTGTTCCGGGTCGCGCTCAACATCGACATCAACGAGCTCATCGACGGGGTCTCGCAATCGAACAAGCTGCTGCTGATCGCCGCATTCGTCGTCTTCTACCTCGGGTTCCCGCTCCGCGGCCTGCGCTGGGCGCTGCTGCTGCGGGGAACCGGCTTCCGGATCGGGACCAGGGACGCAACCGAGATCCTGTTCCTCTCGTGGCTCGTCAACTGCCTGGTGCCGGCCAAGCTGGGCGACGTCTATCGCGCCTACCTGCTCAAGATCAACAGCCCCGTGTCCCTGTCACGGACGTTCGGGACGGTGTTCATCGAGCGCTTCCTGGACCTGTTCGCGATCGCGATCCTGGGGCTCGGCGCGGGCTTCTGGAGCTTCCGCAACGGCTTCCCGCCGGAGATCCAGTTCGTCGTCGCGCTGGGCATCGGGGTCATCGTCGTGCTCGCCGGGCTGCTCCTGACGCTGCGCAGCTTCGGACGTCAGATCCTCACCCGGCTGCCGCTGCCCCACCGGTTCATCGAGCTCTACGACCGGTTCGAGGAGGGCGTGTTCGGCGCCGTCGGCATCCGGTCCCTGCCGCCATTGCTGGTGCTCACCGTCCTGATCTGGGCGACCGAGGGCATGCGGCTCTACCTGGTGGTCCAGGCCCTGGCCCTGCCGGGCGTCGAGCTGGGCATCTCGGGTGCGTTCTTCGTGGCCCTGATCGGCTCCCTGCTCACGGCGGTCCCGTTGAGCCCGGCCGGCCTGGGAGCGGTCGAGCTGGGGGTCGTCGGGGTCCTCACCCTCGCCTACGGGGTCGCCAACCAGCAGGCCGGGACCATCGTGATCGTCGACCGCCTGATCAGCGTGTTCTCGATCATCGTGATCGGCGGGATCCTGTACGTCGTCTCGTCGAAGCGACGCGGGGCCGGCCTGTCGCAGCCGGCCGAGGTCATCGTACCGGCCTCCTAGGAGCTCCGCCGGTCAGTGCCCGGCCGGTTGGCACGCTCCGTGGACCGAGATGCGGGACACGGCGGGACCCCTTACCCCAACTGGGTCATTCGCAGACTCTCCGCAACCGCACAACACCGCAGGGATGTGGCGGCGGGCGGGCAACGCGATGGAGTACCAACGGGGGATTGGGGGACACCCCCTCCACGACCGACACTGCGATCAATCCCGCGCACGGTCGCGGGAGCCAAGCCCAAGGCGAGGCATGACCACCCAGAACGGCCGCGCATTCAATGAATGGCTGAGGGCACAGCTCAAGGCCAAGAAGATGTCGCAGCGCCAGCTGGCGCAGCAGTCGGGCGTCGATCATTCGACGATCTCTCGGCTGATTCGCGGTGACCGGATGCCATCGCTGGGCACCGCCACGAAGCTGGCACGCGGGCTGCGGGAGATCCACGACGACGCGGACACGTCCGTCGCGCTCGGCGTGGTGTCGATGGGACCGCAGAACCCCACTGCGCGCGTCGAATACGCTCTCCGTGCCGACGACGCGCTCTCCGAGCCGCAGGTCCGCCAGATCATGGAGTACTACCTGGCCGTCCGGGTCCGCCGCTTCGGCCGCACGTACTCGCCGATCGGCAGCTCCGATGCCGGCAACGGCTCGAACGGCCCGAACGGCTCGAACGGACCCGGCGGAGGCGTGTACGGCCGACCGTATGCGGGTCCCGCCGGCGCCACGGCCGGAGCAACCGTGATGCGGGCCGCACCGCCCCGCTACGGGATGCCCCGTCCCGCCGTGCGCCAGACCGCCCGGAACACGGGCCGACCATAGAACACCACCAGGGCACGACCTGAACGTCCCTCCACGTTCGGGTCTCGGGGACAGCGAACGCCGGTCCGATGGGATCGGCGTTCGCCTTTCCATCGAACGGGCGCTTTTCCATCGAACGGGCCCGGGCCTACGTGGCGTCCTCATCCTCCGCCGGCGCGCTGCGGCCCTTGGCGCTCCGCGTCTCGAACGCCTCTGCGGGCAGGGCTGGAAGCGGGTTGCCGGAAGCCAGGTCCAGGACGCGCCGGATGTTGACCGCGTCGTAGCCCTCGTCCATGCCGGGGGTCTCGACGATGTAGACGACGTTGCCCAGCCCCGGGTGATCGAGGAACCGACGGAGCCCGGCGGCGCCGATCCGCCCAGCGGCCACATGCTCGTGCCGGTCGGAGCGTGATCCGCAGGCGCTGCGCGAATCATTGAGGTGAACCATCCGGACGCGCGCCAGGCCGATCGACCGGTCAAACGCCGCGAGGACATCGTCCACGCCCTCGGGATCATCGATCCCGTAGCCGGCACCCCACAGGTGGGCCGTGTCGAGGCAGAACCCGATCCGGGCCGAGTCGACGCCCGCCGCGGCGAGCGCCCGGTCGATCAGCGTGAGCTCCTCGATCGAGGAGCCGAGCGTGTATCCGCTGCCCGAGCCGTTCTCGAGGACGATCATCGTGCCGCGGGCCGCGCCGTCGAGCTGCGCCTCCACCCGACGGAGCCCGTCGGCCAGGCGCGTTGCGCCGGCCTCGGGCCCCTCGCCGCGATGCGAGCCGATGTGCACGTTCACGAAGCTCGCCCCGTATGCCTCGGCGACACGGACCTCGTGCGCCAGCAGGTCCACGGAGCGCCCGAAGAAGTCGTCGTCCGGGCCGGCCAGGTTCACGAGGTAGGGCGCGTGGACCGACAGCGGCGCCACTTTCAGGGTCGCCAGCCGCTCCCGGAAGGCGCCCAGCTCACGGGGCAGCGTCGGCCGGCGCCGCCACGACGTCGGGTTGTCGGTGAACACCTGGATCGCGGAGGCACCGATTGCCGCGGCTCGATCCGCCGCCCGGACCATGCCGTGGCCGAGCGGAAGATGAGCGCCGAGCCGGCGACCATTCGGGAGCATGTCCGAAGACTAGCCGAGGGACGCGTGACCGACCCGCCGGACCCGGGAGCGCCGACCCGCCGGACCATAGACTGGGACCTATGGACGAGGATCTCCTGGCCGCCCTGCGCGCGCTCGCGGACCCGACGAGGATCCGGATCCTGGCGCGGCTTGCCACGAAGCCCGCCGACGTCGCGTCCCTCGCTGCGGAGCTCAGGATCTCCATGCCGGCCGCCAACAGGAACCTCGAGGTGCTGGCAGCGGCCGGCCTCGTCGAGCGACGAGAGGATCGCCCCGGCACGGTCGGTGCGCGCCTCGATCGGGTGGGGGAGCTGGGGCGATCGCTGGCCGCCCTGGAGCACGAAGCGGCGGGCGCTGTCGGCGGGCCGGAGTCCGGCGGCGGGGCGGGTTCTGCCGGCGGGCCGGAGTCCAGCGGCGCGGCGGGTTCCGGCGACCCTCGCGGCGGGCTGCTCCGCGGTGCGTGGCCCCACGACGGCGAGACGCTTGCCGATACGATCGCCCGCCTCGCGCCGACACCCGAGGAGGCGAAGACACTGCGCGCCTACCTGGTCGACGGCCGCCTGGTCACGATCCCCGCGCAGGACAAGAAGCGCCAGGTCGTCCTGCGCTTCCTGGTCGAGCGCGTGTTCGCCGAGGACCGGAGCTACCCCGAGAAGGAGGTCAACCAGCGGCTGGCGCTGTTCCACCCCGACGTGGCGTCACTCCGCCGGTATCTCGTTGACCACGGCTATGTCGATCGGGAGGCCGGCCTCTACCGGCGCCACGGCCCGCGTTCGCCGCTGCCCCAGCCTGTCGACCCCTGAGCCGACCGTGGGCGGCTTCCGTCGTCAGCGGCGGCCGCTCTTCAGGCCCGCGCCCCTCCGGTCGGGCGTGTAGTCCCCGCCGACCATCGGCTCGATCAGGCCGAAGTCGCCGTCCTTCCGGCGGTACAGGACGCACAGCCGCTCGCTCTCGGCGTTCACGAACACGTAGAAGTCGTGCCCGAGCTCCTCCATCGCCGCGACGGCGTCCTCCTCGAACATCGGCTCGATCGCGAACCGCTTCGTCTTCACGATCTGGCGCTCGCGTCCCGGCTCGGCCGTTCCGTCCGCGATGCGACGGAGGATTGCCTTCTCCTCCTCCGGCCGTGCGCGGACGCGCGGCTTCTCCTTGTGGTCGATCGCCTGGCGCTCGACCTTGTCCACCACGACGTCAAGGGCTGCCTGGTAGGAACCGCCCGCCGCGCGGCTGCGGAACGTGCGCCCGTCGATCACGAGGGTGACGTCCGCGATGTGGGCGTCCGCGGCGCTGCGATGCGACTCGTTCGACAGCTCCACGATGGCGTCCGTGCGGTCATCGAGGAGCCGCTCGAGACGCGAGAACTTGCGCTCCGCGTACTGGCGGACCCGGTCCGGAACCTCGAGGTTCTTGCCCCTGACGATCGTCCTCACGGTTGACCTCCCGGCGCGCGAGCGCCTGGCTGCGGGGTCGGGCGGGGCGACGGAATCGGCCCCGCTCGGAACCCGAGTATAGACGCGCAACCCCGGTCGGCCGTCAGGGCCGCTCGTCCTGTCGGCATGACCGATCCCTCCTACCGCTCGCGCGCGACGGTGACGGCGGACACCGCGAGCGCACCGGCGTGGAGCAGCGCCTCGGCCGACGCGCACAGTGTCGCGCCCGTCGTGACGACATCGTCCACGAGCACGATCCACCGGCCGCGGACGGCGGCTGCGCCTCCTGGCCGGACGGCAAACGCGTCGGCCACGTTGGTTGCCCGGCGCCGGCGATCGAGCTCGAACTGGGGTGCGGTCGCCCGGTGACGCTCGATGACCGGGAGCCACGGCAGATCGAGAGCTGTCGCCGCGGCTGCGGCAATCAGCTCCGCCTGGTCGTAGCCACGCTCGCTCCGCCGCCGGGCGTGCACCGGAACGGGGACCAGAATCTCTCCACCGGCGCCCGCACGTCGCCAGCGGTCCGCGATCGCCTCGCCCAGCGGTGTCGCGAGGCGTCGCTCGCCCGAGTACTTGAGCACGTGCAGCGCGCGACGCACGGTACCGCTGAAGGGCGTGCACCACTCGAGCTGCAGCAACGGGTGCGGCGGGCCCTCCGCGAGCCCCAGGGGCGTTCCTGCGGGCACTCCCTGGCGAACCCGGACCGCCGGCAGGCACCGGCGGCAGATCGGTGGGCCCTCCGCGCCGCACCCCGGGCAGGCCGCCGGCAGCGCAACGTCGAGCAGGCGCTGGAGCGAATGTTGGAACGTGACCACGCGGACACGATGCCATTCGCCGCTTCACGGCGGCTTACCTACCCGGCCTGGCCGTCCATCCGGCGGGCCCGCCGCCACCGCCGGTGATCAGCTCCGCCCGGCTCCCTCCACGGCCTCGCGGTAGCGGCGCCACGAGCCATAGGACGAGATGTCCAGGTGCTTCCCCTCGGCCATCTCGCGTGGGTACAGGATCCCGGGCACCACGCGGCCATCGGCCAGCTTCACGGGGCCGCGATACAGCCCGGGAGGCTCGCCTGCCTCGACCCGGCGCCAGACCTCGTCGGGCATGCGGTACAGCTCACCGTCGACCGCGACGCCGCCATCGGCCACCTCGTACATCCCGGGATGCACGTCGCCGATGGAGTAGAGGCGGTAGACGGGGGCCGTCGACGTTGCCTCGAGGAACTCGGCTCCATCGAGGTTCCGGTGCAGGGCCAGGCCGCGCATCAGGGTCCCGTTGACGAACAGCAGGTCGGAGGACACGTCGCTCTCCTGTGACGGGAGGGGTGAACCGAACGGCCGCGGTGGGGGGGAGACCGCGGCCGTTCGGCTGGACCGGCATGGAGGGACGTCAGGTGCAGGCCGGCCGGGGACAATCGCTGGGACCGTCAGCCGGTTTCGGCCCCGGCTTCGTCGTGCTGCGGTGGTGTCCGGATGGCGGTGACCAGGTCGGCCAGCCCGCGAAGCTGGCCCTGCTGGACGGCCATGACCCCGACAGTGATGGTGGCGGCCAGGTAGCCCAGGACCACCTCCCAGTTGTCCACGCTGAGGATCCAGCCGCCGTCGACGTTCTGGATGAAGAAGTGGGGGGCGTTGATCAGGCCGACCAGCGCGAGAATCGCCCCGATCGCCCCGTACACCGCCGCCCGGTTGAACTCCTTGTCGATGATGAACACGGCCATGGCGCCCAGGATCAGGCCGGCCAGTGTGGCGCCGGCACCCAGGAGCGCCATGCCGTGGTACAGGTCCGTGGATCCGTTGTTGAGGTAGCCGACCGCGCCCGCGCTTGAGCCTGCGGCCTGGAGCGCGTCGTCGACGAGTCCCTGTGCCCACAGCGCGATGTTGGGAACGAGCGCCAGGACGATGGCCGGTGCATGGCGGGCCGGAGTGGTCTGGAAGGCCTGCGCGCCGATCACGAGGCCGATGAACAGCAGGATCGGGTAGAGCGCCTGGATCGGGATGATCGCCAGCAGCAGGCTCACGAGGCCGCCAAAGCACACGATGGCGACCAGGATGCCGGTGGCCAGGGAGTAGCCGATCCGGCCGCCGACGGCCTTCCAGCCGGGATGGCCGATGTATACGGCGGGCGGGAACGGGCTGCCGAGGAACGATCCGATCAGGGCACCGAACCCGTCGGCGAGCAGGATGTACCGCAGGTTGTACGAGTCCCCGGCCGCCGCCGCACTCTCGACGTTGTTGGTGCCTTCGATGAAGTTGTAGACACCGAGCGGGATGGCCGTCGCCAGGATGACCACGAACCAGTCGCCGAGGCCCGTCACCACGTCGAGGCTGGGAATTGGCAGGTAGATACCGAACTGCTTGAGCGAGTCGCCGACCGCGCTGGTGGCCAGGCCGGCGGAGGCGCCGAACGCGAGCGTACCGATCCAGCCCACGGCGGTCCCGATGACCACCGCCGCCAGCCCGCCCGGCACACCGAACGGCAGCCGGACATTCGCCGTCCAACTGATGAGGATGATCGCCAGGCTGATGAACGCGATCCAGGGCACCTCCATCGAGGAGAACCCGGCTCGCATGGCGATGTAGGCGATGGAGATGCCCGCCAGCGTGCCCAGCAGGGCGGCGCGGGGCGTGTAGCGGCGGATCACCGGGCCGACGAACGCGCCGATCAGGATGATGATCCCGATCAGGAATGCCCACGCCAGGCCGGCCTGCCAGGCCTTGATCGCGTCGTTCGTCTGCAGATAGACCGGCAGCATGATCACGAACACGACGATGAACATGTGCGGGACCGAGGGCCCGTACGGCATCGCCGCGACGTCGGAACGACCCTCCTTGCGGGCCAGCTGCCAAGCGAGGAAGGCATAGAACAGGTTGCCGATCGGAAGCGCGATACCCAGCGCAGGGAGAATGCGCCCGAACACCGTGTCGACCGGGATGTGGACCACGCCCAGCGAGAGTCCCGACAGGACGATGACGTTCAGGATGACGTTGGTGAACAGCCCGAAGAAGGCGTTCCAGTCTCCGGCGACCCAGAGCTTCGGCCGGAACGCGGCAGTCGCTTGCATCAGACGATCAACCTCACTCAGCTTCCGGCTGTGGTCACGCCGACGCGGCGGCGGTTGCAGTCTCGCCGGCCCCGAGCGCGCTCAGGAGGTCGGCGGAGTCGCCAACCCAGCCGAAGATCGCGCCCTGGGCCTTGATCATCTCGAGGCCGACGCGCTGGAACTCCGGGAAGTACGAGCCGACGCAGTCGGCAAGGACGAGGGCTTCGTAGCCGCGGTCGTTCGCCTCCCGGACAGTGGTGTGGACGCAGACCTCGGTGGTGACGCCGCACACGATGAGTGACTCGATCCCCTTGTCCTGGAGGATCGCCCCGAGATCGGTCGCGTAGAACGCGCCCTTGCCGGGCTTGTCCACCACGGGCTCACCCGCGATGGGGTAGAGCTCCTCGACGATGTCGTGGCCGTACTCGCCGCGGACCAGCAGCCGGCCCATGGCGCCCTGTTCACCGATCCGGAGCGGGGCGTTGCCCCGGCGGTACTTCGCGGCGGGCAGATCCGAGAGATCCGGCCGGTGGCCCTCCCGGGTGTGGATGACGAAGATGCCGGCCGCGCGGCATGCCTCGAGCACGCGCTTCGCGGGCTCCACGGCGCGCAGCAGCAGCGACGTGTCGTTCCCCAGCGACTCCCCGAACCCACCCGGGTACACGAAATCGTGCTGGAAGTCGATCATCATCAGCGCCGTCTTCGCTGGCTCGAAGGTGAACTCGTACGGCTCGGCTTGGACCTTGGGCATCAGGATCTCCTCCACTCAACGCGACCCGACGAGAGCGTTCGTCCCATCGGGTTCGATGCGGGTTCCCGTCAGGCCCGCAATGGCAGGCTTGAGTGATGCGGGCGTCGTGATCAGGACCTCCTCCCCACCCTGCTCCAGGAATGTGAGGGCAGCCTCCACCTTGGGGCCCATGCTGCCCTTCGGGAATTCCCCCTCCGCGAGATACCGGCGCGCCTCGCTCTCGGAGATGCGATCGAGGAAGCGCTGGTCCGGTTGCCGGAAGTGAACGGCCACCTGCTCGACGCCGGTCGACAGGACCAGCAACGGGACGCGCAGGGTCGCCGCCAGCATTGCCGACGCGCGGTCCTTGTCGATCACGGCCTCCACGCCGCGGTAGACGCCGGGTGCGGTCTCAACCACGGGGATGCCGCCACCGCCCACGGCGATGACCACGAAGCCGGCATCGACGAGGGCGCGCACCTGGGCGGATTCCACGATCCGGAGCGGCTGCGGCGAGGGGACCACCCGCCGAAAGCCACGGCCCGAATCCTCGACGACCTCCCAGCCATGCCGCGCCCGGCGATCGGCGGCCTCGGCCTCGGTGTAGAACGGGCCGATCGGCTTCGTCGGCGCGCGGAACGCCGGATCGGCCGGATCGACAACCGTGTGGGTGAGCACGTATGCCACCCGGTCGGGGAGGCCGCGCGCGGCGAGCTCGTTGAGCAGGGCGAGTCCCAGGATGTGGCCGATGCCGCCCTGCGAGTCGGCGCCGGCCATCTCGAGCGAGAGCCGGGGCACCGGGGCGGAGTCGCCGACCAGCTCCGAGCGCAGCAGGATGAAGCCCACCTGTGGCCCGTTGCCGTGGGTGAGGACCACGCCCCACCCGTCAGCGACCAGGTCCGCGACATGGCGGGCCATCTCGACTGCGTTCTCGAACTGCTCGGCGACCGAGCCGCGCTGGCCGTCTCGGATGAGCGCATTGCCACCGATTGCGATGACCGCTCGTCGCCCACCGCTCACGCCGACGCCTCCAGTCCCATCTCCCGGGCAAGTGCCCGGATCCCGGTCTCGAAGCACGCCAGGGGTGCCCGCGCGATCCCCGCCCCGATCTGGCCGACGCCCGGTTGGCGGTGGGCGATCCCCGTGTTGATGACCGGTGCCACGCTCGTCTCCACGACCAGCCGCGCGTCGATCCCGGTTGGCGTGCCGGCGAAGCCGAGGGCCGGCAGCGCGTAGCCGGGGTTCCGCCCCAGGGTGATGCGCTCCATGAGTCGCGTGAACCCGATCGCGTCCGCCGGCGTGCCGCCCACGAACCGCACGATCGCGGGTGCCGCCGCCATCGCGAAGCCGCCAATCCCGAAGGTCTCGGTGATCGCGCTGTCGCCCAGGTCGGGGTTGGCGTCGTCCGGACCGTAGCCAGGGAAGTAGAGGCCGTCGGGGACGGTCACCGGGACGGTGAACCATTGCGAGCCGGTGCCGCTCAACCGGATCCCGAAGTCAACGCCGTTGCGCGACATCGCGGTCACCACACTCGAGCCGAGCTCGCCGTGCCCCGCGTCAAGGGCCGACTTGCACGCCGCCATCGACAGGTTGAGGAAGAAGTGGTCGTTCCCGGCCAGGAACTGGAGCACCTCGACCGCCACCGGGCCGCGGACCGCGGTGACCAGCGACGGCGCGAGCATCCGGGTGAGCAGCGAGGTAGCCGCGACATTGCGGTTGTGGCCCTCGTCGCCCATCTGGAGCGCCTGCGCGGTGATGCTCCGCAGGTCGATCGGGCCCGACGCCTGGAGCGCCGCGGACAGCGACGGGGCGAGCGTGTCGTGGAACCAGCGCAATCGCTCGAGCACGGTGTCGTCGTACGCACCGAACCGGAGCACCTTGCCCAACCCCTCGTTCATCGTCGCGTAGGCCCGGTTGCCGTGGTCCTCGTTCTCGACCACGACCACCGGCATCGACGGGGACACCACGCCGGCCATCGGGCCCACGGCCGCGTGGTCGTGGCAGGGGGCGAACCGGACACCGCCGCCATCGACGAGCCGCCGCGCGTCCTCCGGCGTGGACGCCCAGCCCTCGTACAGGCAGGCGCCGATGATGGCCCCCTGGACGGGGCCGCACATGTCTGGCCACGCGATGGGGGGCCCGCTGTGCAGGAGCATCCGATCCTCGAGGCCGGGCACGACGTCGCGCGCGAGCCGGACGTCGTGCAGCATCGGGCGGGCCGCGAGCATCCGCGCCAGCACTCGTTCGTTGGCCGCCGCGACGGCTTCGCCCACGGGATCTTCGGCATCGCCGGTGAGCCGGGCAAGCAGCAGTCCGAGCTCGCGGTCGCCCTGCGCCGGGGGGCGCCAGTCGGTGGACACGACCTCGCCGCCGTGGGCGGCGATCGGTTCGGCGAACCCGGCGAGCCCGATGTTGATCGCCCGAACGCCCTCCGTGAGCAGGTCCGCGCCTGTGTGGCTCACCGCGCCCCTCCATTCATGGCGGCCGGTGCGGCAGCCAAGGTCGCCCGGTTCCCGCCGGCCAGCTCGGCGATCCGTCCGGCCAGCAGCGCCGCCCGGGCGTTGCTCGGGGCGAGCAGGGCTCCGGCATCGGTGAGCACCTGCGAGGTCCGCGCAAACCCCTGGGGATCGTCGTCGGTGCCGCAGACCGAGGCCACGACGGCCAGCCCCCGGCCGGCCCGGCTGGCTGCTTCGCGCGCCTCGCGGATCGCGGGGGCGAGCGCGCCAGCCGGGTCGGAACTCGACGCATAGCCGAGCACCACATCCAACAGCACGACCCCCACGTCCGGATCGGCGGCGGCCGCCGCGATCTGCTCCACCCGCAGTCGCGGATCGATCATCGGGTGCGGCCGGCCAACCGTGTACTCGTCGTCGCCCAGGTCGAGGATCGTGTCCTGGCGGTCCGGCCCGAACGCCCGGCGGAGCAGCAGTTTCGCCTCGGAAGCGAGGGAGCCGCCCGAGAACAGGCCTCGGATGGCCGTCCCGGTGCCGGCCAGCGCCGAGGCCGCCGAGACCGCGGCGGCCTCGAGCTCCGCCCCGAGCGAGGGCTCGGCCTCCGCGACGCCGGGGGTCTCGCCGCGCTCCAGCGCCGTGGCGATGGCCGCCGCAGCTTCGAACGTGGCGGCGGGATGCGCGCCTGCCGCACGCACCGGCTCGGCCGCACCGCCGAGGAAGTTCACGACCATCGGCTTGGCACTCTCCCGGACGATGTCCAGGACGGCAGCCGCGACCGCCGGCGACGGCGGCTTCGAGATGATCACCAGGACGCGTGTCGCCTCGTCCGCCAGCAGGAGCTCAACGGCGGCTCGCATCGTGGCGCCGCCGACGCGCTCGTCGAGGTCGCGGCCACCCGTTCCCAGCGCGTGCGACACGCCACCGCCGAAGCGGTGGATCAGCGAGCTGACCTCCTGGAGCCCGGTCCCGGACGCGCCCACCAGGCCGATCGACCCCCGGCGGACGGCGTTGGCGAAGCCGAGGGGCACGCCGCCGACAATGGCCGTGCCGCAGTCCGGGCCCATCAGGAGGAGCCCCTTCCGGGACGCGACGGTCTTGAGCTCAACCTCGTCCTCGACGCTCACGTTGTCACTGAACAGGAACACGTTGAGCCCGCTCTTGAGCGCCTTGAGCGCCTCCGCGGTGGCGTAGGCGCCGGGTGTCGAGATGACGGCAAGGTTCGCGTCCGCCAGGACGGCCTCTGCCTCGGCGAGGGTGTGCGGCGCCTCCGCCTCGGCCGGCCGGCCCGTATCGGCGCCATGCGTGCCCGTCAGGAGGGTCTCGGCACGGCCGATCGCGGCAGCGCCCGCCTCCGGCGACTCGGCTGCCACGGCCACCACGAGGTCGTTCGGACCGGTCTCGTCGGGCACGGCCTCGAGCAGGCCCGCGCCCGCCAGCACCGCTCGGTTGGCGGGCGTGCCCATGACCAGCCCTGCCCTGACAACCCCGGGCTGGCGCTCAAGCTCCGCGGCGATGCCCATGAGCTCCACCGAATCGCGGTAGCTGTTGCGGTAGACGGCAGCTCGAACGGCGAGGGTGGTCAAGACAGTCTCCGTCGAAGCGCGAGGATGACGCCCACCAGCGTGTCGACGCCGGAGGTAGCTCCCCAGGCGGCCGCGCGGTCCACGGCCTCGGGGATCCCGACAAGCGGTCCGGCGAGGACCGCGTCGAGCAGGAGATGGAGGCGCTCGGCGTACTCGCCGCTCGTCGCGTGGCGATGGAACGTGGCCGCGACCTCGCTGGTGCGCGCCGGGGCCTCGGCTGCCCAGGCCGCCGCGAGGGGTCCGGCCCAGCCGTCGCCGCTGGCGGCGAGCGCGGCGGTCAGGCCGACGAGCAGGTCATCCCCCGACGGGGTCAGGCCAGCGCCGAGGCCGATCAGGCCCATGCCGGCGGCGATGGCCGCGGGGCCGTCGTCCGTCACGAGCGCCCGGCTCAGGCGGCGCGCCGCTGGCGCCGCCACGTCCAGCACAGCACCGCCAGGCCAGCTCGGTCGGATGGGGCCCTCGAGCAGGGCCGCGCGGGACGTGCCGTCGTGCCGGCCGGTGAGCGCCTCGTCGTCGAGCAGCGGGCGGAGGCCGACGGCCGGCAGCCGGCGTGTGGCCCTGAGCGCCAGCCGAGCGCGGGCGCGGAGATCGGCCGGGCACGGGCGTGCGTCGAGGCGCGCTGACCACGACGCGGCGGCCCGGACGTCGATGGCGACCCGATCACCGATCCTGATGCGACCGCCGGCGGCCACGGCGGGCTGGCCCTCGCACACGCCGAGCGCGACGGGAGAGAAGCCCGTGACGGACACCGCGTGCGGCATGGCGCCCAGCGACGCGTCTGCGATGGCGATGAGCCGGCCGCCCAACTGGAGGTTGACCGCACGCCGGTGGACGCTCAGCACCTCGCCATCCACCGGGGACCCCTCGAGCTGGCAACGAAGGGAACGGCTCAGCCTCGAGGCAGGAGTGAGGGGGAAGCCGACGGTCCATGGCCCTGGCGAGACCACCATATCGGCCATCGTATCCGGTCATCCAGACCACTACACTGTACGAATACGACATACACCTGGCATTCGGCTGTCGGTACCGGATAGCCGGCTCGGGCGGGAGGAAGGCGACATGGTTGCAGGCGTCACGATCCGCGAGGTCCTGGAGCTGCCAGAGCTACGGGGCGCCCGCCTTGTCGGCGGTGCGGCCGGCCTGGACCACGAGGTCAGCCATGTCAACGTCATGGAGGTGCCCGACATCCTCAGCTGGGTGATGCCGGGCGAGCTGCTGCTGACGACCGCCTACCCGCTGCGTGACGATCGGGCCGCGCTCGCGGAGCTGGTGCCGAACCTCTCGGCCCGGGGCCTCGCCGGGCTTGCCGTCAAGCCCGCCCGGTACATCGACGCGATACCGCCCGTGATGACCGAGGCCGCCGACCGGCTCGCCTTCCCGCTCATCGAGCTGCCGCCGGAGGCCGTGCTCGGCGAGATCATCAACTCGGTGCTCACCGCAGTCCTCAACGCGCAGGCCCGGCGTCTGCAGCGTGCGGCGGAGATCCACGACCGGTTCACCGGGATCGTGCTCGGTGGCGGCGGCCTGCGTGAGATCGCCGAGGCGGTCGCGGCATCGATCGGGCACCCGGTCGCGATCACCGACGCCCTGGGCGCCGTCCTGACGAGTGCGCCGGCGACGGCCCCGGGCCGCATCTTGGCGGTGCTGCCGCCCCTCCCTGACGCCGCCACCAGCCCCGGTCCGGTTGCCCTCCGCCTCGACGGCAAGCCCGCGACCGCGCAACCGATCCAGGTCGGCCGCGAGCGATTCGGGGCGATCGTGGCCATAGCGGACCTCGCCGAGCTCGGTGACGACGAACGCGACACGCTGGAGTACGCGGCGACCGTCGCCGCCCTGCGTCAGGTCCAGGCGCGAGCGGTCGCAGAATTGGACCGGCGGTTCCAGACGGTCTGCCTCGAGGAGCTGGTCACCGGCCACGTGATCGACCGGTCGGTCCTGATGGAGCGGGCCGTCGCGTTCGCGTGGGACCTGAGCATGCCGCGAGCCGTGCTGATTGCCCAGCTTGACGAGGTTGCCGGTCAGCCGTTCACCCGGCTCGCCGGTACCGCCGACGAATTGGTCGCCCAGCACCGGCTTGCGGATGCGGCGCGCCTCGCGCTCGGACGCAACGCCATCGTCTGGGAGCGCAGCACGCAGGTTGCGGCGCTCGTGCCGGCGGGCACCGGGGGGCTCGATGGCCTGCGGCGCGCGGCGGAGCGGCTGGCGGCAGAAGGGAAGCGCGCCGTGCCGGACGGAGTCGTCAGCATCGGCATCGGGCGGATCGAGCAGGACCCGCTCCGACTCGCGGACAGCTACACGGCGGCGCGCCGGGCCCTCTCGATCGGGCGATGGGGCCACGGGTCTGGCCGCATCTCGCTGTTCGAGCACCTGGGCATCGACCGGCTCCTGGTCGAGCATGACGCGACCGAGCTTGCTGACTTCGCAGCCAGCCTCATCGGCGCGCTCGTCGCATACGATGCGCGTCACCAGACGGATCTGCTGGGGTCGCTGGAGGCGTTCCTCGACACGCGCAACGCCGCGCTGGCCGCCCGCAGCCTGTTCGTGCACTACAACACGATGAAGAACCGGCTGCGGACGATCGAGTCCCTGATCGGGCCGTTCCGTGATGACCCGGACCGGTGCCTGGGTCTCGCGATCGCGCTGCGGGTGCGGCGCCTCCCCGCACCGTAGGCCGCGGTCACGACCCGGCGGCTCGCCGCCGGCAGATCGGTGCACCCTCCACGCGGCACCCCGGACAGACCGCCGGCAGCGCCGGAATCGCCGATGAGATCGCCGTTGCCGTGGCTGAGGCGCCAGCCTCGCCGGAACCGCCGCCGAGGTTTCCGCCGGCGTCTCCCCCGAGATCGCCGCGGCCGGAATCCGTGAGGATGCCCACGGGCAGCCGACGCGACAGGCGCCAGGGCGGCTCGTGGCCCGGCGGGCCGCCGCTCTGCTACGGGCGCTCGCGGATCTCCACGCGGTCACCCACGGCGGTCCCCGTCGCGTCGATCGTGCCGACCGGCAGCTCCAGCACGCCGTCCGCACCGCGGATCAGCGGCACGAGGCCGGTCCAGGCCCTCAGCCCGCGATGGACGGAGCGGACCCGCCGCGAGCCATCGGCGGCCGCCTTGGACACGAACACGGCGTCGATCGCGAAGCGCATGAACATCATGTGGATCCCGTTGCTCGCGGGCAGCCACAGGCCGTCGCCGGCCGGCAGCGCCTGCCGGCCCATCAGGCCCATGAACTTGGCCCACAGGGAGCCCGCCGTCTCCAGCCGCTCTGCGAGGACCGTGCCGCGCTCCAGGTTGCGGGCGACGCCCGGGCCCGCGCTTCCCGGGTTGGGCGACTCAACTCGGGGTGCGTGGCTCCCCGGTTCGCCCCCCGGCTCGATCTCCTCCGGCGTGCCCGCCTCGGACCCCACCCGCGGGCTAGGTCTTGAGGTTGAGCATGATCAGGATCAGCGCCGGCCCGAGGATGACGATGAACAGCGACGGGAAGATGCACCCGACAAGCGGGAACAGCATCTTGATCGGCGCCCTGGCCGCCTGCTCCTCGGCGCGCTGCCGGCGCTCGATCCGCAGCTGCTCCGACTGAACCTGGAGCACCTTGCTGATCGAGACGCCCAGCTGCTCGGCCTGGATGATCGCCCCGATGAAGTTGGTGAGCGCCTGGACCTCGGTCCGGGGAACGATGTCCCGCAGTGCATCCCGCCGTGCCTTGCCCACCCGGATCTCCGCCAGGGCCCGGCGGAACTCCTCGGTGAGGGGTCCCTTCAGCTTCTCGACGACCTTTGCCAGGGCGCCGTCGAAGCCGAGGCCGGCACGGACCGAGATCGTCAGCAGGTCGAGGGCATCCGGGATCATGAGCAGGATCTCTTTCTGGCGCCGCCGCACCCGGCCGCCGAGCCAGAACTCCGGGATCGTGTACCCGAACATCAGGCCGATCGGGATCATCACGAACTGCAGCACGAGCGGCAGCCCCATGAACCCCACGATCACGAACAGCAGGAAGAACAGGAGGGCACCGACGATGGCGCCCACCGCCTTGACGCCCAGCCAGTCCGCGGTCCGCAGGCCGCCAGGGTTCCCGGCCAGCGCAAGCCGCTTCTCGGTCTGCTGGCTGAAGGACGTGCTGGTGACCTGCGACACGAAGCCGGACAGGCGTGCGGCCAGCGGCTTGAGCGTCCGCTCGAGGAGCGGCGCCTGGAGCTCCAGCTCCTCCAGGTTCTTGGCCTGCATGGTCCCCAGCTGAGTCAGGCGGGCCTGGACCGGGTCCACCGGCGCGCTGCCGGCAAGGCCGAGGAAGATCAGGAGGATGGCGCCCGCGGCGACGATCGCCACGATCAGTGTCAGGGGGTCCATGCGCTAGACCTCGATGTCGACGATTTTGCGGATCAGCATGAAGCCGATGAACATGGCGAACCCTCCCACGCACAGGATGATCACCCCGGCCGGGAGGCCGACGATGGATGCGCGGCTGTCGAACATCGGTGCCATGAAGCCAGGTGCCGCGACGAACAGGAAGCCCGCCAGCGCGATCGGCAGGAAGCCGACGACGTAGCCCGACAGCCGCTGCTGGGCGGTCAGGGTCCGGATCTCGCCTTTGATCCGCACCCGCTCGCGGATGGTGTACGCGATCGAGTCCAGGATCTCGGCCAGATTGCCGCCGACGGTGTGCTGGATGGAGATGGCCGTGGCCATCAGCTCCAGGTCGTCCGAGCGGACACGGCGCACCATGTTCTCCAGCGCGGTGTCGAACGCGAGGCCCAGGTTGACCTCGCGGATGACGCGGCCGAACTCGGTGGAGATCGGCGGGCGCGACTCGCGGACCACGAGCTCGATCGCCTGGAGGAACGACGACCCGGCACGCAGCGCGTTCGCGATCAGGGTGATCGTGTCCGGCAGCTGCTTGTCGAACGCGTTGAGCCGGCCGGACTTGCGGCGGCCCAGCCAGAACCGCGGCAGCATGAACCCGATGAACATGCCCACCAGGAGCGCGATCGGGTTGCGCAGCGTGGGCACGCCGAGCGACAGCACGATCATGATGATCGGCACGCCCACGGTCGTGGCGGCCCACAGCGCCAGGTACTCGCTGACCTTCAGGCGAAGGTCCGCGCGCGCGATCTCGCGGGCGAGATTCGCCCCGAAGTCGCGCTGCTCGACGACCTTGTTGAGCTGGGCCAGGGCCTGGCTCGACTGGAGGGCCTCGGCGAGACCGCCCGAACCGGACGTGCCCGCCACCTTCTCCGGCCGGCCGGATGCGTATCGCTCGAGTCGAGCGTTGACGCCTGAGCCGCCACCGGACATCGCGATGCCCACGGCCATCAGCAGGATCGCGAGAGCAGCGACGCCGGCGATGGCGATCGTCATCGTGTCCACGAGCGAGCCTCCCCGTCCCGTCTAGTAGTCGAAGCCGAACAGGCCCGGCGGCAGATGAATGCCCTGGACCTCGAACTTCTCGACGAACTTGGGGCGGATGCCGGTCGGCTTGAGCCGCCCCTGGATCTTGCCCTCGATGACGCCCGTCTGCTCGAACACGAACACGTCCTGCATGACGATGACATCACCCTCCATGCCCTGGACCTCGGTGATGTTCGTGATCCGGCGGGTGCCGTCCTTGAGGCGGGACTGGTGGACGATGACGTCGACCGCGGAGGCGATCTGCTCGCGGATCGCCCGGACCGGGAGATCCACGCCGGCCATCAGGACCATCGTCTCGAGGCGGGACAGCATGTCTCGCGGGCTGTTGGCGTGGCCGGTGGACATCGAGCCGTCGTGGCCCGTGTTCATGGCCTGGAGCATGTCCAGCGCCTCGCCGGAACGGCACTCGCCGACGATGATGCGATCGGGCCGCATCCGCAGCGAGTTCCGGACCAGCTCCCGGATCGGGATCGCGCCCTTGCCTTCGATGTTGGGCGGGCGGGACTCCAGCGTCACCACGTGCTCCTGGCGGAGCTGCAGCTCGGCGGCGTCCTCGATCGTGACGATCCGCTCGTCGTTGGGGATGAACGACGACAGCACGTTGAGCGTGGTGGTCTTGCCGGAGCCGGTGCCGCCGGACACGAAGACGTTCAGTCGGGCCTCGACCGAGGCGCGCAGGAACTCGAACATGTCGGGGGTCGCGGTCCCGAACCGGACCAGGTCGTCCACGGTGAACGGGCTGGCGGAGAACTTCCGGATCGTGATCACGGGTCCCACCAGGGACAGCGGCGGGATGATCGCATTGACGCGGGAGCCGTCGGTCAGGCGCGCGTCCACCATCGGCGACGACTCGTCGACGCGGCGACCGATCGGGGCGATGATCCGATCGATGATCCGCATGACGTGGTCGTCGTTCTGGAACACGACGTTGGTGAGCTCGAGCCGGCCGGAGCGCTCGATGTAGACCTGGCGCGGGCCGTTGACCATGACCTCCGAGATGGACTCGTCGCGAAGCAGAGGCTCCAGCGGCCCGAGACCGATGATCTCGTCGGTGATCTGCTCCAGCATCCGGACCCGCTCGGCCCGGGTGAGGGCAAGACCCTCCTCGTCGATGACCTTGCCGAAGATCTCCTCGATCTGCCGGCGGACCTCGACCTGGTTCGAGAGGTCCAGCTTGGGGTCCAGGTCCTGGATGACCCGGTTCTGGATGCGGAACTTGACGTCCCGGAACGACTCCCTGACCGGGGCCTGCGACGTGAGCCGCGGCGTCGCCGGAGGGCCACCGGCCGCCCCACCGGGTCCCCCGGGTGCGGGGACGGGCACGTTGGGACCGCCGGGCGCCGGGCCGGCGCCGGGTCGGGCGCTTTCGATCCGCTTCAGGAGGGACATCGCCTACACCCCTTCGGCCACGAGTGGCCTCTGCACACGCTGTCGCGTCATCGCCACGCGAACAGTGACTTCTTCTGGGCGGCCTTCTTGCCGGTTTCGCCGGCTTCCACCGGCTTGCTTCCGACGACCGCCGAGGCGAGGCGCAGGATGTCCTGGGACACCTGGGCCTCCCGGTTGGACAGGAAGAACGGTACGCCCCGATTGAGGGCGTACACCACGCTGCGACCGTCGGAGACGATCGTGTGATCCACGCGCCGACCGATCGAGTGCTCCACGTCCGCGACGCGGATGCCCAGCGATGAATCGGCCCGGTTGAGCACGAGCCGGACCTTGTCCGAGTCGTAGCCCAGCTGCTCCGCAACCTCGAGGAAGATGCGGATGTTCTTGATGGAGGTGATCTCCAGGGACAGCATCGTGAGGACGGTATCCGCCTGGTCAAGGATGGCGAGGGTCGTGTCGTTGAACGACGACGGGCAGTCCACCACCACCAGGTCGTGGACAGCCCGGAGGCCCTCGATCATGCGCTTGGCCATGATCGGCGTGATGAGCTCGGCCATCTCCGGGGAGGGCGGCGCCAGGAGGACGCGGATGCCCGATGAGTGGCCGACGAGGAACGATTCGACGGATTCCATCTCGCCGCTCTCCAGCTCCGGGATGAGGTCGGCGATCGACTTGTTCTTTGGGTTGAGGTTGAGCAGGACGCCCACGTCACCGAACTGGAACGACGCGTCCACGAGACAGACGGTCTGGCCCAGCTCCGTGGCCGCGGCGACCGCGAGGTTCACGGCGAGCGTCGTGCGCCCGACACCGCCCTTGGGCCCGAACACGGCCACGACGCTGCCGGGCTCGGCATCCTCACGGCCGCCATCGGCACCCCTCGGGGTGAGGCCGGCGGCAACGGGCTGGGCTGCCATGCGTGACTGCTTGTCGCGCTCTCGCGTGTAGACCTGGCGGATCGAGGCCGTGAGCTCGTCGGAAGAGAACGGCTTGACCAGGAACTCGCGCGCACCGGCCAGCATCGAGCGGCGGAGGTAGTCCGCCTCGCCCTGCACGGACATCATCACGACGGAGGCCGACGGAACCTCGGCAGCAAGGCGCTCCGTGGTCGCGATGCCGTCCATGTCCGGCATGTTGATGTCCATCAGGACGATGTCCGGGATGAGCTTCCCGGCCATCTCGAGTGCTTCGCGCCCGGACGCCGCCGCCCCGATGACCTCGATGTCCGTCTCGAAGCCGAGCAGCTTCGTGAGGTGATCGCGGGTCTCCGGGATGTCGTCGACGATGAGAACGCGGATCTGGTCTTCCATGGTGGGGCTGGCCTGGACCTCGATGGTCGGTGGTGGTGCCGTCGTCGGTGGCGACGCTGGTGGCGATGGCGATGGGCCGGCGGCTCGCCGGCCCATCGGGTCGCGCTCGCGGGTCAGTTGCCCGCGGGGAGAACGCTGACGGGTGCTACGGCTTGGTCGGGAGGATGGCCTCGACCAGCTGCGGCACGAGCACGCCGTAGTTGTCCACGAGGCTCTTGAGGGTGATGCCTGTGGTGGTGGCGGGGATGACGAGCTTGGGATCGAGCGGGAGCCCGGTCACTGGGTCACGGAAGTCATCGCTGCTGCGCAGGACGAGCGAGATGTTGCCTTCCATCTGCGCGTACTTGATGACCTCGGCCTGCTGGGCGTCCACCGCGACGATCACGATCTCCTGCTGTCCATTGAGGGTGGTCCCCGGGCTGGCAGCCGGCTGAGTGTTGTCGGTCGTGGTCGTGGTCGGAGGCGGAAGGAGCGTGCCCAGCACCTGTGCCCCCTGGAGGAGCAGTTTCACGCTGGTGGAGTTGACCCCGGACACGACCGTCACGGACTGGTCCGTGGGGTTCAACGTCACGACCGGGAAGGCCGTGCCGGTCAGTCCGACGACCATGTCGACGTAGTCGCCGGCCTTGATGAGGGTGCCAACGCCGGTCACCTGGTCCACCTGCAGCGGGATCCCCACCTTGCCTGCGGGTACCTCCAGGCTGGTGAGGCCGTTCGCGTTCGGGTTGGTCACGTCCGTGGTGATGGCCTGGCCCGCGGTGACGCCGGCACGCGCCGTCTGGCCGATGACGGCCGAGGGATCGCCGAAGCCGTTCGGCTGCTTGTCGGCGATTGCCACCTCCTTGGTGGTCAGCATGTCAGCGGTGATCTTGCTGCCGAGCGGGATGTCCGTCGCGGCCACCACAATCTTGGCGGTGGTCGGCGTTATGTCCCCTTGGCCCGTCGTCGTCCCATTTCCCTGGAGGGTGATGAGGATGAGGACGAAGGCAACGACGGCAAGGAAGATCCCGATGAGGAGGATCAGCCGGTTCGAGCGCTTCAACAGAGTTTCTCCCCGAGGTCGTGTGACAGGTGGCACCACTCTAGCACCACGATTCTGGCCTGCGACTAGTCAAAAGGACTAGGACGGTTGGGAGGATTTGGGCAGTGACGCCGCGCAGTGCAAGGTGCATTGCAAGGCTGGCTCGCGCACCAGGCGGTGGTGTGCGTCAGCCGACCCTCGCGAGGATCCTGCCGAAAATCCACAGCCCGCCGGCTGGGCCGGCGGGCTGTGCTGCATGTCCCGGCAGACTGGTCGTGGTGACTCGCTTAGCCCGCCACGCTCTGGATGCTGGTACCGATGGAGCTCAGCTGCCCGCTGAGCTGGTTGCCCATGAAGATGAGGGCGACGACGGCGATGAGGGCGATAAGTGCGAGGATGAGCGCGTACTCGGCCAGCCCCTGGCCGTCTTCGTCGCCTGCGGGCGAGAAGGCGGTACAGATGGCGCCGAGGCGTGTGAGCAGCATGGCTGCGATCACCTCCCTTCGGGGCGGTTGCCCGGCGGGGCGCCTCACGGCCCTGTGATGCGTGGTTGCGCATCGCCCCGGTCTGACCCAAAACAGTAGTCGTCTGACCCGCCGGTGCAAGCCGCCAATGGTCCCGTCGGTCCACGGGGACCAGCGGACAAGAGGACGCCGGCTACCTCGACAGGCAGCCGGCGTTCAGTCTCTGGTTCGTCGCGGAGCTGCTAGATCGACGTGCCGACCGTCGACAGGATCTTGCTGACCTGGCCGCCCAGGAAGATCAGGGCCACGATGGCCACGATCGCGATGAGCGCGAGGATCAGCGCGTACTCGGCCAGCCCCTGGCCTTCCTCGTCACGATTGATGAATGAGATGAGTGCATTGAACATTGGTGTTCCACCTCCTTTCTCAGAGGATATCCGCGATCTCTCGCGGCCTGCGCACGGTATGTCCCTTCCGCATCCGATGTCAACCCGAATGGTCGGGATCCGGTGCCCGTGCGCACAAGCGGCATGCCAGTGAATGGCCTTCGCTTCTCGCTGGGTCGCCTGTCGACCTAGATCGACTTGCCGACCGTCGACAGGATCTTGCTGACCTGGCCGCCCAGGAAGATCAGGGCCACGATGGCCACGATCGCGATGAGCGCGAGGATCAGCGCGTACTCGGCCAGCCCCTGGCCTTCCTCGTCCCGGTCGAAGCGGGCGAGGAACGAATTCACGTAATAGCTGATGACCGCCATGATCGCCTCCGATAAGTGCCTGCCCTGCAAGGGCGTGAGGGGCAACATGCTACCGGAACCGGGTTGCCCCGCCGACGGCAAGGATCTCGACCGT
Source organism: uncultured Chloroflexia bacterium (assembly GCA_963849495.1). Lineage (GTDB taxonomy): Bacteria > Chloroflexota > Limnocylindria > Limnocylindrales > CSP1-4 > CAIXZV01. The sequence goes on along the minus strand of CAWKHN010000020.1, from coordinate 31,037 downwards.
CGCCCCGATGGTCGCGCTGCGGTCCGCGATGCACGAAGGCCGCCGGACGAGCCGACGGCCTTCGATATCGCTGGGAAGACGGAGCGGCTAGACCGAGTTGCCGACCGTCGACAGGATCTTGCTGACCTGGCCGCCCAGGAAGATCAGGGCCACGATGGCCACGATCGCGATGAGCGCGAGGATCAGCGCGTACTCGGCCAGCCCCTGGCCTTCCTCGTCCCGGTCGAAGCGGGCGAGGCCAACCCCTAGCCTTCCTCGTCCCGGTCGAAGCGGGCGAGGAACGAATTCACGTAATAGCTGATGACCGCCATGCGGTGCCTCCCGAGATGAGTCCGCTCCTAGATCCGGAGCCCACCTAACGTACGGCGTTCAAGTGCGCACGCCAATGGGACATTCGTCCTGCCGCCGGTGGACCGTCCCGGTGTCAGCTGCCACCATGTGCGACGTCCACGAGCACCCCGATCGCGTCCGCCAGCAGCCCGCCGAAGAACACCACGATCACGAGTGCGAGCAGGACGGCAAGGCCCAGCACCAGCGATGTCTCCAGAATCCCGGGGCCGGCGTCGCCCGTGACGCCGTGGTCGGTCATGCGACCGCTCCCGTCTCCCCACCGTGGTCCGCGGGGACCACGAGCCGCAGCTCGCTGCCCCCGGCCAGGATCTCGACCGTCGCCCCGATCGTCGCGGCGCGGTCTGCGATGCTGCGGCGGACCGTCTCGGGCAGCACCGCGACCGCCGCCACCGCCGCGGCCGCGGCGGTGGCCCGGCGCGCGTCGTGGCGGTCCTGGATCATCTGCTTGATCGCATCCGGCACGTCCATGTCGCTGGGCACGCTCGGAAGCGGCTCCTCGCCGGTGGGAACCGTGGCGGACCGCGTGGCGGTCAGGCGGGCCTCCAGCTCGTCCGTCCAGTCCAGCCGCATCGCGACGTTCTCCGGCGCGAGCGCGAGATACGCCGCGAGCGCCTCGTCCAGGATCCGGAACACCGTGCTCTCGACCTCTGCCGGCAGCCGTCTGTCCTGCCCCAGGGACTCGAACTCCACCGCCACCTGCGCCCGTCGCCCGCGATCGCGCGTGGCGCGTCTCAGGGTGGGCATCAGGCCGAGGTCGTCGAGCACCATCGGCCGGACGTCGAAGATGAAGCTCTTGGTCGCGTCGAGCGTCTGCTGGACCATCGAGACGAGCAGGCGCAGGTCACGGGCGGCGTTGCCGGGGTCCCGTTCCAACAGGCGTTCGACGATCTCCGCCTGGAGCACGATGTTGGTCAGCGACTGTGCCGGGCCATCGTGCATCGCGCGCGCGATCTCGCGGCGCAGGTCCTCCTGGGCGCTGAGGACCACGCGGGACAGCGCGGGCGATGACGGTGTGGTGTCCTCGCCCCCGGGCTCCACCGCCCCGTCGGGACCCGCCTCGGCCGCGAGCTCGTCGGCAATCGCGGACACCGCTGCGCGGTGGCGGACCAGTGCCTTGCGCTTGCCCTCCAGGAGGTCGACCTGGCTCTCCATCAGCACGGCGCGCTTCGTGAGCGTGACCAGCTGCGCCCACGCCTCCGCCGGCTGTTTGGCGTCCGCCCCCTGCTTCGCGTCGGCCCGCCTTTCGGGCGGCCCGAGCTTCTCGGCCGCCTGCGCCCGCTTCTGCTCGTGACGGGTGGCCTCGGTCCTGGCCTGCCCGATGAGCATCTCGATCTCGGTCAGCTCGTGGTCGAGCCGGGCGACATCGACCGCGAGTCGGGCGGCAAGCTCCCGGCTGGAGCTGTCCGGGCGTGGCTCTGAGGTCGTGATCAGTCCTCCGGCATCCGGATCCAGCCCTGGCGCATCGCGTACACGACGGCCTGGGTCCGGTCGTTGACGGAGAGCTTCCGGAGGATGGAGCTCATGTGGTTCTTGACGGTCTGCTCGGAGATCGACAGAGCGTAGGCGACCTGCTTGTTGGTCATGCCCTGGGCGATGTTGTCGAGGATCTCCACCTCGCGCGGCGACAGCGGCGCGAAGATCGGCGCGGCCTCCTGCCCGTAGACGGCGAGCTCGCGGAACTCCTTGAGCACCCGCGACGCGACGGCCGGCTTGCTGAACACCTTGTCGTTGATCAGGTACTCACCGGCGACGACGCGGCGGATGATCATGACCAGGTCTTCCGGTGCGATGTCCTTGAGGATGAACGCAGCGGCGCCCGCCTTGATGGCCTCGAACAGGGCGTCCTCGTCCTCCTCGGTCGAGAGCACGACGATCGCCGCCGCAGGCAGCTCCCGCTTGATCCGCTGGGTCGTCTCGATGCCGCCCGGTGCTGGCAGCGAGAGGTCCATCAGGATCACGTCCGGGTTGGTGGCAAAGGAGGCATCGAGCGCCGACCGCGAGTCGTCCGCCTCGGCCACGATCTCGAAGTCCGGCTCCTTCTCCAGGATGTTCCGGATCCCCATCCGCATCAGCGCATGCGCGTCGACGATGAGGATCTTCAGCCGTTCGAACGACTGGTTCCTCCGGTCCTGGCCGCCACGGCGGCGCTCGGGCCCCTGGTACTCGGTCATCCATTCTCCTTTCGCGTCAACGGGATCGCCAGCCGGACGATCGTGCCCGCCCCCGGCCGCGAACGCACTTCGAACTGCGCGCCGACGAGCTCGGCCCGCTCACGCATGAACTGGAGGCCGAAGTTGCGACGTCCGCGGGCCGCCACGGCCCCGACATCGAAGCCTCGTCCGTCGTCCCGGACCTCCAGCACCCATTGTCCACCATCGACGGCCGTGGACACCACGACCTTCGTCGCGCTTGCGTGCTTGCGCACATTCTGCAGGGCTTCCTGGACCACGCGCAGGACCACCGTCCGGGCCGCGTCGCCGATGCCGTCGGACTGCGCGTCCAGCTCCGTGTCGATCGGCAGCCCGGACAGGGCTGCCTGGGTCGTCACCGTCTCCGCGATCGACCCGTCGAGGCCGAGCGCGTCCAGCACGGGCGGGCGGAGCTGGCCGATGAACGTGCGCACCTCCCCCAGCTCCCGGCGGAGCAGCTCGCGCAGGAAGCCGAGCTCCGTCCTGGCCAGTGGCCGGTCCGAGTCGAACACGCGCTCGACGAACTCCACCTGGAAGATCGCGTTCGACAGGGCCTGCGCCGGGCCGTCGTGAACCTCCTGGGCGATCCGGGCGCGCTCCGACTCCTGTGCCTCGACGATCCGCATCTGGACGTCCGTCTCCGTCCCCGGGCTGCCGTCCGTGACCAGGGACGCATCGCCGCGCTCCAGGAACAGCCAGGTGCTCTCGAGGTGCCGGATCGCGAGCTCGAGGCGGGACAGCTCGCCCTCGCGCCGGCCGAGATCCCCCCGGGAGCGCTCGACCTCGAGGCGGACCATCCGCAGCCGGATATCGGCGGCACCCGCCTCGGCGGCCGTTGCCGCCAGCTCCTCGATCGGGCGTGCGTCGCTCGCGTCGCTCGCGTCCGGCGCAGCCGCCTTACCACCCGCGCCGGCATCGCCCCCGCGCCCGCGCTCCAGGAGCGTCAGGTCGTCATCGAGGGCCTGCCAGCGGGTGAGATCCTCCATGAAGGCAGCGCGATATCGGTCGCGCACCGCCCGCAGCGTGTTCGCGCTGTACGAGAGTGCGTCGGTCGCCTGGGCCCGCAGCTCGTCGAACCGGGTGTCGCCTGGCTCGCCCGTCGATCCGTCCATCGTCGGGAGTGTATCCGTGCCGGGGGTCATCGGGCGCCGCTCCCGGCAAGAATCGCCGTGGAATTGCCGGCCGCACGCGCGATGCCGGCGCACCCGATGCGGAACACGCGCACGCCCGCGAGAGCGTCCGCCGCCACCGGATCGGTCGGCAGCGGCAGCGGGATCGCCTGGAAACACTGGGCGCCCGGATCGACCCCGTCGAGGACGGCCGGCCATCCGGCCGGATTGGGGGAGACCACGATGAGCCAGCGCGCGCCGAAGTGCGCGGCCAGGTCCAGCACGTCCGCGGGCGACTCGTCGGGCAGGGCGAGCGTGGGCACCCGCGCCGTCTCGGCGAGCCAGATGGGGTAGTCGATGATGACCGGCGCCGACCCGTCCAGCGGCGCGCCGGCCGCGGCCAGCTGCGCCGGGAGCGCCTCGTACGTGCGCTGGGTGGCGTCCGCGCCGGCGCCGAAGCCGGGCAGGAGGGCCACCGAGAACAGCGCGGACGCGAACACCGCGAGCACCGGCCCCAGCCAGGCCACCGGCCGCGTCCAGCCCATCCGGCGGCCGAGTGCCGCGATCGCGGCGTCCAGCACGCCCAGCGCGGACACGATCAGCAGCACGTGCACCGGCGCCGCCGCGTGGAGGAACGTGCCCCAGGTGGTCGTGACCGGGAACAGCAGGCTGGTGACGAGGAACGTGACGACGCTCAGGATCAGGAGCGGTCGCAGGGCACGGTCGCGCGCCTGCCACGGGAGCCCCAGGAGGCCGATGACGGCGACCGGGATGCCCAGCAGCAGCAGGACGTTGACCAGGTTGTGCAGGGTGCCCGTGATCCGCATGTCCAGCAGGACGCCGGCCCCCACCGCGAGGTATCGGGACAGGGTGGGGGGGACTGCCCACGCGAAGATGTCGGAGCCGTTGACGGACAGGGCGTTGGACACGGCCTGGCCGGGCAGCGGGTTGCCGAACACGACCCAGTCGCGCGCCGCCCACGGGCCGAACACCACCAGGCTCACCACGGCGACGACGCCGATGAGACGGAGCCGGGCCGGCCAGGTCTCGTTCCGCAGCCCCCAGGCCAGCACGGCCCAGGCGAGCGCCAGCCAGGCGGCCTCGTTGCGGGTGAGGGCGGCGGCGCCCAGGATCAGCCCCAGGCCGATCAGCCGCGGGTCGGTGAGGCGCGCCCCGCGAGGGTCGGCCAGGATGCGCGTCATCAGCAGGCAGGCCGCCAGCGCCAGGACCCCGAACAGGATCGTCGAGTCCGGCAGCGCGGAGTGCAGGACGAGGGGCAGGTAGACGGCGGCGGTCAGCCCGGCACCGATCGCCAGCGTACGGGCCCGGCCCACCGGCAGCCCGCGTCCGGCGGCCACGTCGGCGCCCAGCCGCCAGGCCAGGACGGCCAGCAGCGCACCCACCAGGGTCGACATGACCTGGGCCGCGCGCATCGCCGTCGCCAGCGGGATCGGAGCGTGCGCGCCGGACAGCACCATCGGGATCGCCGCCAGCAGGGACGGCAGCGGCAGCCAGACCTCGAACGCGGGGCGAGGGAACACGAGCGGTGGCGTCCCGTAGCTCCACAGGGAATCCGAGACCAGCCCCCGGCCCTCGACCAGGTTGCGCGCGACGCCCACGTAGTAGGCGGTGTCCTCGGGCTTGGGGAAGTCGATGAGCGATGCCGCGACCACGCGCACGGCCAGGGCCACGACGAAGATGGCGAGCGCGGTCAACCAGGCCTCGCGGCGGGTCATCGGACGAGCCTGGCGGTGACGACGACGCCGAGCCGGCCGGCGGGGCAGGTCCCGGCGGCAGAACTTGCGAGCGCTGACCCGCACCGTGCGTCAGAGGTGGTCGTGCACACCGGGTACACGGACACGTCGCTGCGGGCCAGGATCGGCGGGCCCACCCAGACCGGGCGCTGCCCGTCCACCAGGATCGCGGCTGCCGCGGGGACCGTGTCACCCTTCTCCAGCACCAGCCACCGGATGTCGTAGGCGCGCGCGACGGCCTCCACCGTGTCCAGCGGGTCGTTCACGAGGACCACACCCGGGTGGCCGGTCCAGTAGCGGTAGCCGGATGCGTCGATGGACATCAGGCGATCGGACGCGGGCGCCCCGGCTGCGTCCAGGGCTGCCCCGACGGCCTGCATCGTCTGGCGCTTCGTGTCCCAGGCGGCGTGCGCGGAAACGGCGCCAGCGACGGCAGCGAGGACCGCGAACGCCACCGCACCCGTGATGAACACGCGGGACGCCGCCGCCACGTCCCAGCCGCGCCGGCGGGCAGCGATCCAGCCCACGGCGCCCACGATCCCCTCGAGGGCGAGCACGTAGCCGTGGGGAGCCAGTGCGACCGCGGAGTGGATGAACGTGCCGCCGGGCACGTGGACGGCGGACACGATCGCGCTGAACGCGAACAGCAGGACGGCGTAGCCCAGGAACGGTCCGAAGGCGGTGTCCCGCCACCGCCGCCACGTCCCGATGACCATGAACGGGATCAGCACGAAAACGCCCACCAGCACGGTGAAAATGAACGCGGCCGCGACCAGGCCGCCCAGCCGGGTCAGCAGCAACGGCCCGATGCCCATGCCCAGCAGGTGGTTCAGCGTGGCCGGGATCGTGATGCTGTTCCATTCGCCGATGTCGCGGATGAACAGCACCTTGCCGGACGCGGTGGACGGCGAGAGCGACCCGAACACCGCGAGCTGGCGGAGGTACCAGGGGCCGGCCGAGATCGCGAACAGGGCCACGGAACCCAGCGCTGCCGCGAACGGGATTCGCGCCGGGCGCGCCGGCTGGCCCCCGAAGGGGCGCCTCGTCCGCCATCGATCCCACAGGAACACGGCGCCCAGGACCGCCATCACCAGCACGCCATCGTTGCGCGACAGCGTCGCGATGCCGGCCAGCAGCCCGGCCAGGGCGAAGTCACGGGGTCTTCCGCGGAGCCCCCGCGCAGCCAGCCACAAAGACCCCGCGACCAGTGGCTGGTAGAGCGAGAAATTGTCCGGCTGGACCATGAACACGAACGACAGCGCCGGCAGCGCCACGAGGACGCCCGCGGCAACCGCGACGAACGCCGATGTGCCGGCGTCGCGCGCGATCGCCCACGTGAGCGGGGCAGCGAACGCGCCCGCGATCGCGAACGGCAGGGCGGACGCGATCGCCGTGGGGCCAAGCAGCCAGATGAACGGCACCTGCACCAGCGACGCCAGCGGCATCCAGTGGGCGTTGGACGGGATCGGCAGGACGGGGTTGGCCGGGATCCTGCCGCCCACCTCGGCGAAGATCCAGACGACGTCCACGTGGAACCCGTGACCCGCCGCCAGCTGGCGCGCCACGTCCACGTAGTAGAAGGAGTCCGGGTAGGCGGGGTCCGGGAAGCCGGCCATGGCGACCAGGCGGGCCACGAGGGCGAGCACATACAGGGCGATGGGTGTTCGCACAGCCGGTGCAGCCTAGCACCGGGCGCGGGCCGCGCAGAAGGGTACGAATCGGCTACCCATCGGCGCGCCTGACTGCAGGCCGGGACGAACGGGCGGTTCGCAGGCAGAACCCGGCCGCTAGAGTTGCCCCGTGGCAACACAGACGATCGCCGGGGACGGAGTCGTGGCGCGAGCACGCGAGCTCGCCTGGGCGTGGCCGCTCGTGGCGGTCGTGCTGGCTTCGCGTGCGCTCGTGATCGTGGCGGCCGCGGTCGCCGAGACCGTCGTCGCGCGCAACCCGCTGCTGACTGGTGGTGACCCGGCCCCGATCCTGCGCAGCCTGACGTCGTGGGACGGCTGGTGGTACCTGGGGATCGTCCGGGACGGCTACCACGCGCAGGCTCTGGTGGGCGGCTATCACGACTACGCGTTCCTGCCGCTGTATCCGATGCTGGTGCGGGCACTGGCGGTGCCGTTCCCGGGCTGGGAAGGGCTGATCGCGGTGCTCGTCTCGAACGTGCTGTTCGGCGTGGCGATCGCGCTGATGGTCGCGCTGACGAGCCCGCGGTTCGGGCGGGCGTTCGCCGTCCGGTCGGCCGCCCTGCTGGCGATCTTCCCGTTCTCGGCCGTGTTCTCGATGGCCTACGCGGAGAGCCTGTTCATGGTCCTGTCCCTGGGGGCCTTCCTGGCGGCCGAGCGGCGGCGGCCGGTCCTCGCAGGGGTCCTGCTCGCCCTCGCGACCCTGACCCGCCTCCAGGGGGCCGCGCTCGTGCTCCCGCTCGCCTGGCTGCTGTGGTCGCAGGACCGGAGGCCGCGCCCATCGTGGCTGGCGCTGCTGCTGGGTCCACTCGCCGCCGCCGCGGCGTTCGCGTGGGTGATCTGGCTGACCGGGAGCGTGGCCTCGTACGGCGCCGCCCAGGGGGCCTGGGGCCGGGCGGGCCTCGGCGGCGACACGACCGGGACGCTGGCCACCGGCCTGTCCAGCAGCGTGGCGATGGTCCACGTCGTCGACTTCGCGGTGCTGATCGTCGCGACCTTCCTGCTGGTGTTCATCCGGCGTGACCGGATCCCACGGGTCTACGCGTCGCTTCCCGTCCTGTTCCTGGGCGTCGTGTTCGTCAGCGGCAGCATCCAGTCCATCGGCCGGTTGCTGATGCCGGCCTTCCCGTACCAGTGGATCCTGGCCGGGCGCCGATCGTGGCTTGGCCGGGTTGGGTGGCCGGCCGTGTCCGTGGTCCTGCTGTTCGCGCTGTCGGTGGCCATGTTCGCCGGCTGGTTCGTGCCATGACCGAGGCACGGCGGGGGCGGCCCATCCGGGCGGACAGCCTCGGTCCGTGGGTGGTCGCCGGCGTCGTTGCCTGGGCGGGGGTCGTCTGGATCGGCTGGACGCTGTGGCAGAGCAGCCCGCCCCGGGCCGGCTTCGATCTGTCGTTGCTGCTCGAGGCCGCTCGTCGCGTGCTCGGCGGGCAGAGCCCGTACGACCCCGCGATGCTGGCCGGGACCTCGCCCGGCGCGACGGAGCTGTTCTATTCGTATCCGCCCGCCGGTGGCTCAGGCGATGACGCTGCTGGCCGGTCTCCCGGACGGCGTCGTGCTGGTGCTGTGGGCGATCGGGGCGACGGCGGGGCTTGCCCTGGTCACCGCGCTCATCGCCCGAGCGTTCGGCCGGGACCCGGGGCGGATGGCGCTGCGGGCCGTAGCCGCCGCGCCGCTGGTGCTCCCGTTCGCGGTGGCCGTCCTGTTCGGCAACCTCGATGCCTGGTACCCGTTGGCCTACGGGGCGTTGCTGCTGACGGTGCTGCCGGGGTGCCGGGCCGGACGCACGCTGTTCGCCGGCGGCATCGCCGTGGCCACGGTCTCGATCGCCAAGCTTCACCCGGCGCCCCTCCTGTTGTGGGTGGCCGCCCGCGCCATCCGGGAGCGCGGCGGGCCGCAGGCGCGCGTGCTCGCGGCAGCCGCCGTCACGGGGCTCGCGATCGTGGCGGTGAGCCTTGCGGTCGGCGGGCTCGGGCCGTGGCAGGACTACATCCAGGTGGTGCGAGTGGGCGCGGGGGCCGGACTGGTGGACGCGACGGAACGTCGGGCCGGTCTCGCTGCTCGGGCAGACGACGGGACTGGGCGGCAGCGCGCTCCAAGTGGCCCAGGCCGGCGTGGCGCTTGCGGTGGCAGTCGTGACCGTGGTGGCGGCGTGGCGCGTCCGTGATCCGCTGACCAGCGTGGCGCTCGCGATCACGGCTTCGCTGGTGGCGCTGCCGGTCACCTGGTACCACTACCCGGTCGCCCTGATCCCGGTTGCGATTGCCCTCGCGATCGGGCACCCGGCCGCGCGCCCGCGGCTGGTGCTGGTGGTGGTCATCGCGGACGTGGCGATCGCGTACCCGCCGTTGCTCTGGCTGGCGGTCGCGGTGCTGCTGGTGGCGTGCGCGGAGTCGGCGCGACGGACGTGGGCGCCCCGCGCACGGGTGCTCGCAAGGTGAGCGCGATGGGTGCGCCGGAGGGGCGTCGTCCTGCCGGAACGACGGCCCGAGAGCGCGGGGTCTCGCTCGCGCTGTTCGCCCTCGCCGTTGTCGGGGCCCTCGCCGGTGTCTATGTGCTCGTGCTCCATCTCACGTCTGATCCGCTCAACGACGTCCAGGCCTACTACTGGGCGGGCGGGCGTCTGAACGCCGGGCTCCCGCTCTATCCGCCCGACCAGAGCGTCTCGACCCCCCTTGGATATCCCTACCCACCTCTCCTCGCGATCCTCTTCCGTCCGCTCGCGCTGCTGCCGTTCGAGGCGGCGGCGGCGATCTGGGAGATCGTGATCATCGCAAGCTTCGTCCTGACGGTCTGGTGGATCGGACCTCGGCGCCGGGAGACGTGGCTGGCACTCGGCATGCTCGCGCTCCCGATCGCGTGGTGCATCTCGATCGGCCAGGCACAGGTCGTGCTGACCATGTTCACGGCGATCGGCGCCCCTTGGTCGATCGCCCTGGCCGCGAATATCAAGCTCTTTCCGGCCGCGATCGTGCTCTGGTGGATCGGACGGCGCGACTGGCGGAACGTCGGCAGGTTCGCCGCGGCGTTGGCGGTGCTCGCCCTCCTCCAACTGATTCTCGCGCCGCAGGCGAGCCTCGACTACCTCACCGCCATCTCACTGAAGCAGGTCGGCGAGATCCGGAACCTCTCGCCGTACGTCGTGTCGCCGCTGCTGTGGGGCGGCCTCGTCGTCGTCGGCGTGGGCGTCGTGCTTCGACTTGCGCCGACCCGGTGGGGCTGGGCCGCCGCGGTCACGCTGAGCGTGGTCGGCACGCCGCGGCTCCTCGTCTATATGTTCATGACGTTCCTGGCGGTGCTCGCGGCCCCCGGCCGGCGACGCCGCCTACAGCCTTCGCACGGCGAAGACATGGCGCGCGAGACGCCCTTACCGGACAACGATCCGGGCTCTCGCCTGCTGTAAGGTCGAGGGCATGCTTCGACGCCTCGGCCGCCGTGACATGGTCGTCATGGTGACACTTGGCCTGATCGGCGCCGGCATCCCTCTCGCGCTCTCGGCTGCGGCCGGCACGATCGGGATCCCCAGCAACGACGACTGGGTCTACATGCGTGGCGCCGACAGCCTGTTCCGCGCCGGCAGTGCCGTCGTCCCGGGTCACACCGCCGCATTCATCGGGCAACTCCTCCTGGTGCAGCCGCTGCTGTGGCTGTCCGGGGGTCAGCCCTGGGCGTTCACGGCGTTCGGGCTGGGCATGGCCCTGATCGGCGTCCTGTCCACGTACCTCCTGGCCCGGCGCTTCGTCAGAGCTGGGTCGGCCGTCATGGTGGTCCTGCTCGTGGTGGTGATTCCAGGCTTTGCGCGCGAGGCGGCGACCTACATGACCGATGTGCCCGCATACGCGCTCGTCATGTCTGAGCCTGTGGCTGGGCACCAGGTGGCTGCAGGGCGACGGTGGACGAACGACGCTCGTCGCCTCCCTCGTCGTCGGCCTGATCGGGGTGAGCATCCGGGAGTTTGCACTCGCCGGGCTCGCCGCGATTCTGGTCGCCGCCTGGGCCCGGAACCGCGCCGAGGAGCGTGTCTGGCTCGCTGGCGTATCCGGCGTGGTCGCGCTGATGGCAGCGGGCATCCTTGAAGTCTCGGCTTCGATGTCGGGCCGAGGCGGGCTGTCGACGCCGGGTCTCGTTCGGCTGATCCTCCTTGGGCCAGCCTTCGCAACCTTCGCGGCGATCCTCCTTCCCGCGATCGTGCTGGGCGTCGGGCGACGGATCGCGAGGGTCCGCCCCTTTCACCTCATCCTCGGCGCCGCTCTCGTCAGCGTCGTGTTTGTTCTGCCAAGCGGCCCGATGGTCGGCCAACTATGGATGGCCAACGGGCTTGTGGGCAACGCCCTCCTGAACGGCACGCGAAGCGCGGTCATCGGCGCGGTTCCGTGGGCGCTGTCGGAGCTGCTGGCGGTACTTGCCGCAGTCCTCCTGATGGCAGTCGCGCTCATGTGGGCCCAGGGCATCTGCACGGACATAACCTCGCTGCCAACCGCCCGACGACGCGCTCTCCGCATCGCCCGGAGCGACGAGGCGCCACTCGTCCTGTTCCTGTTCGCTTATGCTGCGGAGCTCGCCGCCCTCGTCACGATGAGCTACTACCCGCTCGACCGGTATCTCTACCCGATGGTCCCTGCGGCAGCGATCCTGCTCCTGCGGGGCCCCACTGACCGCCTACGCTTCGGCCGGCGCCATGCCTTCGCCCATGCGGCGCTCGCGTGGCTCGGGGTCTCCGCGTTCGTCGTCGCCGCCAACTCGTTCGCCTACGATTCGGCACGCCATCGCGCCGGCGAGGCCGCGGTCGCCCTGGGCTACGACGCGCGGACGGTTGATGCCGGCTACGAATGGGTTGGCTACCACTCGAGCGAGGTGGGGAATCCCGCTTCCGGAACCTACGGACTGATGTGGTACGACGACGGGTTGATGGCGGTTCGGCCCTGTGCCGTGGTGGCGAACAGTCCGTTGAGCGTCAGTCCATATGAACTGATCCGGATCGACCGCAGCGCGTATCGGCAGTACCTGCTGTTCGGTTCCGAGGAACCGCTGTACCTCTATGGCGCGGTCTCGGAGGGATGCCCGCCGCTCCCTGCAGCGGAGACGCCGTGACGGAGATGGCCGAACGCCACAGGCACCCCGGATCGTGCCCGGCGGCTTGTCGTGGCCGTTGTGTCGCTGGTAACGATGCTGGAGGGCCTGCAGACACTGATCTTCGCGTATCACCCTGAGGTTGATGATCCCGCCGGGCCGGCGGGTACACTGCCGACATCGTCCGGCGATCGTGAATCGGGGAAGCGAGGCAGGTCGTGAAGGTCGTCATCCTCGCCGGCGGTCTCGGCACACGGTTGTCGGAGGAGACCGCCCTCAAGCCCAAGCCCATGGTGGAGATCGGCGAGCGGCCGATCCTGTGGCACATCATGAAGAGCTACAGCCACTACGGGTTCAGCGACTTCGTGGTCTGCCTGGGCTACAAGGGCTACGTCATCAAGGAGTACTTCTCCAACTACTTCCTGCACATGTCGGACGTGACCTTCGACATGCGCGACAACTCGATGGTGGTCCACCAGAATGCCGCCGAACCGTGGCGGGTGACGCTGGTGGACACCGGCCCGGAGACCCAGACGGGCGGCCGCATCAAGCGGATCGGGGAGTACGTGCGCGATGACACCTTCATGCTGACCTACGGCGACGGCGTCGCGGACGTGGACATCCGGGCACTGGTCGCCTTCCACCGGGCTCACGGCCGCCTGGCGACGATCACGGCGGTCCAGCCGCTGGGACGCTTCGGGGCGATGCAGATCGACGACGGCGAGACGGTCGAGCAGTTCACCGCGCCGGCCGTCCGGGCCTTCCGGGAGAAGCCGGAGGGCGATGGCGGCTGGGTGAACGGCGGGTTCTTCGTGCTGGAGCCGGCAGTGCTGGACCGGATCGCTGGCGACGGGACCCTGTTCGAACGGGAGCCGCTCGAGGGCCTGGCCGCGGATGGCGAGCTGCGGGCGTTCCGGCACCGTGGGTTCTGGCAGCCGATGGACGCGCTGCGTGACCTGCGCGTGCTCCAGGGCCTGTGGGACTCGGGAGAGGCGCCGTGGGCGGTCTGGAATCGCGGAGATGTCTCGTCGTGAGCGGCGGCGCCCTGTCCTCCAAGGCGACCCCCCGCCCGTGCCCGGTCTGTGGCTCGCTCTCGAGTGAGCCGCTGTACCGACAGCAATTCGCCAGCTTCGCTGCTGGCAGCATCGGCGACGGGTACGAGGTTGTCGCCTGTGTCGCCTGCGGCATGTGCTTCGCGGATGGGCTGCCCGACCCAGGGCGCTTTGCGCAGTACTACGCGGATTCGTCGAAGTACGACTTGACCGCCGAGGGAGCCAGGCTCTCCGCGAAAAGTCTCGAGCGCTTTGCCGATCAGGCCGGCTTTGTTGCGGCGCACGTGGTGGACCGCGGTCTACCGGTCCTGGACGTGGGCACCGCCACCGGCGGCTTCCTCCAGGCATTGCGAGCGGCGGGCTTCATGCGACCGTACGGCGTCGACCCATCACCCGATGCCGTCCGCCATGCCCGGGACCAGCTTGGCCTTGACGTGGCCGTCGGCGGTCTGGACGCGGCCGCAGCGTGGGGTCTCGAGTTCGGGCTCGTGAGCTACGTCGCCGTTCTGGAGCATGTCCTCGAGCCGCGCGAGCAGGTGCGCGCAGTCGCCCGCCACCTGCGAACCGGCGGCTGCATCTTCGTCAGCGTTCCGGATGCCGGAGCCTTCCGTGACCACGTCGATGCGCCATTCCAGGAGTTCAGCGTCGAGCACATCAACTTCTTCACAGGGCAGTCTCTTGCCAACGCAATGGCAGCGGAGGGCTACTCGCTGGTTGCGCAGCGCACCTTCGTGCTCGCATGGGGCACGAACTGCGAGGGGCCCGCGCTCGAGGCCGTGTACCGGTGGGACGGCGCTCGCCCAGCCGATGCAGCGTGATGCGTCCGGCGTCGACGGTGTCCGCGACTACATTCGCGGGTCCACCCAGACGGAGGCTGCCCTCCACGACCACATTGCCCGGCTGGCCTCCTCGGGCGAGCGGATCTACGTGTGGGGAACCGGGACCCACACCCTTCATCTGCTGCAGACGTCTCGGCTTGACGACTGCGGATCGAGGCCTTCATCGACTCCAACCCGCACTATGCCGGTGCCACCCTGGCCGGACGACCCGTGATCGCGCCGTCCGCCCTCCAGGCCATCGATGCGCCAATTCTCGTGTCGTCCGCGGTCAGCCAGACGGGCATCGCCGACGCGGCGCGGGCGCGATTCGGGCCGGACGTGCCGCTGATCCTGCTGTATGGGGCTGCCGATGGGGCTGGCTGAGACCTACGCGGGCCGCAGCGTCTTCGTCACCGGCCACACCGGGTTCAAGGGGGCCTGGCTCGCCGAGTGGCTCGGCAGCATGGGCGCCGAGGTCACCGGCTACGCCCTGGATCCGCCCACCCAGCCCAACCTGTTCGACGCGCTGGAGCTGGGCTCGCGGGTGCGGCACGTCGTCGCCGACGTCCGCGATCGGGACCGGCTGGCGGCCGAGGTGCAGGCCGCGCAGCCGTCGATCATCTTCCACCTGGCCGCGCAGGCGATCGTCCGGACCGCGTACGCCGAGCCCCGCGAGACGTTCGAGACCAACGTCATGGGCACGGTCAACGTGCTCGAGGCTGCCCGGACCTGCCCGTCCGTGCGGGCGGTCGTGATCGTCACCAGCGACAAGTGCTACCAGAACCACGAGACCGACCAGGCGTTCATCGAGACCGACGCCATGGGTGGTCGGGACCCGTACAGCGCAAGCAAGGGCTGCGCGGAGCTGGTCACTGCGGCCTACCGGGACAGCTTCTTCGCCGACGGGGCGGCGGTCGCGTCGGCGCGCGCGGGCAACGTCATCGGCGGCGGTGACTGGGCGGTGGACCGGATCATCCCGGACTCCGCGCGCGCGCTGGCCGCCGGCGAGCCAGTCGTCGTTCGGAACCCCGATGCGATCCGGCCCTGGCAGCACGTCCTGGAGCCGCTGTCGGGGTACCTCCAGCTGGGCGCCCTGCTGCTGCAGGACGGCCGCCAGTACGCAGGGGCCTGGAACTTCGGGCCCACGGACGCGGGCGGCGACCGGCCGGTGCGCTGGGTGGTGGAGCGGTTCCTGGAGGAGTGGGGCGCCGGCACCTGGACCACGCCCGCCGATGCCGGGCGCCAGCCCCACGAGGCCCACCGGCTGAGCCTGGACAGCACGAAGGCGCGCGAGCAGCTCGGCTGGGCGCCGGTCTGGGACGCGCACGACCGCGGTGCGCCGCACGGCCACCTGGTACCGCGAGTACTACCGGGCCCCTGCCAGGGCGCGCGAGCTCGTCGAAGATCAGCTCCGGGCCTACCAGGACGATGCCCGCGCCGCGAGGCTGTCCTGGGCCGGGGCCACAGAGGGAACGACCACGTGACGGTGCCGCGCCACGACGCCGCAGACACGCGCAGCGAGATCCTGGACCTCGTGGGCCGCTACTACCGCGAGCGCCACGCGCCGGCCGCGTTCGACCCGGACCGCGACCCCGTGCGCTACGCGGGCCGCGTGTTCGGCGAGGAGGAGCTCCGCTCGCTGGTCGACTCCAGCCTCGACTTCTACCTGACTGCCAGCCGCTTCACCGAGGAGTTCGAGGCAGGCGTCGCCGACTACCTCGGTCTGTCGGACGCGCTGTTCGTCAACTCCGGCTCGTCCGCCAACCTGGTCGCGCTCACCACGCTCACGTCTCCGAAGCTCGGTGATCGGCGGCTGCAGCCCGGCGACGAGGTGATCACGGTGGCGGCGGGCTTCCCGAGCACCGTGGCGCCGATCGTCCAGAACGGACTGGTGCCGGTGTTCGTGGACGTCCGCCTGGGCGACTACAACGCGGACCCCGAGCAGCTCCGGGCGGCCGTCGGGCCGCGCACCCGGGCGATCATGCTGGCCCACACGCTGGGCGTGCCGTTCGACCTCGACACGGTGATGGAGCTGGTGACGGCCCACGACCTGTGGCTCGTCGAGGACAACTGCGACGCGCTGGGCTCGCGCCACCGCGACCGCCTCACCGGGACCTTCGGCCACCTGGCGACCTCGTCGTTCTACCCTGCCCACCACATCACGACCGGCGAGGGCGGCATGGTCGTGACCGACGACGAGGCGCTGGCCCGGATCGCGCGCTCCATCCGCGACTGGGGCCGCGACTGCTACTGCGCGGGCGGCGAGAACAACACCTGCGGCAAGCGCTTCAGCCAGCAGTTCGGCAGCCTGCCGTACGGCTACGACCACAAGTACGTCTACAGCCACCTCGGCTACAACCTCAAGGCCACCGACATGCAGGCGGCGATCGGCTGCGCCCAGCTGCCGCGGCTCGAGACGTTCGGCGCCGCGCGCCGGCGAAACCACGCCCGGCTGCTCGAGGCGCTGCGGCCGTTCGAGGACCGCCTGATCCTGCCCGTGGCGCCGCTGCACACGGACCCGTCCTGGTTCGCATTCGTGATCACCGTTCGCGAAGACGCCGGGTTCACGCGCAACGAGCTGACCGGGTTCCTGGAGGCGAACCGGATCGAGACGCGCAGCCTGTTTTCCGGCAACCTGCTGCGCCACCCGGCCTTCGAGAGCATCGAGCGCCGGGTGATCGGCGACCTTCCGAACACGGATGCCGTTATGAACCGCACGTTCTTCGTGGGCGTGTACCCGGGGATCGACGATGCCCGCCTCGACTACGTGGTTGACGCGTTCACCCGGTTCATGGCCGGCGAGCGCGCGGCGGGCACGCGAGCAGACGCCGCCCCGCCGCCGGCCGCGGACCGCTGAGCGAGCGGTGGCGGTCGTCCGCAGGATGCCGTGCATGGTGCGCGACGTGACCGATCACGGCGAGCGGGTGTACACGGTGGACCTGGAGCCCTCGATGCCCGTGCCGCGCTTCACGCCCGGGCAGTTCCTGCACCTTGGCGCTCGATCCCTACGAGCCCGACGGCTTCTGGCCGGAGTCGCGGGTGTTCTCGATCGCGAGCTCGCCCTCAGAGCGGGACCGGCTGTCGATCACGTACGCGGTGAAGGGGGCATTCACCACCCGGATGGAGCGCGAGCTGGCGCCTGGCGGCAGTGCCTGGGTCAAGCTCCCGTACGGCGAGTTCGTGGTGGATCCGGCCCGCGACGCCGTCCTGTTCGCCGGCGGGACCGGGATCACGGCGTTCACCGCCTTCCTGCAGTCGCTCACGCCCGACCGGGCCGCGCGGGTGCTGCTGTTCTACGGCGCCCGCACGCCGGACCTGTTCGTCTACGGCCCCCTCGCCCGGGCCCGCGCCCGCGAGGTGCCGGCGCTGGCCTGCCGCCTTGTGTGCGAGGCGACCCAGGGCCGGCTGGACGTTGGGTGCTGCATGGCCGGAGATCGTGACCCTTGACGACCCGCTCTTCTACCTGAGCGGGCCCCCGGCGATGCTCGCGGCGCTCACCGCGCAACTGCAGGAACGTGGAGTCTCGATGGAGGACATCCGGACCGATGCCTGGGAGTGAGTCCCGATGAGGATTCTGCTCACCGGCGGGAGTGGGTTCATCGGTCGAAACCTCGTCGAGTACCTGCGCCACAACCACGAGGTGCTCGCACCCACTCGCACCGAGCTCGACCTGTGCGACCCCGACGCCCTGGACCGGTGGTTCTCCGTGAACGAGGTGGACGTCGTTGTCCACGGAGCCGTCCGACCGGGACACCGGAATGCTCCCGACCCAAGCCGTCAGCTGTGGTCCAACCTGCGGATGTTCTTCGGCCTGATGCGGAACGCCCATCGTTTCCACAGGCTCGTGTTCCTGAGCTCGGGTGCCGTGTACGACATCGCCCGACCGCTCGACCGTGTCGCCGAAGAACAGCTCGGCCTGTCGGTGCCGGCGGACGAGCACGGGTTGTCCAAGTACACCATTGCCGAGTATCTGGAGCAGGCGCATCTTTCCGGTACCGCGGACGCCGTGGAGTTGCGGCTGTTCGGCGTGTTCGGCAAGCACGAGGACTACGCCATCCGCTTCGTGTCCAACGCGATCTGCAAGTCCCTCTTCGACCTGCCGATCACGCTCCGTCAGAACCGAACCTTCAGCTATCTCTACGTGGACGACCTCGGCCCGATCGTGGAGCGGTTCCTCACGGGGAGCCATGCAGAGGCCGCTTACAACGTCGTCCCGGACTGGACGGACGACCTGCTAGATCTCGCCGAACGGGTCAGGATCCGGTCGGGCAAGGATCTTCCGATCCTCATCGGCGCTCCCGGGAGCGGCCTGCCGTACTCGGCGACCAACGGGCGCCTGCGCAGTGAGTTCCCGGACCTTCGCTTCACCCCAACGGACACCGCGGTCAGCGCACTCCACGACTGGTACGCCTCGAACCTGGCTCGGATCGACCGCTCCTCTCTGCTGAGCGACAAGTAGACGACACGCAGTCCGGAAGGAGACACGCGATCACAACGACGGTAGCCGACTACATCTTCGCCTTCCTCGCAGACCATGGCGTTCGGGACGTGTTCCTGGTCACCGGCGGAGGCGCGATCTTTCTTGATGACGCGCTCCGTCGACAGGACCGCATCCAGCCCCTGAGCTGCCATCACGAACAGGCTGCGGCGATGGCGGCGGAGGCCCACGCTCGGATCTCCGGGTTGCCGGGCGTGGTCTGCGTGACGACCGGCCCCGGCGGTATCAACGCATTGAACGGTGTCTTCGGTGCCTGGACGGACTCGATCCCGTTGATCGTCGTCTCGGGGCAGATCAAGCGGGAGATGATTGTCGGGTCGTACCCCGGGCTCAACATGCGGCAGCTTGGGGATCAGGAGGTCGACATCGTCGGGCTCGTGCGCGGCATCACCAAGTACGCCTCGCTCATCGATCAGCCCGACAAGGTCAGGTACTGCCTCGAGCGCGCCTGGTACGAGGCACGCAACGGCAGTCCCGGGCCCGTCTGGCTCGACGTTCCCATGGACGTGCAATCGGCAGCCATCGACCCCGACGTGCTGGACGGGTTCGATCCCGTGACCCCCGCCGTCGCGAATGAGGACGGCCTCATTGCAGCCGCAGCGCGCGAGGTTGCGAGCAGGCTGGCAACCGCACGGAGGCCTGTGCTGCTTGCGGGCACCGGTGTACGGCTGTCCGGAGCCATGGACTCATTCGAGGCGGCCGTCGAGCGTCTGGGCATCCCGGTGACGACGGCGTGGACGCACGACCTGATCGCAACGGACGATCCGCATTTCTGTGGCCGCCAGGGAACGATCGGCACCAGGGCGGGCAATTTCACGGTCCAGAACGCCGACGTGCTGCTGGTGGTTGGCGCGAGGCTGACGGTCAGACAGGTTGGCTACAACTGGCAGGCCTTCGCACCCGGTGCCTTCAAGGTGGTCGTTGACGTGGACGAGGCCGAGTTCAAGCGGCCGTTCGTCACTATCGACATGCCGATCAAGGCGGATGCCGGCCGGTTCCTCGACGCGTTGATGCGCGCGATGGACGCCACCGGCTACCGCCGGGAGCAGCACGCGGAGTGGCTGTCCTGGTGCCGGCGACTCGTGGCGCTCTACCCTCCCGTCGGCACTGATCAGCGGACGAGCGCTCCCCCGATCAACCCGTACCACTTCGTCGAGCGCCTGTTCGAGCATCTTGCCGAGGACGACGTGGTGGTCTGCGGCGACGCGACGGCGACGATCGTGCCGTTCCAGGCGGCTCGCCTGCGGCGAGGCCAGCGCCTGTTCTCCAACTCAGGCTCCGCGAGCATGGGCTACGACCTGCCCGCGGCGGTTGGGGCAGCGGTGGCCCGGCGAGGAAAGCGTGTCATCTGCCTTGCCGGCGACGGCAGCCTGCAGATGAACATCCAGGAGCTGCAGACGGTGCGCCATCATCAACTTCCCGTGAAGCTGTTCGTGTTGGACAACGGTGGGTACCTCTCCATCCGCAGCACGCAGCAGAACTTCTTCGGCGCAACGATCGGCTCCGGGCCGAGCGACGGCGTCTCGTTCCCCGACTACTCTGCCGTTGCCGCCGCCTATGGCCTCTCGACTGTCCGCCTGGACGAGCCGGAATGTCTCGACCAGACCATCACCGACGTCCTGGCGACCGAAGGACCGGTGGTCTGCCACGTGATGCTTGATCCCGACCAGGGGTTCGAGCCGCGGATCAAGTCACGGGCAATGCCCGACGGCACGATCGTCTCGCCGGCGCTGGAGGACATGTATCCGTTCCTCGACCCTGACGAGCTTGCGCGCAACATGCCCTCGCTCCGCGATCCCGCCACGGCCCTCGAGGGCGCCTGAGTGGGTGTTCAGGCACAGTTGCGCTGGAACGCCGTGCTGTTCGATCTGGACGGGACGCTCATCGACACCCGGCCGGGGATGCGATCCGCTCTTGCGGCAGCGCTTCTGGAGGTCACCGGGGACGCAGCGGGCGCAGAGCAAGCCGATCTCAGCCAGCCCTTGGAGGCCATGATCCTGAGCGCGCAGCCGTCCGCGACCCCAGCCGACACGAGTTCGCTGTCGGCTGCGTTTCGTCGGCACTACGATTCCGGCCACTGGAAGACAGCCGAGCTGTACCCGGGCGCAGTGGATTGCCTTCGTCGCCTGGATGCCGCAGGAGTGCGGAGCTACGTGGTCACCAACAAGCGCCGTGTCGCCGCCGTCCGGCTCCTGGAGCACTTCGACCTGGCCACCCACCTCAATGGGATCGTCGGCCAGCCGGAGAAGGGCACGCCGCTTCCGAAGGCGGAACTCGCGAGGCAGTGCCTGACGAGTGAGGGCCTCGACCCTGCGACGACGGTCGTCGTGGGAGACTCCGATCATGACGAGGCCATGGCCGCGTCGTGGGCCATGGCGTTCGTCGCTCTCGCCTCTGGTGCAGGACCATTGAGTCATGCGTCGGTCGCCCAGGAGCGAGTAGAACTGGACACGCTGTCCGAGGTCGCAACGTTCGTACTCGAGGGGACTCGCGGGAGGAAGCAATGAATCGGGACATCTTCGAAGACCTGTTCGTCCTCGAGGTCGCGAACAACCACTGGGGCAGCGTGGAGCGTGGTCTCAAGATCATCACCGCGTTCTCGCGCGTTGTCCGGTTCAACAACGTCCGTGCGGCGATGAAGCTGCAGTTCCGCGACGTTGATCACTTCATTCATCGCGACTTCCGGGATCGCACGGACATCCGATACATCAAGAAGACGATGGACACCCGGATGAGTCCTGACGACTACGGCACCCTCGTCGAGGCCACCCGGAAAGCCGGCTGCGTCACAATGGCATCCCCGTTCGACGAGGCTTCAGTTGACCTGTGTCAGGAGCTGGGCGTCCAGATCATTAAGATCGCCAGCTCCGATCTCAATGACTGGATGCTCATCGAGAAGATTGCGACGGCTCGCAAGCCTGTGGTCGTGTCCACGGGCGGTAGCTCCCTCAAGGACATCGACGATCTCGTGACGTTCTTCGAGAACCGCAACATCCCTCTGGCAATCAACCACTGCGTGTCCCTCTATCCGAGCGAGAATGCCGATCTGCAAGTGAACCAGATTGACTTCCTGACGCGGCGATATCCGCATCACACGATTGGGTTCTCATCTCACGAATACCGGGATTGGACGAGATCGATCACCATCGCATATGCGAAGGGCGCACGGACGTTTGAACGCCATATCGACATTGAAGACGGTGGGATTCCGGTATCCCCGTACTGCTCGTTGCCGGAGCAGATCGACACGTGGCTCAAGGCGTGGAAGGACGCCAGGGAGATGTGCGGCGCGCCAGGTGAGGCGTGGAAGGTCAGCACTCGGGCCGAGATCGAGTACCTGGACGCCTTGGTCCGTGGCGTCTATGCGGCTCGGGACCTTCCGGCCGGTCAGGCGTTGAGGGATGAAGACGTCTACCTCGCCATCCCCCTGCAGAAGGGCCAGATCTCATGCCGGGAGCTGATGCGTGGCGAGGTGCTGATGGGCGATGTGCCGGCTCACGGTCCGATTCGCATCGAGGACATCGATAGCCCCTACGGAAGCAACGATGATCTGAAGAGGGTCATCCTGGAGCGAGGGCTTTGACGACCGACGCCCAAGGCGATCGCCACGAGACGTTGCTGGCCGAGCTGCGCGACATGCTCACGGAGACACCCGGCGACGCTCTTCTGCGCGAGGGAAGGTTGCTCCGGGAGTTGGCATCGCGGCCGGACATGCCGATCGTGTTGTTCGGTGCCGGGAACCTCGGCCGCCGCGCGGCATCACTCCTGCGCGCTCATGGGCGCGAGGTCGCCGCGTACATCGACAACGACCGTGAGCGCTGGGGCAGTCTGGTCGATGGCATTCCGATCCTCTCGCCCGAGGATGGCTCCTCGCGCTTCGCAAGCGACGGTTTGGCAGTCGTGACGATCTGGAGGGCGGAGGGCGGACATGACTTCCTCCTGACCCGCGATGACCTCCATCGCCGCGGGTGGCACCAGGTGGAGCCCTTCATCTCGTTGTTCTGGGGTTACGGCGCCGAGGCGCTGCCGTACATCACGATCGATCTTCCAACGAAGGTGCTTGCTGCTCGAGAAGACGTGATGGCTGCGGCTCGCCTGTGGGCGGACGAGCGATCGCTGCGTGAGTACGTGAGCCAGGTCCGCTGGCGACTGTCGGGCGACTTCGCGAACCTGTCTCCGGCTGAGCCTGATCAGTACTTTGCCCAAGACGTTGTGCGCATCGGGCCCGACGAGGTGTTCGTGGACTGCGGCGCATTCACGGGCGATACGCTGCTCGACGTGGCCAGGCGTTTCGGCTCCTGGCGTGCGTACCACGCATTCGAACCCGATCCGGACTCGTTCATGGCGCTGCAGGCGGCTGTTTCGTCCCTTCCGGCGCCATTGGCTGACAACGTATATCTCCACCAGGCAGCCACGGCTGATCGCCGGTCCACTGCGCTATTCACGGCCACCGGCTTGGGTTCCGCCTCTCTGTCCGCGGAGGGCACCTACCAGGTTGACTGTGTCACGATCGATGAGACGGTCACCGGTACGCCGCCGACGTTCATCAAGATGGATATTGAGGGCGCCGAAGCTGCCACTCTGACAGGGTCACGCAGGGTCATCCGCGCAGGGAGACCGTTGCTGGCCGTGGCCGCCTATCACAAGCAGGCAGATCTCTGGGAGCTGCCGCAACTGGTTCGCGACATGATGCCGGAATACCACATGTTCCTGCGGCCACACGTGGCAGAAGGTTTTGACACCGTGCTCTATGCGGTCCCGCCGGAGAGGCTTGTGGACGCGTAGCGCGCTCGCCATCACCCAGAGCGTTCGGCTCAGTCGAACCCGATGCGCTCCTTCTCCACCACAAGGGGTCGCTTGTGGACCTGGGTGTGGATGGAGCCGATGTACTCACCGAGCACCCCGACGAAGAAGAGCTGCACCGCGCCGAGGAAGTAGACACCGATGACGAGCGGTGCCAGTCCGAGGTTGAACGTCTGCCACCAGACGAGCTTGAGGACCAGGTACGCCAGCGCGACGAGGAGGGAGATGATCGAGAGCGCGAAGCCGGCCATGGTCGCCAGGCGGAGCGGCACCTTGGAGTGGCTGGTGACGCCCAGCATAGCCATGTCGTAGAGGCTGAAGAAGTCATTCTTAGTGCGGCCCCGCACCCGCGGTGGCTGCACGTAGTTGACGACGGCACGCTCGTAGCCGAGATCACTGACGAGGCCTCGGAAGTACGGGTACTGCTCCTCGGTGCCCCGACACGCCTCGATGACGTCCCGGTCGTACAGACCGAAACCCGTGAAGTTGTCGACGAGCTCCACGTCGGATGACATTCTCGCAACGAGCCAGTAGTAGAACCTGCGCGTACGGGCCATGAGCCACGTATCGCCAGTCCCCTTCTTGACACCGATGACGATCTTGTAGCCCTCCCTCCACTTCGCGACGAACTGGGGGATGAGCGCCGGAGGATCCTGGAGGTCCGCGACGCAGGTCATGACCGCGTCGCCGCGTGCCTGCAGGAGTGCATGGTATGGGGAGCGGATCTGGCCGAAGTTGCGCGTGTTGACGATGACCTTGACGCGCTTGTCGGCCGCCGCCAGTTCGCGGAGGATTGCCACGGTCCCATCCGTCGACGCATTGTCGATGAACAGGTGCTCGTAGTCGCAGTCCGGCACGGATGCCATGACCGCCTTGACCTGCTCGTAGACCTCCCGGACGTTCCCTTCCTCGTTGAAGCACGGGGTCAGGATGGTCAGCAGCGGCACTCCAGCTCCTTTCGGCCGTTGGGCATCGCTCATTCCTTGAATACGGCAGTCGGATCGTAGATGGGGATGTCGTCGGTGTCCCCATGTCGACCGCCGCGGAAGCTGTAGTACTTGTGCGCCAGGTAGCTGCAGACGACGACGACGGCGGTGAACAGGGCCTGAATCAGGTAGATGTTGAACGGGAGCACGTGAAGGGCGACGGGCAGCAGCGCGAGGTTCACGATGAGCGTGAGGAAGTAGACGAGGGAGAAGCGGGGCAGCTCCCTGAGAACGGGGCGCCGGCTGCGGAACACGATGAAGCGGTAGCCGAGGTAGGCGTTCAGGACGGCGATCGGCCAGGACAGCACGACCACGACGAGGTAGTGCAGGTAGCTGCCCAGCAGGAACTGCATGAGGGCCCAGGCGCCGTACCCGAAGACCGTGTTCCAGCCACCGACGACGAGATAGAGCACCTGCTCCCGTCGGCGGAAGTAGAAGCGGATCGGCCGCCCGAGAGCTCGATGGTCCCGGAGACCGTCGAGGTGCCGCTCGAGCCTGTTCGATGTCCCCGGCGCCATCGGCTGCATGGGGGCCATGCTATACGCCGACGTAAGCGTTGATCACGTGGGATATCGTCGAGTCCACGATGCCGAGGGATTGGACGATCGCTGACGTGCTTGCGGACACGGACGGTTCCAAGAGTTGACGGCGATCGCGTCCGTCCCCGATGGTCTCGCCGCACGACTCGAGCGATGGGGGGCGGCCAACCCTGGTCGCCCTGGCCACCATGAACGCGATCATCGGCCTCGCGAGCGTGGCGACCCTCGCGCCACTCTCCTTCGGACGGGACGCCAACTTCTACCGCCAGTGTGCGCAGACCCTGGTTAACGGCGCTGGCGGCTGCGGGTCGTTGTACCCGCCGCTGGTCGCCATCGTGGCCATGCCGCTGACCTTGGTTTCGCCGACCGCGGCGGCGATCGTGATGAGCTCCATCGGGCTCGGCATCCTGATGATCGGCGTGTGGCTGGAGACGCGGGGGCACGCGCCCTTGGACCGCGTGCTCGTCGCCGTCGCGGCGGCCTGCTTCGCGCCCGTGGTCTACGAGCTGCTGCTGGGCCAGGTGACGTTCCTCATCTCGGCGGCGCTCTATCCGATGGTCCGCCGGGCGGACGGACACCGCAACGGGATCCCGACCGGGATCGCTCTCGCCCTCGCGCCCAAACCGCTGCTCTTGCCGGTGCTGTTCTGGATGCTTGTCTGGCGGCGCCGCGCGCTCGGGACCGCGCTGGCGGTCGCGCTGGTGCTGACCGGGCTGGGTCTCGTGCTCACCGGCCCTGATCAGTACCGCCAGTGGCTGTCCGTGCTCACGGGCGCCGGCCAGGCGTCCGTGTCTGGGACCTTCGCCTTGTCGTTGTCAGGCAACAACTCGCTCTGGCCCCTCGATCCCGTGAAGATCGTGATCGCTGGCGCGGTTGGCCTGGCGACGCTGTGGACGATCCTGGCGGACAGCACCCGGGGGTTGGTCGCGGCACTCCTCGCCGGCCTGCTGCTGGCCCCGTACACGGGGCTCTACGCGGCGTCCATCCTGCTGCTGGCCGTGACGCCGGCGCTCGCGTTCGCGCCGCGTGCAACACGGGTCCTGGCCCTGATCGCGAACCCGGTCATGGGCCTGATGCTCGCGCTGGCCGCTTGGAGCGTGGCCGCCCTGGCGGTGTGCGTCCCCTGGCGCCGCTCGGGCTCGCAATCAGCAGGTACCAGCCGCGATGGCCCACCAGTCCCGGTTACGGGACGCACCACCCGGCTCTAGACTCCGGTGATGCCTGAGGGGTCGCTCACGATCGTTCTGCCCGCCTTCAACGAGGAGGCGCGGCTGGGTCCTGCCCTGGACGAGCTGTTCGGCTACCTGCACCGGCGGGGCCACCTGGCCCGCGACGGTCGCCCTGGCGCGGACGAGCTGCCGCCCGACGTGTCAGGTGCTCGTCGTGGACGACGGCAGCACGGACGGCACGCTCGCGCTGGCCCGGGCCCGGCCGGAGGTGGCCGCCGGCGACCTCGAGGTCATGACGGTCCCGCACGGGGGCAAGGGCGCGGCGGTCCGTGCCGGGATGCTGGCCGCGCGCGGGGACCTCGTGGTCTTCGCCGACGCGGACATGGCCACCCCGCCGGACGAGATCGTGCCCCTGGTGGAGGCGCTCCGGACCGCGGACGCGGTGTACGGCAGCCGGATCCAGGCCGACGGCAGCGACATGCGCAAGTCCCAGCCGGCCTGGCGCCGGGCACTGGGCAGGGCCTTCCACACGCTTGCATCGGTGTGGGTCGTCGGGCCCGTCCAGGACACGCAGTGCGGGTTCAAGGGCTTCCGGCGGGAGGTCGCGCGCGACGTGTTCGCCCGGCAGAAGGTCACCAGCATCGTGTTCGACGTGGAGGTCATCTTCCTCGTGCGCCGGCTCGGCTACTCGTCCCGCGTGCTGCCCGTCCGCTGGGCGGACCGGCGCGGCTCGCGGATGCACCCGGGGTTCCGGCTTGCCGTCCGCGTGGCCTGGGACCTGTTCCGAACGCCGCTCATCCACCGGGACGTGCAGCGGGTCGCCCATGGCTCCACCGATCAGCGCCTTGCCTGACGGCGGGGCGGAGGCCGTCCGCCGAGTGGACGATCCGACGCCATCCTGCCCGCGTTGGCCTGCTCGTCGTGGTCCTCTCGGTCGGCGCTACCGCTCGCCGTTGCCGGGGACACGCTGGGCTATGACTTCCTCGCCTACCACGCGGCCGCCGTCCGAGTGCTCGCACGGGCAGGCCGCATACGACACGTCGTACCAGGCGGCCGGCGGTTTCGGGCTGTTCTACTACCCGCCCACGTTCATCCCGCTGGTCCTGGCGTTCGGGCTGCTGCCCGCCGCGGCCGCGACCTGGCGCATGGATCTGGCTCCTCGCTCGCTGCCGTTCGCGCGTCGGCGTCGGCGCTTCTTCCGGTGTCACGCCGCGACCCAGTGGCTGGTGCGTGCTGCTCGCCGGGCAGTCCTGGCCGTTCCTCTACGCGGTCAAGCTGGGCCAGGTGGGTCCGCTCCTGTTCCTCCTGTTCGCCATCGGCTGGCGATGGCTGGACCGGCCGCCGGGTCCTGGGTTCGTCTGGTGCGCTCGGCGCGGCGATCAAGCTCCAGCCCGGGCTGGTCCTCGTCTGGGCGCTGCTGACCCGCCGCTGGATCGCGGTCGCGCCGGGTGCCTTAGTGGTCCTGCGGCCTGGCCGGTGCGCGCGACGCTGCGTCGCCGGGACGCAGGCGTGGTCCGAATTCTGCCGTCCTTATCGGCCGGGTGTCGCGATCCGATCACGACGCCGCACAACTTCACGCCGGGCGCGATTGCGTTCCAGCTGGGCGCGGCGCAGAACGCTCGCGGCCGCCGGTCCAGTGGCTGTCGATGGGGCTCGTGGCCGTGGCTGTCGTGTGGTCAGCCGCTCGGCTGCCGAGCCGTGCCGTCGTACCTCGTGGCGGTCATCGCCAGCCAGCTCCTGTCGCCGATCCTGTGGGACCACTACGCGGTGGTGCTGCTACTGCCGGTTGCGTGGATGGTCGACCGCGGGCACTGGTGGGCGATGGGCGCCCTGCTCGTGCTGTCAGTCGTCCTGGCGGGTGTCACGCCGACCTGGGTCTACCCACTCGCGTTCTGGGCGTGTCTCGTTGGGGTCATCGCTGTGGGGCTGAAGCCAGGGCGCGGGGTGCTCGCGCCCGGGGCAGCGGGGGCTCCCGTGACAGCCGCGTGAGCGCCGGGACAGTCGCCGTGGGTCTGGTGATCCTCGTCGCGAGCGTGGTCATCTCACCGGCAGCGTCGCTGAGCCCGCTGATCGCGGTGATGCCGATGTGGCGTCGCCAGCGGCTCAACCCGTCGGCGGTGCTGGCATGAGGACCATCGCGCTCCCCTTCGTCCGGCGCGAGGCACCAGCCCGCTGGATCGACCTGACCGCCCTGGGGATCGCCGGGCTGTTCGTGGCGTGGTTCGCGTTCGACGTCGTCACCCTGCTGCCCAACCTGGATCCCTCGAAGATCGCCGTGGACTACAACCTCTACGTCGGCGCGACCCGACGCTGGCTTTCCGGCGGGTTCTACTACCTGCCACATCAGCTCGCGGGCCCCTATGAGACGGATCCTGGCGTGATCCTGTACCCGCCGCCGTTCACGCTGGTCATGCTCCCGTTCGTCGTCCTGCCCTGGATCGCCTACTGGGCGGCGCCGATCGCCGCCGTGGCGTACGCGGCCTGGCGGCATCGCCCCCGGGTGATCGCGTGGCCCGGCATCGCGCTCTGCCTCTGGTTTCCGGGCACGACCGTGATGGTGGTGGCCGGCAACCCCACGATGCTCATCGTCGGCGCGCTCGCGCTGGCCACCGTCTGGTACTGGCCGGGCGTCCTGGTCCTGCTGAAGCCGTCGCTCGCGCCGTTCGCCCTGTTCGGTGTCTGGAAGCGCAGCTGGTGGGTCGCCCTCGTGGTCTTCGGTCTGGTCAGCCTGCCGTTCCTGGGCATGTGGGTCGACTATGCACACGTGCTGCTCAACGCACGCCAACCGCTCGGCCTGCTGTATAACCTCGGCCAGGTCCCGACGATGCTCCTGCCGATCATCATCTGGGCCGGCCGGCGTCAGCCGGCGCCGCCGTCCCGGGAGCCCACCGCTTGAATCGCTCGCAACGCTGGCCGCTGGTCGCCGGCCTGCTCGTCGCCCTGGTCTCGTTCTTCGTGTACTGGCTGTCGAACCGCTTCTTCGACGCCGGCCGGGGCGACCTGTTCTACCTCGCGGACGCCTTCCTGCACGGGCACACGTGGATCTCGGTGGCTCTCGGACCAAACGACGTCATCTACCGGGATGGCCACATCTACGTCCCGTTCGGACCGTTCCCGGCGATCGCCCTGGCGCCCCTGGTCGCGCTGGTGGGGCCGGTCACCGCGGACCAGCTGGAGCCGGGGGTCAACGCCGGGCTGGCGGCCGCGGTCGTGGGGCTCGCGTGGTGGGTGGCCGGGCGGATCGGCGTGGAGCGCCTGCGGGACCGGCTGGCGCTGGCGGTGCTGCTCGGCTTCTCCACCCAGATCTGGTGGGTCACGACACGCGGCGGCGTGTGGCACACCGGACACCTCATCGCGACGATCCTGACGCTGCTGCTGATCGCGGAGCTGTTCGGGCGCCGGCGGGCGCTGCTGATGGGCCTGCTGATCGGCGCCGACTTCCTGACCCGGGCGCCGGTGGCGTTCGTGACGCCGTTCGTCGCCCTGTGGCTGGTGCCGGACTGGTCGCCTGTCGTGGGCCGGGGTCGGGCGCTCGTCGATCGCGTCACGGCGCTGCCGTGGCGATCGTGGGTCTGGCTGGGCATCGGCCTCGTTCCTGCGCTGGCGTTCTTCTTCTGGTACAACGCGGACCGCTTCGGCTCGCCGTTCGAGTCGGGCTACGGCCTGGCCACGTTGCCGGAGTGGCTCCAGAACCTGCGCAACCAGGGACTGTTCTCGATCAGCCACGTGTCGATGAACTTCGACTACCTGTTCCTGAAGATGCCCGACTTCACCGCCGACTTCCCGTACTTCCGGCCGGACGGCCTGGGCATGTCGGTGCTGTTCACGAGCCCCGGGCTCCTGCTCGCGCTGCGCGCTGATTGGCGAGATCGCCGATCGTGGCTGTTGCTGGGCGCCACTGTCCTCGTGTTGATCCCGACCCTGCTGTACTACGGCGGCGGCTGGCTCCAGTACGGGTACCGCTACTTCCTGGATTCGATCCCGTTCGTGTGGGCGCTCGTCGCACTGGGGATCGTCCACCGCGGCCCGATTCGGCTGTGGGGCTGGGTGCTGATCGGGTTCGGGGTCCTGGTCGGGCTCGGTGGCGTGTACTGGGCGTACCACCTGTGACCCCGCTGGTGCGATGACGAGCGCGGCCGGGCTTCGTTCCCTGCGGGCCGATCCGGGCGCCGTCCTCGCCCGGTACAGGCGGCCCCTGCGCGACGCGCTGATCCTGGTGGGCCTGCTCCGGGCGTTCGTCTACTTCGTGGTGCAGGGGATCCACCCCTGGGAGTTCGCGGGCATCGATGCCCGGGCGTACTGGGGCGTGGATCTTGCGCACCCGTACGCGCACTCCCTCGTGGGCGAGCTGTCCACGTACCTCTACTCGCCCGCGTTCGCGCAGGTCCTGGCGCCGTTCTCGCTGCTCCCGTTCGACGTGTTCTTTGCGCTCTGGACCGCGGTCTCGTTCGCCCTGTTCGTGTGGCTGGTGCGGCCATGGCCGTGGGCGATCCCGATGCTCATCCTGCCGATCACCTACGAGCTGTGCGTGGGCAACATCCATTTCCTGCTGGCGGCGGCGTTCGTCGTCGCCCTCCGCGGCCCGGCGGCGTGGGCGTTCCCGGTGCTGACCAAGATCACGCCCGGCCTGGGGGCGCTGTGGTTCCTCGTTCGGGCCCAGTGGCGGGCGTTCGCGATCGCCGTGGGGACGACGCTCGCGATCACGGCGGTGTCGTTCGTCCTGTCGCCGTCCGCCTGGACGGACTGGTTCGCGTTCCTGCTGGCCTCGCCCGGCCGGACGGACCTGCTCATCCCGCGGATCGCGCTGGCGGCGGCGATCGTCGTGTTCGGCGCCCGGACCGACCGGGCCTGGGTGATCCCGGTGGCGGGCTGGCTGGCCCTGCCGGTGATCTGGATCAACTCCTGGGTGATCCTGCTGGCGGTGATCCGCCTGCGGGAGCCGCGATGGGGCGGGGCCAACATCGACCACGTCGTCGCTTCCGGCCTCCTCGCCTGCCGCGGTCTGATTGCCTCC
>CAWKHN010000019.1:0-469310 GCA_963849495.1 uncultured Chloroflexia bacterium | reverse complement strand
CACGCTCGTCCGTCTACGTCCGCGCATGGCCGCATTCGTGCTCAGAATGGCCACATGAGCAGGGTTAGTCCGGGCCGGCGGACGCCGACATAAGCTGCCAGAAGTGCTGCCAGCATCGCGCCAGCCCGTCCAGAACGGCCCAGGACGGCCGCGGAGCCCGGCCGCCGCGTCAGTGGGCGGCGCGGTCGTCGTCGCCCGGCGGCGCCTGCCGGTGTCCCTTCTCAGCAGCCGCGTGGACGGCGCAGCGGATCGGGGGTCGGCCGCGGGCACCTGGCACACGCTCGATCGGCGCGCCGCAGTCGACGCACACCCCGGCGGCCCGCCTTTGCTCCCGGAGGGCGGCCAGCTCGGCATTGGCACGCTCACGCTCCGCCCGAGCCTCGATCCGAGCAGCAGCCTCAGCCTCGCGCTGGGCGGCCCGATCCATTGACGCCTGAGCCCGTTCCGCCTTCGCAGCGGCCCGCCGCGCATAGTCGCCCGGATCCTCGGGCACCTCGAGGTACAGCCGGAAGATGGGCGCCTCCCCCCGCTGCCTGACGCTCCAGACACGAGCCCTCGCGCGCACCCGTCGGCCTGCTGCGTTGTGCTCGGCGACGAACGCCGACCATTGGCGGGCGCAGTCCCGCGGGATGTAGGCGGCGAGCTTGCCCCCGAGCAGGACCGCGACCGCGTTCGGATCATGCGTGTTCGTCGGCTCGCGAACCAGCTCCACCGTGGCCTCGTGGGTCGCCGGCGTCCGCCCGGCTGCGACGTGCTTGTACGCCTCGGGGTGGTGCGCGTTGCCGTGCGTCTCGAGGTCGCCTCCCGGCGGGCAGTCGTACCAGCCAGCCGGCTCGCGATCGTGACCTCCGAACAGGCGCCGCAGGAACCCCAATGCCTCGTCCTCCGCACGGGTGCATGGCGGAGCCTAGCCGGTCGCGGGGGGCTGCGTGTGGACGGTCGGTTGCCTCCGGTCGCCCCGTCGTGGACTGGCCGGCGGACCGGGATCGAGCCGGCGGGCGCGGAGCCGGAGGGGGTGAGATGATGTCACGGGCCGATCATCTGCCGCTTATCGCACCCAGTGTGGGAGGGAGGGGACCACGTTGCCTCGTCGATGGCTCGTCATCGGAACTGCCGTCCTGACACTCGTGGGGTGCTCCGGCGCAACCCCCACGCCTGTTCCTTCTGCCTCGGGCATCGTTGGCTTCGGCGCAACGACCGCGGCGTGGAACGCTACGCACACGGCCGACACCAGATATGCGCCCGGGTCGGTCTTCGATCCGATCCCGGGCCTCGGGCCGGATGATCAGCACGACGCCAAGTACTATGCGGTCGTCGTCCAGGATGGCCGGGTCGTCGCCTACTCTGAGCGACTCCCGCAGGGCTCGCTCGCGCAAGCGACGGACGCGGCACTCCTCGAGCTCCCCACCGACGGCAAGGTTCTCTGGACAGCGACGCGCGATACGTGCGCGCAGATGGACCTACAGAGTGACGAGCTGGCGAAGGCGATGGGCGGCAGCGGGATGGTGTTTGTCGAGGTCACGACAGGGACGGCCGCGGGCGGCGGGGGCTACGACCCAAAGAACGCCAACGAGCTCTTCTTCATGCTAGGCGACTACCCAACGGAGGGGGATGCGCCCGGCTGCTGACCGGCAACGAGAAACGCCCCGGTCACTAGGGGGGACGGCGCCGCGGCGTGAGCGACCCAGTCGCGGGCCGACGCCGGCAGGGCCATCCGGCACGGGCGCCCGGGGGCCGTGGCCCCGCCTTGGACCACGCCGCGAGCTCGTGGGCTTCCGTTTCCATGAACGCGCGCTCCCCGGGCGCCCGAATATGGTTCAGCGGCGGCCGTGGGTCACGTACGCGGGCCGCGCGCCGCGGACGGGGCCGACGTGCTGGCCGTTGCGCGCCGGATCGGTGACCCAGGCGAGGTAGCCGGTCTGCCACTCGGCGAAGGTCGGACACCATCCCTGACCCTCGCCGGCGAGCCAGGCGACCCGCTCGAGGGGGTGCGCCGGCCCGGTGCGGACCTTCGCGCCCTTGGCGATCGTCGCGGTGCGAGTCTCGGGCCACCGGGGCGTGTCCCGTAGCGCCCCGCCGAGCCGGTCGGAGCGGTACGGGTCGCGGCCGATGACGCCGCCGAGCCGCTGGCGATCGAAGATGCACTCCCGGGCGCGCTCGATCGCCTCGAGACGCTCGCCGGCTGCAGCGACCACGAGGAACGCGGCGGCACCCGGTGCGCCACCTCTGGCGATGCTCGCGCTATCGCTGAGGTCGATCCCCTCGAGGTCCCCCGCGACGTCGCGGACGGACTGCAGGGCCGCATCGTGGGCGGTCCTGAGATAGTCCGTGATGATCGAGTCGCCCTGCAGCGCGATCATGGTCTCCGCGTGCGCCAGCGCCCGATGCGAGGCGAGCCGGGCCTGTCGCAGACGGTCCTCCGCTTCCTCGTCGACCCGCTTGGCCTCGAGCGAGGTTCGCCGGGCCCCGTGGACGGCATCGTGGGCGATCCTCGCGGCCTCACGGTCGGCATCGACGGCGAGATAGGCTCGGCCGGCCGCGGCCAGGGGCTCGGGCAGGCTGTATGCGGCATCGGCATAGCCGGCGTACAGGGGCTCGAGGCTGGTGCCATCGAGGCGGATCCGGGCGTCGGTCACGGGGGTCATCGGGTGGCCGCCTTTCGTGCTGCTTCGCGCTGTGCCTGCGACGTGGCGCCGGGGACCGCGTAGGACGTGTCCGGGATGATCCGGCCGGCCTTCATCGCGCGGGCGATTTCGTCCTTGTTGGCGCGGTAGAACGTGACATCGCGGAGGTCCGCCGCGCGGAAGTAGCGGATCTGTTCGGTCGGCCGGGCGACGTTCGGCTCCCGGAGCTTCGCGAGCTCCGCCTCGGCACGCTCGGCGCGCGCCAGGGCGGCGGCCAGGTCATCGGTCATCGTCAGTGTCTCCTTCGGGGGTGAGGCGGGCGAACAGCAGTCGCTGTCGATCCGTCGCGGTCGTGATCGCGGTCGAGATGGCATCTCGCCGCTTGACGAGGCCCGGAACGGCCGGCTTGTAGGTCTCGCTCGCGATGGTCATCTCGACCCGATCGCGCTCTTCCTCGAGGCCGGCGAGACGCCGATCGAGGCGGCGGAGCTCGTGCTCGGCGACGCGGCGGCACGCGACGCCGCAGAACGTCGGCGGGCGACCCGTTGGGGGTCGAACCAGGGGCACGCCGTCAATCGGGCAGGTCGTCATGGGGTTTCTCCACATGTGCAGGAGTCCGAAATTCGTCTCTGCGCGAGAAAGTGGGAGGCGCGGTTAGCAATCGTGCGTCAGGACCAAGGGGGTACCCCGCCGGTCCCCCTCTCGATGCGGCACGCTGAGCACGGCGGCGGGGGAGCAGCTCGTCACGGTGACGGGCGCGCCATTCCTGCGAGTCGATCAGGCAGCAGGGGATGCAGTGCGACCGACGGTAGCCCCGACTGTCGAGGCGGAAGGCCTCGAGCGGCTGGGGCACGCCACAGCGCGAGCAACGGCGCAGCGGGGCGGTGTCGGCGATCACGTTCTCTCTCCCGGGGAGAGATATTTGCGAGCCGGGGTGTGCAATCGCGAGGGCGCGGGCCGGGATGCTACCCCGCCCCTGCCGGCATGGACGGACGGTCACGACGTCCCATCCCGTCGGCGACGTCCCGGAGCGAACACGACGTCATGAACCGGAGCGGCGGCAGGGTGTGCGGGCGCACCGCGCGGCGTAGGCACATCAGCGACGGACGGACGGACGGCGTAGCGTGCCGCGGAGCCGGCACCACGGCGAAGGCAATCGCCCGGGCCACCGGGAACGCTCGGACGGCAGACGTGCCACGGCGGCTTGCTCTCGTCGGCCAGGTCGCGCACCTCGAGCATGTCGCGGAGCGGCAGGGTCCGGCCGCATGCCCAGCAGGTCGCATCGGTCATCTCGGCACCTCGAGGTCGGGGATCTTCGCGTTCCGACCGCGGCGCGTGTTGCACCCGATGCAGGACGGCACGAGGTTGGCACGGTCCAGCGCCAGGTCCGGCCGCTGCTCGAGCGGTTCGACGTGATCGGCGACGAGACGCCGTGTCGGCTTGAGACACCACGTGCAGCGCGTCGCGCCGGCAGTCACCTCGGCGGCCAGGCGGCGCCACTCCGCGGTCCGGTAGAGCGCGTGATGCTCGGGCCTCGTCGCCGCGTACTGGCGATCCCATCGACGCTGGCAGCGGGAGCAGCGCGGACCGGGCGACACGAGCAGCCCGCAGCCCCGACAGGACACAAGGCGGGTCACGCTGCACCGTCCGGATCCACGAGGTCATCGCCGAAGATGTCGAGGGCCACGGCCAGGGGGACGGCGGCGGGAGGGGGTACCGCAGCAGTAGCCGCCGCACCCCTTAAGGGTGCGTGCGGCACCTGCGGCACCTCCCCCCCTTCACCCGCCGTAGGGGGTGCCGCAAGGGGTACCGCAGCCTCGTGTGCGGCACCTGCGGCACCTGCGTAGACACGTGCCGCAGCCGTCCGGGAGCCCGGGACCACGATCAGGGTCTCGCCGGCGGCCTTCACGTACCGCGCCGCGGTGTCCTTGGACACCCCCAGCGCCCCGCCGAGCTCGATGTACGTGAGCCCGTCCGGGCGCGCCGCGACTGCCTCGAGGACGGCGGCCTGCGGCACCTTCGGCCCGCCCGCGGCGTCGGCGTCCACCGGATCCACGAGCAGCCCGTCCGCACGGGTCGCGATGATCCGTCGTTGGTGACGCACGCGCTTGTACGTGGCGAGCTTCGTCCGGGTGGTGCCATCCGCCTCTTGGATCACGGTGACGTCGTTCCACCGGCCCCATTCGCCCATGACGTCGGAGATGCGGCGCGTGCCGCGGCCCTGCGGCTTCTTGAGGTGGATCACGAGCACGATCGCGAGGGCCGGGTAGGCCTCGAGCATCGTCCGGAGGTCGCGGTACACGGCTTGGATGGCGGACCCCCACGGGTCAACCTGCGTCGCGCCGGTGGCCGTGTCCACGATCAGCAGCAGCGCGCCGCGGTCCCGGAGCCATCCGGTCACCCACTCGCGCCACGCGGGCACCATCAGGACCGGCGGACCGCCCGCGGCGGTCATCAGCGGGAGCCGGTAGTACCGACCCACGAGGGCGGCCCGCTCGAGCTCGAGGGCCGCCAGGATGGACGCCTCTCGGGCGTAGTCGTCGTCCGGGTGCATCTCGGACAGGACCAGCACGGGGCCGCGCTCTACGATGGGCCACGTTCCCGCGAGCGAACCCCCGGCGACCGCGAGCCGGATGCCGAGCTCGCCGTCCGCGGTGTAGCTCTTGCCGGCGCCCTCCTCGGCCGCCCACACGACGATGCGGCCGGGTCGGATCAGGTCCTCGACGTACTCGACGTCGCCGAGCGCGGACAGAACGGCCGCGCCGCGGTCCTCGGGCTCGAGGAACGGTCCCGCGGGAGCCTCGCCCGGGGCGGAGACGGCCATCGCGTCGGCCAGGTACCGCGCCAGGGCGTCGGGGCCCGTGTAGCCGGCCCGGGCCAGCGACTCGGCCGCTCCGGCGGTGTAGAGGATCCGGCCGGCGATCTTCGCGGCACGTACCTCGTCGGTCGCGTTGTCCCACTCCGCCCCGCCGATGCTCCGCGCCTCGCGCCAGGCGGCGTAGGCGAGGTCCTCGAGGGATGCGGGCACGTCCGCGGACGGCTCGGCGCCGGCCGGGTCCTCGAGCTCCGCCAGCGGGTGCAGGTCGATCAGCTCGGCCACGTGCGCGGGCTCGGCAAGGTCCCTCATCAGCGCCCGGTCCTCGCCCCACTCCGGCCGGAGGAACCGGAGCGGGGCCAGGTGACCGGGCCGACACGACCGAGGGACGCGCCGTCACCGGAGAACGGCTGCCCCGTAGGAATGAGGGCGGCCCGGATCATCGCCCGCGGGCCGCGTACTCGGCGACAGCCGACGCGCTCACGAGATGCCGGCGGCCCACGTGCAGGCCCCGCAGGCGGCCAGCCTCGAGCTCCGCGTACAGCCGCGTCCGGCCGATGCCGAGCGCCGCCGCGGCCTCCGGGATGCTCAGGAGCCGCTCCACGTCGGGCGGCTGGGTCTCGGCGGCCACCTCGGCGCGGATGGCGGCGGCGAGCTCCTCGAGGGCGAGGGCGAGACGGTCGCTCACCGGGCCCGCTCCGCCGTCAGGGCGGCGATGGCATCGAGTACCTGGCGGGCCGCGTCATCGGTGACGCGCCGCGCACCCTCGAGGGTCGAGACGCGGGAGCGTGCCACGCCGAGCCGGCGGGCGATGTCAGCCTGTCGGAGCCCGGCAGCCTGCCGGATCGCCTCGAGATCCTCGCCTGTCCATGACCGCGCAGTGTCCATGCCGTGGATCATCGCGCCGCGGGAGACGTCCGGGCCTGACGAGATACCGGCGATTTCGCCCTGTAACTTGTCAGGCCCGCGGGGTCGGATCCTCCGTCATGACCTGCACGAGGGCGGACCATGACAGGCCGGACCCGTTCAGCTCAGCGAGCCAGCGGGCCAGGGTCCGCTCGCTCACATGGAGAGCCTCGGCCACCTTCCGCTGCGACGGGACGCGCCTCTGCGAGCGGTACAGCTCGGCGATCGTCGGTGCGAGCCGCTTGTGCCATTCGGTCGGGTCCGGGCCGGGTTTCCTGCGCAGCTTCCGCCGCTTCCGCCGGACGCCGATGGCCGGCAGGGCCTCGTACCGCTGGTCGAACGGGAAGCGCACCACGACGCCGCCCGGTCCCTCGAGGCGGATCAGAGTGGACTCAGGGCTATCTTCGTCCAGGACGTCAGCAGGATCCGACACGAGGTACCAGCCGTCGCCGAGGTCGGTCCTGACACGAGGGAACCAGCCGGTCGGTCGTTTGTCGCTCATCGGAGCGCCCGATCGAGCGCGTCGGCGACCCGCCGGGGCCCTTCGGTCACGGTGTGCGCGTACACGTTGAGGGTCACGGCCGCCGACGAGTGCCCGAGCATCTCCGACACGTCCACCACGGGCACGCCGGCGGCCAGGGCGAGCGTCGCCGCGGTGTGCCGGAGGTCGTGCAGCCGCAGGTGCCCGAGCCCGGAGCGCGTCACGAGCACGCCGAACGCGGCCGTAACCGTCTCGGGGTGCTGCGGCCGGCCGATGGTGTCCGTGAAGATCAGCCCGTCGCGGTCCTGCCAGGCGGAGCCCGCGGCCTCGCGGTCGGCATCCTGGCGGACCCGCCGCGCCTCGAGGGCCTTGCGGGCGAGGGTCGGCAGGGCGATCGTTCGCCGAGCCTTGCGGCTCTTCGGCTCGGACAGGGCGTAGCCGCCCCGGGCCGCCCGGGCGTAGGCACGGGCCACGGTCAGCGTTCCGGCGGTCACGTCGGACCAGCGGAGGGCCAGGAGCTCGCCGCGCCGGAGCCCGGTGGCGACGGCCAGGGACACGAACGGTGCCAGGGGGTGGCCCTTGGCGGCCTCGAGCAGCGTCCGCACCTCCGCGGGCGTCAGGGCCCGCCGCTGCGGCTCCCGGGCCCGGGGCGGTCGCGCCAGGGCGGCCACGTTGCGCGGGATCATCCCGTCGCGGGCCGCGTCGCCGAGGGCCATGACGAGCACGCGGCGGCTCATGGCCGCAGTCGCCGGCGCGAGCCCGGCCGCCAGCATGTCGCCGGTCAGCCGTTCCACGTCGGTCGGCACCAGGCGCCCGAGCTCCACCGTCCCGATCGCCTTGGTGATGTGATGGCGAACGTGGATGCGGTACACGGTCAGGGTGGCCGGCCGGACCACGGCCGCGCGGATCCGGAGCCATCGCTCGCACCACTGCGCCACGGTCGGCGTCCGGCCCACCGGCCCAGCCTCGGCGCGCGCGTCGCGCAGCTTGCGCCGCATCTCCGCGTCCGTCCGGGCCGACAGGTAGCGGCGTTTCGGCTCGCCGGTCAGGGCATCGGGGACGGTGACGGCGGCCCGGAGGCGTCCGTCCGCGGTGGTGTAGATCGTGCCGTCACCACGCCGGCCGCGGCGGGGGGTGGTGGTAGGCTCCGTCATGGTCGCTGCCTCCGATACAGGCGCGTCCGGGGCGGTCCTCGGTTCCTGCCGGGGACCGTCCGCGCTCATTCGTGAGCGTGCGGGGATGGTATCACAGGATCGCTGCCAGAAGTGCTGCCAGCGTGCGGCAGGCGCGGAACTCGCTCTTCTCCTTGCCCGACACGAACTCGTGGCTCGCCACCGAGAACTGCGCGACGGCCTTGCCGCCGGCGGTGGTGCGAAGCTCCGGATCCCGGGTCAGGCGCCCGGTGAGGAGGACCCTGTTCATCGGTCCGATATCTCCTTCCGATCGGGCCGCCGCCGCGCTCCTCGAGGGGCGCGCCTGGTTGCGGCCGATCCTGCGTGCGGCGGGCAGTGACGAACGGCGGGGCGGGCGGGATGGCGGCCCCGGCGATGGGGCCCGGGACTGCGGCGGTGCCGGCAACGGCGTTCCTGCCGGCGGCGCAACCTTAGGGACCGGCACTTCACGCGGCCTTATGCGGGAAGCCGCGTCCCGCGGATGCGGCCCGGCCGCCGCACCGGTGGTCATTGCCGCACCGTCCGTCCGGTTCGCTATACTCGCCCGGTCCTCGAGGCTGCGCGGAGCTCCAGACCCGCGAAGGAGGAACTGATCATTGCCCGAGGGAGGCGCGGCGTCCGCCCCGTGAACCGGGACCGCCCCTTCGATCGCACGGTCCGCCGGGTTGCCGGCGGACAGTCGCGGGAGATGTCTACCTGTGACCCCGGCGCGAACCGGGGTCGTTTGATGTTCGGAGGCGTTCAATGCCCGCGACGGTGATCGTCGGCCTCCAGTGGGGAGACGAGGGCAAGGGGAAGACGACGGACTTCCTTGCCGAGCAGGTGGCCATGGTCGTGCGCTACCAGGGCGGCGACAACGCGGGCCACACCGTCGTCGCCGGCGACGAGGTGTTCAAGCTCCAGCTGTGCCCGTCCGGTGTGCTCTACCCGCACATCACATCGGTGATCGGCAACGGCGTCGTGGTCAACCCGGCCACGCTGATCGCCGAGCTGGAGATGCTCGAGCGACGCGGGATCGACGTCTCGAAGGTGCGGGTGAGCCGCAGCGCGCACGTGATCATGCCGTACCACGTGGCGCTGGACCGCGCGAACGAGAGCCGGCTGGCCGGTGCGAAGGTGGGCACCACCGGCCGCGGCATCGGCCCCACGTACGGCGACCGCGCCTGGCGACTGGGCCTCCGGATGGAGGACCTGCTCGACCGCGAGGTGCTGCGCGAGCGGATCGGCCGCGCGCTTCCCGACAAGAACCTCCTGCTGGAGTCCATGGGGGCACCCGGCTTCACGGTCGACGCCCTGGTTGACCAGGCGGCCGCCTGGGGCGACCGCCTGACGGCGCACCTCGACGACAGCACGTGGCTGGTGCAGGACGCGCTGCGGCGCGGGGACCACGTCCTGCTGGAGGGCGCGCAGGGCACGCTGCTCGATCTCGACCACGGCAGCTACCCGTTCGTCACCTCGTCCAACCCGGTCGCCGGCGGCGCCTGCACGGGCGGCGGGATCGGCCCGCTCCAGGTCGACGAGGTCATCGGGGTCATGAAGGCGTATTCGACCCGGGTGGGGTCCGGTCCGTTCCCGACCGAGCTGCTCGATGACGTCGGGCACGGGATCGCGGAGCGGGGCCGTGAGTTCGGGACCGTCACCGGCCGTCCGCGGCGCGTGGGCTGGTTCGATGCCGTCCCGCTCCGGTATGCGGTCGCGGTCAACTCGAACAGCGCCATCGTGCTCAACAAGCTCGACATCCTGTCCGGCATCGAGACGATCCGCCTGGGGGTCGCCTACGAGATCGACGGGCGGCGGGTGGAGACCTGGCCGTCGAGCGGCTCCGCGCTCTCGCGCGCGGTCCCGATCTACGAGGATTTCCCGGGCTGGGAAGAGCCGATCCACGACGTCCGCTCGCTCGCCGGCCTGCCGGAGAACGCCCGGCGCTACGTGACGGCGCTCGAGGACCACGCGGGCGTGCCGATCGTGTTCGTGTCCGTGGGCCCCGAGCGGTCCCAGACCATCGAGCGGGCGTGGCGGCCGATGCGCCACCGCCCGGTCACGCCGGCGTAGGGGCGGGAGCGCACCGGTGGCCGTCACGGTGCCGACCCGCGTCCTGGTGCTGGGCGGTGGCGGGCGCGAGCACGCGCTCGCCTGGAAGCTCGCCCACGAGCCGGGCGTGGACCAGGTCCTCGTGGCCCCCGGCAGCGCCGGGATCGCCGCCGAGCCCGGCGTCCGGACCCTCCCGGTGAACCCTCTCGACGTCGGCGCGGTCGTCTCGCTCGCCGGGGCGGCGTCCCCGTCGTTGGTCGTGGTCGGGCCGGAGGCGCCGCTGGCGGCCGGTGTCACGGACGCGCTCGTCGCGGCGGGCATCCCCGTGTTCGGGCCCGGCCGGGCGGCCGCGCGCCTCGAGACGTCGAAGGCGTTCTGCCATGAGGTCGCGGTGGCGGCCGGGGTCCGGACCGCCCGCGCCCGGGCATTCGGCGGCGACGAGCTCGGCGCGGCCCTCGAGTACATCCGCGAGCTCGACGCCACGGGCGCGGGGGTGGTGCTCAAGGCCGACGGCCTGGCCGGCGGCAAGGGCGTGATCGTGACCGAATCGGTCGAGCAGGCGCTGGATCTCGCCCCCTCGTTCCTCGAGCGCCGCCCGGCCGGCCAGCCTGCGCTCGTCGTCGAAGAGCGGCTCACCGGTCGCGAGGCGAGCGTGATCGCGATCTGCG
This sequence comes from uncultured Chloroflexia bacterium, assembly GCA_963849495.1. GTDB lineage: Bacteria > Chloroflexota > Limnocylindria > Limnocylindrales > CSP1-4 > CAIXZV01. The sequence goes on along the minus strand of CAWKHN010000019.1, from coordinate 458,613 downwards.
ACGGGACCCGTGCCATCGCGCTGCCGGCCGCCCGGGACCACAAGCGGCTGTGCGACGACGACCTTGGGCCGAACACGGGCGGCATGGGGGCGTTCTCGCCGCTGCCCGATCTCGACGACGCCGCGGTCGACGCGGTCCTGGAGACCGTGCACCTGCCGATCCTGACCGAGATGGCGCGCCGCGGCACGCCATTCCGGGGGTTCCTCTATGCCGGCCTGATGCTCACCGCCGACGGCCCGGCGCTGCTCGAGTTCAACGTCCGGCTCGGCGACCCGGAGGCCCAGGTGATCCTGCCGCGCCTGGCCGGCTCGATCGGCCCACTGCTGCTCGCGGCAGCGGCGGGGGCTCTGCCGGACGATGCGCCGCGGCGCCTTGCGCCGGTTCCGGGCGCCGCAGTGGGTATCGTCCTGGCCGCGACGGGCTACCCGGGCGAGCCACGGCGTGGCGATCCGATCGACGGCCTCGACGCGGCCACCGCCGCCGGCGCTCTCGTGTTCCATGCCGGCACCGTCGGACGTCCGGGCGGTGGCTTTGGGACCAACGGAGGTCGCGTGCTCACGGTCGTCGGCCGGGGACCCGACCTCCGGGCCGCGCGCGACGCTGCGGAGCATGCCGCGGACGCCGTCACCTGGGACGGGCTCCAGCGCCGCCACGACATCGCGGCCGGTCTGCCGGTCGCAGCCGGGTCCGGCTCGTGATCCCGCGCTACACGCTGCCCGGGATGGGCGCCCTGTGGGCCGACCGGGCGCGCTTCGAGCGGATGCTGGAGGTGGAGCTCGCGGTCTGCCGGGCCGAGGCGCGCCGCGGTCTGGTGCCCGCGGACGCGCTGGCGGCGATCGAGGCGCGCGCGGTCGTCGATGTCGGCCGGATCGCCGAGATCGAGCAGACGACGGACCACGACGTCATCGCGTTCGTGTCGCAGGTTGCCGAGGCGGTCGGACCGGAGGGGCGATACCTGCACCTGGGCCTCACCAGCAGCGACGTCGTGGACACGGCGCTCGCGCTCCAGCTGCGCAGCGCGGGGGAGTGGCTGACGGCTGGTGCGGATGGGCTGACGACGGCCCTCATCGCTCGGGCGCGGGCTGAGGCGGGGACCGTGATGATGGGCCGGACGCACTCGGTGCACGCGGAGCCGACCACCTTCGGGCTCAAGTGCGCGGGGTGGGCCTTCGAGGTCGCGCGCGGTCGCGACCGGCTGGCCGCCGCCACGGCCGAGATCGCGACCGGCAAGATCAGCGGGCCGGTGGGGACCTACAGCCACCTGGACCCCGAGCTCGAGGCGGAGGTGCTCGCGGACCTGGGCCTGCGCGTGGACCCGGTGAGCACCCAGATCGTCCAGCGCGACCGGCACGCGGCGTTCGTGGCCGCCATCGCGATCCTGGGCGGCACGCTGGAGCGGATGGCGACCGAGGTCCGCAACCTCCAGCACACCGAGATCGGCGAGGTCATGGAGCCGTTCAAGCGCGGCCAGAAGGGCAGCTCGGCGATGCCCCACAAGCGCAACCCGATCCTGTCCGAGCGGATCGCCGGGCTCGCCCGGCTGCTCCGCGGCTATGCCCAGACCGCGTTCGAGAACCAGCCCCTGTGGCACGAGCGCGACATCAGCCACTCCTCTGCCGAGCGCGTGATCCTTCCCGACGCGACGATCCTGCTCGACTACATGCTGGCGAAGACGACGGGCCTGGTCGAGGGCCTGGTCGTGCGGCCGGAGCGGATGCGCGAGAACATCGAGCGCGGCCTGGGCCTGCACGCCTCGTCGCGCGTGCTGCTGGCCCTGGTCGAGACGGCCGGCCTGTCCCGGGAGGACGCCTACGCGATCGTCCAGCGCAACGCGCTGCGGGCGGCCGACGAGCGGCGGCCGCTGCACGACCTGCTGGCGACGGACCCGGCGGTCGCCGGACGCCTGCCGCTGGTCGCCCTCGACGCCTGCTTCGACGATGCGGCGGCGCTGCGGCACGTGCCCGTGGTGATCGCGCGCCTGGCTGCCCTGGAGGCTGCGATCCGGGACCGAGCCACCGACGGTGCGACGCGAAACACGGAGGCCGAGCATGTCGTTCGCTGAGTCGATCCAGGCGCACTTCACCCGTGCGGGCAAGGTCCGCGACCTGTATGAGCTGCCCGATCGGCGCCTCGTCCTCGTGGCCTCGGACCGGCTGAGCGCTTTCGACGTCGTGATGCCGACGCCGATCCCGGACAAGGGCCGGGTTCTCACGGGCCTGTCCCGGTTCTGGTTCGCCGAGACGGCGTCGATCGTTCCCGGCCACCTGCTGGGCACGGAGCCGGAGGCGGTCGCGGCGGCCGTCGGCTACGCGCCCGGGGGTGATGCCGCCGGCGCGGACGAGGAGGCCGCGTCCCTCGACGCATGGCGCGGCCGGATCATGATCTGCCGGCCGACCGAGGTGCTGCCGATCGAGTGCGTGGTCCGCGGCTTCCTGTCGGGCTCCGGGTGGAAGGAGTACCGGGAGACGGGCAAGGTGTGTGGGATCCGCCTGAGGCCGGGTCTTCAGGAGAGCGAGCGCCTGTCCGAGCCGATCTTCACCCCGGCGATCAAGGCGCCCGCCGGTCATCACGACGAGAACGTGACCTTCGACGGCATGATCGAGCACATCCGGCGCGAGATGCACCTGACGGACGAGACGGGGAGCGGGGGCCAGATCGCGGCCGAGATCGCGGAGCGCGTCCGCGCGCTGTCCATCGCGCTGTACCGCTACGGGTGCGCCATCTCCTCGCGGGCCGGGATCCTGGTCGCGGACACCAAGTTCGAGTTCGGCCTCGCGTCCCCGGCCAGCGAACCGGCCGGCCCCGACATGGAGCGCATCCCGGCCGGCCCGCCGAGGCGGCCCGCGATCAGGGGCCTGCAGGCGGGCTCGGTATCGTCGCGCCTGATGCTGATCGACGAGGTCATGACCCCGGACTCGTCGCGTTTCTGGGACGCCGAGAGCTACGAGCCGGGCCGCCCCCAGGCCAGCTACGACAAGCAGTTCGTGCGCGACTGGCTGGAGACCCAGCCGTGGGGCAAGACGGCGCCCGGCCCCGAGCTGCCCGCGGACGTCGTCGCCGGGACCCGCGCCCGGTACATCGAGGCTTTCGAGCGCATCACCGGGGCGAGCTTTGCCCGCTACCTGCAGGAGGACGTCATCGCCCCATGAGCGAGCCGACGCGCGCGTACCGCTTCGCCGTCAACGTCACCCCCAAGCCGGGGATCCTCGACCCGCAGGGCCGGGCGGTCGAGCGCAGCCTGCCGCACCTGGGCATCGCCGGCGTCAGCGGCGTGCGGGTGGGGCGCCGGGTCGAGCTTGCGGTCGAGGCCGTCGACACGTCTGCGGCCCGCGCCGTCGTGGAGCGTCTCGCGGCCGACCTGCTGTCCAACCCGCTGATCGAGGCCTACGAGATCGAGGCGATGGGCGAGGCCGGGGCAGCCCCCATGCCACCGGTTGAGGCGACGTTGTGAGCGTGCGGATCGGCGTCGTGCTGTTCCCGGGCTCCAACCGGGACATCGACGCGGTCAACGCCCTGCGGATCGCGGGTGCCGAGCCCGAGGTCCTGTGGCACGAGTCCGCGGACCTCGCCGGCGTGTCCGGGATCCTGCTGCCGGGCGGCTTCGCCTACGGCGACTACCTGCGGGCCGGCGTGATCGCGCGGTTCAGCCCCGTGATGCGCGCGGTCGCGGAGTTCGCCGAGCGGGGCGGTCCGGTGCTCGGCATCTGCAACGGATTCCAGGTCCTGGCCGAGGCCGGCATGGTCCCGGGCGCGCTGCTCCGGAACCGCGGCCTGCGCTTCGTGTGCCGGCAGGTCACGCTGCTGCCCGAGCACATGGACACCCCGTTCACGCGCGAGATCGGGGAGCGGCGCCCGCTGCGGATGCCGGTCGCTCACGGGGAGGGCTGCTACTACGCCGACGAGGCGACCCTCGACGCCCTCGAGCGGGACGGCGGCGTCCTGTGGCGCTATGTCGCGGCGGACGGATCGGTCGCCGGACCGGACGACCCGGCCAACCCCAACGGCTCGCTGCGCGGGATCGCCGGCGTCCGCAACGCCGCGGGCAACGTTGCGGGGCTGATGCCCCACCCGGAGACGGCGGTGGAGGCGATCCTCGGCTCGGACGATGGCCTGGGGATCATCCGGTCGCTGGTCGTGAGCGCCGCCGAGTGGGCGAGCACCGGCTCGATCACGGGCACGCACCCGATCACGGGCACCCGCCCGACCGCCGTCGTCGGAGGCGCCCGATGACCGCTCCGGGCACGCCGGCCCCGGTCGCCGTCCCGCTCCACCAGGCCCTGGGCCTCGAGGATGTCGAGCTGGACGCGATCCGGGTCAAGCTGGGTCGCGACCCCAACGACCTCGAGCTCGCCATGTTCAGCGTGATGTGGAGCGAGCACTGCTCGTACAAGAGCAGCCGCCCGCTGCTCCGGACGCTGCCCACCAAGGGCGACGACGTGGTCGCGGGGATCGGCGAGCAGGCCGGGGTGATCGCGATCGGCGATGGGCTGGCGGTCGCGTTCAAGATCGAGAGCCACAACCACCCCAGCGCCGTCGAGCCCTACCAGGGCGCGGCCACCGGCGTCGGCGGGATCCTGCGCGACGTGTTCGCGATGGGCGCGCGGCCGATCGCGGTGCTCGATGCGCTCCGCTTCGGCGACCCCGCCGATCCCCGGACCCGGCACCTCGTGGATGGCGTGGTGCGGGGCGTCGGTGGCTACGGCAACTGCGTCGGGGTGCCGACGGTCGGCGGCGAGCTCGTGTTCGACCCGTCGTACCAGGGCAACCCGCTGGTCAACGTGATGGCCATCGGGCTGCTCGAGGACGGGATGCTCACCCGGGCCTCGGCCGACGGCCCGGGCAACCTGGTCGTGCTCTACGGGTCGGCAACCGGCCGCGACGGGATCGGCGGTGCCTCGGTCCTCGCGAGCGCGACGTTCGGGGAACAGGATCCGTCCAAGCGGCCGTCGGTCCAGGTGGGCGACCCGTTCGCCGAGAAGCTGCTGATCGAGGCCACCCTGGAGCTGATCGCAAAGGGTCTCGTCGTGAGCGTCCAGGACCTGGGCGCCGCGGGGATCACCTGCGCCACGTGCGAGACGGCGGACCGCGGCGGCACCGGGATGCTGGTCGATCTCGACGCGATCCCGCGCCGGGAGCCGGGCCTGGAACCGTTCGAGGTCATGATCTCGGAGTCCCAGGAGCGGATGGTGGCGATCGTGGAGCCGGCCCGCTGGGAGGCCGTCCGCGCGGTGTGCGAGCGCTGGGACCTGCCGGTCGCGATCATCGGCCGGGTGACCGAAGAGCCGGACGTCGTGGTGCTGACGGGGCCCGACGCGGGCGGCGCGCTGGATCCCGACGGGCATCCCGTCCCCGGCGCCATCGAGCTGGCCCGCGTCCCTGCCCGGGCACTCGCGTCCGACGCCATCGTCTTCGACCGGCCGTCGCGGGCTCCCGCCCGCCGCCGCGCCGCGCCGGCGCCGGGTGCGCCCGCGGTGACCGCGGACACCCTGCCGGGCCGGGGCATGGACCCGGGCGCCGTGCTGCTCGCCCTGCTCGGCTCGGCCAACCTGTCATCCCGGCGCGCGGTCTACGAGCAGTACGACCACAACGTCCAGGCCAACACCGTCGCGGGGCCGGGGCAGGGCGCGGCCGTGGTCCGGATCAAGGGCACGAGGAAGGCGCTGGTGGCGACGACCGACGGGAATGCACCGATCGGCGTGCTCGATCCGTGGCTGGGTGCCGCGATGTCGGTGGCCGAGGCGTCGCGCAACGTGTCCATCACCGGCGCGCGGCCGCTGGGCGTCACGAACTGCCTCAACTACGGCGACCCCACGCGGCCGGAGGCCTTCTGGCAGCTCGCGGAGGCGGTCCGCGGGCTCGCCGACGCCTGCGTCGCACTGGGTCTGCCGGTCACCGGCGGCAACGTCTCGCTGTACAACGAGTCCGCGCTGTCGGCGATCGCGCCGACACCCGAGATCGGCATCGTGGGGCTGCTGACGGATGTCGGTGCCCGCGTGGGGCCGGCGTTCCGCGCCGACGGCAGCGCGGTGGTCCTGGTCGGGGAGGCGGGGCCGGGGCTGGCGGGCAGCGAGTACGCGCGGCTGGCCGGTGCCGCGGCCGAGGACGGCCCGCCCCCGCTGGACCTGGAACGGGAGCGCAGCCTCCAGGCGTTCATTCGCGAGGCGATCGAGCGCGGGCTCGTCGTGAGCTGCCAGGACGTGTCCGGGGGCGGTCTCGCGGTCGCGCTCGCGGAGATGTCGATCTGGGGAGGCCGGGGCGCCAGCCTCCGCGTGGGCGTGGGTGATTCGCCGGCGGTCGCGCTGTTCGGCGAGAGCCCGTCGCGGATCATCGCGGAGGTCCTGCCGCGACACGTGCCGGCCTTCGTCCTGCTGGCCCTCCACCATGGCCTGCCGACCGACGAGCTGGGCTTCACCGGCGGCGATCGGCTGGTGATCGAGCTGGGCGGCGAAGGCGCGACCGGCGCGGCGGAGGAGCGCGGCAGCCGGATCGCCGATGCGGTCGAGGTGGCGGTCACGGACATGCGGCACGCCTGGGAGCAGGGGCTGCCGCGAGCCTTGGGCTGGGCGGCGACGGGCGAGCCGGGGACCGATGAGGCCGGGACGCACGCGGCTGAGGCTGCCCTGCCGGGCGCCGAGGTCGGCGCCTGATGTGCGGCGTCGTCGGGGTCGTCCTGCCCGACCGCGGCCACGAGGCGGCGGGCGTCGCCGCGACCGCGCTGTTCGCGCTCCAGCACCGGGGCCAGGAATCGGCGGGCGTGGGCGTGTCCGACGGTCGCAACCTGATGATCTACAAGGATCTCGGCATGGTCGGCCAGGTCCTGGACGAGCGCCGGATCCCGTCCCTGTCCGGAGATCTCGCGGTGGCCCACTGCCGCTACTCCACGACCGGGTCCACGGTCTGGGAGAACGCCCAGCCGACGCTCCGTCTCGGTCCGCGGCGCGCCCTGGCCATCGGGCACAACGGCAACCTGGTCAACACGCGGGAGCTGCTCGCCCAGCTTCAGGGCGGCCGGGGCCGGTTGCCCGCCAGCACCGACACGGAGCTCCTGACCGCGCTGCTCGCCGACGAGCCCGCGGACGACACCGTGGATGCCCTGCGGCGCGTCCTGCCCCGGGTGCGCGGGGCGTACAGCCTCGTCGTCCTCGACGAGCGGCGGGTGATCGGCGTCCGCGATCCGCACGGGTTCCGCCCGCTCGTCCTGGGCCGGCTCCCCGCACCGGCCGGCGTCGCCGATGGCCCGGGGCTGTGGGGCGATGACACGGCCGGCTGGATGCTCGCCTCGGAGACCGCCGCTCTGGACATCGTCGGCGCGGAGTTCGTGCGCGACGTGGAGCCCGGCGAGATCGTCGTCCTGGAGCCGGGCCGGGAGCCCGTCTCGGTTCGCTTTGCGGTGGCGACCCCGGCCCTGTGCGTGTTCGAGCTGATCTACTTCGCCCGGCCGGACTCGTACATGGAGGGGCGCAACCTGTACGAGGCGCGCCGTCAGATGGGGATGCAGCTGGCCGGCGAGCACGCCGTCGACGCCGACCTCGTGATGCCGGTCCCGGATACCGGTGCCCCCGCCGCGGCCGGGTTCGCCGAGGCATCGGGCATCCCGTACCGGGAGGGCATGGTCCGCAACCGCTACAGCGGGCGCACGTTCATCCAGCCATCGCAGGCGATGCGCCAGCGGGGCGTCAACGTCAAGCTGAGCCCGCTGCGCGAGGTCGTCCGGGATCGCCGCCTGATCGTGGTCGACGATTCCATCGTGCGCGGCAACACCACCCGCCAGATCGTGGGGCTGTTGCGCCGGGCCGGGGCACGCGAGGTCCACGTCCGGATCAGCGCCCCGCCGATCTACCACCCGTGCTTCTACGGCATCGACACCTCGATCGAGACCGAGCTGATCGCCGCGACCCACTCGGTCGAGGAGATCCGGGAGTTCATCGGCGCAGACTCGCTCGGCTACCTGTCGATCCGCGGGGTCCTTGCCGCGCTCGACCTGCCCTACGAGCAGTTCTGCTTCGCCTGTTTCGACGGCAACTACCCGGAGCCGGTCCCCTACGACGCCTCGGCGCGCAAGTTCATGCTCGAATCGGCGCCGACGGCGCCACCGGCGACGGTCGACGACGCGGCGGCCGCAGGGACGACCGTGACCGCCGGCGGCGTCCCGCCCCGATGACGGACCGGCGGGCCGCCTACACGCGCTCGGGCGTCGACGTCGCGGCGGGCGAGCGCGCCGTCGAGCTGATGCGCGCGTCCGTGGCCTCAACCACGCGGCCGGAGGTGCTGAGCGGGCTCGGCGGGTTCGGCTCCGCGGTGGCGATCCCACCCGGGATGCGCGAGCCCGTTCTCGTCTCGTCCACGGACGGGGTCGGCACCAAGACCGCGATCGCCGCCGCGCTGGGCCGCTTCGACACGATCGGGGTGGACCTGGTGGCGATGTGCGCCGACGACGTCGTGTGCAGCGGGGCGGAGCCCCTCGCGTTCCTCGACTACGTCGCGGTCAGCAAGCTCGACCCGTTCCAGGTCGCGGAGCTGGTCGCGGGTGTCGCCGACGGCTGCCGGCGGGCCGGGTGCGCGCTCGTCGGGGGTGAGACGGCCGAGCACCCAGGGCTCATGGAGGCACAGGAGTTCGACCTGGCCGGGTTCTGCGTGGGCATCAGCGAGCGGGACCGGCTGCTGGACGGCACGGCCGCCCGGCGGGGCGATGCGATCGTGGGCCTTGGCGCGAGCGGGCTGCACGCCAACGGCTACTCGCTGGTGCGGGCGCTGGTCGCCGAACGGCGCATGTCCCTCCACAGCTCGTTCCAGGAGCTGCTGCGCCGGGCGCTCGGCGATGCGCCGGGGGGCGAGCCGCTGGCGGCCGCGCTGCTGGCCGCCGAGCCCGAGCATGCGCTGGCGACCCTGGGCGAGGTCCTGCTCACGCCGACGCGCATCTACGCGCGGGACGTGCTCGCGATCCGGCAGGTGCTCGACGCCGAGGGCCACACGGTCAACGGCATCGCCCACATCACCGGCGGCGGGCTGCCCGGCAATGTGCCGCGCGCCCTGCCCCCTACCCTCGGATCGCGCCTCGACCCTGCGTCCTGGCCGATGCCCGCCGTGATGCGCCTGATGGGGGCGGTGGGGGGCATGGAGGACGACGAGCTGCGCGCGACGTTCAACGGCGGGCTGGGCATGGTGCTGGTCGTGCCTGCTGCGGCGGCCGCCCGGACGGCCGAGCTGGCGCGCGACCGCGGCCTGCCGGCGTGGGTCGTGGGCGAGGTGGTCGAGCCGGCCGCGATCGGCGGCCGGCGGTACGCGGAGGAGGCATGAGCACGGTGAGCGGGCGAATTGCGGTCGGAGTCTCGGGCAGCGGCTCCAACCTGCGAGCGCTCGCGGCGGCGGCGAGCCGCGGCGAGCTGGGCGGCGAGATCGCGCTCGTGTTCGCGGACCGGGAGTGCCCCGCCCTCGGCTGGGCGGCGGAGCAGGGGATCGAGACCGTCCTGGTGCCGGGTGGCGACGACGCGACGCTGGCGGAGACCCTGGCGGCGGTCGCACCCGACGCGGTGGTGCTCGCGGGCTACCTGCGGCTGATCGGGCCTGCGGTCCTCGAAGCGTTCGCCGGCAGTGTCCTCAACGTCCATCCGTCGCTGCTCCCCGGCTTTCCGGGGCTGCATGCCGTCCGTGACGCGCTGGCCGCGGGCGTGGCCGTGACCGGCGTCACCGTCCATCTCGTCGACGAAGCGCTCGACGGCGGGCCGATCGTCGCCCAGGAGGCCGTCGCGGTGTTGCCCGACGACGACGAGACCTCGCTGCTGGAGCGGCTGCATGCGGTCGAACACCGGCTGCTGCCGGCGGCGGTCGCGAACCTGCTCGCAGGCGCCCTGTCTGCGACGCCCGGCGCCCGGCGGACGCGTCTCGACCTCGCTGCTGCCGATGCCGCGGTGCCGGTGCCGCGTCGTGCGCTGCTGTCCGTGTCGGACAAGTCCGGCCTGGCGGACCTGGGGCGCGGGCTGGTGGCGCGCGGCTTCGAGCTCGTGAGCACCGGCGGGACCGCGCGCGCCCTGCGCGAGGCGGGCCTTCCCGTGACCGATGTCGCCGCCGTGACCGGGTTCCCCGAGATGCTCGACGGCAGGGTGAAGACGCTCCACCCGCGCGTCCACGCCGGCCTGCTCGCGGACCGCCGGCGCGCGGACCACCGCGAGGCCCTGGCGGCCGCCGGGATCGCGCCGTTCGAGCTCGTGGTCGTCAACCTGTACCCGTTCGCGGAGGCGGCACGCAGGCCCGGCCTGTCGTTCGACGCCCTGGTCGAGGAGATCGACATCGGCGGGCCTTCCATGGTGCGGGCCGCGGCCAAGAACCACGCGTCGGTCGCGATCGTGACCTCGCCCGGCCGCTACGAGGCCGTCCTGGCGGCGCTCGACGACCACGGTGAGGTGCCGCTCGGTCTCCGGTCCGCGCTCGCCGTCGAGGCCTTCCGCCACACGGCCGCCTACGACGCGCGCATCGCCGCCGAGCTGCCCTCCCGGATGTGCGAGGCCGGCGTCGCGCTGCCACCGGACCCCGGCCTGCCGACGTCGGAGGACCCGTACCCGCCGACCCTCACCGTCTCGATGGACAAGGTCGGGACGCTGCGCTACGGCGAGAACCCGCACCAGCCGGCCGCCCGGTACCGGCGGACGGACCGCGAGCCCCGTCCCGGCGAGGGACCGTTCGCATCGGGCGAGCCGCCGCTCCAGGGCAAAGCGCTGAGCTACAACAACGTGCTCGACGCGTCGGCGGCCGCGGGACTCGCGCGGCTGATGCGCGGCCCGGCCGTCGTGATCATGAAGCACACCAGCCCCTGCGGGGCGGCCGAGCGCCCGACGCTGCTCGAGGCGTGGGACGCCGCCCTGGCCGGCGACCCGGTGTCCGCGTTCGGGGGCGTGGTCGCGATTACGGGTCCCGTCGACCGGGCGCTCGCAACGCGGCTGACCTCGCTGTTCCTCGAGGTCATCGTCGCTCCGGCGTACGACGAGGGTGCGCGCGAGGTCCTGGCCGGGAAGCCGAACCTGCGGCTGATCGTCGACGCGTCCCTGGACGCCGCCGCGGACCGGACCGGCCTCACGGCTCGCGGTCTGCTCGCGGTGGACAACCTGGGCTCGTTCCGGACGGCCGGCGGCGCGGTGCTGGTCACGGCGCCCGACACGCTCCCCGACGACCCCTCGGCCTGGGCCTGCGTCACGTCGCGCCAGCCGACGGACGCCGAGCGCCGCGACCTCGACCTCGCGTGGCGCCTGGTCCGCGGCGTCCTGTCCAACGCCATCGTGCTCGTCCGCGACGGGATGCTGGTGGGCCTCGGCTCCGGCCAGGTGAACCGGGTCGACGCCTGCCGGCAGGCCGTCGACAAGGCCCGCCTGTTCCAGGGCGAAGCCGGCGCAGCGGGCGCGGTCGCCGCCTCGGACGCGTTCTTCCCGTTCGCCGATGGCCCGCAGGCGCTGCTCGATGGCGGGGTGACCGCGATCATCCAGCCCGGCGGCTCGATGCGCGACGCCGAGGTGCTCACCGCCGTGGAGGCCGCCGGGGCCGCGATGCTGGTCACGGGCACCCGCCACTTCCGGCACTGACCGTCACCTCCGTCACCGACCGCCACTGCTACCATCGGCCGGCCATGTCCGATCGCCACCGCTTCTACGTCACCACCGCCATCGCCTACGCGAACAACGCCCCCGGCCTGCACACCGTCTACGAGGTGATCGGGGCCGACGTCATCGCGCGCTGGCATCGCATGCTGGGCGACGAGACCCGGTTCCTCACCGGCACCGACGAGCATTCGGTCAACATCGCGCAGTCGGCCGAGGCGCAGGGCAGGACCCCGCGCGCGTTCGTGGACGAGAAGGTGGCGCTCTACTGGGCGGCGGAGAACGCGCTGCTGATCAGCCCTGACCGGTTCATCCGGACCACGGACCCCGATCACTACCGGTCCGCCCAGGAGATGGTCCGCCGGGCCTACGACAACGGCGACATCTACCTCGACACGTACGAGGGCTGGTACTGCCCCAGCGAGGGCTTCAAGGCGTCCTCGGACCTGCTCGAGACCGCGGCGGGGATGCAGTGCCCCAACCATCCCGACGTGCCGCTCCAGTGGCTCAGCGAACGCAACTGGTTCTTCCGCCTGTCGGCGTACCAGGACCGGCTGCTCGCGTACTACGAGGCGAACCCCGACTTCGTCCAGCCGGACTTCCGGCGCAACGAGATGCTGGGCTTCATCCGCCAGGGCCTCCAGGACTTCTCGATCAGCCGCGCGGGTGCCACGTGGGGCATCCCGTTCCCGATCGGCGAGGACGGTCAGACGGCGCAGCGCGAGGACGGGTCGTGGGACCCCGAGGCCGGCACGATCTACGTCTGGTTCGACGCGCTGATCAACTACATCACCGGCGCCGGGTTCCCGGACGACCCCGACGCGTTCCGGCACTGGTGGCCGGCGGATCTCCACGTCATCGGCAAGGACATCGCACGGTTCCACACGATCTACTGGCCGGCCATGCTCTGGTCGGCGGGGATCGATGCGCCGCGCCACGTGTGGGTCCACGGCTGGCTGCTCGTGCAGGGCGGCGAGCGCATGAGCAAGAGCCGGGGCAACTTCCTGGACCCGCACGCCGTGGTCAACGCCTTCGGCCCCGACGGGGCCCGCTACGTGACGCTGCGCGAGGTCGCCTTCGACCGCGACACCGAGGTCTCCTGGGACTCGTTCGTGCGCCGCTACAACGCGGACCTCGCCAACGACTTCGGCAACCTCGTCAACCGGACGGTCACGATGGTGAACCGGTATCTCGATGGCGAGCGCCCGGCACCGCGGCCCGCCGGCGAATCACCTCTGGCGGAAGGCTGGGCGGACACGCTGAAGCTGTACCGCGACCGGCTCGACGGCTGTCTGCTCCACGACGCGCTGGCCGAGCTGTGGGAGTTCGTCGGCGGCGCCAACAAGACCGTGGAATCGGAGCAGCCCTGGACCCTCAACAAGGCGGCCCAGGCGGGTGACGCGGCGGCCGCGACGCGCCTGCGCGACGTGCTGGGCGACCTGGTCGAGGTCTGCCGCCTGGTCGGTCTTGCGGTGGCCCCGTTCATGCCCTCGGTCGCGCCGCGCGTGATGGAGCAGCTGGGCCACGGGTATGGCTACGGTGCGGACGGCAACGGCGGTCCGCCCGTGCTCGACCGGCTCGCCTGGGGTGCCCTGCGGGACGAGCCCGGGCGGGTGTCCGACGCCCCCTCGCCGCTGTTCCCGCGGATCGAGGTCGAGGTCCCGGAGGCGGCGCAGACCTGAGCGTCTGAAACGGGCCGGGCGCCGGATCCCGCATACCATCGTCCCGTGCGCCTCGTCGACTCCCACGGGCATCTCAACGCCGACCGCTTCGACGGTGATGTCGCGCGCGTGCTGGGCGGCGCGCGGGAGGCGGGCGTCGAGCGGATCCTCGTGCCCGGCTGGAACGTCGGGTCGTCGGAGCGGGCGCTGGAGCTCGCGGCGCGCTGGCCGTGGCTCGACGCGGCGGTCGGCCTGCACCCGCACGATGCCGCGAAGGTCGATGACGCGGGCTGGCGAACGATCGAGGCCTGGGCGCGCGACGAGCGGGTCGTGGCGATCGGGGAGACCGGCCTCGACTACGACCGCATGTTCTCGCCGGTCGACATCCAGCTGGACAACCTGCGGCGCAACCTGGCCCTCGCTCTGGCCACCGGCAAGCCGGCGATCCTGCACTGTCGCTCGAGGGCCGGCGAGCGCGATGCCCAGGACGCGATGCTCGCCGAGCTGCGTGCCGCCGGGTTCGACGGCGCGCCGGCCCGGGCGGCCTTCGGCGGGCGGCCGCCGGCAGTGATCCACTCCTTCTCGGGGCCGGTGGACTACGGGCGCGAGGTCATCGCGATGGGTCTCGTGGTGAGCTTCTCGGGGCTGGTGTTCCGGCGCGGGGAGGAGCCATCCGCCGAGGTCGTGGCGCTGGTCCCCGCGGAGCGGCTGCTCGTCGAGACGGACGCACCCTTCCTGTCGCCGCCCGGCGCGCCGCGCGGGCGCAACGAATCCGCGTACGTGGGCATCACGGCGCGCTGGGCCGCCGACCGGCGCGGGGCAGGGGAGGACACCCTGGGTGACGCCCTCGTGCCCGCGTACGACGCGACGTTCCCGCGGCTGCGGTCCCGCTGAGCCGGGGCAGCACTGCCCGACGGGCACGATGAGCGGTGAGCGACACCGCCCCGACGGTGAGCGGTTGACAGCCACGCGCGGCTCGGGTAGTTTGTTGGCACTCTCACTGCGAGAGTGCCAAGTCAGGCGGACGCGGCCCGAACGGCCCGGCGGGGCTCCCATGAGGGAACCCGCGGCATGCGGTTCGGTGCGGATCGCGACCCAGGCGCGGCGCTCGGACTGAGGATCAAACGGGTCGCCCGGGGCGGAAGCCCTGGTTGCCCCGGTCCACGCATCAGGCCATCGGCGGCCGGACACGGCTGCCAGAGGAGGATTGCATCTTGGCCACCGCCTCTTCGACGAAGCTCCGCCCGCTGGGCGATCGCGTCGTCATCAAGCCCACCCCGCGGGAGGAGATGACGAAGTCGGGCATCGTCCTGCCGGACACCGCGAAGGAAAAGCCCCAGGAGGGCGAGATCCTCGCCGTCGGCCCGGGAGGCTTCGACAGCGAGGGCAAGCGAACGCCGATGGACGTCACCGTCGGCAACAAGGTCCTGTACGCGAAGTACGCCGGGACCGAGTTCAAGGTCGAGGGTGATGAGCTCCTCATCCTCAGCCAGAAGGACATCCTCGCGGTCGTCGAGGGCTGACGCCCGGGCGCCGTCCCGCGCCCCGACCCGCGACCATCACCAGATAATCCCGGAGGGATCACGACTTGGCCAAGCAGCTCATCTTTGACGAGACCGCTCGTCGCTCGCTGAAGCGCGGCATTGACCGCCTCGCCGACGCGGTTCGGGTGACGATCGGCCCCAAGGGCCGCAACGTCGTCCTGGACAAGAAGTTCGGCGCCCCCACCATCACCAACGACGGCGTCACCATCGCTCGCGACATCGAGCTCGAGGACCCGTTCGAGAACATGGGCGCGCAGCTCCTCAAGGAGGTCGCGACCAAGACCGACGACGTCGCCGGCGACGGCACGACCACCGCGGTCGTCCTGGGCCAGGCAATGGTCCAGGAGGGCCTCCGCGTCGTCACCGCGGGTGCCAACCCGATGGTCGTCAAGCGCGGCATCGAGCGTGCCGTCGAGACGATCGTGGACGAGATCAAGCGGACTGCCCGCCCGGTCGAGACCCGTGAGCAGATCGCGGCCGTGGCGGCCATCTCCGCCGCGGATCCCGAGGTCGGCGAGATCATCGCCGAGGTCATGGACAAGGTCGGCAAGGACGGCGTCATCACCGTCGAGGAAGGCCAGTCCCTCGGGCTCGAGAAGGAATACACCGAGGGCATGCAGTTCGACCGGGGCTACATCTCGGCGTACTTCGTGACCAACGCGGACCGCATGGAGGCGGTCCTCGACGACCCGCTCATCCTGATCACCGACAAGAAGATCAGCGCCGTCCCCGACCTGCTTCCCGGCCTCGAGAAGGCCGTCCAGCAGGGGAAGCCGATGCTGATCATCTCCGAGGACATCGACGGCGAGGCCCTCGCGACGCTGGTCGTGAACAAGCTCAAGGGCACGATCTCCGTTCTCGCGGTCAAGGCGCCGGGCTTCGGCGACCGCCGCAAGGAGATGCTCCGCGACATCGCGATCCTGACCGGCGGCACCGTGATCTCCGAGGAGATCGGGCGCAAGCTCGACTCCGTCACGGCTGAGGACCTCGGCCGGGCTCGCCGCGTCGTCGCCACCAAGGACGACACGACGATCGTCGACGGCGAGGGCACGCCCGACCAGATCAAGGGACGCATGAGCCAGATCAAGGCGCAGATCGAGGACACCACCTCGGACTACGACCGCGAGAAGCTCCAGGAGCGCCTCGCCAAGCTTGCCGGCGGCGTCGCCGTGATCAAGGTCGGCGCGGCCACCGAGGTCGAGCTCAAGGAGAAGAAGCACCGCATCGAAGATGCACTCTCGACGACCCGTGCGGCCGTCGAGGAGGGCCTCGTCGCCGGCGGTGGCACGACCCTCCTGCAGGCCATCCCGTCCCTCGACGCCCTCAAGCTCGAGGGCGACGAGCAGGTCGGCGTGGACATCGTGCGCAAGGCCCTCGAGGCCCCGGCCCGCCAGATCGCCGACAACGCCGGCGAGTCCGGCGAGGTGGTGGTCAACGCGGTCCGCGCGATGAAGATCGGCGAGGGCTACGACGCCCTCAAGGGCGAGTACGGCGACATGTTCACCCGGGGCATCGTCGACGCCGCCAAGGTCACCCGCTCCGCGCTCCAGAACGCTGCCTCCATCGCCGCGATGGTCCTGACGACGGAGACGTTGATCACGGATCTTCCGGAGAAGGAGAAGGCCGGGGCCGGCGGCGGCCACGACCACAATGGGGGCATGGACTTCTAGTCCCTGACCACAAGGCCGACGGCCCCCGGTGGCATCGCCGCCGGGGGCCGTCGCATGTCCGTCGCCGGCGCAGCCAACTACGAGTAGACTCCATCGCTGTCGCGTCCCTCGGACGCAGGGGAGACAACCAAGTCATGTTGAAGGGGCCGTGGGCCACGATCATCATCGTGGCGATCGCGGCGCTTGCCATCCTCGGGGGCGGCCGTGTGCTGGGTGTGGGGCCGCTGGCTGCGGCCGTTGCTCCGGACAAGGTGACGGACCCGGCCGAGATGCTCGCGCGCTCGCTGCAGGCCACCATCGACGCGTCCTCGGTGCATCTCTCCGGGACGGTCTCCGGGACGATCCCGGGCCGCCTCGTGAACCGTCCGGAGACCGCGATCAGCCTCGACGGGACCGTGATCGATGGCGACCTCCGGCCGAAGGACGGCAAGACGCGCGCCCACGTCGTGAGCCCCGGGCTCGACATCTCGTTCGACACCGTGACCATCTGGGACGGCGTCTGGTACCGGACCGCGCCGGACGCACCGTGGATGAAGGCATCGCTCGGGGCGGCCTCTGCCGGCGCGGGCATCGACATCAACCCGCTCACGCTCGTGGACCGCCTTCGCTCCTACCTTGCGACCCCCGGTCTCGTGCCGACCGTCCGGGACGTGGCCTGCGGCAGCGCGTCGGGTCGCTGCCACGAGGTGCGGCTGGATGCCGGCTCGGATCCGGCGAGCATCCTCGCGCTGCTGCTGCCCGAGGACCGCGCCCAGCCGCTTCCGGCGATCGATGTCGTGATCACGCTCCAGACGGACACCGCCACGCTGCGGCCCGCGCATCTCGTCCTGGACGCGGTGAGCGCAAGCCGGAGCGTCGACATCCACCTCGTTCTCGATGCGAGCGGGTGGGACCAGGACCTGGTCATCGAGCAGCCGTCCACCGGCTCCGGCTGAGGGACCGCGGGATGAGCCGCGGCACCTAGAATGGACAGGTGAGTCCCACCCCCGACGGCGAGCGCTCGAAGCGCCGGCGAACCCGCGCCGCTGAGCCCGACGTCCAGGGCACGTGGCTCGACCTCGGCCCCGGCGACGAGGGCCCTGCGGACCTGCCTGCCGGTGTGCTCGCGGACGTGCCCGGCGATGCGTCGGGGCCGGCGCTCGCGTCCGGCGGCCCCGCTTCGCCCCAGGAGCCCGACTGGATGCGCGAGGTCCCCCTCGAGCCGGAGCTCACCAGTGCCGGGCCCGCGCTCGCCCCGGAGGACCTGGCCGCTGCGATGGCCGCCCGGCGCGCCGCCCGCGCCGAGGAGATCGTGTCGCGCCTGAACCCGGAGCAGGCCCGGGCCGTGACCACGACCGATGGCCCGCTCCTGATCCTTGCCGGGGCCGGCAGCGGCAAGACGCGCGTCGTCGCCCACCGGATCGCCTATCTCATCGGGGTCAAGGCGGTCCAGCCGCGCCGGATCCTCGCGGTGACGTTCACCAACCGGGCCGCGGGTGAGCTCCGGGAGCGCATCGCGGCACTGACCGGCGCCGTCGGCAAGGATGTCCAGGCGGGCACGTTCCACGCCCTGTGCGCGCGCGTCCTGCGGCGCGACGGTGAGGCGATCGGGCTCGATCGCCGGTTCGTGATCTACGACACCGACGACCAGCAGCAGCTGATGAAGCGGATCCTGGCAGAGGAGGACCTGCCGGCCACCGGCGAGTTCCGGCCGGCCGCGATCCTGGGCGCGATCAGCCGGGCCAAGAACGACATGCTCGACGAGGTGTTCCTGGCCGAGAACGCCGTCAACCACCGCGAGCGGATGATCGCCCGGCTCGCCGCCCGGTACCGAGAGCGCCTGCGCGCCGCCAACGCCCTCGACTTCGACGATCTCCTGCTGCGGGCCGTGGAGCTGTTCGACCAGGCGCCCCAGGTCCTCGCGACCTACCAGGCCCGCTGGCGCTACCTCCACGTGGACGAGTACCAGGACACGAACCGGCCGCAGTACCTGTGGGTCCGCGCCCTCGCGGCGGCCCATCGGAACCTGTGCGTGGTGGGTGACGACGACCAGTCGATCTACGGTTGGCGCGGCGCGAACGTCCAGAACATCCTCGACTTCGAGCGGGACTACCCGGAGGCGACGGTCGTCAAGCTGGAGCAGAACTACCGCTCGACACAGCTCATCCTCGACGCCGCCCACGCGGTCGTGTCGCGCAACGAGCGCCGCACGGACAAGAAGCTGTGGACGGAGAACCAGGGCGGCGTGCCGATCCAGCGCTTCGAGGCCTTCAACGAGGAGGAGGAGGCCGAGTGGATCGCGCGTCAGATCGAGGCCTTGGTCGGGGGCCGCGGATCCCTGCTGACGCGCCGTGCCGACGATGACGAGTCCGGCCGCTTCCGGCCCAAGGACGTCGCGGTCATGTACCGGATGAATGCCCAGTCCCGGGCGATCGAGGAGGCGTTCCTGCGCTACGGGCTGCGCTACCAGC
Source organism: uncultured Chloroflexia bacterium (assembly GCA_963849495.1). GTDB lineage: Bacteria > Chloroflexota > Limnocylindria > Limnocylindrales > CSP1-4 > CAIXZV01. Next base: position 439,703 of record CAWKHN010000019.1, on the reverse strand, counting down.
TGGTCGGCGGCACCCGTTTCTACCAGCGGCGCGAGGTCAAGGACGCGCTCGCGTACCTGCGGGTGCTCCGCTCGGACACGGACGCCGTGTCGTTCGAGCGGATCATCAACGTGCCGGCGCGGGGGATCGGTGACAGGAGCGTGGAGGCGCTCCGGCGCTTCTCGGTGACGCACGGCGACGACGTGTGGGCCTCGGTCGAGGCGGGCGCGCGTGGTGAGGTCGAGGGATTGGCCCCCCGCATCCGGGCGGCGCTGACCCAGTTCGCGGCCCTGGTCGAGCGACTGCGCCGGCGGATCGGCATCCTGCCGCTGCCGGAGCTGCTGGACGAGGTGCTCGAGGCATCCGGATACCGGGCGATGCTCGCGGACGGCTCCGAGGAGGGCGAGGACCGCTGGGCCAACCTGCTCGAGCTCCGCCAGGTGGCCACCCGCTACGACGACCTGTCGCCGGAGGACGCGCTGGACCGCCTCCTCGAGGAGACGGCGCTGGTCGCCGACCAGGACAGCTACGAGGGCGAAGCCGACGCGGTGACCCTGATCACGCTCCACGCCGCCAAGGGGCTGGAGTTCCCGGTCGTGTTCATCGCGGGCATGGAAGAGGGCCTGTTCCCGCACAACCGGGCGCTGGACGACGAGAAGGAGCTCGAGGAGGAGCGGCGCCTCGCGTATGTCGGCATCACGCGGGCCAAGCGCCGGCTGTTCCTGTCCCACGCCTGGCGACGCGCGACGTGGGGCGGCGGGGGGATGAGCATTCCGTCGCGCTTCCTGCTGGAGATCCCCGCCGACCTCATGGTCGGGCCGCAGCTGCACGGGGACGGCGGCATGGGCGCGGACCTCGATCCGGAGCTCGTGTTCGGCGATCGGCGCTCCCGGTTCGGTGCCGCGATCCGGACGGCAGGCGGCGCGTACCGGCAGGGCAGCGGACGCCCGGGGGCGCCGCCACCGGGGGAGCGGTTCCGTCCGACCCGCGACCTGAACGCGAAGCGGGCCGCATTTGCGGCCGGGGCGCCCTCGGGATCGCTCGGGCGGCTCGGTGGTGGGACGGCCGACGTCCCGGCCTGGGACGAGACGGACGTCCCGGGCGAGCGGTCCGGCCACGGGTCCCGCGAGCGGGGGGTCATCCCGGCCCGGCCGATCGTCCCGGGCGAGCGCCGCTATCGCGACGGTGACCGCATCCGGCACGCCCGCTGGGGCGACGGCATCGTCGTGACGTCGAAGCTCACCCGCGACGACGAGGAGGTCACGGTCGCCTTCCGGGACCCGGCCGTCGGCCGCAAGACGATGCTGGCCTCGCTCGCGAACCTGGAGCTGATCGGCTAGGTGGGGCCGGCCGGCGGCGCCGGCGTCGCAGCCGGGCTCGCATCGATCCGGCGCCGAGGCGCACACCCCGCGGTGGCCCTATCCTGCCAGTGATGACGGACGATCCCCGCCCCGAGCACGCCTACCCGCCGCCGTCGATGCCGCCGATCGACCTGGGTGACGTCGCCACCGTCGCCGACTTCGAGGCTCCGGCGCATGAGCGGCTCCACCCGGCCGCCTGGGCCTACTACGCGGGCGGCGGTTGGGACCAGATCACGCTCCGGGAGAACCTCGAGGCCTGGCGTCGGTTCCGCTTCCGGCCGCGGGTGCTGGTGGACGTGTCGGGGCTCGACCTGTCGACGACGCTCCTCGGCGACGCGGTGTCGATGCCGATCGGGGTCGCGCCCGCGGCGCTCCATGGCCTGGCCCACCAGGACGGCGAGCTGGCGACGGCCCGTGCGGCCACCGCGGCCGGTGTCGTCAACGTCGTGTCCACGGTCGCCTCGCGATCGATCGAGGAGGTCGCCGCCGCATCCGGTGACGGCCTGCGATGGTTCCAGCTGTACGAGCAGCGCGACTGGGCGCAGAGCCGGGACTTCGTCCAGCGCGCCGAAGCGGCCGGCTACCGCGCGATCGTCCTGACCGTCGATCTGCCCGTCCTCGGGTATCGGGACGACATCATGCGCATCGGCTTCGAGCCTGGCAGCCGCGCCTACGGCAACCTCGCCGGGCGCGCAGCCGTCGGCGGTGGCCTGGACGACCTCCTCGACATGCGCAGCATTGCGCTGACCTGGGACACGCTCACCGAGATCCGCTCGTGGTCGTCGCTGCCTCTGGTCCTCAAGGGGATCCTGACGGCCGAGGATGCACGCCTGGCCGTCGAGCACGGCGCGGCCGCGGTCTGGGTCTCGAACCATGGCGGCCGCCAGCTGGACCGGTCGCCCGCCGCCATCGACGTGCTGGACGAGATCGTCGAGGCGGTGGACGGGCGCGCCGAGGTGTATCTCGACGGTGGTGTCCGGCGCGGAACGGATGTCGTGACCGCGCTCGCGATGGGGGCGCGGGCCGTGTTCACCGCCCGCCCGCTGCTGTACGCGCTCGCCTGCGCCGGCAAGCCCGGCGTCGACAAGGCCCTCTCGATCCTGCGCGAGGAAACGGAGCGCGCGCTGTCGCTGGTCGGAGCGTCGCGGCCGTCGGACCTGTGCCGCGACCACGTGACGGCTGGGCGGACGGGTCACGCGGACCGGTGACCGAGCCGCTGCCCGTCGATCCGGCCGCGGTCGATGCCGCCGCCGCGCTCGAGCCCGGCATCGCCGGGACACGACACGCGGCGCTGACGGACCAGATCCGACGCGCCAACCGCCTGTACTACGAGGACGACGCGCCCGAGCTCTCCGATGCCGAGTACGACCGGCTGTTCCGGGAGCTGGTGGCGCTCGAGACGGCGTACCCGGCCCTGGTCACGCCCGACTCGCCGACGCAGCGGGTCGGCGGCGCACCGGCCGCCGGGCGCTTCCCCGAGGTCCGCCACGAGCGGCCGATGCTGTCGCTGTCCAACGCCTTCAGCCATGACGAGCTGCGGGCGTTCGACGCCCGGGTCCGGAAGGGCCTGGGGCTGCCCCCCGCCCCCGAGCCGGCGCCGGGCCTGGGGTACGTGGCGGAGCTCAAGATCGACGGCCTGGCCGTCTCGCTGCGCTATGAGCAGGGCCGGTTCGTGCTGGGGGCGACGCGCGGCGACGGGACGACCGGAGAGGACGTCACCCCCAACCTGCGCACGATCCGCGGGATCCCGCGGCGCCTTGCCGAGCCGGCCACCCTCGAGGCTCGCGGCGAGGTGTTCATGCCCAAGGCCGAGTTCGCGCGCATCAACGCCGAGCGCGAGGAGGCGGGCCTGCCGCTGTACGCCAACCCCCGGAACTCCGGCGCCGGGTCGCTGCGCCAGAAGGACGCGGCCGTCACCGCCGGCCGGCAGCTCGCGACGTGGCTGTACCAGGTGGTGGAAGACGGCTCGCCGGCATCCCGGCAGTCGGAGGCGCTGGCCCGGCTGGAGGCCCTCGGCTTCCCGGTGAACCCGGATCGCGAGGCGGGCCTCGACATCGAGGCGGTCATCGCGTTCACCGAGCGGTGGCGGGAAGCCCGCCACGGGCTGCCCTACGAGACCGATGGGGTGGTCGTCAAGGTCGACCGCTTCGACCAGCAGGCCGAGCTGGGCATGGTGAGCCGCGCGCCGCGCTGGGCGATCGCCTTCAAGTTCCCGCCGGAGCAGGTCCGGACTGTCGTCGAGGACATCGTCCCGTACGTCGGGCGGACCGGGACGCTGACACCGGTCGCGCACCTGCGCCCGGCGAAGGTGGCCGGCTCCACAGTGGCCCGGGCGACCCTCCACAACCTGGACGAGGTCCGGCGCAAGGACATCCGGATCGGCGACACGATCGTGCTCCAGAAGGCCGGCGACGTGATCCCGGAGGTCGTGCGACCGGTGCCCGAGCTGCGTCCCGCGGACGCCCGCGAGTTCGAGATGCCGCCCGCCTGCCCCGTGTGCGGGACGCCGGTCGTCCGCGACGAGGGCGCCGTCCGCCACTACTGCCCGAATCCGGTCTGCCCCGCGCGCCTCGCCCAGGCCTACGCCCACTTCGTGGGCCGCGGCGGGATGGACATCGAGGGGGCCGGCTGGGCCGTCCTGAGCCAGCTCCTCGAGCGCGGCATGATCCACCGCCGCGCGGACTTCTTCGGGCTGAGCGTGGAGCAGCTGGAGACCCTGGAGCGGTTCGCCCGCAAGAGCGCCGAGAACCTCCATGCCGCGATCCAGCGGGCACGGACGGGCCGGCCGCTGGCCAAGGTGCTCAACAGCCTGGGGATCCCACAGGTGGGTGAGTCCACCGCAGTCGACCTCGCTCGATGGCTGGCCGGACGCGTGCGTCCGGACGCCTTTCCCGCGTCCGTCCCGGGCACGGTCCCCGATGCCACCGACGTCGCCCCCGCCGTCGTTCCCGACGTCGCCATGACCGGCGCTTCCCCCGATCCCTGGTTCGCGGCGGTCGAGGCGGAGCTCCGGCGGGTTGCGCTCGACGAGCCCGAGGCCCTGCAGGAGGTCGCCGGGATCGGCCCGTCGGTGTCCGATGCCGTCCACGGCTGGTTCGCGGATCCTGCGACCCGCGATGTCCTGCGCGAGCTGGTCGACGCGGGCGTGGTGCCCGAGCGGCCGGTGGTCCGGGATTCGGCTGCGGGCGCCGGGACGGCGGGGCCGCTGGCGGGGAAGACGGTGGTCGTGACCGGCACACTCGAGGGCCTCAGTCGCGAGGAGGCTGAGGACGCCGTCCGGGCTGCTGGCGGCAAGCCCGCCGGCTCGGTGTCGAAGAAGACGGATTACCTCGTGGCCGGACCGGGCGCCGGCTCGAAGCTGGCCAAGGCCACGGAACTGGGCGTTCCCGTGCTCGACCAGGAAAGGTTCGCGCGCCTGCTCGCGGGCGAGCTGCCGGAGGGAGGGAGCGGCACATGAACGACTCCGAAGCACGCCTGGCGGAGCGCCTGGCTGCGGATCTCGAGCGCATCCTGGGGACCGGGATCCTGATCGAGGACCTCGAGATCGAAGGACCGGGGCCGGTGACGATCCACGTCGCGTGCCTCGTGGACGGGACCTCCCGAGAGATCGAGGCGACCGGCGAGTCGGCGATGGAGGCCGTCGCGAACCTCATCAGGACCGCGGCAGAGCTCCGGCTGGCGGGCGCCTTCTGGCAGATGGTCGGACCCTCCTGAGCCGGTGTCCGGGCCGTGTGGGCAGCCAGGGCCCGAGGCCGAAGGGGACATCCTCGGTCAGGTAGCGCGAGCGCAGGCTCTCCGGCGCGCGGATGTCGCGGTGGATCAGGCTGTCACGGTTCACCTCGTAGGATGTGGTCCCCGCCAGCCCGTAAAGCCGCCGATCCCATTCGACCGCCGGCACGGCCTCCAGCCCCAGGGCGGTCAGGAGCCCCAGGCGTTCCCGGTCCAGCGCATCCATCGCCCGGCCGACAGATGGACTGACTCCGTCCGTGTAGAAGCGGAAGTCGCCCCCGGTGGTCTCGATCCAGCCGGCGTTCAGCAACACCGGATCGGGATGAGCCGCCGCGCATGGCATTGTTCAGGCTGGTCTCCACCAAGTGCGCAGCTGGCACCAGCCTGTCGGGGAACACGTATTCAAGGGCGGCAAGGACCAGCTCGGTGTGCAGCGCGGGAAAGGCAGAGACCGGCAGGTTCCGCTTCACGCCGCTGATGTGCACATGGTCCGGCGCCGGCTTCCGGCACGCATAGGGCAGCGAGAGCGTCTCGGCGACGAGGACGCCGTCCGAGGCCCCCTCCCGGTGCAGCGCTTCGGCGAACGCGAGCGCGCCGCCGGTGCTGCCCGGACTCAGGACCACGACCTGACCCCGGCGCACGAACGGGGCGCAGGCTCGTGCGAAGGCTCCCTGGGCGAAGGCCGGCACGGCGATGACGAGGATGGCCGCCTGCTCGACGGCCTCGCGGATGTCGGTCGTGACCGAGGGGGTGGGGACGGTGTGCTCTCCGAGCACGCCGGTGAGGCGAAGGCACCCGCCTGGCGGATCGGGTCGAGGACGGCCTCGAACGCAGGCAGGTCGAACAGCGTGCACGGGATGCCGCCGAGCGCCAGGTCGGCGGCCGTCGCCATCCGGCCCTTGCCCGAGACGGGCGTGATTTCGGCGCATAATGTCCGCCCCATTCCGCGGCGCCGCCAGGACTCGCGTGTTCTCCCGTTCAAGCCACGCGGCGCCCGATGAAGGAGGAGCTCAATGTCCCTGCGTGGACGCCTGTCCCTGCTCGGCGCGGCCGCGATCCTCGTCGCCGCCTGCAGCAGCGGCGGCTCGACCCCGGCCCCATCGGCCGCACCCCCCAGCACGGCCCCCAGCACGGCCCCCAGCATGGCTGCCAGCGAGGCGCCCAGCATGGCGCCGAGCGAGGCTGCGGCAACCCCCATCCCGGGTGGTCTGCTGGCGAAGGTTCTGGCCGCGGGCCAGGTCGTCGTGTCGACCGATCCCAACTACGCTCCGCAATCGATCCAGAATGCCGACGGCACGTTCTCGGGCTTCGACATCGATGTCGCCACAGAGATCGCCAAGCGCCCTCGGTGTCACGGTCTCGTTCGTGACCCCCGACTGGTCCGTCATCACGGCCGGCGGCTGGGCAGGGCGCTGGGACATGAGCGTGGGCTCGATGACGATCACCAGCGAACGCCAGAAAGTGCTCGACTTCAGCCTCCCGTACTACTACACGCCGGCCCAGATGACCGCGAGCCAGGCCTCCGGCATCACAACCATCGACGGCCTCGCGGGCAAGACCGTGTGCGTCGGCGAGTCGACCACCTACCTCGATTGGCTGCAGGGCACGAAGCTCGACTTCGGCACCCCTGTCCCCGACGACCACGCCGCCGGCGGGCGTCAAGGTCGTGACCCAGAAGACCGACCAGGCGTGCCCGCAGCTGTGGGCCGCTGGCCGGAACGACTTCGAGGGCTGGCTGAGCTCGAGCACGACCGTTGACGCCGCGATTGCCGCGGGCATGCCGGTCGTGAAGGTCGGCGATCCCGTCTACTACGAGCCGCTCGCCGCGGCCACCGACAAGAGCGGGCCCGACCCGACGGACTTCGTCGCCCGGGTGAGCGCCATCGTCACGGCCATGCACACCGACGGGACGCTCAAGGCGTTCTCGGAGAAGTGGTTCGGTGGAGACCTGACCCAGGGACCCACGCAGTAGGGTTGCGCTCGGGCATCAGAATGGGTGGGGGCACCGACCGGTGCTTCCCACCATTGCTTTGAGAGGGATGATGCTCGGCTTCGGGCACCAACAGCACGGCTTCGACGTTGACTTCTCGCCGGCACAGGTCGTCGAGCGGATCGCTGAGACCCGGGCACGCGATCGGCGACGGTTCCGGCTGGCCTTCGTCGCCACCTGGCTGATCCTCGTGGGCGGACTCGCCCTGGCCATCGGGCAGACCGGGCGCGTCCACCTGGACTTCATGGCGGAGTGGGCCCCGTTCATCGCGGGCGGCATCCCGGTCACGATCTTCGTGGCGCTGATGTCGATCATCTTCGCGGTGGCGTTCGCCGTGGTCGGCGCGCTGGGCCGCCTCTCGAAGCTGGCCCCGATCTACGCGATCGCGTCGCTCTACGTCTCGCTGGTGCGTGGCACGCCGCTCATCCTCCAGATCATCTTCGTCTACCTGGCACTGCCGCAGTTCGGCATCGTGCTGCCCTCGCTGGCCGCCGGGATCTTCGCCCTGTCGTTCAACTACGGGGCGTACATGACCGAGATCTTCCGGGCGGGTATCCAGGCGATCCCGCGGGGCCAGCTGGAGGCCGCGGCGGCCCTGGGCATGACCGACCAGCTCACGATGCGCCGCATCATCCTGCCCCAGGCGGTCCGGATCGTGATCCCGGCCATCGGCAACGAGTTCATCGCGATGATCAAGGACAGCGCGCTCGTCTCCTACGTCACCATCCAGGAGGTGTTCTGGCGCGCAAGCACGACCGGATCCAGGTCATTCCGGACGTTCGAGACGCTGCTGATCGCGGCGGTCATCTACTGGACGCTAACGATCGTGTTCTCGATCGCGCAGGAGCGGCTGGAGACTCGTCTGCGTCAGAGCGAGGTCCGCGTGTGACCGATCAGGGGCCGATCAGGCTGCTCCGGGACCTGCCGCAATCGCAGGCCATCTCGACGCGGGACCCGTATGCGGTCCCGGGCGTTCTCGTCCCGTCCGGGGCGCGACCGATCATCCGCGTGCTCGGACTGGAGAAGTTCTTCGGTTCGAACCATGTCCTGCGCGGCTGCACCCTGGAGGTCTACCCGCGCGAGACGGTCTGCATCATCGGCAAGTCCGGCTCCGGCAAGAGCACGCTCCTGCGCTGCATCAACTTCCTCGAGGAGCCGACCATCGGCGCGATCGAGGTCGACGGGATCCGCGTCGATGCCGACCCGCTTCGCGCCCGCAGCCGCGAGCACCGCGAGCAGATCCGCCAGATCCGCCTGGGCGCCCAGATGGTGTTCCAGGAGTTCAACCTGTTCCCGCACTTCCGGGTCATCGACAACCTCATCGAGGGACCGATGCGGGTCAAGGGCGTGCCCCGGGACGAGGCGATCGCGACGGCCGAGCGATACCTGACCAAGGTCGGCCTGACCGACAAGCGTGACGAGTACCCTTCCCGGCTCTCGGGCGGCCAGAAGCAGCGGGTCGCCATCGCGCGTGCGCTGTCGATGGAGCCCAAGGTCCTCCTGTTCGACGAGCCGACCTCCGCCCTCGACCCGACCCTCGTCGGTGAGGTGCTCGTCGTGATGGAGGAGCTCGCCCACGAGGGCACCACGATGATCGTCGTGACCCACGAGATGGCGTTCGCCAGCGACGCGGCTGACCGCGTCTACTTCATCGAGGAGGGCGAGTTCGTCGAGGTCGGCACCCCGGAGCAGGTCATCGACGCGCCCCAGGATCCACGCACCCGTGAGTTCCTCGCCCGGACCCACGGCACGGGTGCGCACGTCCACCAGTAGCTCCGGACCCCGGCATCTGCCGTTCCGCTCCACCCGGCACGCGGCGCACCGTCTGTGTCGGGCCCGGCCGCGTATCATCGGGCCATGGCCGCTCTTACCCGTGCCGACGTCGAGCACGTCGCCTATCTCGCCCGCCTCGGGCTGACCGGGGAGGAGCTCGCGCGCCTCGAAGGGCAGCTCAACCACATCCTCGACCAGTACGCCAAGCTGGCGGAGCTGGACACGGACGCCATCCCGCCGACCGCCCAGACGATCGAGCTCGAGAACATCCTCCGCGAGGACGTGGTCGTGGCGTCGCTGTCGGTGGAGGCGGTCCTCGCGAACGCCCCGGAGCGGGACGGCGACTTCTTCGTGGTTCCCGCGATCCTCGGCGGCGACTGAGCAGGTGGCCGGGATGACCACCGACCTCACGCGTCTCACCGCGCACGAGATGGCGGACCGCTTCCGGGGCGGCGACGTCTCCTCGCGCGAGATCACGGCGGCCCACCTGGAGCGGGCCCACGCCACGGACCACGGGCTCCATGCCTGGCTGGCGCTCGACGACGAGCGCGCGCTGGCGGAGGCCGACGCCGCCGACGCTCGCCTGGCCGCGGCTCGAGGCGAGGGGGACGGTGCCCTGGAGGGCCTCCACCCGCTGCTGGGGATCCCGGTCGCGCTCAAGGACCTCGTCTCCGTGGCCGGCGGCCAGTGCACGGCCGGCTCGCGGATTTTGGACGGCTACCGGGCGCCGTTCGATGCCCACATCACCGAGCGGCTCCGGGATGCGGGCGCGGTGATCCTGGGCAAGACCAACATGGACGAGTTCGCGATGGGCTCGTCGACGGAGCACTCCGCCTACGGTCCGACCTCCAACCCGTGGGACCTGGACCGCGTCCCCGGGGGGTCCAGCGGTGGCTCCGCCGCGTCCGTGGCCGCGTTCCACGTCCCGCTCAGCATCGGCACCGACACCGGCGGCTCGATCCGCCAGCCGGCAGCCCTGTGCGGCATCGTCGGGATGAAGCCCACCTACGGCCGGGTGAGCCGGTACGGCATCGTCGCGTTCGCGAGCAGCCTCGACCAGATCGGGCCGTTCGGACGCGACACCCGCGACGCGGCGGTCCTGCTGCACGCCGTCTCCGGCCGCGACGAGCGCGACTCGACCTCCGCACCGGTGCCGGTGCCGGACGACCTCCTTCACCTGCCGGCGTCGGACGACGAGGCGGCGGGCTGGCTTCGCGGCAGGCGCTTCGGGCTGCCGAAGGAGTACTTCGTCGCGGGCATGGAGCCGGGTGTCGAGGCACGCATCCGCGAGGGAGTGGCATCGCTCGAGGCCGCCGGCGCCATCGTCGAGGAGGTCAGCCTCCCGCACACGGACTACGGGCTGGCGACGTACTACATCGTCGCGCCGGCCGAGGCGTCCGCGAACCTGGCCCGCTATGACGGCGTCCGCTTCGGGTACAGCGTCCGCGGCGGCGACGACTACCTCGCGAACTACCTCGCGACCCGCGGCCGGGGCTTCGGCGCGGAGGTCAAGCGCCGGATCATGCTCGGCACCTACGCCCTCTCGGCCGGCTACTACGACGCGTTCTATCTCAAGGCCCAGAAGGTGCGAACGCTCATCAAGCGCGACTTCGACCGCCTGTGGGCGGCCGGCTTCGATGCCCTCGTCGCCCCGACATCGGCGACGGTCGCATTCCCCTTCGGGGCCCGCATGGACGACCCGGTGCAGATGTACCTGTCCGATGCCTGCACGCTGCCGGTCAACATGGCGGGGCTGCCCGGGATCTCGGTGCCCTGCGGGCTGTCCGAGGGCCTGCCGGTCGGCCTCCAGTTCATCGGTGCACCGTGGTCCGAAGCGGCCCTGCTGCGGGTCGCCCGGGCCTACGAGGGCGCAACCGCGGGCGCGGCCTGGCGCGCGGTGCCGCCTCGGGACCTCGCCACGCTCGATGACCCGTCGATCCCCACGCCGGCCGAGCGGGTCGCCGCGCTCGCCGGTCCACACTGAGGCTCCCTCGATGACTGACTCCGGAGCACGTCCGCCGCTCGCCGATCGCGCCCTCGCCCAGCGCGTCCGCGCCGTTCCGCCGTCCGGCATCCGCCGCTTCTTCGACATCCTGGCCACCATGGACGACGTCATCAGCCTCGGGGTGGGGGAGCCGGACTTCGACACGCCGCGCGAGATCGTCGAGGCGGGCGTCGAGAGCCTGCGCGAGGGGCGCACGCACTACACCTCCAACTTCGGCACGATCGAGCTGCGCCGCGCGCTGTCGGAGCACCTCGAGCATCGGTACGGCGTCACCTACGACCCGGCCACGGAGATCCTGATCACGGTCGGCGCGTCGGAGGCCGTCGATCTCGCCCTGCGCGCGACCTGCGACCCCGGCGACGAGGTGATCCTCCACGAGCCCTCGTACGTCGCGTACGTGCCTGCGATCGTGTTCGCGGGCGGCGTCGTGAAGGCCGTCGCGACCCGGTTCGAGGACGACTTCGCGCTCGATCCGGCGGCGGTCGAGGCGGCGATCACCCCGCGCACCAAGGCGCTGTTCCTGGGCTACCCGGCCAACCCCACGGGGGCCGTGCTCGACGACGCGGTCCAGGACGAGCTGGCGCGGATCGCAGTGCGCCACGACCTGCTCGTCTACAGCGACGAGATCTACGACCGGCTGGCCTACGGGACGTACCGTCATCGCGCGTTCAGCTCGCTGCCCGGCATGCGCGAGCGGACCATCCTGATGGGCGGCTTCTCGAAGGCCTACGCGATGACGGGCTGGCGGGTGGGCTGGATGTGTGCCCCGGCACCGATCCTCGAGGGGATCGTCAAGGTCCACCAGTACGGGATCATGTCCGCCCCGACGGTCGCCCAGGATGCCGCGCTGGCCGCGCTGCAGGGCGGGGAGCCCCACGTGGAGGCCATGGTCGCCGAATACGATCGCCGCCGCCGGCTGCTGGTGGACGGGCTCAACAGGATCGGCCTGCCGACGTTCGAGCCCCGGGGCGCCTTCTATGCCTTCCCGATGATCAGCTCGACCGGCCTCAGCTCGGACGAGTTCGCCGAGCGGCTGCTGCGCGAGGAGCGGGTCGCCGTGGTGCCCGGCAACGCCTTCGGCCCCTCGGGCGAGTGTCACGTCCGCATGTGCTACGCCACGGCGTACGGGCAGATCGAGGAGGCGCTGGTCCGCATCGGCCGGTTCGTCGACCGGGTTCGCCCCGCCTGATCCACTCCCGGGTGCCGGACCGCCCGGGGCCGCCGTGACCTTCGTCACTTCCTCGACGGGCACCACCCGGCGCACGCTCAGGGTCCGGGATCGCGGCCCGGCGCGGGTCGCGCCTCTCGGACGCCGTTCGAGGTGAGCGTCCCATGACCCGAGCACTCGTCGTCCACCACGATATCGACCTTGCCGACCAGGAGGCCGAGTCGCTGCGCAGACTCGGCTACGACGTCGAGCAATGCAGCGGACCCAGCGGGGGCGCCTGCCCGGTGCTCAACGGCGACATCTGCGTGCTTGCAGGGGACGCCGACGTCCTCATCTACGACGCCTGGGCCAGCGGCGACATCGACGGCTCCGGTGCCCTGATCTCGGGTCTCCGCCAGCTGCATCCCGAGATCCCGATCGTGCTCACCGTGCCCGGTGTCGGCTACGCCTGGGAGCCGGCCGGCGATCCGGGGGTGGTGGAGCTCCAGGGCCAGCCGACGGGCGCCCGGCTGCACGAGGCCATCCAGAAGGCGATCTCGAACCTCGTTCCGGCCGCGGACTGACGCACCCGGAGGCGCTCCCGGCGCCGGGTATGCCACACTCTTGGGCATGCTCGGCACGATCCTCGTCCTGTCCGGCCTGATCGCGCTCGTCCATGGGTCATGGCGCGGCTACGCGGCCGCCCGGTCTGCGCTGGTGCCGCTCGTCCGGGACGGTGATCCCACCCGTACCCTGATCGAGGCCACACGGCCGATGCACTCGCGGACGCGCGTGCGGCTGGCCGCCCGCAACGTCCTGCTCGCGATCCTCTGGCTGAGCGTGGCGATGTACGGGCTGTACCTCACGACCGTCGGCCTGGCGGTGCTCGGGTGACCGCCGTCGCGGAGCGCATCGCGAGCGTCCTCGAGCGCTATGAGGCGGTCATCGGCATCGAGATCCACTGCCAGCTGCGGACGGCGTCCAAGATGTTCTGCGGCTGCTCCACGGCGTACGACGGCGCGGCCCCCAACACCCACGTCTGCCCTGTCTGCCTGGGCCTGCCCGGGACGCTGCCGGTGATCAACCGGCGCGCGGTGGAGTTCGTGATCGCGACCGGCCTCGCGATCGACGCCTCGATCCCGGTCCGGACGCAGTGGGAGCGCAAGAACTACTTCTACCCGGACCTGCCCAAGGGCTATCAGATCAGCCAGTTCGCCATCCCGCTTGCGGCCGCCGGGCGGCTCGCGATCGGGACCTCGGCGGGGCCGTTCGTCGTGGGCATCACCCGTGCGCACCTCGAGGAGGACACCGCGAAGCTGATCCACGCGGAGACCAGCGGTGAGACCGGTGGCCGGGCGTCGCTGGTGGACTTCAACCGCTCCGGGGCGCCGCTGATGGAGATCGTCACCGAGCCGGAGATCCGGACGGCCGAACAGGCCCGCCGCTACGCGGAGGAGCTCCAGCTGCTGCTGCGGGCGATCGGGGCCAGCGACGCCGACATGGAACGCGGCCAGATGCGGGTCGAGGCGAACGTGTCGCTGCGCGAGCGCGGCGCGGCCGCCTTCGGGACCAAGGTCGAGGTCAAGAACATGAACTCGTTCCGGGCGGTGGAGCGGGCGATCGCGTTCGAGATCGAGCGGCAGGCGACGGCGCTCGACGCGGGCGAGCCGATCCTGATGGAGACGCGCGGCTGGGACGACGGGAAGCAGGCCACCTACCGGATGCGGGCCAAGGAGACCTCCGACGACTACCGGTACTTCCCCGAGCCCGACCTGCCGCCGCTCCACGTCGAGCCGGCCTGGATCGAGCGGGTGCGTGCCGCGCTGCCGGAGCTGCCCGCGGCCCGCCGAGCCCGGTACGCCGGGCTCGGGATCACCGGCTACGACGCGGCCGTGATCGTGGCCGACCCGGCGATGACGACGGCGTTCGAGGCGATCTCGGCGGCCGGCTCCGCTCCCGCCAAGCAGGTGGCGAACTTCGTGACCGGCCCCCATGCACGGGTCGTCAAGGAGGGCGGCCTGAACGCATCAGGCACCGCGGGTGCATCCTCCCCGGGCGGGATCGCGCGGCTGATCGAGGCCATCGCCGACGGCAGGGTCTCGCGGGCCACCGGACGCGACCTGCTGGACCGGCACCTCGCGGACGGGACTGCGGCCGAGGCACTGCTGGCCGCGGCGGGTCCGGGTCCCATCTCGGATGACGCGGCGCTGCTCGGGCATATCGACGCGGCGATCGCGGCCAACCCGAAGGCCGTGGCCGACTGGCATGCCGGCAAGCCCGTCACCGGCTTCCTGGTCGGGCAGGTGATGAAGGCGACGGCCGGCGCCGCCGACGCCTCGCGGGTCGCCGACCTGATGCGCGGGCGCCTCGAGACCATGGAGGCCTAGGGGTGGGTCCGATCAACGTTGCTCTCTGGCTCGTCGGCGTCGTCCTGATCGCCATCGGCTACAGGCGCGCGGCCGGCCCCTACCGCCGGTACATGGAGCTGCGGGAGCAGGACGCCAACGTTGCCCGCTACGAGGCCTGGCGCGGCGGATCTCGCCCGGACGCCCGGACCGGGGCGTCGATTGCAATGCAGCTGCTCCGGCGCCAGGCCCTGACCGGGGGCGCGATCCTGGGTGTCGGCGTGGTCATCGTGCTGCTGGGATTTGTGATCCGCTGAGGCGGTCGGCCTCTGCGGCGGGCGTCCGCTGTCCTGCCCGGGCGTCGCGACCATGGAGATGCCGGTGTCACCCGGCCCGCAGCCGGCTCACCTCGATCGACGTGCACCGGTCCATCACGACCTGCAGCCCGCCCTCGGTCGCGATCCGCGCTGCTTCCCAGCTCACGATGCCCAGCTGCAGCCACAGGCAGCCGGCACCCGCCGCGACCGCCTCGCGTGCGTGCGCCGGGCACGCCTCCGCGTTGCGGAACACGTCCACGATGTCCACCGCGCCCTCGGCTTCCACCGCGGCAGCCAGGTCCGGGTAGCACCTCCGGCCGAGAACCTCCGTCTCGCGCGGGCTCACGGGGACCACGTCGTATCCCGCACGCAGCAGCGCGGCCATCACCCCGTGCGACGGCCGGAACGGTCGTGACGACGCCCCGATCACCGCGATCCGCCGCGCAGTCCGGAGCAACGGCGCGATCTCGGCGTCACCCAGCACGGGCACCGGACCCCGGCCCTCGTGCAGGTCGATCAGCGCGCGGACGCGGTCGCGGTCGGCCCGCCGGCGATCGGGCTCCCGATCCGGCCCCGTGCCGGGTTCGACGGTGCCGGATCCCGGTTCGCCGGGGCCGTCCGCGCCCCGATGTGGAGAGCCTGCATCCCTCACTCGTCACCTCCGGTAGGGCCGTGCAGCACGGCAGACGTGCGACGCACGGATCATTGCACGGGCACTGCGAGGACAGGCATACTCTGGACAGCCGCCCGGGTCCCGGTCGTCAACGGCCGCAGGGAGCCGCGACCCGCCGTGGCTGAGGGCGTGAATGAAGCGCCCCCGATCTCTGGCGATGCGGGACCATTCTGGCCCGCATGCCGCAACACGAGGAGGAGACACCTTGCGGACCAGCACTCGACTCGTCGCCCTGATGGGCGCCGCGTCGTTCGTCTTTGCCGCCTGTGGCGGCGGGACCGCCACGCCATCCCCATCGACCGCCACGACTGAGCCCTCGATGGCCCCGTCGACAGGCGCGTCGATGCCCGCTGAATCGCCGTCGCAGGCCCCGACGTCCAACCTCAAGATCGGCGTCGTGACCGATATCGGGACCCTGAACGACAAGGGCTACAACGAGTACAGCTTCAAGGGCGCCGAGGACGGCGCCAAGGCCATCGGCGCGCCGGCACCGCAGTCGACCGTTCCGAAGGACGCGTCCGAGTACGCGGCGGACATCCAGGCGTTCGTCGATCAGAAGTACGACATCATCGTGACGGTCGGCTTCAACCTGACCAACGACACGATGACCGCTGCCAAGGCCAACCCGACGGTCCACTTCGTGGGCGTCGACCAGTCCCCGGTGTGCGTCGATCCGACGGGCGCCCCCGACAGCACGTTCGCCTGCAAGGGCGACGCGAAGACGCTCCTGCCGAACTACACGTCGCTGTACTTCGCCGAGGACCAGGCGGGCTATCTCGCCGGGATCGTGGCGGCCTACGCGGACAAGAGCGGCTCCATCGGCGCCATCGGCGGCACCACGCTGTGCGCGCCGTGCGTGCGCTACATCCAGGGCTACGAGCTCGGCGCGAAGTCCGTCAAGGCGGACATCAACGTCGCCACCGCGTACGTGACGAATGACTTCTCGGCGGCCGCGTTCAACGACCCGGCCGGTGGCAAGGCGTTCGCCACGACGTTCATCCAGGCGCACAAGCCCGACGTCCTGTTCCAGGTCGCCGGCAAGACCGGCAACGGCGTCCTCCAGGCCGCCTGCGCCGCGAACATCTACGGCATCGGCGTCGATGTCGACCAGTGGCTGTCCATCGGTGCCCCCGACAACTCGTGCATCATCACGAGCGCTGAGAAGCACGTCGAGTCCGCCGTGAACCAGGCTGTCGTCGGCATCTCCAATGGCACCCTGGCTGCCGGTGACGTGCTGTACAACGCGAGCAACGACGGCATCGGCGTCTCCCCGTTCCACGACGCGGCGTCGATGTTCGGCCCCGAGGTCCAGACCGCCCTTGACACGGCGCTCGCAGCCATGAAGGCCGGCACGCTCAAGACCTGCCCGGACACGAACTGCGGCGTCTACACGCCGTAGCCTTTCTCGGCTCAACTGACCGGACGGGTCGGCCGCTTGCGGCCGACCCGTCCGCGTAGCCACCGCCAAACGCCGTACCGCGGAGCCATCCCATGACGGACCCGACGGGCACGATCGTCGCCCCTGCGCTCGAGATGCGCGGCATCACGAAGCGCTATCCGGGGGTGGTCGCCAACGACGGGATCAACCTCGAGATTCGGCCCGGCGAGATCCATGCCCTGCTGGGCGAGAACGGCGCCGGCAAGACGACGCTCATGAACGTCCTCTACGGCCTGGCGACGCCGGACGAGGGCGAGATCCTGCTCGACGGGACGCCGGTGCAGATCACCGGCCCGTCGGACGCGATCGCCCGCGGCATCAACATGGTCCACCAGCACTTCATGCTGGTGCCGGTCCTGACGGTGGCCGAGAACATCCTCCTGGGCGAGGAGACGATGGCCAACCGCTTCTTCCTCGATCGGAAGAAGGCCCACGAGCGAATCATGGAGCTGGGCGGGCGGTTCGGATTCGAGATCGATCCGGAGGTCAAGGTCGGCACGCTGTCGGTCGGCTGGCAGCAGCGCGTGGAGATCCTCAAGGCGCTCTACCGCAACGCGCGCATCCTGGTCCTCGACGAGCCGACGGCTGTCCTGACGCCCCAGGAGACGGAGGAGATCTTCGCGGTCCTCCGGCGCCTCGCCCAGGAGGGCCACAGCATCGTGTTCATCAGCCACAAGCTGTACGAGGTGCTCGAGATCGCGGACCGGATCACGGTCATCCGTCGCGGGCGCGTGGTCGGCGAGCGCAAGCCGGCCGAGACCACCGAGGACGACCTGGCCGAGCTGATGGTCGGGCGCGAGGTCCAGCTGACGGTGGATCGCGGCACCTCGCACCCGGCGGGGACGATGCTCAACATCACCGGGCTGACGGCGAGCGACGATCGCGGGCACCCGATGGTCAAGGGCGTCGACCTCGAGGTGCGCGCCGGCGAGATCTTCGGCATCGCCGGGGTCGCGGGGAACGGCCAGGACGAGCTCGTCGAGGCGATCATCGGGCTGCGCAAGCCGACGGCAGGGACGGTCCGGCTGGGTGACGACGACGTCACGGGCCGCTCGCCGCGCCAGATGAACGAGGCGCAGGTCGCGTACGTGCCCGCGGACCGCCACCGGTTCGGCCTGATCCTCCCGTTCGCCATCTCCGACAACCTCGTCCTGACCAGCTACTACCGGCCGCCGTACGCGCACGGCCTGCTGCGCGATCGCGCGGCGATCGATCGCGACGCGGCAGACTCGGTCCAGCGGTTCGACATCCGCACCCACTCGGTGGAGGCCAAGGCCAGCACCCTGTCCGGCGGCAACCAGCAGAAGACCGTCGTCGCGCGCGAGTTCGACCGCGAGCTCAAGCTCCTGATCCTGGACCAGCCGACGCGAGGCCTGGATGTCGGGAGCATCGAGTTCATCCATCGCCAGGTCATCGCCAAGCGCGATGCAGGAACGGCCGTGCTGCTCGTCTCGGCGGAGCTCGACGAGGTGCTCGAGCTGTCCGACCGGATCGGCGTCATGTACGAGGGACGGATCGTGGCTGTTCTGGATGGACCGACCGCTGACAAGAACACGGTCGGTCTCCTGATGGCAACCGGCGGCGAGGCGCGGGACGCGACCGCGCGCGGCCCGGTCGCGGGGGTCGTGGCATGAGCGCCGACCTTCCGGCGAAGCGCCCGCGGATCGGGCGCGACGCGATCGCCCGTGCCTGGTCGTTCATGGCGGTGCCGCTCACCGTCGTCGTGCTGTCGGTCCTGCTGGGTGCCGCGATCGTCCTCGTCTCGGAGCTGCTCGTCCCCGGCAAGAAGTTCGACTGGGGCCTGCCGCTCGTCGCCTATGGGGCGCTGGTCGAAGGGGCTCTCGGCAACCCCGACGCGCTGGTTTCGACCCTCGTGAACACGACCCCGCTGCTGTTCGGGGGACTTGCCGTGGGCTTCGGCTTCAAGGCGGGCCTGTTCAACATCGGCGCCCAGGGGCAGTTCCTGGCCGGGGCCCTGGGTGCCGTGATCGTCGGCGTCTGGCTGGCCGACGCGCCCGCCATCGTCGCCATCCCGCTGGCGACCCTTGCGGGGTTCATCGGCGGGGCCATGTGGGGCTTCGTGCCCGGCTTCCTCAAGGCGGTCTCCGGCGCCCACGAGGTCGTCAGCACGATCATGATGAACTACATCGCCGTGCAGCTCCTCGCGGCGCTCGTCAGCGGGCCGCTCAAGGTGCCCAGGTCGCCGTCGCCGATCACGTTCGACGTGGGCAACGCCGCCTTTCCGGTGATCCTCGGCCGCAACGGCCATGTCGGCATCCTGCTGGCGCTGGGCGCCGCGTTCTTCGTGTGGTGGCTGCTGTTCCGCACGACCTGGGGCTTCGAGGTCCGTGCCGTCGGCGCCAACCCGGAGGCGTCCCGGTACGCGGGCATGCGCCCCAAGCTGATCACGATGGCCACCATGACCTTCAGTGGAGCGCTGGCCGGCCTGGCCGGGGCAAGCGTGCTCCTGGGCGTCACCCACACGATGACCTCCAGCTTCGGCACCACGGTGGGCTTCGACTCCATCGCGGTCGCGCTGCTTGCCCGCTCGCATCCGCTGGTGACGGTGTTCGCCGCCCTGCTGTTCGGCGGCATGCGCGCAGGGGCCGGGCTGATGCAGATCCGGGCCCAGATCCCGGCCGAGCTCGTGGATGTCCTGCAGGCGGTCATCCTGCTGTTCCTCGTCGCCAGCCCGGTGCTGCGCCACCTGTTGCGCCTCAAGGCTGCATCGGATTCCGGATCCTCGGCAGCCACCGGCGATCTCACCCCGGAGGTCGCAATCTGATGGACATCACCCCGCTCGTCAGCGCGCTGTACGGCATCCCGATCCTGGGGATCCTGTTCCAGGCCGCGGGCTTCCTGATCGACGTCATTCCCGGCAATGCCCCGAACATCATGAACCAGTCGACTCCGCTGGCCCTTGCGGCCCTGTGCGGCGTCCTGTGCGAGCGCTCCGGCATCGTGAACATCGGGATCGAGGGCACCATGCTCGCCGCCGCCTTCACAGCCTGGGTCGTGGGCATCGCGGTCAACCCGATGTTCGGCAATCCGGCTGCGGGCGCGATCTTCGGGCTGACGATCCCCCTGCTGATCTGCCTGGTCTGCGCGGTCCTGGTGGCGGTGCTCATCTCGGCGCTCCACGCGTGGCTGTCCATCTCGCTGCGTGCCGACCAGATCATCAGCGGCACGATCATCAACATCGCGGCGTTCGGCGTCACCGGCTACCTCGACCAGCTGATCTCGAAGTCGTCACCGGCCGCGGCCGGCAGCTTCGCCGCCTTCCAGCCGCCCTCGGTGCTCGTCCAGCTACCCGTGGTCGGCTGGGTGTTCAACATGTTCCTGTCCCAGGGACCGATCGCGATGTCCTCGATCGTGATCATCATCGCCGCCCAGATCTGGCTGTTCCGATCGCGCTGGGGCCTCCGGACCCGGGCTGTCGGCGAGCACCCGCGGGCGGCGGAGACGGTCGGCATCGACGTGATCCGCCTCCGCTACCGCAACGTGATGCTCGGCGGCGTGTTCGCCGGGCTGGGCGGTGCGTGGCTGAGCATCGAGGCGACCAACTCGTTCCAGATCGGCATGACGACCGGCCGTGGCTTCATCGCGCTCGCCGCCATGATCATGGGCCGCTGGACGCCGATCGGTGCCTTCGGCTCGGCGCTCCTGTTCGCGCTGTTCCTCCAGATCAGCTCGCTGATCAAGATCGCGCCGCCGAGCGGGGACCTGGGCACGGTCATGAGCGCTGTGCCGGCCCAGCTGTGGGACGCGCTGCCGTACCTGCTGACGATCGTCATCCTGGCGGGCGTCGTGGGCCGGAGCGTTCCGCCGGCGGCCGACGGGCAGCCGTACGAGCGCGAAGCGGCGTCCTGACCGCGTGATCCCGGGCGACGCCGAACGGGCCGCCGCGCTCGGCGTGCTGCCCGGCGCCCCGGCCGGCGGCGAGCCGCGCCGGGTGATCCTGGATTGCGACCCGGGCCACGACGACGCGCTGGCGATCCTGCTCGCCTGCGCCTCGCCGTCCCTCGAGGTGCTGGGCGTCACGACGGTCGCCGGCAATGCCGGCCTGGCCAGCACGACCCGCAACGCGCTCCGCATCCTGACGCTGCTGGAACGGACCGACATCCCGGTCGCCGCCGGCGCGGATCGCCCGCTCGTGCGGGAGCCGTTCATCCAGCCGGTCTTCCACGGGGAGTCTGGCCTCGAAGGTGCGGAGCTGCCGGAGCCGGCGATCGCTGCCCGGCCGGAGACGGCGATCGAGCTCGTCGCCGCGCTGGTCCGCGCGTCGGCCGCGCCCGTGACGCTCGTGCCCACCGGGCCCCTGACCAACATCGCGCTGTTCCTGCGGGCCTTCCCCGCCCTCCGCGACCGGATCGGCGCGATCTCGCTCATGGGCGGCTCGCTCGGGTCGGGCAACACCACGGCGTCCGCGGAGTTCAACATCTGGCAGGACCCGGAGGCGGCCGCGATCGTGTTCGGGAGCGGGATCCCGATCCTCATGGCCGGTCTGGACGTGACGCATCGGGCGCTGGTCCTGCCGGCCGACGTGGCCCGGCTCGAGGGTCTCGGGACGAAGACGGGGCGCATCTTCGCCGACCTGATGCGGTTCTTCGCGATCCACCACCGCAACCGCTACGGCTGGGACGGCCCGCCGATCCACGACGCGGTCGCCGTCGGCGTTCTGGTCGCGCCCTGGCTCGTCACCCGGCGACCGATGCGCATCGACGTGGAGACCGGGGACGGGCTGACCCGGGGCCGGACGGTGGGGGACGAGGAGGGAATCGCCGGCCGCCCGCCGAATGCGGAGGTGGGCGTGGACCTGGATCGCGAGGCGTTCCTGGACCTCGTGATCGACGCCGTCGCCCGCTTCCCCTAGCATCCGGGGATGGCGACCACACCCCTCGAGCTCGGGTTCGATCCCGCCGACCCCGCGTTCATCGCAGATCCCTACCCTGTCTACGACCGCCTGCGCGCGGATCACCCGCTGCTCTGGAACCCGGAGACTCGGCAGTGGATCGTGTCCCGGTTCGGCGACGTCAATGCGCTGCTGCGGGATCGACGGCTGGGCCGGACGTATCTCCACGTCGCGACGCATGGGGAGATGGGCCACGAGACGCCGCCCGAGTTCCAGGATCCGTTCTGGACGCTGGTGCAGAACGGGATGCTGGACCGCGAGCCCCCGGACCACACCCGCCTCCGGCGCCTGGTCTCGAAGGCATTCACGCCGGCGACCGTCGAGGGCCTGCGCGGCCGGATCGAGGCGATCGTCGACCGGCTCCTGTCCGACGCCGTCGCGAGGGGTGACTTCGACCTGATCGCCGATGTGGCCGAGCCGCTGCCGGTCACGGTCATCGCGGAGCTGCTCGGCGTGCCCGAGGCGGACCGCCACCTGCTCCGTCCCTGGTCATCGGACATCTGCCTGATGTACGAGCTCAACCCGCCCGAGGAGAGCCAGCGGCGGTCGGTCGCGGCGAGCATCGCGTTCGGGGACTACCTGCGGGACCTGGCGCGGGACCGGCGCGTGCACCCGGGCGACGACCTGATCTCGGGCCTGGCCCAGGTCGCGGAGGCCGGCGACGTCCTGACCGAGGACGAGCTCGTCGGGACGTGCGCGCTGCTGCTCAACGCGGGCCACGAGGCGTCCGTCAACGGGACGGGGAACGCGTGGTGGACGCTGTTCCGCCACCCGGACGCTCTGGCGCGGCTGCATGCCGACCCGTCGCTCGTCCCATCCGCGCTCGAGGAGCTGCTGCGCTTCGACACCCCGCTGCCGATGTTCGAGCGGTGGGTGCTCGAGGACATCGAGCTGTACGGGGTTCCCATCCCGCGGGGGGCTGAGCTTGCCCTCCAGTTCGCGTCCGCCAACCGTGATCCGGCCGGCTTCGACCGGGCCGACGAGCTCGCGCTCGATCGGAAGCCGAACCCGTACATCTCGTTCGGGGCCGGGATCCACTACTGCCTCGGGGCGCCGCTGGCCAAGCTGGAGATGGGGATCCTGTTCGGCGAGATCCTGGCCCGGATGCCGAACCTCGAGCTCCGGCAGCCTCCGGCATGGAAGCCGACGTTCGTGCTGCGCGGCCTCGAGTCCCTGCCCGTGTCGGCGGGGCGCGGAGCGGCCTGAGAGGGCCCGGGCGAGCGCCTCGGCAATCGGACGAGCGCCCGGCAGCGCGTCGGGCGCTCGTGAGGACGCTGCGCGGACGTGCCGCGCCGTCGGCCAGCAGCCGTCAGCCGGACGGCGTCAGCCAGACCGGGTACTCGGTCACGTGCACCTCGGAGCCGTCCTTGGCCGAGTACTCGAACGCCCGGAGGGTGCCCCACTGGGCGCTTGCCACGGTGTAGGACAGCTGGATGTTGAACGTGCCCCAGCAGCCCGTGCCGCAGCTCGCCATGTGGTGCTCGTTGACGAGCAGCGTGCCGGCGGCATCGAGCAGCTGGACCTGGAACACCGCTTCGAACGTGTTGGCCAGGCCGCTGACCGTGCCCGGGTTGCCGAGCGCAGCCCCCCAGGCCGGCCGGTCGACGAACACCGCGGGCAGCTGGTCCTGGTAGTCGGCGCGACCAACAGCGTGGTCGAGGATCAGGCCCTCACCGCCGAAGATCGTGACCGGCTGGCCGTCGAGCTGGAACAGGACCCCGTTCACGGTCGGGAACTGGGTCAGCGTGTACACGACCTGGGCGAGGCGCGCGAACATGGAGGCGCTGCCGCCGCCGGATTCGTATTCGCGCGAGAGGTCGACCGTGGCCACACCGTCGGTGATCGACAGCCCCAGCAGGCGCGTTCCCGCCGGCACGACCGTGTACATCGCCGGCCGCGCGGAGAGCTCCGTGTCGTTCGGGCCGGCCAGCAGCGCATTCATCGCGGCCGCGGCGACGGCCTGGGTCCTGGGCACCTCGCGCAGCACTGGGACGAGGCCCGCGTTGCCGGTAAAGCTGCCGAGGAAGAAGTAGGCACGAACGATGGACGTGCCGGTCGGTGACGGCGTGCCCGTCGGTGACGGCGTACCCGATGAGCCGGGCGTGGGGGCCGGCGTCTCCGCGGATCCCCCGGGGATCGTGGACGGTGTGACCGGCGGCGACGATGTCCCTGGTGTCGCGTCCGCCGAGCTTGCCTCGACCGACGGTGCGCTCGTGGGCGGCGGCGTGGCCGGGGTGCCGAGCGGACCCGAGGCAGGAGAGCACGCCGTGGCGACGAGGACGATGGCTGCAAGGACGGTGATGGCCGAGAACGGGCGGATGCTGCGGGTCATGGGTGGGACCTCGGTACGAACTCCGATGCCCCGTCAGCGTCGCGGTCGCCGGTCACCGGCGCATCGCCACCGGGTAACGATCCGGTGACAGGCAGCGTGAGCGTGAACACGATGCCGCCCCCCGGCCGCCGGCGCGCCTCGAGCACCCCACCGACCAGCGCAGCGTGTGCCCTGGCGATCGCGAGGCCCAGCCCGGAGCTGCCACCGCGGCGGGACGGGTCCACCTTGTAGAAGCGGTCGAACAGGTGCGCCATCGCCTCACCGGGCACGCCCGGACCCCGATCCGCGACGATGACCACCGCTCCGTCCCGCGTCTTCGCCATCGCGACCTCGACAGGAGCGCCCGGTGCGTGGTCACGGGCGTTGTCGAGCAGGTTGCCCAGGATCCGGTCGAGCCGCCGCGGGTCGGATGCGACGATCAGCGCGTCGGCCGGGAGCGTCACCGCCGCCTCGGGCAGCCGTGACGCCACGACGCCGGTCACGATCCTGCCGAGGTCGACGGGCTCGACCGTCGCCCGCTCGGCATCCGCGTCGAAGCGGGAGATCTCCATCAGGTCGTCGACCAGCGTCCTGAGGCGCCGCACGTCCGCGACCAGCAGCTCCGCGGCGCGGCGAGCGTCCGGCGTCATTCCGTCGAGGCCGGTCTCGATCAGCGACGCCTCGGCGACGAGCGCGGTCAGCGGGGTGCGAAGCTCGTGGGAGACGTCCGCCACGAAGTCCTGGTTCTGGCGCTGTGCCGCCTCCAGCCTGCCGACCGTCGTGCTCAGCGAGTCGGCCATCCGGTTGAACTCCGAGGCCCAGCCGCCGAACTCGTCGCGACCACCGGCGGGAACGCGTGCCGAGAGGTCACCGGCCGCGATCCGGCGCGCCGCGGTGCCGGCAGCGGCGACGGGGCGAAGGATCCCGCGGGCGATCGTCCGCGCAGCGAGCAGCGCGACCAGCACCGCGATCAACGCCGCCGCGAGCAGGCCGAGTCGAAGCTCAGCGAGGGCATCCTCGACCGGCTGCGCGGAGAACACGAAGTAGACGTCCGGTGGTCCGCCCTCACGCCCGCCGACGATCAGGACGGGGCTCCCCCGGAGCGTCTGCCACGCGTACCCGAGCTCGCCGCGCGCGACGATCGCGCGCAGGTCGGGGGAGATCTCCCCGAGCGCACCCTGGAGCTCGAGGCTGGCGAACACGTCGCCGTTGCCGAAGTCGGCGATGGTCCTGACGTCGCCGCGCAGGCGGAACGCCTCGGGCAGCCCGCTGGCCGCGAACGAGACCGAGTCGGTGGGGCGGGGGACCTCGCCTGCCAGCAGGACCGACAGGTTGAAGTTGGCCTGCTGGCGGGCATCGGCGATCTGCCGCTCGCGAAGCGACCCGTCCACGAAGGCGTAGGTGCCGATGCCGATCGCGGCGACGGTCAGCGCAACCAGCGCCACGAGGGTGATCGCGAGCCGGGTCCGGATGCCGCCCATCGCGTCTGCCTGCCGTCCCGTCAGCGCCCGTCAGCCGGCCGCCCGCGCGGCCTTGTAGCCGGTGCCGCGGACCGTGAGGATCAGCTCCGGCTCGGCGGGATCGTCCTCCACCTTGGCCCGCAGTCGCCCGACCGCAACGTCCACGAGACGCGAATCGCCGAGATAGTCATAGCCCCACACGCGATCCAGCAGCAGGTCGCGCGTGAACACCTGCCCCGGGCGGCGCGCCAGCTCGAGCAGCAGGTCGAACTCGGTGCGGGTGAGGGCGATCTCGCGGCCGTCGCGCTCCACCATCCGGCCGGCAGGATCGATCGCCACCCGCCCGAGACGGATGACGCGCTCGGCGGAGGGATCTGCCTCGTGGCCGTGGCGGCGGAGTGCCGCGCGCAGACGGGCCACCAGCTCCGGCATCTCGAATGGCTTGCGCACGTAGTCGTCCGCGCCGGACTCCAGGCCGACGACCACGTCGATGGTGTCGGCCCGCGCGGTGAGCATCACGATCGGGGTCGTGGCCTCGCGCCGTATCGCGCGACACACCTCGAGTCCATCGAGGCGCGGGAGCATGACGTCGAGCAGCACCAGGTCCGGGTCGGCCGCGCGCCAGCGCTCGAGACCCTCGACGCCATCGGCGGCCGTCGTGACCGTGAACCCTGCAGCCCGCAGACCGAGCGCGGTCACCTCGCGGATCGACGGGTCGTCCTCGACGAGCAGGATGTGCGCGTCCACCGCGCGAGTATGGCAGTGGCCGATCCGCCCGGGGAGGGCCGACGGTCAGTGGTGCCCGTGCTCGCCGGCCAGCTCCTGCAGTCGCGCGTCCGAGATGCCGAAGTGGTGGGCGATCTCGTGGTGGACGGTCTCGAAGACCTTGGCCCGGATCGACTCGGGGGTCCTGTTGTGCTGCTCGATCGTGCCCCGGAAGATCGTGATCCGCGACGGGGTGGCCGCGTAGTCGGCGCCCAGCACGGACCGCGGGACACCCTGGTAGAGCCCGTACAGCCCGGGCGCGCCGACGGACGCGAGCTGGGCGGGACTCGGCCAGTCCTCGATCACGATCGCGACGCTGCCGAGGCGCTCGCGGAACGCCGCGGGCAGGGCGTCGATCGCCTCACCGACCCAGCTCTCGAACGTGTCGTCGTCGATGCGCTCCTGCATGCCCCGCAGCGTAGCGGGGTCGCCGGTGCCGTGCTCAGGTCCGGCCGGTCGTCCGCGTCAGCCGACCGCGCGATCCGGGGACCGCGACGGGTTGACCGCAGCGACCTGTGCATGCCACGGCACGCCGAGCCGGGGCAGCAGGAACCGGTCGACGCCGTAGTACCCGGCCACCCTCCAGCCCAGGATGAGGCCGATCGCCAGCGCGAACATGATGGGGTTGACCGACGTCGAGCCAGCGAGCAGGTAGGACATGTTCATCGTGGTCCCGAAGAAGGCCGCGATCCCGACAAGCGCGCCCGTCAGCAGCGCGATCCCGACCGCCAGCTCGCCGACCGTGATGAGCCACCCGAACCAGCCCTGGGCGTTGTTGTCGATAAGGACCTGGAGGAACGACCGGTACCAGTCGAAGGTGATCGGCGCGGATCCCTGCGCGGGAACCTTGACCGCGTTCTGCCAGTAGCCGAGGAGCGACGCTCCACCGTCCACCCAGCCGGTGCCCGTGAGCTTGTGCCAGCCGGCGACGGCCCACTCGAAGCCGACGAAGATCCGGATCGGCAGCCAGAACAGGCCCGCCCGGGTGTTGCTGAACAGGTAGCGCGTGAACGCCGGACCCTCGACCTCGACGATCTCTGCCCCCGGGGATTTGCGGTCCTCGAACATCAGGATCACGACGACGATCGTGAGCACCCAGAACGCGATCGTGGCGACGGTCAGCGCGGCGGAGCCCTGGGCCGGATACACCCACGGGTTCTCCATGTAGAACAGGATCACCGCGGCCAGCAGGGCGAGCGGTGTCACCAGGTTGCGGTAACGGGCGAGCACGGCAACTCCTCACAGCACTGTGGGCGTGTGGTCTCAACGTCCGGGGACGCGGTCCCGAGTTCCCCAACCGTGCCGGGGAGCCGCGGCGCCGCGCCCACCGGGGCGCCGCCTTTTCGGCATCCAGCATGCAGTCGTAACCGTGAGAGGCGCATGAGACGGGCCCTGCTCATCGCCGCATAGAGCCCTCATAGAGTCGCCATTGAGATGGTGCTGAGCGCTGCCGGTGACGCTGGCGTTGTCATGTCGACCCGAAGGGCTGGCACACACGGCGCAACGAGGAAACGGAGGCGTTCCATGGCGACCCGTCACCAACTTCCGATGACCCCGGGGATCGCGGGGCAGGCATCCGCCGGGCCCGCACGGCCCGGGCGGCGGAGGGCCCGCTTCCCGGATCTGCAACGCATTCGGAGGATCGCCACCCTCGCGCTCGGCGGCGTCCTTCTCATCGCGTTGGCGGCGCCGGTTCAGGCTGCCGGGGCGGCCCCAACTACGATCCGCCTCGAGGCCGTCGACACCACCGAGACCTTCACCACGACGGGACCGTTGTGTGCGAGCGGCACGGCCGAGTCCTTCGACTTCCACTTCGGCGGCTCGGACGACAGCCACGCCGCGTCGTTCCACCTCAAGAAGACCCTGACCTGCGATGACGGCTCCGGGTCGTTCACGATCCGGGTGAATGCGGCAACGGTGTTCGGCTCACCGACAGACCAGGGAGGCTGGTCGGTGGAGGGTGGCACCGGGGCGTACGCGGGGCTTCATGGCGGGGGTTCGCTCGTCGGCACGTACACCGACACCGGGATCATCGACATGTACACGGGGCGAGTGGCGCCCTAGAGGCGTCGTCCACCCTGCTAGGCGCGTCCACACCGTCCGTCCATGCGCGATCGACGCCCGGTCAACCGCTCCGCGGGGCCGGGCGTCACGCACTCCCGACCGTGCCACGCCCCGTCATAGAGCGCCCATAGAACGAGCTGTCACACCGTTGCCTGCCTGCCCGGACGGCTTGTTCTCCGTCCTGGTGCTTGACCTGAGGATGGGCGGCCGCCACCATCGGCGGAATCCGGGACGACGCGAGGGGTGAATGGACTTTCGGATCCTCGGCTCGCTCGAGGTGACGGGTGGCGCCGGCGCCATTGATCTTGGGCCACCCAAGCAGCGGGCCTTGCTCGCCGTTCTGCTCCTGCATGTCGGGGAGATCGTCCCGGTCGACCGGCTGATCGACTCCCTGTGGCCCGAGGACCCGCCGCGAACGGCCGCCCACTCGATCCAGATCTACGTCTCGGAGCTCCGGAAGGCCCTGACGCCGCTGGCCTCCGGCGAGCTCATCGTGACGAGACAGCCCGGCTACCAGCTGCAGGCCTCCGTTGATGCGATCGACGCTCGCCGGTTCGAGCGGCTGGTCGAGGAAGGGCTGCGGATCCTCCAGGCTGGTGACGGTCCGGCCGGCACGGAGCTCCTGCGGTCGGCGCTCGAGCTGTGGCGCGGGCCGGCGCTGTCCGATTTCGCCTACGACGAGTTCGCTCAGCCCGATATCCGACGGCTCAGCGACCGTCGCCTCGATGCGATCGAGGTGCTCGCCGGCGCGCTGCTCGGGTCAGGGATGATCTCCGACGCCCTCTCGCTGCTCGAGGCGGCAATCCGTGAGGATCCCCTGCGCGAGCGGTCCCGCGAGATCCTGATGATTGCCCTGTATCGCTCGGGGCGGCATGCGGAGGCCCTGCGGACCTACCAGCGCCTCCGGGGTCTCCTCGCCGACGAGCTGGGCCTCGACCCGTCGCCGGCCCTCCAGAGGCTCCAGGAGCGGATCCTGCTCCATGACCCGGCACTCGCCGCCGCCTCCGACGAGGCACCGATCGCGGTCGCCCGCACGCACAACCCGTACAAGGGCCTGCGGGCGTTCACAGAGCAGGACGCGACCGACTTCTTCGGGCGGGACGCGCTGGTGGAGCGGCTGCTCGATGCGCTGTGCGCCGGCGACCGGCTGATCGCACTCGTCGGGCCGTCGGGCTCGGGCAAGTCCAGCGTCGTCGCGGCAGGCCTGGTCCCCAGGGTGCGCGCCGGCGCGATCCCGGGTTCCGCACGATGGACGGTCGTGACGATCGTGCCGGGCGCCAGCCCGCTCGACCAGGTGGAGGCGGCCCTGGGATCCGCCCGCGGACCGGCAGCGATCCCCGGGGCCGAGCCAGGCCGGCGGCCCCGGCGGGCCGCGGGTCTGACCGTGCCCCGCGACTCTCGCCTGCTCGTCGTGATCGACCAGTTCGAGGACCTGTTCTCCGTCACGGACGAGGCAGCCCGGCGACGGTTCCTGCACGCGCTGACCGCGGGGATCAAGGAGGCCGACGGCCGGTTGACCGTCCTCCTGACGCTGCGCGCCGACTTCTACGACCGTCCGCTGCTGGACCCTGAGTTCGCGGAGGTCTTCGTCCCGGGGGTCATGAACGTCCTCCCGATGACGACGGACGAGCTCAAGGCGGCGGTCGTCGAGCCCGCATCGCGCGCCGGCGTGGTGGTCGAGCCGGGCCTGCTCGCAGCGCTGGTCGCGGACACGGTGGCGCAACCCGGGGCCCTGCCCCTGCTCCAGTTCTCCCTCACGGAGCTCTTCGATCGCAACGACGATGCCACCCTGACGCTGGCCGAGTACCGGGCGCTCGGGGGCCTGCGCGGGATCCTCTCCCGGCGAGCGGAGGGCCTGTACGGGGAGCTCGGCAACGCCGAGAGGCAGGTCGCCAAGCAGGTGTTCCTGCGGCTCGTGCGTCCGGGACGGGGGGTGATCGACTCCAGGCGCCGGCCGCCGCTCTCGGAGCTGACGGACCTGGGCGTGGACCCGGTGGCGCTGTCGGCAGTCCTGGACGCCTTCGGCCGTCACCGGCTGCTCTCCTTCGACCGCGACCCGGGTACCGGCGAGGCCACCGTCGAGGTTGCACACGAGGCACTGTTGCGGGAGTGGGAGCGCCTGGCCGGCTGGATCGACCGTCATCGCGCCGCGCTTCGTCGCCATGACGCGTTCAGCGCCGCTGCAGAGGAGTGGGAGGCGGCGGGCCGGCCGCCAACGGCGGCAGACGAGCCCCCGTGGCCCTTGTCTACAACGGGGACGGCCTGTTCGGGGCCACCCGCATCGTCGAACACGGGTTTGACACCGGGGTCTCGGACTTCGCTCTCACCCCGCGCAAGACGTCGGTGTCCAGCGGCGCCGAGGCCAACCTGGCGCTGCGTCAGCTGTCGAGGGACGGGGTGGGGCTCATCATCGTCGGCGCCGTGGACACCGTCATCGACCCGGTGGCCGCAGCCTTCCCGGGCGCGCGGTATGTCGTGATCGACCTGCCCGCGACCGAGCCGAACGTGATTCATCTCGCGTTCGCCGACAACGAGGGCTCATTCCTCGCCGGCGTCGCTGCGGCGGCTACCACCCGGACCGGGACGATCGGCTTCATCGGGGGCACGGACGGTCCCGTCATCTGGCCGTTCCAGGCCGGCTACGAAGCCGGGGCTCACGCGGTCAATCCGTCGATCCGGATCCTCTCGGTCTACCTCGCCCCATCCGGTGATATCGACGGGTTCCTGGCCCCGGGCGCGGCCAAGATGGCGGCGGCGGCCCAGTACCGGGCGGGTGCCGATGTCATCTTCGCCGCCGCCGGTGATTCCGGCCTGGGGGTGTTCGGGGCCGCGGCAGACGGGTCGGCCGCAGCAGGGCGCCAGCTGTGGGTGATCGGTGTCGACTCGGACCAGTACCAGACGGTCGGAGACAACCCGGCAAACGTGGACTGGCAGGCCTGGCAGCCGCACATCCTCACGTCGATGGTCAAGCACATGGACATGGGCGTCTACGCGGTGCTGGCCGACTACGCGGGCGGCAAGGCCATCTCGAGCACCCGGACGCTGGACCTCGCAGCCGGTGGCGTCGATGTCAGCCGCAGCGGGGGCTTCATCGACGACCTTCAGCCCCTGATCGAATCCTGGAGGGCGAAGATCATCGCAGGCTCGGTCGCGGTGCCCTGCATCCCAGTCGAACGAGCGGCGCAGGCAAGCGCCGTCGGTTCGCAGATGACGGGTTGCGGCGGCTGACGCTCGCAGTCGCTGCCGCCTGCCGCGCTACGATGGACCTCCCGTGACCATCGCCCCCGACTCCGACGCACGCCGCTCCAGCCTGCAGGCGGACTGCGAGCGCTGCGCCGGGCTGTGCTGCGTCGCGCTGACGTTCACGACCTCGGCCGACTTCGCCATCGACAAGAAGGCGGGGGAGCCGTGTCCGAATCTGCAGCCGGACTTCCGGTGCGCCATTCACACCCGCCTCCGGCAGGAGGGCTTCCCGGGGTGTGCTGTCTACGACTGCTTCGGTGCGGGGCAGAAGGTCAGCCAGGTCACCTTCGGCGGACAGGACTGGCGGCGGACGCCCGATGTGGCCGCGCAGATGTTCGCGGCGTTCGCGGTCATGCGACAGCTCCACGAGCTGCTCTGGTATCTCGGCGAGGCGCTGGCGCTGGTGCAGCCGGGCCCCCTTCGGAGCGAGCTCATCCGCGCACTCGACGAGACCGAACGACTCACGCTGGGGGCTCCCCGGGAGCTCGCGGAACTGGATGCGACGGCACACCGGCAGGACGTCAACGCGTTGCTGCAACGCGCGAGCGAGCTCGTGCGATCCGGGGTCCGGCACGAGGCGATCGATCGCAGGGGAGCCGACCTGATCGGGGCGGACCTCCGGGGCGCCGACCTCAGGTGCGCCAACCTGCGGGGGTCGCTGCTCGTCGGTGTGGACCTCCGGGGCGCCGACCTCGACACGGCAGACCTCACCGGGGCCGACCTCCGGGGTGCCGACCTCCGAGGCGCCGACCTCACCCGCAGCATCTTTCTCACCCAATCCCAGCTCGAGGCGGCGACGGGCGATCCCGACACCGGACTGCCACCATCCCTCCATCGCCCGGCGCACTGGGCCGCATCGCGACCTCGATAACCACGTCCGGCCGGGGACCGTGCGATCCGTTCGCCGCCGGCCGGCCACGGCCCGGGGCCGCGCGGCCGTATCATCGGGACGAGATGGCGGACTCTCCGTTGGTGCCCGGGCGCAACGCGTGGAACGCGGCTCGCTGGCCGGTTGGCGAGGGCCACTATGAGGGCTGGTTCATCCGGGCCAACCATCCGACGCGGCCTCTCGCCTTCTGGATCCGGTACACGATCTTCGCTCCGGCCCTTGACCCCGAGAGGGCAGAGGGGGAGCTGTGGGCCGTCTGGTTCGACGGCGAACGAGCCTCGAACCTGGCGGTTCGGTCGGCGTATCCGGTGGCGGGCTGCCGATTCAGCCGCGAGCGGCTTGATGCGCAGATCGCCCGGGCGTCTCTCACGGATGACGGAGCCTCCGGTGCCGTGGAGCACGACGGCCGTCGGATCGGCTGGACGCTCAGTTTTCGGGAGGGCGGCCCGCCACTGCTCCTGATGCCGCGGAGCAGCTACTCACGGCGTTTCCCGAAGGCGAAGGCGCTCGTCGCGCGTCCGGCCTGCCGGTTCGACGGATCGCTCACTGTCGACGGCGACGTGGTCGCGATCGACGGGTGGCTGGGGAGCCAGAACCACAACTGGGGTCCGGCGCACACGGATCGGTACGCCTGGGGGCAGGTCGCAGGGTTTGACGACCGGGAGGACGCGTTCCTCGAGTGCTCGAGCGCAAGGCTCCGGATCGGGCCGATGCCGACACCGTGGTTGACGGCTGCCGTGCTTCGAATGGGGGGCGAGGAGATCGCGTTCAACAGCATCGTGCGATCGCCGCTCGCTCGAGTCCGCCTCGACGCCACCGGCTGGACATTCAATGCCGCGACCGGGAGCGCCCGGCTCCGGGTGGCCTTCACGGAGTCGCCGGACCGGTTCGTCCGCCTCGAGTACCGGAACCCGCCCGGCGGCGCGAAGACCTGCCTCAACTCGAAGATCGCGTCCTGCGAGGTCTCGCTGCAAAGGCACGGCCGCCCGACCGTGAGCCTGCGGACGAAGAGCCGCGCCGCATTCGAACTCCTGGACCTCCCTGGGTCGAGTCCCGGAGGGCGCCGAGATCATCGCTGACGAGGCTGATTGGATGCGATCCAGGGTTCCGATGCCGGGCCCTGACGCGAGTCCAGTGACGGCTCGCCCGGGATGCCATTGGCCCCTGATGGCCATCGCCCCGAACGACTTCGTCCGGCTCACCTGTCAACGAGTGCCTCTCGTCGCTCCAGGGGACGTCAGGAATGGCCGCGGTCTTCGTCGACACGGACCTGCCCGGGAGCCGTAGGGTCCCGTGTGGGCGCGGTGGGCCCGATGGGCCCCGGGCGCCAGAGCCAGCCCAGGGTCCCCTGGGCGGCCCTCGTGCCTGAGAAGCCACCTCCCGGGCCACGCAGCAAGTACCCGATGCCGGCCGCGACGACGGCACCGGCGAGCGGCCCGACGACGTAGACCCACCAGGCCGTCGTGTCGCCGAGGATGAGCGCAGGGCCCAACGAGCGGGCGGTGTTCATCGAGGCTCCGCTCACGGGCGCCCCAATGAGGCCGGCCAGCACGATGTACGCGCCCACCCCGATGGCGTTCATCGGCCCGACGTTCTGCGCGCCCGACGCGGTCCCGAGGATCACCGTGACCAGGCCGACACTGAGCACCAGCTCCCAGAGCATCGCCGCTCCCTCGCCGATGCCTGGGGCCGGGAGGGTCAGACCGGCCGTGCCCTGCCGGCCCAGGAGCGCCACGAGGACCACCGTCGCGAGAACTGCGCCGATGAGCTGTGCCCCCACATACGCGGGCAGGCGACGCCAGGGGAAGTCGCCGCGGAGCGCGAATGCGACGCTCACGGCCGGGTTGAGATGCGCCCCCGAAACCGCGCCCATCGACAGGATGACCGCGCCGACCATCAGGCCCGGTGCAGCGACCTGGGCAGACAGGGAGATGACGTGGCCCCCGAATCGCGCGTTGACCATGGGGCCGGCCACCGCCACGAGGACGAGGAAGAACGTCCCGAGCGCCTCCGCGAGCAGGCGACGCCACTCGTAGGCGGCATTGTTGAAGTCGGAGCCGGGGACAGGGGAATGTGCGCTCGATCGACCGTCCTCGCCCGTCATGAGCCTGCCCTCATCGGTCAGTGCATGTCTGCGAGTCGCTGCTCCTCGATGGTTCGCTCGGCAAGCGGCTCCGCTTCGAGTCGCTCGTCCGGGATCGGCTGCCCATCCTCGACCGATTTGCCGTAGGTGCCCTGTGCGAGTCGTTCCTCGGCCCGGCCGACGGCGGCCAGTTGGGCGCGCAGGTCGGTCTGGAGAGCCATTGAGACGGACTCCGTCTGGAGCTCGCTCCCGGCGTCCTGCTGCTCGCCGGTCTGCTGGCGCCCCAGTGCCCCTTCCCCCCGGATCTCGGTGCCCAGCCCAGCGAGCGCGGTCTCGATCCGTGCTCGCTCGCGCGCCACGAGTGCGCGGGCCCGTTGCTCGTCCACGATCACCTCCTGACCGGATGGTTCCCGGCCTCTCGCCCGCAGCCCCCGGCGCAATTCTGCTCCGACTCGGGGGCATGCGCACCTGGAGGCGGTTGGCCACAGAGCAACGTTGGACCAGCGGTGTGGCCGACCATCGCTTGGCCAGCCAGGCCGGCCGGCTATGCGTCCTGTCGAAGCCCTCGCTTCGCGAGTCGATAGGCGCCCTCGATCGCCAGCGCCAGGGCGAGCATCGCCGCCAGGATCCACAGCTTGGCGGGTGAGGTCGTCGTCGTCTGCCAGATCAATGCGCCCAACGCAACGAGGCAGGCGACAGCTCCGACGACCGAGATCCAGCTGCGACTGCGGGTGTGGGACGCGTGCCGCGCGTTGGCGGCGTTCACTGCGGCGAAGATCAGCAGGAAGCCGGCGCTGCCCAGCGTCGCAATGCTCGTGAGGTCGAACACATTGGCAATCAGCAGCGTCATCCCTGCGGTGATCAACAGTCCCTCGAGGGGCTCACCCCACACCTTGCGCTCCAGCGTCGCCGGCAGTTCGCCGTCGCGCGCGATGCTGTAGCTCAGGCGCGCTGCGCCGTAGAGGGTGGCGTTGATCGCCGAGGCCGTGGACAGCATCGCTGCGATCGCGATCAGCGTGAAGCCGGCCTGCCCGAGAAACGGTCGAGCCGCTTCCGCCAGCGCGTAGTCCTTGGCGGCCACGATCTTGTCCACCGACAGATTGCCGACGGTGACGATCGCGACCAGGACGTACAACGCGATCACGAACCCGACCGCTGTGAAGTACGCGCGTGGCAGCGTCCGAGCCGCGTCGTCGACATCCTGCGCCGTGTTGGCGATCAGCTCGAAGCCTTCGTAGGCGAGGAAGATGATCATCCCGCCTGCCGCCAGCTGCAGGGGTGGCGACCAGCTGCCCGGCGCGAGCTGGGCGGTGTTGATGCCGGTCATACCCGCGCCGACGAAGAACAGCAGGATCACGACCTTCAGGCCCACGATCCAGCTTTCCGCCTTCCCGATCAGCTCGGCGCTGAGCAGGTTCAGCCCGCCGATCGTGATCACGCTGAGGCTGATCAGGGCATGCCGTCCGATCCCCTGCCAGGCCTGTGGCAGGAACGTTGCGCCATAGCTGCCGAACGCGAATGCGTACAGCGAGAGCATCACGACGTAGCTGAGCCACAGCAGAACGTTGAGGCTGCCGGTCAGCATGCCGGACCCGAAGACGCGATCCAGGAACGTGACCGTCCCTCCCCGGCTCGGGTAGGCCACCGAGAGCTTCGTGTACGAATACGTCGTGAGCAATGCCACGACGCCCGCCAGCGCGAACGCCACCGGCGTGCCGCCGTGCGCCAGCTGCACGGCCAGGCCCAGGACCGCGAAGATCCCGCCCCCGACCATCCCGCCGACGCCGATCGCGACGACCGCCCAGAACCCGATCTTGCCGCTGGCTGCCTTGCTCACGAGCCGATCACCAGGCGGTGCAGGTGACCAGGGTGCCAAGCCGGATGCGATACGTCGCGCCTGCCAGGGCCGCCAGGGTCGTCCAGGCCTCCCACACGCCGTACGCCCGTTCACCGGTTGCGTCAGCCTCCTTGCTGACACGTCCCCAGGGATCAGACGACCAGAGGAAGTGGTCGAGGAGCCAGAGCGAGTCGATCCCGATCTGCTCGGCGCTGCGGGCACACGCCAGCATGTCCCGCCAGCGCGGAGTGATCTGGTCCGGTTCCTCCTCCTGGTCGAGGATGAGGCCGATCATCGGCCGACGGCGTTGGACCGGGTGCCCCGTCATGGCCTCGATCATACAAGCGGGGCAAGGGGCCAACGCACGGGCCGAACGCACCGGCGGTCTCGCCGGCCGCCGCGCCGGTCTCGCCCGCCGCCGGCCGGGCTCGGCGGGCTACCATGGACAGTCCCGATGACCATCGCTCCCAACGACTTCGTCCACCTCCACACCCACTCCGAGTTCAGCCTGCTCGACGGGCTCGGCCGGATCACCGACCTCGTCGACACGTCGGTGAAGCACGGCTTCGACGCCCTTGCCGTCACCGACCACGGCGCGCTGTACGGGGCCGTCGCGTTCTACCAGGCCGCGACCAAGGCAGGCATCAAGCCCATCATCGGCGTCGAGACCTATGTCGCCCGGCGGTCGATGCTGGACAAGGAGGGCAAGGCGGACAGCCAGCCCTTCCACCTGGTCCTGCTGGCCACGGACATGACGGGCTACCGGAACCTGAACCGGCTCCTGACGGACGCTCATATCGACGGCTACTACTACAAGCCGCGGATCGACCGGGAGCACCTCGCCAGATACAGCCAGGGCCTCGTCGGCATGTCCGCCTGCCTCAGCGGCGAGATCCCCAAGGCGCTCGAGGTGGACGACTGGGAGCTGGCCCGAAAGCTCGCCGGCGAGTACGGCGACATCTTCGGCAAGGACCGGTTCTACCTCGAGCTCCAGGACCACGGCATCCCCGAGCAGCGACGCCTGAACGAGCAGATCCTGCGTCTCGCGCCGGAGATGGACCTGCCGCTGGTCGTGACCAACGACCTTCACTACGTCCACCAGGCGCAGCACGAGGCTCACGACGTCCTGCTGTGCGTCGGCACCGGCAGCAACCTCGACACCCCGAACCGGATGCGGTTCGATGGCCAGGAGTTCTACCTCAAGACCGCGGCCGAGATGTTCCGGCTGTTCCCCGACCAGCGCGAGGCGTACCTGAACACCCGTCGCATCGCCGAGATGGTGGACCTCAAGCTGCCCCTGGGCGAGCTGCGGATCCCGCATTTCCCGGTGCCGGACGGCGAGACGGTCGAGACGTGGCTGCGCAAGGAATGCGAGGCGGGCCTGGTCCGTCGTTACGGCGCGATCACCCCGCCGCTCCAGCAGCGCCTGGACTACGAGCTGGGCGTGATCATCTCGATGGGCTACGCGGGCTACTTCCTGATCGTGGCGGACTTCGTCCGGTATGCCCGGGAGCAGGGGATCGCCACCACCTGCCGGGGATCCGCCCCCGGATCCATCGTCACCTACACGCTGGGCATCACGCCGGTGGACCCGCTCCACTACGGGCTGCCGTTCGAGCGGTTCCTCAACCCGGACCGCGTGACGATGCCCGATATCGACGTGGACTTCGAGGACGAACGCCGGGACGAGGTCATCAACTACGTCAGCCGCAAGTACGGCCAGGACCACGTCGCCCAGATCATCACCTTCGGCACGATGCTCGCCCGAGCCGCCATCCGGGACGTCGGCCGGGTGATGGGCATGGGCTACGGCGACGTGGACCGGATCGCCAAGGCCGTGCCCAACCAGCTGGGCATCAAGCTCGAGGAGGCCCTGGAGCTGTCGCCCCAGCTCAAGGAGATGCACGACGCCGACCCCCAGATCTCGAAGCTGCTGGGCCTCGCCCGCCAGCTCGAGGGAGTCGCCCGGAACGCGTCCACGCACGCCGCCGGCGTCGTGATCAGCCGCGAGCCGCTGACCGAGCTGATGCCGCTCCAGAGGGCGACCAACTCGGATGCCCTCATGACCCAGTACGAGATGCACGGCATCGAGGCGCTGGGCCTGCTCAAGTTCGACTTCCTGGGTCTGTCCAACCTCACGATCCTGCGCAAGGCCGTGGACCTGATCAAGGAGCATCGCGACGTCGCGGTGGACCTCGACGCCATCCCGCTCGACGACGCGAAGACGTTCCAGCTGCTCGCCTCCGGCGAGACGACGGGCGTGTTCCAGCTCGAGTCTGCCGGCATGCGCCGCTACGTCCGCGAGCTCCAGCCGACGTCCGTGTTCGACCTTGCGGCCATGGTCGCGCTCTACCGCCCGGGCCCGATGGACAACATTCCCGCGTACATCCGGCGCAAGCATGGGCAGGAACCGGTCGTCTATCTCCATCCGCTGCTGGAGCCGTTCCTCAACCGGACCTACGGGATCTTCGTGTACCAGGAGGACATCATGGCCGCGGCCATGGCCCTCGGCGGGTTCACGGGTCCCGAGGCCGACACGCTGGGCTACGCGATCCGCAAGAAGAAGTCGTCCGTGCTGCGGTCGATGCAGGACAAGTTCGTGACTCAGGCGGCCGAGCGGGGCGTGCCGGCGAAGACGATCGACGCCGTGTTCGAAGCGTTCAAGCCGTTCGAGCGCTACGGGTTCAACAAGGCCCATGCCACCTGCTACGGCCTGATCGCCTACCAGACCGCGTACCTCAAGGCGAACTACACCGTCGAGTACATGACGTCGGTCCTGACCGCGTTCCGGGACAACGCGGAGAAGGTGGCGGCGGCGATCGCGGAGTGCCGTCGGCTGGGGATCGAGGTCCGGACCCCGGACGTCCACCGGTCCGGCCTCGGGTTCACCGTGGAGGGCGAGGCGATCCGCTTCGGCCTGCTGGCCGTCAAGAACGTCGGCGAGAGCGCGATCCAGTCGATCATCGACGCCCGCGAGGAGGGCGGCGAGTTCCGCTCGCTCACGGACTTCTGTACCCGCATCGACCTGCGGCTGGTCAACCGCAAGGTGCTGGAGTCGCTGGCCAGGGTGGGCGCCCTCAACATGCTCGGCCACCCGGCCCAGATCCTGCTCGGGCTCGACGATGCCCTGGCCGCGGGCCAGGCGACGCAGCGCGACCGGGTGTCCGGCCAGACGTCGCTGTTCGATCTCGCGGGCGA
Source organism: uncultured Chloroflexia bacterium (assembly GCA_963849495.1). Lineage (GTDB taxonomy): Bacteria > Chloroflexota > Limnocylindria > Limnocylindrales > CSP1-4 > CAIXZV01. The sequence goes on along the minus strand of CAWKHN010000019.1, from coordinate 400,184 downwards.
CGAGGCCACCACGCTGGAGCGTCCGCTCCCCGCAACGCCCGAGACGCCGGTCCGGGAGCGCCTGCGCTGGGAGAAGGAGCTGCTCGGCCTGTACCTGTCCGACCACCCGATGGGGGAGGTGGCCGACCGTGTCGGGCTGTTCGTGACCGCCTACTCGGGCGACCTCAAGGACGAGTCGCTCGACGGGCAGCGCGTGGTCCTGGGCGGCATCGTGACCGGCCAGCGGACGGTGATCACGAAGTCGCGGTCCACGATGGCGGTGGTCACACTCGAGGACCTGCAGGGGACGCTCGAGGTCGTGGTGTTCCCCAGGACCTACGAGCAGACGATGGGGCAGTGGCGGGACGGGGCGATCCTGCTGGTGGCGGGGCGCGTGGATCACCGGGGCGACGAGGCGTCGCTGCTGGCGGACTCGGTGTGGGACTGGGACACCGTCGCCGAGCGAGGGCCGGAGGCGTTCGCGCGCGAGGTCGGGTCACTGGACAAGCGCTCCGGCCGGCGGGGTGGGGGAGCGCAGGGCTCGGGCAACGGTGGTGGCGGCCACAGGCCCAACGTGAACGCGGGCTCCAACGGGAATGGGAACGGGCCGGGCGGCGGGCCGAGGCCGTCACCCGTGCCGGTTGGGCCGGGTGTCGCTGGGGCTCCGCCGGCCGCGCCGGCCGTGTCCCCCAGGCGGACCGGCGCCGACGATCGCGCGCTGCCGCGCCTGTCGCCCGCGGAGCCGATCTCGACCTACACCGAGCCGCCCGACCTGCTGGCCGTCGCCGAGGGCGCGGGCGCGGGACAGGCCGATGCGCCACCGCTCCCCGACGAGGCGCGATCGGCGGCCGCCTTCGCTGCCCAGGCGCCGTCGCGACCGGTCGAGGCCGCCCCGAACGCCGTGCTCAACGTCCGCTTCGCGCGCGAGGCGGGGACCGAGCGCGTGGTGTCGGCGATGCAGGCGTTCCGTGCGCTGCTGCGCGAGCGGCCCGGTCAGACCCGTGTCTTCGTCCACGTGCCGGCGCCCGGCGGGTCGGCGCTGCCGATGGAGCTCCGCGGTGTCGCCTACGACTCGGAGCTGATCGCCGAGGTTCGGCGTCGCGTCGGCGACGGGGTCATCGAGCTGCAGCTGGGCTGAGCCGGAGGCGAAACGGTCGCGGCGGCGACACGGTCGCGGCCGCGTCAGTGCTGGGCGAGCTTGCGGACCTCGCGGACGCCGGACAGCCGGTCGTGGAACTCGGCCCGGATCCGGTTGAGGTCCGGACGCTCGATATCCAGCTCTTCCGCCATGCGGTTGACCAGCCATGACTCGCTGGCGTCCACGTCATCGTCCGCCGCCATCACCAGCAGGCAGCAGCGCAGCAGCCGCTCGCGCTCTTCCAGGGTGGACATCGCCTTGAACTCGCGCGTCACCAGGTAGTCCTCGGTCGCCCCGAACGCGGTCGACTGGTGCCGCGCGAGGTCGGCGACCAGGCCCGCCGTCTGCTCGTCCAGCTCACCCACGTCGGCGACCAACCGGGCGATCTCGGCCACCTCGACCTCGGTCACGGTGAGGTCCGCCTCGGCGGCGCGACCGAGCAGGTAGGCGAACGCGGCGACGAACCGGGCGCGAGCGGGCGGCAGGGACGTGAGCTTGGCGGCGATCTTCCGCACGCTGGCGGTGTCACCCGCCTGCGAGACCGGGATGGGAGCGTGCGGGTCGAATGGCAGCGCGCTGGTGGCATCGAGGCCGAGCACGCGACGGAACAGGCTCATGGGGTCTCCGGGGAATGGTGGTCGAGTCGCGAGTCTACCGCCGGTGGTGCGGGAGGGCGTCGCGGGGCCATTCGTTCCCGCGGGATCGGGGTCGGACCGGTCAGTCGCCGCCGCGCACCTGGTAGCGCTCGAGTCGGACCGTCGCGATCAGGAAGCCGCCCACGAGGACGACGATCAGCAGCGCGATCGAGCCCGTGAGGTCGAGCCCGTCCCGCGCTATGGCCGGGGGAGCAACCGCATCGACGATGCCGAGCGTGGCCTCGCGCAGGCTCAGGATCCGCGTTCCGGGGAGGAAGCCCGCCAGCCAGCCCTCCCAGAGCAGCGTGTAGATGAGCCCGACGATCAGCGCCCGTGACGTGACCACACTCAGGGCGACGAAGGCGGTGACGTAGGCGAAGGCCCCGACGGTCACGCCCAGCACGTAGGCGACGATCGTGGACGCGTCAGAGGCGCCGAGGAGAAGGTACGTGGCGACCGCGGACACCGCCGTGAACGCAGCCGTCACCCCGCCCGCAACGGCGATCTTGGCCGCGATGATCTGCCACCGCGGGATGGGCTTCGTCAGGAGCGCCACGCCGGTCCCGTCATCGAGCTCGGCCCCGAGCGCGGTGGTCCCGAACACAAGGGCCATCAGCGGCAGGACGGTCCGGATCATCAGGAGGTCGAGGACCGACCGGTCATCCACCGTCCCCTCGCCCGCGACGCGGTAGAGAAGCGCGATGAGCACCGGCAGGAGGGCGAGGATTCCCATCAGGAGCGTGCGCCGGCGTCCCAGCAGCGCGCGGAGCGTCGCCCCGGCGATGGTCCCGATGATCGATACGGCGCTCATCGGGACACCAGGTAGGCGAACACGCGCTCAAGCGAGTCGTCCGTTGGAAGGACCTCGTGGAGCGAGACGCCGGCCGCCTTCGCCGCGCGCGGCAGCAGGCGGGCAAACCGATCGCCATCGCTGATCCGGACGAGGAGGCCGGTCGTGGCAAGCTCGACGCCGGCGACCGACGAGTCCGGCAGCAGGGCCGATGCGAGCCGCCGATCGTCGGCGGATCGGATCGAGACGGTCCGGGGCCGATCCGTCATCAGGCGCCGGATCTGCCGGAAGTCACCGGCCGCGGCCAGCCGCCCGGCATAGATGACGAGGATCGAATTGGCCAGCCGCTCGACCTCCTCGAGGATGTGGGACGAGAACAGGATGGTCCGGCCCTCGGCGGCCATGGACCGCAGCATGTCGATCATGTGAAGCCGCTGACGCGGGTCCATGCCGTTGAACGGCTCGTCGAGCAGGAGAACCGGCGGATCGTGGACGAGGGCGCCGGCGATCTTGGCACGTTGCTGCATCCCCTTGGAGTACGTGCCGATCGGGCGGTCCGCCGCGTCGGCAAGGTCCACGGTCGCGATCGCGCGCACCGCCGCCGCCCGGGGATCATCGAGGCGGTGGAGGCGCGCATTGAGCTCGACGTACTGCCGGGCCGTGAGGTGCGACGGGACAGCCTCACGCTCGGGGACCAGCCCCAGCCGGCGGTAGATGGACGGATTGCGCCACGCCGGCTCGCCATCGAGCCTGACCTGGCCCGCCGACGGCGCGAGGAGGCCGGCGGCCATGTGGAGGATCGTGGTCTTGCCGGCACCGTTCGGTCCCAGCAGGCCCGTGACCCCCGGGCCGAGCGCGAACGAGATCTCGTTGACCGCCACGACGTTGCCATACCAGCGCGAGACGCGTTCCAGCTCGATGCCGGGCGGCCGGGACGGGACCGCGGGCGGCGGCGCGGGGGGCGGCAGGGTGCCTGGCGGGGCCGCGCGCGAAGCCCCGGGCGGAGGCGCACCGGGCGGAGGCGCACCGGGCGGAGGCGCCCCGGGCGGTGCGGGCGGCCCCGGTGGGAGCGGCCCGGACGGCGGCAGGCTGGGCTGGCCGGTCATGCGGCGATCTTCTGGTAGCGCCGGAGCAGGATCGCGCCCATGACGATGATCGCCACGACGGCCGTGGCCAGGTAGACCTCGGGTGGCAGGGCGGCGGACCGGACCGGCTCGCTGTCGGGCGCCACGTCGAACATCCAGGCATTCGTGGCGGTGAGGACGTCCTGGGCACTGGCGAGCACGGTCCACCGGGCGAGCTCCGGGCGGGTGATCTGGTCGGCCAACTGGGCGATGATCGGCGGCACCACGATGACCGCGATGATGGCCGCGGTGGCGTAGGCGCGTCGCGGCGTGAACGCCGAGACGGTGACCGCGATCGCGCCGAGCAGGCCCGCCGTCAGCAGGCCCTGGCCGAGGATCGCCGGCAGGACCGGCAAATTGTCGCCGAGCTCGGTCAGGACGTCGGGGGCCGAGACGATGCGCCCCACGAACACGATGGCCTGGGGAGTGAGGACGAGGATGAGGATCGCGATCGCGAAGCCGCCGATCCGCGCCACGACGTAGTCGCTGCGTGCGATCGCCCGTGAGAAGTAGAGCGACAGGACGTGGTAGCGCTGGTCCTTGCCGAGGAGCTCCGGCGCCTGGGCCGCGCAGAACAGGAACACGATCTGGGCGATCGCCCCGTACAGCGAGTCGTAGCGCAGGGGCGACGCTTCCTCCAGCAGCCGCCCGGCCTCGCCCGCCTGCCGGGCAAAGGCCAGGAACGCGACGGCGATCAGCGCCGGCACGACGCCCATGGCCGCCAGCCCGAACGGCAGGATCTTGGCGCGTCCGCCGCGTCCGATCCCGTACGTGGTCTTGAGCGTGTACACAAGGAGGGACAGGAGGGCGTACCGCCGGCCCAGGCGCGGGCCGTCGTAATGGCGATAGCCGAGATCGTAGATGCTCCCGGTCGCAGGCTCGCCGTTGCGCACCCCGGTGGGGGATCCGGGAGCCACCGGAACGTCGCCGGTCACGGGGCGATCCCTCCGCCCGCCGCGGGTGCGGAGGCAGGCGGCATCGGGGGCACGTCACCGCGGAACAGCTCCTCCAGGCTCCGCCGGCGGGGCTCGAGGCGGACAAGGGCCAGGCCGAGTTCGGCGACCACATCGCGCACGGCGTCGTACGCGGTGTCGTCCTCGATGGCCACCAGCAGCTCCCGCCCGTCCCAGGTGACCGGATGGCCCCGCTCGGCGAGGGCGGTGGCGAGGGCGGCCTCGCCGTCCTCCACCTCGACGGCGATCATGCCGGTGCGGCTCGTGAGCGATCCCAGCGGCGCCGCCCGAAGCAGGCGGCCACCCTCGATCGCGACCAGGAAGTCGCACACCCGCTCGATCTCGCCCAGCAGGTGGCTGGCGACGATGACCGTGATCCCGAACTCGGTGCCGGTTCGCTCGATGAGGCCCAGCATCTCGTCGCGGCCGCCGGGGTCGAGGCCGTTCGTCGGCTCGTCGAGGAGGAGGATGCGCGGATCGTGGACCAGCGCCTGGGCCAGCTTCACGCGCTGCTTCATCCCGGTGGAGTAGCCGCCGATCGCGCGATACCGTTCCTCGTACAGGCCGACATGACGCAGGACCTCCGCCGTCCGCTCCCGGGACGCCGATGCCGGCAGCCCGCTGATCCGGCCCAGGTGCGCCACGAGGTCGGTCGCCGTGAGGTCGGGCGGCAGGGCGTCATGCTCGGGCATGTAGCCCACGGACTGGCGGATCTGGGGTCCCTGGGTTCGGACGTCGAGGCCGAGCACCGAGGCGGAGCCGCTCGTCAGGTCGATGAGACCAAGCAGGATCTTGATCAGCGTGCTCTTGCCCGCACCGTTGGAGCCGACGAGACCGATGATCCCGTGCTCGATCTCGACCGTCAGGTCATCGAGTGCGGTCACGCCGGGATATCGCTTCGTCAGGTTGGTCGTCGAGACGAGGCCGCTCACCGCATGAGGGTAGCGTCCCACGGCAACCGCGGCGCTGGCCATTAGGCTCTCGCGCACAGGGATCGTGGAATTTGAGCGGCACCGAGGTCACAGATGTGGGTCCGGGGCGGCACGGTGGACTTCCGTACCGTTGAGGTAGCAGACGACTCCGAATAGGGTGGGGGCAAGACAGAGACCGAGGACGATCATGACCGCACACCCCATCAGCAACAGCCCAATCACGCCGCCGGGTCATCGCCTAGCGGCCGGTCAGGCGCTCGTCGAGTACGGGCTCATCCTTGCTCTTATCGCGATCATTGCGATCGGAGCGACACTGTACTTGGGCAGTCAGACCTCCAACGCGCTGTCGAGCGTGGGCGACCAGATGAACGCGGTCACGGCCACGAGCGTCCCCGCGACGACGCCGCCATCGGCCTACACGAAGAAGGCGCAGTGCAAGGCTGCCGGCTACACTTGGATTGCGAGGAAGGGCAAGGTGCGGGCGCACTGCGGGTAGGGGGACGCCCGCTAACTGCGCACTGGCTGACGGAGCGCAAGCTGCCCATCCTGGCCGCGGGGCCCCGACCGATCGAGTGGTCAGGTGCGGATCATGCTCCCCGTCCCGGCACCACGGCGCGACAGCGAGTCGACGCTGACCGCGGCGAGGAGGACGAGCCCGGTGACGATGAGCTGGTACTGGATGGGCAGCCCCAGCAGGTACAGGCCGTTGTAGATGGCCCCGATGACGAGGCCGCCGAGGAGGCCGTGGATCGCCCGGCCCCGGCCGCCGAACAGGCTGGTGCCGCCGATGACCGCAGCTGCCACCGCGTACAGGACGAGCTGGCCGCCGTTGATGTTGGTTGTCATGCCGCCCAGCTGGGAGGCATAGATCACGCCGGCGATCCCGGCGGTCATCGAGCACAGGACGAAGCCCAGGGTGCGCACGCGGGAGACATTGATGCCCGCCCGGCGGGCCGCCTCCGGGTTGCCGCCCACGGCGTACACGTGGCGCCCGAACTGGGTCCGCTCGAGGAGGGTCGCCCAGACCACGAGCACGCCGAGGACGAGGGGGATGACCCAGGGGGTGCCGATGATCGGGAGGAAGCTGCCGCGGTCCAGGTTGCAGATGGCCACCACCGCGATGCCGGCCACGGCCACGGCCACGATCTTGGCGAGGGTCAGCCCAACTGGAGGGGCGACCAGGCCGCTCCGCCGCCGCCCGCTGTCCCGCCGCCACATCATGATGCCGACCAGGCCGACGATCACGACGAGCCCGATCCAGCCGAGCGTGGGGTCGATGTAGCTGTATACGATGCCGTACAGCGCCTGCTGGTTCGGCAGCACCGTGCTGGTGATGCCGACGCCGCCGGCGGCGCCGAGCAGGACGATCATGACGCCGAACCAGATCAGGTAGCCGGCCAGCGTGACTACGAAGGCGGGGATCCCCAGCCTGGTGATGATCAACCCCTGGATGCCCCCGATCGCGCCCGTCGCCGCGAGCGCAACGAGGATCGCCAGGCCCCAGGGCAGGTTCACGTCGGGCTGCACGAGCTCGGCCGCCACGATCCCGCCGATCGCCGCGACGTAGCCGATCGAGAGGTCGATCTCGCCCAGCAGCAGCACGAAGCCCTCGCCCATCGCGAGCACGATGAACACTGCGCTCTGGTCGAACAGGTTGACCAGGTTGCCTGCGGACAGGAAGACGTGGTTCGGGCTGACGATGGTGAACACGATGACGACGGCCACCAGGGCAAGCGCCACCGGCAGGACCCCGGCATCCCCGCCCCTCACCCGGGCGATCCACGCCCGCCCGTACTCCCCGAGGGTCTGTGCGACGATCGCCTGGGGGACTGCCCTCTCCGACGCGGCGGTCAGGTCGAGTGCGGATTCATCCTCGTCCACGAAAGCGCTCCCCGCAGGCTTCGGCTCGGCCTCGTTCCCGGTCATGCGATCACTCCTGCCCATGGCTGGGGCCGGACGCCGCGACCTGGCGGCTCGACCTGCCGGTGGTCATGTAGTCGACGACGCTCTGGCGGTCGAAGGCCGTCAGCCAGTCCTGGGCGACCATTCGCCCGAGGCGCAGGATGGCGACCCGGTCGGCCACCTCGAACACGTCGTTGAGGTTGTGCGAGATCATCATGACGGCGAGCCCGTGGTCCTTGAGCCGTCGCACGAGATCGAGGACCATCCTCGTCTGCGCGACGCCCAGCGCAGCCGTCGGCTCGTCCAGCATCACCAGCTTGGAGTTCCACATGACGGCCTTGGCGACCGCGACGGCCTGCCGCTGGCCGCCCGACAGCGTGGCGACGGGCTGGCGGATCGACCGCACGGTGGTCACGTTCAGGCTCGCGAGCGTCTCCGCTGCGGCGCGCTCCATGCTGTCCTCGTCGAGCAGGCCACGGGTTCGGCGCTCACGCCCCAGGAACATGTTCTGCACGATGTCCAGGTTGTCGGCGAGGGCCAGGTCCTGGTACACGGTCTCGATCCCCAGCGCCGCCGAGTCGTTCGGATTGTGGATGTGGACGGGCTTGCCCTCCCAGAACATCTCGCCCTCGTCGACCTGGTAGATGCCCGCGATGCTCTTGGTCAGGCATGACTTGCCGGCGCCGTTGTCGCCGCACAGGGCGGTCACCTGCCCGGGAGGCAGGTCGAGGTCGACGTGGTACAGGGCCTGGACGGCACCGAAGTGCTTGCTGATGCCCCGCAGCTTGAGAAGCGGCTCGACAGTCGGCGTGCTCGCCACCGCCGGCCCCCCGGCGGGGGCAACCGCCGGCTCCTGGGGTTGAGCCATCATGTCCATGGTGCCTCCCTCGCTCCGCCGATGCGCGGGCAGATGCCGTGTTGGGTCGAGTGCTGCGTTAACGCAGTGTCGCACCCGCGGAATGCGGGTGCGACACCGGGCTGCGTTGCCGGCGCGGGTCGCAACGTGCGGATCCGCTGCCGGGAGTGTTCAGGCTGTTACTGGATGCCGGCCGCGGTGCAGACGCTGGCGCCGACCGCGGCGCACAGGTCCGTCGCGGAGATGAACTTGTCCTTGATCACGGTCGATTCCATGTTGGCAGCGTTGACCCAGTACGGGGTCAGGAGGATCGCCGGCTGAGTCTGCGACGCGTCGGCGGGGTTAGTGGTGGTGCCGTTGACGAGCGCCGCAGGCGGCGTCTGGCCGGCCCGCAGGTAGGTGGCCAGGGCGACGGCCGCCTGGGCCTCAAGGTAGATCGGCTTGTAGACGGAGCCGCACTGGTAGCCCTGGAGCACGTACTCCATGCCCTGGAGGGTGGCGTCCTGACCGGTGGTCGGGACCTTCTTGGCTGGGACGCCGGCGGCCTTGAGCACGGTGATCACCGCGCCCGCCAGGCCGTCGTTGGCCTCGACGGTGGCGTTGATCGACGGGTTGGCCGTGTACGCCTGCTGGAAGATGGTGCCGCCCTGCTTGTTGTCCCAGCCGGGGGCAAGCTGCTCGCCGACGAGCGTCATGCCGGCGCTGTTGGTGGCGCCCTTGGTCACCTGGGCGACCGACTGGCCCCAGATCACCGAGTTGTAGCCCTTGGCGAAGTCAATCGCGTTGGGGTCGGTGTCCTGGCCGCCGTCCAGAGTGAATACCTGCGGGTTGCTGACGCCCCAGGAGGTGACGCAGTCCATGAAGCCCTGGCCGATCAGCTTGCCGACCTGGACGTTGTCGAAGGAGACGTAGTAGGTGTTCGTGCCCTGGAACGTGGCCCGGTCGTAGCTGATCATCGTGACCCCGGCGGCCGCAGCGGCTGCCTGGATCTGGTTGCCGGTGGTGCTGTCGAGCGGGTCGACGAGCAGGACCTTGGCTCCTGCGGTGATGTCAGCCTGGGCGAGCGCGAGCTCGGTCGTGGCCGTGCCCGAGGCGTTGTCGATCTTGAAGTCGGTACCCTCCTTGTACCCGGCGGCTTCGAAGGCCTGCTTGAGGTACGGGAGGTCGTAGCTGGTGTAGCGGGCCGACGTCGTGGCGTCGGGCAGGATCACCCCGACCATCCCCGAGCCGGCGGCGAACACGCTGGTGAGTTGGGCCATCGCCGAGAAGCTGGCGTCGAACGAGTCGACGCTGAGGCCTGCGGCGGGCGAGCCTGACGGGCGCGGTCGACGGGGCAGTTGACGGGGCCGTCGACGGTGCCGTCGAGGCCGGGGCGGTGGACGGCGACGGGGTCGCCGAGGTGCCACCGCACGCCGAGACGAGGATCGAGACGGCTGCTAGCGCCGGAAGCGCGACGAGACGAGCTCTCAAAATGGTTCTCCTTGGTCCGTGCGAGGAAGCCACGCGGATCGGCCGCTCAGCGAGCTGAGCCACCGACCGTCGCGAGGTTCATGGGTCGTTTCATGCGCTGTGCTCCACCACCTGTCTACCACCGGGGCACCGGGACGCCGTGCCCCTTCCGATGACGGCCCGCGAGCGACGGCACGCACGCTTGTTGTGCGGCATGCCTGTCGGGGCGGGATGCGGTTGATCCGGGAGATTCTCAGGCGACCAACGCTGTTCGATCTGACCCGTTGCGATCGCCTCCTCCCGGCGTCCACTGGCTCCCGACGCGGCGTTCCGGCAGGAGTCGCCTTGGGTCCCGCGAGCCTGATGGGTCGCGGGCGTGGAACCTCGCTGGATCATGTTGTGTCGCAATTCTGAGGAGTTCATGATAGTCCCGATCAGGGTCTCCCAGCCATTGCCGGGCAGGCTGGCACGTTCTGCGTCACGCTTTTCCGGGTCCTCACCCGGGTCCCGGCAAGAATTGCCCGATCGGGCAGCGGATCTGCCTCGTGACCCGTTGTCCGGCCAGACGCGCGTGCCTACCCTGCCGATCAACGGGCATCTGCCCTGCGCTGGGGTGCCGCCGTGAGAGATCGCACGCTGCAGACGGACCTCGAGCCGGCCGCCGCGAGCCGACCGCACGTCGTGCGCGAGCGCGTGGATCCGGTTGTCCGCGCCGCGCTGGATCTCCAGCGGCGCGCTGGGAACCGGTCCGTCGCCGAGCTCGTCCGTCGTTCCGGCGCCGAGCCCGGCTTGAGCCCGCTCGCGACCCTGGCCGGTCATGGACGAGGGCCTGCGGCGGCGTCGGACGGCGCGGGGTTCGCCGTACAGCGCAAGCCGTGTGTCGACTGCCCGGATGCGGCGAACACTCCCGGGCCGGCATCCGAGCTCATGATCGACCAGGCGACCGATCCGAGCCTCGCCGGCTGATGCGAGCCCGGCCCGCCCGATGCGGCACCCGGCTGCGGGCGTGGCATTGGCAATGACCGCCCCGGCAGCTGTCGCCACACCCGCCCGGAGCCACGTCCGCACGACGGCCGGCCACCGTCCGCCGCCGCGCGCCGCCGCGACCCCGGGTCCCGGGATCTCGGCACAGGCGTCGTTCCTGGCCGCCTCGTTCGCAGACCACGGTGGGCTCGCCGAACACGGCGAGCCCGCGCTCGAGCAGGCAGACGGGCGTGGCGCGCTGGCCGTGGCCGGGGGACCCAGCCGGGACGCTGTCCCTCCCGCCGGGCGCGGCGGTGCCCGGATTCACTGGGTCGCGCCGCCCGGGGCGCTCGTGGCGGGTTCGCTTCTCGATCTCCAGCGCCTCGCCGGGAACGCCGCGGTTGCCGCGATGTTCGGGCACGGCCGCGGGAGAGGCAGGGCCACGTCCGAGCTCGGCTCGCCGCGTGACTCTCCGACGGAGGTGTCCGGGCACGACACGGACGCCGACGTCGCGGTCCAGCGGATCAACATCCCCGGGCTCGGCGAGATCGACGTCTCCGGGTACCTGGGCCGAGGGACCTCCACCCTGAAATCCGCCGAGTCGTCAACCGACAAGGCCAGGTCCGACGCGCGCAAGGGCGCCGACGAGGCTGCCGGCGAGGCGGACGAGAAGGTGGTCGCCGGGACCGGCCGGATGGAGGCCGGCAAGACGCAGGCGGAATCCGCGTGCGAGTCCATGTTCTCGGGGACGACCGTCGCGGCTGCCGCGGCGGCGTCGGCCGAGCAGGCGCGGACGAGTGCGGCCAAGGCAAAGGGCGATCGCACAGCCGAGAAGGTCCACGCTGTCGCGCCCGTCGTGGAAGGTCTCGTCGACCCGCTCGCGCCCGCCGTCGGTTCACCCGAGGTCGAGGCAGGTCTCACGGTCCTCGACGAAGCCGTGAAGCACGCGGTCGGGCAGGAGACACCGGGGGCGGCTGCGCCACCGGGTGCCGAGCCGGCCGTCTCCCACACCGCCGGCCCGCCGGCGCCCGCCGCCGAGCCGTCCGGTCCGGCCACGCCAGGTGTCGAGCCGGCGTCGCAGCCGATCACGCAGGCCGGCGGGGACGAGCGGTCGTGCGCGCTCGTCGAGGCCGCGAAATCGGTCAAGGGCCTCCGCGACAAGGCTGTCGATCTGGCGCGCGGGGTGGTGGCGGGTATCGCCGACACGGAGATCCCGATCCTCGGCATGAAGGTCGGCACCCTCGCGAACAAGGCGAAGGATGCCGCGGTGGCCATCGCCACGACGCTCGGCGAGGTGAAGGATGCCGCCGTCGCCGCGGCGAAGAGTGCCGCGGCCACCGTCAAGAAGAAGATCGCGTCCGCGGCGAAGGCGGCCAAGCAGAGCTTCGACACTGCCGCCACCTGCGTGAAGCAGACGATGCGCCAGGCGAAGGGCGCCGTCGTCGCCGGCTGGAATGTCGCAAAGACGAAGGTCGGCAACCTCGTGAGCGCTGCCAAACGGAGCGCAGCCGTGCTGGCGCGGAGGGCCATCAGCCGCGTGCAGGGCTGGGTCGGCGACATCAACCCGCGAATCCTGAGCCTGCTCGGCAGCGTCGGAACCCGTCTCCGCCAGTTCGCCGCCGCGAAGGACCCCCTTGGGGACGCTGCGGCCTATCTCGAGCGGAAGAAGGCGGAGGCACAGAGACGCCTCCGCGAGGCAAAGAAGACGGCCGTCAAGGTTGCCAAGGCCGTCGCCGACACCGGGGTCAAGACCGCCGCCAAGCTCTACCAGGACGCGAAGTCAGGAGCCGCGGTGGTCACCGATGCCGCGAAGGCAGCTGCGCCGTATGTCGCGGGCCTTGTGGCCCCGGGCGTCGTGGCGGTCGCGGGCGCGGCGAAGAAGGCCGCCGACGCATGGGGTGACGACATCCGCGCCGGAGCCGATTGGGTGAAGCAGAAGCTCAAGGGCGAGGCATGCGAGGCGTTGAGCGAGACCGTCGGACCGTGCATCGACATGTACATGCCGAAGCCGGACAACAACGACAAGTCGTTCGCCCGCCTCACCGGCCAGGCCGACATCACGGTGCCGCTCCAGGAGGTGGACGTGCCGTGCAACATCAAGATGGGGCGCAGCGCAGCAGTGGGCGTGGAGCGGACGTCAACGGGCTACAACGTGTCCGTCGATGGCGAGGCAACCGTCTTCGCCAACCTGGCAGCCGGTGAGAAGGGCGCCAAGGCGGACGTCAAGGTCCAGATGCCCACAGGTGGCATGGCGACGGTGTGGGAAAAGCTTGGAGGCGGCAGCCCGGCACCGCTGCCCGGCGGCCCACCCGCGGCGGCCGCACCCGGCGGTGCACCGGCAACCTCCGCATCCGCCGCACTGGCACCGGGCGCGGCCGCACCGGCACCCGCCACTCCCGCGTCCGGGGCCGGGGCGCCCGCCCAGGGTGCGCAGGGCCAGGGCGGCCCGGACGTCGCCGGCGAGATCGAGGCCGGGGTCAAGGGCTCCGCCTCTCTCAAGTTCTCGTTCCCGACGTCGAAGGGCGCCACGACATGCACGGCCGCCGGTGGAGTCGCCGCCCTCCTCGGCGAGCTGGGCGTTGCGGCGATGCTTCCGTCCCCTCTCGACGTCATCGCGCGCGGCGGCGTTGTCGGCAGCTGGCAGGGCAATCTCGTGTCGAACACGGTGACGATGGGCCTCGCGGGCGGTGTGCAGGCCGAGCTTTCGAAGGACGGCCTCGGCGCACTCAAGGGGTCGGGCCAGGCCGATCTCTACGTCACGACCGGTGTCGAGCGGACGACCGCGGGCGACCCGACAACCCTGCGGCCGACCCTCAAGGTCGGCGCCGGACTGAAGGGCGAGCTCGCCGCCGAGCTTGCCGTTCCGAAGCTGCCAGCTGCCAAGGGCAGCGTCACGGCGGCCGGCAAGGTCGAGGCAACCCTGCTGTGGGACCGGCAGATGGACCACATCTTCCTCCAGTCGGTGACCGGGGAGGCCGAGGCCGGCCTGGCCGTCGGCGGCTTCAATCCGGCAGCGCTCGCGGCCGCGGCAGCTCCGCCGATTGGGACGGTCGCCGCGGCGAAGCTCGAATTGCTCGGGCTCGGCTACAGCAGCGGGTCGATCAAGGGGAAGGTCACCGGAAAGGCCGACAACCTGCAGAAGTACATCGATGCGGCCGACGGCTACATCAGCAGCAGTGGCTCGTCCGCGTCCGCGGCGGGTCTGGTCAAGGCGATCCAGGGTGTCTACCGCGCGTCCGACTTCTCGACCGGCGTGACGATCACGGCAACCCTGAGCAAGCAGGTCGCCGGCGCCGAGGGCAAGGCCGAGGAGATCGGGGACGAGGGGATGAAGGCGGGAGCGAGCGCGAAGGCGTCGCTCGAGGTCGGCAAGGAGTACCAGCTGTACCCGTAGGCCCGGGCCGGACCCGCGGCGAGCGCCTCTGCCGCGACAGGGATGCTGCCAGATGTGGTGCCGAAGCCGGGATTCGAACCCGGATGAGGTTGCCCCCAGCGGTGTTTGAGACCGCCGCGTCTGCCATTCCGCCACTTCGGCCCGAAGGCTGAATTGTAGCGGAGGCGGACACAGGGGTGACGGTTCGCCCGCCACGATGACCCGGCGGGGAACCTCGGCCCGGCGCCGGGCGTCCGGGCCATGATGCCGATCTCGCCCAGTGCCCTCGGGCTCTTCGATTCCGCCCTGGCCCGATGCTAGACTCGGCGCGCCTCACCATCCCCGTCAGGAGGGCCGCGCCCGTCGTGCAGGACGCAAGCGCGTCCGAGGCCAAGGACGACCCGATCCAGCGCCGGGACCTGATCCTGCTCGAGCAGGCGCGGGACGGCAGCCTCGATGCGTTCAACAGCCTCGTGGAGTGCTACCAGGACCACCTCTACGCGCTCGTTGCGCGCATGGTTCCCGACCGGGACCAGGCGGGTGACGCTGTCCAGGAGGCCTTCTTCTCCGCCTATCGGAACCTGCGGGCGTTCCGCGGCGGCAGCGTTCGCTCGTGGCTCAGCCGAATCGCCATCAACGCGGCGATGGACCAGCAGCGGCTCCGCAAGCGGCGGCCGGCCCAGCCGTACCCGGAGCTCGAGGACGAGAGCTGGCAACCGCCGGCAGGCCCCGAGGCCGATCCGGAGCGAACGGCGATGCACGGCGAGCGCGCACGGGTCCTCCAGGCAGCCCTGGCAGGGATCACGCCCGACCAGCGCTACGCGATCGTGCTGTTCGATGTCGAGGGGTACGACTACGCCGAGATCGCCGACATGACCGGCGTGTCCCTGGGCACGGTCAAGTCCCGCATCCACCGGGGCCGGCTCGCGCTGCGCGACCGGCTCGAGGGCTCCATCGGGCTGTTCCGCGGGGAGGAGGGTTGATGGCCCGCACCCCCGACCTCCGATCCCACGCCACCCACGACCTCCAGCTGATCGCCGCCCATGCGGTAGGCGATGCCGCCGGTGCCGATCTCGCGACTGCGATGGCCCTCGTCGCCGGCTGCCCGGTGTGCGCAGCCCTCCACCACGACCTGCGCGTGATCGCGGCCGCCCTGCCGGAGTTGCCGGCCCCGGTGCGGCCGCGATCCTTCACGCTGACCCCGGAGCAGGCCGCCGCCCTCCGGCCGTCCGGCTGGCGGCGGTTCGCGGGCATCCTGGCGGGTCCCCGCTTCCGCTTCGCGGCACCGTTCGGCACGGGTCTGGCCACCCTCGGCCTCGCCGGCCTGCTGCTCGGCGTCGTGGCCGGGGCGCCCCTGGGTGCCGGGACCGCGACGAGCGCCGACTCCTCGCGGACGAGCAACTTCAGCGGGGCTGCCGGCCCGGAGGCGGCCAGCGCCGTGCCGTCGGCCGCGGCGGCGGCCCCCATCGTCGTCAGCAGCCCCATCCCGGCGGCGAGCCCGGTGGCCGGCGATGCCGCCGCGCCCCCAGCCAGCGCTGCACCGACGCCGGCCCCGTTCGCCAGGGACACCTCCACCGGGGAGGGTGGGGGACTGCCGGGTGTGGTTCCCGTCATGTCGCTGCTGATGCTGGTCCTGGGCGGTGCCCTGATCGTCGCGCGGTTGCTCGGACGACGCCCTGACCCCGGCCCCTGACGGGATGGGAACCGGGACCCGGAACGCGTCGTCAGTGCAGTGACATGGCCCGCACCCCCGACCTCCGATCCCACGCCACCCACGACCTCCAGCTGATCGCCGCCCATGCGGTAGGCGATGCCGCCGGTGCCGATCTCGCGACTGCGATGGCCCTCGTCGCCGGCTGCCCGGTGTGCGCAGCCCTCCACCACGACCTGCGCGTGATCGCGGCCGCCCTGCCGGAGTTGCCGGCCCCGGTGCGGCCGCGATCCTTCACGCTGACCCCGGAGCAGGCCGCCGCCCTCCGGCCGTCCGGCTGGCGGCGGTTCGCGGGCATCCTGGCGGGTCCCCGCTTCCGCTTCGCGGCACCGTTCGGCACGGGTCTGGCCACCCTCGGCCTCGCCGGCCTGCTGCTCGGCGTCGTGGCCGGGGCGCCCCTGGGTGCCGGGACCGCGACGAGCGGGCTGGCGGCGGCCCCGGTTGAGGCGCCCGCGCCGGCACCATCGGCAACGGCTCCCACGGCCGTCTCCGTCCCATCGGCGGCGCCAGCCGCCATCCGGTCGCCGGCAACCCGGCAGGGGGCCTCGCCCGCCGCGTCGGCCGGCGACTTCGTCGCCCAATCCGACGAGACCGGCAGCGACACCGGCGGGACCGGGAGTGCGATCGATCGTGGGCCAGCGGCCTCGTCGGATGCCGCCGGCGGGCTCCCGCCGGACGGCACCGGGTCGAAGGCCGTGACGCCGCCGGTTGCCTCGGCGGTGGGTCGTGGCCCCGGCATCGGCGAGATCCTGCTGATCACCGGGGGCGCCGCACTCGTCATCGGGTCTGCGCTCGTCGTCCTCCGCTGGGGGTCGCGCCGGCTGGCCTGATCTGCGCCGGCGGCCGTCCCGGGCGATCGTCAGCCCGAGGCCCCTGCCGCCCGAGCCGACAACCCCCGCAGCCCCGGCGGCTACACTTGCCCGGTCCCACCCCGCACGGTCCCGCCGATGGAACGCCTCCTGCTGCTCGACGGCAACGGCCTCATCTATCGAGGCTTCTTCGCCCTGATCGACCAGCCCTTGACGACGTCGCGCGGCGAGCTGGTCACGGCGGTGTTCGGGTTCACGAACATCGTGCTCCGCGCGATCGGCGACGTGAAGCCCGACCGGATCGCGGTGGCCTTCGACCTGGGCAAGCCCACCTTCCGCCACGAGCGATACGCCGAGTACAAGGCGACCCGGACGAAGATGCCGGACGACATGCGCGAGCAGATCCCGAAGGTGCGGGAGGTCGTGAAGGCGCTGGGCATCCCGGTCTACGAGCAGGAGGGTTTCGAGGCGGACGACGTCATCGCCACGCTCGTCGACCAGGCTGAGTCCGCGGACCTCGAGGTCACCATCCTCACCGGCGACCTGGACATGCTCCAGCTGGTCAGCGAGCGCACGCGCCTGATGGTCTCCCTGCGCGGCGGGATCGCCAACACGGTCGCCTACGACATCGCGCGGATCGACGAGCGGTGGGGCCTGCGTCCCGACCAGATGCTGGACTACAAGGCGCTCAAGGGTGACCCGACCGACAACATCCCTGGCATCCCGGGGGTGGGGGAGAAGACCGCCTCGAAGCTGATCGCGACCTGGGGCTCGCTCGACAACCTGTACCTGCACCTCGACGAGGTGACGCCCGAGAAGCTTCGCCCGCTCCTGACCGACCACCGGGAGACGGTCCTCGAGAGCCGCGAGCTGATGCGCCTGGTGCACGACGTCGATGTCCGGCTGGATCCGGACCGCGGCCGGGTGGGGGAGTACGACCGTGAGGCCGTGGTCCGGCTGTTCCGTGAGTACGAGTTCCGCACCCTGATCGACCGGCTGCCGCCGCTGACCGGTGAGCGACCGGAGGACGCGATCACCGCTCTCCGGCAGGTCCGCGAGGCCGGTTTCCCGGCGGCCCAGGGCGTCGGTCGCGGTGCCGGGACCGGACCGGGCGGACCGAACGCGGGCACGCGCGCCGGCGCCGCACCTCCGTCGCAGGGGTCCGGCGGCCCGCTCCAGCTGTCGATGGACTTCGACGTCGTGGCCGGCGGCCGCGGAGCGGGCAGCCTCGGCGGGCTCGCAGGGAACCGCGCGGCCGAGGAGCGGGCCGAGGCGATTGCGATGGCGGCAGGTGATCTGCCGGGTGCGCTGGCCGCGGCGATCGTCGATCCGGGCCGGATCGAGGTCGTCGACGAGGCAGGCGTCGCAGGCCTCGAGGCCTGGCTCCGGGCGCAGCCGTGCGTGGGGACCGCGCTCGTCGTGGACGACCCGCGGCCGCTGGCGGGGACGGCGCTGGCGCTGGCGGTAGCCGGTGACGACGGGCGGGCCGTCGCCGCCGAAGGCCCGGAGGCTTCCGTCGCGCTGCGGCACCTGCTGGAGGCGATCGGGGCCCGGCTCGTCGGACACGAGGTCAAGCCGCTGCTCACGGCGCGGTTTGCCGAGGACCCCGACGCGACGCCGCTCACCGTCGATTGCGACACCCAGATCGCCGCCTATCTCGTCAACGCCGCCCTGCGCGCACAGAAGATCGCCGACGTCGTGGCGGAGAGGCTGGACCTCGTGCTGCCGCCGGCCGCCGCCGGGCTGCCGCCCACCGCCGTCGCCGGGCTCGAGGCGCTCGCGGCGCTCGCGGTCCGTCCATCGCTGGAGCAGGCCCTCCGCGACGACGGTGTCGACCGCCTGTTCGCCGAGGTGGAGCTGCCGCTGATCCCGATCCTGGCCCGGATGGAGGCGGCCGGCATCGCCCTCGACGAGGTGGCGCTGGGCGCCCTCGAGCGCGAGTTCGCGGCCGAGATCGCGCGCCTCGAGCAGGCGATCTTCGACGCCGTCGGCCACGAGTTCACGATCGGCTCGCCGAAGCAGTTGGGCGAGATCCTGTTTGTCGAGCTGGGCCTGCCCAAGGGCCGCAAGACGAAGACCGGCTACTCGACCGACGCCACGGTGCTCGAGGAGCTGCGCGGCGTGCACCCGGTCGTCGAGCCCGTGCTGGACTGGCGGATCTACACCAAGCTGCGCTCGACGTACGTCGAAGCGCTGCCCAACCTCGTCGGTCCCGACGGGCGGCTTCACACGCTGTTCAACCAGGCCGTGGCGGCCACCGGCCGGCTCTCGTCGTCCGATCCGAACCTCCAGAACATCCCGATCCGGACGCCGCTCGGGCGGCGGATCCGGCACGCGTTCGTGGCCGGTGCGCCGGACACGACGCTGGTGGCCGCGGATTACAGCCAGATCGAGCTCCGGATCCTGGCCCATGTGTCGGGTGACGAGCACCTGCGCAACGCCTTTGCCCGCGATGCGGACATTCACCGCGAGACGGCTGCCCGCGTGCTGCGCAAGGAGCGCGGCGACGTGACGGGCGACGAGCGCTCGATGGCCAAGATGGTCAACTTCGGGCTGGCCTACGGCATGAGCGACTTCGGGCTGTCCAGCCGGGCGGGCATCAGCCGCCAGGACGCCCAGGAGTTCATCAACTCCTACTTCGCTGCCTACAGCGGCATCAGCCGCTACATGCTCCACATCCGCGAGACCGCCCGCGAGCAGGGCTACGTCGCCACGCTCCTGGGCCGCAAGCGGCGGATCCCGGAGCTCGAGGCGCGCAACCCGTCGCTGCGCGCGGCCGGGGAGCGGATGGCGATCAACATGCCGATCCAGGGCACGGCCGCCGACATCGTCAAGATCGCGATGATCCGGCTCGATCGCGCGCTGCGTGCCGGCGGGTACCGCGCCCGGCTCCTGCTCTCCGTCCACGACGAGCTGCTGCTCGAGGTCCCGCGGGTGGAGGTCGACGCGATCGTGCCGCTGCTGCGCGAGGCCATGGAGGGCGCTCTGCCGCTGTCGGTCCCGCTGACCGTCGAGGCGAAGGTGGGCGATTCGTGGGAGGGGATGACCCCCGTCTCGCGGCGGGACGCCGACCTCGCCGAAGCGGGCGCCGCGCCGGGGTCAGGCGAGGGCGGCTGACCCGGCCGGGCCGGTCCCAACCGGCCGCCACTCGTCCATCATCGCGTATCTGCCCTATCGTCTCCGCCGATGCCTGAGCTTCCCGAGGTCGAGACCGTCGCGCGCGATCTCCGGCGCCACCTGCTGCCCGAGGGCGGCGGGCCCGGCCCGGTGGTCGCGGGAGCGCGCGTCGCGTGGGCACGCACGATCCGCGACGAGGATCCGGCGGCCTTCGTGGCCGGGGTCACGGGACGCCGGATCGAGGCGGTCGGCCGCCGGGGCAAGCAGCTCGTGCTCGATCTAGACGGCCGTGCCTTTCTCACCGTCCACCTCAAGATGACCGGTCAGCTGTTCGTCGTGCCGGCCGGGCTGCCGCGCGACGCATATGAGCGCCTCGCCCTGACGCTCGACGACGGCCGCGAGATCCGGTTCCGAGATGTCCGCAAGTTCGGGCGGGTCGGCCTGTACCGGGCCGGCGACGATCCGTTCGACGGGATCGGTCCCGAACCGCTGGACCCGGCGTTCACGCTGCGTGCGTTCCGCTCGAGGATCCGGGGCCGGCGGGCGCGCCTCAAGCCACTCCTCGTGGACCAGGCGTTCATCGCGGGCGTCGGCAACATCTACGCGGACGAGGCGCTGTGGCGCTCCCGCCTGCACCCGCTCCGGTCGGCGGCCTCCCTGCGCCCGGCCGACGAGCGCGCGCTGTACCGGAACGTGCGCGAGATCCTGGCCGAGGCCGTGGAGCGACGGGGGAGCTCCATCGACGACTACACCGCCCCCGACGGCGACGGCGAGATGCAGGAACGCCTCGACGTCTACCAGCGGACCGGCCGGCCGTGCCCGCGCTGCGGCCGGCCGATCCGGCGGATCGTGATCGGCATCCGCGCGACGCACTTCTGCTCCTGGTGCCAGCGCCTCCGTGCCGCGGACCGG
This sequence comes from uncultured Chloroflexia bacterium, assembly GCA_963849495.1. Classification (GTDB taxonomy): domain Bacteria; phylum Chloroflexota; class Limnocylindria; order Limnocylindrales; family CSP1-4; genus CAIXZV01. Next base: position 379,541 of record CAWKHN010000019.1, on the reverse strand, counting down.
CCTGCTGCGGCAGCGCTGCTGCGGACGATGACCCCTCGACCCGGCGCCGCAGCGGGCCTCAGGCGCGGACGCCGCTGGGTAGAGCTGGACGGCGAGGGCGCGCTCGGCAGGACCGGTGACGAGGCGGCGGCGGCCCGTGAACGCGCGCGGCGAACGAGCACCGCCGCGGCCGCCCGGAGGGCGGCGGCGCGGCTCGGAGCGGGCGCACCGGTCGCCGCACCGGTCGCCGGGGCGCCGGAAACGAGGCCAGGGCCGAGACCGGGGACCGGCGGGTGAGCCTGGTTCGCCTCGAGGGCGTCGTCCGCGAGGTCGGCACCTTCGTCATCCTCGACGGGATTCATGCCGCGATCGCGACCGGTGAGCGGGTGGGCCTCGTCGGTCCCAACGGCGCCGGTAAGACCACGCTGCTGCGGATCGTCTCCGGCCGCGATGAGCCGGACCGCGGCACCGTCACCCGCCGCCGGGGGCTGACCCTCGGACTCCTCAGCCAGGAGGCGCACTTCGACGAGGCGTTCATGGCGGCGCCCGATCTTCGTGCCGCCGTGCGTCACGGGGCGGCACATCTCGAGCGGATGGGGGAGGAGCTCGGGCGGATGGAGCACGGGGGAAGCGCCGCCGGCGCGGCCTACGCCGAGCTCCAGCACCGCTTCGACGTCCTCGGTGGCTACACCCTGGACCAGCGCGTGGACGAGGCCCTGTCCGGCGTCGGGTTCGCGCGCGACGAGTGGCTGCGGCCGCCGACGGCGCTCTCGGGTGGCCAGCAGACGCGGGCTGCGCTCGCCCGCCTGGTCGTCGCCAATCCGGACCTGCTTCTCCTCGACGAGCCGACGAACCACCTCGACATCGGCGCGATCGAGTGGCTGGAGGAGCACCTTCGACGCCGCTCCGGGGCACTGCTCGTCGCATCGCACGACCGGGCGTTCCTGGACGCCACGGTGTCGCGGATCTGGGAGCTCCGCGACCGCCGGCTGACGGCCTTCCGGGGCGACTACAGCGCCTATCACCGCCAGAGGGTGGAGCGCGACGCGCGTGCCCTCAAGGACGCGGAGACGCAGGCCGGGCAGATCGAGCGCGAGCAGGAGCTGGTCCAGCGCTACCGCAGCCATCGCAAGTTCTCCAAGATGCACGAGCACGAGGCGCGCCTCGACCGGCTGCGCGAGGACCGGGTCCGGGCGCCGCGATCCGGACGGTCGCTGAAGCTGCCAGGGCAGGCCCTGACCGGCGGGCCCGTCCGCTCCGGCGAGCTCGTCATCCGCCTCGAGGACCTGTCGGTCGGGTACCTGCCCGGGCGTGGCGCGCTGGCCCCGGACGGCAGCGAGGCCGCCGAGCCCGTGACCGTGGCGCGGGCGCCCTTGCTTGCCGCCCAGCGCGGCGAGCGGATCGGGATCGTGGGCCCGAACGGGGCCGGCAAGACCACGCTGCTGCGCACGATCGCGGGCGACCTGCCGCCGCTGGACGGCACGGTCACGTTCGGGCACCAGGTGCAGCCCGCCTACCTCGCCCAGTTGCGCGACGCGGCGATCCCGGGCGCCACGGTCCTCGACGCGATCATGGAGGCGATGCCGATCACGCCCGGCGAGGCCCGCGGGTACCTCGCCCGGTTCCTGTTCCGCGGCGACGACGTGTTCACGGAGGTGCGATCCCTGTCCGGCGGGGAGCGGTCCCGCCTCGAGCTCGCGCTGCTGGGCATCCTCCCGTCGAACCTCCTGCTCCTGGACGAGCCGACCAACCATCTCGACATCCCCGCCCGGGAGGCGATCGAGACGTTCCTGTTCGAGACCCCCAAGACCCTCCTGGTCGTGTCGCACGACCGGCGCCTGCTGGAGACCATCTGCGAGAAGCTGTGGGTGGTGGACGGCGGCACGGCGGTTCCGTTCGACGGCGGCTACCGGGCCTGGCGGGCCGCGGTGGCCGACGGCTGGACGGTCGAGGCGGAGGCCGCCCGGCGGCGCACGGGTGCTGCGCGCGGGGCTCCCCGGGGCGCCGGGGCTGCTGCCGGGTCCGGGGTGCCGGCTCCGCCGGTGTCGCCGGCCGGTCGTGGGTCCAGGCGAAGCGCCGGCCGGTCCGCGAACGGGGGCCGGGCAGGCAGCACCCCGCCGTCACCGGCATCGGCAGCTCCGGATCGCGCGCGAACCCGAGCGAAGCTGTCCAAGGAGGCGTACCGTCGCAGGCGCGAGACCGTCGACGGGGAGCTGTCGCGTCTGGGTCTCCGACGGAGCCAGCTGGAGCTCGCGATGGGGACACCGGCAGTGGCTGCCAACTTCGTGGAGATGCGGCGGGTGACGAGCGAGCTGGCCGACGTCGAACGCGCGCTCGCGCAGGCCGAGGACGCCTGGCTTGAGCTGGAGGAGCAGGCACCGTGATCGGGACGCAGCGCACGGCTCGCATCGGGATCACCGGGCCCATCGGCTGCGGCAAGTCGCAGATCGCCCGATGGCTCGCAGAGCTGGGCGTGCATGTCGTGGATGCCGACGTGGTTGCCCGGTCGGTGACCGCGCCCGGACATCCGGCGCACGACCAGATCCTGCGGCGGTTCGGGGCCGCGGTGAGGGCGGACGACGGGTCGCTGGATCGCGCGGCGCTGGGTCGCGTCGTGTTCGCGGATCCCGCGGCGCTGCGTGAGCTGGAGCAGATCGTCCACCCGGCGGCCCGGCCGCAGATCCTCGCGGCGATCGAGGACGCCGAGCGCGCGGGTGCGTCGGCGGTGGCGATCGAGGCGATCAAGCTCGTGGAGGGCGGCCTGGCGGAGATGTGCGACCAGGTGTGGGTCGTGACCTGCAGGCCCGAGGACCAGCTGGCGCGGCTCGCGGCGCGCGGGCTGCCGGCCGCGGACGCGGAGCAGCGCATCGCCGCGCAAGCCGGGCTCGCCGACCGCCTGCGGCCGTCCGCGACCTGGGTCCTGGACGCCAGCGGTTCGCCCGCCGAGACGCGGGCGCTCGTCGTTGCCGCGCTGGGCGAGGCGATCGCCACCGCCCGTTAGTGCCCCGGAGAGCGCGGTGCTGGCCGTCGGCATGCGGACGAGTCGCCCGGATCGAGACTGCTACGCTCCTGGCGATGCGACCGGCGCTGCCGACGGCGAGGCGGAGGGCGCGATTGACCGGAGCGGGCCGTTTCCGGGCGGGTACACCTGAGGAAGCGGCAGCCCATAGCGCTCGATGATCCGGTCGGTCGTCTCACCGAGCGACGTCAGGTCAACGGTGCGCGTGTCCTCGGCCGGTCGCAGCGCAAAGCTGAACGCGGTGGTGCCGGTTGCCTGAAGGTGGTCGATCTCCTCGGCGATCGCCAGCGGCACCTTGAGAATGTAGTAGCTCGTCACCCGCTGCAGAATCTTGATGTTCTGGTAGGTGATCTTGGTCGACTTGTCGGAGGTGTACCGTCCCGCAGACGCAAGCGCCTCGGGAATCGTGATCGGCGCCGTGAGGAACACGTCAACGTAGCTGCCGGGCTGGATCATGCCACCCACGGCGCGGTCGTCAGGGACCGTGAGCGACACTGCCCGCCAGGCGGGACTGTCCGGACCCACGGTCTCGCCCGGGTCAAGGATCGAGAACTGCCCTCCGCCCGACTGGGACGCGAGCAGATTGGCGAAGACCGGCTGCCCGGCGAGAATGGTCACGCTAGCTACGAGCCCGATGACCTTCGTCGGGTTGGTGAACACGCCCTGGGCGTTGGACGGATCGACCGGGATCTCGCGAACCTCGACGTCAGCGGCTTCGATGGGCTTGCGTGCGGGGATGTCCCGGGTCGCGACAACGACCGCGACCTTCTCGATGCCGGACTGCCCTGCTTGCTGTTGCGCCATCGTGAGCACGTAGAACGCCGCAGCGCCGGCGGCCAGGGCAAGGATCACACCGGCGAAGACCACCATCCTGCCGCGACCTCGCGCCGGATCCTTGTACTCGAATTCCATCGGTGCTCCTTGATCGTGCGCGGGCGTCAGGCGGCTGATGCGCCGCAGCGCGCGCACGCGTGCCAGCGGACACGCAACTGCCCATGGGTATTGTCAGCACGCACCGCCGGCGGCCCAAGCGCACAAAAGTACCGGTTGGAGGCGAAGCTTGGCCTCGGCAACCTAGGGCTGGACGAGGTGGATGGGGTTGCCGCGGATCGCCACCTGCCACGTGGTCGTGTCCGTTGTCGCGTTATCGAAGGTGTAGCGGATCTTCCACCATCCGCCGAGCGTGCCGGGTGGCTCGCCCGGAGGGAGAGCGGCGCTATAGGACACTGGGAGCGGCACGGTGAGCGTGACCCAAGAGTTGTTGTACTGCCCGGTCCCGTTGATCGTGGTCGCGAGCGAGGTGACCTTGGTGCCGGACTTCGAGCCAACCGCGTTGGTGTCCGCCGTGTAGCTGAACTTGGCGGGGTCGTAGCCGGTGGTGGTCGGCTGGAGGATCTCGATCTTGGAGTTCCCGGCGGCGTCACCAGGGTCGAATAGCTGAATCACCATCGTCTTTCCGGCATGGACCGCCTCGATCCGCCCGAGATAGAAGAGGGTCGTTCCTTTCGCCACGTTCGCATAGATGACCATGCGGCCAAGACCGTAGACATAGGGCTGGTAGGCGGCATTCGTCGGCACCGCCCGCAGCGACCACATGTTCTCGGCACTGGTGCCGAGCTGATCAGGCGGGTTCACCGGGTTTGTTGTCGTGACCTGCAGTCGATACACGCCTGGCGTGGTGATGGCGGCCAAGGTCCACCACTGGTTGTGGTATGGGTCGCTGGTGCAGTCAGGGAGGCTCGCGTAGGCGCTCGTCGGCCAGGTGGCATTCGGGTCGCGATATGCATCCGATTTGTCAACCTGGCGCTTTGCCTCGAACAGCGTGCCCGACGAGGCGACCTGCACGTCATCCGTGTAGTCGAGTGGCGTGGCTGCGGGATCGGACCACAGTGTGTAGTACGTCGACACCGCCGGCCAGTTCGACGCGTTCCATGGGATCCAGTGATCGCCGGTGCCCTTCTGGTCGCCAACAGCGCAGAACGTAGGGTCGTAGAGGTCGACGTTGGTCGCACCGGCGCCAACGGGAATGTCAATCGCGTACTGGTAGCCGCTCGGATCGTACTGATTGTTGAGCGTCGGGCTCGGGTTGTAGTAGGTCCCGAATGCGTCGCCGTATGACCGGTTCGCGCCCTCGGTCTCCGCGGCGGCCCAGAAGTACCCGGTGTTATCACCGTAGGTGTCAAGGGGGCTGCCCATCGGCACCGGGAGCGTGTACTCCGCGGTCGCGGTCCGGGTGATCTTGATGGTATCCATGCCAAGTGCGCGGAGGAAGTAGGTTCCGAAGGTGGCGGTGATCGTCACATTGAGGCGCTGGTTGGACGCGGCATTGACACCTGGGACCACGGTCGCATTCGGTGAAGTAAAGCCATTCTTCCTCGCCTCGGCCTTCGCTACGGTGCTCGCAGTCGCGAAGTCGCCCGGCATGTACGGAACGCCCGCGAGGGCCGCGGCCTCGGCCGCGAGCTGGACATGAATCGACTCGTTCCAGATGCTGCCGATGTCGATGACGATGGCCATCACTCCGACGAACAGCGGGATGCCGGCCGCGAACATGACAAGCACCTGTCCGCGAGAGCGTTCGCGGCCGGCAGTTGCACGGGCCGAGCGGATCACGAGCCGGGCTCGAGGTGCATGACCGTTGTGTCAGTCATCGGCAGGACGTTGTACGGAGGGCTACCGCCGAAGATCAGGCTCATGAGTGATGCCAGGGGAGTGACGGGATGAAAGTCGTACTTCACGCGGACGCCGATCGAGTCACCGCTGGTGCCCAGCCCGGGAACACGGTCGGCTGCCGGCCACCCGGCCGAGCCGATCAGGTTGCCGAGGCGGTCATAGGTGTTGATCTTGCCGGTGACCGGTTGCCCAGTGGTCGGGTCCGCCTTGAAGATCGCGATGGACGTGATGTTCTGCATCAGGATCGGGTTGGTGAGGCCGCGCTGGACGGCCGCCACGATCGCGGGATCAACTGCACTTGGGTCGGCGCCACCCTTGCCCAGGCTGGCACCGACCCGGGCACCCTCCCGGGACGCGTAGGCCATCGCGGTCCGGTGGTCGATTGCGGCGCCCCATTCAAGTGTGCCCATCAGAATCAGGAGGAACAGGGGCAGGACGAGCGTGAGCTCGACCAGCGACTGGCCTCGTTCTCGGTCTCGCCCTGGGACTCGGACCCCGCGGCATCGGCGATTCACTGCTTCGGCTCCATGCGAAGCGTGGCCCCATCGCTCAACGTCCAGGTCTGCCCGGCGCCAAGCGGCGTGATGCTGAAGTAGGTGAAATCGACGTGCACGCCGATGAGGTCCAGCCCGGCGCTGAGCGTGTCGTGGCGGTCGGTCTGCGGGTATCCCTCGGCGCCGTCGAGGCTGTAAGGTTCGACTTGGCCGCCAGGGCAGTCCAGTGAACCGGTGCGAATGTACCGGTTCATCCGGCCCGGGATCGGGTCCCCGTTTACGTCTGCCTGGAAGATCTCGATGGCGTTGATGCCGGCCCTGTTGACCGGAGTCTGGAGCGCCGCCTCAACCGCCTTGAGGATCGCGCAATCGGCACCGTCGACGGCCCCCGCCTCGGCTGCGACGCTGACACCCTCGCGGGAGGCGTACTGGACGGTGAGGATGTTGTTGTACAGGAAGCCGTATTCCACGAGGCCCATCACGAGCATCACGAAGATCGGCATGACCAAGGCGAACTCGACCACGCCCTGACCGTCCTGATGGCGCCGCCTCGTTCTCACCTGGTGGACTGCCTCCGGCCGCGGGCGGGCGCGCGCCGGGGCACCGGCGACGGCCGCTCCGCTGGAGCATCGCACCCGAACCCGCCCAACGGCATCCGCACGTTTGGCCACCTCGGAGACGCATTCGTACCAGTTCGCGGGGGTCGGCGCAGTGGCACATATAGAACGGCTGTCTGATCACCCGACGTTTCGTTGTATCCTCGCGACGTGCCGGACTTCCGCCTTGTCGCCCCGTTCGAGCCCACCGGCGACCAGCCCACGGCGATCGAGCGCCTCGCGGACGGGCTCGGCCGCGGCCTCCACCACCAGACTCTGCTGGGGGTCACTGGTTCGGGCAAGACCTACACGATGGCCCAGACCATCGCCCGCCACCAGAAGCCCACGCTGGTCCTGGCCCACAACAAGACGCTCGCCGCCCAGCTGTACTCGGAGTTCCGCGAGTTCTTCCCGGACAACGCCGTCGAGTACTTTGTGAGCTACTTCGACTACTACCAGCCCGAGGCGTACCTGCCGCGCTCGGACACGTACATCGAGAAGGACAGCTCGCGCAACGAGGAGATCGACCGGCTCCGCCACGCCGCGACGCACGCGCTGTTCGAGCGCCGGGACGTGATCATCGTCGCCAGCGTGTCCTGCATCTACGGCCTGGGTGCGCCCGTGGACTACGGCGCCACGGTCCTGCGGCTCAAGGTCGGCGGCCAGTACCGGCGGGACGCAGTGCTCCGCCACCTCGTCGACCTCCAGTACCAGCGCAACGACACGGCCCTCACGCGGGCGAGGTTCCGGGTCCGCGGGGACACGCTGGAGATCGGGCCGGCGTCGGCGGAGATCATCGTCCGGGTCGAGTTCTTCGGCGACGAGGTCGAGCGGATCACGGAGCTGGACCCGCTGACCGGCGAGCTGCTCGCCGAGCGCAAGGAGCTCAACGTCTATCCGGCCACCCACTTCGTCACGCCCCGGGACAAGCTCGCGGCGGCGGTCGCGGCGATCGAGGCCGAGATGGAGGAGCGGGTCGGCCAGATGGAGGCCGAGGGGCGGGCGCTCGAGGCCGCGCGCCTTCGCCAGCGGACGACCTTCGACATGGAGATGCTCCGCGAGCTCGGCTACTGCAGCGGTGTCGAGAACTACTCGCGCCACCTGTCGCAGCGCGAGGCCGGCTCCCGGCCGTGGACGCTGCTGGACTACTTCCCGCCCGACTGGCTGCTGATCGTCGACGAATTGCACATGACGATCCCGCAGGTCGTGGGCATGTACAAGAACGACCGGACGCGCAAGGAGATCCTGGTCGACTTCGGCTTCCGGCTCCCGTCCGCCCTCGACAACCGGCCGCTGACGTTCGAGGAGTTCGAGGCCCACGTCAACCAGTCGATCTACGTCTCCGCCACGCCCGGCCCGTACGAGCTCGAGAAGAGCGAGCGCGTCGTCGAGCAGCTGATCCGGCCGACCGGGATCGTGGACCCCCAGATCTCCGTCCGGCCTACGGAGAGCCAGATCGACGACCTGCTGGAGGAGATCCGCGGTCGCGTGGAACGCGGCGAGCGCGCGCTGGTCACGACGCTCACCAAGAAGATGGCCGAGGACCTCGCGGACTACCTCAAGGAGCTCGGGGTCAAGGTGCAGTACCTCCACAGCGAGGTGGACACGCTGGAGCGGATCGCGATCCTGCGGGACCTGCGTTTGGGTGTGTACGACGTGCTGGTCGGGATCAACCTGCTGCGCGAGGGACTGGACCTGCCCGAGGTCACCCTGGTCGCGATCCTGGACGCGGACAAGGAGGGCTTCCTCCGCAGCGCCTGGTCGCTGATCCAGATGATCGGGCGCGCCGCCCGCAACACCCAGGGCGAGGTGGTGATGTACGCGGACCGCGTCACCGAGTCGATGAAGGTCGCCATCGACGAGACGAACCGGCGCCGCGCCGTCCAGGAGCGGTACAACGCGGACCACGGGATCGAGCCGCAGACGATCATCAAGGGCATCCACGACCTCAACGACCGCCTGCGGTCGGTGGCGGAGCGGACGGTCGTGTACAGCTCGGAGCGCCGTGACCGTGAGCTCGAGGCCGCGGACCGCGCCGAGGTCGAGCGGCTGGTCGCGAAGATGGAGGCCGAGATGAAGGCCGCAGCCCGGCAGCTCGAGTTCGAGCGGGCGGCGGCGCTCCGGGACGAGATCCAGCAGATCCGCCTCCGCGTCCTGGACCAGGACCAGTCGGTGGTCGTCGCACGGGCCGCGGAACGGGCCGCCAAGGATGCCCTGCTGCCGGCAAAGGACCGGGGCGCCGCGCATCGCGCGGAGCGGGAGCGTGGCGTGGCCTCGTTCGAGGTGACCGAGGTCCGGGTGCTCGACGCGGGCGAGGAGCCGGGGGTGGACGGGGCAACCGGTGTCACGACAGGCGAGTCTCCGGCCGGCGAGGGTGGGGCGACCGGCGTCGCCTCGGAGCTGTTTCCCGGCATCCGCGACGAGCACGACGACGAGGACGCGGCCGGCTGGCAGGCCCGCTGGCTGGAGCGGCCGACCTGGGATCGCACGGTGACGCCGAACATTCGGCGCCGCACCGGGCAGCGGCCCGGACGGCGCGGCCGAGGCTAGCCGCGGCACCTGGGGCGCAGTACGCTGTGGCCGTGAGCGGATCGAGGCTCCGGGGGCCTGGTGGCGGTGTGCGCGCACTCGCCGTCCTGGCGGTCGCCGTCGCCGTCCTCCTGGCGGCGTGCGCGTCGGCGGCGCCCACGGACGGCCCGGGTGCGGTGGTCAAGCTCGCGCTGGACAAGGTCGCCGCCAAGGACGTGGCGGGCCTGCAGGCGCTGGCCTGTGCCGGCCAGGAGAACCTCATCCGGGATCAGCTGGGGCTGCCGGCGGCGATCGGCTCCGACCTGCTGCCGGGCGTCGACACGCAGGCGCTGGTCGACGCGGTGCAGTTCGATGTCTCCAAGGTCAAGATCGGCGACGCGACGGTGACGGGCGACACGGCCACGGTGCCCATCTCGGGCGACCTGGGGGTGACCTTCGACAAGGTCGCCATGCGGCCCATCCTCAAGCAGCTGCTCGCGGCGCAGGGGACCACGATGACCGACGCCCAGATCGACAGCCTGCTGTCGGGGCTCGCCGCGTATGGGCAGTCCGTGCCGATCGACCAGTCGATCCGCCTGGTCCAGGAGAAGGGCGCCTGGAAGGTCTGCCAGCAGTCGGTGGCGCCCCTGTCGTCCTGAGCTCGCCCGGGAGCCGAAGCCGTGTTCCGCACGGTCCGCCGGCGCCGGCCCGCACAGGCGCGCCGGGGAGCGACCCGAGTCCTGAACACTTGTTCTGTTTGACGAGGTTCCGCTACACTTCTCCCGTGCCCCAGGACCGGATCGTCGTGCGCGGAGCGCGCGAACACAACCTCAGGAACGTCGACGTCGCGTTCCCGCGCGACCGGCTGGTCGTGATCACCGGGCTCTCGGGCAGCGGCAAGAGCAGCCTGGCGTTCGACACGATCTACGCGGAGGGCCAGCGCCGCTACGTCGAGAGCCTGTCCGCGTACGCGCGCCAGTTCCTGGGCCAGATGGACAAGCCGGACGTCGACCAGATCGACGGCCTGTCGCCGGCGATCTCGATCGACCAGAAGGGGGCGTCGAAGAACCCCCGGTCGACGGTCGGCACGGTGACCGAGATCTATGACTACCTGCGGCTGCTGTTCGCCCGGATCGGTCACCCGCACTGCCCTGCATGCGGGCGCGAGATCGAGCGCCAGACCGTGCAGCAGATCGTCGACCAGGTGCTGTCGCAGCCGGAGGGGACGCGCCTCCTGGTCCTGGGGCCGCTGGTCAAGGACCGCAAGACCGAGGGCGACCGGGTGTTCGACGCCGCCCGCAAGCAGGGCTTCGTGCGTGTCCGGGTGGACGGGGTGCAGTACGACCTGGCCGAGGCGCCGACTCTCGACAAGTACAAGCGCCACACGATCGAGGTGGTCGTGGACCGCTTCATCGTCCGTCGTGCGGAGACGCCCGAGGGCTGGGCCAACGACGAGACCGGCCACCCGATCGACCCATCGACGGGGCAGCCGGTGGCGGATCCGGATGCCGCCCGGCTCGCGGACTCGGTGGAGACGGCGCTGCGCCTGGGCGAGGGCGTGATGGTCGTGGCGCCGGTGCCGCGCGACGGCGAGGCCGAGCAGTTCGAGGAGCGCCGCTTCAGCGAGCGCTACAGCTGCCCCTACGACGGCACCACGATCGACGAGCTGGAGCCGCGCTCGTTCTCGTTCAACTCGCCCCACGGCGCGTGTCCGACGTGCACCGGGCTGGGCACCCAGCTGGTCATCGATCCGGACCTCGTGATCCCGGACCGCTCGAAGAGCGTCAAGGGCGGCGCCCTCGTCCCGTGGAACAAGATGCCCACCGAGATCTCGTGGCGCATGAAGATCACGGACGCCGTGTTCGCCTCGCACGGCTGGAGCATCGCCACCCCGATCCGCGACCTGCCGCCGGAGGCCCTCGAGTACCTGCTCCACGCACCCAAGGACGAGAAGGTGGTCGTCCGGTACCGCCACGAGCGCGGTGAGAACAGCTACGTGGCCACGTTCGAGGGCGTGGTCACGAACCTCCAGCGCCGGTTCCGGGAGACCGAGTCCGAGTACATCCGGACCGAGCTCGAGAAGTTCATGGTCCAGAAGCCGTGCCCCACCTGCGGTGGCCGGCGGCTGCGCCCGGAGGCGCTCGCGGTGACCGTGGACGGGCGGAGCATCTCGGCGGTCGCCAACCTGTCCGTGACGGAGGCGCTGGACTGGGCGGTCACGCTGATGGACCGGGTCACGGAGCGGGAGCGCACGATCGCGCGCCAGGTGCTCAAGGAGATCGTCGCCCGGCTCGGCTTTCTCGTGGACGTCGGGCTGGACTACCTGACCCTCGACCGGGCGAGCATCAGCCTGTCGGGCGGGGAGGCGCAGCGGATCCGCCTGGCGACCCAGATCGGGACCACGCTGATGGGCGTGCTCTACATCCTCGACGAGCCGTCGATCGGGCTGCACCAGCGGGACAACGCCAAGCTCATCGCGACGCTGACGCGGCTGCGCGACCTGGGCAACACCGTGCTCGTCGTGGAGCACGACGAGGAGACGATCCGGACGGCCGACTGGGTGATCGACATCGGACCCGGGGCGGGCGAGCACGGCGGCGAGATCATCGCGAATGGCCCGCTGGAGGTCCTGCTCGCCGAGCCGCGGTCGATCACCGGGGCCTTCCTGCGCGGCGAGCGACAGGTCCCCGTGCCATCGCGGCGGCGGCGTGGCAACGGCAAGGCGCTCGTGGTTCGAGACGCCCGGGAGCACAACCTGCGCGGGATCGACGTTGCCTTCCCGCTGGGTGCGTTCATCGCCGTGACCGGCGTCTCGGGGTCGGGCAAGAGCACGCTGGTCGATGAGGTGCTGTACCGGGCGCTCGCCCGCGAGCTGACCGGGTCCCGCGAGCCGGTCGGGGCGCACGATGCGGTGGAGGGCGTCCAGCACATCGACAAGATCATCGAGATCGACCAGAGCCCGATCGGGCGCACGCCGCGCTCCAACCCCGCCACCTACACCGGCCTGTTCGGCCCGATCCGCGAGCTGTTCGCCGGCACGCCGGACGCCCGCGTCCGGGGGTACATGCCGGGCCGCTTCAGCTTCAACGTCAAGGGCGGGCGCTGCGAGAACTGCAAGGGCGACGGGATCATCAAGATCGAGATGCAGTTCCTGCCGGACGTGTACGTCCCGTGCGAGGTGTGCGCGGGCAAGCGCTACAACCGCGAGGCGCTGGAGATCCACTACAAGGGCCGCTCGATCGCCGACGTGCTGGAGATGACCGTCGAGGAGGCCCTGGAGTTCTTCTCCGCGGTGCCCAACGTGCGCAACAAGCTCCAGACCCTGTTCGACGTGGGCCTGGGCTACGTCCACCTCGGCCAGCCGGCGACGACGCTCTCGGGCGGTGAGGCCCAGCGCGTCAAGCTGGCCACGGAGCTGTCCCGGCGCGCGACCGGCAAGACGCTGTACCTGCTGGACGAGCCCACGACGGGGCTCCACTTCGCCGACGTCGAGAAGCTCCTGGACGTGCTCCACCGGCTTGTCGACAACGGCAACACGGTGCTCGTGATCGAGCACAACCTGGACGTCATCAAGACCGCGGACTGGATCGTGGACCTCGGCCCCGAGGGCGGGCATCGCGGCGGCCGGGTCATCGCCGAGGGCACACCGGAGCAGGTCGCGGCGACCGTGGGCTCCGCCACCGGCGAGTACCTGGCCCGGGTCCTCCGCGGCGAACCGCTGGTGCCCCTCAGCGACGTCACCTTCGCGGACGAGGCCGGGCGTCCGGGACCCGGCGGCCGGGACCACGCGGCGGCGGTCACGGACGCGGTCATCGCCCCGTCTCGCAAGCGGGTCGCCGCCGTCAGGTCGGCCGGGGAGCGATAGCGCCGGGGCGGCCGGGATCCGCGGATGGGGCGTGTGCCCGAGTCGCGGGGACCCTGGTGGCGGGCTACGATGGCCCCATGCCCGAGATCGACTTCTCCTTCCTTGCCGATGCGGCGGAGACCCAGCCGGGTCACAAGTTCCACGTGCTCGGCGGTGGGATCACACGGATCGGGGGCCGGACCTTCCCGCTCCGCCACCCGCACCTCGCGCTGGTGGTCGGCCTGCTGGTGACCGCGCCGGAGACGGACCGGGAGCACGAGCTGCGGATCGTTCTCCTGGATCCGGACGGCCACGAGGTGACCGGGGCCACGGGCAGCATCGTCGCGCAGGGCCACCCCGACGGCCGGGACGCGATCCTGACCTTCAGCATCGACCTCTGGAACCTGACCTTCCCGGCGCCCGGGGACTATTCGTTCCGGATCCTCGTCAACGGCTCGGAGCGCAAGCGCCTCGGCCTCGTCCTCGTGCGACCGGCCGAGGCGGGGACGCCGGCCACGCCCAACTCGAGCACGTGACGTCCGGTCGTCGCGTCTCCGGGCGTGCGACACGGCGCGGCCCGGCGCGACACGAGCGCCCGGTGATCGACGAAGCCGCGCTGCTCGCGGCACGCGCGGGTGACCGGCTGGTTGCCGCGGCGCGCGACAGCGATGCGGCTCGCTGGCTGGCGTACTTCGAGCCGCTCCCGGACCGACTGCGGGACGACGACATCTCGGATCTGCGCCGGACGGCGCTCCGGGCCAGGGCGGCCTACGGGCCTAAGGACTCGGTTCGCGATGCGCTCCCCGCGGACGTGACGGAGCCGTTCCTGGTCACCATCGACAAGCTGCTCAAGGAGCTCGCCCGCCGCGACATGGCGGGCTAGCGGCGCCTGGGGTCGGGGCCCATCAGTACAGCCAGGGAAGCATCCGCCTCGTGCGGGCCCGGTAGGCGGGGTAGTCCGGGTATCGGGCCTCGAGCCACGCCTCCTCCTTCGACGACTTGAGCCGGAAGAAGCCCAGGAGCACGGCCGCGCCGACGATCGCGAACGGGGATGCGGCCACGAGCCCGTACCCGGCCGCGCCGGCGACGATCCCGCCGTAGATCGGATGTCGCACGAACCGGTAGGCGCCGGAGGCGACCATCGACGCGTCGTCGCGCGGGTGGGGGAGGGCCGTGAGGGCGGACCGGAGGTCGAACAGTCCGCGACTCGCGAGAATTCCGCCGGCCAGCATGAGGACACCGCCGGCCACGCCCGCAGCCTCGCGTCCGGTGCCGCTCCAGGCCGGGCCGGCCAGCCCGCCGAGTGCCACCAGCGCCAGCAGCACCCCCTGGATCGCGACCCAGCCCTCGCCGCGCGGTCCAAGCGACGGGAGCTGGCTCATGAGGGACCGGTGTCCACGTCGAGCGTCGCCCGCCACTCGTCGGCGAGGATCGCCATCCGGTGGACGTCCACGAACCGGCCATCGCGGAAGATCGCGTGGCGCAGCACGCCCTCAGCGACGAAGCCCACCCGCTCGTAGACGCGGCGCGCGCCGGGGTTGAAGTCGTACACCTCGAGCCAGATCCGCTCCAGGCGCAGCCGGCCGAAGCCGAAGGCGACCAGGGCCCGGAGCATGTCCGTGCCGTACCCCCGGCCCCGGTCGGCCGGGTCGCCGATGGCGATCCCCAGCCCGGCGCCGCCGTTGAGGAGGTCGAGCTCGAACAGCCCGATGGTGCCGATCGGGCGGTCATCCTCGAGCAGGCACGCGACGAAGAAGTAGCCGCTCTTGCCCTGGTCCGCGAGCGTCCGCTCGAACCACTGCTCCTCGGACGCGAGCGAGATCGGAGCGCGGAGACCGAGGGTCCGCGTGGTGCGGTCGTCGTTCATCCAGGCGACGAAGCGCGGAATGTCCTCGCGCTCTGCCGCGCGCAGGTAGACGCGGCCGTGGGCGATGATCGGCTCGGTTCCATCTCGGCGGACAGTCATGGGGGCCTCCGGCTCGGGCGGTGCCCGACAGGGGGAGTCTACGCGGCCTCCCGCTCGAGCCCCAGCTCGCCGGGGGCGAACGCCTCGAGCAGGAACGGCGACGGGGCGGCAGGGTCGAACAGCAGGGTCAGCGAGCGCCGGGCCCGGGTCCACGCGACGTAGGCGAGACGCCGCTCCTCCTCGAGAACCCGCTCCGGCTCCACGGCATCGGCGAGCGACCGGCGACCGGGGAAGCCGTCGGCGAGCACGACCACGTGGTCCCACTCGAGCCCCTTCGTCCCGTGCGCCGTCGCCAGGGTGAGCACCGCATCATCGCGCCGCAGCTCCGCCAGCCTGCGGCGACGGGCCGCGACGGCGGCCCGGAGCGCCCCGACGTCGCGCAGGCCGGGGGCCCAGCCGAGCAGGGCCGTGGCCAGCTCCGCCGGCGAGGGCGCGTCGTCGCGCGGCGCTCCGTCCGGCGCCGCCTCCTCGACGCGCAGGCGACCACGCAGGTCGGCGAGGCTCACGAGCAGCGGCCTGCCAGGCGCCGCCGCCGCCAGCGCGGCCGCCCGATCCAGCAGCTCGTCGAGGCGCGGGTCCTCGATCGGCAGGGAGAGGTCCGGGCCCCGGAACGGCAGGCCCAGCTCGACGGCAGCCACGATCGCGGCGAGCAGCTCCCGGTTGGTCCTCGCCAGCACCGCCCGGGTCGTGCCGTCCCCGGGCCATGCCTGCATCGCTCGCGTGGTCCGCGCGACATCGTCGGACGCATCGGGCGCGAGGACCAGCCGGCCGGAGGCACCTGATCGTGCGACCACCCGCTTGGCGAACCGCTCCCTGTTGTGCTCGACGAGGCGGACCGCTCGCTCCACGACCGGCGCCGGGCAGCGGTAGTTGGTCTCGAGATCGACCCGGCGCAGGCCGGGCAGGGACGACGCCAGGCTCAGCACCCGACGCACGTCGGCGAGCCTCCAGCCGTAGACGGTCTGGTCGTCGTCGCCGACGAAGAACACCCGGTCTGCGGGCGCCGCGAGGAGCAGGGCAAGCTCCAGCTGCGTCCGGTCCAGGTCCTGTGCCTCGTCCACCAGCAGCTCGGCGCACCGCGCACGCCACCGCGCCAGGGCGGCGGGATCCTCGCCGAGCAGCCGGACCGCACGGATGACGAGGTCGTCGAAGTCGACGCCGCCGGTTTCCTGAACGGCCCGCTCGTAGGCGATGAATGCGCGGGCAACTGGCCCGGGCGCCGGGTCCTCGGCCACCAGTGCTGCCGTCACGCGGAGATCCAGCTTGAGGCGGGAGAAGGCGAGGTCGAGGCGGCCGCGATCGGCTGGTGTCGCCTCGGGGAAGAGCGACCGGAGCTGGTCGTCCCGGTCCACGAGGGGATCCACGCCGATGCCCGCCTCGACCAGCATCTCGCGGCCCAGCGCATGGAAGGTGCGGACGCGGACGCTGCCGCCCGCGATCCCCAGCGGAGCCACGGCGGCGTCGAGCCGCGCCACGAGCTCTTCTGCCGCCCGCTTGTTGAAGGCGACGACGGTGATCGCCCCGGGGTCCGTCCCGCCGTCCACGAGCCAGGCCACCCTGGCCACGAGCGTCGTCGTCTTGCCCGACCCGGCGGGCGCGACACACAGCACCGGCCCCGGTGGGGCCGTGGCCGCAGCACGCTGGTCCGGGGCGAGCCGCGCCAGGCGCTCGGCGACGGCCGGGTGCGGTGCCCGGGGCCGCGTGCCGGGGGCGGAGCCACCTGTCATCGACGAAGCGTGGCAGACCCCGCTTACCGGCCGCTCTCCCGGCGGCGGCGGCCAGGACGTCCGGCAGACGCGGTGCCTCCGCCACGTTCCCCCTGGGGACGACCGCGGTCGCGTGCACGGCCACCGACGCGAGCGGAAACGTCGCCCGGGCCGGCTTCACCGTCACGGTGCGCCAGCTGGCTGCCACGTGGGGTCGTCCGCTCGGGGACGGTCGTTCACCCCTGGCGGGCCAGCTCGGCCGGACGATCCTGCTCAAGCTCGCGATCACGCCCGGCGATGTCATCCAGGGGCCGGAGCTGGTGCTCCAGCGGCTGGATTTGTGCGGCCCGACGGGTCGGTCCCTCGCGTCACGCGGCGGCGGCGCGTTCGCGTGGGGGGATGGAGCTTGGCGGCTCCAGCTCCGGACAGGTGACCTCGGGCCCGAGATGCTGGCGGCTGACAGCGAACGTGGACGGAACCCCGCTCGCGACCGCAGTCATCAGCCTGTCGCCCGCACAGTCGCACGCCGCGGGCGGCGCGGCACACCGTGGGCCATCGACTGATCCGGCAACCGGTCGCGCCCGCGAGCGCACGCGCTGCCGGCGCACCACCGACCGCAATCCGCCTGCCGGAGGGGCTCATCGGGGCGTAAATGGCGGACCTTCGGCCATAACGGGCGCCGCCCCGGACCGGTAGCGTCCACACATGCCCTGTCGCTGGTCCGCCACGAGGGTCGGGCCAGGTGAGTCCCCGAGCTTGCCCTCGCTTGGGAGGTGTCCCTGTGAGACGATCCCGGCCGATCCTGTTGCTCGCCAGCGTGGCGCTCGTCGCGTCACTCGGCGCAGCACCTGTGATTGCCGCTCCAGCCAGTGACGTGACGTTCACGATCCTGCACACCAACGACTTCCATGGACAGCTCGTGGCCTCGGGGAGCAACCCGGGCATCGCGCGCGTCGCAACCGTGGTCAACGACGTCCGAACGGCCGTCGGCGCCAGCAACGTGCTGCTCGTGGACGCCGGCGATGAGATGCAGGGGAGCCTGCTGTCCAACCTGCAGCACGGTGCACCCGTCATCGCAGCGTTCAATGCGATGGGCTACCAGGCAGCGACGTTCGGCAACCACGAGTTCGACTGGGGCCAGACGGTCCTGTCGGATCGGACGACCGAGGCGACGTACCCGTACGTCACCGCCAACATCGTCAAGAACGACACGGGCGACTGCGCGACGGCTGGCTGGACGCCGCCCGACTTCGCCGCGGCAGCCTACGAGGTGCAGACGGTCGGCACCGCGCCGAACCAGGTCAAGGTGGGCTTCATCGGCGTCACCACGCAGGAGACGCCGACCATCACGATCGCCTCGGCGACGGCCGGCCTGTGCTTCAAGGACCCGGCGGACTCGATCCTTCACTACTACGACGCGATGAAGACCGCCGGTGCCGACGTCATCGTCGTGCTCAGCCACCTGGGCTATCCCGATGGCGGCTACGGCTATGGCATCCCGGTGTACGGCGACCAGACCTTGGCAGCCAAGCTGAACACGGCCGGGAAGCCGGCCAACCTCATCATCGGCGGCCACAGCCACACGAACCTCACCGCCGCGACGATGGTGGGCACGACGTCCGTCGTGCAGGCGTACTACAACGGCCGGCGTGTCGGCAGGGCGGACGTCACCGTCAGCTCGACGGGCAGCGTCGGGGTCACCTGGCAGAGCCTCGCCGTGTCAACGACGGGTGCGGAGGACCCGACGGTCAAGGGCATCGTCGACACGTACGCGAATGACGCGGCCTACCAGGCCCTCACCAGCACTCCAGTCGGATACGTCCAGACCGACCTGCTACGCAACTACAACGGCGACTCGATGATGGGCGACTTCGTGGATGACGCCATCTACGGAGCGCTCAACACCGACGGGACGACAGCCAACGACGTCGACCTGTTCCTCAACAACGCCGGCGGCATCCGCACCGATTGGTGTGACAAGCCCGGGGCGACCGCGGGCACCTTCGACTGGAGCAGCGACCCTGCCGATTGCCAACCGGGCGTCTGGGCGCATGACCCGATGCTGCTGAACTACGGCCAGATGTTCACCATCCTGCCGTTCGGCAACGCGACGGTCGTGGGCGACATGACCGGCGCCGAGATCCTGCAGGTCCTCAACCAGGCGGCCACGCTCGGCAAGGGCGCGATCCAGCCGGCCGGGCTCCGGTACTCGTTCTACTCGTACAAGGACGACGGCCCGGGACCTCAACCCTATGCGTGGGGTGCCATTGACTACTGCGTGACCAACAAGGCCACGGGTCACTGCGATCCACTCGAGCTGGACAAGACCTATCGGGTCGGGACGAACGAGTTCCTCGCTCCTGCCGGCGGTGACAACTTCGCCGGTTTCAAGTCCATGACCAACATCACGTACTGGGGCGACATGCTCAACGCCGTCAACTCGTACGTGGGTGATCACTACACGCAGGCCAACCCGTACAGGGGCCCAAACGGTGACGGCCAGCTCGACGGCCGGATCACGCGTGACGGCACGGACACGCCGAACAGCGGTTCGATTCTCCCGCCGGTGTGGGGGGACACCGTCATCGGGAACCTGTATCGCGGCGTGGCGTTCTCCGGTTGGGTCTCGGCCATGGCGAAGCTGGCTCCGACCTACGAGATCACGGCCGGCGCCCTGCCCGACGGCCTCGTTCTCGATGCCCAGACAGGCGCCATCACCGGTACGCCGACGACGGCCGGCGCATACGACGTGACCATCACGGCGTCGAACGACGTCGGATCGGCCTCCTGGCGGTTCACAGGCACGGTCATGGCGATCGTGCCCCCGGCGACCGATGCTGCCCCGGCCCCCGGCCAGGGCGGGATGCTCATCCTCTTCGGACTGGTCCTGATGAGCCTCGGTGGGCTCACCCTCGCCTCACGGCGTCGCTCTCGCGTCGCCGCCTGAACCGATGGCGGTGGCTGCATGGCCACCGCCCACACCTCGATAGCCCCTTGAGCCCGCCGGCGGCGCCGGCGGGCTCAAGCCTCGCCCGGACGTCACAGGCGCGCCACTCCCATGCCCGTGGGCGCACAATCGGGCCGTGACCCCCGAACTCGCCGCCACCCTCGCCAGCCTGCCGGACCGCCCGGGCGTGTACCTCATGAAGGACGCGCGCGGCGAGGTCCTGTACGTCGGCAAGGCGCAAAGCCTTCGCCATCGCGTCCGGAGCTACTGGCAGCGCCAGGCTCCCGGCGGCGAGGTGCACCGGATCCGCCAGGCGATCGAGCGCGTCGTCGACCTCGAGGTCACCGAGGTCGATTCCGTCTCGGAGGCCCTGCTCCTCGAGGCGAACCTGATCAAGCGGTTCAGGCCCCGGTTCAACGTCCGGCTCAAGGACGACAAGAGCTACCCGTACATCAAGATCACGCTCGCCGATGACTTCCCGCGGATCGAGCGGACACGGAAGCTCCCCAGCGACGGCAGCCGGTATTTCGGACCGTATGCGTCGGCCAGCTCGGTCGACGAGGCGATGAACCTGGTTCGGCGCCTGTTCCCGTTCCGGACCTGCACGATCGACATCCGGGAGGGTCACCGGGCCCTGCCGCGACCATGCCTCCTCTACCACATCAAGCGCTGCCAGGGGCCGTGCGTCGAGGCGATCTCGAAGGAGGCCTACCGCCGCGATGTCGCGCAGGTCGAGCTGTTCCTCGAGGGAAACGCCGACGCGCTCGTGGCCGGCCTGCGGCACGAGATGGCGTTCGCATCCGAGCAGCTGCAGTACGAGCGGGCGGCCGGCGTGCGCGACAAGATCCGCGCCATCGAGCGCACGATGGAGAGCCAGAAGATGGCGGCGTTCGCGCGGACGGAGCTGGACCTTGCCGCGCTGGCGCGCCGGGACGACCAGGCCGCCGTCCAGCTATTCGTCGTCCGCAACGGCAAGATGCTGGGCCGGGACGTGTTCTTCCTCGACGCGCCGCGGGACGGCACCGACGAGGAGGTCCTGGGCAGCTTCCTGGAGCAGTACTACGCCCGCGCGACGAGCATCCCCCGCGAGGTGCTCGTGCCCCGCGCCCTCGCAGACACCGCGGATCTCGAGGCGTTCCTGTCGGCCAAGCGCGGCTCGGCTGTCCACCTGCGGACGCCGCAGCGGGGCGAGAAGCGTGCCCTGATGGACCTCGCGTCGCGGAACGCGGCCGAGGCGCTGGCCCGCGAGGCGGCCCGCTGGCTGGCCGATGAGGGCAGGACCCTGGGCGCCCTGGAGGAGCTCGCCGCCGCCCTCGGTCTCGCGGGGCCGCCGATGCGGATCGAGTGCTACGACATCTCGAACTTCCAGGGTGCCGAGTCGGTCGGCAGCATGGTGGTGTTCGAGGAGGGCCGGCCGCGCTCCGGCGAGTACCGGCGGTTCCGCATCAAGACGGTGGAGGGCGCCAACGACGTCGCGAGCCACCAGGAGGTGCTCCGGCGCCGGTTCCGGAACGCGAGGACGGGAGAGGAGGGGATCGAGGAGGAGCGGCGCTGGGCGATGCCCGACCTGGTGATCGTGGATGGCGGCCGCGCGCAGGCGAACGCCGCGCAGGCCGTGCTCGATGAGATCGGCCTCGGCGACCTGCCGCTGGTCGGCCTGGCCAAGGAGCGCGAGGAGCTCGTGCTGCCGGACCGTGCCGACCCGGTGGTCCTGCCCGCGACATCGCAGGCCCTGTACCTCGTCCAGCGGCTGCGCGACGAGGCACACCGGTTCGCGATCACGTACCACCGGAGCCTCCGCAACCGGCGGACGACGAGGTCGGCCTTCGACGACCTGCCGGGCGTGGGTCCGAAGCGGAAGCGCGAGCTGCTCAAAGTGTTCGGCTCCGCCAAACGGGTCCGCGAAGCGCCGGTCGAGCAGATCGCCGCGGTCCCGGGCATCAGCCGCGCACTTGCCGAGCGCATCAAGGCCCACCTCGAGGCCTGACCGCGTGATCGGGCCGTCGCGCACCGGGTCGTCGTCCTTGCGGGGGACGGCCCGCCGCTCCTCGCCAGCGCCTTCCTGTTCACTCGATTCCGGGGGCCGCGCGCCGGGTCCACCGACATCGAGGGTGGGGCCGCGGGCCACGCCTGATCGCCGGCGAGGAGGATCCGCGCTCCGGATCGCGGGGCGCGGATCGCCGCGTCCCTGTATCATCCCGCCCCGATGCGACGTGCCGGCCCGATCCTGATTCTCGTCATCGGCCTGCTCGCGATCCTGGTCGACTTCGTGAAGTTCCCGATGCCTTCACTCAGCAGCCAGGCCGCGGGGACGACCAACTATCTCGAGACGAAGCTCGGCCTCGACCTGCGAGGCGGACTCCGGGTCGAGTACCAGGTGCTGCCTGCGCAGGGGAAGACACCGACCAAGTCCGACCTCAACGTGATGCGCTCGATCATCATCAACCGGATCGACAAGTCCGGTGTCTCCGAGCCCCAGGTGACCACGCAGGGCTCCGACCGGATCGTGATCGAGATGCCGGGTGTTCAGAACGCGGACCAGATCCGGCAGCTGGTCGGAACGACCGGGCGGCTGGACTTCGTGCCGCTCGGCCAGACACCGGCGCAGCAGGGCCAGGCGTTGCCCGCCTCGACCATCGACCAGAAGTGCGACGCGACCCACACCGTGAACTGTGTGCTGTTCTCGGGCGACCAGGTCGCCGCGGCGTCGATCGGCGCCAACCAGACCGGCCAGCGCACCGTCAACTTCGTGCTCAAGGACACGGGCAAGCAGCTGTTCGCGGCCTACACGGCCAGCCACGTCGGGGACTTCTTCGCGGTCGTTCTCGACGGCAATGTCATCACCGCACCGACGATCCAGAGCTCGATCCCCACCGGCCAGGTTGAGATCAGCCAGAACGGCATCGGCGGCTACCCGCTGGCCGAGGCGCAGAACCTGGTCACGGTCCTCCAGTTCGGCCAGCTGCCGTTCCCGCTCAAGGAGCTCGCGAACACCACGGTGAGCCCGACGCTCGGTGATGCGTTCCTGCACCAGAGCCTGCTGGCCGGCTTCATCGCCGTCCTGATGGTCGTGTTCTTCATGGTGGTCCACTACCGGCTGCCGGGCGTCATCGCGAGCGGGGCGCTGATGTACTACGCGCTCGTGGTCTACGCGCTGTTCCGGCTCGTGCCGGTGACGCTGACCCTGGCCGGGATCGCGGGCTTCGTCCTGTCGGTCGGCATGGCGGTGGATGCGAACATCCTGATCTTCGAGCGCACCAAGGAAGAGCTGCGCCTCGGCAAGAGCCTCCCGGCGGCGATCGAGGCGGGCTTCAACCGGGCATGGAACTCGATCCTCGACTCCAACGTGTCGAGCCTGATCACCGCGTTGATCCTGTTCCTGTTCGGATCGTCGACCATCCGCGGGTTCGGCCTGGTCCTGATCATCGGCGTCCTGGTCTCGATGTTCACCGCGATCACCGTCACCCGCACCGTGCTCCGGATCGTCGTCGCGCAGCCGTGGGCCCGCAAGGCGAGGCTGTACGGGGTGACCGACGCGGAGTTCCTCGCCCGCCCGACGACCACCGGGCGCACGCTCCGGCGAGAGGCACGCGGGCGTGTTTGACATCATCGGGAAGCGCAACTGGTTCTTCGCGCTGTCCCTCGCGGTCACGATCCCCGGGCTGATCTTCATCCTGCTGGGACCCATCACGGGTGGCAAGGTCGGCCTCCAGTTCGCGATCG
Source organism: uncultured Chloroflexia bacterium (assembly GCA_963849495.1). Classification (GTDB taxonomy): domain Bacteria; phylum Chloroflexota; class Limnocylindria; order Limnocylindrales; family CSP1-4; genus CAIXZV01. Next base: position 356,086 of record CAWKHN010000019.1, on the reverse strand, counting down.
ACTTCACCGGCGGCACCGACTGGCAGATCAGGTTCCAGGACCCGAACGTGACGCCGCAGCAGGTCAAGGACGCCATGAACGCCCAGGGCCTGAGCGCCAACGTCACCGAGGATGGCCTCGGCTACATGGAGATCCGGACGGAGGAGGTCGGGCTCCTGCCGCCTGCACCCGTGCCGACCGCGGCCCCGACCGCGGCGCCGTCGGCTTCCGCGGACGCTTCCACCCCGGCTAGCGCGGCCCCGTCGGCAAGCGTGTCCGCATCCGCGAGCGCGGCCCCATCGGCATCGGCCTCAGCCGCTCCGTCGGCATCGCCGGCAGCCTCCGCGTCCGCGTCGCCCGCGGCAACCGCGAGCCCGTCTGCCGCACCGTCGGCAAGCGCATCGCCCGGGGCGGCCGCCGCATCGCCGGGCGCCAGCCCGTCACCGAGCGCGTCACCCGCGACCGGCTCCACGACCCTGCCCACGACCGGCCGCCTGGGCGCCATCCGCATCGCGCTCGAGAAGACGCTGGGCCCGATCGCGGACCAGCGCTCGCTGTCGACGGTCGGCGCGGTCGTGTCGAGCGACCTGATCACCCAGGCCCTGATCCTGATCCTGGTCGGGTCGGTCGGGATCCTGACCTGGATCACCTACCGCTTCCGTGACGTCAAGATGGGTGCGACGGCCCTCGTGGCCCTGCTCCACGACGTCATCGTCGTGGTCGGCATCTTCGCGATCCTGGGCACGTTCATCGGCCTCCAGATCGACAGCCTGTTTGTGACGGCGATGCTGACCGTGATCGGCTTCTCGGTCCACGACACGATCGTCGTGTTCGACCGGGTCCGCGAGAACCGGGCCCGCCACGCCGGCGAGTCGTTCGAGCGGATCGTCAACCACTCCGTCCTGCAGACGTTCGGACGGTCGATCACCACCAGCCTGACCGTGGTCCTCACGTTGCTGGCGCTGCTGCTGTTCGCCGGCGATGCCATCGGGACCTTCGTCCTGGCGCTGCTGCTGGGCATCATCTCGGGCACGTACTCGTCGATCTTCAATGCGAGCCCGCTCCTGGTCGTGTGGCACAACTGGGAGGACCGGAAACGGGCACGCGAGAACGCGGCTCGCACGAGCCGCCGCGCCACGACGTGAGCGGCGGGCCCGGTCCAGGCCGGCGCCCGAACATCACCCCGCCTGCCCGGATCCTGATGTCCCCGCCGATCCGCCAACACGGCCAAGGCCCGGTTGAGCCGGGCATGGCATGCTGCCGTCGATGATCGAACCTCGTCACCGCTGGGTGTTCCCGGACCCGATGCACATCTCCCCGGAGTTCCGGGCAGCTGCGGGCGCCCTAGGCCTGGGCAGGTTCGCCGCGACCATCCTCGCGCGTCGCGGTGTCGCGGACGCCGGTGCGCTGGCGGCGTTCCTGGGGCCTGCGGCGGATGGCCTCAACGATCCACGACTGCTGCCCGATGCCGGGCGTCTCGTCGAGCGGATCGCACGCGCCCGGGACGGCGGCGAGCGGGTGATGGTGTTCGGCGATTTCGACGCCGACGGGCTGACCGGGCTCGCCCAGCTGGTCCTGGCGTTCCGGCGCCTCGGCATCGAGACACGGCCCTACGTCCCGTCACGGCTCGAGGAGGGACACGGGCTCTCGATGGCGGCCGTGGAGGCCGCGGCGGAGAGCGGCACGACGCTCATCGTGACGGTGGACACCGGGTCCACGAGCGTGGCCGAGGTCGCGGCCGCGCGTGAACGTGGGATCGACGTCGCGATCACCGATCACCACCGGCTGCCGGAGGTCCTGCCGGCGGCCGTGGCCCTCGTGAACCCGCACCGGGACGATGCGAGATACCCGGATCCGGAGCTCTCGGGGAGCGGCGTGGCGTTCACGGTCGCCCGCCTGCTGCTGGGCGAGCTGCTCGGCGCGGAGGCAGAGGCGCTCGACCTGGCTGACCTCGCGACCATCGGCACGGTCTCGGACGTGGCACCGATCCTGGGCGAGAACCGGGCGATCGCGCGGCTCGGCCTGGAGCGGATGCGGACCTCGACCCGACCCGGGCTCGCCGCGCTGCTGGCGCGGGCCGGGGTGGCGCCGGCGACGGTCGACCTCGAGACCGTGGGCTTCGTGCTGGCGCCGCGGCTCAACGCCGCGGGCCGGGTGGGGGAGGCCCTGGATGCCGCCAGCCTGCTGCTGGCGGACACGCCCGAGGAGGCCGCGAGGCTGGCCACGATCCTGGAGCACGCGAACTCGACCCGGCGCGATCTCATGCGCACCGCGATCTCGGAGGCCAGGGCCGCCTTCGGGTTCCCGGAACCCGGGCAGGCCCCCGGTCAGCAGGCGCTGCTCGACGCGCCCACGGTCGATGCGTCATCCATCGTCGTCGGTGGCGGGCCAGGTGCACCCGCGCTGCTCATCCGCGGTCCGTGGCCGGTCGGGATCGTCGGCCTCGTCGCCGGCCGGCTCGCGGACGAGACGGGGCGCGCCGCGGTGGTGGCGACCCAGCTTGGCCCGGTTCTGCGGGCCTCGTGCCGGAGCGACGGGCGGCTCGATCTTGCCGCCACCCTGACGGCGTGCGCGGACCTGTTCGTGCGTCACGGAGGTCATGCGGCTGCCGCCGGCTTCGAGCTTCCGGTGGAGCGCTGGGATGCCTTCGTGGAGCGGTTCCTCGCCCTGGCGGCAGACTCCGCGCCCGACGATCCGCGAACCGCCCTGCCGGTGGACCTGGCGCTGCCGGCTGCATACGTCGACTACGGGCTGTTCCGCGACCTGGCCCGCCTCGCGCCGTGCGGCACCGGCAACCCCGAGCCGCTGGTGGCCGTCCTGGGTCTCACGGTCCAACGTGTCCGGGCCGCCAACGGCGGCCACACGCAGCTCGTGCTGCGGCGGGATCGCGACGTGCTGGACGGGATCGCATTCGGCCGGGCCGACCTGGCGCAGACCCTTGTCGAAGGGGACCGGGTCGACGTCGTCGCCAGGCTCGCGAGTCGTACGTTCGGTGGGCTCGAGACACTCCAGCTGGAGGTGCGCGACGTGTCGGCCTCAGGCGCTCATCCGCGCTCGGCCCAGGTGCTCGAGCGGGCCGCCGGCCGGGCGGGCGGCTCGCCTGTCGGACCCGGCCGGCTTGCGGCCGTGCCCGGAGGCACACGGTGACCCGCCCCGGCGGGGACGGGGGGACCCGCATCCCGCGCCCGCGCCGGGTGCGGGATCCGTACGGGCTGCTGCCGGCCAGGACGCCCATCGCCGCCCTGCTCGCAATGGTCGGGCTGCTCGTCGTCGCCTTCGGGACGCTCGCGGTCAGCAACGGCGACCTGCCGTTCGTCCCGGGCGGCGCTCCGAACGCGTCCGGGGACACGGGCGGCGTCACGCGGACGCCCACGCCGTCGAACCAGGTGGTCATTCCCGACGACCCGCTTGCCAATGTCCCGGGCTCGATCGTGTACGCGAAGGCCGGCAACATCTGGGTCCAGAGCGGCCGGACGGCGAACCAGATCACCACCGGCGGCAGCGACTCCATGCCGTCGTTCTCGACGGACGGCTCGTCCGTGTACTTCGTCCGCACGCGTGCCATGACGGGTCTGTGGCCGGTCCTGGGCCGGGCCATTCGCTACCAGATGAACGTCCCGTCGCTGATGGAGGTCCCCACGACCGGCGGCGAGCCGACCCGGATCTTCGACGGACTGGTCGATCCCTCCGGGCGCTACGTGTGGACGGGCTGGATCCGTGACCCGGTCGTCTCCCCGGACGGCAAGACGATCGCCATGGCCACCGACCTGCCGGACCCGACCCACACCGACGTCATCATCAAGCTGCTCAGCCTGAGCACCAAGAAGCTCACAGATCCGGGCCTCTCCTCGGTGCCGGCACTGGGTCACCAGGACCCAGCCTGGCGCCCGGACGGCGCCCTCCTGGCCTACGTCCGCAATGACCGGAACGGCGGCAAGGGGACACCGCGAATTTATAGCTACAACCCGGTGAAGAAGACCAGCACCCCGCTCTCCGCGCCGGGCTACCTCCATCCGTCCTGGTCGCCCGATGGCCGCTATCTCACCGCGACCAAGACCAGCGCCTTCGGCACGGACATCGTCATCCTCGATGCGGCCACGGGAGCAGAGCTGCTGCGGCTGACCAACGACGGCAACTCCTGGGCGCCAACGTGGTCTCCGCGCGGCGACCAGATCGCCTACCTGCACGTCGACGGCCAGGTCGTCGACCTGCGCATGATCCAGCTCGAGGGATCGGGTCCCACGTGGACCGCGAAGCCTCCCCTGAACCTCACCTCGAACGCCGGCCTCGACGGCATCTCGCGACCCCACTGGTTCATCCCGGCGAGCCAGCTCCCGACGCCGCCACCTCCCACGCCCTCGCCGAGCGTCGCCTCGCCGTCGCCGTCGCCGTCGTGACCGCGACCTACCTGGAGCGCCTGGCGGCCCGGAGCGGCGCGGCTCGCACCGTCCTGTGTGTCGGCGTGGATCCGGACCCCGCCGCGCTGCCCGATGGGTTTCCCGCGACGCTGGCCGGCATCGAACGGTTCGCGCGGCTGCTGGTCGAGGCCGTCCTGCCAGTCGCTGCCGCCATCAAGCCGAACCTCGCGTTCTTCGAGGCCCATGGGTCCGCCGGGGTTGCCGTGCTGGAGCGCCTGCGGGCGATGGTTCCGCCGGACGTGATGTTCATCGCGGATGCGAAGCGGGGGGACATCGGGTCCACCGCAGCCAGGCAGGCGGTTGCGCTGTACGACGTGCTGGCGGCGGACGCGGTCACCGTCAGCCCGTACCTCGGCGAGGAGGCGATTACCCCCCTGCTGGACCGCCGGGACCGCTTCGCGTACGTCCTGTGCCGCACCTCGAACCCCGGTGCCGGGGAGCTCCAGGGACTGGCCGTTGCCGCCGATCCGGCAGCCGGCGCGCCCGCGGAACCCCTGTGGGCCCGGGTCGCGCGCCGGGCCGCGGCGTGGGGTCCCGGGGACACCGTCGGGCTGGTCGTGGGGGCGACCGCGCCGGCCGAGCTGGTGACGATCCGGGCGCTCGTCCCCGGTCTCGCGTTCCTCGTCCCGGGTGTCGGCGCGCAGGGCGGGGAGGTCGCCCCGGCTCTCGAATCCGGCCCGGCCACGACCGGCGCCGCCGGGTCGCACCCCGGCGGCGGGCTCCTGGTCAACGTCTCGCGGGGGATCGCCCGGGCGGCCGTGGGACCCGTCCCCGACGGGTCGCCGAGGGACCCCGGTGAGCGGCTCGCGGCAGCCGCCGCGGAGTGGGCCGGACGACTCCCTGTGCTACCCTAACTCGCCTCGGGCCAGCCTTGAGCACGCCCGATCCACCACGAGGTCGACACACGACATGCCGTTCAACATCGGACCCGGTGAGCTCATCATCGTGCTGATCATTGCGCTCATCGTCGTCGGCCCGGGCAAGCTCCCGGACGTTGGTGCGGCGCTGGGCAAGAGCATCCGCGAGTTCCGTCGGGCCTCCGCCGACATCAAGGAGTCGACGGGCCTCGAGACGGTCGCCCCCGCTGCGCCCGCACCCGCGCCGATGGCTGCCGCACCGGCTCCTGCCGCTCCCGCGCCGGTGGCCGCCGCGCCGGTTGCTGCCGATCCGGCACCCGCACCGGCTCCTGCCGCTCCCGCGCCGGTGGCCGCCGCGCCGGTTGCTGCCGATCCGGCACCCGCACCGGCTCCTGCCGCTCCCGCGCCGGTGGCCGCCGCGCCGGTTGCTGCCGATCCGGCACCCGCACCGGCTCCTGCCGCTCCCGCGCCGGTGGCCGCCGCGCCGGTTGCTGCCGATCCGGCACCCGCACCGGCTCCTGCCGCTCCCGCGCCCAACACCCTTTCCGGCGCCGTAGCACCCAACGCCCTGTCCGGCGAGTCGGTTGCCACCGCCGACGCGCTCGAGCAGCCCGGGGCATAGGTTCGGCGGCGCCGCTAGCCGAACGCAACGATGGCCGATGCCGACACCGTTCGGGATCCCGGCATCCCGGCGCTCCTGACGCCTTCATCCGAGCCCGGACCGTCCCCGTCCGGACCGTCGGCGCCTCCTCCCGCCACCCCCGCGGCGGAGATGTCGCTGGTCGACCACCTGGTGGAGCTGCGCGGCCGGCTGGTCCGCATGGTGCTCGCGGTCGCGGTGGGCTCGGTGGTCGGGTTCTTCTTCGCGACGCCGATCATCGGGATCCTCGTCGATCCGCTGCCGAGCAAGGAGCTCCAGTACACCGCTCTCGGTGACGCGTTCGTGATCAACATCAAGGTCGCGATCGTGGTGGGCATCATCCTGGCGATGCCGGTCATCCTGTACCAGGTGTGGGCGTTCGTCGCGCCCGGGCTGACCGCGGACGAGCGGCGGGTCGTCCGCCCCTGGATCCCGCTCGCGCTGGTGTTCTTCGCGATCGGTGTCGCGATCGCGTACGTCATCCTGCCGTTCGCGGTCGCGTTCCTGTTCACGTTCTCGAGCAACTACCTCCACCCGCTGATCACCGCCGGTCCGTATTTCGACTTCGTGACCACGATGTTCCTCGCGTTCGGGCTGATCATGGAGTTCCCGATCCTGCTGTACGGCCTGTCGCGGGTCGGGATCGTCACCTCGAAGCGGCTGACCGGCTACCGGCGGCCCGCGATCCTGGCCATCGCGATCTTCGCGACGGCGATCACGCCCGGCGGCGACCTCGTCAGCCCGACCGTGCTCGGTCTCACGATGTACGTGCTGTTCGAGGCGACGATCATCGCCATCCGGCGCAGCGGGAAGTAGGGTGCGGCCGAGCCGGCCATGACGATCCAGCCTCGCCCGGGCGACGAGATCCGGCCGCCGGCCGATGACTCCGGCGTGCCCGGGGATGCGGACGACGACCTCACGACCGAGCAGACGGTCCCGGGCCGGGGCGCCCAGGAGATCGTCGTGGTCACCGGTCTGTCCGGTGGCGGCAAGACCGCGGCCTCCAAGCTGTTCGAGGACCTGGGCTACATCGTCGTCGACAACCTGCCGGGCGAGCTGCTGCGCGACCTCGCGGACCTGGTGGCGACCGACTCCGTCCGATTCGCCCGGACCGCCATCGTGCTCGACGTGCGTGCCGGCGACGTGCCGCTGGCGTTCGGGGCCATGCGCGGGGCGCTCGAGGGGCGCGGCATCCGGCCGGTGATCATGTTCCTCGAGGCACGTGACGACGTTCTCATCCGGCGGTTCTCGGAGACGCGCCACCGCCACCCGCTCGAGGACGAGCGGGGGATCGCGTCCTCGATCGCGCTCGAGCGCGAGCTGCTGGCGCCGGTCCGGGCCGAGGCCGACGTCGTTCTCGACACGAGCGACCTGTCGCTGCGCGAGCTCAGAGAGCAGATCTTCGCCCGGCTGGGCGATGTCCAGACGTCGGACCGGCTGTCGATCCAGCTGATCAGCTTCGGCTTCAAGTTCGGCATCCCTCTCGAGGCCGACCTGGTCCTCGACGTCCGGTTCATGCACAACCCGTTCTACATCGAGCGCCTGCGCCCCCAGTCCGGGCTGACGGAGCCGGTGCGCCGGTACGTCCTCGGCCAGCCGATCGCCGGAACGTTCCTGACCGGCGTCCGCGAGATGCTCGACCTGCTGGTCCCGGCCTACGTCGAGGAGGGCAAGAACCGGCTGACGATCGCCGTCGGCTGCACCGGCGGCTACCACCGCTCGATCGTGATCGTCGAGGAGCTCGCGACCTGGCTCCGCGGCCGCGACTTCGGGCCTGTCTCCGTGTTCCACAGGGAGCTGGAACGGTGAACCTGCGCCGCTGGCTGACCGTCGGCATCGGCGTGAAGCGGTGGCTGCTCCTCTCCTTCGCCGGGTTGCTGCTGCTCGCCCTGGGTGTCGCCCACGCCATCCGCCAGCTGACCGCCGATCTCCGTCCCGGCGGGTTCGCCGATGTCCTGCTCGGGGCGCTGACCCTCCAGTTCCTGCCGTACCAGGCCCGAGGGCTGGTCGTGGGCACCGTCGGGGCCGCGCTGTTCCTGCTCGGGGCCTACCGCCTCGTGCGCGCCCTCGTCGACCCGTTCGCGCTCTGGGACCGGGACCAGCCGATGGTCGAGGTCATCTACCAGAAGCGGTTCCTCGCCCGCGGGCCGCGCGTCGTGGCAATCGGCGGCGGCACGGGCCTGTCCACGCTGCTGCGCGGTCTCAAGCAGCACACGGCGAACCTGACTGCCGTGGTCACGGTCGCCGACGACGGCGGGTCCTCCGGCGTCCTGCGCACGGAGCTCGGCATCCCGGCGGTCGGGGACATCCGCAACTGCATCGTCGCGCTTGCCGACGCCGAGCCCCTGATGGGCCGGCTCCTCCAGTACCGCTTCCCCGGTGCCGGACCCGCCGCGCGACACGACCCCGCGGAGCCGCCATCCCGCGACCACGAGAGTGCCCCGGGCGGCCTGGGCGGGCATGCGATCGGCAACCTGCTGCTCGCCGCGCTGGTCGAGCTCGAGGCGGGCGACTTCGAGGAGGCCGTGCGCGAGATGAACCGCGTCCTCGCGGTGCGCGGGCGCGTCGTGCCCGCGACCGGCACCGCGCTCACGCTGCACGCACGCCTCGACGACGGGACCGAGGTCGAGGGCCAGAGCCGGGTGGCGCTCGCACAGCGCGTGGAGCGTGTCTGGGTGACGCCGAGTGACGTCGGGCCGACCGAGGATGCGCTGCGTGCGATCGCTGACGCAGAGCTGATCGTGATCGGTCCCGGGAGCCTGTTCACGAGCCTGCTGCCGGCACTGCTGGTCCCCGGCATCCGCGAGGCGGTACGGGCGTCCGGTGCCCTGGTCGTGTTCGTGTGCAACGTGGCGACACAGCCGGGCGAGACCGGTGCGTTCGACCTGGCGGACCACCTGGAGGCGCTTGCCCGCCACGGTGCCGGCCACCTGCCCGACATCGTCCTGGCCAACAACCGGCTCGACGCGGTGCCGCCATCCGGCTGGAGCGGCCGGCCGGTCCGGCTCCGCTGGCCGCCGTCGGGAGTGCCGTCACCCCGCCTCGTGCTCGACGACCTCGTGGACCACCAGAACGCGCACCATCATGATCCTGCGCGGCTGGCGACCGCGGTCATCTCGGCCTGGGAGCGCGAGGGCGGGCACCATCGGCGGCCCGGCGTCGCACCGGCCGGACGCACGGCCTGAGCCCCGCATGTCCGGGACCGACCGCGACCTGGTGACGGCGCTCCGGGGTGAGGTTGCCGCGGTGGACCCGTCGCGGCCGTGCGACCGGCGCGCCGAGATCGCCGGCCTCGGATCGCTGCTCGTGACGCGGGAGGCCACGGTGGCGCGGCTTGCGCTCCGTCTCGGCGGGCACGCGGAGCACGGGGTCGCGCGCGGCTCCCGGCACCAGTTCCTGCTGCCCGACGAGTCCCTCGACTGGGACCATGCCGCCGAGCACTGCCGGCTGGCCTGGCTGCGCGGACGCTTCCTGGCGCGCGGCTCGCTGAGCCTCGCGGGCGGCCGGGCGCACCTCGAGTTCGTGGTGCCGGTGGCCGAGGCGCCGGTGCTTGCCGCTCGCCTCGCCGGCCTCGGCCTGCCAGCTTCGTGGCGCGTTCGCCGGGGCGTGGGCGTCGTGACCTGGAAGAGCACGGAATCGATCGCCGAGTTCCTGGGCCGCATCGGCGCCAGCGCCTCGCTTCTCCAGCTGGAGGCCCGCAGCGTCGCGCGGTCCCTGCGCGGGGAGCTGAACCGGGTGCTCAACGCGGAGTCCGCGAACCTCCAGCGCTCGGTTGCGGCGGCCGGCAGGCAGCTCGCGGCCATCGACGCTCTTGAGGCGGACGGACGGCTGTCCGAGCAGCCCAGGACCGTCCGCGCGGTCGCCGAGGCCCGGCGCGACACTCCGGAGGCGTCCCTGTCGGAGATCGCCGTCCGGCTGGACCTGCATCGCTCCGCGGTCCAGCGGGCGCTCGACCGCCTGGAGCGCCTCGCGCTCCACGACGACGAGGAGATCGGCAAGCGCTTCCGGACACGCCGGCCCGCGCCGACGATGACCTGAGGACGCGCCGAGGGCCGGTTCGACGCCCTGCGAGCCAGTCGGCAGGCAGATCGGAGGTCCCCGCCGGGCTGAGCAGGGGCCGACCGGCCGGGGGGATTGCCACCTCGCTCTGGCATCATGGGGCCATGCGCCCGATCGTGATTGCCGCCAACTGGAAGATGAACACCACCCCCGCCGATGCGGGCGAGCTCGCGAGGACGATCGCCTCGCGCACCCGGGAGCCGGGTGTGACGAGGGTCATCTGTCCGCCGTTCGTGAGCCTCGCCGTCGTCCGGGACGCCCTGGCCGGGCAGGATGTGGACGTTGGGGCCCAGAACATTCACCACGAGATGGCCGGGGCCTACACCGGCGAGATCTCGGCCCCGATGCTCGCCGGCCTCGCCTCCTGGGTGATCCTGGGCCACTCGGAGCGACGGGCCTACTTCGCCGAGACCGACGAGATGATCGGCCGCAAGCTCGACCACGCGGTCGCGCTGCGGCTGCGTCCGATCCTGTGCGTCGGCGAGGTGCTCGCCGACCGCGAGGCCGGGCGCGCCACGGAGGTCGTGGACGCGCAGCTCCGCGGCGCCCTCGCCGGCCGCGACCCCGAGACGCTGGCCGCCGCCCGCCTTGTCGTCGCCTACGAGCCCGTGTGGGCCATCGGGACGGGCCGCAATGCGCGCGGCGTGGACGCGGCGGCGATGGCGGACGCGATCCGATCGAGCCTGCGCGCCCTGGGCTGGGGCGACTCTGCGGACGACACGCCGGTCCTGTACGGCGGCAGCGTGACCTCGGCGAACATCGGCGAGTTCCTCGCCGAGCCTGCCGTGGACGGTGCGCTCGTCGGTGGCGCGTCGCTCAAGCCGGACGAGATGGCCGGCATCGTGGCCCGCGCGGGCCTCACCGCCGCGGCCCGAGACCGGGCGTCGTGACCGGGGAGGGGAGCGCCTCCGCCGCGATCCACCCGGGTCGGCCGCGCCCGATCGTCCTGGTCATCCTCGACGGCTTCGGCATCGGTCACGATGCGGCCGTCGACGCGATCGCGGCCGCCGAGATGCCCCGCTGGCGCGAGCTGCTCACACGCTGGCCGCACGCCACGCTGCGTGCGTCCGAGGACGCCGTGGGTCTGCCGGCCGGGCAGATGGGCAACTCGGAGGTAGGCCACCTCAACCTGGGCGCCGGGCGGCCGGTCCTGCAGGATCTGCCGCGGATCGACGCCGCCATCGCGGACGGCAGCTTCTTCATGCGCCCGGCGCTCGTCGCCGCCTGCGATCGGGCGCGCGAGACGGGCCGTCTCCACGTGGTCGGGCTGATCGGTCCCGGTGGCGTGCATGCCCACGACCGGCACCTGGTCGCGACCGTGCAGCTCGCCGCGCGCCTGGGCGTTCCGTCGGTCCGGGTCCACGCGCTGCTCGACGGTCGCGACACGGCGCCGAGCTCCGCGCTGGGCTTCATGCGGGACCTGGAGTCCTGGCTGAGCGCGATCCACCCGGATGTGCGGGTGGCGTCGGTTGGTGGGCGGTACTGGGCGATGGACCGCGACAAGCGCTGGGACCGCACCGAGCGCGGCTACGACGCGATCGTCCACGGGGTGGGGGAGCATGCCCCCTCCGCGGAGGCAGCGATCGAGGCGGCGTACGCCCGTGGCGAGACGGACGAGTTCGTCGCCCCGACCGTCATCGACGGAACCGACGGACGGGTCCGCGACCGCGACCCGATCGTGCACGTCAACTTCCGCGCCGACCGTGCTCGCCAGCTGACCCATGCCCTGGCCGATCCGTCCTTCGACGCGTTCGACCGGACGGGACCACAGGGAGAGCCCGCGCCCCACGACCTGCTCGTCGTGACGATGACCCACTACGAGTCGGGGCTCCCGGTCGAGGTCGCGTTCGGCCCCGAGGAGGTCCACTCGCTGGCGCAGGCGTTCTCGGAGGCCGGCTGGCGCCAGTTCCACGTCGCCGAGACGGAGAAGTACGCGCACGTCACCTACTTCTTCAACGGCGGCCGCGAGGAGGCGTGGCCCGGCGAAGACCGACGCCTGATCCCGTCGCCGCGGGTCGCGACGTACGACCTCCAGCCCGAGATGAGCGCCGCGGGCGTGACCGACGCCCTGGTGACTGCGATCGAATTGGGGACCTACGACTTCATCGTGGCCAACTACGCCAACCCGGACATGGTCGCCCACACGGGAGTCTGGGACGCCACGATCCGTGCGCTGGAGACGATCGACGGCTGCATCGGCCGGGTCGCGGACGCGATCGAGGGGATCGAGGCGGCCGATCGCGACGGGCCCGGGGCCGTCCTGTTCGTGACCGCGGACCACGGCAACGCCGATGAGATGCGAGACGCGGCGGGCAAGCCGGTCACGGCCCACTCGCTCAACCCGGTGCCCCTGCTCGCAATGGGACGCTCGATCGCCGGCCGCTCGCTGCGTGATGGTGTCCTTGCCGACGTCGCGCCCACGATCCTCGACGTCGGCGGCCTGGAGCGCTGGGAGGGCATGACGGGTACGTCCCTCCTGGACCCGGCCTGAGCCGGGACAGACGGATCCGGGCCGATGACGGCCGGTCTGCTACCATCCGCCACCGACACCCCTTGGAGGTCATCCAGCTCGTGAACCCGCTGCTGGCCATCGGCCAGATCCTGCTGAGCATCGCTCTGATCGCATCAATCCTGCTCCAGGCCCGCGGTACCGGCCTGTCCGGCACCTTCGGCGGCGACTCGGCCGTCTACCGCAGCCGCCGGGGGATCGAGCGCCGGCTGTGGCAGTTCACCATCCTGCTGCTCGTGCTGTTCGTGGTGTTCGCGCTGGCCGCCTTCCTGTTCGTGAAGTAGGCGGGGCGCCACGCCGGCCCGCCGCCACCCGGACCACCACCCTCGATGACCCGTCGCGACCACGCGGTCGTCGCCGTCCTCGTGCTCCTGCTCGCGGTGCTCGGTGGCGCCATTGCGCTGCCGCCGCCCGCGCCGAGCAGCACCGACACGCAGCCGACGCCGGGCCCGTCACCCATCGAGCCGGTCACCTATCGCGAAGGCGTGATCGGGGTGCCGGAGTCGATCACGCCCCTGACGGCGCACAGCCGATCCGAGCGGACGATCGTGGGGCTCGTGTTCAGCGGGCTCGTCAGGCTCGGATCGGGCAACCGCCTCGAGCCGGACCTCGCCGCGTCGTGGACCACGGACGACACCGGGCGCATCTGGACGTTCCGGATCCGGGACGATGCCGTCTGGCAGGACGGGGTGCCGGTGACATCGGCCGATGTCGTCTACACCGTGGGGGCCCTCAAGAGCCCCGATGCCGCCGGCCCGGCCGCTGCGTCGTGGGCCGAGGTGGACGTGGCTGCCCTGGACGACAAGACCGTCCAGTTCACCCTCGCATCGCCGATCGCAAGCTTCCTGGCTGCGGCGACCACGCCCCTCCTGCCGGCGCACCTGCTGGCCGACGTCCCGTACGCCGACCTGGCCACGAGCTCGTTCGCGAGGCAGCCCGTGGGCACGGGTCCATATGCGCTCAGCTCGCTGGACGAGACCTCGGCAGTCCTGACGCCCGCCGCACTGCTCGACACGCCGGCGTCGGGTGAGCCGACGGCATCGGTGGATTCGCTGGCGACGCCCGCTCCTGCCGCGACGCCCACGAGACCGGTGCCGTACCTGGAACGCATCGAGATCCACTTCTATCCCGACGCACCATCGCTCGCGGCGGCTCTCGGCGCGGGTGAGATCGACGCCGCCGCGGGCCTGCCGCCCGTCCAGGCCGAAAGCCTGGCGTCCGTGACGGGCCTGACGACGGTGCGCTATCCGACGACCACCCTGGCCGCCGTCATGCTCAATCTCCGGCCCACCCACCCGGAGCTGCAGAACGCGAAGGTCCGGCAGGCTCTGCTGGCTGCGATCGACCGCGATCAGCTGGTGGCAACCGTCTACGGTGGCGATGCCGCACGCGCCGATGCGCTGGTACCGCCGGACTCCTGGGCGTTCGATGCGACGGCCGCTCCGCCCGTGGCCTTCGACACCAAGAAGGCAGCGACCCTGCTCACCGCAGCCGGCTGGAAGAAGACGAACGGCGCGTGGGTCGCGCCCGCGACCAAGGTCCCCTACAAGCTCGAGATCATCAGCGTGCCCGCCGACGCCAACGCGACGCTTGCTGCCGCCGCCGCGTACGTCCGCGATGCCTGGACGGCCCTCGGCTTCCAGGTGGACCTCGTGACCGTGCCGACAGCCGAGCTGGCGGCGCGCCTTCGGGCCGGGACGTTCACGGCTGCCGTGGTCGACATCGCGATGGGCCTGGAGCCGGATCTCTACCCGCTGCTGGCCTCGACCCAGGTCCGATCGACCGGATCCAACCTGTCGGGCTACCAGGACCCGACCCTCGACCCGTTGCTCGAAGCCGCCAGGACGCCCGCCGCGCCGGACGTTCGCCTTGCCCAGTGGAAGTCGCTGCTGGCGGCGCTGGCTGATCGCCAGCCCATCCTGCCGCTTGCGTGGAAGGACGAGGTCGTGCTCGAACGCGGGGTCGAAGGCATGACCCCGAGGCTGATCTCGGGCCCGGGCGACCAATTCTGGGATGTGCTAGCATGGCGCCTCGCTGCGGACCGGTGAGCCTTCGGGCGCCTCGATCCGTGCGCCGGAAACCCTGCCGAGGTGGCGGAACTGGTAGACGCGCTAGCTTCAGGAGCTAGTGTCCGCAAGGGCGTATGGGTTCAAATCCCTTCCTCGGTACCACAGTCCCTCCTCTCGGATCCGGCCCGGCAAGCGACGCTCGTGCCCAGGTGGCGGAATTGGTATACGCGTACGTTTGAGGGGCGTATGAGGCAACTCATCCGGGTTCAAGTCCCGGCCTGGGCACCACACACCTGATCCTGATGCGGGCGGCCGGCGGCCGCCCGCTCATCGTTTCAGCCCCGGCGTCCGGGGCTCGCGGGCGGTTAGCTCAGTCTGGTCAGAGCGCCTCGCTTACACCGAGGATGTCGGAGGTTCGAGTCCTCCACCGCCCACCACTGTCATGAGTCGCGACATAGGCGACACATGAGTCGCGACATCTGCGACACATGGAGTCAGCCGGTCGCCTGAGACCCCGGCCATCGGCCGGGGTCTCTCCGTGTGTTGCGCCAGTACCCCTTGTCGGGCTCGATGCGGTGGGCCGAGAGGATCTCGCCCGTGTCGAGCGCGACGACCGTCACCACCTGCTCGTCCACGATCGCGAGCACCCGCGTGCGGGCGTGCGCAGCGCCGACCTTGAGGTGGTGCAGGCGCCCCGCGCGCCGGAGGGTCATGGCGCCCTTGCTGTCGGTCGTGTCGTAGCGCAGGCGGAAGTGGCCGCGGCCGCCGGGCCCCGAGGGCCGCTCCTTGGGGATCGCCCGGTACGCCTCGCCCGGCGTCCGCCGCCCGATCGCCCGGTGCGGCCGCTGCTCGTTGTAGACCTCGCGGAAGGCGTCGAGCTGGGCCTGGAGCTCGGTCAGGCCGTGCGCCCCCGGCTGCCGTCCCAGCCAGCGCTTGAGGGTCTGGTGGAAGCGCTCGATCTTGCCCTGGGTCTGGGGGTGGCCGGGATTGCCGTTCTTCTGGCGGATGCCGAGGTACGCGAGCAGGTGCTCGAGGCCGTTGCGGCCGCCGACGAGACGCGCCGTGTACACGGTCCCGTTGTCGGTGAGCGTGGCGGCGGGCCAGCCGTGCTCACCCCCGGCGGCGGTGAAGGTCGCGACCACGTCGTCACCGCTGACGCGGCGGAACACCGTGCACCCGAGCAGGAAGCGCGAGTGGTCGTCGAGCCAGTTCGCGATCTCGACCGCGCTGCCGTCGGCCAGGCGCCAGTGGGTGAAGTCCGCCTGCCAGGCCTCGTTGGGTGCCGCCGCCTCGAAGCGGTGCCAGGCGCTGCGCGGCCGCTTGTGCGGCTCGGGCTCGACGAGGCCCGCGGCGTGGAGGATCCGGCGGATGGTCGAGGTCGACGGCACCCGCCGGCCCTCGCGGCCCAGGTGCCAGGCGATCGTGGCGGGACCGGCATCGAGGCCCCTGGCGACGAGCCCTGTGCGAAGGGTGACGATCCGCTCGCGCAGCTCGTCCGGGACGGCGTGGGGACTGGTGCGCGGGCGCCGGGACCGGGGCTCCAGGCCGTCGACCCCCTCCTCGCGGTACCGGGCGAGGAGCCGCTGGAGGTGGCCCCGCGAGAGGTGGCACTCCGCTGCGGCGGCGGTGACGGACAGCTGCCCTGAGACGACCTTGAGGACGGCCACGCGGTGCTTCGACATGGCCGGGACTGTCACGCATGTCCCGACTCATGTGTGCCCTATCAGGTGTCACCTATGTCGTGAACTCAGACACTCCACCGCCCACCACTCCACCGCCCACCACCTCCCTCCCGACCGGCGCGCAGGAGCCGCAGGCTCGACGGCCCGGGACCGCTCCGTGTCTCCGCGCTTTGCTGCGACGGGATTACGGTCCGTAATGACAGCCGCCGGGCGCGTGTCGCACTCTTCGCGACCCGAGAAGCGAACCTTCCCTGCACCCCGGCGACCACCTATACCTCCCGGTGGCCGGGGTGCTTCCGTCTCCGGCGACATCGGGGCCTGGTGCCTGGCCGCGCCGCCGCCGGTTTGCCACCGTGGGCATCGGGCCGCGGGGTATGCTGACAGCCGGCATGCACCCGGGCATGCAACCCCAAGTGCCCCGAGGAGGCCGCATGGATCCGATCCTGCTGATCGTCATCGTCATCGTCGTCGTCGCGGTGCTGTTCGTCATCGGCGTCTACAACGGGCTCGTGACGCGGCGCAACCGGATCGACGAGGCGTTCGCCCAGATCGATGTCCAGCTCAAGCGCCGGCACGACCTGATCCCGAACCTCGTCAATGCCGTGAAGGGCTACATGGGGTTCGAGCAGTCGGTGCTGACCAAGGTCACCGAGGCGCGTGCCAACGCCGTCGCGGCCGGAGCCAAGGGGCCCGCCGAGCAGGCACAGGCCGAGAACGCACTGACCGGGACCCTGCGCTCGCTGTTCGCGGTCGTCGAGAACTACCCGGACCTCAAGGCCAACCAGAACGTGATGCAGCTCCAGGAGGAGCTGACCACGACCGAGAACCAGATCAGCTTCTCGCGCCAGCACTACAACGCCACCGTCCTGGACTACAACAACACGATCCAGACCATCCCGAGCGTTCTGATCGCGGGGCCGTTCGGCTTCACGAAGCGCGAGTTCTTCGAGGCGGAGCCCGAGGCGCAGCAGGTGCCCAACGTCGACCTGAGCCTCAGCTAGCCGTCGAGGATCGCCCGCGCGCCTGATCTCGCACCATGGCCACCTTCTACGACCAGATCGGCCAGAACCGCCGGAACTCGGTGGTGCTGGCCGTCGCCGTCATCGCGATCCTCGGCTTCCTCGGCCTGCTCATCGGGTGGGCGGTGACCGGGGATCCCTCGGCCGCCCTGCCGTCGACCCTGATCGCGATCACGGTCGGCCTCGTGGCCTCGCTGTTCTCGTACTACCTGGGCGCCTCGCTGGTGCTCTCGATCTCCGGGGCGAAGGAGGTCGACGAGCGGACACAGCCGCAGCTGATCAACGTCATCCGTGAGATCACGATCGCGGCCAACATCCCGATGCCCAAGGTGTACCTGATCAACGACACGGCTCCCAACGCCTTCGCGACCGGGCGGGATCCCAAGCACGCATCGGTCGCGATCACCATCGGCCTGCTGCAGAAGCTGGACCGGGAGGAGCTCCAGGGCGTGATGGCCCACGAGCTGTCCCACGTCCGCAACTACGACATCCGGTTCTCGCTGATGGTCGGGGTCCTCGTCGGCTCCATCGCCCTGCTGGCGGACGTGTTCATCCGGTTCTCGTTCTGGGGCGGGGGCTCGCGCGGTGGCTCCCGGGACCGGGGCTCGGGTGGTGGCGGGATCCAGGTCGTCGTGTTCCTGCTCGCCATCGTGTTCGCGATCCTGGCCCCGATCATGGCCCGCCTCGTCCAGATGGCGGTCAGCCGGCAGCGGGAGTATCTGGCCGACGTGTCGGGCATCGAGCTCACCCGCAACCCCTACGGCCTGGAGCGGGCGCTGGCGAAGATCGCGCTCGACACCGAACCCCTCGAGGTCGCCAACCGTGCGACCCAGCACCTGTACTTCGAGAATCCGATGAAGGGGGTCAGCGACCGCTCGTCGAACCTGTTCTCGACCCATCCGCCGGTGCTGGCCCGGATCAACCGGCTCCGGCAGCTGAGCGGCCAGGCACCGGTGTCCAGCCCCGAGATGGTCCTCGATCCGGCCGCGCAGGGGGCAGCCCTCGGGGCGGCCGGCGGGCCGCCGCCCGCATCGCGGTAATCGGGGACCGTCAAGATGGGGCCTCCCGGCGACTCACGGCCGCAGGATGCCTGTCGCACGACCTCGCCGGACACGGCTCCGGGCGCCCGCGGTCCGGGCGCGGGCGGGGACCGCGGTTGCCGCTCGATCGGGGCCCATGGTATTCTCCGCCCCGCCGACGGGCCCTCTCGGGGGTTCGGGACCGGGCCGAGATAGCTCAGTTGGTAGAGCACGCGACTGAAAATCGCGGTGTCGCCAGTTCGAATCTGGCTCTCGGCACCAATCCCGGCGCCGGTGGCATCGAGCGGAAGTGGCTCAGTTGGTAGAGCATCACCTTGCCAAGGTGAGGGTCGCGGGTTCGAGTCCCGTCTTCCGCTCCAATTCCCCATTGATCGTGTTCGACTTCCGGCGCCGCTGCCCCTTCGTCTAGTGGTAGGACAGCGGACTTTGGATCCGTTAGCCGAGGTTCGAATCCTCGAGGGGCAGCCAACCTGATCACGACACCGGCGGGCCGCCGCCGAACCTGGCGACGTGGCGAAGAGGCCTAACGCGGGGGTCTGCAAAACCCTTATTCATCGGTTCGAATCCGATCGTCGCCTCCACTTCTCTCCGCACGATAGGGGCCCGCTGAGCGATCGGCGGGCTATCGTTTGGTCGGGAGTTTGGTCGGGAGGTCCGACGCGATCACCACTCGGCGTCTCAGCATCGCTAGTCATTGTCACGGACGTAGCGCTTCACGAAGGCGAGGAAGGCCGAGCAGCGGACTCGGCAGATGATCCGCGGGCCGGACTCGATTTTTCGCGCCGAGATGCGACCTTCGCGCACCCAGCGGGGGGCTGTCTGCCGCGTGACGCCCTCGAGCCGCGCTGGGTCCCAGTGGTGTTCGCCCCTGTCGCTCTGAGGGCAGCGTGCGAAACTGCGTCGATGACACCGCTCCGAGACCCTCGGGGTCGCCTTGGTTACCGGTGTGGCCGCCGCCATCGTTGCCGCCATCACGACATTGCTCGTCGAGGGCCGCAAGCATGGGTACGAGGACCGCATCCGGTTCATCGACCTGCGCCGCGAGCGTTACTCAGAGCCTGTGAATGAACTCCACCGCACGATCTGGTCCACTCGTGCCATAGAACCTGACACGCGCGGGCGTCAGGATGCGCGGCATGAGCGCGATCATCGAGATCAGCGACACGGAGTGGGCGCTGGTCGTGGACCTGTTCGACCCGCCCGGGCGTGAAGGCAAGCCAGCCCGCTACCCGCGCCGCGACGTGGTCGACGCGATCCTGTTCCTCGCCCGCACCGGCTGCCAGTGGCGCTACCTCCCGGCCTGCTACCCGCCGTGGGAGGCGGTCTGGCAGCAATGGCGGCGCTGGCGCTCGAACGGCGTCTGGGCCAAGGCCATGACGCGGATCGCCACCCCGATCCGCACGCGCCACGGGCGCACCGCCAAGCCGACGATGGTGATGATCGACGCCCAGACCGTGCGCGGCGGACGAGCGGGGCCGACGTTCCACGAGGCCGGCGGGCGAGGCGGACGGACGAACGGCACCAAGCGCAGCATCGTCATCGAGATCCTCGGCCTGCCGCTCGCCGTCCAGGTCGACTCGGCCAGGCCCCATGACGTGCGATCGGGGCGCGAGCTACTCGCCAAGACGCTGTCCGAACTCGGGACCGTCCGGGCGATCGTCGCTGACCGTGGCTATCGCGGACTTGCCAAGATGGCGGCGAAGCGGAAGGTCAACCTCGACATCAAGGCCCCGCCGAAGGGCACGACCGGCTTCACGCCCCTCGCCCCGCTCTACCGAGTCGAGCACGCCTTCGCCCGCTTGGGTCGCTGGCGGCGGTTGTCGCGCTGCTACGAGGGATCCGCTGCGAGCGCCCGCGCATGGCTCGAAGTCGCTGCCGTCGCCTACCTGTTCGCCCGGCTCCGCGTCGAGCCGGCCTGATCACTCGGGCATCACGTCCGAGACCAGCCAGCGGACGTCGACCAGGGCACGAGGAGTCCGGGGCTGCGACCCATCCGATCCGATCTGCCCACTGCTCGCCAGTCAGCCCGTCTTCGGCCAGGCTCGACCCTCCGCCACCGAGAACGACGCGCTGCCCGTCTCGCATCGTCATGACCTCACCCGTATGCCGGGTGAAAGTAATCTCCGACGTCTCGGGCGACCAGTTCGTCTGCTTCGACGGCCAGACGAGCAGCTCGCGTTCGCCTTCCCGTTCGAGAAACGCACATTGTTCGGTTAGGACGAGGTTGCCCTCGTTGCGGGCCTGCATGCCGCGGTCGGTGGTCATGACGGCGAGCGGTCCCCACGGATCGGCGGACCCACCGCCACATCCGACGATCGTCGCCATGAGGAGTAGCCCCAGCGTCGCTCTCACCTGCTCGACCTCGTCACGAAGAATCCTGCCCCCCGAAGACGATCGGACTCTCGCTCGTGTTCCCACCGCCGTCAATGGCCCGAGTTCGTTCACAGGCCCTCAGACCTGCTCCGCGAGGCCGACTCCCACGTCCGCATCCTGCGCCGGCAGCTGGGCGTGGTCGAGGACTGGTTCACTGCCGGTTCGACGCGGAACGACTCGCCCCCGCCGCTTCCGACCACTGACGCCATCGGCCACCTGGTCGCCGAGATTGCCTTGCTCGGACGTAAGCCTGAGGTCGGCGAGGCGGCTACGGCGACGTACAACGCCCTCGTGGCTCTCGACCAGTTCGCCTGGGACAGCGACATCCAAGACGCTGGCGCGTCGCTCCACAACATCGACAAGCCGTTCTGGAAGGCACTCGCGGCCTATGAGGAGGCTCGGGCGCGATTCGTGGTCGCCGCTCGTGAGGACCTGGACCGGCGATGAGCCTCCTCACTGAGATTCAAGCCACCGCGACTGACCCGGAAGTCCCCCTCTCGGACCTGCTGCGAAGTGCCAGATACTCGCGTTCCGGCTGCGCCACGAGCCCTTCAAGCAGTGGGTCGCCCATGAACTGAACGGCTACTCCGACGCGGAGACCCTGCCGGCCTACCGCGGGCCGTTCTATGGCGACATCAAGGCTGACACGCACGGCGCGTTCGGTGCGGAGGTCCGCGGCGTCGGCGTCCCCGACTGGAGCATCCCCGAGGGACACGCCGAGAAGGCCAAGGAGATGTCCTTCTATGCGGGCGTCGCGACTCTGCAGAGTCTCATCGACGACGCCAAGCGCACTGGGCAGCTCGTCGTCGCCACGCAGTTCTCGGTCGACCTGGCTGTCCTCACTCAGGTCGTCCAGAACCAGCAGACGACCCGGATGTGGAAGGAACTCCCGGTCGCTATGGTCGCGGGCATCCTCGACGCCGTACGGAGCAAGGCGCTCGAGTTTACGCTCGAGATTGAGGCGGCCAACCCTGAAGCGGGCGAGGCGGCGTCCGGCGGCGCGCCACCGGTCCCGGTCGCCCAGACTGATGTCATCTTCAACACGGTGATCCTTGGCGCGAACGTGGCGGTCGGGCCCGGCGCGACGGCCTCCGTGATCCAGGGCGACCTCGGCAGCCTGATGGCATTCCTCGAGGCGCAGGGAGTCGAGACGGCGGACCGCGCGCAGCTCGAGGCCGCGCTCGGCGAGGACAAGGGCAGCTTCGGCCCGCGGGTCAAGGCGTGGCTCGGCGAGATGGCCGCCAAGGGCGTGTCGGCCAGCGGCAGCGTCGCCTCCAAGGTGGCAATCGGCGTCATCTCGACCGCGGTGCTGCGCTACTTCGGCGTGGGATAGTGCCCCGGTGTTCGACGACCTGCGGCGGCAGATGGCCCGCATCCCCAGGAGCTAGGTCGTCCCGATTGGGGTCCTGTGTATGAAAGTTCGTTTTCGATTGAGGTAGCGTTGGGTCTGAGCCGCGTGCTGATTGGGTGGTCTTTGACTCCCCATGACCCGCGAAATGGCGGTTCACGCGATCTCGGGCCTGTCTCGCCTGCACGGAAATGCCAGTCTGCGGGCGCGGAAGCAACGGGCGATTGATGACCCTTGTGCGCTGGCCCGTGCGACTGATCTCAACGAGCAGGTGGCAGCACACATTGCGACGCCGGTGCCATACGCTTCGCCCATGCAGGAATGGCAGCGCGCGGCTCGGTCGATCGTTCGGCTGCTCGTGGGGGTCGTGCTGGTGCTGTTCATCCTCATCGCGTCGGTCGTCGTCGCTGTCAACCTCATGTTCCCGGGCCCGACCGCGGCTCAGGTCGCCGCAATGGGGGCCGGCGACCGACTGGTTCCGCTGATCACGAGCATCAGAGATGGGGACACGGTGGACCTCGTCCGGGCGCTTGACGTGAGGTGGGATCGAGCCGTCCTCATGGAGGCCTACATGCAGGGCGACGAGATGAACGGAGTCCTAGGCTTCGACTGGTATCACAGCGACGACTGGTCAGGAGGGGACGAGAGTCAGCGTCGCCTCGCCTTCGTGAGCGGCCATACGGTTGTGGCTGATCTCCGGCTCAGTTACGAGACGTTTCGGATGGACGCGGCTATCGACTCGTTCGATGCTTCCGACCCTGTCTTCGTGGCCCGCCGCGACGAGTCCGGCGTCGTATTCCTCTATCGACCGTGACCGCGCTACCTCGTGCTCCGGGTCGTCCAGCCGGGGCCCAGGATGGATACGGTCAGATACTTGTGTCGTTCGCTCAAGTAGTTGGGCACCTGATCTTGACGCCCGCGTGAACCTGGATCACGCTTGATCCATGCCGCTGTGGTTGGTGGTCGCACTGCTCGTCGTCTTGGTGGCGAGCCGCCCGATCGAGGCCGGGCTGTGGAGAGCGGGTCGGCTCTCCGACCGCGCGACCACCGTCCTCATGCTCGGGCGCATGCCGGCGCTCGCGCTCGTCGTGTGTGTCGCGCAGGGAGGCTCGCCTCTGCTGACCGCCGGCATCGTCGCCATCACCCTCCTGCCGATGGCGATCTTCTACCGCTTCTTCATGGGCTTCCTGGCAGAGCAGCGAGCGGAGCGCCAGAAGCAGGGCGCTATGGCCTCCCGCCCCTGATGTCGCGGAGGCGATAACCACTCGCCCCGCGATCGAGCTGCCGACCCGCTCGACGGGATGACATTCCCGGCACACATTGCGACGGCGCCGCGCCGTGCCTTGGTGGGTCCGCTTCGTCCGCCGAGGGCGTGCGTTCCGATCGGCGCGTGTTGCGCCCAGAGGGTTTGCCGGACGCACGAGATGACGTTCGGGTTGGCGTTGGCGTTCGATCGTCACACGGTCGCCCTCACGCCGTCATAGCGACCGCAGTGACACCGTAAGGAGGAGATGACGGTGGGGACGCTCCGGTTGCTGGCAGGAGTCGCGGCTGTCGCCTTCGTGGTGTCGGCATGCGCCGGTACCCCATCTCCGACCGTTTCACCCTCTTCCTCGATCGAGCAGCCTTCGCCCACCTCGACGGCCGTCGCTGCGGCGCCGAGTCCTGTTGCCCCGACCCCGACCCTAGTCCCTCCCCTGGCGATCGTCGAACTCCCCCGTGTCGAACTCGCGGACGTCGACGCGACCGCCGTCTGCGACCCCGAGCCAAGTCAGGCGAACATCGACGCCGGCGAGTCCACGATCCACTGCTCCGACGGGCTTGCCCTCGCGCTCGCGGTCGTTCGCACGGTGACGCAGGATCCGGCGATCCGCCTCTACCTCCACCGCCCGACCTGCGCGTCGGTGCCGTGTTCCGAGGATGAGCTGAGCACGGCGGAGGTCACCGTCTGGACGGGAGCGCATGCCCTCTCGGTCCAGCTCGAATTCGCGCGTCGAGTCGGTGCCCCAGCCAGTGGTCTCGAACGACGACGTCTGGCCTGCGCCGGACACAGAACCCGAGCCGCCGGTGAGCCGTCCTTCGATCCAGGGCGCGCCTCGCCAGGTGGCCGACCGCGACCCCTACCCGTTCTGCGGCCGAGCCGAGATGGATGCACCGCCGGCCGTTCTGGCCTGCTTCCGGGACGCCCTGCTCTCGGGACGCAAGGCCGAGATGATCAACCGCGTCTATGGGACCGAGGGCGGCGAGATCCTCTGGATCTACCGCTATGACGGTGACGGCCGCCTTGTCCGCTACCAGCAGGACGGCCTCAGCTGGCACAGCAACGAAGGCGCGATGATCCTCGGGATCACACCCCAAACGTGGGACTTCGACCCTTGGTGGGGCACTGAGCTGAGACTCTGAGCCCGCGGATCACGACACGACAGGTCGCGCGTGGCGCCTTCACGCACAACAACTGAAGCTACGTGGTCGAGAGCCGGAGAGGCGCGGACCCCATCCGGCGCTACCGGCGGACCAGTACGGCAGTCCGAGCCCTCATGGTCTCTCCGGATGACATTCGCGGCACACATTGCGACGCGAGCGCAACTTGCCCACGGCGGGAGCCTCTCCTCCGCCCACCAAGGCCATTGACTCAGGGGCTTTGAGCGCCAACGATGACGGTCGGTGATGTTGAGGAAGGGGGGGACTGGACATGGGATCGAGGCTTCCGGGGCTGACCAGCCTCACGGCGGCTGCCATCTCGTTGCAGATCGCGTTGGTGGCCGGCTGCTCGACGGGTATAGCCAGCCCGACTGTCCCCGGCAAGGAGCTGTACACGCAGGAGCCGCCGACGCCGACCCTGAGCGTCCTGGCGACGGTGGCTCCGTCGGGTCATGGTCGTCCGTACACCGCGGACGACATGGCGGCGATCCTGCGCGTTGCGGCCGCCAGACCGTCGGGCTTCGCGAGCGAGGTCGGAACGCCCCAGCTGCTGGCGACCCTGGCCAGCGTGCTCGCCGATCAGGTGTACTCCTACGACGGCACCCCCTACCAGCGTGTCGTCGTTGGGGCTCGATGTGGGGTGCCGCCCGTGCAGTGCGACTTGGACCTCCAAGGGGTGCCGGCGTTCACCGACGATCCCGATGTCTGGGACAGCTACAGTTGGACGATCTACCCGGCGACGGCACAGGTCATCATGACCAGCCATGGGCTGAGCGGGTTTCCCGCCGCTCTGACCGCCAGCCTCGACGCGCTGGCGCAATCGCTCGACATCGATGGGCGGTACAAGGACCGATACCTCATGGGCGTCCAATGGGAGCTGGCACCCCCCGACGACGCCTACGTGCTCCGCTACAGCAACGGCCTCGGGGAGGGCGACCCGGTGTTCCTGGTCACCGTTGATCGAGCGGCGAAGCGCATCGTGTCGATCAGTGAGATGCCCGGCTGACGCCACTGGTGCAGGCCCGGCGCGGCTGAACCTGAGCCGTCGATCATCGGTGAGGTGACGTTGGGCGCACACAATGCGAGACAACTAGCGCCAGCTCTCCTGAGGCCACGTATCCGATTCCTGGCAACTGACGCGGTATCGTTCCAACTGGAAGGTCGCGAGCAGCAAGGGGGAGAGAAGGATCAACAGTCGGCCGATTGTTGCGCTCGTGACGGCTGTGGTGTTGGCCATCGCTGCGTGTGCAGCACCGCACAGCGTCATCTCTACCGACGCCAGCGGCCTGCGCACCTTCAGCATCGTCACCGTGGACGATGCACCGGTGGTCTGCACGATGCCGTACTACCCGGATGCAGTGACAGGCACCCTGAATGGTCAAGTTGGCGAACAGGAGCCGGTCTGGCTGGACGACAGCGCAGGACACCGACTCTCGGTCGTCTGGCCGGCCGGCTTCACCGTCAAGTTCGAGCCAGCAGCGGCCATCTACGCGGACGACGGTCGGCTCGTCGCGCGCCAAGGGGAGGGACTCCGCCTCGACCAGACGCGAGTAGGTGACGCGTCGGGCACGTTCGACGACCCCTACATCGCCTCGGGTGCAGTCTTCAACGGCTGTTATCCGTTCGTCCGCTGAGCAACCCCCTCAGGTACGCCTAACGTTCGCGCCGATTCCCCACGCAGATTGCATTGGCGTACGCATCGCGATGGGGACGTCCAGTTGCGTCGCCAGCCCGGACTTCCGACGCATGTGACGGCATCGCTTCGAGGCTACAGTGACGTCGATGCGACGACTTCTCGTTCGACTTCAACAGGCTGACGACCTCACTCGGGTCGGACTTCTGCTGGTGTTGCTGCTCCTGCTGGTCGTGGCGCTCGCACTTTCCAGCGGCTCGCCGCCAATCCTCGGTGGCGTCAGCAACGGGGTTGATGTGCCGACGCCCCAACGCTAGGCCTCAGCAGACGGGTGACATTCGCGACACACATTGCGACGGGGAGGTCCAGACGCCTCGGGTCCGCAGGCCGCAGCAGCGAGGCGGCGGTCAGACCAAGCCTCCGACACCCTGGCCTCTTGACGGATCGTTGGTTCCCGCCGACGCTCGGTCGGTGGCGGTCACGATGCGCCAATTTGACGTGTGGCATCTGGCGGCCCATGTGTCGAGAGATTGAAGCCTCCGCCTGACACCCACGCCGATTCACGGAGTCCGCGAGTGGATGACCCGACACGCCGCCCGCAGCGCGTCAGCATCGATGGCTCCGATCGCCCGTTCCGCACCCTCGGCCTCGGGCTTGGGGTTGCTGCGATCGCCTTCTTGATCGGTCTCGGGGTCGGCGGTCGGATGCCCGCGGGCTCCGATGCGACCCCGGCCGCGTACCCGACACCCGGCGATGGCACTACCCTGCCGGCTGTCAGCTTCGAGGTGAGCCCCGAGCTGGAGACTGCTTATACCAACCGCGGGACCGATGGCTGGGGCCTGTGTCTGATCGCGACCGCGATCACCTGCCAGCCGATCGTGGCGACACCCCGTGCAGCGCTCTCCGCCACGTTTCCCGACCGGGTCCAAGGACAGGACTGGGTCGCGCTGACGCCAATCACCGTCGCAGCGGGCCGCTACGTCCTCGCCTGGCCAACCTACGGCGACGTCGGACCGGCGGCCTCCATCGCGGGCGTCGAAGAAGCAGGCTACTCAACCTATCGATCCATCCCCCCTCAGGCGGTGAGCGACGGCGTCCTCTGGGTCGACCTTGGGATGTTGGGTCGCGGCCGGTTCGTCGTCTCGGTCGTGGCGTACTCGCTGGGCAACGTGGACGACCAGGGGCGCTCGGTCGCACAACGCGATGGATGGGGTTTGGGGATCGAGGTCCCCAGCGACCCATAGCTGGGGGCAGACCCAGCCATGGGCCCGTCTGACCGGCCCGGATCGGCGCGTCTGCGAGCGCGCGCCATTCGCCTGCACACATTGAGAGCGCGGTTGCGACGTCGGATCAGATCGTTGCGCCCTTGACCCTCGCTCGCCGCGGATGGACGATCGCGGGCGCACGGCCGCACTCGGCCAGGGGGCTTCCTTGCCCAGCTCGGGCGGTGGCGCAGGCTGTCGCGCTGCTACGAGGGCACGCCCCAGAGCGCGCGGGCGTGGCTCGAGGTCGCCGCGTTCGGCTACCTGCTCGGGCGGCTCTGACCTGGCCCGACGTCAGGGCGCGACGACCAGCGTCCCGGGACAGGCCAGCCAGGTCCCTGCGCCGTCGATTTCGCCGCCGCCGATGGACACGCGGTCGCCCTCGTGCGCGGCGACCTTGCCGTCCTGGTCGATGAGCGCGAGACGGCCGCCGTCATCGCGCGCGGAGTAGCCGTTCGGCCAGATGACCTGGTGCGCGAGTCCTTGATCGTCGCGCAGTCGGAGGCCGGTCTGCGCGTCCCGGACGAGCGCGCCGGTGATGAGCGCCGCCATGCAGGCGGCGGCCGTCCCGGCGGGCTGCGGCTCCTGCGTTCGGAGGGCGACCGCTCCGGTGGGCGACGTCGGGGTCGGGGAGGGCGATGGGCTGACGGCGCACGCCGCGATCAGTGTGGCCGACGCGAGTCCGAGCAGTGTTCTGGCAAACATGGCCTCCCCCTACGTCGTGGATCGACGTCCATTCTGACGCCGCTGCGAGCGGCGCGGTTGCCTCTGCTCAGGTTTCGTTCACAGGGCCTAAGCCTCAGCAAACGGGTACGCACATTCGCGACACACATTGCGACGGAAGCAGAACCCCCCGCATCGACTGGGAACGGTCAGTCGCACCCGTTACAGGGCACCGTGCCCGCGAAGAGGACCGCGACTTTCCGAACGGTTCTCGGATCTGTGGTCTTCACCGGCAAGCCTTGTGCGCGGCATGACGCCTCAGCCCAGGCGCAGGCGACGTTGGGCTCAGGTTGGTCCGGAGGGTATCCGCTTGGGACTGGCCGATCTGTGATTGGGTCTGAAGTCAACCGGTGGCTCGTGCGCATTGCTCACCCTGTGTTCGCCAGGCGTGCGGGATGGCAACCGCCAGGGCCGCGCACGCCGCCAGCACCCAGCGTTTACTAGCGCCGCCCCGTCTGCGGGTCGCGCCAGGGGAACCAGGTCTTGGCCGACCGGCGCCACCGGGCACGAAGCCTCGCCCAGCAGGGCCGACGCCAGGCAGTCATATCGTCCCTCAGTGAAGCGTCACCTCGACGATCTCGAGTTCATCGAACGACGAACTCATCGAGCTGAACTCTTCGATCGCGGTTTCGAGGTCCTCCGGCATCCTGCCGCTCATGCATCCCTTCCATCGCAACGCTAGCGCCTTCCGGGCATGCTTCTCGGCGCCCTTGAGCGTCTCGAAGGCTTCCTCGTCCTGGTCGTCGCGGCTTCCCACGCGCACGAGATAGATCGTCTTGCTCATGAACTCGAGTCCTCGGCGCCGTCGTCCGCCGGCGCTGCGGGCCACAGAGGGTGGCCCGGTAGGTTCGTTGTCGCCGCGATGCTGTCAAGCGTGGAAGGCGGCCGTGTGAGTCGAACGTGGAGTCGCTTGGGACGAGTGGTGTCGAAATGGTCGGGGAGGCGACCCGTCTAGCCGGCCGCCTCAAGTCCAGCCTGGAGGCTTGCGGCGGCCAGCTGGCGGCTCTCGGGCGTCCCGTGGGAGTAGTGCTTCTGCATCGCAGCCGTTGAGTGCCCGGTCTGATCGGCCGAGACTCGCCAGTCGACACCGAGGTGCATCAAGGCCGACACGTACGAATGGCGCCCATCGTGGAACGTCACGCGCGGGAGTCCGACCCGCTCGAGCGTTGCATACCACTCGGCGAGCACGGGAGGAACGTGAAGGGGTGCGCCGCCAGCCGTCGTGAACACCAGGCCCTCGTACGTCTCGCTCAGTCCTGCGGCAGCGCGCTCGGCGAGTTGCCGGGCTCGATGGCGGGCTAGTGCCTCGATCGCGAGGGCCGGCAGCTCGACTTCGCGGACCCGGCCGGTCTTGAGCGGCTTCCGTACCCACTCGCCATGTTGACGAGCGAGCTGGAAGTTGAGGTGCAGGGAGTGCTCGTCGACGTCCGGCCAGACGAGCCCGAGCAACTCAGCCTCGCGTGCGCCCGAGCACAGGCTCAGGACAAAGAGCGCGTGAAGCCGACCAGGCGCGTCGTCCTCCAGTACGCGCTTGATCTGCTTCAGCGAAAGCGTCTGACGAGGCACCTTGGGCACCGGCGGCGTTCTCGAAACAGCTGCCGGATTTGAGCCGCGGGGAATGACCGACCATCGCTCAGCGTCGGCGAACGCGGAGCAGAGGACCATCCGGTGGTTCTTGACGGTCTGCGGCGCGAGGCCGCTTTCGGTCGCCAGGAACGCGTAGTACGCCTCGAGCTGTCGGACCGTGAGCCGATCAAGACGGATCCTGCCGAGCTGTCGGATCACGTGATTCTCGACGATGCCGGCGTAGCCGCGGTTCGTCGCCGGGTCCCGGTCGTCAACCGTTGCCGCGAGCCAGTATCGGAGGTACCTCCCAAGGGAGCAGTTTGGCGGCAGGGCGGGCGGGGCGTTGACGGTGGCGAGGAGTGTCTTGAGCGCGCGCTTCGCGTCGGCCCTGGTGTTGCGCTGAGCGGTCCGCGAGCGCCCGTTTGGAAGTGACACCTCCGCGATCCACGACCTTCGGTTCGGCCGCCACCAGATCGAGCCCTCGTTGCGGCCTGCCGTCTGGGGATGACGTCCCGTCGGTGCGTCGCTCATCTGCATAGCCATTGAGGTTCTCCTGTTCGACCACGACCCGCCGTCCGAATTGCGCCGCCGGGAGTAATCCCAGGTCGATCTGCCGGTAGAGGAAGTCGGTGCTCAAGGCGAGCTGCCGCGCGGCTTCCGCCACGCTGACCCAGGTCATCGCAGCGCTGGTGCGCCCGTTCGCCTTGCTTGCCATGTCCCCAACGGTCAACGCCGCATCCGCGAGTGGGCAATGGGGTCGGCGCTTGGATGTGGTGCTGGCTGGCACCGGCCGACCACATCAGGTGCGACCGGCGATCGGTGGTCGGACGCCTGCGCAGCGCCCGTGCTCGTCGGAGGAGCTGCTTCATGTGCGCACGGTAGCCACGGCTCGCGCCAGCCAGCCCGACGGTGTTCCGACGATGCCGGAAATTCCGTGACCCCGGCGGTGTCCTCGGCCTCGGGCACCACGTCAGGAATTGCGGGAACCCTGGGAATGTCGGCCGTCATCGCGAGTTCCGACTGCGGTTCCCTCATCCGATGGATCACCAGCGACCACTCCAGCGAGCACCACGGAGAGACCGATGCGACGGAGCGTGTGGACCGGACTTGGGAACTTCTTTCATCGACCCCCTTGCGCGATCCGATCCCCTGGGTTTTGTATGAGAACAGGCCCGGAATCGCCGGGCGGTGAACAGCCAATCGCACCACTCGAGGAGTCGCAGCACAGATCCATCGCACCAGGGCAGGGAGTCGGTCCCTCCATCGGTCCAGCAGCCGGACGCGGCCAGGACCCGATCCGGATGACCGACTCACTGCCCCCGCTGCTCACGGTGGAGCAGACGGTCCGACTGACCCAACTTGGGCGCGCAACGGTCTACGAAGCGCTGCGGCGTGGCGATCTGCCATCCGTGCGTGTCGGCCGTCGCGTCCTCATCCCGACGGCGGCGCTGATGCGCCGTCTCGGTCTCGACACACTGGAGTAACGCTCATGCTTGGCCACATCCGTCGGCGGGGAAACCGCTGGCAAGCATCCGTGGAAGTGCCCCGCCGAAACAGGAAGCGCAAGCGGATCTACCGCACCTTCGGGACCGAACGCGGGGCGCGCTTCTGGATCGCCGAGCGTCACGTCGCGGTGGAGACCAAGACATTCGTCCCGCCGAGCGCATGCACCGTGGCCGAGGCGTTCGACAAATGGGCGCAGACCCGGCGGCAGCACCCGAGCACGAGGCGGGTGTACGACTCGTACGGGATCCGGATCGTCACTGACCTGGGCAGCCTCCCCATCCAGTCGATATCGATATCGCTGGTCGAGGGCTTCGCGGCGGGCCTGGCAACGGCGCCGCGTCTTGACCATCGACCCGGCGTGCTCTCCGACCGGACCGTCGACCACGTGATCCGCCAGCTCAAGGCGTTCTTCGCCTGGGCGATGAAGAACGGCCACATCCCGCGGGACCCTGCGGTGGATCTGCCACGCGTCAAGGAGATCTTCAGCCGGGAGATGACCATCCTCACGATCGACCAGACGGTGGACATGCTCGCCGCCGCTCTCGGCAAGCCCGTCGAGGGCGCACTGTGGCTGGCAGTGATGGCGGGCCTCCGGCGCGGCGAGGCGCTCGGTCTGTCGTGGGCCGACGTCGATTTCGACGCCGGTCGCATCCGGGTGCTTCGTTCATTCAGCGTCGCGCCCCTCGGCCCGCGGCTGAACCCGACGAAGACCTTGTCGTCCCGGCGGACGATCAAGTTGGCGGACGACACGCTGATCGCTCTGGCGCGGATCCGGGCCGGCCAGGAGGCCCGCCTCGGCTCGCTGCCGGTCGTCGTCTGCCCGTCACCGACGGGCGACGCCTGGGATCCCTCCCGCTTCAGTCATGCCTTCAAGCGGTTCCTGGCGGACGCGCACATGCGCCCGATGCGGTTCCACGACCTCCGGCATACGCACGCATCGCAGCTGATCGCGGCCGATGTGCACATGAAGGCCATCAGCGTTCGGCTGGGCCATAAGAACATCAGGATCACCATGGATCTGTACGGCCACCTGTTGCCCGGCGTCGAGGAGATGGCGGTGACGAAGCTCCAGAACCTGTACAACAGCGCTGCCGGGAGGCCGGCGGCCTGATCTGAGTAGGCCGTCTCGGCGTTACAGGAACGGCGGGCCCAGATGGGCCCGCCGTTTTTGGTTGGCATAAGTTGTCATGATCCGGTCAATGTGAACGTGAATGCGATAGTCAACTGAGTTATCAAACGCCATCCGGCCAGTCGGGCAGGTGCGGTCTTGTGTGGTCCAGTACGGCCTCTCGTCCCGGCGGTAGCCCGGTTTCCGGCTGGTGCCAGATCGTTCGGCGGCATTAGTCGTCAGCGTCCTCCTCCCTCCAGCACCTCGCGGACCACGAACGTGATCAGCGGCGAGATGATCAGGCGGCGATCGCAGCCCGACTGTTGTCGAATGAGCGGCTGGTGAGCGGCCTCGCGTAGCATCCCCGACTGAGGCCGCGCTCCGCGCCCGGAGGGTCGATCTCGGGTTCGCCCGACCAGCCCATCCGGGGCGTCGCGGCCATTTGAACCTGATCAGCAATGGATCTTGAGCGCGCC
Source organism: uncultured Chloroflexia bacterium (assembly GCA_963849495.1). GTDB lineage: Bacteria > Chloroflexota > Limnocylindria > Limnocylindrales > CSP1-4 > CAIXZV01. Next base: position 323,458 of record CAWKHN010000019.1, on the reverse strand, counting down.
CTCGTGGCAGAAGGTGGCGAGCTGATCGCCCTCCCGATCACGTGGTAGCCGCATTGGCGGACGCCCAGCCTCAAGCCCCGTGCGCGGGCCGCGCTCCCGCTGGAGGCTCGACAAACGCGGGGTCCGTCGCCGGCCAGTCCGCTCCAGGGCCGTCGCGGCCGGTCACGCATTCGTGGTGCCCTGGTCATCGACCGACCGACTAGACTCCCAGTTCATGGTGAGCACAGCAGTGGATCTCTTCGCAGGGGCTGGCGGAGCAACCGCCGGACTAAAGGCAGCCGGCGTCCGAGTCTTGGGCGCCGTCGAGATCGACCCCGACGCCGCCGCTAGCTATCGCCTGAATCACCCGGAGGTGAAGGTCCTCGAGGAGGACATCAGGGCAGTCAGCCCGAGCAAGCTAATGCGTGAGACCGGCTTGTCACGCGGGGCCTTGACGCTCCTTCAGGCCTGCCCGCCCTGCCAGACGTGGTCATCCCTTGGTAAGGGCTCACCGGACGATCCGCGTAACGAGTTGGTGTCGCTGGTTGGGCGTTTCATCCGTGTCATGAGGCCCAAAGCCTTTGTCATCGAGAACGTCCGTGGGCTCCAGGCCGATGCGCGTCTGACTGATCTGCTCGCCTCGACCGCACGGCTCGGGTACGCGTCAAAGGTCTATCTCATCGACGCGAGTTCGTTCGCCGTCCCGCAGCGTCGCAAGCGCCTCATCGTCATCGGCGTACGGGGTGTCGAGGAAGCGCGGCTGCGGGATGACATCGAGCAGATGCTGCCTGACGGGTACGACCGCAGGTCGAGGACGGTCCAGGACGCGATTGGCCACATGGCCAAGGTCACGAAGGACGCTGATCCGCTCCATGTTTCGCGGACCCTCACAGACCTTGCGCTGCGCCGTGTGAAGGCGCTCCCGCCGGGCGGTCGGCGGTCCCAGCTACCGGCCGACCTTGAGCTTGAGTGCCACAAGACGGTTGGAACGAAGGGCGCTACATCGTCGTATGGGCGGATGATGGCGGACGCCGTCGCTCCGACACTCACGACTCGCTGCACGACGGTCGCATGCGGCACCTTCGTCCATCCATTTGAGGACCGGGGCATCACGCTCCGAGAGGCTGCGTTGCTCCAGACCTTTGACAAGGCTTACCGGTTCTCCGGTGGGTACGGCTCGATTGAGCGGCAGATCGGAAACGCAATCCCGGTCCTGCTTGCCCAGGCAGCTGCCACCGCCGCCCTGGGGCTCGTGGCGAAGCCGGCCCGCCAATGACCGACACCGGCGTGGCTCCGCGGCCAGACGAGGACCAACCCGGCGAAGACCCGCTCCTTCTGAAATTCGGGGGCTCTCTGGTCGAGCAGCTCGGCGCCCAACTCTATCCGAGCGTGACGGCCACCGTCGCTGAGCTGGTGTCGAACGCCTGGGACGCCGAGGCCAGCAACGTCTGGATCTCGATGCCTTTCGGGACGTGGGCCACAAACAGCGAGATCGTCGTCACGGACGACGGCCTGGGGATGACGCGGGAGGAGTCGCAGAAGGCCTACCTCATCGTCGGCCGGAAGCGGCGCCTCGAAGGCAACGGCGAGATGTCGGCCAACAGGCTCCGGCACGTTCACGGGCGCAAGGGCATCGGCAAGCTCGCCGCGTTCGGGACCGCCAAGGTCCTCGAGTGCTCAACCGTGAAGGATGGGCAGCCGACCGCCTTCCGCCTGGACTACGAGAAGATCCGGCAGCTTGACCCGGCTGCGGATTACGAGGTCGAGAAGGCAGAGAACGAGAGCCCCCCCATCGACCCACAGAACGGCGCCGCCTTGGCGCACAGCACCAGGATCCGCCTCACCGGCCTCCTTCAGAAGCGCTCGCTCGGCGAGGAGCAGTTCACTAGGTCGATGGCTCGGCGCTTCGCGATCGCGACGACCGAGATGAAGGTCTGGATCAACGACGACCAGCTGTCGCGCTTCGACATGACCGTTCAGTATCGGTTCCCGCCTGACGCCATTCCTGATGGCGTCGCTGTCGACGACGGCTGGGCAGTCGAGTCGATCGCGTCGGGCTGCGAGGTACGGTGGTGGATCGGCTTCACCGTCAAGCCGCTTGAAGACGAGACCCTTCAAGGCATCTCCATTCTGGCGAACAAGAAGATGGCACAACGGCCCTTCTTGTTCGAGCGTTCGCAGGGCACCGAGGGCCAACTCGGCCAGGAGTACCTAGTCGGCGAGGTTCAGGCTGATTGGATCGACACAGGCGTCGATGTCGAGGACGACCTCATCCAGTCGAACCGGGACCAGCTCCAGCTCGAGGATGACCGCCTGTCCGACTTTGTCGTGTGGGGGCAGAAGCGTTTGGCTTGGGCGCTCCGCGAGCGCAACCGTTTGCGCCAAGAGGATGCCGTCAATAAGTTCGAGGCTAGCCCCGCGCTGACCGAGCTGTTCGAGCAGTTCACGAAGGCCGAGCAGAGGCAGTACACGAAGGTCGCGGTAACCCTCTCGAAGGTCCCCGAGATTGACCCGGAGGGGCTCGTCGTCGTGATGCGGTCGGTGATCGATGCACGCTCCGACGTGGCCGTGCGCGGCTTGATCGAGGAGATCGAGGCCTCGGAAGAGGGCGTCCAAACGCGGATGTGGGAGCTGGTCCGAGAGTTTGGCCTGATCGACGCTCGGCGCGTGTTGTCGATCATCGAGGGTCGCCTGGAGACGATCGAGAAGTTGAAGCAGGCCCTCGCATCGGGCGCCAGGGAAGTGCCTGAGCTGCACAACGCGGTGCGGAAGGACTCGTGGCTCCTGGATCCGAGGTGGCACTACCTCGATGACGAGGTCGACATGACAAAGCTCGGCGTTGAGTTCATGCCCGAAGAGGACGAGGACGGTAGCCGGCTCGACTTCATGTTTGGACTCGTCCCGCACGCGCCAGCGCTCGTAGATGAGGTCGTCATAGTCGAGATCAAGCGAGGGACCTACAAGGACGGGCGACTCCGTGTTGCCGACGAAGGCGAGGTCAACAAGTTCCACCAGTACGTGTTGTCGGCAAGAGAGCATTGGGTCCGTGCGAACACAAAGGTGCCGCGGGTCAGAGGGCTGCTGATTGCCCAGGGCTACACGAGCAACGCCAACCGCGTCCGAAACAGCTTGCAGACGGTGACGGACCCGCAAATGGAGTTCAAGACCTGGGAGCAGGTGATCGACGAGACGGAGCGGATGCACCTCGGCTGGTTGCAGGTCTCGCGAGGACGCAGCGAGGAACCGGGGGCTGCCGCGGCCGCTGCGGCTGCGATGACGCCGACTGCCTCTGCGGCCGAGATGGCCCCGCCGGGCAACACCGAAGCCGAGGCAGTCTAGCGAAGTCCTGCCGGGCAGGGTTCATACCCCACTATCGGTTTGCGACAAGCAGGTGGAGCGGTCCATCGAACCCGGGCAGGAAGGTGTCCGATCGGCCGGCGATTCGCCGTAGGCAACACGCCCAAGCAGTCGGGCCGTGACCACGATGTGGCGGCGTCGGACCTCTCCGAGCCTGCGCGTCCCGGCGAGCACGCCGGCGATCGTCGCGGCGTTGAGGCCGATCAGCCTCTGCATCTCCGGACCCGTCGCGTCGATCCCGAGACACCCTGCGATCGTCCGGATCGACTCGGCCACCTCGGCCATCGGGTACTCACCTTCGGACTCACCCATGAGCGCCTCCAGAGGCTCGGCTTCCCTCACCGCTGCCCATTGCCCGTGCGACGGCCGCCGCGAGGGCGTCACCTGAGAGGGTCGCGTCATCAGCGGCGAGGATCGCGTCCGCGAGCGACGCGATCGCGGCGGCGTGGCCCGCGAGATCGGCGATGACCCGGATGAGGAGCCGCGACGCGGCCTCCTCGACCACGACGTGCAGTCCCGCCCGCATGCGCTCCGACCCGCGGTCGCTCATTGAACCCTGCTCGAACACCGACGCGTCGATCGGGCGTCCCGCGTTCCATGCGTCGATGAGGAGCTGGGTTGCGCGGGCGCGGTCGACGGCGGCGCCCTGGGTGATCGCTCCCCACCCGCCCACGACGATCTCGCCCGCCATGCCCGCGAGCGCCATCCCGGCGAGGTCCTCGTAGTCGGCGGCGGTGATGAGCTGGGCCGCGGCCGTCTCGTCCAGCGACGTGACGCCATGGGCGTCACCCCGGATCGTGACACTCGAGACCGCGCCGGCGCCCCAGCGCAGGAAGCCCCAGATCACGTGCGAACTTTCGTGGCGTGCCACCGTCTGTCGGTGGGCGCTCTGCATCGGCGAGGGGTCGACGATGACGTACCGCTCGGCGACGACCGCCATCAGGTTCGCCGACGTGAGTGCGTCGGTCCGGTCGAGCAGCGACCGGCTCATCGCCTCCTCCACGGCCACCGCGATCTCGGCCCCAGACCAGCCGTCGGTCCGCTCGATGACGAGTTCGAGATCGAGCGGCCCCTGCGCCGGCAGCCCCTTGATCGCCCGGGCCAGGATCACCATGCGATCGGCACGCGACGGGAGGCCGAGGTCGAGGCGCGGCGACAGCCGGCCCGGCCGCGTGGCGAGCGGCGAGAGTTCGAACGGCCCGGCCGTCGTCAGCGCGAGGGTCACGGGAGCCGTCGCCGGGCGCTCGATGCCGTCGAGTGCCACGCACAGTGCCCGGACGCAGTTCTCGTCGGCGACGTACGGAGCGCCGATGAGCCGCTCCGCCTCGTCGAGCACCAGCACGACGGGTTCCATGCGGCGGAGCTGCTGGTAGAGGCGGGCGATCAGGGCAGGCGTCAGTTCCGCCACCGGCGGCGCGACGACGGCCCGCCCGATCGCGCCCCCGATCGCACGGGCGAGCAGGCTCTTGCCGACACCAGCCGGGCCTGCCAGGACCAGGCCTCTGCCCAACCGGATCCCGAGGCGCGCCAGCTGGTCCTCGGGGCGGCGGAGCGCCTCGACGATCTCCCGGCAGCGCCTGACCTGGGGCTCGTGGCCGACCACCGCGTCCCAGCCGATCGGCGCACCGCGGTAGCGCCACGACTCGATGAGGTCGCGGACCTCGACATCGTCGAGGTCAGGGTTGATCGGGTGGGGGAGCGGCCGCAGCTCGGTCACGGGGCGTCCGACGCGGTCGACTCGTCCGCCTGGTCGGCAAGGAGCGCGGCCTCGGCCGCGATCCAGCGGCGCACGACCGCAGGATCGCCGGTCCGCCATGCGTTCTTGAACCCGGGTTCGTTCAGGACATCCCGACCGGCCAGCAGCAGCCGGAGGAACTCGGGCGAGAACCTCAGCCAGCCCTTGCCGGTGGCGGCGTCGTGGACGGTCGTGCCGATGATCCCCGCCGCGGCGAGGCGTGCCATCGAGGCCAGCATCTCCTGCTCGCTCGGGCCGGAACCCTCTCGTCTGCTCATGACCAGAGGAAACCACCCCGGTCAGGCCGGAGCACCCGACGCGTTCCGAGCGTTCCGACAGTTCCGGCAGTGCGGCGGGCACGAGCGGCTTTCTTGACATAGGAGCCTGCTCGTCACAGCTGTGGGCATGGATCGAGATCGCTGGATGACGACCGAAGAGGTAGCCCAAATCGTTGGGGTGACGAGGCAGACGGTCTCGCGATGGATTCGCGAGGGCCGCCTGCAGGCGCGCGCCATCCAGTCGGGGCCGCGGGTGATCTACCGGATCCGCTACTCCGCGTTCCTGGCGTTCGTCCGGCGCTACGTGCGGGACATGGAGTAGGCGGACCCTCGGTGCCGTCGGACGAAGGCGACGCGGCACGGCTCGCATCGGCCTTGGGGATCGCGGGACGTCAGGCGCTGCGTAAGCGGCGCACGTGTCCCCAGGGTGCAACAGCGGGGCCGTCGACGGGAATGGCCGCCGCGTCATCCTCGCGTCGTTGGCGCGGCAACCGACGACACGAGCAGCCGGACGCCATCGCGCGGGACGTCGGCCTCGCCGTCGGCGCTCACGGTGCGCAGGGTCTCGCCCGGGCGATCGTGGACGCCGAGGTCAGCGACCAGTCAGAAGCGGTGGAGTCCCGCACATGACGATGTCCGGCCAGCGCGGTGGGCGGACAGTGCCGCGCCTGAGGTCCCGTTCGCCGTCCGCGGAGGGAGCCAACGGGAAGCCCGCCAGAGTGCAGTGGCGGTTCGCCGGTGCCCGTGAAACGTAACTCGAGCAAGCACCTGTGGTTCCTGCGTGCACCACATCTCCGCGATGACTCTATTGCGGATCTCGAGGGACCCGAGGCAAGGTTGAGGCATGGCAAGCACCTCGACTCACTCCGCATGCAACGCGGCATCCGCGACGGCCGATCGACGGTGTCGACGCCACCGCCTGGACTCCGCGGGATGTGCGGGCTCTATCCCGGCATTGTCGGAACTGTGGGATCTGGCCCGCCCCCGAACGGATCGGGGAGCGGAACCTGAGACGCGTGGATCGACCCGACCTGCCCACCTGCCCGCCCGACCGACCAGGTCGCCCAGCGCGTCCGGGGTCGGTGGGCGAGGCCATCCGGGACCAACGCCTGAGGTCGCGCTTGTCCCAGCGCGAGACCGCGAAGCGAGTGGGACGCGCGGCTTCGATGGTGAGCCGATGGGAATCAGGGGACCGGGAGCCGACCGTGTTCGACCTGATAAGTCTCGCCCGCGTCCTGAGCGTGGCACTGGCGGCACTCGTCGATCGTGCCGAGCGACCGGGGATCGGCCGGCGGTCGGCGTCGCGTGCGGGCTCGCGGTCCGACCGCTTGGCCCTGGGACGCGGGCTCCTGGTTGCGCGGCGCGGCGTCCGGATGTCCTTGGCCGATGCCGCCTCCGCGACCACCATCCCGACTTGGCGCCTGATGCGGATCGAGGCCGGTTGCGACCCGACGATCGCGGAGCTTCGCGCGCTGCAACGGGTCATCGGCTTCGAGATCCGGGCGCTCGTCGGGCGGGCGCGACTCGACGCGTCCTCCGATCGCTTCGCGGGCGACTGACGGCACCGGCGGGCCCGGGAGCGTGGGGCATATGTCGCAAAACGATCATTTTGTCGATCGGTTCTGGGAACACTCCCGCGGGTAGTCTGCGCGCATCCACCCGATACGGAGCCAGTCATGCCCGCCACTAGGAGAGCCCTCCCGGCCAGGATCGATCGCGCCCTGTCGCGGCGTACGCAGGCCGTCGCGCTCATCGACCGGGCCGGATTGCCGGACCTCCCGACGACGACCCTCGCTCGACGCTGGATCGCGACCATGCCCAACCCGGGGTCGGCGGCCGCCTACGCTCGAGCACTCGTCCCATGGCTCGTGTACTGCACCAGGGGTGGGGTCGATCCGGCAGCCGGCAGCGTTGACCCAGCGGCGGCCACCGCATGGGACGCCCGCGGCTATCTCGCGTCCCTGGCCGGCAAAGCTCCCGGGACGCAGGCGATGTACTGCGCGGTCGCGCGGTCCTTCTACCAGGTGGCGATCGACGAGAGGATCGCCGCGGTGAACCCGTTCTATCGCGTGCGCCCACGGTCATCGGCACCGGTCGAGCCGACCCCGGCGCTCACCGAGGACGAGTGGGAGCGGGTGCTCGATGCGATCGAGGCGGATGCCGGGAGGTTTGGGGGGCGCCGGATCCTGGTCTGCGGACGGGACTTCGCAGTCGTCTACGTCGCTGGCCGGGTCGGGCTGAGGCGCATCGAGCTGGTTCGCATGACATGGGGGGACATTCGCCCCCGCACGGCGGGAACGACCCTCCGCGTGCGCGGCAAGGGCGACAAGCCGGCGTCCGTCAGACTGCCCGACGACGTCGCCCTGTGCCTCGAGGGATGGCGAACGCAGTGTGCACAAACGCTGGGGCGCAGGGTCCGCCCGTCGGAGCCGGTCTTCCCGTTTGTCGGGATGAGTGCGGGCCTTGGTAATGATCACCTGACCTGGCCCCACTTTCGGCCAGTTTGATCATCGAAGTTGGCCCCACCCCCGACCTCAACGTCCGTACGCTCGATTGGTCTTGCGAGGCCATCACGAGCGACGGAGGAAGGAGTTGTCGAGGGTGGAGCAGTTCGAGCGTATCCGCAGGGAGCAGCGGGAGGAAGGGGTGTCGATCCGCGAGCTCGCACGCCGGCACAAGGTGCACAGGCGGGCGGTTCGCCAGGCCCTGGCGTCGGCCGTCCCGCCGCCGCGCAAGCCCGTCGAGTCACGAGCGCAGCCGGCGATCGGCCCCCACGCCGCCACCATCCGCGCCTGGCTGACCGAGGACCAGGAGGCCCCGCGCAAGCAGCGCCATACCGCGCGTCGGGTCTGGGAGCGACTCGTCGACGAGCAGGGCGCCGACGTCGCCGAGTCCACCGTCCGCCGGTACGTCCGCGCCTGCCGCCGCGAGCTGCACCTCGATCACGTCGACGTCGCGATCGTCGCCCACCACGAGCCGGGCGAGGAGGCCCAGGTCGACTTCGGCCTGTCGGACGTGTTCATCGCCGGCGAGCGGACCCAGGTGGCGGTGTTCGAGCTGCGCCTGTCCCACTCGGGCGTCGCGGTCCACGTCGCCTTCGGCTCGGAGGGCCAGGAGGCGTTCCTCGAGGGGCACGTCACCGCCTTCGCGCGGCTTGGCGGGGTGCCGGCACGGATCCGGTACGACAACGCCCGGGCGCTCGTCGCCCGGGTCCTACGGGGACGCGACCGGATCGAGACCGAGCGGTTCATCGCCCTGCGCAGTCACTACGGCTTCGAGTCCAGCTACTGCGAGCCGGGCGAGAGGGGCGCCCACGAGAAGGGCGGCATCGAGGGCGAGGTGGGCCGTCAACGCCGACGGTTCTTCGTGCCCATCCCGAAGGTCAAGAGCCTGGCCGACCTCAACCGACGGCTCGAGGAGGCCGACCGTCGCGACCTCGCCCGCCACATCGGGAGCCGGCGGCAGACCGTCGGCGCGATGGGTGAGGCCGATCGCGCCGCGCTGGCGCCGCTGCCAGGCGAGCCGTTCGACTTCGCGCGGATCACGCCCGTCCGGGTCGACCGCAAGGCCCGGGTCTGCGTCCGCCAGTCCTTCTATTCCGTGCCCGCGCGGTACGCGGGCCGGCAGCTCCAGGCGCGGATCGGCGGCACCCGGATCGAGGTCGCCGACGGCGGCACCATCGTCGCCTCCCACGAACGGAGCGTCGTCCGGGGCAGCCAGACCCTGCTCCTCGACCACTACCTCGAGATCCTCACCCGCAAGCCGGGAGCGATGCCCGGTGCGCTCGCGACCCGCCAGGCGCGGCAGACCGGCGTGCTGACCGCGGCGCACGAGCAGTTCTGGGCACGGGCACGCCGCAAGTTCGGCGACGCCGGCGGGACGCGGGCCCTCGTCGAGGTGCTCCTGCTCCACCGCGGCTTGCCGTTCCCGGCCGTCCACGCTGCCCTCGAGGCCGTGAACAGTGCGGGCTCGTCCGATCCGAACCTCGTCGCGATCGAGGCCCGCCGGATCAGCGAGGGCCGTCGGCCCACCGGCTCGACCGTGACCGCGGCATCGCACCTGCGGCGATTCGACCGGGACGCCCCGGTACTCACGGTGTACGACGGCCTACTCGCCGGGTCGGCCCGATGAGGGGCCTCACGGAAGAGGCGGCGGCGGTTGCGATCGATGTCGCCACGCGGGTGCTCCACCTGCCCACCGTCCGGACCTCAGCCGACGAGCTCGCGGCGGCGGCGGTCCGGGACCGGGTGACCCACCGGGCGTACCTCGCCGAGCTCCTCAGCTCCGAGGTCGACGACCGGGAGGGCCGGCGCCGGGAGCGGCGGATCGCCGAGGCGCGGTTCCCGCGGACCAAGCGCCTCGCCGAGTTCGACCTGGGCGCCACGCCCGCGATCCCGCCGGGCACGCTCGCTTCTCTTGCGACCGGCGACTGGATCAGCGCGGGCGAGCCCGTCGTCCTGCTCGGGGACAGCGGGACCGGCAAGACGCACCTCCTCATCGGCCTCGGGATCGCCGCCTGCGAGCGCGGCCTCCGGGTCCGCTATGTGACCGCGGCGGCCCTGGTCAACGAGCTCGTCGAGGCCGAGGACGAGCGCGAGTTGTCCAAGGTCGTGTCCCGGTACGGGCGGCTCGACCTGCTCTGCCTCGACGAGCTCGGCTACCTGCATCTCGATCGCCGGGGTGCCGAGCTCCTGTTCCAGGTGCTCACCGAGCGCGACGAGCGGGCCTCGATCGCGGTCGCCAGCAACGCACCGTTCAGCGAGTGGGGCCAGACGTTCACCGACCCGCGCCTGGCCGGCGCCGTCGTCGACCGGCTCACCTTCCGGGCCCACATCCTCGAGACCGGGGCATCGTCGTACCGGCTTCGGACCAGCCAGGGGAAGCGGAAGGAGGCGCCACCGACAGCCTGATCAGCACCGCATCAGGAGGTCACCACACCGGTCGGGGGTGGGGCCAACTCTGATGATCACGGTGGGGCCGCTTGACGTGATCATTCCCAGGGCCTCGATCTCGACGCGGGCGGCTCCATGGTCTGTCTTGACCCGCGGTCGATGACCGGGCTTGTCGCCAGACGGGCTCGGGCGGCAGGGGTCGAAGGCCCGCGCTTCGCCGCCCACTGCCTGCGCGCCACGGCGGCGACGCTCGCGTACGAGCATGGCGCCGATGTTCTCCGTATCCAGTTGATGCTGCGACACGCCAGCCTCGCCACGACACAGATCTACATCAAGCGGGCCGAAGAGGCACGCGGGTCAGCAGCAGCGGCCTGGGCGCCGAGACGGCGGACACGGATCGGGGGGCGCGGCCTCCGAGTCGTCGCCTGAGCGGCTCCGATGGGCGCTTGACCGGTTGGGCCCTACGACCTGACCAGGCCAGCAGCCTCGTCGATCACCTCTGGGTAGTTGGCCCAGGCCCGGGCGACGACGACCGCGTCGCCGTCGGTGTAGCCGGGCAGCTCGATGACGCGGGCCTCGCCGTTCACGAGCAGGCCGACCAGCCGGAAGCCGTAGCCCGGCGGGTCATCGACCGCGCACAGGACCCCGCTGGAGAACCCCAAGACCTTGCGCTCGCCCGGCCGCAGCGCGGCCAGGACCAACGTGCCGCTCGACGTGACCACCAACTCGTCGGACGGGTCTGGATCGCGTCGCTCGAGGTGCTCGGAGGCGAGGAGCGCGGTCGCGTCGCGATGCCAGCGGTCCGACCCCTCGGGACCATCCCACCGGCGGGTCATCGGGTGATCCTCGTGTCGCCAGTCCGCGCCGTCTCTCGTGGCTCCGCCGCACTGACGGTACGCGGCCTGACTTGGCCGAGCGGGTCTTCGAGTGTCCAGTTCACGTGACGATCGTCTCGCGGTCGCCGACGTTGCGCAATGGGCCAACCAGCAGAGTCATGGGTCGCAAGGATGGTGGCCCGCGGAAAGTCGTAGGCCTCAACCGGTCAAGCGCTCTCCGATGGCGGTCCCATGGCCGCATGACTCAGCGCTTGACCCGTTGAGACCTACTTGCTCGACTGCACGGCCAGGCCGAGCAGGGTCTCGAAGGCCGCGCGGGGGTCGTTGCGGAACTCGGATCGGAAGCAGAAGTACACCGTCGTTCTTCCCCGTCAGTGTTCCGGAGCCGTCTCAAGTCCGCGCGGCCTCGTCCGACTGGATCTTCAGCCCGGTCATCTGGGGCGTCGTCTCGCTGTTCGTGTCGCCCGTGGCCGGCATGGTCCTGCTCGCCCTCATCACACCCAGGCGCGGGCCGTCGGCGGGATCGTAGGCACTCCGAACCCGGAGCGACGGTCAGGGACGAACGAAGCACATCGGTCGCTGGCGGTGCGCCCGTGCTTCGTCTCCAACAACGCGGCATCTACTTCGGCTGCCGCACCGGGTCGAGGTGAGGGGAAGCGCCTCACTAATCACGTCAGATCAGGCGATTCAGGCGCCTGCCTGCGGCCTCCGCCACGCCCGGAAGACCAGCATCCGGTTCACAAAGCCCTTGGCGAGGTCGAGGTCGTCGGCGTCCGGCGCCCCGCGGCGGCGGCCGTGGAGGGCGTCGTTACGGTGCTCGCGCAGGCTCCAGAGCTTCTCGATCTCCTCCGCTGAGTAGGGCACCCGGTCGGCGTCGAGCGCCGCCATCAGGCGGATGCGCAGCGGCGGCTCATTGGCCCGGGCAAGAACGTAGGCGAGGCGGCCGCGCTGCTCCGGCGTGAGGCCCACCGCCGCGATGGCCCGGCGCACCTTGCGCGCTTCACCCTTGCCTAGGATGTCGGGCACCGTCGTGCGCGACGCGTAGAACTCGACTGCCTCGAAGAGGGCGCCCACGGCGGCCAGTGGGTCGGCCTCGCGGATAGCCCGGCGCCAGGCGCGCAAGGCATCGGTCCAGGCGGGGTCGCCGGGCACGGCGGGCAGCACGAGGCGCCGGCCGGATGTGGCCGTCCGGACGGGCGGGTTGTCGAGTGAGCGCATCCAAGTCCGCCCGCTGCGTCGGCCGTGGGCGAGGACCGTCCGGACGGCCGTCGGGTCGGTGAGCAGGGCGGCTCGCACGAATGGCAATGCCTCCCCGCTTGGGTTCGTGGCGAGGCTGTACTGGGCCTCCAGGGCGAGACGGTCGACGGCGGCCTCGATGAGGGGCACCGCGGCCTCCTCAGCGACGGCGAGGAGGAGGGCCTCAACACGGCCGACCGCCCAGGCGCCGGCGGCCAGGAAGGCCTCCCTCTCCGGGGTGTCGTTGAGCCGCTCGGCCATGATCTCGATGAGCCGCCGGTCGGGCGTGATGCGGACCGGGTCGAGGTCGATCTCGGCGGTCAGCTCGAGGCCGGTCAGGGGCATGGCCACCGCGATGGACTCGAGGGAGGGGCGCAGGCCCGGCACGACCGGGGCCATGCCCATCCAGCGCGACATCGACCAGGCGACCTCGTTGTGGTCGATGCCGACGACAGACAGGACGTCGATGCGGTGCTCATCGAAGACGACGCTATTGCGGACCTCGATGCTGACCTCGTCACCCTCCAGGTCGGCTGTGGTTACCCAGCCGCGGGTGAGGTTCTCCGCGCCCGCCTCAATGCGGGCCTCGGCGCGGTAGTCGACAGGGGCGCCGGTGAGGGACGCGGCAGCGACCTGGATCTCGCCGACCACGCCGTGTGCCTCATCGTCGAGGCCGACGATGACCTCGCGCAGGGCTGGGGCGCGATGGGTGCCCAGCCGGATGGCCTGGCCCTCGCCTGAGCCGGCGTCATCGGTCATACGGCCGATGCTACGCGGTAACCAGATGTTGCCGGTTGCCCTGGGCCCCTGTGCGCCTCGGCGGTGGGTCGCAGCAGGGAGGTGCGGTTCTGTGCTGATCTCGCGAGACCAAGCACACCGCCCACAGGCGCGTCACTTACCTCGTCGTCGAGGCGATCGAGCCAGTCGACCATCGCCGGACCGTCTCGTAATGGATTCGCGAGAATTGGCTGCAGGCGCGCCATCCGGTCGGGTCCGCGGGTGATCTACCGAATCCGCGAGTCGTGGTTTCTGACCTTCGTTCGGCCCCACGCGCGGGACAGCGAGCAGGCGTTCTTGGTGGCCGCCGAACGAAGGCGAGGCGGCACGGCTCGCATCGGCCACAGGGATCGCGCGACCTCACGTCCGGACTGGCATGTATTCCGTTGAGCCGTTGTTTCGGAACCCTATGGCGGATGCCTGCGCGTTCATCGGTTGACCGCAGCCACGCCGGGGGTCGGCAGCGTGCTGTGGTGGAGAACAGCTGGCGACGGTGATCATCCACGGCCGGACACCCGGGGATCCATGCGCGACAGATGACCTGTCATCGCGGCCCGCTATTCTCGCTGTCACGCGAGCCCGTCACATTCCTTGACGTGAGCACGCGCTACGATCCGCTGAGGCATGGAGGAGTGGGTGGAGCAACTCACATCAATCGAGATGTGCGCAGGCGCGGGAGGACAGGCGATCGGCCTTGAGCAGGCTGGCTTCGACCACATAGCCTGTGTTGAGTGGGAGGCTCACGCGTGCGCGACGCTCCGCCACAATCGTCCGCAGTGGGAGGTCCTCGAGGCCGACATCCGGAGCGAGGCAATCCTCGAGCGCGCCCGCACTGACTGGCACGGCGTAGACCTCTTGGCTGGCGGCGTTCCCTGCCCGCCGTTCAGCGTGGCAGGGAAGCAGCTGGGCGAGGACGACGAGCGTGACCTCTTCCCCGCAATGCTGAACCTAGCGCGGGCTTGCGAACCGCGTGCCGTGATGATCGAGAACGTGCGCGGGCTCCTGTCGCCGATTTTCGCGGGTTATCGCGAACGTCTCGGGGATGGCTTCCGGGAGGTCGGCTTGCATGTTGTCGAATGGAAGCTGTTTCACGCCAGCAGCTACGGAGTTCCGCAACTGCGACCGCGCGTGGTGATGGTCGCCTTGCGCGAGGAGTACCTAAGCCACTTTTCGTGGCCAGAACCCGACGGATCAGAGCCACCTACGGTTGGAGAAGCACTGCATAACCTGATGGCCAGCCGTGGCTGGCCGGCAGCTGGTGAGTGGGCGGCCAAGGCAGACTCGATCGCCCCAACGCTTGTCGGGGGTAGTCACAAGCACGGCGGTCCGGATCTCGGTCCGACCAGGGCGAAGCAGGCGTGGGCCAAGATGGGTGTGGATGCGATGGCCCTCGGTGATGAGGTTCCGGGCCCCGGCTTCGACGGTGCGCCTCGCCTGACCGTGGACATGGCCGCGATCCTGCAGGGCTTTCCGGCTGACTGGCACATCACAGGCCGCAAGACGAACGCCTACCGGCAAGTAGGCAACGCATTCCCCCCGCCGGTCGCCCGCGCGGTTGGTCTGAGGATTGCTGCCGCCCTGCGGGCGACCCGTGAGGCCAAGGTGGCATCCTGATGGTTCCCCCGGCCCATCCCGCGCAGCAGACGCCTGCCGAGCGAGACCGCTGCTTGATCGTCGGCGCATTCGACTCGTCCCTGTTCCCGGGCGGCGCCGCGACGCTCGAAAACGCCTGGCTCGGAGTCGTCCAAACCCTCTGGTGGTTCCATTCTCCTGCAATTGAGGTCATTCAGGGGTCGACCGAGGGGGCTCCAGAGAATGTCCGCGTGGCAGCGGCCACGTTGCTCGCCCACCTCCAGGCCGGCGATTACCGCGCGCCGATCCACCTCGTTGAAGGGGACGTGCTGCAGAGGCGGATCTGGCGCAAGCGGACGACAGCCGTCGAGCAGTACATTGCCGGCGAGTTGGGCATCCCGCCATCAGAGCTGCCGCTCCACTTCGACCGGATGCGGCAGCTCCCGCGGTGGAAAGGAAAGCAGCGTAACAACCTCGTCGGCAACGGATTCCGTACGCTAGTCCACGAGGTCGCGCAGCGGTGGGGCAATCCCGCGCTCAGATATGTCGAGGAGCAGAAGGCGCGCGACTGGTTCCCTGGCATCGAACTGCGGGGCCGCAGCGAGATCGCAAAGATGGACATTGCCGTAACCCGGGGGCAGCGGCCTGTTGCTGTCGTGTCCTGCAAGTGGGGATTTCGCCACGACCGGATCTCGGACGTAACGAACGAGTGCCAGTCGTACCTCGGCGCAGCCGTGCAACGCCAATGGATGGACCTGCGCTACTACCTGGTCACCAACGAGCTGTCAGGACAACGTCTCAACAAGGTGCTTGAACAACCGTGTGTGAAGGCGCTGGTCCACCTCAACCCGGACATCGTGAGGCTCGCGGGCGGGGAGACCAAGGAACTGCTCGAGGCACGTGACCGGGGCACCTACTTGAGCCTCGCCGAGTGGGTGCACGAGATGGCGACCTGGTAGGGCGCTGACGGCAAATGCCGGACTGGCTGACGCCCGAGCAGCGCAGCCGCAACATGGCTGCGATCCGCGCAAGCGGCACAAAGCCCGAGCGGTCGCTTGCGGCGGTACTTGTCGTCGCGTTTCCTCGCCGACGGATCCAGTCGGGCCGTTCCGTCCCTGGGCGCCCAGACTTCGTGCTGCCTGCCTTGCGGCTCGCGGTCTTCGCAGATGGCTGCTACTGGCACGGCTGTCCCACCCACGGCCGAACGCCCGTCGATAATGCGGCCTACTGGACGCCAAAGCTCGCACGCAACCGTCGCCGCGACCGTTTGGTCACCGCTGATCTCCGCTCAGCAGGCTTCACCGTCGTTCGCGTGTGGGAACACGAACTGCGCAAGCCATCTCCCGCCCTCGTGGCGCGACTTCGGCGGGCGGGGACGATCGGACTGCGGCGAAAGGGCGGGCTGACCGCTCTCGGGAATCCGCTGCAGGACGGAAAGCCTTCGAAGGGAGGCGGGCGAGGTCATCGTCCTGCGCTCAGGACACGGTCGGCGGAGGCGGACCGATGAGTCGCGCCATGCCCCACACCCTGCAGTGTCGGCTGTTGCTCGCGGGCGGTCACGCGTCGCAGGCGGCGAGGGGCTCCTACGGTCGACCGCGACCCCGGGGTTCGGGGTCGAACGTCTTTCGCTTGGACGCGCAGGATTGCAGATGCGCCAGATAGGTGTCGGGTGAGTGCAACCTGCGACCATCGCCTCCGGCCCCGCTCCGCGGCCGGAGGGACCGGGTGCGATGTCGGCTCAGAACGCAGTCGCGCGGTCGCCTTTCGTCGCGTCGGGGCCGGCAATCTCTCCGTCTCCAAAGCCGTTACGCGTCCCGCTACCTTCGCAATGTGTGCGACCTATGTTCACCTGGAACCGCCGGTCGCGCGCGGATCGGCTGCCAGCCGGAGCAGGAGAGCGGGCACCCAGCCCACCACGAGGATGAGAACAAGGGCAAAGACCCACTCGGAGCGAGCGAACGCGCCCGGGCTGCACCCAGATCCACGCCGAGAACGATCAGCCTCATGCTGGCGAGGTTGAGCCGCAAGCGGCGCGGCGGGCGCCGCCACCATTGCGACCGGCTCGCAACAGCGGGGAAGGGATTGCACGTAGCTCGGACTGTTCCGAGCCGCGTGACCTTGGGTGGACTTTGACCGCGCAATGAACCAACGATCTTCACGGTAATGTCACCAGCCACCGTGCCACCAAGCACGGCAGAGATCTTCCGCCACGGCTGCGGGTCCTCGGATCTCGAGGGCATCACGTCGGCGATCCTGGGCGTGGGCGCGACGGCATCACCGAGCCGGCTGGCGGGACCTGGAATGCATGGTTCATCTCCGTACGGACGATCCCGCTTGAGCGGAGGAGGCAACAAGTGCTCCCGGCGTCCGCCTTCTCCAGTTCGAGCACGCGGGCGCCTCAGGAGCCCCGGGGCGAGTGTCAATCAACCTGACGCATCCGTGGGTATGCTCGACAAGCTAAGTGTCTCTCGGTGACAGGGGGGTTCGAACGGGTGCCATCGAATCCGACGTACGAAGAATGGTCGCGTTTGCTGGCCGGGGCGTTCTTCCCCGAGGCTGAGGGCAGGCGACTCGTGTATTTCGCGGTCGATGACGACATCCTCGACGAACTCGTGGAAGCCAGTTCGCCTGGTACCGGCGCCCGATCATTAGTGCGGGCCGTTCGTCCTCGCCTCGACACCGCTGACCCTCCCCGGCTGTTTGAACCCCTTGCTCAAGAGGCGTACGCCTGGTCGGGCCGCCGACCGCGACCCGAGATCCCCAATTTCCTGGCCGGTCTCGCAGTCACGATCCTCGCGGCTTCGCGCATGGATGAAGGCGACGGAATCGCCGCCACGAACTACTACGTTCGTCTGCGAGAGGTCTTGGAGGTTCCCAGCCTCCCGGGAAGTGCCTTCCGCGAGACCGTGCCGAGTGTCTTCCGGATCCTCCGCGAGTGGCTGAACGGAATACCCGGCCGGCGCAGGGGCATCTCAACCGTGCCTGAAGTCGTTCAACCCGAGCACGTCGGGTTTCCGCTCTCTCAAGTGCAGTTTCGAGAGTCGGACCGCCGGAAGCTAACGTCGTTCTTCCGCCAGTATCAGCTGAAGGCGACGGACAGTGAGAACGCACGGATGCTGCTCGCTCCAGCTCGAGACTGGGCAGGGCGTACGAACCTCTCCGTTGGAGCGAAGCGTCTTCTGCGGTCTCCTGAGAACGAGGTCGCGGCAGTCGCCCTTATCGCTTCGGAGCTTGCGCAGTGGGACGAGTCCGAACGCGATGAGAGAGGGCGCCATGTAGGACTGATTCGGCTCACGCTGCAGGTAATCGGGAGGCCTCGGTGGGGCATGCTCGCCACCCGACCGGACGGGTTCCCCGATGAGGCCGACTTTGACTTCGACGGTCGTCTTGTGCACCTGCAGAGTTCCGTCGACGGCTTCTATGACCCTGTGATATTCGAGGGCGGAGACGATCCGCTCCTGACTGGGATCCTGCGTGGCAATCTGACGCTCCGTTGCGCCAGCGGAGTCCTCCGATTCCTGGCGGGTTCGGTGATCCCTATGGGGGCGGATCCCTTCGTAGGCGCGATGGTCTCGCGCCGCCGGATCGAGCCTGGAGAGCGCCATTTCGTCCTGGTACGACCCGAATTGGGGGACGCCGTGGCTCAACTTCTGGATGGCTGTGGTCGCGAGGGTTGGGCATCTCGCCCAGAGATTGCCCCGACTGGGTGGTTGCTCTTGAGCGACGTCTTCGTGGATCTACCGCCGATGCAGGCCGTCGACGATGCGCTCGCCCCGCTGGCGCCCTCGGTCGACTCCAGGCCGGAACTAGTCGGAGGTTTGCGACTGGAGGGGGCCGGCCGCGAGCATCGGTACCTGCAGACGGGGGAGCCTGACCTTTGGCTCCCCGGCTGGTTGATCGGGCAGGACGGAGCCGTCGCGACAATCGATGGGAACCCTCTGGAATGGGCCCCTAACGGCCGCGCGCCATTGAGCAGCTTGGCGTTGAGTCCTGGCCGCCACGTCGTACGAATCGGTCCCTACGACCTTCAGTTTCACACCGTCTCGGGCCACGTGCCGACTCCGATCCCGAGTGAGCGACTCTGCCGCGTCGTTCTGAGGTCGGCTGGCACCCTAACTCTCGAAGACGGAACACCGGAGGTCGTCGATGTCTGCGGAGCGACGCTTGTGGGCGCAGCCGCAGAGCGGGACCGGGGGGCGTCGACGCCCGTCCATATTCCCTACGGTGCCACGAGATATGTGGCGATCGGCAGCGTCGCGGGCTTCGCTGAGGACTTCGTCGCGCCCGATGTTCCCGAATGGTTGGCTGCGACCGGACTCATACCGCAAACGTTCGAAGGGTTCTTCAAGCCACCGGTCGCGTGGGTTCTCCTCGAATGGCGCTATCGCGGTTGGGATCGAACCCAGGTGTCGTTTGTCGCACCATCGAGAGCCACCTACCCTGCGGCAGACGAACTGCGGTGGGCCAACCTGGTCCAGGGCGTGGGGAACAGCGGGTACGGGGACGATGAATGGGCGGCATATGTCGCACTTGCCACCGAGATCCGGCGTGGATAGGCCGTATGACACCCTGCTCAACTGGTTGAGCGAACGGGAATCGGGAAGCTGGGATGACTTCAAGGCGGCCCACTCGTGGCTATTCGGGCTCAGTGAGGAGACTTCGAGGCGCAAGCCAAGCTGGACCGTGTACCTCCTGTCAACGCTGGGCCATCTCGAGATGGATTGGATCGCTGGCCGGTGGTCGGCAACCCAGCCCTGTCTCGTGAACCTTCCTTCGGCTGGGGCGACCGCAGTTCTGGCTGGATCGCGTCCGACGAGCCTCGTGCAGCGGTTGATCGTCGAGACCGGCGACGACGCGACGCTGGACTTGGTGGTTACGGAGTTCGAACCGCCAGAAGGTCCCGCCGTCATCTACATTCAATACGGATCCGAAGATGACCTGCTGAGGCTAGCCACGAGGATTGGCGCCCGATTCGAGCGGTATGCAGCGCGCTGGATGAGCCGGATCCTTCCAGCCATCAGGGATCAGATTGCGGGTTCGCGCGTGGCTGCTGACCCCCCTCGCGGATACGACCTGTCAGTCCTCTCTCCTTCGGACCTGAGGTGGGACCCGACGCCGAATTCGAACGTCGATGGCCTCTATCGCATCCGAGCCTACGGGCTTGATCGGTATTGGCTCAAGACTGCAGGCGGAACCTACGAAGTCGATCGTGACGTTGGCGTCTGGGCATCCCTGACTCTGGCCGATAGGCACGTGATCCGCTACCAGCCGTGGCAGGTCAATGGCGCGCTCGAAGTTCCACTCATGGCGCGACTACCCCACCTTCAGGCGCGGACGGCTGTTCTCTGCAGCGGGCGGCCACCGGTCCGGACAGATCGACACGCCGTTCAATACCTGAATGTCCCCGTGGGCATCGCCAAGAGGATCGCATCGTCGTTGGGTCAATCCTTGCATGCAGCGGACGAGCTGCCCAATGCCTGATGCCTTCGCTGTGTCCCGAGCGCTGAGAGAAGCGTTCTTCAGGTACTACGACACGCCATTCGCCCTCGCCGATCGAGCCATCCAGAACGAGCGGCGTGCCCTGCTTGATGCGGACGGCGTGTCGTGGCGGGATCCGTGGATCGACTTGCTTCGCGAGTACCAGACGATCCCAGGGGACCTTGGCGCTGCCTTCGCCAGCATCGGCGCCCACGGCGCACTTGCAGATTTCGCGCGGCTAGGGCTGCTCGAGGGCATCCCGTCGCTCTATCTACACCAGTTTGAGGCGGTCGCTCATTCGCTGGCAGGGCGGCACGTTGCGATCACGGCTGGCACAGGGTCTGGCAAGACGGAGGCCCTGTTCCTTCCGGTGTTCAACGCGCTTCTTGAGGAGTCGTCGGGCTGGGGTCCTCGCGCTGCCACGGCACCGGCTCGCTGGTGGGCTGGCACAGGTCCGTTCGTCGCGCAGCGGGCTGGCGAGCGCGGCCGGACTGCGGCCGTTCGAGCACTGGTCCTCTATCCGATGAACGCCTTGGTCGAGGATCAGCTGGTTCGCCTCCGGCAGGCGCTCGACGGCGATGCGACGCGGAGCTGGCTCGATGCTCATCGGGGCGGACATCGCTTCTACTTCGGTCGGTACACGGGTCAGACGCCGATTGGCGGGACAATTGGAAGCGCCGCTCGGACGGCGGAGCTTCGCAAGTTCCTCTCCGGCGCGGAGCATCGATTCCGGCGCGCCGTGGAGCTAGATGAAGAACAGCCGCTCCCAGGAAACCGGCGCCGGCGCTACTTCGTGCAGGCGACCGACGGAGCGGAGATGCGATCGAGATGGGATATGCAGGATGCGCCGCCGGACATCCTGATCACCAACTACTCCATGCTCAACGTCATGCTCCAACGGGACCGTGATATCTCGTTCTTCGATCAGACCCGGCGATGGATCGAGGAGAGCCCGGCCCATCGCTTCCACCTTGTCGTGGATGAACTGCACCTCTATCGCGGGACAGCCGGGACTGAGGTCGCATTGCTGCTTCGCAAGGTGCTGCGGAGGCTGGGTCTCGACACGCGGCCCGAGCAGCTATCGATCATTGCGTCGAGCGCATCGCTCGACGCGGGCGACACGTCGTTTCTAGAAGGGTTCTTTGCGCAGCCTCAGGACCGCTTCATCCACGTCCGCGGCACGCTAACGAATCCGGGCGAGCCTTCGGGTTCGATGCAGGGCTCGGCCGAGTCCTTCGCGCGGTTCGCCGCTGCGGGGTCAACTTCCATCGACACAGCACAGGCGCTCATTGAAGGGACGGGGGCTCGAACAGAAATCCCGGCCCTATGGGCGCGTGCTGGCGATCGCGCGAAGAGCGCGAGCCAGGTCGCCTCGCTTCTGTTTCCGGATGCCCCGCCCGAGCTTCAATCGGATGCGCTCTCAGGCCTGCTGGCTGCCGTGAGCCGTGTCGCGGATGACGGGCTGGCGTCGCCCCTTCGTTTCAGGGCACATCTGATGTTCCGCAGCATCCAAGGGGTCTGGGCATGCTGCAACCCCGAGTGTGCCGAGGTGCCTGAGGCATACCGCGCAGAGGGGCGTCGAATCGGTCGTCTCTACCACCAGCCTCGATACCGGTGCGGTTGTGGAGCCCGAGTCCTTGAGCTGCTCTACTGCCAGAACTGTGGCGAGGCGTTCCTCGGGGGCTTCCTGGCCAATCATCCGCAGGGGGCCGAGCTTGCCGCGTACCTCTTGCCTGAGATGCCCGATCTGGAGCTACTTCCCGAGCGAGCCGCAGACTCGAGGACCGGAGCGACGTATCAGGTCTACTGGCCCGAACCGCGCGAGGCTCCGCTTGATCCCCGGTGGTCGGCTGGCAACGGCCAGTACCTCTTCGAGTTTCGGCCGACGCAGCTCGACCCGACTCTCGGATTCCTTCAAGACTCGGCATTTGGCAAGACCGGCTGGCGCTTCGTTGTCACGGCTCCACCGGACAAGGGCGGTGATCCGGACCGCATGCCGGCCCTGCCAACCAAATGCCCGCATTGCGGCGATGACTGGGAATGGCGACGAAGCGCAGACGGGACGCCACTGGGTGCAGAGGACCCCCGGCGGATGCGGAGTCCCGTGCGCACCATGCGGACCGGCTTCGAGAAGGTCAGTCAGGTCTTGGGCGACGCCTTGCTGCGCCAGCTTGGCGGCAGCCGGAAATTGGTGACGTTTTCCGACAGCCGTCAGGACGCTGCCCGTTTGTCGGCGGGCCTCGAGAAGTCCCACTACATGGATACCGTTCGTCAGCTCGTCATCGAGGCCGTCAACAGGCGGCTGGTAACGAGCGAGGAATTGCACCTCGCAGAACAACGAGCTAGTGGCAACGACCTGTCCGACCGAGCGACCGCGGCCCGCAGGCGGTTGCGTGAGCTTGACCTCGAGCGAGCCACGATGTTCGAGGACAGGGCACGGGGCGAGTCGCTGGCACCTGCCCAAGAGGCTCGGCTTGCGCAGTGGCTCAGTTCGCTGACTCGGGGCACGACACCGCTCAGCTCCCTTGAATTCAGCGTAGAGCGCGGACTGCTCGATCTCGGCATCAATCCGGCTGGCTCAGCCCCGAGCCTCCAGGCCATTCCGCCGACCGCCAGACGATGGATCGAGATCGTGGACTGGGATGGAGCCAAAGTATTCGACCCACAGTCGCCGGCGGACGGCGACTTTGTCGCCACCGTGCGCGAGGTCATGCGCAGGGAAATGCTCCAGTCCATCTTTGCAGCGATGGGCCGGGACCTAGAGTCGCTCGGACTCGCCGAAGTAAGCGTGACGACGCGGACAACCAACGATCCGGAACTTCAAGCCGTCATCGACGGGACGGTGCGAATCCTTGGTGGGCGGCGCAGGTTCTTGCGGGGCGAACGGCTCGGCATGCCTGACCCGCCTGGGTTCCTGAAGCGGTACTGGCAAGCCGTTGGGCGTTCGATGGAAACGTCCTACGAGGATTTGAAGGACGCCGTCACCGCCGCACTCGCGCCGTCGATGCGGGACTACCTTCTGGATCCCGATGCCATCATCCTGCGTATCCCCGAGGGCGCCGGAAAGTCATGCGAACGATGCGGCCGCCGCCACCTCGCCCCGGCGGCGACGGTCTGCACGGACTGCCAGCGCCCCCTTCGCGCCTTTCTCACGACCGATGCTCGCGATGACTACTACGCCTATCTCGCTCGAAATGCCGGCAAAGCGTTTCGCCTGCACTGTGAAGAGCTGACCGGGCAGACTGGAAGGAACGAAGCCCAGGCCCGCCAAGCACGCTTCCAAGGCATCTTTCTCGACGCGGGCGAGGCCTCGCTTGTCGACGAGATCGATCTTCTCAGCGTCACTACGACGATGGAGGTCGGAGTCGACATCGGCGCCCTGAACGCTGTGATGCTCGCAAACATGCCCCCCATGCAGTTCAACTACCAGCAGCGCGTTGGTCGAGCAGGTCGACGTCGGGATCCGCTCGCGATCGCGCTTACGATCTGTCGCGGTCGCAGCCACGACGACTACTTCTTCGGGCACCCAGGCGACATCATCACGACGGCGCCGAAGAGTCCATACCTCGACCTCGCTCGATCGGAAATCCTGCGGCGCTCCATCGTTGCCGAAGTGCTCCGGGTTGCGTTCCGAAACGTGGCTGCCGGAGCGACCGTCTTCGAGGGCGGCGACAACGTCCACGGTCAGTTCGGCACGACTGATGGCTGGGGTGCCGTTCGAGAGGAAGTCCAAACGTGGCTTGGAGCCAACCGTCCGCTCATCGCCGCCGAGGCTTCCGCGGCGGCTGCCCATACAGGGATCCCTGACGGCGTCGTCACGAGCGAAATCGACTTCGTGGCCAGCGCGCTTGTCACCAAGATTGACCGAGTTGCTGCGATCCACCCCGCAATGGACCTGAGCGAGGCTCTCGCCGACGAAGGCATCCTTCCCATGTTCGGATTCCCCACTCGGGTCCGGTATCTCCACCTGGAGCGGCCGGTGCGCGGTTCGTCCTGGCCGCCCTCGGCGGTGATCGACCGCTCTCTTGATATCGCGGTCTCGGCTTTTGCGCCCGGCTCTCAGCAAGTCAAGGACAAGCAGGTTCACACTGCAGTCGGAATTGCGTCGTGGGTGCCTTCCTTTCGCGGCCCGGTGCCGCATCCGCAGGTATTCGGACCGCTGACTCCGATCGGCTACTGCCGGGACTGTCAGCACCTGCAGCGCGAATGGCCGACAACAGCCTTCTGCCCGATCTGCGGAAGTGCCAAGTACGCGGGGACGACACTCTCGGAGCCTGAAGGCTTCCGCACCGACTTTCGCCCGACCGATTTTGGAGGGTCATTCGACTGGGCCCCGCGCTCAGTGTCGCCCAGGCTGGTGACGGAGGCCGGACCATCGCGGTCCATTCGCTGCGGCAATGCCGTTGTGGACTCGTGGCGGGGACGGATCTACACGATCAATGACAACGGCGGCCGGGAGTTTCACTTCATCCAGTCCCGAAGCCCTATGGATGGTTGGGTGGAGGTGGGGGCGGCCGAACACTCCGGGATTCCGACGCCTGACGCTGGATCGACAGAGCTTCTCACTCTGTCCCTCGGGGCCGTGAGCGTCACTGACGCACTTCTGATCGGGATCGATCCAGCGGCAGTCCCGGACGGCATCACCCTTGAGCCCAGGAAGCAGCACATGGGCCGCCTGGCCGCGTGGCATTCGTATGGATATCTCCTGCGCGACGCAGCCGCGCGATTGCTGCAGATCGAGAAGCGGGAACTGAAGGTCGGGCTGCATGAGGCAATCACGAGCCATGGCCTCGATGTCAGGGTCTTTCTTGCTGACACTCTCGCGAATGGGGCCGGGTACTGCTCGCACCTGGGATCGGCGAGCGTATTCCCTGATCTTGTCGAACAGGTGCGAGGCTACGTTGTCGAGCTGTCAGGCGATCACGCCGAGCGCTGCGACGGTTCGTGCTATGACTGCCTGCGGGAGTACTACAACATGGGCTTCCACCCCTTGCTCGACTGGCGATTGGCCGCCGACCTCTTCTCGCTCATGGACACTGGCACGATCGATCTCGACGCTTGGAGGCCGACGGAGGCTGCAACGGTCAAGGACTTCGCCCACGCGTTTACCGGCTCCGCACTGGAACTTGCCAATGGCGTTCATGCGGTGGACGGGGGCACCTGGGCGGTAATCGCCTGTCATCCACTGGAAATAGCGGACCCGTTTGGGATGGGTCCCCGGATGGCTATCGCTCAGGCTGAACTCGAAGCACGCGGCTTCGGGGTCGCGGCTGGCCGGCCAATTCAGTTCTTCTCATCGTTCGACATGCTGAGGAGACCGGGACTGCTCGCCGGCCGCCTCTACCACTGACGCGCCCGAACATGCGCCTGAACTCGATCAGCCCCACCCAGTTGGCCACGCTCCGGCAATGCCATTACCGAGTCGCGCTGGACCTGGCTGCGTCGGGCTCAAGCTCTCGAGATAACGTCGCAGCCGCCCTTGGCCGTTGCGTTCACCGTGTGCTCCAAGACCTCGTCGAGGCGGACACCATCCGCAGTCCCGGCCCTCTCGATGTTGAATGCAGCGAGGCTTGGGCGCGCGCGATCGCAGAGGTCTACGGCGAACCGCCGAGCCCGTCGATGCTGCCCGGGTACTACCTCAAGGCAGCACGACTACCCACTGCTGCGGCCCGGCTCCGGACGCTCCTCGAGCCGTATCCTCGTTTGGAGACCGAACTCCCGCTTGCCAGCCACGACGGCAGGATTTGCGGCATCGCCGACCTCGTCGCTACGGGGCCTCGAGGTGTCCTGATCGTCGACTACAAGTCGGGCATCGAACGCGACGCGGCGACGGGCCGTCCTATGGTTGACGATTACGCGCGCCAGCTTCAGCTCTACGCCTACCTGATCTCCGAGATGCGAGGCGTCTGGCCAGCAGAAGCCACGATCCTGCCCCTCGACGGCGACGTGATCGAAGTCGATGTCTCGGAAGACGTGTGCCGGTCCGTAGTAGGTGACGCCCTGGAGCGAATGGAGGAGTTCAACGTCGAAACTGATCCTCGACCTGCCTCACCCTCGCCGAGTTCGTGCCGCTATTGCCCGCACATGTTGCGATGCAAGCCGTTCAAGGATGCGTGCGACGAAGGGTGGGCCCCGGAGCTTCTCGCGGTGATTGGGAGTGTGATCAAGGCTGAGCAGTCGGCCAACGGCACGGTTTCGGTCGAAATGATCCCCGAGGCCGGGTCGGTGGGACATGGACCCGTCAGCCTGACTAGGTTGAGTGTTGCTAGCTATCCAGATCTGGTCGCTGCAGCTCCCGGGGACGAGGCCTCTGCTTCCGGGCTCTATCCGATTGGTGCGGCTGGAGACGTGTTCGGTCTCAGAGATTCCGGACGCTTGAACATCGCGCCGTCCGCGAGGTGAGGCGGTTCGGCGAGGAGTCGCCCGTCGCTCAGTGGTCGACCACCGCCTCTCGACCTGGGGCTCCGTCGTACTCAGCTACCGGCACTGGGACCTCGAAGTAGCGGCGTTCCTTAGCCTTCTCGAGCAGCCGCGCGAGACGATCGCCGCCAAGAATCTTCAGGCCGAACTTGGCCGGGTCGCCCTGGCGGACGTGGTCGACGATGTAGATGTAGTAGTCAGGGTTGCTACGGGCCTCATTGACCTGCGGGACCTCGAGCGGGAGGAACCAGCCGCGTTGGCTGCCGCCGACCGCCTTGACCTCGATCACCCGCGGGAGACTCTCGATGTCGGCTGCGTAAGCCCTCTCGTGGCGCCGATCGACCGGCGTACGCCCGGCGTGCTGCTCGAGGTCCATGACGAAGGCGATGGCGGCGTCCTCGATTGCCTAATTGCCCAAGAGAGGGGCTGGACTCTCGTCGAGTGGCAGTTCGTCAGGCATTCGACACCCCTTCAGGCAGAGCCGCCCGCGCCGCCATGCGCCGGGCGAGCGCGGACCCGAGGGGCCACAGAGCGAGGAAGACGGCGAGGTCGGGCCGGGACGCCACGGCGACCTCGGGCGTCGACGCCAGATCGGCGACCGCCAGCCACCGACCCTCGGACCTGAGCAGGCGAACGCCCACCCAGAAGTCGATCGCTGGATGGGTCAGGCGGAGTTCGATCACCGCTGAAGATTACTGTCGGCTCGGTAGGTGGAGCACATGGGCATGTGGCAAACCTCGCAGCTCACGATTCTCCGTCCGGTTGCCTGAGGCGGTAGCAGTCTCCGAGTCTCAGGATGAGCGTCTCGTGCCATCGGCCTCGGTGTCGGGGCAAAGGCATAGTTGGGCGACGATCAGTCCCTGACCTCGCTCGTCGTGTAGCCCCAACCAAGATCGACGAGGCCGTCGCGCACGGGAAGTGCATCGATCCCGCTGACGAAATCCCCCTCGTCGTCGCCGTAGCGGGCCGCTTCAGCGCGCAAGTGTTCGACGATGGCAACGCGCGTCTCGCGTGTCACCCGGACGTTGAGCCACCCATTCCAGTAGGTGTCATCTGTCAGGCCATCGAACGAGACCCCGTCGTCGAACGCGAACCTCACGGGGCGAAGCGGCTGCTGCATCGTCGTCTCCATGTCGGATACCTTCACCGCCCTGCCGACCCTATCTCCTCAGCGACTGCGTTGATCTGCTCAACGGTCAGAATGCGGTTGATGGCGTAATCGGGATTTCCCGCGACGGCCCTAAGTTGACGCGCCAGGTTCGCGCGTTCTTGATCGGCGACGAGACTAACAAGATCATCGAACGCGGCCACGCGGCTGATGCGATCGTCGAGTTCCAGTTCGATGAACTGCCGCCTCCTCCTCTCGATGCGCTCATTGATTGTCATGTCGTCTCCTGCCTGTGAACGACCAACGCGCAGCGCCGCGAATAGGCCCTGACTCTCAGCGCAATGCCCCCACCGAGTCTATGGCCGGCTGCGCTGGCGGGGGCTCATTGCCGCCAGCCACGCGGGCGCTGCCCACCAGTTCGACGGGACCCCGGCGATCTGGGCGTGGGAGGTCGGCGACCCCATCTGGCAGGCCGCCCTCGACGCGGTCGACATCGCAATGGCGGTCGGCGCCCTTCGCCTCGAGGGGCTGCCTGTCACGACCGGGATGGCAGAGACCCACCGCTTGGTCCTCGAGATCGCGACCGAAGTCGTCGCATGACCCGCCGTGCGCCTGAGGAGGACGGCCGATCCTACTTCGCGCTAGGGCGCCGCTCGGTGGCGTGGATCCTGTGGTCTGGCACCACCACGCGTGGTCATCTGGTCGGGAGTTTGGTCGGGAGTTTCCAGCGGATCCAGCTACTGGTGCCACTCCAGCGGCACGCATTCACGCACGGAGCGGGGAGTAGACGCCTTCCGATCGGTCTGCAAAACCCTTATTCATCGGTTCGAATCCGATCGTCGCCTCCACTTCTCTCCGCACGATAGGGGCCCGCGAGGGCCTCTCTTCATGTCCGGCCGACGAGCTCGTTCGTCCGGCGTGCCCTGATTTCTGTGTGCCCTGATTTCTGTCAGATACCACGGAGCATGGTCCTAGTCAGGGTTCTGCCACCATGCGGGGCCTGTGGCCCTCTCGTCCACGCTCGGTGGAGCGTGCAGGCACGGAGCCAGGTGTCCCGGAAGGGGACTCCCACCAACTTGCGTGGTGGCTGACAGGACCTCGCGGCCGATCGCGGGGTAGCACCACGCTCAGTGGTACGTGGCAGAACCACGGCGCCGGCGACGCCACCATCTGCGGGACGAGTCGTCCGGCAGCCGCGGTCTCACCAGCGTACGATGCGCCGGGCTCGCGACGGGCCTGCGCCGAGGTGGCGGAACCGGCAGACGCTGCGGTCTTAAACACCGCTGGGGGCAACCCCGTGCGAGTTCGAACCTCGCCCTCGGCACCATCCTCGCGCGATGGAGGTGGTTGGTTCGGCCCTGGTTGCGGAGGGCCGGCAGCGGTCCCGGGTTGACCCGCCGGCGACCTGACGGGACCAGGCCCGCCGGCGACCTCAGGGGGCCGGCCCGCCGGCGACGTCATGGAGCCCGGCCCGCCGGCGAGATCACCGAGCTGGCCGGGCGCGAGCTCAGCGGCGGAGGCCGAACAGGCCCTTCCGCTCCTTGGAGTCCGAGGCGCCCGCAGGCTCGGGCCCGCCGAACACGATGCGCGACAGGCGCCGGAGCTGCTCCGCCGCCGCGGACTTGGGCGCGCTGCGGATGACGGGTACGCCCTCGTTGACCGCCTTGAGGTAGACGAACGGGTCGTACGGCAGGTCGGCCGTGATCTTCGCTCCGAGCGCGCTCTCGATGTCGGAGCGCCGGAGGAGGTCGCGGGCGAAGGCGTTGTTGAGGACGAACATCGTCGTCGCACCGACGGAACCGGTCTCGGCCAGCTGGTCGAGCAGCAGGTGAACGGCGTTGAGTGCCGGGATCTCCGGCAGCACCGGGATGATCACGACGTCCGAGCGGCTGAAGATCGCCAGCATCCGCTCGTCGAGCGCTGCGCCGGCGTCCACGATGACCATCTCGTAGGCTTCGAGGGCCCGCGCGATGACGAGCTCGACGTGATCTCCCGCGAACAGCGGCGCGAAGCCGGGTGTCAGCGGTGCCGCGAGCAGGTGCACGCCGCCTGCGTGGTGGATGGCATAGGTCCTGAACAGCTCCGGCTCGTGGAGCGCCCCGTCGTCACGGATGAGCTCGAGCAGGGTCTGCGTGGGCTGGAGGTTCAGATGTGACGCAGCCTGTCCGAACGAGAGGTCGAAGTCGATGAGCAGCGTCTGGTTCGGGTGCTGCTCGGCTGCCAGGAGAGCGAGGTTCGTTGCGAGGGTCGTCGTGCCGACGCCGCCCTTGGGGCTGAACACGGTCACCACGCGCCGCGCCCTCGGGTTGCCGATCGCCGCGGCCTCGACGACCGGCCGGCCGTCGTGCGAGCGCTGGAAGCGAAGCGACATGGCCTCGACGCGCGACTCGAGCTCGAGCTGGTCGAACGGCTTCGTGATGACGTCGTCCGCGCCCGACTCCAGGAGGGCCACCCGAGCATCGACGCTGTCCGTCTGCGCGACCGCAAGGATCGGGATCTCGGCCGTTGCCGGCTCCCTGCGCAGCTCGGCCACGATCGCGCCGACGGTGCTGGTCGCCGGGATCTCGTCGATGATGACGAGGCCGTACCCGGTGGCCTGGCGAACGAGATCCTCGGGCAGGGCGACGATCGTCACCCCGTGGCCGGTGCGCATCAGGGCAGCGGCCAGCGCGTCGGCGGCGACGCGGTCGGTGTCGAGGAGCAGGATCGAGAGGTGCACGGTTTCCCTGGGTCTCTGCGGCGGATGACGGCGCAGAGCATACACGGGCCAACCGGCCTGCCCGACGCCTCGCCGCCCGGTGTGAGCCCGCCGGCGCAGCCACGGTCGGCCCGATCGCCCGGCACGAGTGCTCGTGCTATCCTCCGCGGGTCCTTTCGGCTCCGCCTCGGCTCGTCCGTCAGCGGGGCATATCCCACAGGAAGGGGTTGTGCAGGCTGTGCGCCGCTACGAACTCATGCTTGTCATCCGGCCCGATGCGCCCGATGACAAGGTCGCTTCGATCATCGACCGTGCCACCCGGTACGTGGTCGCTGAGGGCGGCCAGATCATCAAGGTGGCACCCTGGGGCCGCCGCCGCCTCGCGTACCCGATCGACCGCCATCGCGAGGGCTCCTACCACATCATCGTGTTCGAGTCCCCGGCCGAGGCCATCGTGGAGCTGGAGCGGAGCCTCCAGATCACCGAGGACGTGCTCCGCCATCTCGTGACCCGGACCGTCAGGCCGGTCAAGGCACGCCGGGACGCCGCGGGCGCCGGTGACGCCGACGACATCGATGCCGACCTTCCGTCCGCCGAGGACGAGGAGGACGTGGACGACGCCGAGCGGATCGACGAGTCCGAGAGCGAGGCCGCGCCCGCGGCCATCGACTGACAGGGGGGTCTATCGATGGCATCGCTTTCCAAGGTTTCCATCATCGGCAACCTCGGGCGTGATCCCGAGATGCGATACACGCCCAACGGTCGCCCGGTGACCGAGTTCAGCGTGGCGGTCAACCAGAGCACCAAGAACCAGCAGACCGGCGAGTGGGTCGAGGCGACCGACTGGTTCCGGGTGACCGTCTGGGGTGATCGCGCCGAGCGGACGGCCGAGCAGCTCCGCAAGGGCAATCGGGTGTTCGTCGAGGGCCGGTTCCGGACCCGCGAGTTCGAAGGCCGCGACGGCCAGAAGCGCGTCTCGCTCGAGATCACCGCCGACAGCGTCATCAACCTCGACCCGCGAGTTCGCGACGAGGGCGAGGGCGGTTTCAGCGCCCCAGCCGGCGGCTTCGCCGGTGGGACCGCCGAGAGCACGTCCGGCGGAGGCGACGCGCCCGTGCGTCCGACCCGCGCCCCGGCCGACGGCGACGACCTCGACGACCTCCCGTTCTGAGATTCTTCCGCGGCCGTGCGCCGCTCCGGCGGCCATCCGCCGCCACCAGCATCCAGGAGATCTGATCCATGCCTCCGAAGTCGAAGAAGCGAGACGACTACTACCGGGACCGCCGCCGCCGCAAGGTGTGCTCCTTCTGCGCCGACAAGACCGCGATCATCGACTACAAGGAGGTCAACCGCCTCCGCCGGTACCTGTCCGAGCGCGCCAAGATCGAGCCTCGCCGCAAGACGGGCACATGCGCCGCGCACCAGCGGGAGCTGGCGGTGGCGCTGAAGCGTGCCCGGCACGTCGCGCTTCTGCCGTACGCGCCCCAGCACCTTCGCCCCTGACCCGATGACGGGTCGCCGCGAGGTCTCCGGGGGGAGCCGGCCCGCGGCCGTGGCTCCGGCCGGCCGATGATCGCGGGCCTCGTCCTGCTCGCAGGCGGGGCGGCCGCCGGCCTGTTCGGGTCGCTCCTCGGGCTGGGCGGAGGGGTGCTGATCGTGCCCCTCCTGACGCTCGGGTTCGGGCTGCCTCTCCGGGAGGCCGTCGCGGTCTCGCTGGTGTCGGTGATCGTGACCTCGAGCGCGTCGGCCGGGGTCTACCTCCAGCGCCACGTGGCCAACCTCCGGCTCGGGATGGTGCTGGAGCTGTTCACCGCGAGCGGCGCCCTGATCGGGGGGCTGGTCGCGTTCCTGCTCGACGAGCGCCTGCTCTCCGGTCTGTTCGCGCTGATGCTGACCTGGGTGGCCGTGTCGATGCTCCGCCGGAAGGACCCGGCGCCCCGAACCGCCCTGCCGGTGGCCGCCGCGGCGGTGCCAGACGTCCCGGCCACCGCCGCTGCGCAGCCGGCTGTCGTCGCTCAGCAGCCCGCGACCCTGTCCGCCGAGGCCGTGGCCGCCCAGGCCGGCGCGCCCATCGCCGTGGTCGGCGACGGCCGCGGCGACACCCTTGCCGATCGCCTGTCGGGTCCGGGCTATCACGTCGAGCGGCTGCCGGTGGGCATGGTGGCGTCCGTGGCCGCCGGGCTGATCTCGGCGCTGCTGGGGGTCGGCGGCGGGATCGTGAAGGTGCCGGTGATGCACCTCGTGCTCGGTGTCCCGCTCAGGGTCTCGACGGCGACGAGCAACATGATGATCGGGGTCACGGCCACCTCGTCGGCGGTGATCTATCTCCTGCGCGGGGCGATCGATCCGTACGTGGCCGGTCCCACGGTGCTGGGCGTGTTCATCGGAGCGACCGTCGGCGCACGCATCGCGCACCGCATCGATGTCAGGATCCTCCGCTGGCTGTTCGTGATCGTCCTGATCTACACGGCCTTCGAGATGGCGCGGAAGGCGGTGGGGCTGTGAGCACGAGCCCGGGCGGCGCCCCTGACGCGCGGCAGACAACCGGCGCGACGCGTGACGCCGCGCTCGCGATCGAGGCGGCCATCGCCAGGCTGCTCCTGGTCGGGATGTACGTGGCGATCGGGCTGGTCCTGGTGGGCGTGGTGGGCATGCTGCTCTCGGGCGTGGACCCGATGGCCCACGGCACGCCGCCGGCATTCGACCTCGGCCGCCTGCCCGCCGACCTCCTGGCCCTGCGCCCGGAGGGCTTCCTGTGGGCAGGGCTGGTGACCGTCCTCGGGCTCCCGGTCGGGCGCGTCGTGGTTGCGGGCGTCGGGTTCCTCGCCGCGCGTGACCGGCCCCTCGTCCTGGTGTCGGTCGGCGTGGTCATGATCGTGATCGCGTCGGTGGTCGCGGCCCTCATCCTGGGGGGCTGATGGACGTCCTGCTCCTGGCGGTCGCCTTCCTCGTGATCCTTGCCGGGGCGGAGCTGTTCACCAACGGGATCGAATGGTTCGGTCGCAAGCTCCAGCTCGCGGAGGGTGCCGTGGGCTCGGTGCTCGCAGCGGTCGGCACGGCGCTGCCCGAGACGATGATCCCGATCATCGCCATCGCGTTCGGCGGACAGGGCGCTCGCACGGACGAGATCGGGATCGGTGCGATCCTGGGCGCCCCGTTCATGCTCTCGACGCTCGCGATGTTCGTGACCGGGGTCGGCGTCCTCGCATTCAGGAAGCGCCGCATCACCGCCACGCGGATGCCGGTCGACACCGTCGTCCTCGTCCATGACATGCGCTCGTTCGCCTTCGCGTACGCGATCGCTATCGGCGCCGCGTTCCTGCCGCCGGAGCTGGGCTTCGGCAAGCTGATCGCAGCGGCGGTCCTGCTGGCCCTCTATGCCTGGTACGTGAAGGGCCACTTCGAGGCCGACCCCGAGGTCGATGCCGAGGACCTCGCCCCGCTGCGGTTCCATCGCCTCGACCGGCCCGGGCGCCGGCACAACCCGGCGGTCCCGCGTCTGCGGATCGTGGGCCTCCAGGTGGTCGCGGCCCTCGCCTGCATCGTCGGCGGCGCCTACCTGTTCGTCGGGTCGGTCGAGCACCTTGCCTCCTCGCTGGGCGTCAACGAGATCCTGCTCGCGCTCGTGATCGCGCCGATCGCGACCGAGCTGCCGGAAAAGTTCAACTCGCTGATCTGGGTCCGCCAGGGCAAGGACACGCTCGCGATGGGCAACATCACGGGCGCCATGGTGTTCCAGGCCTCGATCCCGACGGTCGTCGCGCTCGTGTTCGCGGGGTCGAGCTGGCAGATCGGGGGCGACACCATGATCGCCTTCGCCAGCGCGGGCATCGCGTTCCTGTCCGTGGGGGCCGTGTTCCTGCCGATGTGGCGACGGGCGCGGCTCGACGGGCGCGCGCTCCTGGTCGGCGGTCTGTTCTACGTCGCCTACCTCGCGCTCGTCGGCGCGGAGGTGGCCGGGGTCCTGTGACCGCGCCGCCCGGCCCATGACTGG
This sequence comes from uncultured Chloroflexia bacterium, assembly GCA_963849495.1. Lineage (GTDB taxonomy): Bacteria > Chloroflexota > Limnocylindria > Limnocylindrales > CSP1-4 > CAIXZV01. Next base: position 289,098 of record CAWKHN010000019.1, on the reverse strand, counting down.
GTGCCCTTCGGCCGGCGAGGGTGAGCGGGGTCGCGTGCTAGACTCGGCCGACCCACGAGCCAAGCCGGAGCGGTCGCCGGGCCGCCCCTGTGACTGGAGCCGACCCGATGCTCACACAGCAGCCAACCACCTCGGCAGCACCCGCCGAGGCCCGCTCGATCGATGACATGATCGCCTACTTCGAGGGCGACTGGGTCCCGCTCAAGGACGCGAAGGTCAGCATCATGACCCACGCCTTCATGTACGGGACGGCGACCTTCGAGGGCATCCGGGCGTACTGGAATGCCGAGCAGGGACGCCTCTATGGCCTGTTCCTGCGCTCGCACGTCGAGCGGATCCGCAACTCCGCGAAGATCCTGCTCATGGACCCCGTGCCGACCGCGGATGAGCTGGTGGCGATCGTCACGGAGACGATTCGCCGAAACCACTTCACCGAGGACGCGTACATCCGGCCTTCGTTCTACAAGAGCACCCGCGCGATCGGCGTGCGCCTCCACCATCTCGAGCACGAGCTGTACGTGATCGCCGTGCCGTTCGGCAACTACATCGACATCGAAAAGGGCGTTCGGCTCCAGACGTCCTCGTGGCGTCGCAACGCGGACGAGGCGCTTCCCGCACGCGGCAAGATCGTCGGCGGCTATGTGAACATGGCGTTCCAGAAGTCGGAGGCGGAGCTCAACGGGTTCGATGAGGCGCTCGTGCTCGCGCCCGACGGCCACGCATCCGAGGCCTCTGCCGCGAACCTGTTCATCGTCCGCGACAGGACGATCATCACGCCGCCGCTGTCGGACGACATCCTCGAGGGCGTGACCCGCAAGGCCATCATCCAGCTGGCGGCGGACGCCGGGATCCCCGTGGACGTCCGCTCGATCGACCGCTCCGAGCTGTACGTGTGCGACGAGGCATTCCTGTGCGGCACCGGCGTGCAGGTCAGCCCGGTGATCGAGGTCGACCACCGCCCGGTCGGCGGCGGAACTGTGGGGCCGATCGCGCGCCTGATCAGCGAGCGGTACTTCGCGGCCGTTCGGGGCAACCTGCCCGAGTACCGGAACTGGCTGACACCGATCGATCCCGACTGACCACGGCCGAACCGGCGCGCGCGCCGGGCGACCGCGGCTGACGCTCATCGACGCCGGCTGACCACCGGCCGAACCCCCTTGGCCCGGACGTGGCTCAGCCAGGGCCGGTGATCGAGAGGTTGGGGGCGTTCTTGCCCAGGGTGACCACGATGTCCGCCGGGACGCTGGGGTCCGTGGCGAGGGTGGAGGTCACGCCGAACAGGGTCTCCAGGTACTTGATGGTCGCGCTCATGGAGGACTCGGCGCCGTTGTAAACGACGATCTTCGTCTTCGCCAGCGTGCTCGGGGCGCTCTTGTTGGGAGCCGACGCTTCCATGCCCTCGTAGCCCAGGTAGTCCGCCGCGCTCGACGCCAGACCCGTGCGGCCCGACGCGTTGACCACCCAGACCTGGGCTGCCTCGGCCGACAGCTGGTCGCGCTGCGCGAGAACGGCAGGGTCGATCGTGAACGCCGTCTTCACCGCGCCCTGGATCCGGGCGATGTTGGGTTCGATGATGTCGCCCCGGGGCGTGTTGTTGTACGTGGTCGCGTAGTAGGGCGGCGAGAACACGTACGAGCGGACGTTCTTGGTGTCGACGCTGGAGGCCAGCCCCAGCAGCTTCGCCAGGTCGCCAGTGCTGATGTCCGTCTTGACCGACGTCTGGAGCGCGCTGACCAGCTGGGGCAGGTTGGCGACGATTGCCTGCGGGTTCATCTGGTCCTTGAGCGAGATCAGCACCCGCTGCTGGCGCAGGCCACGGTCGAAGTCGCCGCCGGCGGAGTTGTGGCGCGAGCGAGCGTAGATGAGAGCCTGCGCGCCGGTCATGTGCTGTGGCCCGGCCGGGATGTACACCCGCGTGAGGCCGCCGGTGACCGGGTAGTCGCTCTCGTAGACCGGTATCTGGACGTTGATCTGGAGGCCGCCCACGGTGTCGACGACCTTCGTGAAGCCGTCGAAGTTGACCATCACGTAGTAGTTGATGTTCAGGCCGTACAGCTGGCCCAGGATCGCCTTGAGGGCGGCGAACCCGCGCGCCGTGGGGTTGCTGCCGGGCCACAGGTCGGTCCGGTTCCGGTTCTGGGTGAACCAGCTGTTGATCTTCCCCTTGTAGACGCTGCCCCACAGCGCCCGCGCGTTGGGGGGAACGGGCACGTCCACCGTGTCCCGCGGCACCTGGAACATGGCGACCTGCTTGGTGCCCGGGTCGATGGACACGACGATCATGGTGTCGGTGTTGAACGAGCTATCGCCCGGTCGCTGGTCACTGCCGACCAGCAGGATGTTGAGCTGCGCCTTGCCGTCCCAGGGCGGGAGCGTGGGCGCCATGGTGCCCACGGCGCCGCTGGCGATGGGGCTCGCCTGGAAGTCCGAGGGTCCCGGCGACGAGCCGGCGTCGGCCGAGCTGGACGGCGCGACGGAGCTGCCCGGGGCAGGCGTGTCCTGCGGCAGCTCGCACGAGGGATCGCCGTTCTCGGTGAACACGCAGTTCACGAGGTCGAGGGCCAGCACGTTGTAGCGGGCGACGGCAAGATGGCCCGCGGCCATCACCAGCAGCACGGCAAGCAGGCCGGCGACGGACAGCATGCTGACCGGCAGGCGCACCCGCCCGAGGCGGCCACCGCCGGAGGCGTCCACGGCATTGAGGAACCGGGCCACCTGCCAGGCATCGATCGCCGCGATGATCCGGTAGACGAGCGCCACGGCATTGGCGACGAGCAGCGCGTACAGCACCGGCTGCTGGACCACGAACCCGAACAGCTCGATCCGGTTCGCCCGCAGGACGACGCCCGCCAGCAGCGCGAGCGACAGGAACGGCAGCGCCGCGAATCCGAGCCCGCGCATGAACGCGCCGGCGTAGGCGTGGCCCAGCCCCGGGAACAGCATCGACAGGAACGCCGCGGCGAAGGCTGAACGCGAGCGGGGACCGGAGTCACGCGGGGAGGGCGGCATCGCGCGGAATGATACGACGAGGCCCCCGTTTCGGGCGTCCAGGCCGCCCGGCGCGGTGCCAGGCAGCGTGTCCCGGACCCGCGGGACGCAGTGAACGCGCGACGCCCCGTCGTTCCGTAGACTGGTGACCCGACCGCGGCTTGCCCAACGACCCGCGTCCGGCGATCCACCGAGGCCCGATGTTCCGACCCGTCTCCGCCCGACCCGACTTCGTCGCCCAGGAGCACGACCTGCTCCGCGAGTGGGCTGACCGTCGCACCTTCGCCCGGCTGCGTGCGCAGAACGCGGGCGGTCCGCGCTGGAGCTTCCTCGACGGCCCGATCACGGCCAACAACCCGATGGGAGTCCATCACGCGTGGGGCCGGACCTACAAGGACCTGTACCAGCGCTTCCACGCCATGCAGGGCGAGGATCAGCGGTATCAGAACGGGTTCGACTGCCAGGGCCTGTGGGTCGAGGTCAACGTCGAGCGAGACCTGGGCTTCACCTCGAAGCGCGACATCGAGGACTTCGGCATCGCCGAGTTCGTGAGCCTGTGCAAGCAGCGGGTCCTCACGTTCGCGGCTCGTCAGACCGAGCAGAGCATGCGCCTCGGCTACTGGATGGACTGGAACGATCCGGCGGAGCTCATCCGGCTGCGGGACATGCTGGCGGCCGACCCGGCCCAGGTGGCCACGCTGGACGGTCCCGGCGGTCCCGTGACCGATACCGTGGAGATGCTCGTGGGCCGGCTCGGGATGCCGGACGTCGGCGGCAGCTACTTCACGTTCAGCAACGAGAACAACGACCTGATCTGGGGGTTCCTCGCCGAGTGCCACCGGCGCGGCTGGATCTACCGCGGTCACGACACGATGCCCTGGTGCCCGCGGTGCGGGACCGGCCTGTCGCAGATGGAGATGAACGAGGGCTACACGGAGCGCGAGGACCCGGGTCTCACGGTCCGCCTGCCGCTGGTCGACCGTCCCGGGGAGTCACTCCTGGTGTGGACGACCACGCCCTGGACGCTGGCCGCCAACGTTGCCGCGGCCGTCGGGGCGGACCTGCGCTACGTGCGGGTGCGCCAGGGCGAGGACTCCTTCTGGCTGGGCAAGGGCACCCTTCGGCAGGCGCTCCGGGGACCGTTCGAGGTCGTCGAGGAGCGCGCCGGGTCGGAGCTGGCGGGCTGGCGCTACACGGGTCCGTTCGACGACCTGCCGGCGATCCGCGACGCCTTCGCCGAGACCGCCTACGAGCACCGGGTCGTCACCTGGAGCGAGGTCGGCGAGGAGGAGGGGACCGGGATCGTCCACATCGCGCCCGGCTGCGGCGCCGAGGACTTCCAGCTGGGCACCCAGCTCGGGCTGCCGGTGATCGGGCCTATCGACGAGGACGGGCGGTACTACCCGGGGTTCGACTGGCTGTCCGGGCGCGAGGCGCCCGCGATCACCGAGGCCATCATCGACGACCTCGAGCAGCGGCAGTTCTTCTACCACCTCGAGCCGTACAGCCACCGTTATCCCCACTGCTGGCGGTGCAGCACGCCGCTGCTGTTCCGGCTGGTGGACGAGTGGTACATCAGCATGGGCCCGGTGTACGACCGGCCGCGGGACCAGCTCACGACGGCCGAGGTCGACGCCAGCCTTCGCTACCAGATCATGGATGTGGTCGACCGCATCCGCTGGATCCCGGGCTTCGGGTATGAGCGGGAGCTGGACTGGCTGCTCAACATGCGCGACTGGATGATCTCCAAGAAGCGCTACTACGGCCTGGCCCTGCCGATCTACGACTGCCGGGCGTGCGGCACCTTCGACGTCGTAGGCGGCCGCGAGGAGCTCCGGACCCGGGCGATCGAGGGCTGGGAGGCGTTCGAGGGTCACACGCCGCACCGTCCCCACGTGGATGCGGTGCGGATCGCCTGCCCGTCGTGCGGCGAGCCGGTGTCGCGGATCGCCGATGTCGGCAACCCGTGGCTGGACGCCGGGATCGTGCCGTTCTCCACGCTCCACTTCCGGGAGGACCCCGAGTTCTGGGCGAAGTGGTTCCCCGCCGACTTCGTCTCCGAGAGCTTCCCCGGCCAGTTCCGGAACTGGTTCTACGCGATGCTCGCGATGTCCACCGTGCTCCGGCGCGAGGAGCCGTTCCGGACGATCTTCGGCTACGCCACGCTGTTCGGCGAGGACGGGCGGCCGATGCACAAGAGCTGGGGCAACGCGATCGAGTTCGACGAGGCCGCCGAGCGGATGGGCGTCGACGTCATGCGCTGGATGTACGCCTCCGCACGACCGGACGACAACATCCTGTTCGGCTGGCACGCCGCGGACGAGGCGCGCCGCGGGCTGCTCGTGCTGTGGAACGTGTACGCGTTCTTCGTGACCTACGCGCGGCTGGCCGGCTGGACGCCGGCCGCGGGTGCGCCGCCGGTCGCCGAGCGGCCCCCGCTCGATCGGTGGATCCTGTCCCGGGCCGCCGGTGTCGCCGCCCAGGTGGAGGCCCGCCTCCGTGACTACGATGCGGAGGCGGCGACGCGGGTCCTGGGCGCCCATATCGACGATCTGTCCACGTGGTACCTGCGCCTGTCGCGACGGCGCATGTCGCGCGGCTCGGGCGCGGATCGCGACGCCGCCTTCGCCACGCTGCACGCGGCGCTGGTCGCGCTGACGAGAACCGTGGCCCCGATCCTGCCGTTCCTGTCCGACGCGATCTACGGCAACCTGGTGGCGGACGTGGACGGCGGGGCGCCCGACAGCATCCACCTCACCTCCTGGCCCGCCGGGGAGCTGGCACCGCTGCGTGACGAGGGGCTCGAGGAGGCGGTCGCCGTCGCTCGCAGGGCGGTGGATCTCAGCCGGACCCTGCGCGGCCAGGCCGGTCTCAAGGTCCGCCAGCCGCTCGCGCGCCTGTGGCTGGCCCTTCCCGGCCGTGACCTCGCGGAGGGCGACGCGCTGATCGAGCTCGTCCGGGCCGAGGCGAACGTCAAGGCAGTCGAGCTGATCGGCGATGAGTCCGAGCTCGTGGACCGCGGCGTCAAGGTGCTGCTGCCCAAGGTGGGTCGGCGCCTGGGCCCGAAGATCCCGGACGTGATGGCGGCCGCCCGCGCGGGCCGGTTCGAGATCCGGCCCGACGGCACGGTCCTGCTGGCCGGCGAGGTGCTTGGGCCGGACGAGATCGAGATCCAGGCATCGCCACGTCCGGGAACGGCCGTGGCCCACGACGACGGCCTGGTGGCGGTCATCGACACGACCGTGACCCCGGAGCTTCGCGCCGAGGGCGATGCACGCGAGCTGCAGCGTGCCGTCCAGGATCTGCGCAAGGAGGCCGAGCTGGATCTCGACGAGCGGATCGAGCTGTGGGTGGACGGCCTCGCGACGGATGTGGGGCCGTTCCTCGCATCGGTCGCCGCCGACACGCTGTGCGACGAGATCCATCGGGCGGCGCCGCCCGATGGCCTCGCCGTGACGACCGTCCGTCTCGACGCCGGCGAGGTGCGCATCGCGCTGCGCCGGGCCGGCCGGGACCGGTGACCGGATGACCGCCCCGGAGCTCGATCGCGCGGCACCGGGTCACGACATCGCCGACGCCGGCCAGCCCGGCCCGTCCGCCGGCGGCAGCCCGGAGGGGGAGGGGGCCGTGCACGAGGCCTGGTCCGGCCCGTCCGCCCGCCGGTGGGCGCTGTTCACGACCCTCGCGGTCGGCATCGTCATCGTCGATCAGCTGGTCAAGGCATGGGTCGTCGGTGACCTGGCGGTGGGCCAGTCGTTCGCGCTGCTCGGGGACTGGGTCCGGATCGTCTACTGGCGGAACTCGGGCATCCTGTTCGGAATGCTCCCGCAGTCGGCCGGCGCGTTCGCCATCGTGTCGGTGCTCGTCGCGGCCCTGATCGTCGTCTACCACGCCAAGGCGGGCCGCGGCCTGCTCGTGACGGTCGCCCTGAGCCTTCTGCTCGGTGGCGCGATCGGGAACCTGATCGACCGCGTCCACTATGGCTCCGTGGTTGACTTCGTGGACATGGGGATCGGTGCCTGGCGGTTCTACACCTACAACCTCGCCGACGCGGCGATCTCGACGGCGATCACGCTGCTGGTGCTGATGGCCCTGTTCCCGCGCCTCGCCGAATGGTCACCGGGTGACTGACCCGCTGGATCCCGGAGCGGCCCTGGTCCTCGGCGAGGACGAGCTCGACGCGGACGACGATCTCGACCCGGGCCTGCCGCCGGTGCCGGTTGCGCCGTCCATCCCGCCGGGGCCCCGTCGCCTGCTGGTGCCCGAGGGCGAGGTCGTCCGCCGGGTCGACCGGTTCGTCGCCGACCGGACGGGGCTGTCACGCTCGTTCGTGCAACGCCTGATCTCCGAGGGCCGCCTGGTCGACGACACCGGCCGGCAGCTTCGGGCGAACTCGGAGGTACGCGGTGGCGGGGTCACCCTCGAGGTGCCCCCTCCGGAGGTCCCGTACCATCTGGAGCCGGACCCGACGATCGAGGTGCCGGTGGTCTACGAGGACGAGGACCTGCTCATCGTGGACAAGCCGGCGGGGCTCGTCGTGCACCCGGCTCCCGGGCACTGGCGCGGCACCCTCGTCAACGCCCTGCTCGCGCGGGGCGACCGGTACGGCGGGATCGCCGGGGTCGCGCGTCCCGGCATCGTCCATCGCCTGGACCGCGACACGTCCGGCCTGCTGATCGTGGCCAAGAACGACGCCGCGCAGGCCTCGATCATGGCGCAGCTCAAGGCCCGCCGCGTGCGCAAGACATATCTCGCCCTCGTCCAGGGCTCGGTCCCCGCCGCGGTGGGGCGGATCGAGGCGCCGATCGGGCGCGATCCCAAGGACCGCAAGCGGATGGCGGTCGTCCCGGACGGGCGGCGTGCCGTCACCGGCTATCGCGTGCGGGAGCGGTTCGCAGCCTGGACGCTGCTGGAGCTCGACCTGGTCACGGGGCGCACGCACCAGATCCGGGTCCATCTCATGGCGCTCGGGCACCCCGTGGCCGGCGATCCGGTCTACGGCACGGGCACCTCGCGCAAGGGCCCGGACGGGCTCGAGCGCCTGTTCCTCCACGCGTGGCGCCTGGAGCTGGTGTCGCCGGGGGCCGCGAAGCTGGTGCGCGTCGAGGCCCCGCTGCCGGCGCCGCTCGAGGAGGCGCTCGCGGGTCTGCGTGCGGTCGAGGCGTCCACCGGTCAGCATCAGCCGGGCGGCCACGCATGAGCGGGCCGGACGTGCTTGTCGGCGCCCCGGGGGCGCTGCTGGTCATCATCAGCGGGCCGTCCGGCGTGGGCAAGGACACGATCATCGAGGCGCTGGCGAAGCGTCCCCGGGAGCCCGACTACCACTACGTCGTCACGTGCACGACGCGTGCGCCGCGACGTGGCGAGATCCCGGGGGTCTCGTACCAGTTCCTGACCTCTGACGAGTTCCATGCGCTGCGCGATGCCGGGGAGCTGCTCGAGGCGAACGAGGTCCACGGCCACTGGTATGGCACGCCGCGGCGCGAGGTCGCCCGGGCCCTGGCCGAGGGACACGACGTGATCCTCAAGATCGACGTCCAGGGTGCGGCGGTGGTCAAGGACCGGGTTCCCGACGCCCTGCTCGTGTTCATCGTGCCGCCGTCACTGGAGGCCTTGTTCCAGCGTCTGCGCTCACGGGCCACGGAGTCTGCCGACGAGCTCGAGATCCGCCAGCGCAACGCGGCGATCGAGCTCGCCCGCCAGGGCGACTACGACCAGGTCGTGGTCAACGAGACCGGCGAGATCGACCGGACCGCGGCGGAGATCGAGGCCATCATCGAGCAGGAGAAGCGGCGGAACGGCGACCGGCGGATCCGGATCGCCTGACGGCCGTGGTGCCGACGCTTTCGCTCGATCCGGTACCCGGCACGGATCCTGCACGCCTGGTCGAGGTCGCGGTCGATGCACCCGCGGGCCCCGGCCCGCGCACCTATACCTACCTCGTCCCGGCGAACGTCGACGATCTCGAGCCGGGCGAGGCCGTGCTGGTGCCCTTCGGACGCGGTGGACGCCAGGCGATCGGGATCGTCGTGGGGCCGGGGACGGCGCCGGCGGCGGGCGAGCTGCGGCCGCTCGCGGCCCGTGTCCGGAGCGACGGCCCGCTGCTGCCGGCCCTGTCGCTGGCGTTTGCGGCCCGGATCGCCGACCGGTACCTCGCCCCGCTCGCGACCGTCATCCGGGCGATGCTGCCGCCGGGGATGCTGGAACGTCTCGAGCTCGTCGCAGAGGTGACCCCGGACGGGGAGGCGCGGCTCGCATCGGCCGCTCCGGATCTGCCACCGGCCGACCTGGACCTCCTCGACGAGCTGGCCGGCCGGCCCCGTCCGGTGCGCGACCTCTCGACCCCGGAGGGACGAGCTGCGCTGTTGCGGCGGCTCCGGGGCCTGTCGGCAGGAGGCCTGGTGGAGCTGACCTGGACCCTGCTCAGCGCGGCCGTGGGTCCCCGCTACGAGCGGCGCCTGTGGGTCACGCAGGCCGGTCTCGAAGCCGCGTCGGTGCTGCTCTCCGGTGGGCGTCCTCCGGGTCGGCCGCTGGGTCCCCGTCAGCGGCAGGCGCTGGAGGCTCTGACCGCGCCGGCCGCCGAGGACGGCGCCGAGGTCGACGACGCCGGCCATCCGGCCGCCGCCCTGGCTGACCGGTTCGGAGCCGGAGCGCTGGCGGGCCTCGTCCGTCGCGGCCTTCTCCGGGTCGATGTCCGCGAGCGCCCCCGCCGGCCGCTCGCCGGCCGGGCGGTGGGTCTCCGGGGCGCCCGGCCCCCGGGCAGCGCCCTGACGCCGGACCAGGATCGTGCCCTTGCCGTCGTCCTGGATGCCCTCGGGGCACGTGACCCGACCCCGATCCTCCTCGACGGTGTCACCGGCGGCGGCAAGACTGCCATCTACGTGGAGGCGATCGCGGCGTGCCTGTCCGCGGGCCGCCGGGCCATGCTGCTGGTGCCCGAGATCGCGCTCGCGACGCCGATCGTCGACCGCCTGCGGGCGGAGCTGCCCGCCCGGATCGCCGTACTGCACTCGGGGCTGAGCGAAGGGGAGCGCGCGGACGAGTGGCGCCGGATCCGGGCCGGCGACGTCGACGTGGTCGCCGGAACGCGGACGGCGCTGCTGGCGCCCGTGGACGATGTCGGCCTGATCATCGTGGACGAGGAGCACGACCCCGGCTACAAGAGCGATCGGACGCCGCGCTTCCAGGCCCGCGACAGCGCGACGGAGCTGGCGGCGCTGGCGGGTGCCGCCGTCGTGCTCGGCAGCGCGACGCCCTCGGTCGAGAGCATGGGCCGCGCACGGGCCGGCCGGTACCGGCGCGTGGCGCTGCCGAGCCGGCCCTCCGGGGCGATGCCGCTCGTGATCGCCGTGGACCTGCGCGCCGAGCTGGCGGCCGGCAACCGCGGCCTCCTGTCGGCGGCCCTCGCGGAGGCGCTGGGCGGGCTCGACCGGTCGGAGGGCGACAGGGCGATCCTGGTGATCAACCGGCGGGGAACCGCGTCGGTCGTGATCTGCCGCGACTGCGGGTACGTGCAGGCGTGTCCCGACTGCGAGCGTCCGCTCGTGTACCACCAGGCCGGGACCACGCTGCGCTGCCACCATTGCGGTCGCGCCTGGCCCCCCGCGGTGCGCTGTCCCGCCTGCTCGTCGCCGCGCATCCGGTACCTGGGGGGCGGCACGGAGCGGGTGGAGCGCGAGGTCCGCGGGCGGTTCCCCGGCCTGCGCGTCGGCCGGCTGGACCGCGACGTCATCGAACGCCGCGGCGCGGCGGAGCGGGTGCTCGACGGGTTCGCCGAGGGGCGCATCGACGTCCTGGTCGGAACCAGCCTCGTCGCCAAGGGCCTCGACGTCCCGGAGGTGACGGTCGTCGGCGTGGTGTCCGCGGACGTCGCCCTGAACCTGCCGGACGAGCGGGCGTCCGAGCGCACCTACCAGCTCCTCGCCCAGGCTGTGGGCCGCGCCGGGCGCGGTGGCCGGCCGGGCAGTGCGTTCATCCAGACCTATCGTCCCGAGCATCGTGCGATCCGGGCCGTCGTGGAGGGCAGGGCCGGGGCGTTCTACGACGAGGAGCTGGCCCTTCGCGAGAGGTTCGGATCGCCGCCGTTCGGCCGGCTCATCAAGCTGACGGTCGGGCTGGCCGATCGCGCCGCCGCCGAGCGGGAGGCAGTCGCGATGGCGGAACGGCTGCGGGAGCGCAGTCGCGCGCTCGGTGGCGGCGTCCAGGTCGTCGGTCCGGCCCCCGCCTACATCGCGCGCCGGGCCGAGCGCTGGCGCTACCACGTGGTGCTGCGCGGCGCCGACCCGGTGGCCCTGCTGGACCCGCCGCCCGGGTCTCCGTGGTCCGTGGACGTCGATCCCGAGAGCCTTCTGTAGCCCTCGGGCACCGTGCGGTCCCGCATGGACGATGACCGACGGGGGTTGGACACCTGGCGAACGGATGGGACAATGGAAGGGAACACAGGTGGCTCAGACGCCATTCGCAGGGAGATTGCATATGACCGAAACCCATGACCAGGACATGACCCCACCCGAGGGCCAGGCGCTGACCGACGAGCCGATCCCGGATGCCGCCGGCGATTCCGGAGCCGACGGCACCGCCGGGGCGCGGGCCCGCGAGTGGCTCGCCCAGCTCGAGGCCATGATCTCGGAGATCGCCACTCAGGCGGCGCCCGTGGCCCGCCAGGTTGGTGCCAAGGCCGCCGAGCTGGCGGGCGTGGCCGCCACGAAGGCGGGTCCGCTCGCACAGAAGGCCGCCGAGAAGACCACCGACGTCGGCCAGCGGTTCGCGGAGCGAGCCCAGTCGGTCGCGGCCGAGCTCCGCGCCGACCAGGCCAAGGCCGCCGAGGCAGACGCGACGGACGCACCGGCGGACCAGCCGGCAGCCGACACGGGTGCCGAGACCGAGCAGACGCCGCCGGCCTGACCGGTCCACGCGCGTCGAGGCAACTGGAGGTCGCCCGGCCCCTCGTGGGTCGGGCGGCCATTCCGTATACTCTGCGACCATGACCGTGCGACCGATCATGCTCCTGGGGGATCCGCGACTACGCCTGCGCGGCGAGACCGTGGACAGCTTCGGCAAGTACCTCCATGAGCTGCTGGACGACCTGGCGGCGACGATGCGCGCTGCCCCCGGCGTCGGCCTCGCCGCCCCGCAGCTGGGTGAGCCCGTCCGCGCCTGCGTCGTCGAGGTCGAGAACCGGCTGCACGAGCTGGTCAACCCCAGGATCGTGCGGGGCGACGGCGACGACCGCGATTTGGAGGGCTGCCTCTCGATCCCGGGCTACGTCGCCTACGTCACCCGGCGCGAGAAGGTGTGGGTCGTGGCCCAGAACCGCGTCGGCCGCAAGATCAAGGTCGCCGGCTCGGGGCTCCTCGGCCGTGCGCTCCAGCACGAGCTGGACCACCTGGACGGCAAGCTGTACATCGACTACCTCGACTCGATGGACGAGCTGATCGCCGTGGGCCAGGGTGACGACGAGGACGCCGACATCCGCGAGGCGACGAGCGCGCTCGCGTGACCGATCGGCCGGCGGACGGCGGGAGCGTCCGGGCGGTCTTCCTGGGCAGCGGGGCGTTCGGCATCCCCGCCCTGCGCATGCTGATCGCCCATCCGGACGTCGAGCTCGCCGGCATCGTCACCGCGCCACCGCGGCCGGTCGGCCGCCGGCATGCCCTGACCCCGACCCCGATCGGTGCCCTCGCCGACGCACTCGGGCTCGCCCCGGTCCTGGCGCCGGTCCGCCTGCGGGCTGCCGAGGCCATCGCCGCGGTCCTCGCGCTGCGGCCCGCGCTGGCCGTGCTCGTCGACTACGGGCAGCTCGTGCCGTCCCCACTGCTCGCCCTGCCCCACGGGGCGCTGAACCTCCACCCGTCGGCCCTGCCGCGCTGGCGTGGCGCCTCGCCGATCCCGGCCACGATCCTGGCCGGCGACGGGTCGACCGCCGTGACACTGATGCGCATGGACGAGGGGCTCGACACGGGGCCGATCGTGGCCCAGGCGCTCGTCGAGCTCGACGGCACCGAGACCGCGCCCGACCTGGAGGCACGCCTGGCCACGCTGGGTGCGGACATCCTGTCGCGCTCCCTGGGGCCCTGGCTGCGCGGGGCGCTGGTGGCCACGCCGCAGCCCGCGGCAGGTGCGACGCTGACGCGGTCACTGCGGCGCGAGGATGGCCGCCTTGACCCGGCTCTGCCGGCCCTCGAGCTCGAGCGCCAGGTCCGTGCCTACCTTCCGTGGCCCGGCACCTTCCTGGAGGCGGATGCCGAGCGCCTGGTGGTGACGGCCGCGTCCGTGGCGCCGGCCGCGCCCGGCGATCTGCCGGGCCGCCTGGTCCGCCACGGGGACGTGCCGGCGCTCGTGACGACCGACGGGCGCCTCGTCCTGGACCGGGTGATCCCCGGAGGTCGCCGCCCGATGACCGGAGCCGAGTACCTGCGTGGCCGACCCGATCCATCGTCCTGAACGGTTGCCCGTGTCATCATCGGGGGTGATGACCGACGATCGACCCACCGTGATCCCGCTGTTCGGGCTGCGGCCCGCGCCGTCCGCCACCCGTCCGCGCGACGAGCGGCCGGGCATCGGCGGGCTCACGCCCGAGGAGCTCGGGGCGTGGTTCCGTGAGCACGGCCAGCCCGACTATCGGGCCCGCCAGGTGCTCGACGCGGCGTGGCGCGGTCGCCAGAGCACGTTCGGCGAGATCCTCACCCTGCCCGCCGCTCTGCGTGCGGAGCTGGAGGCTGCGTTCCGGTTCGACACGGTGGTCGAGAGCGAGCTCCGGATGACGGACGGCGTGCTCACCGAGAAGGCTCTCCACCGGTTGTCCGACGGCCTGCTGGTCGAGTCCGTGCTCATGCACTACCCGGCCCGGGAGGACAGCCGCGAGCGACACACGCTGTGCATCTCGTCGCAGGCCGGGTGCGCCGTCGGCTGCCCGTTCTGCGCCACCGGCGAGCTGGGCATGGAGCGGGACCTGGAGACGGCGGAGATCGTGGACCAGGTCCGGCACGCCGCCCGGCGCCTGGCGGGCGACGGCAGGCACCTGACCAACGTCGTGTTCATGGGCATGGGCGAGCCGCTGCTCAACCTGGACCGGGTTCTCGAGGCCATCGCCGCGCTCAACGATCCGAGGCGGTTCGGGCTGGGCGCCCGGCACATCACCGTGTCCACGTCCGGCGTCGTGCCGGGGATCCGCCGGCTCACCGCCCTGGGACCGCAGTTCACGCTGGCGATCAGCCTCCACGCGGCACGCAACTCGCTGCGCGACGTGCTGGTGCCGCTCAACCGTCGCTGGCCCGTGGAGGAGGTGGTCGAGGCTGCCCGGGACCACGCACGGGCTACCGGGCGGCGGGTGACCTTCGAGATCACGATGATCGAGGGCATCAACGACACGGACGTGGATGCCGACGCGCTCGCCGACCTCCTTCGCGGCGAGCACGCGCACATCAACCTGATCCCCATGAACGTCGTCGCCCACACACCCTGGACGGGAACCCCGATCCCGGAGGTCGAGCGCTTCGCGGCGCGGCTCCAGGCCGCCGGAATCGCCACGACGATCCGCTTCAACCGGGGCACGGAGATCGGCGCCGCCTGCGGCCAGCTGGCCGCGGAGCACGCCGGCCAGCCCACGCCGACCGTCGTTCGGCGCCGCTGGGAGCGCCTCGTCGCCCAGAGCGCCGCCGCCCTGCGCGGGGAGCGGAGCATCGAGCCTGTCCCGGCCGGGCTGGGGGAGGGCTGACCATGTCCGACCGCCGTCCCGCCGCCGTGCTGATCGCCGCCAGCATCCTCGACAGCGATCTCGCGGCGCTCGGCGACGAGATCCGCCGTGCCGAGGCCGCGGGCGTGGACCGGATCCACCTCGACGTGATGGACGGGCACTTCGTGCCCAACATCACCTTCGGGTGGAAGACGATCGAGGCCCTGCGCCGGGTCACCGACCTCCCGTTCGACGCACACCTCATGATCTCGGAGCCGGGCCGCTGGACGGAGCAGTTCCTGGGATCCGGCTGTGACTCGATCACGTTTCACGTCGAGGTGGACAAGGGGCAGATTCGGCCCGCGCTCCGGCGGATCCGCGAGGCCGGCCGGTCGGCGGGTCTGTCGGTCAAGCCGAAGACCCCGCTGACGGCGCTGGACGCCTACCGGGACCTGCTGGACATCGTGCTGGTGATGACCGTGGAGCCGGGCTTCGGCGGCCAGTCGTTCATGGACGACGTTGCCGAGGCCAAGCTGGGTCCGGCCCGCGGGTGGCTGGACCCAGCCGGCGCGTGCGAGGTCCAGGTGGACGGCGGCGGCCGGAGCTCGACCGCCGGGGTCATCGGCCGGGGCGGGACGGATGTGATCGTCGCCGGGTCCGCCCTCTACCGTGCCGGCGACATGGCCGCGGAGGTCGCGCGGATCCGCTCGGTCGCGGCCGCGGCGCGTGCCGCGACGCTCGTCCAGCCGGGCTGACGCCGGACGTGCGAACGCTGCTCCAGCGGGTGAGCCGCGCCGAGGTGCGGGTGGGCGGTGCGACCGTGGGTGCCATCGGCGCGGGGCTGCTCGTGCTGCTGGGCGTCGGTCATGGGGACGACGAGGCGACCGCAGATGCCCTGGCGCGCCGGATCTGCGAGCTCCGGGTGTTCGAGGACGAGCACGGCCTGACCAACCGCTCGCTGCTCGATGTCGGCGGTGAGGCGCTCGTCGTGAGCCAGTTCACGCTCTATGCCGACACCCGCCGCGGCCGGCGCCCGGGCTTCACCGACGCGGCACCGCCGGAGGTCGCGCGCGTGCTCTGGAGGCGCGTCGCGGCCCAGATCGAGGCGAGCGGCGTTCGCGTCGCGCTCGGCGAGTTCGGCGCGGAGATGGCCGTGGAGCTTGTCAACGACGGCCCGTTCACGATCTGGCTCGACACCGCGGATCGGTGAACCGGCACGCGTCCCCGGATCCGGACGCGACCACCGGTACGACGCGCCCCGGAGACGCGGACCCGACGCCGGACCCGGACCCGGACCCGGACACGACGAAGCCGGCCGCAGCGATCGCGACCGGCTTCCGGTGATGACCCGCGCGAGAGGCTAGCGGGCGGTCTTGGTCAGCGTGCGACGGCAGCGCGTGCAGGCGAGCACCTTGGTGGAGGTGCCGTTCTTGACGAGCGTCGTGAGCTGGAGGTTCGGCTGGTAGCGGCGGTGCGCTCGAACGCGGTTCATCCCCGATGACTGGGGGTTGAAGCCGCCCATCGACGCCTTGCCGCAGAGGGCGCAGCTGCGAGCCATGGTCTGGTCTGATCCTCGGAACGGGCCGGAAACGGGCACGCGCCAGGGAAGTCCGGCGCGAACGGGGTGGTATCGTAGCACACGGCTTCCGGCCCGCCGCCGGGGTACCGCCGCGGCCCGCCCGAGCCGGAACCGCGCTCGCGAGGAGGACGTCGCCCGCGTGTCTGCCGATCCGACCCCCGGTCGCTCCCTCGTCACGAAACGAGCGATGCGCGACCTGGTTCGCAACGCCACGCTGTCGGTCTACGGCGTGTCCGGATTTGCCGGCGGCGGCTGGGTCGGGCGTCTGCTCGATCGGCTGGGCCTCGCACACCCCGGGCTGCACCTGGAGGTCGAAGACCGGCTGACGGTGGACCTCGGGCTGACCGTTGCCTACGGCCTGCCGATCGCCGAGGTGGCCCGCCAGGTGGAGGCGTCGGTCCGCTACACGATGGCCCGTGCGCTCGGTCGTGAGCCGGACCGGGTGACGATCCGCATCGGCCACCTTCGCCACGAGCACGGGATCGCGCCCCAGCCCCACGAGACGCCGCCCGGCGACGAGCCTCGCGCCACGGACCTCGCCAACAGCGGCACGGACGTCGCCTGATGCCCCGCCGGTCCTGCGACGGCGCCGGGTTCCTGGCCGCGTTCCGCAGTGCCGTCGCAGCCCTCGAGGCCAACGTCGACGAGATCAACGCGCTCAACGTGTTCCCGGTCCCGGACGGCGACACGGGGACGAACATGCTTGCGACCGTCCGTGCCGCGCTCGACGAAGCGGACCGGGTGGGGCCGAACCCGGAGGCGGAGCGCGTCGCGCAGGCCGTCAGCTTCGGCGCACTCATGGGTGCCCGTGGAAACTCCGGGGTCATCGCCAGCCAGATCCTGGCCGGGATGGCCCACGGGCTGGCGGGCAAGCGGCGGTTCAACGGACTCGATCTCGCGCACGCCCTGGATCTCGGGACCAAGACCGCGTACAAGGCCGTGGCCAAGCCGGTCGAGGGTACGATCCTGACGGTCATCCGCGAGGCGTCGGTCGCCGCGATCGCTGCCGCGGAGCGCGACAACAACGTGGAGACCGTGCTCGCGGCGACCGTCGAGGCGGCCGAGCGCGCGGTCGCCAAGACCCCGTCGCTGCTGCCGATCCTGCGCGAGGCGCATGTCGTGGACTCCGGCGGCCAGGGCCTGTTCCGGCTGTTCCAGGGCGCCCTCGAGGCCGCGCGCGGCCGGCCGCTGGGCGAGGCGACCGAGCCCGATGCCACCGGGCCCCGCCTCGCGACCTCCACAGCCGGGCTGCCCACGGGCGAGGATGGGGCCTTCGGCTACGAGACGGTCTACCTGGTCCAGGCGCGCCCGGGGGCGCCGCTCGACGTGCCCGCGATCCAGGCGTACCTGGAGACGATCGGCGAGTCCGTGCTCGTTGCCGGTGACGAGCGGCTGGCCAAGGTCCACGTCCACAACGACCGCCCCGACGCGGTCATCGCGCACGGGATATCGGTCGGGATGCTGTCACGGATCACCATCGAGAACCTCGATGGCCAGGCGCACGACGTGCGCGAGGCGAAGGCCGCGGCGTTCGTCGGTGAGGTCGGGGGGCAGGGACCGGCTGTCAATGGGCGAGGGGCGATCGCGGTGGCCGACGCCGGCCGGGAGCCGGCGGGAGCCGACGGCGCTGGCGATGCAAGCGGTCCCGCGACGACGCTCCCGCTGGGGATCGTCGCGGTGGCGCCGTCGGACGGGCTGGCCGCCGTCCTGACGGACGTGGCGGCTCCGTTCCGCGAGTACGGGGCCTTCCGGATCGTGCGCGGCGGGCAGTCCTCGAACCCCTCGACCGGTGAGCTGCTGGCGGCCGTCGAGGCGACCCAGGCGGACGAGCTGCTGATCCTGCCCAACAACCCCAACGTCGTGCTGGCGGCGCGGCAGGTCGCCTCGATGACGAGGCGGCCGGTGCACATCGTGCCGACCCGCAACAGCGCGGAGGGCATCGCGGCCCTCATGGAGCTCGATCCGGAGCGCTCGGCGGAGGCGAACGCCGGGCCGATGACCGACGCCAGCCGTGCCATCCAGACCATGCAGGTGACCGAGGCGGTGCGGGACGCGACGGTCTCCGGCCGCAAGGTCAAGAAGGGCCAGACGATCGTGCTCGATCCGGACGACGGGCTGCTCGCCGTCGACGGCGACTGCCAGCGGGCGGTCCTGGCCGGGCTGGCGCGGCTGGAACCCGACTTCGGGCTGCTCTCGATCTACTACGGCGAGGACGTGACGCTCGATGACGCGGAGACGCTGGCGCTCAGGATCCGGGAGGCCGCGCCGGGCGTCGACGTCGAGATCGTGCACGGCGGCCAGCCGCATTACCGGTACCTGATCTCCGCCGAGTGAACGGCGGCGAGCGCCCTCGCTCCGCTCCCGCGCGCGGCCGGCGCTCGCTCCGGCCGAGGGCCGTCGCCCCGATCCCCACCGACCCCGTCGCGTTGCTGGATTCTCCGCTCGGGCTGTCGGGCCTGTCCGCCGCCGCCACGCTCCGGCGGACGGGCCGCCGTCTCGGGCTCGAGTTTGTCCGCGACCTCCTGTTCCACCTGCCCCGCCGCTACGACGACCTGCGCGAGCTCCGCCGGCTGGGCGACCTGCACGCAGTGCCGGACGGGACGGTCGTCTCGGCCCGGGTGCGCGTCACGGACATCCGGGTCCAGCAGACGTGGCGGCGCCGGGTCCAGGTCACGACCGCGTTCCTGGCCGACGACACCGGGACCGCCGAGGCAACCTGGTTCGGGCGCCGGTTCATCGAGCGCCGGGTCCGGGCCGGGGACGAGCTGCTGGTCTCGGGCCGTCTCAAGCACCGCGGCTTCGGGATCGTGTTCGACGATCCCGAGTTCCAGCGCTCGGACGCCGCGTCGCTGCTCCACGTCGGCCGGATCGTCCCCGTCTACCGGCTGACCCGCGGCCTGACCGCTGCGCGTCTCCGCCAGGCCATGCGCGAGGCGCTGGACCGGGCGGGGCACGCGTACCCGGAGTACCTGCCTGCGGCGCTCATCGCGGACGTCGCGGTCCCGCCCATCGGTGACGCCCTCGAGGCCGCCCACTACCCGACCACCTTCGAGGCGCGCGACGCCGCCCTGCGGCGGCTGGCCTTCGACGAGCTGCTCGCCCTCCAGCTGGGGATGGTCGCCCGGCGGCGGGCCCGCGGGCGCTCGCGGACCGAGCCGATCCCGGTGACCGCGGCCGCGGACGCCAGGATCCGGGACGCGCTGCGGGCATCGCTCTCGCGCAAGCTTGCCGGGGCGATCGAGCTGACGCCGGACCAGGCAACGGCACTGGACGAGATCCGCGCGGACGTGGCACGTCCCGTGCCGATGCTCCGCCTGGTCCAGGGCGACGTCGGGTCCGGCAAGACGGCGGTCGCGGCGTGGGCCCTCGCCGCCGCCGCGCTCGAGGGACGCCAGGCGGCGCTGCTGGCGCCCACCGACCTTCTCGCGCGGCAGCACCATGCCACGCTCTCCGACCTCCTGGAGGACCTCGGGCTGCCCATCACGCTGCTCACGGGCTCGCTCAGCGGCGAGGGTCGCCGAAACGCGGTCGAGGCCATCGGGTCGGGGCAGGCGGGGATCGTGGTCGGCACGCACGCCCTGCTCCAGGACAAGCTCTCGTTCGCGGACCTCGCGCTGGCCGTCGTCGACGAGCAGCACCGCTTCGGCGTGGAACAGCGGGGTGCGCTGGAGGCCAAGGCCACCCGCGGTGCGCCGCACGTGCTGCTGATGACCGCGACGCCGATCCCCCGGACGCTGGGCCAGGTGCTGTACGCGGACCTGGACGTGTCGACGCTCCACACCGCGCCCGAGGGCCGCCTGGCCGTGCGGACCGGCATCCGGCGACCGGAGGATCTCGACGGGACGTGGCAGCGCGTGCGCGACGAAGCCGCGGCCGGGCATCGCACCTTCGTGGTCGTGCCCCGGATCGGACCGGCCGCGACGGCCCCCGGTGGGGACGAGGAGGGCAGCGGGTTCGACGGCGATGACGAGCTGCCGGACGAGGACGTGGAGACCGCCTGGGCCGCCGCCGCGGAGGAGGAGTTCGAGCGCCTCAGCCGGCTCCTGGCCCCGCTGCGGGTGGGGCTGGTGCACGGCCGGCTGAAGGCCATCGACCGCGACGCGGAGATGGGTCGCTTCCGCGACGGCGCGCTCGACGTCCTCGTCGGGACCACCGTGGTGGAGGTGGGTGTCGACGTGGCCGAGGCGACGCTGATGGTGATCGAGGGTGCCGAGCGCTTCGGCCTCGCGCAGCTGCACCAGCTCCGCGGCCGGGTGGGGCGGGGGACCGCACCCTCGTTCTGCGTGCTGGTCAGCAACGCGGACGAGGGCACGACCGAGCACGAGCGGCTCAGGGCGGTGGCCGCAACGACCGACGGCTTCGCGCTCGCGGAGCGGGACTTCGAGCTGCGGCGCGAGGGCGACGTGCTCGGGCTCGCCCAGAGCGGCCTGCCGCGGCTCAGGGTCGCCACGCTCGCCGACCCCGACCACCGGGAGCTCGCGACGCGTGCCCGGGCGGCTGCCGAGGCACTGGTGAGCGAGGATGGCCGGGTTGCCGCGGACCCGCCGGAGCTCGTGCGGGAGCTCGAGGCAGGGTGGCTGCGGCGCGTGTTCGCCGGCGACCCGGCAAGCGCGGCGTAGGCGGCGAGGGCGGACCCGTGGCTGATGCCGGTCGCGTGATCGCGGGTGCTGCCCGCGGCATCCGCCTGGCGGCGCCCGGTCCCGGCACCCGGGCGCTGACCGACCGGGTCAAGCAGACGCTGTTCGGGATCCTCGAGCCGGAGCTTGCCGGCGCGGTGGTCCTCGACCTGTTCGCCGGCAGCGGGGCCGGCGGGATCGAGGCACTCTCGCGCGGTGCCGCCCGGGCGACGTTCGTCGAGCGCGACCCGGGCGCCGCGCGGACCATCGGCGAGAACCTCCGTCGGACGGGGGTCTCGACCGCCGGCAGGGTCGTCCGCCGCGAGGCGATCGGGTGGCTTGGCGATCCCGCCGGTGCCGCCTCGGACGGGCCCTATGACCTCGTGCTGGTCGACCCACCCTACCTGGACACCGGCGGCCTGCTGCGTGCGCTCGAGCTGCTGGGCCCCTTCGTCCGTCCGGGAGGACGGGTCGTCGCCAAGCACTTCTGGCGGGACGCCCCGCCGGGTCAGGTCGGGCTGCTAGCATCGGAGCGGGAGCGGCGCTTCGGCGAGACCGCCCTCACGTTCTACCGGCGGCGAGTCGCGCCGGACGAGGGACCCGCGCAGGAGGCGAGCGAGCGGTGAACGTCGCGGTCTACCCGGGGTCCTTCGACCCGATCACCAACGGGCATCTCGATGTCATCCGGCGGGCCGCCCGCGTGTTCGACCGGGTGATCGTCGCCGTCCTCGGCAACCCGCGCAAGTCGCCGCTGCTCCCCGCCGACGTCCGGGTCGACGTGATCCGGCAGGCCATCGACCTGGACCCGGCGCTGGCGGCCAGCGTCGAGGTGCGCACGTTCGACGGGCTGACGGTCGACTTCTGCACGGCGGTCGGGGCCGGCTTCCTCGTCCGCGGCCTGCGCGCGATCGCGGACTTCGAGGCGGAGCTCCAGCTTGCCCACAACAACCACCAGCTCGCACCCGAGGTGGACACCGTGTTCTTCATGACCTCGCTCGAGCACTCCTACATCAGCTCGAGCCTGGTGAAGGAGATCGCGCTGTTCGGCGGCGACGTGTCCACCATGCTGCCGGAGCCGGCGGCGGCGGCCCTCCGGCGTGCGATGCCCGGACGGTAGGGGATCGGCCCTCGGCGCGTGCGATAATCCTCCGAGGCGCCCCGCCGGGGCGTCGGGCGCACGGGAGGCCGTCCGCTGGACATCATCTTCCTCGTCGAGCGTCTCGAGTCGCTGATCGCGAACGGCAAGCCCCTGCCGCTCACCAAGAGCGCGATCATCGACCGTGATGCCGCCCTCAACCTCATCGATGAGTTGCGTGTCGCCGTGCCCGAGGAGGTGCGCGCCGCCAAGCGGATCAACCAGGAAGGCGAGCGGATCATCGAGAAGGCCCAGGAAGAGGCCGAGCGAATCGTCGGGCGCGCCCAGGAGCAGGCGGCGTTCCTGATCGGCGAGCGCGGGCTGACCGAGGCGGCCGAGGCTGAGGGTCAACGAATGCTGGAGGTCGCGGCGGACGAGGCAGCCGAGGTCCGACGCGGCGCCGATGAGTACGCCGCGGGCGTGCTCGGCGGTCTCGAGGCGGACGTCAGCCGCACGCTGAGCAGCATCGAGCGCGGGATCGCGATGCTCGAGGAGCGGCGGGCCGCCTACGAGCCGGTGCCCGAGGACGACCCGGATGCGGATGGAGACATGGCCGAGGCGGACGCCGGGGACGAGGAAGAGGGAGCCTCGCTGTTCGGGCGGCGATGACCGCGCACCACGAGCCGCATCCTCATCCGGTCGATCAGCATGGGGACCCGCTGACGTTCGCCCTGTCCGGGCTGATGGCCGAGCTGCCCGGAACGGTCCGCGACTATGAGCTGGTGGACGTCGACGTCGACCCCGGCGACGACCTGCGGCTGGCGCAGCCGGTCGCTGGCCGGGTGCGCCTCACCCGCACCAACCGCGGTCTCGTCCTGGACGCGCGGCTCACGGCGGCGCTCCACGGCGAGTGCGCGCGCTGCCTCCGGCCCGTCGTCACCCCGCTGACGCTGCGGATCGAGGAGGAGGTGCTGCCGACGATCGACCTCGGCAGCGGGCTGCCCGTCCCCCTCGAGGAGGACGCCGATCCGGAGGCACCGCGTCTCACGGACCACCACGAGATGGAGCTCCGGCCGCTGGTCGCAGAGGCGATCAACCTGGCGGAGCCCATCGCGCCGCTGTGCCGGCCGGACTGCCCCGGCCTGTGTCTCGAATGCGGGGCACGCCTGGTGCCGGGTCACGTCCACGAGGATGGCGACATCGACCCGCGGCTGGAGGCGCTGCGGGCGTTCCGGGTCGACGCCGGCGGCGATACCGAGTAGACTCCCCGCTCGGCCCCACGTCCCGCGCCGGCGCGTTTGCGCGCCCGCGAGCCAGGACGCTGGAGCGATGCCATCAACGACGCGGGCCCGGCTCGCGTGACCAGCCCCGAAGGGAGCAGCAACCGATATGGGTGTGCCGAAGCGCAAGGTCGCTCACGCCCGGCAGGGAGACCGGCGCAGCCACCTCGCCATCACCCTGCCGACGCTCGTCGAGTGCCCGCACTGTCACGAGCCCAAGCTGGCGTACCGGGTCTGTCCCGCCTGCGGGTACTACAAGGGCCGCCAGGCAGTGGAGCTCAAGCCGGCCGGTGGGACCACCGCGGGCGAGGAGTCCGCGTAACCCCCTGGTGAGCGCGAGCGCAGACCCCGCGGGCGCATCCCCGGAGCCCACCGACCAGGGCGACCCGCTGCATGCCGGTCCACCGGTCAGGGTCGCGGTCGATGCGATGGGTGGCGACCACGGCCCGGCCGAGGTCGTCCCCGGATCCCTCGCGTATGCGCGAGCCAACCCGCGCGACACGGTCATCCTCGTCGGGGATGAGCCGGTCCTTCGCGGCCTGGTGGGGGACCCGCCCTCCAACGTCCGGATCGTCCACGCGGCCCAGGTGATTGCGATGGACGAGCACCCGGCCCGGGCGCTCGTGCGCAAGAAGGACAGCTCGATCGTCGTCGCCACCCGGCTCGTCAAGACGGGCGATGCGGATGCGGTCGTGACGGCCGGCCACACCGGTGCCGGGATGGCGGCCGGCAAGCTCATCCTCGGCACCCTGCCCGGGATCGACCGCCCCGCGCTCGCCGTCCAGATGGTCAGCGCGGGCCGCCCGTTCGTCCTCCTGGACATCGGAGCCAACCCGGACTCGACGGCCGAGAACCTTGCCCAGTTCGCGCTGATGGGCGCGATCTTCAGCGAGCGGGTGCTGGGCGTCCACCGTCCGCGGGTGGCGCTCCTGTCCATCGGCGAGGAGAAGGGCAAGGGTGACGCGCGCATCCAGCGGGCGACCGAGCTGCTGGACGAGATGGACCTCAACTTCACGGGCAACGTGGAGGGCAAGGACCTCACCCGGCAGATGGCCGATGTCGTCGTCTGCGACGCGGTGCTGGGCAACGTCGTGATCAAGTTCTTCGAGGGCCTGTCCGGGTTCATCTTCGACCAGTTTCGCGCCGAGTTCCGGGCCTCGCTGCGCGGCCGGCTGGCCTACCTTCTCCTGCGCCCCGGGATCGCGCGCATCCGCCGGACGTTCGACTATGAGGCCGTCGGCGGCTCGCCGCTGCTGGGCGTCCGCGGGACGGTGATCATCACCCACGGTCGGGCGAGGCGGCGCATGATCGAGCACGCGGTCCGCGTCGGCGCCACCACGGCGCGCGAGCGGGTTGCCGAGCGGATCGGTGACGCGCTGGGCAGCGAGGTGCGCGACGATACGGACATCTCGGCCGCACCGGCCGTGCTCGCGGAGGGGATGTCGTGATGCCCACGCTGTCGGTCGGCCCCGGGGTGATCAAGGACACAGTTCGCCTGGCCGCGCTCGAGGTGCCGGGTGTGCTGCGCGTGGGGCGCGGCGGGCCGCGCTGGCGGGACGCGCTGGCGGGCTCGCCGGTCAAGGTGCGCATCCGTGACGGGCAGGTCCACGTGACGCTGTGGCTGGTCGCCCGTCCTCGCCAGCAGCTCGTGCCGCTGGTGGCGCAGGTCCGGAGCGCGGTCGGGGCCGCGGTGGTGCGCCTCCTCGGTCTCGAGCTCGGCGGCGTGACCGTCCTGGTGGACGGTGTCGGGGTCTGACGGCGGGCGCGGCGGGCGGGATCGCGCCGGCGAGGAGCGGACACGGAGCCGTCGAGCCGGTCGCCGGCTGGCGCTCGCAGCGGTGTTCGAGGCCGAGTTCGGGCAGCGGACCGCCGACGCGATCCTGGAGCGGCATCTCGCCCTGGAGGCCGATCCGGAGGTTGGCCGGCTTGCCCGCGAGCTCGTGGCCAACGTGACCGCGAACCGGGACACGCTGGACGAGCAGATCGGGCTCGCGGCGCCCCAGTATCCCGTCGTGCAGCTCGCCCGGATGGACCGCGCATTGCTGCGTTGCGGCCTCGGCGAGGTGCTACACTCGCCCGCAACGCCGGCCCGGGTGGCGATCGCCGAGTGGGTCGAGCTGGCTCGCACCTACTCGGGCGAGCCGATGCGAAGGCTCATGAACGGCGTCCTTGGGCGAGTGGCCCGCGAACGCACCGCAACCCGACAGGACACCCCGGCATCAGGAGGGAGTCAGTGGCCAGCACGTACGAGCGGCTGAAGAAGATCGTCATCGAGCAGCTTGGGGTCGACGAATCCGAGGTCAACCCCGAAGCATCCTTCGTCGACGACCTGAATGCCGACTCCCTCGACCTCGTCGAGCTCATCATGAGCCTCGAGGAGGAGTTCGGGACCGAGATCTCCGACGAGGACGCCGAGAAGATCCGAACCGTGCAGGACGCCGTCGACTACATCGACGAGCACTCGTCCTAGCATCTCCGACCGGGCGCGGCGTGCACCCGGCGGACGCGCTCATCGAGCGCCTCGGGCTGCCGATCGACGACCGCGAGCTGCTGGCCCAGGCGCTCGTCCACAGCAGCTGGCTGCACGAGCACCCGGATTCCGCGCGCGGCCATAACGAGCGGCTCGAGTTCCTCGGTGACGCCGTTGTGAGCCTGGCCGTCTCCGAAGCCCTGTACCAGCGCCACCCGACCGACGACGAGGGCATCCTGTCGGCGCGCCGCGCGTCGATCGTCAGCACCTCCGGCCTGGCCAGGCTCGCCGTCCGCCTCGACCTCGGCTCGTTCCTCCTCCTCGGCGAAGGCGAGGCGCAGCGTGGAGGCCGGGTCAGGCCGTCCCTGCTCGCCTCGGCATTCGAGGCGCTCGTCGGCGCGATCTACCTCGACCTCGGCTGGGAGGTGGTCCGGGACTGGATCAATGCCCGGGCCGAGCAGGAGCTGTCGGCGGACGTGACGCTGGTCAGCCTCAAGTCCCCCAAGAGCCGGCTGCAGGAGCACACGCAGCGGACGTCGGGCGAGCGCCCGCTCTACCGGCTTGTCGACGCGGTGGGTCCGGACCACGAGAAGCTGTTCCAGATCGAGGTCGTCGTCGGCGGCCGGTCACTCGGCATCGGCAAAGGGCCGTCGCGGCGGGTCGCGGAGACTGCCGCTGCCGCCCAGGCGCTCGATGCGATCCGGCGCGAGCGCCCGGCGCCCCGATCACGCCATGTCGCGCCGAGCGGTGCCGGCCGGTCGGCCGCGGCCCGGCCGGACGATGTCCAGGATGCCGACCTGTCGGTCGTGGAACCGGGGGTCGACCCAGAGTCCGCCGCGCCCAGGTCCGCCGCCACCGGTGATGCCCCGCCCGACGACGCTCAGTCCGGCGACGCGATGGCCACCGGCGGGCCGCGCCGGTGAGCGCTCCCGCGCGCCTGCTCGGCCTCCGCGTGCAGGGGTTCAAGTCCTTCGCGGAGCGGACTCTCGTCGAGTTCGGTGAGGGGATCAGTGCCGTCGTCGGGCCCAACGGCTCCGGCAAGTCCAACCTCGCCGACGCGCTGCGCTGGGCGCTGGGCGAACAGGGCCGCTCCCTGCGGGTTCGCCGCAGCGAGGACGTGATCTGGGCCGGGTCGGAGCGGCGCGCCGCCCTGGGCATGGCAGACGTCACCCTCGTGCTGGACAACTCCGATGCCCTGCTGCCCGTCGACTTCTCAGTCGTGGAGCTCGGCCGGCGCCTGTACCGCTCGGGTGAGAACGACTACCTGCTCAACAGGCAGCGCGTGCGCCTGCGTGATCTCGTAGACCTGCTCGACAGTGCCAACCTCGCCGACAACGCGTTCCTGTTCATCGGCCAGGGCATGGTGGACCAGGCGCTGGCGCTGCGGCCCGAGGAGCGTCGCCCCCTGTTCGAGGAGGTGGCCGGAGTCCGCCGTCACGAGCGGCGGCGGCGGCGGGCCGAGGAGCAGCTCGTCGAGGCGGAGGCGAACCTGGCCCGGGTCGAGGACATCCTCGCCGAGCTGCGGCCCCAGGCCCGGCGGCTCGGGCAGCTCGCGGAGCAGCAGGCGACGCGGCGCACGGCCGGCGAGGAGCTCGCGGATGCGCTGCTCGTCGCCGCCCACGGACGCTGGCACGATGCGGCCGGACGCGCGACGGAGGCGGAGCACCGCCGGGACGTCCTGCGCACGGAAACCGGAACGGCGCTCGAGGCGCTGGAGACGGCCGAATTGGACGTGGGCAGGATCGCAGCCTCGATGGCCGCCCGCGCGGAGGCGGAGCGGGAGCGCCGCGCGGTCCACGAGGAGGCGCGGGCGGTCCTGACTGCGCTGGGCCTGCGCGAGGCGCGCGCCGGGGGCGAGCTGGAGGCAACGGCCCGCGATCGGGCGCGGATCGCCGCGGAGCGTGATGCGGCCGAGGCGGATCTTGCGGCGCACAGGCGGATCCTGGCCGAGCCGCTGCCGGAACGGGACTTGGAGCTCGAGGCGGCGCTGGCGGAGGCGGATCGGGCGCTGGCGGAGGCCCTGGCTGAGCTCGGATCGCTGCGCGCCGCCAGCCGTGCGCGTGGCGATGAGCTCGCGGCGCTGCGACGGGCCGAGGCCGCCCGGGCGGCCGAGGCGGAGACCGCGCGCCGCCGGTCGGCCGAGGCCGGGCGCCACGCTGCAGACGAGCGGGCGCGCGCTACCGACTCCGAGGCTCGCCGCACCGGGCTGGAGTCCGCCCTGGCCGCCGCCCGGGCGACGCTTGCGGCAGCGGTTGCCGACGAGGCCGCGGCGGCCGCGAGCAGGGAGGCCGCCCGGTCGGCAGCCGACGCGGCAGACGGGACGCGCCGCGCCGTGGCCGAGCGAAGCGTCCGGGCGAGCTCGATGCTGGCGACCGCGCGCGGTCGGCTGGAGGCGCTCGAGCGACGCCTGGCCGAGGAGGAGGCACGCGGGATCGCGCGCGCGGCGCGCAGGCTGGGCGGCCGGCGCGTGGACGAGGATCTTGGCGTGGATCCGTCGCTCCGCGCGGCCGTGGAGGCGGCCCTCGGGGAGCTGGCGCGCGGGTACGTCGTAGAGCGCGGCGGCGCGGCGACGCTGTCCGGCGAGCGGGGACACCTCGTGGTCCGGGAACGGCTGCTGGCGGTGGACCGTGCCCCCGGGGGTGGCACCGCGGCGGAACTGCGACGTCTCGAGGAGGCGCTGGCGGCAGGCGGCGGCGGCCGGCTGGTCGACGCGGTGCGACGCGATCCGAACGGCGCAGCGCGCACGATCCTGCAGCGCGTCGTCTGGGTTCCAGATCTCGCAGCGGGTCTGGAGCTCCAGCCCGTGCTGCCGGTGGGCTGGCTCGCGGTCACCGTCGACGGAGGTGCGGTCGTCGACGCATTCACCGTCAGGATCGGCCGCGGCGATACGCCGCTGGAGCGACGGGCGGAGGCCGAGCGTCTCGCCCGGGAGGTCGAGCAGCTCGAGGTGGAGGCGGCTGCCGCCGAGCACGAGGCGGCAGCCGCGGCCGCCGGTGCGGCGGAGGCACGGACCACACTGGATCGCCTGCGCGCCGCGGAGTCGGCCGCAGCCTCGCAGCGACGCCGGGCGGAGGACATCGAGCGCGCCGCGGGACGCGAGCTGGAGGCCGTCGCGCGCGAGGCGGCGTGGCACGAGGCGCAGGCCCTCCGGCTCGCCGGCGAGGCCGAGCGGGCGGCAGCCGCGCTCGAGGTGCTGGCGGCGCCGGGACAGCCTGGGGACCAGGCGACCTCGGTTCCGGGCGGCGGGGCCTCGACGGACTCCGAGGCGGCCACCATGTGGGAGGCGCGCGTCGGGGAGCTGCGTGTGCGACGTGACCGGATCTCGGGCGACGTCGGCGTGCATGAGCGCACCCGACGCGACGCCGAAGCGCGCCGAGCGCGCGCCGAGGCATCGGTCACCCTGGCCGAAGGCCGGATCGACGGCGCCGAGCGCGACCTGGCAACCCTTGCCGATCGGGAGCGCGCCGCGGGAGACGAACGGAACGCCGTTGCGGGCGACCTCGCGGCCGCGGCGTCGCGTGAGGCCGCCGCACGTGACGCGCTCGAGGCGCTCCTCGCGGACGACCGGGCCGAGCGCGCGCGGCTGGCCGATGCGGAACGTGCCGCGACCGCCGCGCGCGAGCGGCTCCGCGCCGCGGACGACCGTGCCCGCGCGGCCGACGTTGCCGCGCTCGAGGGGCGACTGGGCCTGGATGCGCTCCGGGAGCAGCTGCTGGTCGAGCTCGCGGGTCTCGGGGACGTCGGCCTGCGGCATCTCGGCGAGGCCGCGGGTCTCGACCCGGCAGAACTCGAGAAGGCCGCCGCCCCTGGTCCGGCCGATCAGCCGGCCGACGACGCGGCAACGGAGACCTCCGTGGAGAGCGCGGCGCTCGAGTCGGCGCTCGATGCCATCGCCCCCCTCTGGGCCGCCGAGCCGTCACCGGTCGAGGCCCCGTCGTCGGGCCGTCTCGCCGTGCTGCGGCGTCGCTACCACGAGCTGGGTGCCGCGAACCCGTTCGCGGTCGACGAGTACCGGGCCGTCCGTGAACGCCTCGAGACGCTTGGAACGCAGGACCGGGACCTGCGCGACGCGATCGCCAAGACCCGCACCCTGATCGCGGACCTCGACGCCCTGATCGCGACGCAGTTCCGGTCGACGTTCGCGGCCCTGGAGGTCGCCTTCGACGCGCGGTTCCGACAGCTGTTCGGCGGCGGCTTCGCCCGGCTCTCGCTCACCGACCCCACCGACCTGTCGGCCACGGGCGTGGAGATCACCGCCCGGCCCCCGGGCAAGAAGCCGCAGTCGCTCTCGATGCTGTCGGGCGGCGAGCGAGCGCTGACGGCGGTGGCCCTGCTGTTCGCGATGCTCGAGGTGCGTCCGGCGCCGTTCTGCGTGCTGGACGAGGTCGACGCGGCGCTGGATGAGGCAAACGTCGGCCGTTTCACGGATGCTCTGCGGGCGCTCGCCGAGCGTACCCAGTTCATCGTCATCACCCACAACCGCGGCACGATCGAGGCTGCCGATGCCCTCTACGGGGTCACCGTCGGCGACGACTCGGTCAGCCGTGTCATCAGCCTTCGCCTCGAGGAGGCGCAGGCCATCGCCGACCACCGGCGCACCGAGGCCCGCTCGGTGCTGGCCGGCGGCCCGGCTGCCTGACCGGAGGTCGCGTGCGCCTGTTTCGCCGTGGCTCGGCACCCGAGCCCGATCCGCAGCCGCCGACCGAGGACGCCACGCCTGCGGCGCCCGGTGACGGCCGGGCGCCCGACGAGCCCGCGACACCCGCGTCCGACGAGCCCGCCGCCGCAGCACCCGGTGCGCCTCCCGAGGCTGCGGTCGAGTGGGCGTGGGGCGCCGACTGGAGCGCCGAGAAGGCGGATGCCGCGCGCCGCGAGCGGGAGCTCGAGCAGCTCGAACACGGGCTGGAGAAGTCGCGGGCCGGGTTCGCCGCGCGTCTCCGGGGCGCCTTCACGGGCGGGGCCGGCGCCGACTGGGATGAGATCGAGGAGACGCTGATCACGGGCGACGTCGGTGCGGTGCTCGCCATGGATCTCGTGGAGCGCGCTCGCAGTCGCCGGGACGTGACGGCCGAGGAGGCGGTCCGCGCCGAGCTGGCCGCCTTGCTTGCCCCGCGCGACGCCGAGCACTGGGAGCCCGTGCCCGCCGTGCCCGGCGGTCCGGCGATCGTGCTCGTGGTCGGGGTCAACGGCACCGGCAAGACGACCACCATCGGCAAGCTCGCCGCGCGCGAGCGTGCGAACGGTCGCCGCGTCGTGCTCGCCGCAGCCGACACGTTCCGTGCGGCGGCCATCGACCAGCTCCGGATCTGGGCGACGCGGACCGGCTCGGACATGGTGGCCCATGCCGCCAACGCAGACCCGGCAGCGGTCGTGTTCGATGCGCTCGACGCGGCGATCGCCCGCCACGCAGATCTCCTGATCGCCGATACCGCCGGGCGCCTGCATACGAAGTCCAACCTGATGGAGGAGCTGGCCAAGATCCGCCGCGTGATCGACAAGCGGCTGCCGGGAGCGAAGGTCGAGACGTTCTTCGTCCTCGACGCCACCACGGGCCAGAACGGTCTCGCCCAGGCCGTGGCGTTCCACGCCGCCGTCGGGCTGACGGGTGTCGTCCTCACCAAGCTGGACTCGACCGCAAAGGGCGGGATCGTGTTCGCCATCGAGCAGCAGCTCGGCATCCCGGTCCGTTTCGTCGGGGTGGGGGAGACGGCCGAGGACCTCCTGCCGTTCGACCCCCAGGACTTCGTCGCGGCCCTGTTCGCCCAGGTGTAGTTCCGGCCGCCCGCGGCGATCGCCGGCGGTTTCCGGTGCGCTCCGGCACCACCTTTCTCGCAACACCGGTCCTAAGGGCACTCCTCCGCACCGCACCGTGCCACTATCGTCGGGCGAGTGCCCTGGATGGTCCGGGCGATCGGACTCGAGCGGAGGAGGTTTCAAGGACGAAGCTGGCGTGGCTGCGGCATTCCCGCAAGGCCACGTTCACCGCCGTGTTGCTGGCGTTGTCGCTGGTCACCGCGGGCGTGGCGATGGGAGCGCCGTCGAAGACGACGTACACGCCCCAGAAGGCGGACCAGATCACCAACATCGATGTGCTCCGGATGCAGATCGAGAACTACTACGGCGATCCGGACAAGACGGGCGTCTTCCGCGCCAACAGCAACTACGCGAAGGAGGCGAGCTCCGTCGCAGCGGCGGGCGCCCGCTGGCTCAAGGCGCAGGCCGGCAAGTCGTCGGGGATGCCGGCCATCGTCCTCGACGTCGATGACACGACGCTCACGACCTGGAACTACGAGATCGCCAGCAACTGGGCATACAACCCGGGTACCAATGGCACCTATGTCAACTGCGAGGCGTTCCCGGCGACCCCCGGAATGGTGGCCATGGTCAACACGGCGGCCGCCGAGGGCTACGCGATCTTCTTCATCACCGGCCGTCCCACGGCACAGGAGCCGGTGACGCTCGCCAACCTGACCGTGGCGGATGCTGCCGGTCCTCCCTGTGATGCTCTTCTCGGCCCCGGACCCACCAGCGCCGGCTACCCGACACCGACGTGGCTCAACGACCATGGGACTCCGGTCGACGGCCTGTTCACAAAGCCGGACGTGGCGGTCTATCCCGACTACCTCAAGACGGCCTGTGCCGCCGACCCCGGTGGCAAGTGCACCACGATCCATTACAAGTCGGCAACCCGGGCCTACATCGAATTGCTCGGCTACGACATCGTGGCCAGCTTCGGCGACCAGTACAGTGACCTGACGGGCGGCTACGCCGACCGCACGTTCAAGATGCCGAACCCGAACTACTACCTGCCGTAGGCGACACCGCATCGCCGCCCGAAAGCCGCCGGTCGCAACGCGACCGGCGGCTTTCTCGTCCCCGGGGGCCGCATGGCCGGGGGCGCCGGCACGGCGCATGACGTACACTCGCCCCCGCCTCGGTGTCGCCAGAACCCGCGCACCACCCGCCGGCCCTCGCCGTGCGGTGCCTCCCAAATCCACAGCCAGGGTCGCCGCCTCTTCATGTTCGACAGCCTCAGCGATCGCCTTCGCCGGACGCTCGGCAACCTGACCGGCCGCGGTCGGGTGTCCGAGGCCGACGTCGACGCCGCGATGCGTGAGGTCCGGCTGGCGTTGCTCGAGGCGGACGTCAACTTCAGGGTCGTCAAGGACTTCGTGGCCCGGGTGCGGGAGCGCGCCGTCGGCGCGGACATCCTCGACAGCCTGACCGCGGGCCAGCAGGTCGTGAAGATCGTCCACGAGGAGCTGACCGCGCTCCTGTCGGCCGGGGACCGGACGTTCCGCCTGGCCGGCACCCCGGCGGTGATCTCGCTCGTTGGCCTCCAGGGCTCCGGCAAGACGACGTCGGCCGCGAAGCTCGCGAAGCACGTGGTCAAGCAGGGCCGTCAGCCGCTGCTCGTCGCGGCGGACCCGTACCGGCCCGCGGCCGCCGACCAGCTCGAGACGCTCGGCAGGAGCCTCGGCATCCCCGTCCATCGCGCACCGGTGGGGACGCCGACCGTGGACATTGCCCGCGGCGGCATCGAGACCGCGAAGCGCACCGGCCGGGACGTGGTGATCATCGACACGGCCGGCCGCCTGACAATCGACGACGCGCTGATGGACGAGATCCGCGCCGTGTCCGCGGCGACGCACCCCATCGAGACCCTGCTGGTCGTGGACGCGATGACGGGCCAGGAAGCCGTGACCGTCGCCCAGGGGTTCGCAGGCGCGGTCCCCGTCACGGGTCTGGTGTTGACCAAGATCGACGGTGACGCGCGGGGTGGTGCCGCTCTCTCGATCGGCGCGGTCACCGGGATCCCGGTCAAGTTCCTCGGCACCGGCGAGAAGACCGATGCTCTCGAGGTGTTCCACCCGGACCGGCTGGCGGGCCGGATCCTCGGCATGGGCGACATCGTCAGCCTCGTGGAGCGCGCCCAGGAGACGTTCGACGAGAAGCAGGCCGCGAAGCTCGAGGAGAAGGTCCGCAAGGCATCCTTCACGCTCGAGGACATGCTCGACTCGATGCGCCAGATGCAGAAGATGGGCCCAATGGGCCAGTTGATGTCGATGATCCCGGGCATGGGCAACATGGCCAAGGAGGCGCAGGATGCGGTCGATCGCGGGGACCTGAGCCGCGTGGAGGCGATCATCCTGTCGATGACGCCGCGCGAGCGGCGCGAGCCATCCATCCTGAACGCCTCTCGCCGGCGGCGGATCGCCACGGGCTCCGGGACGACCCTTCCTGATGTCAATCGGCTCGTGAAACAGTTCGGCGAGATGCAGAAACTGATGAAGCAGCTCTCCGGAGGTGCCGGCCGTCGCGCCGCGATGGGCCAGCTCCTTGGGCGACGATGAGGGGATGCCCGCCATGACCGACAACGAACCGATCCAGCCGCAGCCGGGGACGGCCTTCCCACAGCCGGTGGGCGAGACCCCCCTGGTGCCGCCCGTCGCGACCTCCACGGTGACCGCGACCGCACCGGTCCGCGCCGGCCGCAGCCGCGTGCGCTGGCTTGCGGCGCTCGTCATCACGGCGCTTGTCGTCGCCGGCGCCGCCGGGGCGACGCTCCTGCTCACGGCCGGGGCCGGGGACCCTGACGTCCTGTCCTGGACGCCCGCCGACAGCGTCACCTACACCGAGGTCCGGCTGGACCTTCCGGGTAACCAGGAGGCCGAGCTCGCGAAGGTCATGCAGGCCTTCCCGGGCTTCGACGACCAGGCGGCGTTCCCGACCAAGCTCAGCGAGGCGCTCGACCAGCTCGTCAAGCGGGTCTCGAACGGCACCGAGAGCTACAAGACCGATATCGAGCCGTGGTTCGGCGGTCAGCTGTCGGTGAGCATCGGCCCGCTGCCGAAGACCGCCGATGCGAAGGCCGCGCACGTCCTGCTCCTCGCGAGCGTCAAGGACGCGACAGGAGCGGCGGCCTGGGCGGACAAGCTGCTCGCGTCGTCGGGCGCCACCACGAGCACCGAGACCTATAACGGGGTGACGATCACGTCGATCACCCCGCCCGCATCATCCGACGCGGCAACGGCCGGCGTGACGGGCGCCTACGCCGTTCTCGGTCCGGTCATCGCCATCGGCGATCCGACCTCGATCAAGGCGGCGATCGACACCAAGGGCACCGCGGGCCTGCCGACCAGCGCGCAGTTCAAGACCGCCTCCGCGTCCGTCTCCGGTGACCGGCTCGGGTTCGCGTACGTCGACACGGCGGCGCTGGCCACGGGAGCCCAGGCTCTCGCGGGTGACGCGGCGACTGCGATGCCGGAGCTGCCGGCGGCGCTCAACGACCTTTCAGCCCCCTGGGTCGCCGCAGCGATCCGCGCCGCCAACGGCTCGTTCGTCATCGACGCCCGGATGCCCCACATCGCCAAGCTCGGGCCCGCCGTCGCGGCGGAGTCCAAGCTCCCGTCCGTGCTGCCGCCCACGACCGTGGCGCTCGTCGAAGGCCACGACATCGGCGCGAGCCTCGAGCGGCTCAAGACCATGCTCGCGGCTGACCCGAAGCTGAAGGACGGCGTGACCCAG
This sequence comes from uncultured Chloroflexia bacterium, assembly GCA_963849495.1. Lineage (GTDB taxonomy): Bacteria > Chloroflexota > Limnocylindria > Limnocylindrales > CSP1-4 > CAIXZV01. Next base: position 253,888 of record CAWKHN010000019.1, on the reverse strand, counting down.
ATCGATGACGCGCTCAAGCTCATGGGCGGATACGCGGCGGTCGTGGACTGGATGGGGGAGGCCGGGATCGCGATCACCCGTGACGGCGATACCGTCGCGGGCGGGCTCGTGGTCACGCCGACCGACAAGACCGCTGCCGAGCGTCTGCTGACGCAGCTCCGCGGGTTCGTGGCCCTTGCCGGAGGCGCCGGCGGCATCAAGGTCACCGATCAGGATTACGGCGGGGTCACCATCACCGTGGTCGACCTGGGCGACATCGGAGCCCTGGCCGGTGCCGCCACCGGTGGCACCGTCAGCGGTCTGCCGGCCAACCTGCAGATCGCGTACGCGGTCACCGACCAGGTCGTCGTGGTCGGGTCCGGGCCCGATTTCGTGAAGGCCGTGCTCGACGCCCGCACCGGGGACTCCCTGGCCACGTCGGCACGGTTCAGCGCCGCGCTCGGCCAGGTCGACGCGGCCCACGGCTCGCTGGTCTGGCTCGATGTGGCCGGGATCAGGAGTTTCGTCGAGGCACAGATGCCGACCGCCGAGCGCACCGGCTACCAGGCCGACGTCAAGCCCTACCTCGACGCGTTCGATGCCGTGATCGGCACCTACACACCCGGTGACACGCTCGATCGTGCGACGCTCGTCGTCCGCGTCGGCGGCCAGTGATCCGTCAGTCAAGCCACACAGGGCCGGCGTCCCGCCCAGGGGTCCGGCATATGGAGGAGCACCGCATCACATGTCCGTCCGCATTCGCCTGACCCGCGTGGGGGCGACGAAGCAGCCGACATACCGGCTGGTCGTCGCTGATGGCCGTTCCGCCCGGGACGGTCGCGCGATCGACACGATCGGCCACTACAATCCCCGGACCGACCCGATCGAGATCAGCATCGACGAGGCCAAGGCCCGCGACTGGCTGAGCAAGGGTGCCCAGCCGTCCGACACGGTCAGGCGGCTGTTCCGGAATGCCGGCATCCTGCCGGACTTCCGGTAGGGGCGCGCGATGGCAGCCGCCGATCTCGTCGCCTACGTTGCCAAATCCCTGGTTGACGATCCCGATGCCGTGAGCGTCGAGGTCGTGAGCGGGGAGGATGGCACCATCATCGAGCTCCACGTGGCCGAGTCCGACATGGGCAAGGTCATCGGGCGCAACGGGAGCGTCGCCAAGGCGCTGCGGACGCTGCTCAAGGTGACCTCCGCCCGAACGGGCGAGTCGGTCGGCCTCGAGATCGTCTGAGGCGAAGCCTCCGCTGGCCCGCTCGTCGACGCCTCGCGAACCGGCGCCTCGGCCTGACGGCGGGGCGCCCGCGCGCCTCGTCGTGGCGCTCGTGCGGGGCGTGCGCGGGCTGCGGGGCCAGGTCCGGGTCGAGCTGCTCACCGATCGTCCCGAGGACCGGCTGACGGTCGGAGCCGTGCTGTACCTGGAAGGCACGACCGAGACCCTGACGATCACCGAGGCGGCGCCCGTCGCGGACGGGCTGGGCTGGTGGCTGCAGTTCCGGGGCGTCCGGGACCGCGAGACGGCAGAGGCACTGCGTGGCCGCTACCTGGAGATCGAACTGCCCGACGAGCCGCGCGAGGCCGGCCGGTGGTTCTGGCACGAGCTCCAGGGCCTTGCCGTGCGCTCGGCGACGGGCGAGGACCTGGGCGTGATCGTGGACATCTACCGCGCCGGGGGTGCCGAGGTGTTCCTGGTCCGCGGTCCACGGGGAGAGCTGGACGTGCCCGGCGTTCGCGGAATCGTGCTGGATCTCTCCCCGGAACGGGGAGAGATGGTCGTGGACCTCGAGGCGCTCGCCCTCGACGCCCGGCCGGTCGAGGACGAGGACTACGTTCGGCCCAGGGATCGACGACCGCGAAAGCAGCCGAAGAACCGGCGGCGGCCGGCGCCGCCGGACGATGCCGTGCCCGACCGACCGGCCGAGCCGTCCGCAGGCTCCGACGTGGCCGTGGATGGGCAGGCCGCGGCCGCCGGTACCGCCGTCGATCCGGCCGCGGACCCCGCACCCGCGGACGCCGCGGCCCCGGGCACCCTCGGCCCCGACCCGGGCCCCTGATGCCGCTCGAGATCGAGGTCCTGACGCTGTTCCCCGCGATGGTCGAGGGACCCCTCCGGGAGAGCATCCCGGCGCGCATTCTGGACAGCGGCCTGGCGGAGGTGCGCGTCCACGACCTGCGTCGGTGGGGGATCGGGCGACATCGAGCCGTTGACGACGCCACCTACGGCGGCGGTGCCGGCATGGTCCTTCGTCCCGAACCGGTCGCCGCGGCCCTCGCCGAGCTTCGCCGCCCTGATTCGGTCGTGATCCTGGTCGATCCGGCCGGGGAGGTCTTCCGTCAGCCGGTTGCGCACGAGCTGTCGACGGCCGGCCACGTCGTCTTCCTGTGTCCTCGCTACGAGGGTGTCGACGAGCGGATCCGGTCGATGGTCGACCGGGAGCTCTCGATCGGCGACTACGTCCTCACCGGCGGGGAGCTGGCGGCGCTGGTCATCATCGATGCCATCCTGCGGCTGCTGCCGGGGGCGATCGATGCGGCATCCATCGCCGAGGAATCATTCGCCGACGGCCTGCTCGAATACCCCCAGTACACGCGGCCGGCCACGTTCGACGGCGTGTCCGTGCCACCGGTGCTCGTGTCCGGTCACCACGAGCAGGTGCGGCAGTGGCGGCTGCGCGAGTCGCTCCGGCGGACGCTCGAGCGGCGCCCGGACCTGCTCGACGGGCGCCCGATGACGGCCGAGGAGCGACGCCTGCTCGCCGACGTCCGTGACGTGCCTGTCGACGAGGAAGCCTGAGGTCGCTCATGCCGAGTCGCCGGCGGGGAGGGCCACCCTCGACACCCGACGTCCGGCCTGACACGGACACCGGCCTGACACGGACACCGGCCTGACACGGGCGCCCCGCCGTGCTATCCTCCGCCGTCGGCCACGCCGTTCCCGGCCCGCCGTCCCGGAACCTGAGACCCCGCAGCCGCGGCTGCCGACGACCGAACAAGGACCGCCCACGTGAACGTGCTCAACGAGATCGTCCAGGACCAGCTCCGCACCGACCTCCCGGTCATCACCCCGGGCGACACCGTCAAGGTCGCCGCGAAGGTCGTCGAGGGCAATCGGGAGCGGGTCCAGGTGTTCGAGGGCCTCGTGATGCGGATGCGCAACAGCGGCATCGCGTCCACGATCACCGTCCGCCGGATCGCATCGGGCGTCGGCGTCGAGCGGACGTTCAAGCTCCACAGTCCGCGGATCGAGCGGATCGAGGTCGTGCGCCACGGCCAGGTCCGCCGCGCGAAGCTGTACTTCTTGCGCAACCGCGTCGGCAAGGCCGCGACCACTCTTCGCGAGCGCCGCTAGACGAGCACCGCGCCCGCGAGGCGCCTCGCGCAGCTCCGCACGACCCCCGCGACGCGGGGGTCGCCTCATGTCCGGGACCCGGCAGGCGCCGGAACCGGGGGGACGAGCCTGTCTGTATCGGACCCCGGGCTGGCCGGGAGCGCTACGCTGTGTCCCGATGGCCGTGATCGTCCCGACCCTGCGCTGGGAGCGCCCGCTGTGGCGGGAGGGTGCGACTCGGATCGCGGGTGTCGACGAGGTGGGCGTCGCACCGACCTGCGGCGCCGTCGTGGCAGCCGCGGTCATCCTGCCGCCCAACTGCCACCGGATACCGGGTGTCCGCGACTCGAAGACGCTCTCCGCCGCCCAGCGTGAGCGCCTCGCGCCGATCATCCGTCGCCGGGCGGTTGCCGTGGGGGTCGGCGCGGCGTCGGTGGCGGAGATCGATCGGCTCAACATCTACCACGCGACGCACCTGGCGATGCGCCGGGCGATCGCGCGGCTGGGCGGTCACGATCACGTGCTCGTGGACGGTTTGCGGATCGCCGATTTCGAGGTCCAGGTGGGTCCCTACACGGCCGTCGTGGACGGCGACGCGCGTGTCTACTCGATCGCGTGTGCCTCGGTTGTCGCCAAGACGGTGCGCGACCGGATGATGCACAGGCTTGCGGTCCGCTACCCCGCGTACGGGTGGGACCGGAACGCCGGGTACGCGACCCGGGAGCACCGCGACGCCATCCGCGCGAACGGCCTCACGCCGCATCATCGCAGCAGCTGGCAGGCTCTCCGGACGCTGCTTGCCGGCGACCAGCTCGCGCTGTTCGGGGCCGGCGACGATGCCCCCGACGCGATCCCGGACGATGTCGCCGCTGAGCTGCCGCCGGATCCCGCCGACGCACTGGTCGAGGAGGCGTTCGCGGCCGCCGGATAAGCGACGGGTGAGCGGGCAAGGCGATCCTGTCGCCCATGCGACGAACGAGCTCGACCGTGGCGCAGCAGATCGGCGACGCAGCGGAGCAGCAGGTCGCGGTGCGCCTGGAGGGCAAGCGCTGGACGATCCTCGCCCGGAACCTCCGGCTGGGCCGGGACGAGGTCGACCTGCTGGCAGTGGATCCAGGCCCGCCGGCCGCACTCGTGGTCGTGGAGGTGCGCAGGCGCGGCCGGCGGGACTTCGGGCTGGCCGAGGAGACCCTCGACCGGCGGAAGCGCGCGGCGCTGCGTCGCGCGGTCGGGACCCTGCTGGCGACCCGCGAGCTGCCGGATGGAACGTCGCTGCCGCGGCTGCCGCTGCGCGTGGACCTGGTCGCGATCGACGCCGGGCCGGATGGCGTACCGTCGGTCCGGCACCACCGCGGCATCCGGCCCTGAGTGCCGCTCCCGGGTGCGCGATCCGCGGCGAATGGCGACATCTGCGGGGGGAGGTGGCAGCCGGGCCCTGTGCTACACTCCGCCGCGCCGCGGACCGTCCGCGGTGCTCAGGTACGCCCGTCCGGCGCTTGCCGGCACGGAGCACACACGCGGATCCGTCTCCCGGCGGGACGGTGCCGGACCCGGCGAGGACTCGCCGCCGGCCCCCGCAGGGGATCCGCGGAGGCATGAACCGCAGGAGGCCACGCAGTGCCCACCGTCTCGATGCGCCAGCTCCTTGAGGCCGGCGTCCACTTCGGACACCAGACCCGGCGCTGGAACCCGAAGATGCGCCCGTTCATCTTCGCGGAGCGCAACGGCATCCACATCATCGACCTCGCCCAGACCGTCAAGCGGCTTGACCTGGCGCTCGCGTTCGTCACGGAGACCGTCGCGCGGGGCGACAGCGTCCTGTTCGTCGGCACGAAGAAGCAGGCGCAGGAGCCCGTGATGCAGGAGGCGATCCGCGCCGGCCAGCCGTACGTGACCAAGCGCTGGCTCGGCGGGATGCTCACCAACTTCGTGACCATCAAGAAGCGGATCGGCCTGCTCGACCAGCTCGAGGCACGCCAGCAGGCCGGCGACTTCGATCGCCTGCCCAAGAAGGAGGCCGCGCTCCTGACCGAGGAGCTCAACAAGCTCCAGGCCATGCTGGGCGGCATCCGCAAGATGAAGCGCCAGCCCGGCGCCATCTTCATCGTGGACCCGCACCGCGAGCGGATCGCGGTCACCGAGGCCAACAAGCTCGAGATCCCGGTCGTCGGCACGGGCGACACGAACGTGGATCCGGACGAGCTCGACTACATCATCCCGGCCAACGACGACGCGATCCGGGCCATCCGGCTGCTGTGCCAGCTCGTGGCGGATGCAGCGATCGAGGGCGCTCGGGAGCGGGCAGCCCGGGCGACGGCTGAGCCGGAGGCCCCCGAGCCGCAGCCCATGGATATCCCCGAGTTCGACGCGTCCGCCGAGGCAGACCTCGTCGCGCAGCTTGCCGCGGGGGGCACGCTGTCGTTCGACCCGGACAGCGACGACGACGACCTGCTGCCGGGCGCCGCCCGGGCCGCAGAGACCGCGCCCGACGACGCCGCCTCCGCCGTGTCGACGACGGCCGTCGGGGAGCCCGAGGCAAGCCAGCCGGACGCGGTGCAGGCACCCGTCGCGCCTGCGACTCCGGCCGCCCGTCCAGCTCCCAGGCCGGCCGCGGCCGCACCGGCGCGGGCTGCCGCAACACGAGCACCGTCTGCCGCGAGGCCGGCCGCGACACCGATCGTGCCCTCGGTCGCGCCGGCACCCGCCACAGAGCCCGCAGCCCCCGCCGCGGAGCCTGCACCTGCCGCTGAACCCACACCGGCCGCGGAGAATCCGCCCGCCGGATGATCGGGGCCCGGGGTGACGGCACCCATGCCGCCCGGGACCACCTGGCCGCGGCGCCCCGGCGCCCGGCCGCCCATCGGAGACCGAATGCGCGCACACTGGTTGCGCGCCACGACACAGGAGCACCTTCCATGGCAATCACGGCCGACGCCGTCAAGGAGCTGCGCGAGAGAACCGGCGCGGGCATGATGGACTGCAAGCGCGCCCTCGAGGAGTCCGGCGGCGACATCGACAAGGCCGTCGCGCTGCTGCGTGAGCGGGGTGTCGCCCAGGCCGCCAAGAAGGCCAGCCGCGAAGCGCGCGAGGGCCTCGTCGGCAGCTACATCCACATCGGCGGCAAGATCGGCGTCATGATCGAGGTCAACTGCGAGACGGACTTCGTGGCCCGCACCGACGACTTCCAGAAGCTGGTCCGTGACCTCGCGATGCAGGTGGCCGGACTCGCCCCGCTGTACGTGGACGTGGAGCACATCCCGGCCGACGTGCTCGAGGCCAGGAAGGCGGCCCTGCTGGCGGACGAGGCGGTGCAGGCCAAGCCGGAGGCGATCCGCGAGAAGATCGTCGATGGCCAGCTGAAGAAGTGGTTCCGGGAGGTCTGCCTGCTGGAGCAGCCCTTCCGTGACGAGGAGCGCAGCGTCCGCGACCTCGTGACCGAGAAGGTCGCGACCATCGGCGAGAACATCCGCGTGCGCCGCTTCACCCGCTACGAGCTCGGGGAGGAGATGTGACGGAATCCGGTCGAACGGACGGCCGTCCCGCGGAGCCTGGAGTGGCTCCCGGCGACGGCCGCATCCGCTACCGCCGGATCCTGCTCAAGCTCTCCGGTGAGGCGCTCCTCGGGGACCGCCAGTACGGCGTGGATCCGGGCTTCTGCGCGTTCATCGCGAGCCAGGTCGCCGAGGTGCACGCGCAGGGCGTCGAGATCGGCATCGTGGTCGGCGGTGGCAACATCTTCCGCGGCCTGGCAGCCGCCGCCCGGGGCATGGACCGCGCAACCGGCGACTACATCGGGATGCTCGCGACCGTGATGAACGGCCTGGCCCTCCAGGATGCGATCGAGCGAGTCGGGATCCCGGTGCGGGTGTTGAGCGCGATCGACATGAACGAGATCGCGGAGCCGTACATCCGGCGGCGCGCAGTCCGGCATCTCGAGAAGGGCCGGGTCGCGATCTTCGTGGCCGGCACCGGCAACCCGTACTTCACGACCGATACCGCCGCGGCCCTGCGCGCCGTCGAGATCGGCGCGGAGGTCCTGCTCAAGGCCACCAAGGTCGACGGTGTCTACGATGCCGATCCGATGACGGAGCCGACGGCAACACGGTATGCGCATCTCGACTACCTGGACCTCCTGCGCGACCAGCTCAAGGTCCTTGATGCGGCGGCGGTCTCCCTGTGCATGGAGAACGACCTCCCGATCGTGGTCTTCGACCTCAACGCGCCGGACAACATCACGAGGGTGGCCCGCGGCGAGCCAGTCGGCACCCTCATCTCCGCCCACACCGGAGGGACGACCTCATGACCAGCGAGACCCTTGTCGGGGCGGAACGCAAGATGAACCGCGCCGTGGAGGCCATGGAACGTGACTTCCAGGGCCTTCGGACCGGCCGCGCGTCCACGTCCCTGGTCGACCGGATCCACGTCGACTACTACGGCACCCAGACCCCGCTCAACCAGCTCGCCTCGATCAGCGTGCCCGAGCCTCACCAGATCGTCATCCAGCCGTGGGATCGTGGCGTCCTCGGCGCGATCGAGAAGGCCATCCAGAAGAGCGACATCGGCCTGATGCCGAACGTCGATGGCACCGTCGTCCGCCTCAACATCCCGCCCCTCACCGAGGAGCGCCGCAAGGAGATCGTGCGCAGCGTTCACAAGCGCATGGAGGAGGCCAGGGTGGAGATCCGCAATCTCCGCCGGGAAGCGGCCGACACCCTGAAGAAGGAGGAGCGCGACGGCACCGTCGGCACGGACGAGGCCCGGCGGCAGCTGGATCAGCTCCAGAAGGTCACGGACCACGCGATCGCCGAGGTCGATCGCGTCGGGGCCGTCAAGGAGCAGGAGGTCCTCGAGGTCTAGTGGCCCAGGCGCCGCTCGATCGATCCCTCGCCCGGCCGACGGACGCGCCGCCCCTCGCCCACGCGGCAGAGGGCGAGGCGACTCCGCCGGTCACGGACGTGCCCGCCGACGAGGTTCCCCTCGTGCCGGTGGAGGACCTGCCGCGGCATGTCGCGATCATCATGGACGGCAACCGCCGCTGGGCGCGGGCGCGCGGGATCTCCGATTTCGAGGGCCATGCCGCAGGCGTGGAGGCGATCCGGGGGCTGCTCCAGCACGCGGTCCGGCGCGGCGTCCCCATGCTCACGCTGTACGCGTTCAGCCGCGAGAACTGGGCCCGGTCCGATGACGAGGTCGCCGGCCTGTTCGACCTCCTTGGTCAGGCCATCCGCAACGAGACGGACGAGCTCCGCGCCCAGGGTGTCCGCGTCCGGCTCCTCGGCAGGCTCGATGAACTGCCCACCGAGACGCGCACGTCGATCAGCGAGGCGCTCGACCGGACCGCGGACGGCGCCCGACTGGTGCTCAACATCGCCTGGAACTACGCGGGCCGGACGGAGATCGTGGATGCGTTCCGCCGGATTGCCGCGGCGGGGATCCCACCCGACGAGGTCGACGAGCGGACGATCAGCGACGCGCTGTACACGGCCGGGCTGCCCGATCCCGATCTCGTGATCCGCACGGGCGGCGAGCAGCGGATCAGCAACTTCCTCATCTGGCAGTCCGCCTACGCGGAGCTCGTGTTCAGCGACCGGCTGTGGCCGGACTTCGGGCCGGACGCGTTCGACGAGGCGCTGCTGGAGTTCGCCCGCCGGACCCGCCGGTTCGGGCGCTAGGCCCGCGCACGTGCTTCGCACGCGGGTTCTGTCGTCGCTCGTCCTGGTCCCGCCGCTGATCGTCGCGCTCATCATCGGGATCGAGGCGATCGCGGTCGTCCTGGCCGTCGCGGCCCTGCTCGGCGGGCTCGAGGTGTTCCGGCTGCTGAAGGCAGCGGGCTACCCGTCGATGTCTCTGTTCGGGACGGTGCTTGCAGTGGCGCTCGTCCTGGAGGCGGCTGTCCACCTCGACGGGGACAAGGGGATCCTGCTCGCCGGCGTCGGGATGGTGCTTGCCGGCGTGGGAGCACTTGCCCGGACGGACCCGCGCGACGGCCTGGTGGCCTGGTTCGCGACTGTGTTCGGCGCCGGGTACGTCGGCCTGCTCGCCTTCGTCCTCTATCTCGCGGCGGTGGCCCCGGCGATCCCGGACGGCTCGGCCCTCGCGGTCCTGGGCCCGGAGCGCGGCTGGGTGCTGCTGCTCGTGCTCGCGGTGTGGAGCTACGACACCGGCGCCTACCTGGTCGGCCGGCAGATCGGGCGCCACAAGTTCATGACCCACATCTCACCCGCCAAGACGGTGGAGGGACTCGTCGGTGGCCTGGTGGCGACCACGGTCGTCGTCGGCTGCCTGCTTGCCGGCCTCGGCCAGTCGCCCCTCGGGGCGCTCGTGCTTGGCCCGTTGCTGGGGCTCGCGGCCCAGGCCGGCGACCTCGCCGAATCGATGCTCAAGCGGGCCGCGGGCGCAAAGGATTCGGGGACACTGATCCCGGGCCACGGCGGCATCCTCGATCGGACCGATTCGTTCCTGTTCGCCGCCCCGGCGCTGGTGCTCTATGTCCTCGCGCTCGTCCGCTGAGGTGCGGCGCCTCGGGGTGGCGCTGCTGGGGTCCACGGGCAGCATCGGGCGCCAGGCCGTCGAGGTGCTCGAGCGGCACGCCGACCGCTTCCGGGTCGTGGCGCTTGCGACGCGCGCCAACGTCGCCGAGCTCGAGAGCCAGGCGCGCCGCCTGCAGCCGCGGGTGGTCGCCCTCGCGGACGACGCCGTGCCGCTCGAGCTGCCGGCCGGCACGTCGCGGGTCGGCGGGGTCGACGCCCTGGAGGCGCTGGCGGTGCGCGAGGACGTCGACCTCGTGGTGGTCGGGACCGGAGGCATCGTCTCGCTGCGTCCCGTCCTGGCGGCGCTCCGGGCCGGCAAGGTCGTGGCGACGGCGAACAAGGAGACCCTTGTCGCGGGCGGGCATCTCGTGATGGCCGAGGCGCGGGCACGGGCGGCCGCGCGGTCCGCTGCCGACCCGCTGGATCCGCTGGCCAGCCCGCTCGCGTGGCTCCGGCCGATCGATTCGGAGCACTCGGCCATCTGGCAGTGCCTCGCCGGCGAATCGGGGTCGGCGATTGCCCGCCTGGTGCTCACCGCCTCCGGCGGGCCGTTCCTGGACGCGACCGCCGACCAGCTCGCGACCGTGACCCGGGAGCAGGCCCTCAGGCACCCGACCTGGACGATGGGAGCCAAGATCACGATCGACTCCGCCACGCTCGCGAACAAGGGCCTGGAGGTGATCGAGGCACACTGGCTGTACGATGTCGGCTATGACGCGATCGATGTCGTGGTGCATCCGCAGAGCGTCGTCCATTCGGCCGTCCTGTTCATCGACGGCTCCCTCAAGGCCCAGCTGGGCACCCCGGACATGCGACTCCCGATCCAGTACGCCCTCACCTACCCGCATCGCCTCTCCTCGCCGGCGACTCCGCCCGACCTGGTCGCGGCGGCTCGCCTTGACTTCCGCGCGCCGGACGAGGCGAGGTTCCCCGCGCTTGCCATCGCGCGCGCCGCGGGCCTGCTGGGCAGCCGCGCGTCCGCTGCGCTGATCGCCGCCGACGAGGTCGCGGTCGCGCGGTTCCTGGACGGGACGCTGGACTTCCCGGGCATCCCCCGCCTGCTCGAGGCTGCCGTCGAGCGCTTCGGTGCCGGCGCCGACCAGGCGCCCGGCGTCGAGACGCTGGTCGCGCTGGATGCGGAGGTCCGTGCGGCCTTCGCCACGGGACGCGTCGGGGGCCGTCCGTGAACGAGATCGTCGACTCCATCGTCACCATCCTGCTGTTCATCATCGTGCTCGGCGGGCTGGTGCTGATCCATGAGCTGGGGCATTTCGTCACGGCTCGCCTGGCCGGTGTCCGGGTGCTGGAGTTCGGGATCGGGTTCCCGCCGCGGGCAAAGGTCCTGCGCCAGCGCGGCGACACCATGTACACGCTCAACTGGCTGCCGATCGGCGGCTTCGTGCGGCTCGAGGGCGAGGATGGCGACGAGGCGGACGATCCGCATTCGTTCGTGCGCGCGCGGCTGCCGGTCAAGCTGCTGATCCTGCTCGCCGGCGTCGGCATGAACATCGTGCTCGCGTTCGCGATCTTCGCCGGGATCGCGTGGCTTGCCACCCCCTACGTCGGGCTCAAGTTCGCCACCGTGGAGGCGGGATCGCCGGCCGCCGCGGCCGGGCTCCAGGCGGGAGACGCGGTCATCAGCGTCGACGGCCAGTCGTTCGACTTCTACGGGAACTCGATCATCGACGCCCTCCATGCGGATGCCGGGAAGACGGTGACGCTGGGCATCATCCGCGCCGACGGCACGCGCGAGACGGTCACCACGACGCTGCGATCGCCGGCCGAGGTCGCTGCCGGCCAGGGCGCGCTCGGGATCCGGGCGGGCGACGGCGGCTTCCAGTCGCTGTTCTACGGCGAGTACACGGGCCGGCCCCTCGACCAGGCCGCGCGCATCGGCGTCGATGAGACGACCCGCTGGTTCGGGGTCATCCTGGGTGGTCTCGGCGATCTCGCCGGGTCGGTCGCCCGGGATCCGACGGCGGCCCCGCCCGTGTCCGGCCCGGTCGGCATCGCCACGTCGCTGGGCGACGTGTTCCGGGGCAGCGGGCCGATCCTGACCCTGTACGTTGCCGGCATCCTGTCCGCGAACCTCGCGCTCGTGAACGTTCTTCCGTTCCCGCCGCTCGACGGGGGCCGGATGCTCGTGCTCATCCTCAAGGCGATCCCGCGCTACGGCACCCGGATCTCGTTGCGTGCCGAGCGGCTGACCTACGCGATCGGGTTCATCGCGCTGTTCGGGTTCCTGATCTGGATCACGGTGTTCGACGTGGCCCGCCAGATCGGGGGCGGCACTCCGTGATCGCGCCCGATCTGCTGCGACCCGTTCGCCGGCCGACCGTGTCCGTCGATGTCGGCGGGGTCCTGGTGGGCTCGGCGCACCCCGTCGTGGTCCAGTCGATGACGAACACGGACACCGCCGACGCGGACGCGACCGCGATCCAGGTGGCGCGACTGGCCCACGCCGGCAGCCAGCTGGTCCGGGTCACGGTCAACACCGAGGAGGCTGCGGCCGCCGTCCCGGAGATGGTGCGCAAGGTGCGCGACCTCGGGGTGGACGTCCCGGTCATCGGCGACTTCCACTACAACGGGCACAAGCTGCTGGTCGCCTACCCGGCGATGGCCGCGGCGCTCGCGAAGTACCGCATCAACCCCGGCAACGTGGGCGGCAAGTACCACGACGAGAACTTCACGACCATCGTCCGCGCGGCGATCGACAACGACAAGCCCGTCCGGATCGGGGTCAACTGGGGCTCGCTCGACCAGCAGCTGCTCACGGACCTCATGGAGGCCAACGCGCTGGCGTCCGATCCGCGCGACGCGCGGGACGTGACCATCGAGGCGATGATCGAGTCCGCGATGCGCTCGGCGGAGCTGGCCGAGGAGGTCGGGCTGCGCCACGATCGGATCATCCTGTCGGCCAAGGTGTCCGGCGTGCGCGACCTCGTGGACACGTACCGGCGGCTGGCGCCGCGTTCCGACTACCCGCTGCACCTCGGGCTGACCGAGGCGGGGATGGCGATGAAGGGCATCGTCGCCTCGACGGCCGGCCTCGCGATCCTGCTCAACGAGGGGATCGGCGACACGATCCGGGTGTCGCTGACCCCGGAGCCCGGCGCGGGTCGCGAGCTCGAGGTCGAGGTCGCGCAGCAGGTGCTCCAGTCGATGGGCCTGCGCTCGTTCCTGCCGCAGGTCTCGGCGTGCCCCGGCTGCGGCCGGACGACGTCGACCTTCTTCCAGGAGATGGCCCGGGACATCACCGATCACCTCAAGCGCCGGATGCCCGAGTGGCGCGAGACCCACCCGGGCGTCGAGGAGCTCAAGGTGGCCGTCATGGGCTGCGTGGTCAACGGACCCGGCGAATCCAAGCATGCGGACATCGGCATCAGCCTGCCGGGGACGTTCGAGGCGCCGGTCGCGCCCGTGTTCGTGGACGGGAAGCTGGACCGGACGCTCCGCGGCGACCACATCGTGGACGAGTTCATCGATCTGCTCGAGGGCTACGTCGACCGCCGGTACGGGGCACCGTCGGGGGCAGCGGCCACCCGCGCCTGAGGGGCCCGCACCGGCGTTCCGGGCCCGGAATTGTGCGGGGATTGGGCGGTGCCCGGTCTGGCAGTCCACGGACCCGGGTGTATACTTCCGCGCAACAACGCGAGGCCGCCACCGAACGTGGGTGACCAACCCACGTTTCTTTGTGTCGCGGAGGCCCCGCCGTCATCGAGCATTTTGATCAGGAGGCGCATGATGAGTCGTGACTTCGTCGGTGCGCTCCTCCAGCTCAATGCCGAGAAGCAGGTGTCGCGCGAGGCGCTCGTCCGGGCGCTCGAGGAAGGCATCCAGGCCGCGTACCGCCGCGTCGCCGCCGAAGAGGACATCTTCGTCCGGGTCGAGCCGGACAGCGGACGGATCGATGTCTACCGCGGCCGGTACGTCGTGGACGAGGTCGAGGACCCGATGGTCGAGGTGACCGTCTCGGAGGCCCGCGAGACCAACCCCGACGCGAAGGCCGGAGACGTGATCGAGATCGAGCAGCTCGACGGCGATCACTTCGGTCGCATCGGCGCCCAGACGGCCAAGCAGATCATCCTGCAGCGGATCCGCGAGGTCGAGCGCGACCAGGTGTTCGACCAGTTCGCGAGCCGCGAGGGTGAGCTGCTGACCGGCGGCGTCAGCCGGGTCGAGCCGCGGGCGATCATCCTCGACGTGGGCAAGGGCGTGGAAGCGATCCTTGCGACCAGCGAACAGAGCCCCCTCGAGCACTACCGGATCGGCCAGCCCGTGAAGGCATTCGTGCTCGAGGTCCGCCGGTCCGCCCGGGGTCCCCAGATCCTCGTGTCGCGGACGCACAAGGGCTTCCTCCGGCGGTTGTTCGAGCTCGAGGTGCCGGAGATCCATGCCGGGACCGTCGAGGTCAAGGCCATCGCGCGCGAGGCGGGCAGCCGCTCGAAGGTCGCGGTGGCATCGCGCCAGGACGGGCTCGATCCGGTCGGCGCGACCGTTGGCCAGCGGGGCGCCAGGGTGCAGGCGGTCGTCGCGGAGCTGGCCGGAGAGAAGATCGACGTCATCCCCTGGAACGAGGACCCCTCGGTCTTCGTGGCCAACGCGCTGTCGCCCGCCCAGGTCCTGGGCGTCGTGATCGACGAGGAGCACCGGATCGCCAACGTGACCGTCCCCGAGCGGATGCTGTCCCTTGCGATCGGCCGCGAGGGGCAGAACGCGCGGCTCGCGGCACGCCTGACCGGCTGGCGGATCGACATCCGGAGCGATGTCGCGGCCGCCGAGACGGCCCGCGCGAGCGCCGACGCCGTGCCCGAGCCGGAGGCGGCTGCTGCCGTGCCCGAGCCGGACACCTCGGCTGCCGCCGAGCCGGAGGCGGCTGCTGCCGCCGAGCCGGCGTCCGAGCCCGCCCCGGAGCCGGCGGAGCCGGTCGCCGCCGCGGCACCCGAAACGCCGGCCGCGGATGCCGTGGAGGCCGCGCCTGTCGCTCCCGAAGCGGAGCCGGCGCCCGTGGCCGCCACCCCGGCCAAGCGGTCGCGCAAGAAGGCCGACGAGGGGGTGTCGTCGTAGGCGCGGCGGCGGCCGGGGCGACCCGGTCTCTTCCGGCCCGGCGGCCACCGACCCGGACGTGCGTGGCCTGCAGGACCGCGCGCGCGAAGCGGGAGCTGGTGCGCGTGGTGCGCACGCCGGACGGGACGGTCGTCATCGATTTCACGGGACGTGCCGCCGGCCGCGGGGCGTACCTCTGCCGGGACGCCGGCTGCTGGAGCGCCGCCGGCCGGAAGCGCGCCATCGAGCACGCCCTCCGGACGACGGTCCCGCCCGACGTCGCCGCGACCCTGGACGCCGGACCCGACGCCCTGCCCGACATGACCATCCCAACGCGGGGCGACGCCCCGCAGCCCCAGCCGAACCCCGACCAGAACATTCAAGGAGGAGCCCGTGGCCAGGAGTAGGAGCGGCACCCGCGGCCGACGCGGCCCGCGCAAGCCCCCGCGCCGGAACAGCGGTTTCACGCCGGGCGCCGTCTCGGTCGTGGATCCGAGCGAGCGCGGCGCAATCGAGCTGCCGTTGACGATCACCGTGAAGGAGCTCGCGGACCTGCTCGGCGTCAACCCCGCCGACATCATCCGCGAGCTGATCAAGAGCGGCATCTTCGCGACCATCAACCAGCTGATCGACCGCGACACGGCGTCGCTGGTCGCCGAGGAGCTCGGCTACGAGGTCGCGGAGGCGAGCGCTCCCGTGGCCGCCACCGAAGACGAGGAGGGCAGCGGTCCCCCGGCCGAGGCCGCCAAGGAGATCCTGTTCGACGAGGACGCCGAGGCCGACCTGGTGGCGCGGGCCCCGATCGTGACCGTCATGGGCCACGTCGACCACGGCAAGACCAGCCTGCTCGACGCGATCCGGTCGACCACCGTCGCGGCGGGGGAGCGCGGCGGGATCACGCAGCACATCGGCGCGTCCGAGGTGACGACGAAGGACGGCAAGCGCCTGGTCTTCCTCGACACCCCGGGCCACGAGGCCTTCACGTCGATGCGGGCGCGCGGCGCTCGCGTGACCGACATCGCGGTCATCGTGGTGGCGGCCGACGACGGGGTGATGCCCCAGACGCTCGAGGCGATCAGCCACGCGAAGGCCGCCAAGGTCCCGCTGGTCATCGCGATGAACAAGATCGACAAGCCCGATTCGAACCAGGACCGGGTGCGGACCGAGCTGGCCGAGGCCGGCGTCGTCGTCGAGGACTACGGCGGCGACACGCCGCTCGTCCCGGTGTCGGCCAAGACCCGGGTCGGCATCGACGCGCTGCTCGAGATGATCCTGCTGGTCGCTGACCTCCAGGAGCTCAAGGCCAACCCCAAGCGCGCCGCGGTGGGTACCGTGATCGAGGCGCAGCTGGACAAGGGCCGGGGCCCCGTCGCGACGCTCATCGTCCAGACGGGCACGCTCCGCGTGGGCGACATCGTCACCGTGGGCCGGACCTGGGGCAAGATCAAGGCGCTCGAGAACAGCGAGGGCAAGCGCGTCACGAAGGCGGGACCTGCCTCGGCCGTCGTGGTCCTGGGCCTCAACGACGTCCCCGAGGCCGGGGACATCGTGCGCGTTGCGGCGGACGAGAAGGCCGCCCGCGGCGTCGTCGAGACCCGCAAGATCGACCAGGCCGCCCGCGAGGGTGGCGGCGTCGGCCGCGCGACGCTGGAGGACCTGTACCGCCAGATCCAGGCCGGCCAGGCCAAGGAGCTGCGGCTCATCCTCAAGGCGGACGTGTCCGGCTCCCTGGGCGCCATCACGCACGCCCTGGCGCAGCTGGGCTCGGACGAGGTGAAGATCAACGTCCTGCTCGAGGCGGCCGGCGACATCACCGACAACGACATCATGCTCGCGACGGCGTCGGACGCCATCGTGGTCGGCTTCAACACCGGGATCACCGACACCGCGCGTCGCGCGGCCGAGGTCGAAGGGGTCGACGTCCGGCGGTACGACATCATCTACAAGCTCACCGACGACATCGACGCGGCCCTCAAGGGCATGCTCGAGCCCGAGATCGTGGAGGTCGTGGAAGGTCGCGCGGAGATCCGGCAGATCTTCCGGGTGGGCAAGAGCACGGTGATCGCGGGCTGCTACGTCACCGACGGGCGGATCGTCCGCAACGGTGGCGCACGCGTGTGGCGTGGGGGCAAGATCATCGCCACCGACCGGATCGAGTCGCTCCGGCGGTTCCGCGACGACGCCCGCGAGGTCGCCCAGAACTTCGAGTGCGGCATCGGCCTGGCCGGGTTCAACGACCTGGTCGAGGGCGACATCATCGAGTGCTTCACGAGCCAGACGCGCAGCCGGGTCACCGGCTGACGCCGCCCCGCTGAGGCGATTGCGATGAGCCAGCGCATGGAGCGCGTCGACGAGCTCCTCCGCCAGGAGATCGGGACGCTGCTCGCCAAGGAGATCGCGGACCCGCGGATCGGGTTCGTGACCATCACCGACGTCGAGACGGCGCCGGATCTCCGGCACGCCAAGGTGTGGGTGAGCGTTATCGGCGGCAAGGCCGATCGCGATGAGACCGTGCGCGCCCTCCAGCAGGCGATGGGCTATGTCCGCCACCAGCTCGGGCAGCGGCTGCGGATCAAGCGCATCCCCGAGCTTCACATCCGGCTCGACGACTCCGCCGAGCGCGGCACGCGGGTCCTGCACCTGCTCACCGAGCTCGAAGCGGGCGCGGACCCGGAGGAGATCACGCCGATCGTCGAGTCCCTGCCCACGCCCGTCCCTCGCCTGCCGCACGACGGCGACGCGGACGATCCATCCGCGGTGCCTCCCGCTCCAGCCGCCCGCCGGCCGTCCGTCCGGCGCGGTCCGGGCGCCAGCCGCGCCGGCCGGGGCGCCCCGCCGCGGATCGAGGGCCGCAAGCCCCGCACCCGGCGCGGATGAGCGCGACGGTCGATCTCGACACCCTCGCACGCGACTCCGTGCCCGTTGCCCTGCTGGAGCGGCTGCGGGGCGCGCGGCGCGTGCTCGCGGTGGGTCACGAGAACCCCGATGCCGACACCCTCGGCGCGACGCTCGCCGTGTGCGCCGTCGTCGAATCGCTCGGCGGCCGGGCGACGCCGGTGTGCGCCGACCCCGTGCCGCCGCTGTACGCGTTCATCCCGGGCATGGACCGCGTGCGCACCGATCCCGATCCGGACGAGGCCTACGACCTTCTCGTCCTGTCCGACTGCGGCTCGTTCGAGCGGGTGGGCGCCGTGGCGACGCGGCACCCCGAGCTGTTCGCGACGCTGCCGCGCGTCGTCATCGACCATCACGCCTCGAACGACGCGGCCGGCGACGCCGATTGGATCGACCCCGGTGCCGCGGCCACCTGCGAGCTGGTCACGCTGCTGGCCGTCCACCTGGGGATGGACCTCGCCGCCGGTGACGGCGCCCTGGCCACCGCGCTCCTGGCCGGCATCGTGATGGACACCGCGACCTTTGCCCATCCGAACGCGACGCCGCGCACGCTCGCGGTCGCCGCGGCACTGGTGGAGGCCGGCGCGCCGCTGTCCGACATCTCGCGGCGCCTGTACCGGACCAAGCCGGACACGCAGCTTCGCCTGTTCGGGCGGGTGCTGGATCGCCTGCAGACGACGCCGGACCGACGCGTCATCTGGTCGACGCTCCGGCTCGCGGACATCGAGCAGACCGATGCCATCCCGGCCCACTCCGAGGGGATCATCGACCTCCTGGCCCAGTCGGAGACGGCCGAGGTGGCGATGCTGCTCAAGGAGCAGGCGGATGGAACGACCCGCCTCAGCGTCCGGACCCGGCACGGCGGCGTGGATGCGACCGTGCTGACGGGGGTCTTCGGGGGTGGCGGTCACGCGCGCGCGGCGGGCGCCTCGATCGACGCACCGCTGGACGAGGCCGTGGCGCAGGCGCGTGACGCGGCGGCGCGCCTCGCGGCCGGGGTCCACCGGTGAGGAGAGGAGACCGGAGTGGGGGACTCGACGGTGTCCTGATCGTGGCCAAGCCGTCGGGACCGACCTCGCACGATGTCGTCGGGCTGGTGCGACGACTGTCCTCCACGCGGCGGGTGGGCCACGGTGGAACCCTCGATCCGTTCGCGGCGGGCGTGCTGCCCGTGTTCCTGGGCCGGGCCACGCGCCTCGTCGAGTACCACCTGGGCGCCACGAAGCGCTATCGGGCGACGATCTGCATCGGCGAGCAGTCGTCCACCGATGACATCGACGGCGAGCGGACGCCGGTCGAGGGGCGGCCGGTGACCCGGGAGGCGTTCGAGGCCGCGCTGGCCGGGTTCGTGGGTCCGCTCCGCCAGGTCCCGCCGGACTACAGCGCCGTGCAGGTCGCCGGCCGCCGGGCGTACCAGATGGCGCGGGCCGGGGAGCCGGTGGAGCTGGCGCCCAGGGACGTGACGATTCACGCGCTGACGCCGATCGAATGGGACGAGACGGATCCTGCCCGCCCCGTCGCGGTTGTCGACGTCGAGTGCTCGGCCGGGACGTACGTCCGCGCCCTGGCCCGTGACCTCGGCGCCCGGCTGGACAGTGGCGCATACCTCGGCGCGCTGGTCCGGACGGCGTCGGGCGGGTTCCGGCTCGAGGACGCCGTGTCGTTCGAGGAGCTGCGGGCACAGGCCGCCGACGGGCCTGCCGGCATCCTGCGCGTGCTGCGGCCGATCGACGCGGGCCTCGAGGATTTTCCCCACGCGGCCGTGACCGACGACGAGGTGCGGCGGCTGGGCGAGGGGCTGATCACGGCGCCCAAGGCGCGCCTCGTCGTCCGCGACGCGCCGCTGGTGCTCGCGGTCGGGTCGGACGGGCGGGTTGTCGCGGTGTGTCGTGCCGTGGCCGGTGCGCTGCACCCGCACAAGGTCCTCGCTGCCCGCCCGGCCGAGGCCGGGCGACCGTCGCGCCGGCCCGGCGTCGCCGCCGATGCCCCGGACCCGGCGGTCGCCGACGCCGCGTCCACCCCGGACGACACGGCCGGCGGGACCCCGGATCCGGCCCCCGATCCCGTCGCCGATCCCGCCTGACGAGCCGGCAGATGGACGTCGTCCACGGGATCCATGCCCTGCGCCCCGAGCACGGCCGGCTGTTCGTCGTGGTCGGGGTGTTCGACGGCCTGCACCGAGGTCATGCCTACCTGCTGAGGCGTCTCGTGTCCCGGGCGCGCGCCCGCAACGCGCGGCCCGCGGTCATCACGTTCGACTCGCACCCCGACGAGATCCTCACCGGATCGGCGCCGCCCCTGCTGATCGATCCGGGCGAGCGGGTCGATCGCCTGCGCGCGGCCGGTGTCGCCGTGACGGTGGTCCAGCACTTCGACCGGGCGCTGCGCGAGACGCCGTACGACGAGTTCGTGCGCCTGATCGCCGATCGGGTCGAGCTGGCGGGGTTCCTGATGACGCCCGAGGCGGCCTTCGGCTACGAGCGCGGGGGGACGCCGGAGTCCCTGGCCCGGCTGGGCCTGGCGAGCCGTCCAACCTTCGATGTCGCCGTGGTTCGGCCGTACGTGCTCGACGGGCGGGCGGTGAGCTCGTCCGAGATCAGGACGGCGATCGCGGCGGGCGACCTGGCGCGGGCGCGGCGGCTGCTCGGGCGCAGCCATGCGACGGTTGGGGTCCCGGACGGCACCACGCCCGGTGATCTCCGGTTCCCGATGCCGGTCTCGCTGCCGCCCCCCGGGCCGTACGCGGCACACGTCGGACCGCCCTGGCGTCCCGGCTGGCGGGGCCGGGCGGCGACGGCGATCGTCGAAGCCGGGCGCCTGCGCCTGGTGGGTGACGGTCTCGCGGGTCGCGAGCGGGTGGCGTTTGCTGCGCCGGTCGAGCCCGACGGCGACGGCAGCTGAGGGTCGGCCGGTGCCGTCGGTCCGCACGGCGGCGTTCGAACGTCTGTTTGCCGGACCGTTTGCTCCGCGTCGCGGTCCCTGCTATCCTCCGCCGGTCAAAGAAGAGGATAGATTCAGATTCAGTTCGTGTCGGAGGATCGAGTGCCGCTCGCGCGGGAGAAGAAGCAAGAGGTCATGGAGTCATATGCCGTCAAGGATGGCGACACCGGCTCCCCTGAGGTCCAGATCGCGCTCCTGACCGAGCGGATCCGGGACCTGACGGAGCACCTCCGGCGCTTCCCGAAGGACAATCATTCGCGTCGCGGCCTCCTCAAGCTCGTGGGTCAGCGCCGTCGCCTTCTCGCCTACCTGGTGAAGAAGGACGCCACGCGCTACCGGGCCGTGATCGGCTCGCTCGGACTCCGCCGCTAGGACTCGCCGCCTCGAGACCCCGGGTGTCATCCCGGGGTCCTGCGCATCCGGCTCCTCGCCGCCGCCCGCCCCACGCGCCGCAGGTCGCTCCAACCCCGTCACGACCAAGGAGGTCGTTTACACGTGCCCACACCCACCACACTCGAGATCGAGTTCGGCGGTCGGACGCTCACCCTGGAGACCGGCAGGCTTGCCGGCAACGCCGGTGGCGCCGTCACTGTCCGCTACGGCGACTCGATGGTCCTCGGGACCGCAAATCGATCCCAGCCGCGGCCGGGCCTCGACTTCTTCCCGCTCACCGTCGATTTCGAGGAGCGGATGTATGCGGCCGGCAAGATCCCCGGCGGCTTCATCAAGCGCGAGGGCCGCGCATCCGAGGCCGCGACGCTCGCGGCGCGCCTCACGGACCGCCCGATCCGCCCGCTGTTCCCCGAGGGCTACAAGGATGACATCCAGCTCGTCATCACGACCCTGTCAACGGACCAGGAGAACGAGCTCGACGTCATGGGGACGATCGCCGCGTCCGCGGCGCTGACCATCAGCGAGATTCCGTTCCAGGGCCCGATCGGCGCCGTGCATGTCGGCCGGATCAACGGCGAGTTCGTGCTCAACCCGACGACGAGCCAGCTCGCCGAGTCGGAGCTCGACCTGGTCGTGTCCGGCACCCGTGACGCGATCATGATGGTCGAGGCGGGCGTCAAGATCCTGCCCGAGGACGTGATGGCCGAGGCGATCATGTTCGCCCACCGGTCGATCGCCCCGCTCATCGACATGCAGGAGGAGCTGCGCGAGAAGGTCGGCAAGCCGAAGGTCCTGCCGTACCTCGAGCCGCTCACGAACTCCGTCCTCAAGTTCGCCGACCTGGCCAGGGCCGGCGGCGAGTTCGTCGTCGTGGACGTCGAGACCACCGGCACCGACCCCAAGATGGCCGACCTCGTCGAGGTCGCCGCGGTCCGGGTCAAGGGCGGCAAGATCACCGACCGCTGGTCCACCTTCGTGAACCCCGGCCGCCCGATCGTCGGCAACCAGATGCACGGCATCACCGACAAGGACGTCAAGGGCGCGCCAAGCCCGGCCGAGGCCGCGCGCAAGGCGCTCGACTTCGTCGGCAGCGCGCCGCTCGTCGGCCACTCGGTCGGCTTCGACATCGCGTTCCTCGAGGAGGCCCTCGGCGACGGCACCCGCGTGCAGCAGGGCTCGTACCTTGACACGCTCGTCATCGCCCGCGAGGGCTACCCGGACCTCGAGAACTACAAGCTCGGGACGCTCGCGGCCTTCTTCGGCATCGAGCTGACCGCCAGCCACCGCGCCCTGCCGGACGCAGAGGCAACCGCCAACCTGCTGATCTGGTTCGCGAAGGATCTGCCGGGGCGAATCGACACCCTGTCCGAGGGCATCGCGACCGCGGTCCGCGCCACCCGCACGGACAAGGACGAGTCGGCGAAGCTGCTCGAGGCCGCTCGCCGCAACGCCCGCTTCAGCAAGAGCCTGTTCGGGCTGGTGCAGAAGAAGACCGTCCGAAAGCTCGTCCTTGCCGAGGGCGTCCGCATGGACGGCCGGGCCGTCGACGAGATCCGTCCGATCTCCGTCGAGGTCGGCCTGCTCCCGCGCGCACACGGCTCCGGGCTCTTCACCCGCGGCCAGACCCAGGCGCTGACCGTCGCCACGCTGGGAGCGTCCTCGGACGTCCAGCGGATCGACACGATCAGCCCCGAGACCGAGAAGCGGTACCTCCACCACTACAACTTCCCGCCCTACAGCACCGGTGAGAACAAGCCGATGCGCGGGCCCAGCCGGCGTGACATCGGGCACGGCAACCTCGCCGGGCGCGCGCTGATCCCGGTCCTGCCGAGCCAGGAGGAGTTCCCGTACGTCATCCGCCTCGTGTCCGAGGTGGTGGCCGGCAACGGCTCGACGTCGATGGCCTCGACCTGCGGCTCGACCCTCGCCCTGATGGACGCGGGCGTCCCGATCAAGGCGCCGGTCGCCGGCGCCGCGATGGGCCTCGTGCTCGACGCCGAGACCGGCAACTTCGTGGTCCTCACCGACATCCTCGGCAAGGAGGACTCGATCGGTGACATGGACTTCAAGGTCACAGGGACGACGGAGGGCATCACTGCCCTCCAGATGGACATCAAGGTCAAGGGCATCGACGAGCGGGTCATCCGCGAGGGGCTCAAGCAGGCCCTCGCCGCCCGCCTGTTCATCCTCGACAAGATGACCTCGGTCCTGCCGAGCGCTCGCGAGGAGATGTCCGACTTCGCGCCCCGGATCATCACGATCAAGATCAACCCCGAGAAGATCCGCGAGATCATCGGCAAGGGCGGATCGATGATCCGCAAGATCCAGGAAGAGACCGGCACCGAGATCAACGTCGAGGACGACGGCACCGTGGAGATCGCGGCCGTCTCCGGCGAGAACTCGAAGAAGGCGATCACCTGGATCGAGAGCCTGACCCGCGAGGTCGAGGTTGGTGCCCTGTACCTGGGCAAGGTCACGCGGCTGATGAGCTTCGGCGCATTCGTCGAGATCCTGCCCGGCAAGGAGGGTCTCGTCCGCATCGGCGAGCTCGCCGACTACCACGTGCCGTCCGTCGAGGACGTCGTGTCGGTCGGCGACGAGGTCATGGTGGTGGTCATGGAGATCGACCGCCAGGGCCGCGTCAACCTGTCCCGCAAGGCGGCCATGCAGCGCCACCTCGCGAAGTAGAGCCGAACCGCGGAACGCGCCTCCGGCCCCGCCGGGGGCGCGTTCCGATTCCCGGCCCCCGGACGCGCGAGGTGGCCTCCGGCCTCGCGATAGGGCAGATGCCCGGGCCGGAATCGCCGGGGCTCGCTGGTATACTCCGCCGGTGCCCGACATTCACCCGATAGCAGGTCGGACCATGCCCGAAACCCGCTTCCAGCCGCTGACCGTCGCCGTCGTCGGTGCCACCGGCGCCGTCGGCCGGACGATGACCAAGGTGCTCCTCGAGCACGACTTCCCGATCCGGGAGCTGCGCCTGCTCGCCTCCGAGCGCTCATCCGGCACGACCGTGGCCGTCGGCGGCCGGTCGTACGAGGTGGGTCTGGCGACCCCGGACGCCTTCGAGGGCGTGGACATCGCGCTGTTCAGCGCCGGGGGCGGCCCGTCGAGGGTCCTGGCTCCGGAGGCTGCCGCACGCGGCACCGCGGTGATCGACAACTCCAGCACCTGGCGCATGGACCCGGCCGTTCCGCTCGTGGTCTCGCAGGTAAATCCCGACGATCTCGAGTGGCACGAGGGGATCATCGCCAACCCGAACTGCTCCACGATGCAGCTGATGCCGCCCCTGATGGCGCTCCGCGACGCGGTCGGGATCGAGCGCCTGATCGTCGACACCTACCAGGCGGTTGCCGGCACCGGCCAGAAGGCGATCGTGGAGCTCGAGGACCAGGTCAGGGCGCATGCCGAGGGCCGGCCCAAGGTCGCGAACGTCTACCCGCACCTGATCGGCTTCAATGCCCTCCCGCACATTGACACCTTCCTCGACAACGGGTACACGAAGGAAGAGTGGAAGGTCGTCACCGAGAGCCGCAAGATCCTGCACCTGCCCGAGCTGCGGGTCTCGTGCACCGCCGTTCGGGTGCCGGTGTTCGTGAGCCACTCCGAGGCCGTCCATGTCGAGACCCGCGACCCGATCACCCCGGCCGAGGCTCGGGCGCTGTTCGCTGCGGTCAAGGGCGTCGTGGTCCAGGACGATCCGTCGGCGAACGTCTACCCGCTCGCGACGGAGGCGACCGGCTCGGACGACGTGTTCGTCGGGCGCGTCCGGCAGGATGCGTCGATCCCGGGCAACCGCGGTCTTGCCTTCTGGGTGGTGTCGGACAACCTGCGCAAGGGCGCCGCATCCAATGCCGTGGAGCTCGCGCTGATCCTCGCGGAGCGCGGCTGGGTCCGGAAGGCCGGCGATCGCCGGCCGGTGGGGGCGGCCGGGGGGCGATCCGCGTGATGCGCGACGAGCGCAAGGCGGCGCTCGAGGCGATCGCGAACGAGGTCCGGGACTGCACGCGATGCCGGCTGCACGAGGGGCGAGCACGAGCGGTTCCGGGCGAGGGCGACCCCGACACCGAGGTCGTCTTCGTGGGCGAGGGGCCCGGGTTCAACGAGGATCGTGAGGGCCGTCCGTTCGTCGGCCGGGCCGGCGGCCTGCTCGTCCGGCTGCTGGGCACGATCGGCTGGACGCGCGACGACGTGTTCATCACCAACGTCGTCAAGTGCCGGCCACCCGAGAACCGGGACCCGGCGCCGGATGAGATCGCAGCCTGCGCCCCGTTCCTCCGGCGCCAGCTCGAGATCCTCGACCCGGCGGTCGTGGTGACCCTGGGCCGCTACTCGATGGGGACGTTCATGCCCGGCGCACGGATCGGCCAGGTCCACGGCACGACCCATCCCGCAGACCCGGAGACGGGCGCCCGCGACGCGCTCGTGTTCGCCATGTACCACCCGGCGGCCGCATTGCGAGCCCCCGCGCTCGAGCACGAGAGCATCGAGGACATCGGCCGGGTGCCCGGCGTCCTCGTGCGGTCGCGGGAGCTGCGGGCCGCGCACGAGACCGCCGAATCAACCGAGCCGGCACCCTCGGGGACCCCGGCGATCACCGCGGCTCCGGCGGCGGCTTCCCCCCAACCGGGCAGTGCCGCGCCCGCGACGGCCGGCCTGTCCGCGGCGGAGCCCGCCGCGGACGAGACGTCGCAGCTCACCCTGTTCTGACCAACCCGTAGCGGACGACAAACCAATGGCAGATCCCAGCACGCCGCTCCGCATCATCCCGCTCGGCGGGGTGGGCGAGATCGGCAAGAACATGTACGTCTTCGAGTACGGCGACGACATGGTCGTCATCGACTGCGGCCTGATGTTCCCGGACGAGGAGATGTTCGGCATCGACCTCGTCGTCCCGGACGTCACGTACCTCAAGGAGAACCGCGCCAAGCTGCGCGCGTTCCTGATCACGCACGCCCATGAGGACCACGTGGGCGGCCTGCCGTACGTGCTGCCGGAGTTCCCCGGCGTGCCGGTCTATGCCAGCAAGCTGGCCCGCGGCCTGCTGGGCAACAAGATCAAGGAGCACCGGCTTCACAACAACCCGCTGCGGGAGCTGGAACCGGGCGACGAGCTGGAGATCGGGCCGTTCACCGCGATCCCGTTCCGGGTCGGCCATTCGATCCCGGACGCGATGGGCATCGCCCTGCGCACGCCGGTGGGCACCGTCGTCCACACCGGGGACTTCAAGTTCGACCACACCCCGGTGGACGGCAAGCTGTCCGACTTCCACATCCTCGCCCGGCTCGGCCAGGAAGGCGTCATCTGCCTCCTGTCGGACTCGACACGGGCGGAGAACCCCGGCTACACGCCGTCCGAGCGCACGGTCGGCGAGGCGTTCCGGGAGATCATGGAGCCGCTCGACGGGCGGGTCATCGTGGCCACCTTCGCCAGCAACATCGCGCGCATCCAGCAGGTGCTCGACGCCGCCGCGGAGATGAAGCGCAAGGTGACCGTCATCGGCCGGTCCATGGAGCAGAACTTCCGGATCGCGACCGACCTCGGCTACCTCACCTACGAGCCGTCGTCGATCGTGGCCAAGGACAAGATCAAGGACGTTCCACCGAACCAGCTCGTCATCGCCACCACCGGCGCCCAGGGCGAGCCCATGGCCGGCCTGGCCCGGATGGCGAACCGCGACCACCGGTACGTGGAGATCCAGCCCGGGGACACCGTCATCGTCTCCGCCAGCCCGATCCCGGGCAACGAAGAGTACGTCGCGCGCACGATCGACAACCTGTTCAAGGCGGGCGCGAACGTCTTCTACCACGCGATCAAGCGTGCTCACGTCTCCGGCCACGCCAGCCAGGAGGAGCTCAAGCTGATGCTCGGGCTCACCAAGCCCCGGTACTTCATCCCGATGCACGGCGAATTCCGGATGCAGGTCCAGCACGGCCGGCTGGCGACCGAGACCGGGGTACCGGCCGAGAACGTGTTCATCATCGAGAACGGCATGCCGATCGAGATCTTCGAGGACGGCAGCGCCCGGCGCGGCCAGCCCGTCTCCGCGGGCTACGTGTTCGTCGACGGGCTGTCCGTGGGTGAGGTCGGCGACGTCGTCCTGCGCGACCGCCGGGCCCTGGCCAACGACGGCATGTTCATGATCGTGGTCCAGGTGGACAAGCAGACCGGCAAGATCCTGGGGCGGCCCGAGATCATCACCCGCGGCTTCGTCCACGGCAACGAGGAGGACCCGATCATCGAGGAGGCGATCCGGCGGCTGCACGAGGCGGTCGACATGCCCGGGGATCGCATCAGCGAGATCGCGATGATCAAGGTCCAGATCAAGGACAGCCTGTCCCGCTTCCTGTACGAGCAGACCAAGCGACGCCCGATGGTGTTCCCGGTCGTGGTCGAGGTCTAGGGGTGGCACAGCGCCGGCGCTCGACGCCGAGGACGACCAGCTCGCGCCGGCCGCGTTCCGGCGCGCGCCGGCGGCGCGGAGCCCTGCCGCTGCCGAAGATCTCCATCGGGCTGTCGCCGGCGGTCGCTCGATCGCTGCTGGGTATCGCGCTCCTGGTCGTCGGCGCCATCACCCTGATCGCCCTCGCCCTTCCCGGGGAAGGGGCGCTCACGGACTGGTGGCGGAACCTGGCGGTGCCGTTCTTCGGCACCGGCCGCTGGCTGCTCCCGTTCGTGCTCCTGGTCGCCGGGTGGTACCTGGAGTGGGGGCCCGGGCGGGAGATGGGTGCCCCGTGGGGGCGGACGCTGCTCGGGATCGCGCTCGCCTACGCGGGCTTCCTCGGCTTCATCCAGGTCATCGCGTTCTCGGGACCGTACACGGGCGGGCGGATCGGCCGGTTCCTGGCCGGTGTCCTGGATCCCGCGCTGACCACGCCCGGGGCACTGGTCATCCTGCTGGGTGCGTTCCTGGCCGGCCTTCTGATCGCCTTCGACCAGCCGCTCCGGGCGGTCCTCGCCCCCGCGATGGGCGCCGCACGGGCCGCGGCGAGCTCCTTCCGTGATCGCAGCCCCAAGCCGGCAGGATCTGCCGGCGCGATGGGGCGATCCGCAACCGGGGCGCGTGCTGCGGGCGCCGTGCCGGCCGCCGGTCAGGCGTCCGGGGACGGCCGCCGGGGCCGGCAGGTCCGGGTGCCGGCGGTCGATGCCCCCGGCCAGACCGGGATGTGGGGCGCGGATGCGCCGGAGCCGGCCGGGGGCGGTGCCGGGACCGGGCAGGCTCCGACGTCGGCGACCTTTGCGCCGGCACGCGGCAACGGTGGGCCGGCGGTCCCGGCGGCGGGCGGAGCTGTCGCTGCCGCGGGGATCAGGGTCGCCGGAGACGCTCGTGGCACCGGCCGCGAGGCGCGTCCCGTCGAGCGCGACCCGGATGACGTCACCGATGCCTCGGACTCTCCGCCGACTCGCCAGGACGTGGAGTGGCGGCTCCCGGCGCACGACCTGCTCGACGCCGGTGAGGCTCTTGCGCCCACAGCGAACCAGGATGCGATCCACGCCTGGAACGAGGACCGGATCATCGAGAAGCTCGCCTCGTTCGACATCGAGGCCCGGATCATCGGCCGCAACGCAGGCCCGGTCGTGACCCAGTACGAGGTCCAGCCGGCGGCGCACATCAAGCTCAGCCGCATCGAGGCCCTGTCGGATGACCTGTCGATGGCTCTCGCAGCGCGCAGCATCCGGATCGAGGCGCCGATCCCGGGCCGGAGCGCGGTCGGGATCGAGATCCCGAACCGGGAGTTCAACGTCGTCGCGCTGCGGCGGATCCTCGACGAGGTGGACTTCAGCGCATCCGGGTCCCGGCTGACCTTCGCCCTCGGCCGTGACGTTGCCGGACGTGCCCAGGCGGTTGACCTGGCCAAGATGCCGCACCTCCTGATCGCCGGTGCGACCGGCTCGGGCAAGAGCGTGATGGTCAACGCGCTGATCACGAGCCTGCTGTGCAACGCGACCCCGGACGACACCCGGATGATCCTGATGGATCTCAAGCGCGTGGAGCTCGCCGGCTACAACGGTCTGCCGCACCTGCTGGTCCCGGTGCTCACCGAGCCGGAGCGCGCGAAGGCCGCGCTCAAGTGGGCCGTCGGCGAGATGGAGAACCGCTACCGCCGGTTCGCGGGTGCGACCGCCCGCAACATCAAGGCGTTCAACGACACCCGGGTGGACCCGGCGGACCGGCTGCCCTACATCGTGATCGTGATCGACGAGCTCGCCGATCTCATGATGCGCGAGGGCAAGAACGTCGAGGATCCGATCGTCCGCCTCGCCCAGAAGGCCCGGGCCACCGGCATCCACATGGTGCTCGCGACGCAGCGACCGTCGGTGAACGTGGTCACGGGGCTCATCAAGGCCAACTTCCCGAGCCGGATCGCGTTCGCCATGGCATCCCAGATCGACAGCCGCACGATCCTCGATTCGCCCGGTGCGGAGGATCTCATCGGCCGCGGCGACATGCTCTACCAGCCCAGCGACCTGCCCCGCCCGATGCGCCTCCAGGGTGTGTTCGTGTCGGATGGCGAGATCGGCAAGGTGACCCAGCACTGGCGCGACCAGATCGAGGATCCGCGCTACGACCTCTCGATCATCGACTCCGGCGACGATTCGACCGGAAGCGTCGAGGACACCCCCGACGAGGACGCCGATCGCCTGCTGATGGATGCCGTCTCGGTCATCCGGGAGTACGATCGAGCCTCAGCGTCGCTGCTCCAGCGGCGGTTGCGGATTGGGTACGCCCGGGCGGCGCGGATCGTTGACCAGCTCGAGTCACGGGGCTACGTCGGGGCGTTCGACGGCTCGAACGCCAGGGTGGTCCTGCGCCGGGACGACGGCCCGGTGTCGACGGACGAGGATGTGGTATGACCGCGCGAGACGAGTTGCGAAGAGCGCGCGCCCGCGCGCGGGGTGAGACCCGCGACGGTGATCGTGCCTACGCGACCGAGGCGGGTCCGGATCTTCCCCAGCGCCTCCTTGCGGCGCGCGAGCACAAGGGCGTGGACCTGTACCGCGCCGAGCGCGACACGAAGATCCGGGTCCGCTACCTCGGCGCCCTCGAGCGCGGCGAATACGCGGAGCTTCCGGGAGCCGTGTACACGAAGGGCTTCCTGCGCAACTACGCTCTCTACCTGGGGCTTGATCCCGAGGACGTGATCCGGCAGTGGAAGCGAGAGCGGGGCGATTCGATCGTGCCCGCAGAGCCCGTCCTGGCCGTTCCCAAGCCCCTGGCCGCTCCACGTGCCGGGCTGACCTTCTCGCCGGTCGTCATCGTCGCGGCCCTGCTCACCGTCCTGATCGCCGTGTTCGCCCTGTACATCGGTCTGCAGCTGATCCGGTTCGCCAAGCCGCCGACCCTGGCGGTCACGAGCCCGGCCCAGGCCGTCATCAACGTGGCCGATGACGTCACCTCGTACACGCTCAAGGGCACCTCGATCCCGGGCGCCACGATCACGATCACCGTCCCGGGGCTGGATCAGCCGTATCGCGTGACGGCCGACACCACGGGCCGGTGGAGCGTCGATGTCGATCTGCGGCGCGGGCGCAACGAGTTCGACATCACCGCCCTCGACCCCGACACCGGCAAGCAGGCCGAGACGCCTGCCCAGGTGTTCATCACCGTCCCGTTCCTCGTCATCGAGGCCCCGACGCTGTCGGTGGACTCACCGGCGGAGGGTGCCCAGTTCGAGAACGGCGCCATCCCGGTCAAGGGCACGACGACCAATGCGACCAGCGTGTCGGTCTCGGCGATCCTCACGGGGTCAGTACCCGGGCAGCCGGCGGCCTCGTCATCGCCGGCGGCCTCGTCATCGCCGGCACCCTCGCCGTCGGGTCCGACGGTCGGCCCGGTCGCCGTGAGCGTCGCCGCGGACGGGTCGTTCGACACGCCGCTCGACCTGTCGGCCGGCAACTGGCAGATCAGCCTGACCGCGACCTCCGCGCAGGGCAAGACGACGACCCTGACCCGGAATGTCTCGATCCAGTACAAGGGCGTGAACCTGGTCGTGACCATCAATGGCTCGCGCGCCTGGATCAAGGTCTGGGTGGATGGGAAGGTCTCGTCCGTCACCGGGCCGGCGGGCACGATCTACCAGCCCGGCAAGGTGCTGACGT
The DNA here is from genome assembly GCA_963849495.1 of uncultured Chloroflexia bacterium. GTDB lineage: Bacteria > Chloroflexota > Limnocylindria > Limnocylindrales > CSP1-4 > CAIXZV01. Next base: position 222,667 of record CAWKHN010000019.1, on the reverse strand, counting down.
TCACGGGCACGCAGTCGATCGAGGTCCGGACCGGCATCTCGAGCTCTACCTACTTCACGCTCAACGGCAAGGATCTCGGCCGCCTTTCGACCAAGGGAAACCCGGAGACCTGGCTGTTCGCGCCCCCGGCCGCTCCGGTCAAGACCAACCGCACCTGACGATGGCCGGCGACCCGCTGATCGAGCTCGCCGAGCGCCTGCAGGCTGCCTGCGTCCGCGAGGGGCTCACGGTCTCGGTCGCCGAGTCGTGCACGGGCGGGCTGGTCGCACACGCGCTGACCGAGGTGCCCGGCAGCTCCGCGTATCTCCGGGGCGGCGTCGTGGCCTATGCCGATGATGTCAAGGTGTCGATGCTGGGCGTCCCGCTCGAGGTCCTGACCGCGCACGGTGCCGTCTCCGCGCAGGTCGCGGTCGCGATGGCCGAGGGCGTCGTGGAGCGACTCGGCACGAACCTCGGCATCGGCGTGACGGGCATCGCGGGTCCGGACGGCGGCACCGAGGCCAAGCCCGTCGGGCTGGTGTACGTTGCGGTCGCCGGCCGCGGACCGGCAACCGTGCGCCGGCTCCAGTGGCCGGGCAATCGGTCGGCCAACAAGGTGGACAGCGCGCGGGTGGCGATCGAGATGCTGCTCGCCCGGGCCGCGCCGGACGACGCGGGAACCGGTCGTTGAGCCCGCGGGGCTCCGGGGCAGTGGGGGAGGGGCTCGCGCCGGTCCGCGCGGCGAGGCCGATCCGTGCAGGAGAACGCATCCACGTGGTCGGCGCCGCCGGCGCCGGGGCATCGGCGGCTGCCCTGCTCGCGCACTGGTCCGGCGCGATCGTGGACGGCTGCGACCCGGGCGGACCGAGCCAGTACACGCCGGCGCTCGACGCGGCCGGGATCCGGGTCGCGCCCGGCCACGACCCGTCCCACGTCCGGCGGTCGCCGCCGCCCGACCGGCTGGCCGTGACCAAGGCGCTCACGGCGATCGACCCGGACAACCCCGAGCTCGCGGCGGCGCGTGCGATCGGGATCGAGGTCGAGCCCTGGCAGCAGGTGGTCGCGGACGCCGCGACGGGGCGGACGCTGGTCGGGATCGCGGGCACGCACGGCAAGAGCACCACCTCGGGCTGGCTGGTCCATGTCCTGGCCGCAGGTGGCGCGGATCCCGGCGCGTTCGTGGGTGCTCTGCTTCCGGCATCGCTGACGGGGATCGGGATGCCGGCGACGGCCCGCCGCGGGGATGGAGCCCCGTTCATCGTCGAGGCGGACGAGTACGCCGGCAACTTCGATCCGTACCACCCCGCGGTCATCGTGCTGACCTCGGCCGAATGGGATCATCCGGACGTGTTCGCCGACCGGGCGGCCGTCCTCGCAGTCTTCGAGGGCTGGATCCGGCGCGCCGGAACGGAGGCTGTGTCGCGGGGCGTGGTGCCGGTGCTCATCGCGAACGTCGGCGACGAGGGCGTGGCGGCGCTCGCCGCTCGACTGGCGGACTGGCCCGGCCGCCTCGTGGCGACGGCGCTGGCCGACGTGGCATCGCAACGGGTAGGGGGCTACGCGCGGGGGATCGCGGACCGGTTTCGGAGCGCCGTGGGTCCAGCCGACGTGATGCTCGGGCGGGTGACCGCGGCGACGCCGGAGGCGACCGTCCTGGAGATCGCCGGGCTCGACCCGCTCGCGGGCCCGCTCCCGGTACGGCTGCCCACTGCGGGCCGGCACAACGCCGCGAACGCCCTGGGCGTTGCGGCGGCCGCGACCGCCGTCGGGCTGGGCCCGGCCGACGTCGTGGCCGGGCTGGCCGGGTTCGCGGGTGTCGGCAGGCGGCTGGAGCGGAAGGGCGAGGCCGGCGGCGTCGTGGTCTACGACGACTACGGCCACCACCCGACGGCCATTCGCGCCACGATCGCCGCGGTCCGCCAGCGCGCCCCGGACCGCCGCGTGTGGGCCGTGTACGAGCCGCTCACCTACCACCGGACGGCCGCGCTGCTGGACGCCTTCGCGGATGCGCTCTCGGGCGCCGACGCCGTCGCGATCGCCGACATCTGGGCGGGCCGCGACCCGGACACGACCGTCGCCTCGGCGGCAGGCCTGGCCCGGGCCGTCAGCGCCCGGGCACCCGGGATCCCGTGTGCGGCGCCCGGGTCCGTCGAAGCGACGGCCCGATGGCTGGCGGCAGAGGTCCGGCCCGGCGACGCGGTGCTGGTGATGGGCGGGGGGCGCTCGTACCGGATCGGCGAGCTCCTGCTCGAGCACCTGGCTGCCCGATGAGCGTGACCTATGCCCGGGCGCACGACGTGCTCGAGGCACTCGTGCGGGCGAGGATGCGCTACGACGGCGAGGGGTTCACCGACCTGTTCGCAGACGAGGCCGAGCTGTCCCTCGACCCGTTCACCCCCTCGCTCGTCGGGCACAACGCGCTGCGGGCATACTTGCTGCAGGCGGCAGAGGCCGAGCGCGACTACGACCAGGCGATCGAGCGCCACTGGGTCGCGGGCGACTTCATCCTCGCCGCCTGGCATGCCAGCTGGACCCGCCTCCCCGATGAGGCCAAGGTTCGGCAGGCCGGCTTCCTCTCCGCCGAGACGGGAGAGGACGGGCGCATCACGCGCCTGCGGCTGTGGACAGTCGCCCGCGAGCACCTCGCGGGCTGAGACGGAAGGAGAAGGGATGGCGGGCGAGGTTACGTTCGACGTCGTCTCGGACTTCGACGAGCAGGAGCTGCGGAACGCGCTCGACCAGGTCCGGCGCGAGGTCATCCAGCGCTATGACTTCAAGGGCGCGCACGTGGACCTGACCCAGGAGAAGGACCAGCTGATCCTGGTCACCGACGACGAGTTCCGCGCGCGGGCGATCCGCGACCTGATCGAGTCGAAGGCGCTTCGGCGCAGCCTCTCGCTCAAGATCTTCGACTGGGGCGAGGTCGAGCCGTCCGGCGGGAACAAGGTCCGGCAGCGGATCGGGCTTCGCCGCGGGCTGCCCGACGACCTGGCGCGCAAGCTGGTCAAGCTCATCCGGGACGACTTCCCGAAGGTCCAGCCGCGGATCCAGGGCGACGCGGTCCGCGTTGCGGGCAAGAGCAAGGACGAGCTGCAGCGCGTCATCACCCGACTGCGAGAGCTCGACGAGGTCGTGCCGCTCCAGTTCCAGAATTACCGCTAGGGAGGTTGCCGTGCCTGGAGCTCGCGCAGCCCGGATCGTGATGATCGTGGTTGCCCTGATCGTTGTGGCGGGTCTGGTTGCGGCGATGCTCGCGACCCCGGGGGTTGTCGCCCCAAACTGACCAGCCATCCGTCGCGTTGAGTCCAAGTCGCATGCCCCGGCCTCGGGCGGACCGCCGCCCCCGCCGGCCACCAGGAGGTCGAGATGTACCCCCACCCCGACGAGCCGCTCGATCGTGTCGTGTCCGAGCCGGATGCCACACAGGCGGCACCGGACGTTTCGCAGGCCGAGCCGGGTCCTGTGGCCGAGCCCGCGACAACCGCGGATGCCGAGCCGGCCCCGGTCGAGCCGCCCCCGGTCGAGCCCGCGCCGGTCGAACCAGCGCCGGGCGACCCGGCCGCCCTCGACGATCTCGCCGGCGAGGGCACCGGGCTCGAGACTGAGCCGGAGGCCGAGGTCGCCGGGCCCGAAGCCACCGTCGCCGACGATGACGCGCCCGCCGAGCACACCGAGACCGACGACGACGCCGAGCGCACCGACACCGACGCTGAGCACGAGCACGCCGTGGCTGCCGCCGAGCCTGACGACGCCGAGGTCGAGCCGGAGCCCGACGAGGCCGCTGCCGCGGACGAAGCCGCCGTCGCTGATCACACGGCCGCTGCTGCCGCCACCCCGACGACGGTCGCCGATCTTGTCGCCGCGACGCTGCGCGCCGCCGGCGTGCGCCTCGCGTTCACGGTGCCCGGCGAGAGCTTCCTGCCCGTCCTCGATGCGTTCCACGCCGCGGGCATCCACGTCGTCGGGACGCGCCACGAGGGCGCTGCGGCGTTCGCCGCGGAGGCATACGGCCAGCTCACCGGACGCCCCGCCGTGTGTCTCGGGACGCGTGCCGTGGGGGCCGCCAACCTCGCCGTCGGGATCCACACGGCGACGGCCGATTCGACGCCCATGTTCGCGCTCATCGGCCAGGTGCGGAGCGAGCGCCGCGGGCGCGAGGCGTTCCAGGAGGTCGACCTCGTCTCGACCATCGGCGGCCTCGCGAAGTGGGCGGGCGAGATCGATGACCCGGCCACCGCCGCCGACACCCTGGAGGCGGCCGTCCGTGCGGTGGTCGAGGGCCGGCCGGGACCCGCGCTGCTGGCGCTTCCCGAGGATGTGCTGGAGCTGCCGATCCCCGCCGGCACCCGCGTGCCCGTCGTCCGGCCGCATCCCGAGGCACCGGCCACGGCAGACGTCCGGGCGGTGCTGCACTTCCTCGCTGCGGCCGAGCGTCCGGTGATCCTCGCCGGCGCCGGGGTCCTGCGGGCCCGGTGCTCCAACGACCTGGTGCGACTCGCGGAGATGCTGCACGTTCCCGTCATCGCCAGCTGGCGGCGCGGTGACGTGATCCCGAACGACCATCCGCTGTACCTGGGCATGACCGGCTACGGCAGCCCGCGGGTCGTCCGTGAGCGGCTCGAGACCGCGGACGCGCTCCTCGTCCTGGGTTCACGCCTCAATGAGCCGACCACGTCGGACTACAGGCTCCCGGCAGGCGGGCAGCGCTGGATGCACGTCGACCTGGAGCCGCACCGGGAGGCGCTCGGCGACAACCCGGCACCCGTGCTCGCCGTCCAGGCGGATGCCCGCGCATTCGTCCGCGCGGCCCTGGCCCGGCTCAAGGACGCGGTCCTGGTGGCCGAGCCGGTCGCCGCGAGGGACCGGAACAACGCGGCCGATCGGGCCGCGTGGGAGGCCGCCACGATCGTCGACGGCGGCGACTGGGACGGGCCCGGTGTCCACCCCGGTCGTGTCATCACCGGACTGCGGCGGCTGCTGCCGGAGGACGGGATCGTGACCACGGATGCCGGATCGTTCGCCGGCTGGGCGGCGCGCGGCTTCCGGCTCCGCCGACCCGGAACGTTCCTCGGACCCACGTCGGGTGCCATGGGCTACGGGTTTCCGGCCGCGCTGGCGGCGGCCCTCGTTCATCGCGAGCGTCGCGTGGTCGCGCTGCTCGGCGATGGCGGCCTCGGGATGGTGCTCGCGGAGCTGGAGACGGCCGTCCGTGAGGATGCCCACGTCGTCGCGATCGTGTTCGACAACGAGCGCTACGGCATGATCCGCGCCGAGCAGGATCGACGGGGCAGTGCCGCCTCCCCGGGCACGGACCTCGGGCCGCTGGACTTCGCAGCGGTCGCCCGGGCCTGCGGGGCCAGGGGCGTCAGGGTGGACACGGACGCCGCGTTCGAGCCGGCTCTTCGGACCGCCCTCGCGGCGTCGGGCCCGACGGTGATCCAGGTCGCGCTCGACCGCCGCTGGGTCTCCGTTGACGATCACCCGGGGACCCAGTCGTCGGCATGACCCGACCGACGCTTCATCTCGTGCCGGAGCCGGTCTGGGACGCGCACGACCCGTCGGCTCCGTACCTGCCCGCGGCATACGCGGAGGACGGGTTCGTGCACTGCACCGACGGCGACGACGCGATGGTCGCGGTCGCGAACCGGTTCTACCGGGACGACGCCCGGCCGTTCCTGCTGCTGACCATCGATCTCGACCGGACCGGCAGCCCGTGGCGGTTCGACGACCCGGAGCTGCGCTACCCGCACGTGTACGGATCGATCGACCCGGCCTGCGTGCTCGAGGTCCGACGCATGAACCGGGCGGCGGACGGCACGTTCCTCCGGCCCGGGCCACGCTGAGCCGGCCGGCCGGACGTCCTCAGGCCGTCGCGGGGTCCGGCGCGGCCGCGGTGCGGGGGATCAACAGCCACGCCACCACGGCGGCCAGCGCGGTGGCCACGACCGCGGCGGCGATGGCCGTCTCGGGGCTGATCCCGACCAGGCTGCCGCCGATGGCAGCCCCGAACGGGTAGCCGAGGAAGTTGAGCGACATCGAGACGGCAAACGCCCGGCCCATCCAGGCAGGATCCGTGCGCCGCTGCCGGAGCGTGAACAGCGCGACGTCCAGCGGCCCGTTGAGGAACCCGGTGACGGCCATGACGGCAACCACCACGGCCAGGGTGGGGGAGACGAGCAGCGCCGTCGTCGCGATGGCCATGCCCGCCATGGGCCACACGAGCAGCTGCCGCTCGCGACCGTGCGTCCGCCAGCGCCCGGCCATCAGGGCCGCTGCGCCACCGGTGATCCCCGAGACCGCGAACACGGCGCCGACCACCGCCTCGCCGAGGCCGAAGCGCTGCAGGATGAGCACCGGCAGGGTGATGGTGACGATCCCCCAACCCAGGTTGAGGATCGCGAGCGAGATCCCCAGGGAGCGGAGGGTCGGGTTGCGGAGGGTGTAGGTCAGCCCGCGCCACGCGTCGACGAGGAGCTTGCCCGACGACTCCGTCTCGTTGTGCGGGTCGGCGACACGGACGAAGACGACCGCCCCGATCGCGAACAGCGAGGCGATGACGAGCAGCGTTCCCGGGCCCCCGGCGACCTCGACCAGGAGCCCGGCGGCCGGCGGCCCGATGAGCGTGGCAATGACATAGCCGTTGGAGTCCATCGCATTGACACGCTCCCAGAGCCGCTTGGGGACGATCAGGGGAAACAGGCTCCGAAGCCCGACCGAGCTGAGCGGGGCGGTGATGCCGGCGACCGCCGTGACCACGATGAGGAGCGCCGCCGGCAGCGCGTCCGCGAGCGCCAGCCCGGCGATCAGAGCCAGCGACGAGGCTCCGACCAACTGGTCGATCACGATCAGGCGTGCCCGCCCATGCCGGTCGAGGAGGGCACCGGCGATGGGGCTCACGATGAGCCCAGGCGCCACGCTGGAGAACGTCACCACACCCGCCAGCAGCGGCGAGTGGTAGCGGTCCAGCGTGAACAGCACGATCGCGACCCCGAACATGCTGCCGCCGATCCGGCTGAGAGCCATGCCCAGCAGGATCCGGCCCAGTGTCGGGATCCGGAACAGCTCGCGGTAGGAGGGCGGCGGCTCGGGGGTGCGCATCCCCTCGACGCTACCAGAGGTCGCCCGGTGGACGCGTCGTGCCCGAGAGCAAGGACTTCAGGCTGCCTGGCCGGCTCCGGCAGCGGTCATGGCGTCCCCGGGGCGCGTGGGCTGCGGCGGCGATCGCGACGCTCCGGGGTCTCGTCCGCCTCGCGCCCCCGCCGATCGAGGATCTGCTTGAACACCTTGCCCATGCCGGGCCGCATCAGGGCGCGACGTTCTGCCTCTGCCTCGCGGTCCCGGCGCCGGTCCCGGGCGGCCTCGCGCGGATCGAGCTCCAGGTCGAGCTCGTCGCTCGCAATGTCCTCGTCGTCGTCGGCGTCATCGGCCATGCCGGCATCGTGATCGACGGCGTCGTCGGCGTCAATCGGAATATGGCGTGCGGGCCGCCTGCGGGCCGCGTCAGGTACCGCGGCTGCCGACGATCGAGAACGACAGCGGGATCCGCCCGCGCTCCTCGGGGCGGACGTCGCGGTGCCCCGCCCACCAGTCCACCGGGTGCTCCGTGACGCGCTCCAGCCGGAGCCCCGCGCCCAGGAGCGCCGTCACGATCTCCCCCAGCGTCCAGGCCCGCGCGAACTTCCAGCTCTGATCGCCCTCCGCGATCGACAGGCGATCGATGTACTCCGGGGCCCAGCCCCTGGACGCCTCCGGTCTGCCGAAGTAGTCGTAGTCGGTGACGATCCAGTCGCCGTGCTCGTCGGCGTCGAACAGCCACTCCGCGGGGTGCCCGTCGAAGATCACGAGCCGCCCGGTGGGGGAGAGGAGCCGCTGCAGGACCGCGGCCCAGGCATCCAGGTCCTGGAGCCAGATGATCGCGCCGCGGCCCGTGTAGACGAGGTCTGCCGTGCCATCGAGGTCATGGGGCGTGTCGAGCACATCGCACTCGATCCAGCGCGCCGGAGCGTCCGTGGCCGCCGACAGCCGTACCGCGAGGCCGAGCATCCGCGGGCTGATGTCGACGCCCACGACCTCCTCGGCTCCCAGGTTCCACAGGGAGAGCGTGTCCCGGCCGCCCGCGCACTGGAGGTGGATCGCCCGCCGGCAGCGGCCGTGGAGATCGCCGATCAGGTCGTGCTCCACGGGAAACAGGTTCGAGCCCCCCGCGCGGATGAGCGACACGGCCTCGTCGAACCAGCCCTCGTAGCGCTCGGCCGCCTCGTCCCAGGCGGCGCGGTTGGCAGCGTGCATGGCACGAACGTCGGCGGCCTCGGCCGGCGTTGCGGCTCGGACGTTGACGGTCTCGTCGGCGGCACCCATGCGGGGGAGTCTAGCCCCGGCTCATCGCATGAGGCCCGCTCGATGCGCGCTCCGCGGATCCTCACCGGCCCCGGCAGGAACGCGGAAGGGCCGGCGTCATCCGGACGTCGGCCCTCGAATTCATCTGGTGAGGCCGGACGTACGACCGGCCCCGACGGCTGCGGTCCCGGGGTCAGCCCCGCGACCGCGTGCGTCTGCCCGCCCTGGCGTCACTCGAGATGTTTCCCGCGCGGGGGACGGTCGCCGTGTTCGAGGCTCCGTGCGATGCATCCTCGCTCGCGGTCAGCCGGCGCATGGATCCCCAGCGCCGTCGCAAGCCCGGCCATCGGGCCGTTTGCATCGCCATTCTCGGCAACCTCCCGGGACGCCCTCCGCGGGGAGGGAAGGTGAGACTTCGATTATCGCCGCCTGTGCAAGCCCTGACCAGTGGCGTGTCGTTGCTCAGTGACGTGACCGGCGGCGCCTCCTGGCCGGCGGCACCGGTCCGCCCGGTCTCGTTGTCGGCCGTCCAGGCCGCAGGTACGCTGACCACCCCCAGGGAGACGCAGCTCGTGAAGCTTCCGATCCACAGCGGCGCGGACATCCATCTCGCCGATGCCTTTGCGGCCTCCGGATGCCCGCTCTGCCGCGAGCGCGATCGCACGGAGGCCGCATACCTGGAGTCCGTGCTGGCCGAGAGCGTCAACGATGTCGGCTTCCGGCAGTCCCTCGATGCCGCCCGCGGGTTCTGTGCCCGGCACACCCGCGCCATGCTGGACGCGGACCGGCAGCGGTCCGGAGACCTCGGCGCCGCGATCCTGCTGCGGGCCATGCTTGCCGTGCGGCTCGGTGAGCTGGAGGCCGCCCACGAAGCGGCCGGACGAACGCGCACGAAGCGTGTCCAGGCCGCCGTCCGTCCCCCGGCGTGCCCGGCGTGTGCGCGCGTGACCCGCGCCGACCTGGTCCTGGTCGAGAGCCTGGTCGCGCTCGTCGAGGAGGCTGCCTGGGCGGAGGCCGCATCAGCGGCCGCGTTCTGCCTCGAGCACCTGCTGGCGCTGATCGCGCAGCGACCCGCGGCCTCGACCTGGCCCACGATCGAGTCGCGCCAGCTGGACCGGATGCGGGGGCTTCGCGACCAGCTCGGGTCCTACGTCCACGCCTCAAGCCACGACCGACGGCACACGCTGACCGACGCGCAGAGGGCATCCGTGGACGCAGCGGCCGACCTCCTGTCCGGCCCGGCCCCAGGCCGCCGCGACGCAGGTCGATCGCGCTCCGCGGATTGAGATTGCGGGGCCGGCGTCAGCCCATGGAGAGCGATGCCAGCACGAGCTCGCCGCGCTGCTCGAAGTCGAACCCGTGCTCCGCAAGCAGCTCGTGCATCGGGATGTTGTCCGGCGACAGGCAGGCGAGGATGTGCGAGATCCCCTCCTTGCGCTCGATGGCGATGGCGGACTTCACGAGCTGTGCCCCGATGCCGCGCCGCTGCCACTCGTCTGCGACCACCAGCGTGAGCGTCTTGTCGTTGGTCGCATGAACGCGCGACAGACGGGCGATGCCGGCGATGACGGGCCCCTCGGCCGAGGGTGCCTCCGCGATGATCGCGATCTCGCGGTCGTAATCGACGAAGCAGATGCGCGTGAGCCGCTCGTGTGCGGTGCGCTCCGCGAGCGCCATGTCGGTTCCATAGCGGGCCCGGACCGTCTGGGTGGACAGCGCAGCGTGGAAACGCGCGAGCCCCGGCTCGTCCTCAGGCCGGATCGGGCGCACCATGAAGGGCACGCCGTCCGTGGTCTCGTAGTCGCGCTCGTAGTCGCGCGGGTACGGCCGGATGGCCAGGCGGGGGAGGTCGGCGTCGGCGATGGACGCCGGGTGGAGCATCACCCGAGCGTCGAGCGCGATCACCCGCTCGGGAGACGCAAGCAGCGGGTTGATGTCGATCTCGGCGATCCGGGGCTGCTCGGCGACGAGCTCGCTGAACCGCACCAGGAGCGCCGCGAGCACATCGAGGTCGATCGCCTTGCGGCCGCGGACGCCATGAAGGGCCGTCGCGATCTTGGTCCGCTCGATCAGCCGCCTGGCAAGGGTGGTGTTGAGAGGCGGCAGCGCGAGCGCCCGATCCCGGAACACCTCGACCAGCTGTCCGCCCATGCCGAACAGGAGCACGGGTCCGAACTGCGGGTCGGGCGTGCTGCCGACGATCAGCTCGTAGCCGCTCCAGTTGATCATCGGCTGAATGGTCACGCCCTCGAAGTGCTCCGCCCCGGCCTTTGCGGTCACGGACTCGCGGATCGTCTCGAACGCATCGCGGACGGCGTCGGGCGTCTGGAGGTTGAGCACGACCCCGCCGACGTCGGTCTTGTGAGTGACCGTCCGGCTGAGCAGCTTGGCCACGACCGGGTACCCGATGTCCTCGGCTGCCGCGACCGCCTCGTCGGGCGTGTGGGCAAGCTCCGTGTCGGTGATCGGGATGCCGTAGGCGGCGAGGACCTTCTTGCTCTCGTACTCGGTGAGCAGCGTTCGGCCCTCGGCACTGACGTCCGCGATGATGCGGTCGACGCCTTCGCGGAACTCGCCGCGCTCGGGCGCGACGGGCAGGGCCGGCGTCTCATACAGCGCGCGGAGATACTCCGCGTAGCGCCACAGGTGGTTGAACAGGTCGCAGGCGGTGTCCGGGTAGGCGAACGTCGGGATGCCCGCCTCGCGCAGGATCGCGGCGCCCTCCTCCACGTCGGAGCCGCCCATCCACGATGCGAGGACGGGCTTGCCCTCGATCCGCGCGTGCTTGACGAGCGCCCTCGCGGTGGCCGTCGGATCCGTCATCGCCTGGGGCGTCAGGATGACCAGCAGGCCGTCCGTCTCGGGATCTGCGGCCGCCACCTCGAGCGCCTGCGCGTACCGCTCGGGCGGTGCGTCGCCGATGATGTCGATGGGGTTGTTGTGGCTCCAGACGGCGGGCAGCACCGCGTTGAGGCGCTCCATCGTCTCGGGGGTGAGCTCGGTCAGCTCGCCGCCGCCGCCGATCAGGGCATCGGTCGCCAGCACCCCCGGGCCGCCGGCATTGGTCACGATCGATAGGCGCCGGCCGGCGGGGCGGGGCTGCTTGGCCAGGATCTCGGAAACCATGAACAGCTCGCTGATCGAGTCCACGCGCAGCACGCCCGCCCGCCGGAAGGCGGCGTCCAGGACATCGTCGGAGCCGGTGAGCGACCCCGTGTGCGAGGCCGCGGCCTTGGCGGCCTGGGCCGTTCGCCCGGGCTTGATCACGATGATCGGCTTGGTCAGCGCGACCTCGCGCGCGGCCGACAGGAAGGCCCGCGCGTCGCCGATCGTCTCCATGTAGATGACGATGCTGTCCGTGTTCGGATCGTCGCCCAGGTAGTCGATGACGTCGCCCCAGCCGACGTCGAGCATCGACCCCAGCGACACGATGGCGCTGAAGCCCACGTCCTCGAGCGCCGCCCAGTCGAGGATCGCGGTCAGCAGTGCGCCCGACTGCGAGATGAACCCGACCCGGCCGGGCTTCGCGATCCCGGCCGCGAAGGTCGCGTTGAATGCCCCGACCGGGTTCATCACGCCCAGGCAGTTTGGCCCCACGACGCGGATCCCGTGGCGCCGCGCAGCGGCCAGGATCTGGCGCTCCAGCTCGACGCCGGCCTCGCCGACCTCCTTGAACCCGGCGCTGATGATGATCACGCCCCGGACCCCCGCCTCGCCGCACTCCTCGACGAGACCGGGTGCCGTCCCGGCAGGCGTGACGATGACCGCCAGGTCCACCGGCTCGCCGATCGCGCCGATCGACGGGTACGCCTTTACGCCGAGGATCGCCGGGCGTGTGGGGTTCACCGGGTAGACGGTGCCGCCGAAGGGAGACGAGAGGAGGTTCCACAGGATGGTCCGGCCGACCGAGCCGGTCTTCTCGGTGGCGCCGATGACCGCGACGGACCGGGGATGGAAGATGGCGTCGAGCGGGACGCGATCAACGTGGAGGATGTCCGAGGAGGGATCGGGGGCACGGGTGAGAAGCGTCATCGAGGAGCCTCAAGGTCGGGCGTCACGGTGGACGCAGAGCGCGAACGGTTGCATCGTCCGGCCCGCGAGCAGGTCGCGGCCCGGGCAGGACCAAGGGTCCGGCACGCGAATGTCGGCGGCAAGGGGCCGCACGGTCGCTCGGAGGGCCGATGCGGCCCCTCCCGCGGGGGCCGATGCGCCGTGCGATCCCGGGACCGTCACCTGGCTCAGCCGCCGGACACCGCCGGGATGACGTGGACGTCGGAGCCCGCGGGCACGGGTGTCTGGAGCGTGGCGCGCTCACCCGCGACGAACACGTTGAGGTGTGTCCGCAGCGCGGGCCCGGCATCGACGAGCCGGTTTCGGATGCCCGGCACGCGCGCGTCGAGGTCGGCGATCACCTCGCCCACGGTGGCGCCCCGGGCTTCCATCCGCCGTGCCGTGCCCGGGAACATGGTCACCAGCGACCGCGGCAGGTGGACCACCACGGGCGGACGGTCGTCAGCCAAGGACGGCGGTGTCCACGGACCAGATCGGCGGCAGGTGATCCACGAGCAGCGACCAGGTGCGGCCCTCGTCGATGCTGCCGAAGACCTCGCCGGTGCTCGTGCCGAAGAACACGCCGACGGGATCCAACCGGTCCACCGCCATCGCCTCACGCAGGACGCCGAGGTAGGCATCGCGCTCGGGCAGACCGTCGCCGGAGCGGATCCACGTGTCGCCACCGTCGTGGGTGCGCCACACCGCCGCGCTGGCATCGGGCATGTACCGGCCGCGGTCGGCGCCGTTGAGCGGGATCGTCCAGGCCGTGAGCGGATCGCGCGGATGGGCCCCCATCACGAACCCGAACTCCGATGGCAGACCGGCGGTGATCTCGTCCCAGCGCCGCCCGCCGTCCGAGGACCGGTACACGCCGCAGTGGTTCTGCTGGTAGAGATGCTCTCCGCCGTCGGCCGCCATCACGAGCTTGTGGACGCATTGCCCGAAGTCTGGGTACTTCTCCGGCTGGAAGTCGGCCCGGACGCCGCCGTTCCGGGTCTCCCAGCTGAGACCGCCGTCCCGCGTCTCGAAGGTGCCGACCGCGGAGGCGGCCACCCACAGCCGGTCCGGGTCCTCGCGGTGGGGCACGATCGAGTGGAGGCACAGCCCGCCGGCGCCGGGCTGCCAGCGCGGCCGCGTCGGATGGCCGGTCAGCCCGGCGACGTGCTCCCAGGTGACGCCGCCGTCTCCGCTGCGGAACAGGCCTGCCGGCTCGACGCCGGCATAGATCGTGCCGTGCGCGGCGGTGACGTTCCAGACGGTCTTCACCGGGGGTCCATCGTCCCCGTACGTCAGGCCCTCGCTCGAATGCGACCACGTCTCGCCGAGATCGTCGCTCCGCCAGACTGCGGGGCCGTACCACGGGCTGCCTCCGCCTGCGAGCAGCGCGCCGGTCGACGCGTCCACCGAGACGTCGTGGATCGGCCATCCATCGCACAGCGGGCCGCGCAGCGTCCAGCTGCGACGCGTGGTGTCACCGTCGAGAACGAAAGCACCCTTGGGCGTTCCCAGGAGCAGAGCGTATCGGCCGGCCATCGCATCCTCCGATCGGCGGGGCACCCCGTGACCCCGTGCGGAGGAAGAGAGTACGACGACGAGGGCTGTCGGTCTCGACCCTGGCGGCGACGCCGGCAGCCGGGCGGTCAGCCGGTGCGCGCAGGCTTAGCGCCGCCAGGCGGCTCCCGAGCGCAGGGCGCCAAGGGTTCCCGCGCTGACCAGGATCCAGAAGGCGAGCAGGAGCAGGAACAGCACGACCGAGAGCGCCTCGAGCCACCCGGCGTGCCACGCACGCCCGAGGGCAAGCGTGCTCGCGACATACGCCCCCAGGGGGAAGGTGAATGCCCACCAGCCGATGCCATAGGGCAGCCGCCCGGCGCGGAGGTAGGCGACGAGCAGCACGGCGGCCGCGGCGAGCCACCACAGCCCGAAACCCCACAGCATCGCGGCGGCGACCGACGACAGCACCGAGACGACGGGCGCCGAGGTGCCCCAGAGGGGCGCACCTGCCTGCGCGAGGCGCAGGAGAGCGAGGCTGCCCACGCCGATCGGCCCCAGGCCGATCCACAGCGACGGCGCGAGCTGTGCTGCTGGCAGGGGGTGGAACACGAGCCGGCCATAGAGGAGCGAGGCGACGAGGATGAACAGCAGGAACCCCATTCCCCAGAAGGCGTAGCCGGCCAGGATCAGCACCGGCAGGTCGCCCGCCGCCACGTTCGGGGCGAGAGGCACGAGCGCCATGGGGACCACGATGTTGACCACGGGCGGGATGAACCACGCTCCGTTGGCCGACTGCTGGTCCACGCCGTGACTGACGAACAGCATCGCCGCGAAGGCGACGCTCAGCGCGAACGCCAGCACGATCCCCACCGCGCTCAGGACGGCGACGAGGGTTGCCGTGAGCTCCCCGGACATGACCGAGGGGCCGACGGTCGCGATGCCGACGGCGAGCACGATGATGCCGCCCGGGAAGGTGCCGTAGAGGGCACCGGCCATGGGGTTCGCCAGGTCTGCGCGCGCGGCCGCGGGGTGGCGCAGCCAGCGCGCGACGTAGGGCACGCCCAGGCCGACCGCCAGGAGCGCCGACAGCCCGACCATCAGCACGCCGAACCAGCGGGCGGCGTCGTGGAGGGTCGCGAGATTGCCCGGGTTCTGGTAGGCGATGATGCCCACGATCGCCGTGCCCATCACGGCGCCGTACCAGCCGGGATGGAAGCCGCGCAGGCGCGCCAGCGGCGTGTCCGACGGCCGGTCGGCGACCGGGACGGCGACGTGCGTGTCGAGGATCGAGCTTCCGGCCACGAATGTCAGCCCTCCGTGAGCCAGGTGGCGATGTCGCCTGCGGACGGGATGCGTCCGTAGCTGCGGATCTGCCCGTCGATGACCAGCCCGGGCGTCGACAGGATGCCGTGCCGTGCGATCTCGCGGTCGTCGGTCACCTTCACGATCTCTGCCTCGATGCCGGCGATCACGATCGCCTCACGGGCATTGGCCTCGAGCCGGCGGCAGTTGGGGCAGCCGGAGCCCAGGACCTCGATGGTCTTCATGGTCGCTCTCCTTCAGGCGAGGAACAGGTTGAAGCCGTATCCCACGGACAGGATCCCGGCAGTGACGATGGCGACGAAGATGGCAAGCAGCCGCGGCTTCATGACCCGGCGCAGGATCACGAGCTCGGGGACGGAGAGAGCGGTGACGGCCATCATGAACGCCAGCGCCGACCCCAGCGGCAGGCCCTTGCCCAGCAGGGCCTCGACGACGGGGATCGTGCCCGCGGCATTGCTGTAGAGCGGGACGCCGAGCGCGACGAGGGCCGGCACTGCGAGCGGGTTGTCCCGGCCGCCGAGGGACACGACCAGGTCCGTGGGCACGAACCCGTGGATCAGGGCACCCACGGCGATCCCGGCCACCACGAACAGCCAGACCCGGCGGAGGATGTCGACGGTGGAGCGCCAGGCGTCACGGGCGCGCTCATCGAGCGATGGCCGGATCTCCGCGAGGGGCGGCCCGGAGTGCATCTGCCACACGTAGTCCTCGACGAGGTGCTCGAGACCCAGGCGGCCGATGAGGAGCCCGGCACCGATAGCCACGACGAGCCCGGCGGCCATGTAGGTCAGCGCGATGACGGGCCCGAACAGGCCCCACAGGAGCACGAGGGCGACCTCGTTGACCATGGGGCTCGCGACCAGGAACCCGAAGGTGACCCCGAGCGGGACCCCTGCCTCGACGAAGCCGATGAACAGCGGAACGGCCGAGCAGGAGCAGAACGGGGTCAGGATGCCGAACCCGGCCGCGGCAGCCGTCCCGGGCAGGACGCCGCGTCCCGCCAGCGCTCGCCGGACCCGCTCCGGCGACACGAAGGATCGGAGGAAGGACACCAGGGTCACGATCCCGGTGAGCAGCAGCAGGACCTTCGGCATGTCGTAGAGGAAGAACGCGATCGCGTCGCCCACGTGCGAGCCGCGCTCCAGGCGCAGCAGGTCGTATGCGGCCCAGTCGGCCGCCGGCAGGTTGACGATCCAGGCCGCAAGCCACGCCGCGGCGCCGAGGCCCACGACCATCCACAGGGGCGGGTGGGCGCGGCGCATCGTGACCGTGGTCATCGCAGCACCTCGCCCAGCGCGGCGCGGGCACGCGAGACGGCGGCGTCATCGCGCTCGTAGTACAGGAACCGGGCATTCGCCTCGTGGCGGCTTGCCCGGACGAGGCCTGCCTCGCGCAGCCTGGCCAGGTGGTTGCTCACGTTGTTCTCGCGCGCGCCGAGCGCGGCCGCCATCTCGCACACGCAATGGGGTCCGTCGGCAAGCAGCCGCAGGATGCCCGCTCGCACCGGGTCCGCGAGCACGGCGGCCGCGGCGCAGGCAGCGGTCACGTCCGGGGCAGGCAGGTCGAGGCGGGGTGTCGGGAGCACGGGCAGGTCGGTCGGCATGGTTGCAACATCTCACGGTGCGGTGAGATGTCGCAACCGGCCGGATGTCACAGATCGCGGTCCATGTGGGTCCCGGCGGACCGGGACGCGCACGACTTTCTCGTGACATGTGACCCATGAGCAATACATGCGCATGACATATACCAGTAATGCACACATGCAAGGTTCATGAATATCTCAATCCGGTGAGGTGGAAAGCGATGGGCGAGATCGACGAGATCCAGACCTCGCTGCTGCGCGCACTTGCCAGCCCCCACCGCCTGCGGATCGTCCAGCTCCTGGGGGAGCGCCCGCGCGAGGTGAACGAGATTGCCCGCGACCTCGGCCTCGGCCAGGCAGCCATGTCCCAGCACCTCGGGGCGATGCGGGCCGTCGGTCTCGTCGAGGCGATGCGGGAAGGCCGCTCCGTCCGCTACCGGTTGACCGATCCCGAGATCCTCGCCGCGTGCGATCTCATGCGCGCCATCCTCGTCCGCCGCCTCTCCTCCATGGGAGACCTCGCGATCGAGGCGACGCGCGCCCCTTCCCCGACGGGTCGCCGCATCTCGCGCGCCCCCGTCACCTCCAGCCAGGTAGGTCACTCGTGAGCGACAGCCTCTCCATCGTCCTGTTCTCCGGCACGGCCGACAAGCTGCACGCCGCGGCAACGCTGGCGGCGGGGGCTGCGGCGATGGACCGACCGGTCAACATCCTGCTCCAGTACTGGGCTCTCGACGCGTTCCGGACCGATCGGATCGAGGCGGACCACGGTCTCGCCTTCGATGCCGGGGCACAGGGCAGCAGCCAGCCCGTCGCGGGCACCGCCGCCATCCCCTGGCTGGAGACATTCCGCATGGCCAAGGAGCTGGGCGAGGTCAGCATCCTCGCCTGCGCCGGCTCCCTGGAGGTCCTGGGCATCGACGCGACGACGCTTGATCCGCTGGTCGACGACGCGGGCGGGGTCGCCGCCTTCCTCCTGGCCGCCGAGGGCGGCCAGCTGATGTTCATCTGATGGCTCCAGCGGGAGCGCATGGCAAGGAGCGGCACATGGCCGATGGCGAGAAGCTCGTGTTCATGGTCACCCACGGACCGGATCACCCGGAGCACGCGACCATCCCGTTCGTGATGGCGGGCGCTGCGCTCGCCTCGGACGTCCAGGTGGTGCTCGGGTTCCAGGCGGACGGCGTGGAGCTGATGCGGACCGGCGTCGCGGACGGGGTGGAGGCAGGTGGCTTTCCGCCCCTGCGCAAGCTGCTCGACGACGTTCGGGCCCTGGGTGCGCAGCTCCTCGTGTGCGGCCCGTGCATCAAGAGTCGCGGCATCGTCGCACCGGATGACCTGGTCGAGGGCGCCGAGGTCGTCGCCGCCGGCCAATTCGTCGCCGAGATCACCTCGGCAACCAACAGCATGACCTACTAGGAGGAACCGTCTCATGACCGCAACACTCACCGAGCTCGAAGGCCTCACCGCCGCCAAGGTGATCGACGCCCGCGGCGCCGCGTGCCCCGGACCGCTGCTCGAAGCCAAGAAGGGGATGGGGACCGTCCCGGTCGGATCCCTGATCGAGATCTGGTCCACCGACCCGGTCACCAAGACCGATATCGGCGCCTGGTCCGCCAAGGTGGGACACGACTTCCTCGGCACCCTTGCCGCCGACGGCTACGACCGCGTGTTCGTCATCCGCCGCAAGTAACCCGGCCGCAGGACCGACGCGGGCGCGAAACACATCGCGCCCGCCGGGTCCGGGCCCTTCCCTGGAGCTGCAGACCGATGACCGCCCCCGTCGCCGCCGAGCCGATGGCTCAGAGCGAGACCTTCGTCCCCCGGATCCTCGTGTTCTCCACGAACAACATCTCCGACCCTGGCGTCGACCTGGCCGGCAGCTCCCACATGCACTACTCGCCGGGCGTGAAGGTCATCGCCCTCCCGTGCACCAGCGGCATCCGCCCGTCCTGGATCCTGCACGCGCTCGAGACAGGTTTCGACGGCGTGTTCGTCGCCTCGGACGGCGATGAGTGCGCCTACCTGCCCGACTGCGGCAAACGGTCATCGAAGATCGTGGGCGATGCCCAGGCGACGATGCGCGAACGCGGGATCGACGCCAACCGGCTGCGGCTGGCGGCGATCTGCTCGGTGTGCTCCGAGCCGTTCACCAAGCACGTCCAGCAATTCTCAAGCGCCCTGGCCGACCTCGGCCCGGCGGTGGCGAGGTGAACACGATGGCAGAAGGGTGTGCGGTCCCCGGCACGAATGAGGAGCGCTACGACGTCCTCGTCGTCGGGAGTGGCATCGGGGGCATGGAATCGGCCCTCAAGCTCGGCGACATGGGCTACAAGGTCCTCCTGGTCGAGAAGGAAGCCAGCGTGGGCGGGAAGATGATCCTGCTCAGCAAGGTGTTCCCCACGCTCGACTGCGCGAGCTGCATCTCGACGCCCAAGATGGCGGCGACGATCCACCATCCGAACATCACCGCGATGACCTACAGCCAGGTCGACGGCATCCGCCGCTCGGCCGACGGCCGCTTCCACGCGTCGGTGACCCGCAAGGCGCGGTTCGTCGACGAGGTCTCCTGCACCGGATGCTCGCTGTGCGAGACCGCCTGCACGGTGGCCGTGCCCGACCAGTTCAACGCGGACCTCGTCGCCCGCCGCGCCGCGTACATCGCGTTCCCGCAGGCGGTGCCCAAGAAGGCGGTCATCGACCGCCAGGGCAGCTCGCCCTGCTCTTTCGCCTGCCCGGCCGGGATCCAGGCGCACGGGTACGTGTCGCTGATCCGCAGCGGCGAATACGAGAAGGCCTACCGGCTGGTGCTCGAGGCGACGCCCCTGGTCGGCACGCTCGGTCGTGCCTGCTACGCACCGTGCGAATCGGAGTGCACCCGCGGGTCGCTCGAGGGCGCGCTGCCGATCCGCCGCCTGAAGCGCTTCGTGTCCGACGTCCACGCCGAGCGGGGATCCGAGCTCGGCATCGAGGTCGCGCCGCCCAACGGCCGGCGGGTCGCCATCGTGGGCTCGGGCCCGGCGGGCCTGACCTCCGCCTGGCAGCTGGCGCGCAAGGGCTACGGCGTCAAGATCTTCGAGGCGGCCCCTGAGCCCGGTGGCTACCTCCGGCTCGCGATCCCGTCCTACCGCCTGCCCGCGGAGGTCGTGGAGCGCGATATCGACAACGTCCGCGCGCTGGGCGTGGAGATCGTCACCAACACCCCGGTCCACGACCTGGAGGCCCTCAAGGCGGACGGCTTCGACGCCGTCATCGTGGCCACCGGGACGAACCGCTCGATGAATCTCGGCGTGCCGGGCGAGGATCGCCTGGGCGTGCTGGTCGACACCGACTTCCTGCGCAAGGTGAAGCTCGGCGAGCAGCCCGACATCGCCGGCAAGCGGGTCGTGGTCGTGGGTGGCGGCAACGTCGCCATGGACGTCGCGCGAACCGCGCGCCGCCTGGGTGCGGCGTCGGTCACCGTCGCCTACCGGCGCGCTCGCGAGGACATGCCGGCCCATCACGTGGAGTCGGACGACGCGGAGAAGGAAGGCGTCGTCTTCAGCCTCCAGGTCGCCCCGGCCGAGGTCGTGGGCGACGAGAAGGGCGCTGTCAGCGGCCTGCGATGCACCCGGATGTCGCTGGGCGAGCCCGACGCGTCGGGCCGCCGCCGCCCTGAGCCGATCGCCGGCTCCGAGTTCGTCCTGCCGTGCGAGATCATCGTGAGCGCGATCGGGATGACCGCCGACACCAGCGCCTTCGCCGGCGGCCTTGCCACCACCAAGCGCGGCACGCTGGTCGCCGACCCGACTACCTGCCAGACCGAGGTCCCGTTCATCTTCGCCGCAGGCGATGTCGTGCACGGGCCGACGGACATCACGCGCGCCGTCGGCGAAGGCCGCCGCGCCGCACACATGATCGACCGCTGGCTGACGGGCGGCATGCTCGACGGCTTCGACGACCGGCTCCCGGTCGTGGACAAGAGCCAGGTCCTCGCCCGCCAGAAGACCTATGCGCTGCGGGTGCCCCAGGCCGACGGCATGGTGCTCAGCGCGGCGCCCACGGACTTCTCCGAGGTCGAGGTGCCGATGACGGAGGCGGAGGCCCGAGCGGCCGCAGGCGGGTGCATCGACTGCGCCGTCTGCTCCGAGTGCTCGGAGTGCGTCGCCGCCTGCCCGGTCGACGGCTGCATCGACCTGCACGCCCGCGACCAGCACCTCGAGGTGGCCGCCGGTGCGGTCGTCGTGTCGACCGGCTTCAAGCTGTTTGCCGCGGACCTCAAGCCGGAGTACGGCTTCGGCCAGTACAAGAACGTCATCACCGGCATGCAGATGGACCGGCTGCTGGCGCCGACCCGGCCGTTCAACACGATCCTGCGACCCGGCGACGGCAAGGTGCCCGACCGGATCGCCTACATCCTGTGCACGGGGTCGCGTGACGAGACCGTCGGCAACCCGCTGTGCTCCCGCTTCTGCTGCATGTACTCGATCAAGCAGAACCAGCTCCTGATGGGTGCCCTGCCGCTGGCGGACGTGACCGTCCACTACATGGACATCCGGGCGCCGGGCAAGCGCTACGACGAGTTCTACGAGCAGGCCAAGGCGATGGGCGCGACCTACGTCAAGGGCCGGGTCGCGGACGTGCGCGAGCTGCCGAATGGGGACCTCGTGCTCAAGTACGAGGACATCGAGAACGGCGGCGGGATCGTCGAGGCCGAGTACGACCTGGTCGTGCTGGCGGTGGGCGTCCAGCCCAACCACGATGCCGAGCAGCTGTTCGAGGTCGGGGAGCTGGCTCCCGACGAGTGGGGCTACGTGGACGAGCCCGAAGAGGACATCAATCCAGGCCAGACCAGCATCCCGGGCGTGTTCGTCGCCGGGGCCGCGTCCGGGGCCAAGGACATTGCCGACTCGATCCTCCACGCGGGTGCAGCGGCGGCGCAGGTCGCCGCACACCTCGAGGGGACGAAGATCGACGTCGAGCACGAGATCGTGATGGTGCCGGCATGAGCGAGCAGCCTGTTCCCGGTGGGGTGACCCCCGAGCCGACGACATCCGGCGGGCCGTCCGACGGCGAACCTGCGGCCCGGCGCATCGGCGTCTACGTCTGCCACTGCGGCGGCAACATCTCGGACTACGTCGATGTCGACAAGGTGATCGCTGACATCAAGGACGCCGGCGACGTGGTGGTCGCCAAGACCGCCATGTTCGCCTGCTCCGACGCGACTCAGAGCGACATGGTGGCCGACATCGAGGGCAACAAGCTCGATGGCCTGGTCGTCGCGTCGTGCTCGCCCAAGCTCCACACCTACACCTTCCGCGGCGTCGCCTCGCGCGCCGGGCTCAACCCCTACGAGTACACCCAGGTGAACATCCGGGAGCAGTGCTCCTGGGTGCACACCGACGATCCGCAGGGCGCCACCGACAAGGCCGAGTCCCTGGTCCGCGCCGGCATCGCGCGGACCCGTCTGACCGAGCCCCTCGTGCCCCTCGTGGTCGAGACCGTGCCGCGCACCCTCGTCATCGGCGGCGGGATCGCCGGCCTCCGCGCGGCCATCGGCCTCTCCGACATCGGCCTCGGCGTCACGCTCGTGGAGCGTGAGCTGGAGCTCGGTGGCTGGGTCCGCACGTTCGGCCCGATGTTCCCGCATGACCGCACGGGGCGGGACCTGATCAGCTCCCTCGTTGCCGAGGTCAAGCGGCGGCCCGCGATCACGGTCCTCACCGGGGCCGAGGTGGTCGGCAAGTCGGGGAGCTTCGGCAACTACCAGGTCGCCGTCAGGATCGGCGGGCCCGGCTCGGCCACGATCGAGGTGGCGGTCGGCACGATCATTACCGCCACCGGGTTCGACAGCTACCAGCCGGAGGCCGGCGAGTTCGGCTACGGCATCGAGGGCGTGCTCACCCTGCCCGAGTTCAAGACGCTGGTGGACGAGTCACCGGCCGAAGGGCTTGCCTGGCACGGCCGCCCGGTCCGCAGCATCGCCTACGTCTACTGCGTCGGCAGCCGCGGCACCGGCGGATGCGCCAACGAGTACTGCTCCCGGTTCTGCTGCGCCGCCACGGTCCAGACCGCGGTGCAGGTGTCCGGGCTTGATCCAGCGATCCGCCAGTTCCACCTCTACCGGGACATGCGGACGTACGGCAAGTTCGAGCCTCTCTACACCGAGGCGCGCAAGGCGGGCTCGGTGTTCATGAAGTTCGCCCAGGAGGCGCCCCCCGCGATCGAGCGGCGCGCCGACGGCGGGCTCACGGTCACCATGACCGACACCCTCACGGCCGGCGAGACGCTGGCGATCCCGGCGGACCTGGTGGTCCTCGTGACCGGGATGGTCCCGCGCGCCAACCAGGAGCTCGTCGACGTGCTCAAGCTGCCGGCCGGCAGCGACGGCTTCTTCAACGAGATCCACCCCAAGCTCCGCCCCGTGGAGACCGTCGTCGACGGCGTCCTCATCGCTGGAGCCTGCCAGGGTCCCAAGACCTCCGCGGAGAGCGTGGCATCGGGCCTCGCCGCGGTCACCCAGAGCGCCGCGATCCTCAAGAAGGGCTACACGGAGCTCGACCCGCTGGTCGCCACCGTTCACGCAGACGCGTGCACGGCCTGTGGCGACTGCCTGGCGGCATGTCCATACGAGGCGATCACGATGGCCGAGGAGGGTGACCGGCACTTCGCCGTCATCAGCCCGACCGGGTGCAAGGGGTGTGCCGGCTGTGTCCCGATCTGTCCCGAGAACGCCATCGACCTCCTGGGCTACACAGATGCCCAGATCACGGCCATGATCGAGAGCCTCGTGGAGGTGCCCGCCTGATGAGCACGACCAACAGGGACCTCCGCGAGGTCATTCGCGAGGAACCCGTGATGCGCGTCCGCATCCTCGCCGCCATGCAGGACGGGCCGAAGACAGTCCCCGAGATCGCCGTGGCGCTCGGTGCGCCGACCCACGAGGTCGTCTTCTGGGTGATGGGCATGCGCCGCTACGGGTGGCTTGCCGAGATCAAGGGAGCCACGGTGGACGGCTACTTCCAGTACGAGCCGACGGGACGGGTTTCGTGATGACTGCTGCAACAACGACCGTCGATCTCGGGCTGTACCCCGAGCTCCAGCGCTACGGCGCGACGGACATCAGCGCCTGCTTCTCCTGCGGGACGTGCACCGCGACGTGTCCGATGAGCCAGACCGACGCCACCTTCCCACGCCGGGTCATCCGGTACGCGCAGGTCGGCATGAAGGACGCGCTGCTGTCGACCAAGGAGCTGTGGAGCTGCTACCAGTGCGGCGAGTGTAGCGAGACCTGCCCGACGCAGGCCGACCCCTCGGAGTTCATGGCCGCCAGCCGCCGCTACGCGATCGCCAGCTACGACCGCACGCAGATCGCGCGGACGATGTACACGCGGCCGGTCGTGGCCACCGTGTTCGCCGTCCTGCTGGCCGCGTTCTTCGCCCTGTTCATGTACTCGGCCCACGGACCGCAGAGCGGCGAGTCGCTCGCCATCTTCGAGTTCATCCCCGAGGGCCTGATCCACAACACCGGCATCGTGGTCATGATCCTCGTCGTGCTCGCCGGGCTCTCGGGCGTGCTCGGCATGGCACGCCGGATCGGGCGGCGTGAGGGCGTCGGCCTGTCCGACGTTCTCGGCAGCCGGGCCGCCATCGGGCGGTCGGCGCGCGCCGCGTGGATCGCCGTGGGCCGCGAGTCCCTCGGGCAGGTCGGGTTCCGGGAGGACTGCGACGCGGACGAGGCGACGGCCGAGGCACCGCTCGCCTGGTACCGGCGGCGCTGGCTGCTTCACGCGGCCACGCTGTGGGGCTTCCTGGGCCTGCTCGCGGCGACCGGTCTCGACTACGGGCTGGCGCTGATCGGGATGAAGGCCACCGGCGCGCCTGTGCCGGTCTGGTATCCGGTCCGCCTGCTGGGCACCGTCGCCGGGATGGCGCTCGTCTACGGTGTCACGATGCTGATCATCGACCGCTACCGTGCCGCCAACCGGTCGGTCAAGCGATCCACGACGGCCGACTGGATGCTGCTCGGGCTGCTCTGGGTCACCGGGGTCACGGGCTTCATCCTGGAGCTCGCGTTGTACCTGCCGAGCGCGCCGGCGTGGGGCTACTGGGTGTTCCTGGTCCACGTCTCGGTGGCTCTCGAGCTCGTGCTCCTCGCCCCGTTCATGAAGCTGGCACACGCGGTCTACCGGCCGGTTGCCCTGTTCTTCGTGGCCCTCGCGACCCTGCCCGCGGTCGAAGCCGCGCCAAAGGCCGAGGCCCAGCCGTCCGTCCAGTAGAGCCAGGCCTGCACGTCTCGCGCCCCACCAGGTGCGCGAGACGTCTATCCTGCGTGGGCATATGAGTGCCTCGAGCCGGTCGAGCCGTCCCGTCGCCCGCCTCGATGTCCCGTCGTCCGGCCAGGAGGACGAGGAGGTCCAGGAGCCGGGCCTGGATCTCGCACGCGCGGCGTCCGTCACCGGCATCGCGTCGGGCAGCGATCCCGCCGGCGTTCCCATCCATCGCGGCTGGGCTCCGGCCGGTGGTCATCACCGGTGGATGGAGCCGTTCGTGCTCGCGATCCTGGCGGGGGGCCAGGCCCATGGGTACGCGATCATCGGCGATCTCGGCCAGCTGGGCATCACCAACGGCGCGGTCGATGTGGGCCAGGTCTACCGGACGCTCCGTGACCTGGAGGAAGCCGGCCAGGTCCGCTCCACCTGGTCCACGGCCGGCAGCGGGCCGGCGCGCCGGGACTACGAGCTGACCGCGGCCGGCTACGCCGCGCTGGACGAGTGGGCGGCGGTCATGAAGGAGCGCGCCCGGCTGGTCGCCGAGTTCGATGCCCGCTACCTGGAGTGGGTGGCCGTCCCGCGCGCGTAACGGAAGCCCGGTCTCTGGGCTGCTGCCTCAGAGGGGTTGAGCCATCGCGTGGTCGAGGCCGCTCGCGAGATCGTCCCGCTGCTCCGCCGACAGGCGCTGATCCAGGACGCCGAGATAGAGATCCTCTTCGGCGATGTGTACCTTCAGCAGGGAATAGAGCCGGTAGAGTGCCCGCCGGAGCGCGAGGGCCTCCACGCCTGTCAGTTGGCAGCCCTCCACGTGTTGCCGGTACCGTCCGAGCTCCTCGATGAGGCCGCGCATCGCGCGGTGCTCCTCGCGCATGGGCGCCATCGAGTGGTGCCCGCCCATCAGCTGCTCCAGCTGCCCGTAGAGAGTCGTCTCGAACAGCTCCATCTGCGGGATCAGCTGGCCCGTGAAGACCGCGTACTCCTGCTCGAACAACCCGTGGATTGCGGTGCAGTCGACATCGCCGATCATCTCGGCGAGGAGGCGCAGCCGGTCGACGTGGGGCATGAGACGCAGGTGGTTGTCGCGGTTCGTCGCCCGCAGGGAGCGCGCCTCGGGCAGCACGCCCGGCGGCTGGTCTGACGGTGATGTCGGCATGGTCGGACCATGCTACCCGCGCGGGGGTGCGGGCGTGGCCGGGCGGCACGGGACGGGCACCAGGGGCCCCGCTCTGGAACCAGGGCCCCCGCCCGGGCACGAGGGGCCCCGCCCTGGTGCCGGTCAGCACCGGCCGGGGAGCGGGCGGTTCCCGACGCGCTTGACCTTCAACTGACTTGATGGTCTACGCTTGGACCGTGGACCTGTTCGGTGGGGGAGCGCGATGAGGATCTCGGAGCTGGCCGCGCGCTCCGGGATCACGCCATCTGCCGTTCGGTGGTACGAGGCGGCCGGTGTCTTGCCCCCGGCGGACCGCGCCGCGAACGGCTATCGGGACTACGACGCCCGCGACCTCGCCAGGGTGCGGCTCGTCGTCGCCCTGCGGAGGCTCGGCCTCGCCCCGGTCGACGCGGGCCGCCTTGCGCGTCAGTGCGTCGAGCGGGGCGCCATCGATGCCGACCTGATGCCGCTGCTCGCCGAGCAGCGAGCGGCAGTCGCCCGTCGGCGCGAGGACCTCGACCGGCTCGAGCGCGAGCTGGTTGACCTCGAGATGACGATCGCGGCCGCCGGTCGCGCGACCCGCAGCGAGGTTTCGACGGCGCCCATTCGCGTCCTGTTCGTGTGCACCCACAACTCCGCGCGCAGCCAGATCGCGGAGGCCCTGCTCCAGCGGCAGGGCGGGCCGGATTTCGAGGTGCATTCGGCCGGGACCGAGGCGACGCGCGTGAACCCGCTGGCGATCCGGGTCCTGGCCGAGCAGGGGATCGACTGGACGGGAGCCCGCAGCAAGGTCGTCACCGAGTTCCTCGATCAGCGGTTCGACTACGTGATCACGGTCTGCGACCGGGCGCGTGAGACCTGCCCGGTCTTCCCGGGGTCCGTGAACACCCTGCACTGGGGGCTCGACGACCCGGCGGCGGTGCAGGGCTCCGACGACGAGAGGCTCGCCGCCTTCCGGCGGACGGAGATGGAGGTCTCGACCCGGCTCCGGCCGTTCGTCGAGATCGCGCTCCGCGCGGCCGGCCGCGATCGCGGGGCCCCTGCCAGCCGGTGAGGGCACGCAGCTCCCGTGCGCCGGCGCGCTCATGGTCCCCAGGGGGAAGCCAAACGAGCTTGCAGGGACCTTTGTACCCTTGCCGCCGGCGTCGGCGCAGGCATGCTCAAACGTGGTGAGACCTGACGCACGCGACCACGCACCGCGGCTCCATGTCCCGCCGCGACGTGCGGCGGGCGGCCCGCGGCATCCGGGGCACGAGCCGGGCGATCTGTGCGGTGACTGACACAGAGCCGGCCGCGGCCGGAATTCCCTCGCGCCTGCGCGTCCTCGGCGTCCTCGGCGCCCTCCGTGACCAGCCGATGCCGTCCGGGCGCGTCGCCGTCCTGGTCTGGACGTACGCCGCTGTCGCGGCGGTGCTGCTCCTCGCCGTCACCATGGCCGTGCCCGTGTCCTCTCGGATCGCGCTCCCGTTTGCCGTCGGGGGCATCAGCTCCGTCACCCTCGGGGTGATGGTCTGGGTCCTGGTCGGCGTTGCGACCTCGACGCGCGGGACCACGGACGAGGGCCGTGCGGCGATCATCTTCGGGGTTGCACCGGTGGTCGCCGTGATGTCGCTCGGGGGCCCGACCGCCGCCGTGTGGGTCGCCCTGCTGGGAAGCCTTGAGCTGCGCGAGATCCGTGGCGACGTGCCCTGGTACGGGGTGCTCGCCAACCACGCCATGCTGGTGATCCCCGCGGCGGCCGGCGGGTTCGTGACCCTGGGGTTGCGCACCCTGCTGCCGACCGCGGATGGGGAGCTGCTCGACTTCGTCATGGTCATGGCGGGTGCGGCCGTCTTCTGCGCCGGCAACTCGGCGCTCGCGCTCCTCGCCGTGTGGGCGCGGACGGGCCGCGGGCCGCTCGACGCGCTCGGAATCCGCCCCCGCTCGGTGGCGGTCATGATGGCTGCGGAGTCCGCGCTGGGCTGGCTGTTTGCGGCCGCCTACCTGTCCATCGCCTGGTGGAGCCCCGCTGTCCTCGTCGTGGCCGACGCAGCGGCGGCCCGGTCCGTCGATCGTGGGCGAGCGGACTGGCTCCTCCGGCACCACCCGCTCACGGAGCTGCCCAACCGGCTGTCGCTGGACGAGCATGCGCAGGACCTGCGACGGCTCCGCCGACAGGGTGCCTGCGCGTTCTACATCGATCTCGACGGATTCAAGCTGGTCAACGACGACTACGACCACGACGTCGGCGATGAGGTGCTCAAGATCGTGGCCCAGCGGCTCGCCGCGACGAAGCGGCACGACGACTTCCTCGCCCACCTGCACGGCGACGAGTTCGTCATCCTCGCCTCCGGGGTCGAGGCGGAGGAAGAGGCCGAGGGGATCGTCGAGCGCATCATCAGGGTGGTGGAGCGGCCCATCGAGATCCGGACGGGGATCATCAGCATCTCGGCATCCGTCGGCTTCCGCCTTGCCCCCGACCTCACCAGGCTGGATGAGGTCCTTCGGGCCGCCGACCGAGGCATGACCGTGGCGAAGAGGGCCCGGGCGATAGCGGCCGGCCGCGTGCGGCGGACCGTCTGAAGCTTCCCACCGGGCGAGCGGTGCGGTGGGGGCTCCTGCGCGCGGCCGAACGCGGCGTGGGGTAGATTGCCGTCCATCCTGGAGGTGATCGATGGCGGACGACGCCGCTCCATTCACAGGCTTCACGCCGGCCGCGATCCAGTTCCTCGCGGACCTCGCCCAGAACAACGACCGGGACTGGTTCCGGCCGCGGAAGACCGACTTCGAGCGGCTCCTCAAGAGGCCCATGGAGTCCCTGATCGCGGCGCTCGCCGCGGCCCTTGCCGAGCGTGACGTTCCCCTTCGAGCGGATCCCGCGAGGTCCCCGTTCCGGATCTACCGCGACACCCGGTTCTCGCGTGACAAGTCGCCCTACAAGACGCACCTCGGGGCGAGCTTCCCGTGGGTGGCCCGCGTGGGTGCGGCCGGTGAACCGGCGACAGCCGGCGATGCCGCCGGTCGCCACCTGCACGACGGAGCCGGCGGCGGCTACTTCAACTTCGAGCCGGGAGAGATGTATGCGGGCGGGGGCATGTGGATGCCCGACCGGCCGCGGATCGAAGCCTTCCGCCGGGTCGTCCGCGATGACCCGGATCGCGCACGAGCGGCTCTCGAGGAGCCCGGCTTCGTCGCCTGGTTCGCTGGCGTGCATCCCCACGAGTCGCTCACGCGGATCCCGCCCGGGTATCCGCGGGACCATCCGATGGCGGACCTCTTCCGGTGGAAGGACGTTGTGTTCGGCCGTCGGCTGAGCGACGCGGAGGTGTGCTCCCCGGGCCTCCCGGACCTGCTGGCCGACGGCTACGCGGCCGCCGTCCCCGTCTTCCGGTTCCTCGCGGCGCTCGGGTAGATCAGGCGTCGAAGCGGACGGCGAGGTACCCGACAGACCGGTCGGCCGGGCCGTCGGCGTCGGCCGATGTCGCCGAGGCGAGCCGGGTCCCGCGCGCGGCGCCCATCGCCCGGAGGGCCGCCAGGCCGACGATGGCGGGCTCGATCCCGCACATCCCGCAGGCGAGGCCGCGCATGCGCGCTTCGCGGACGGCGGCTTCGCGATCGGCGAGTGCGGGCGCGTCCAGGGCGAGGATGGGGGGCACCAGCGCCTCGGTCACACGGCGGCACGTGGTGGCGGATGGGTAGTGGGCCATGTCCGTGCTGATCGCAACCACGAGCTCCTCCCCCCGCGCGAGCCACGGCCGGAGGAGACCGCCCAAGGCTTCGCCGGCGGCGACGGCATGAGGTCCGCGTCCGCACGAGACGGCAAGCGGGAGGATCCGGGCCTCCGGTGCGACGGCCTGAAGGAACGGCAGCTGGACCTCGATCGAGTGCTCCAGGTCGTGAGCGTCGCGGTCCGTCCCGAACGGTGGGCCGAGGCCGAGGACCGCGGCCGCCAGGGCCTCGTCGACGAGGACGTCCCCGAGCGGCGTTCGCCATGCGCCACGGTCCCACGCGCCGACGCCGTCGAGCCACCCGGCGCCGTGGTTGGTCCCCAGGATCACGACGGTCGGAGGCGGGCGGTCACCTCCGGGTGCGAGCAGGCCCCATGCCGCGGCGGCGGTGACGCCCGAGTAGACGAAGCCCGCATGCGGCACGAGCAGGCCGAGCGGCAGTCCCGGCGCGGGCTTGCCGGCCGGAGACGGCAGGCGAGCGGCCTCGGCGTGCAGCTCGCGGATCATCGCCGTCAGCCGATCGGCAGAGCCGGGATAGAACACGCCCGCGACCGCGGGCAAGCGGATCGCTGCGCCGGAGGGCCCCGCGCTCCCACCGGTGCTCACGCGTGCACCCCGGCGAGGCCGGCCATCGCCCCGTCCCGCGCCATCCCGAGGCCTTCGAGCGCCCGGCCGCACCGTGGGCAGGCTCCGTCGTCCTTGAGGATCGACCGCGTTCGATATCCGCGGCGCTCGATGACCACCTGTCCGCACCCGGCGCAGCTCGTGTCCTCGAGGCCCACCTGCGGGGCGTTGCCGACATAAACATGGCGGAGACCCGCTTCGCGCCCGAGATCCGCCGCCCGGAGGAGGGTCGAGACCGGGGTCGGCCGGACGTCCGGCATGCGGTGGGCGGGGAAGAAGCGGCTGACATGCCAGGGCGTCAGCGGCCCCAGGGTCTCGACGATCCACGTCGTCAGGTCGCGCAGCTCCGGGTCGGTGTCGTTGTGGCCGGGGATCACGAGGGTGGTGAGCTCCAGCCAGATGCCGGCCTCGCGCATCGCCACGATCGCGTCCAGCACGGGGGCGAGCCGTGCCCCGCACAGCCGGCGGTAGAACGTGTCGCTGAATGACTTCAGGTCGACGTTCGCGGCGTCGAGGACCGGCGCGAGCAGGCCGATCGCCTCGCGCGTCGCGTAGCCATCGGTGATGAACAGGTTGCGCAGGCCGGCGTGCCGGGCCAGCCGGGCCGTGTCGAGGGCGTACTCGAGGAACACCGTCGGCTCGACGTAGGTGTACGCGATTGACCGCGCGCGGGCCTGCTGCGCTTCGTACACGATGCGGGTGGGCGTCATCGCGCGAACCGGGAGTTCCAGCCCGAGCCTCGGACCCTGCGCGATCTCCCAGTTCTGGCAGAAGACGCAGTGGAACGGACAGCCGGCGGTTGCGATCGAGTAGGCGAGCGACCCCGGGTCGACGTGGAACAGCGGCTTCTTCTCGATCGGGTCGACGCCGGCGGCCGCGACTGCGCCGTAGGCCAGCGCAAGGAGCTCGCCGCCCCGGTTCTCGCGCACGCCGCAGATCCCGCGCCGGCCCGGTCGGACGAGACACCTGTGCGCGCATACCGCGCACCGGACGGCACCGTCCGCTTCGGCGGCGGCGAGGGTCGTCGGGACCGGAGCACCTGCGGTTCGGTCGATGAGCGACATGGATCACTCCCGGGCCAGTCTCCCTCACGGGCCTACCGCCGCCACAGTGCCGGCCGGTCCCGAATCCGGGCAGAACCGCTCTCGGATCGGTGACCGGGTCCGCGCACGATGCCGGTGTCGCAGATGGAGCGATCCGATGCCCGATTCCGCCGTGACCCAAATGCCCCCTGGGGCCGATGCCGCCGGCGTGCCCGCTCCGGTCAGCCTGCCGGCGCCGGTGGAGCTCACCGATGTCGAACGCGGCACGCTGCTGGCGCTCGCGCGGGCCGCCCTTGCCGCGGCGGTCGGGGCCGCGCCGCGATCCGCGATTGACGCCGTTCGCGCGCAGCGGCCGATCTCCGGGCGCCGCGGGGCTGCCTTCGTCACCCTGACCGAGGGCGGCCAGCTGCGCGGCTGCATCGGGCACATGGACGCGAGTGCCCCGGTCGAGGATTCCGTCGTCGAGGCCGCGACGTGGGCGGCCCTCGAAGACCCGCGCTTCGCGAGCGTGCGCAGGAGCGAGCTGGTGCAGATCCACGTCGAGGTGTCTGTGCTGGGCCTGCTGGTGGCCCTGGACGACCCGATGGCGTTCCGGCTTGGAGTCGACGGGATCGTCGTGGAGCGCCGGGGGCGGCGCGGCCTGCTCCTGCCCGAGGTTGCGGCGATGCTCGGCAACGACCGCACGGCGATGCTGGACACGGCGTGCCGGAAGGCGGGCCTCCCAACCGGGTCATGGCGGGACCCGGGGACCGTCACTCTCGCCTTCCGGACGTCCCGCGTCGGCGGACCGGCCATCGAGGCGGAGGCCCCCACCTGACGCGGACGTCCATGGATCGCGCGCGATTGCGCCTGACCGCGCCTGAGCGCGTGGCATGATCCGCGCATGGACCAGCTGACGCCGGTCACGGTGCCGCCCGATGCCGGCGAGGTCGCACGCCGGATCCGCGGTCTGGGTGGCGTCCCCTGGCGCCGCCTGCTCCGTTACCTGCGCCCGCACCTGCTCCCGTTCTCGGTCGCCATCGGGGGGCTGCTCCTGGGGTCGGGGCTTGCCCTGCTGGTCCCGCTGGTCGTGGCGGGGCTGGTCACCTCGGTCATCGCCGGCGGTGACGCCGCGGGCCTCGACCGCCTGCTCATCGGCCTCGTGATCCTGTTCCTCGCCCAGTCGCTGGGCGGCTTCATCCAGTCGTACCTGCTGGGCGTCGTGGGGGAGCGGGTGGTCGCGCAGCTGCGCGGCGAGCTGTTCGGGAGGCTGGTCACGCTGTCCCTCGACTTTCACGGCCGGAACCGGGTCGGGGAGCTGGTCTCCCGGCTGTCGAGCGACGTGACCCTCATCCGGACGCTGCTCACCCAGACGGTGACCGCGTTGCTGTCGTCCCTGATCGGCCTCGTGGGGGCGATCGCGATCCTGTTCATGCTCAGTCCGATGCTGCTGGCCATCGCGCTGGTCCTCGCCCCGGCGCTGATCGTGGTGGCCGTGATCTTCGGGCGCCCGCTGCAGCTCGTCAGCACGCAGGTGCAGGACTCCATCGCCCGCAGCACGGCGACGGCCGAGGAGGCGCTGTCCGGGATCCGCGTCGTGGAGAGCTACGTCCGCGAGACATGGGAGGTCCAGCGATACGAGGCCGACCTCCGGGGCGTCGTCGCGGCCGGCTCACGGCTTGCGCTGTGGCGGGCCTCGTTTGGCGGCATCATGGGGTTCCTGGGGTATGGCGCCATTGCGGTGCTGCTGTGGTTCACCGGGCACCAGGTGATCAACGGCACGCTGGGGATCGGAACACTCACCGGGTTCCTCCTCTACGGCGTGACGATCGGGGCCAGCCTGGCCACGATCGCGAGCCTCTACGGTCAGTTCCGCGAGGGCACCGGCGCGGTGACCCGGGTGTTCCAGATCATCGACACGCAGCCGACCATCGTCGACGCTCCCGGCGCCCAGCCCATCGGGCCCGTTCCTGGTCGGATCGAGCTGGCGGGCGTCTCGTTCGCCTACGACGGGGTTCGGCCGGTGCTTCGCGAGGTCAGCCTCGACATCGCGCCGGGAGAGGTCCTTGCGCTGGTCGGCCCTTCGGGCTCGGGCAAGACGACCCTGGCTGGACTCGTTCCCCGCCTGTGGGATGTGACCGACGGGGCGATCCGGATCGACGGGCGGGACATCCGGGGCATCACCCTGTCCAGCCTCCGGGGGCAGATCGGCCTCGTGCCCCAGGAAGCCACCCTGTTCGGTGGATCCATCCGCGACAACATTCGCTACGGCCGGCTGGAGGCAAGCGAGGACGAGATCATCTCGGCCGCTCGATCGGCGAACGCGCACGGGTTCGTCAGCGCGCTGCCGGACGGCTACGACACGCAGGTTGGGGATCGCGGCGCACGCCTCTCGGGCGGCCAGCGGCAGCGGATCGCGATCGCGAGGGCGATCCTCAAGGATCCGCCCATCCTGCTGCTCGACGAGGCGACCAGCTCCCTGGACAACGAGTCCGAGCGCCTCGTGCAGGAAGCTCTCGACCGGCTCAAGGTCGGGCGGACGACGGTCATCATCGCGCACCGGCTGTCCACGATCCGGGGCGCCCACCGGATCGCGGTCCTGGACGACGGATGGCTGGTGGAGCTTGGCACCCACGAGGAGCTGCTGTCGCGGGACGGACTCTACACCAGGCTGTACCGGCTCCAGTTCGTCGAGGGCCCGGACGCGGGCGGGCTGCTCGCGGGCGCTGACCTGGCCTGAGCTGCCTCAGCCGAACCAGAGCCTGACGTCGTCGTCGCCGACGTCCGGCATCGTCAGGAGCCGCAGGATCGCGTCCGGCGGCAGGCTGGTCCGGCGCCCGATGAGCGCGGCGATGCGGCGTGGATCATGACCGCATCGCCGGAGTGCGGACCGCTCCAGGCGGGGCCACCGTGCCAGGATCCGCCGCTCGGTCATCGTGTCCAGGCCGGTCACACCGGCGCCACCCTCATCTACCGCCGTTCGTGCTGCCACGCTGCACCATCCTTTCGCTATCAGGATGGTGAGCGCCCGACGGTCAACAGTTCAACCAACCACGGGCCAAGAATTCGCAATCATTCCGGGCGCGTGGCGGAGAGCCGGCCGTCCGGCCCGGTCGGTGCCGTCGGCTCTAGGCTTCGCGCGACGACCTCACGACAATGTGCGGACGGAAGCCGCGTGACGGAGGACGGTGGTGCGTGCCCTGGTCGTGTACGAGTCGATGTTCGGCAACACCCGCGAGGTGGCGCTCGCCATCGCAGACGGGATCCGGAAGTCGATGGATGTCGATGCTTTGGAGGTGGCCCGCACGCCGAGCGTGCTCGACGAGTCGATCGCCCTGGTCGTCGTCGGCGGTCCGACGCACGCGCACGGTCTGACGACCCCGAAGACGCGAGCGGACGCGGCCCGACGGGCCGGTGATCGCCAGGTGGTGAGTCACGGCGAGGGCGTCCGAGAGTGGCTGTCGTTCATCGAGCCGGGCTCGTCGACCGCAGGGGCCGCCTTCGACACGCGCATCAAGGGGCCCGCGATCCTGTGGGGCTCGGCGGCGCGGGCAGCCGACAAGGCTCTTCGACGGATCGGGTTCCACGTGGTGGCCCCGCCCGAGAGCTTCCTGGTCGGCGGCCCGTCAGGACCGCCGTTCGGCCGCCTCGTGGAGGGTGAGCTCGAGCGGGCGCGCAGCTGGGGCGAGCGCGTGGCCTCGGCCGTGGCGGTGCCGGCTCTGACCTCCTGATCCTGCGTCGGCGGGTTCGAGCCCGCTCGGGCCTCAGCGCGCCCGGCGCCAGGCCTGGAAGGTCGGCCAGCCCCACGGAACGGCGCTCGCCGCGATCGCCAGCCCGACCCCGAAGAACAGGGGGTGCAGGAAGCTCAGCTCGCGGATGACCGCGAGCTCGACCGTGATCCAGATCATCTGTGCGCAGCCGAGCGCGAATGCCAGGAATGGCGCGAGCTTGGCCCGGCGCAGGCCCATCGCCACGACAATCAAGGATCCCACGCCGAACAGGCCACCCAGGATCAGACCCGGCACCAGGAAGTCCACAAACGGGCTGCCCGCGAGGAGCGACGGATCGAACTCCATCACGCTGCCGTCGGGCTTGGACACGAGGGCCGCGCCGCCGGCGAGGGCACCCAGCCCAAGCACGACCAGGAGGGTGATCGTGATCTTGCCGGTGCGGTGCAGCTCGGGCCGCGGAATCTCCATGGCCTGAGGTTGCGTGAGGGCATGTGTCGACATCTCGGCGCTCCATCGGCGGCGGGACGCCACGAGGCATGGTGACAGACAAGTTGCGTCCCGAAACCGCCGATTGGTCATCGTCCGCACGGCCGTCCGGCCCGCTTCCGGCGGGCGTCCGGGCACCGACAACGAGCGAGCGACGTGACGTTCGGCCCGCGTCCGCACACCGGGCGGCTGCGGGACGACTGACTATCGGGTCGGCTGGTCGGGGAGGCCTGCGAGGTGTCCCCCGAATGCGATGAGCCACAGGATCACCGGGTACACGATCCATCGCTCGATGCCGCCGATCCCGAGACCGGCCAGGGGGTGCGCGTCGCCGAGCAGCATGTATGACCCGAGCACGACCAATGTGATCGCCCCGAGCAGCCCGGACAGCTGGCGGAAGGGCGTGGCGGTGACACGTGCCGCGCTCAGCGCGGCGACGCCCCCTGACACGAAGGCGAACATCGCGAAGATCGCGTGGATGGTGCCGGTGTTGCCGGGAAACACGCCGACACCCAGGGCTGCCACCCCCAGGATCGTGATCGGGATCGTCACCGACCGACGCCGGAAGGCCTGGTGAACGAACCACGACGCGCCCGCCACCATCAGGCCGGTGATCACCATGGCGAGATCGAAGATCGTCGCCGATGGCTGGAG
The DNA here is from genome assembly GCA_963849495.1 of uncultured Chloroflexia bacterium. Taxonomy (GTDB): domain Bacteria; phylum Chloroflexota; class Limnocylindria; order Limnocylindrales; family CSP1-4; genus CAIXZV01. The sequence goes on along the minus strand of CAWKHN010000019.1, from coordinate 186,270 downwards.
GACCACGCTGTCGGGCGGTTCGGTTCCACCCAGGTCGCTGATCGCGTTCGCGTTGGTGGTGTATGGGGCTGGATACAGGGCCTCGGCCGTGGTGATGCCCATGAAGATCACGAAGCCGGCCACGATGAGCAGCAGGGCGCCGACCCGCAGGTCCCGTGTCCGGCCATTGCCGTCGCGGACCCGGCCGCCCGTGATTGCCGGCAGGGATCCACTCGTCGCCATCGGATGTCTCCACGCAGCCTCGAGGACGCCAACGAGGCGCAGTGTCGGGCCCCCCGGTCGCCGCATGACAGGGCAACCGCCCCTGTTTCGGCAGGCCCTTCCGACTGGGAACGGCTCTGTGCTGCGCGGTCGCACGTGGGACCGCTCGTGCCGTCGGTCAGAATGCCCGCCGGAGGAGGATCAGCCCGGCGAAGATCGCCAGGACAACGACCAGGAGCTGTTCGGGCGGCAGGGCCGAGACGGTGTTGACAGCGTTGGACACCAATGCGGCCGCACCGGCACCCACGTCCTGCGTGCCGCCACCGGCATGACCGCCGGCTCCGGTGGTCTGGCCGACTGCCTGTCCGTACTCGAGCATGCGTGGATCATCGCACCCGGCGCAAGTCGGGTCGATCGGCGGGCTTGGTCGGCGTGCCCGGACGGGACGCGGTCACCGGGCGGCGGCGAGCTGGTCCGCGTACCCGCTGAGCGCGTCCGTCACCTTGATCAGCGGAACCATGTAGGTCGGCACGCACTGGTCCCTGCACCGGGTGGCGAGTCCCGCGATGTCGCGCAGGCGCTCCTCCATCACGGCCCAGGCCGCGTCGCGGTGGGGGAGCAGGTAGTCCACCGCGTAGAACAGCTCGAAGGTCGGTCCGGCCGTGGCGCCCGGGTGCTCGGGCCCGATCGGCAGCCGGGTGATCAGGCCCCCCAGCGGCTTGATGGCGCCGAACATGAGGCCGACCGCGATGTCCGCCAGCACGGCAAGCTGCTCGTCCGTCTCGTCGGTGTGCGCGAAGTAGCGCGCGAGCAGCTGGAGCAGCACCTCGTTGACGGCGTTGAGCAGGTCCATGCACCGGCTCGTGAACGCGTCGGTGATCACGGGCACGGGTTCGCCGGTCTCCGGCTCGCGCACGCAGGTCGCGAGGACCGGGCGAGCGGGCTCGAACGCCGGGTCGGCCTCGACGGCCGCGAGGTACTCGTCGAGGATCGCGATCAGGCGCCCGAAGTGAGCCTCCCGCCAGTCGCCGCGTGCCCCCTCGCCCTGCTCCACGATCGTCTCGATGCCCCGGTGCGCCGAGGCCAGGTCGGTCACCGCGACGAGCTCCTCCCAGCGGAAGTGCGCGGCAGTCGCCTGGGCTCGATGCGGCCCGAGGAACAGGCGCTGCTCGCCGAGACGCGCGGCGAGGTGCTCGAGCCCGGCGTCGATCGAGCGGTAGAGGTGGCCGATCGTGTCGAAGTCCTGGAGATGCGGCCCGATCTCGTCCGCGTCGGCGCGCGGCAGGCTCACGGCCTTGCCCAGCGCGGCGAACTCCTCGGCATCGACCATCTCGACGTCCTCGGGTCGCTCGAGGAATGCGAAGTGGCGGAGGGCGGTCTCGCTGAACGGCAGCAGCGCCATCCGGATGCCGGCCGGGTAGGCCCGCGGAGCCAGCGGGAAGTTCGGGCGGGCGAGCCGGGGCGCGGCGCCCACGGCGGTCAGCAGGTTCTGCACGATCGCCAGGTGGAGCATCTCCTGCTGTGCGATCCGCAGCAGCTCGCGGCGCCAGCGCTTGACCATCGCGAGGGCGTCGGGGTCGAGGCCCTCTCCCTCGCGGTCCTTGAGGCTGAACGCCGCGTAGAGGTACTGGCACATGACGAGGTGCTCGAGCTCGGCAGCCTTGCCCAGCGTGTAGATCAGCGATTCCCGGTGCTCCAGGACCATCGGTCCCCCGTGGGCCGCTTCGGCGCCGCGCGCGGCGATGACCTGCGAAAGCCGGCCGGCCGAACCGGGGGCGCTTCTGGTGTTCATGGATGCCTCAAGCGACATGCGGGATCAGGGAGCCTGGACGTACTTCGCGAGCGCGGTCTGGAGCCCGGTCGAGACGACCGAGGTGCCGCCCAGCACGACGATCCGGCCGGGGGTCAGGCGGGTGAGCTCGGCTGCGACGGACGCCGGGATCGTGCCGCCGGGCACGAGCAGGATCGGACCCTGGCCGATGGCCGCAGCCACCGATCCTGCCAGCGCATCGGGGAAGTTCGCGCCGGTCGTGATGTAGGCCACCGGGACGCCGGGGGCAAAGGTCGCCGCGCTGACCGCTGCGGCCGTGTCGTAGCGGGTGGGCCCGGAGATCCGGGTCACGGTGCCGGCGGTGTACTTCGCGAGCGCGGTCTGGAGCCCGGTCGAGACGACCGAGGTGCCGCCCAGCACGACGATCCGGCCGGGGGTCAGGCGGGTGAGCTCGGCTGCGACGGACGCCGGGATCGTGCCGCCGGGCACGAGCAGGATCGGACCCTGGCCGATGGCCGCAGCCACCGATCCTGCCAGCGCATCGGGGAAGTTCGCGCCGGTCGTGATGTAGGCCACCGGGACGCCGGGGGCAAAGGTCGCCGCGCTGACCGCTGCGGCCGTGTCGTAGCGGGTGGGCCCGGAGATCCGGGTCACGGTGCCGGCGGTGTACTTCGCGAGCGCGGTCTGGAGCCCGGTCGAGACGACCGAGGTGCCGCCCAGCACGACGATCCGGCCGGGGGTCAGGCGGGTGAGCTCGGCTGCGACGGACGCCGGGATCGTGCCGCCGGGCACGAGCAGGATCGGACCCTGGCCGATGGCCGCAGCCACCGATCCTGCCAGCGCATCGGGGAAGTTCGCGCCGGTCGTGATGTAGGCCACCGGGACGCCGGGGGCAAAGGTCGCCGCGCTGACCGCTGCGGCCGTGTCGTAGCGGGTGGGCCCGGAGATCCGGGTCACGGTGCCGGCGAGAGAGGCCACCAGGGAGACCGTCGGCGAATCCACGATCGCCACCGGGCCCGCGTTGCCGCTCAGGTCAGTGACGCCGCCCGCGGCAATCGTGAGGCCGACCGTGCCGACCGTCGGTGCGTCCGCGGTGAGGCCCACCCTGTAGATCGCCGCCGACCCGGTGACGCTCGCCACCGTCCAGCCGGTCGACGTGCCCGCGACGGCGATGTCGTCGGCGGTGAGGCCAGCCACGGGCTCGCTGAACACGAGGCCGAACGACACGGAGTGGCTGACGGTTGGTGTGGGCGTGATCGGGGCGGCCGACAGGATCGTCGGCGCCACGTGGTCAACGGCCGCGCCCGTTGCGGCGGCGACCCGTGCGGCAACGTCCTTCCTGATGGTGGGCAGCGTCGCGTAGAACCTGCTGCCCGGGCAGGCGGTGGCCGCGAGGTCGCGGTGGCCCGCGATGTTCGGGAATGTCTTCGCAACGCCGCTGACCGGGTTCACGTACCGTGCCGAGCCGAGCGGGTCGATCCCGTGCCGCTGCGTCTCCCACGCCAGGAGCTTCTCCAGGGCTGCCCGGGCCGCTGGGGTCACGTCGACCGACGAGTAGGTCCCCAGCATCGCGATCCCCACGACGCCGGAGTTGAAGCCGAGCACGTGGCCGCCGGTCACGAGATCGCCGGCGAGATCCTCGCCGGTCGGGATCTCGCCCTTGGCATAGGGTCGCGAGTAGCGGCCCTCGTAGATCCGGCCCTGCGCGTCGATCAGGAAGTTGTAGCCGATATCGCCCCAGCCCTTGGTGATGGCGTCCAGCCGGAGGATTGCCCGGACGGTCGCGGCCGGGTTCGGGTCGTTGTTCGCGGTGACCGTATGGTGGATCACGAACTTCTGGACCGGCTCGAACACCTCCGGCCAGCGGTCCAGACCCTGGGAATCGAACCTCAGCGACTCATCGGCTCCCCATGCGGCGCGCGAGATGATGGACGGTTGCGACACCGCGGCGTTGGCGATCGACCCGGATCCGGCCTGCAGGGGCTGGTCCTCGTGGCTGTCGATCGCCACGACTGCCAGGCTGGGCATGGACCGATCGGCGGTGATCCGGACGTAGCGAGCTCCGCCGGCAACGATCACGCCGCTGTACGTCTCGGTGCTGCCGGCGCGGTCGCCCATCTCGTCGCGTTCCACGGTGGTGGGCGGACCATAGCTCCGACCGTCGGGGCTGAAGGCGACGGTCACGACGGCGCCGGGATCGCCGGGCCAGTGGAGCGCGATGTGTGACGCAGCGAACGGAAGCGCGACGGTCTGCTCCCCGGTGACGGCGACGTGCACCTCCTGCGACGCGACCGGGATCGGCACAGGTGCCGCGACGGGGGACAGCGGGCCCAGCAGCAGGCCGCCGACGGCGAGCGGAATCGAGACGAGGACGGAGGCGGCAGCGCGCCTGGCGCTGGACATTCGCACGGACATCGCGGGTCACCTGGGTGGAAGCGCCGGGACGCGGGGTCGCCGCATGCGCCGACCGCCGGTGATTGCCGGGGATGTGCCCGGATCACCGCGCAGTGTCCCATGGACGGCGTCTGGGCGTGGTGGCGGGATCGTCATGGAAGGCCCGGCCGCTCGTCCGCCGGCTGGCCCGCCACCGGGCGTAGTGAAAACACGACTCCCTGCTTGCGGTCGAGATCCTCCAGCTCGGTCGTGGTGCGCACCTCGTACCGGGCCAGCTCGATCAGCTGGTCGGCCGGAAGGTAGCGCCGTCCGGGGTCACCGACCAGGACCTCGATGCCGCGCCCGCGTGCCCGCTGGAGCCAGGGAAGCACGCGCCGGGCCAGGCCGCTCTCGTACCAGCAGTCGCCGGCCATGATCAGGTCGGCGTCCGGCGGCTCCTCGTCGAGGACATCGCGACCCACGACGGACACCCGACAGCCGTTGGCGCGCGCGTTGAGCCCGATGGCGGTGATCGCAAGCGGGTCGATGTCGGCCCCGGTCGCAGTGGTCGCGCCGGCGCGAAGCGCAGCGATCGCGCACAGGCCGGATCCGGACGCGAGGTCGAATACGCGCCGGCCGGTGACGACCTCCGGATGCTCCCGCAGGTAGCGACCGATCGCGAGCCCACCGGCCCACGCGAAGGCCCAGTAGGGGAGTGCGGCGTCCGGGTCGCCGGTCTCGACCTGGACCGCATGCCACAGCGGCAGGACCTCGTCGGCCAGGTGGAGGCGGAGCTCTTCGAGCGCGGGCACGGGTCGAAGGCGGGTGTGGCGCAGCACGAACGAGCGCGGTGAGGCGGCCATCGCGCGACTCTACCCCACGGCGGTGTCCGCCCTGGGGAGGGCGACCCGCGACGCGGGTCAGACCGGTCGCGCCTCGGGGATCCGCACCCGACCGAACGCGCGTGCGGTCGGCGATTGCCAGACGCCGCAGCGGGTGTACACGTCCTCGGTGATCAGCCGCAGGGCCTCTGCCTCGCTGGTGCCGCGCACGAGGAGTACCGCCTTGCTGAAGTCGGCGCAGCCACCGGCCTCGATGATCCGTCCGCGCTGGATCAGGTCCGCGATTCGGGCGAGATGCTCCGGCCGGTGCGCAGGGCGGCGCACAGCGGCCTCGGCCGTGTACGGCACCTCGACGAGCCAGACCGGCTCGATCTCGACGCCAGGGGGAATGTCCGACATGGGTGGCACCTCCGGAGTTCGCTCGCAGAGGCTCATCGTAGGGCAGGCACCGCACTTGCCGGACGCCGGCTCCGGCCGTTCGGTCGACCGCGCTAGAGTTGGACGATCCACAGCCGGCGTCGCCCGCGCTGTGGAGCGTCCGGCCCACGAACCGAGGACCCGCGACCATGGCGATCGGAGTCAACGGGGGAGCGACCGCGTGATTGCCGCATGTGCAGCTCGACCCGGCATGTCGACGCAGTCGCCGGCGTGACCGACAGCAGCCGCGGCCTCCCGCAGTCCCCGACGACGTCGACCTTCGACGCGGCGGCGTGGCAGGACGCGTCCTTCTCGGGTTCTCGTCACGCGGCCGTGCTGTTCGAAGGCGTCGACCTCTCGGATGGTGTCGAGCATGGCGCAGTCTTCGCCGACTGCACGTTTCGCGACGTGAGGTTCAACGTCTCGACGCACCTCGACGCAGCTTTCACCAACTGCACGTTCGTTGCGTGCACCTTCTTCGACACCCGCTTCACGCGCTGCAAGCTCGTCGGGAGCACGTTCGACCGATGCACGTTCCAGCTGCTCGCTGTCGAGGAGGGCGACTGGTCGCTGGTGGGGATGCCGGGCGCGGACCTGCGCAGGGCATCGTTCACGGGTGTCCGGATGCGGGAAGCAGACCTCACGGGCACCCGGTTCGATGGCGCGACCGTTCGCGACGTGGACCTTGCCGGCGCGCTGCTGCATCGCGCGTCCTTCCGCGGGACGGACCTCCGGGGCAGCGACCTGTCATCCCTTGATCCGCTCAACGCGGAGATCCGGGACGCACGGATCGACATCGGGCAGGCCACGGTCATCGCCGAGGCCTTGGGGTTCAGGATCGAGTAGGCCCCGGGGCGTCAGCGCGCCGGGGGGTCCATCTCGCCGGCCGGCGCGAGCTCCGCGACAACCTCGGCGACCACCTCGGTCCGGAGTCCCGCGGGTCGCGGCGGGCTCGATCGCCCGGACGGCCGCGTCGCCAGCGTGGAGCCGACGATGACGAGCCCAAAACCCGCGCCCATGGCGAGGGTCAGGGTCTCCTGCAGCACAAGAACGCCGAGCACGGCGGCAACCGCGGGGTTGACATAGGTGATGACGGTGGCCCGGACGGGACCGACCTCGACGATCAGGGCGGCGAACGCAAGGAACGCGGCGGCGGTGCACACGCTCCCGAGCACGATGACGGCGATGATCGCGTTCTCGCTCGGCGCGACTGATGGCCACTGCAGCGCGGCGATCGGCGCGTAGACCAGGGCCGAGAGGAGCAGCGACACCGCCATGATCCCGACGGACGGCAGTCCCTGGAGACGACGGGACAGGATGGCAGGACCGAGCGCGTAGCCGATGATGACGATCCCCATCTGGACCAGCGGCGTGAGGTTGGAGACGCTGAAGTCGCCGCCGACGATCGCGGCAACTCCCGCGAAGCCCACGAGGAGCCCGATGAGGCCGGTGCGCCCCATCCGATCGGTGCTGCGGGTGGTCAGCGCGATGATGGTTCCGGCGAGCGGGACGCCGGCGACGAGCAGGCCGGCGAGGGAGCTCGAGATGTGCTGCTCGGCGGATGCCAGCAGGACCCACGGGATGGCGATTTCCACCGCGGCGAAGGTGACGACCCATCGCCAGCGGGCGAGGACTGCGCGCAGGTCCACGCGCACGAGCGCGACGGGCACGAGGATCGCCGACGCAATCGCGGTCCGTGCGAAGACGAGCGTCGCGGGCGTCATCTCGTCGACCGCCACGCGGATGAAGAGGTACGGGATGCCCCAGATGACCGACATCAGGCCGAACAGGACGAGGCCGCGTCGGGTCACTCCGGGGCGCTCCCACCCCGACCGCGGGACGTCCCATCGAGGGCGCAGCGTGTGAGTGTGGCGCAGGACCGGGTCATGAATGGATCGTACCGGGGTCGGCCGCCCGCCCGCGCCGCGTTCCTCGTGGCCGCGCGGCAACGGGAGGACCACGTGATCCGCGCGGGCACGCTAGAGTCGGCGCACCCGGGCGACACCATCATGAGGTGGACATGGCCGAGTTCGAGCGCAGCACCACGGTCGGCGTCGGCGCCGACGCGGCATTCGCCTTCCTGGCTGACCCCGTGCACCTGCCCGAGTACGTGTCGCCGATGACGCTGGTGGAGTCAACCGCCATCGACGGCGAGCTGCCGGCCGAGGGCGATGACCAGGACCGGGACGCGGCGAGCCAGGTTCCCTTCCTCGCGGATGCCGCGTCGCGCCGCATCGAATGGGGCGTGGTCGACGGCGACTACGGAGGCTCGATGACGGTGGCCGCGGGCACGGCGAGCACCTCGCAAGTCACGATCCAGCTTCACACCCGGGCCGCCGTGGATGCCGCCGAGATCGACAAGGTCCTCGACCTTGCCGTCCGCAACCTGCGGCGCCTGCTGTCCGGTCGCTGACGGCGTCGGCCGCGTCACCCAGGGTCCGCCGTCACCGACGGGCGTCGAGCGGCTCCGTGTCATCGGGACCGATCGCGACACCGATCCGCTGCCAGTCGGCGTACGCCGTTACCACGCCCTCGTCGTCGACGCCCAGCTCTGCCTCGTACTCCCCGCTGGCATAGCGGTAGCGGAGCTCGTCGAGACGCGTGTAGGTCTGGGATGCCTTGACGACCGCGAGCTCGGGGAACCGGACCCAGGCGGCCCGGATCGTGTGCGACGCGCCGATGGCGAGACGCAGGCGACGGATGGGGAGCGTGTTGGTCGACGGGCTGCAGCCCAGATCAACGTCGGTGCAACCCCGGAGGGCCGGGTTGCGTACCCCGTCAACGGTCCAGTTGCCCTTGCCGTCGCGCGCGAGGGCCAGGGTCCGCGACGTGAACGCGCGCAGGTCGCGGACGTGGACCGCGGATGTCATGCCCGCACCATCTGCCAGGACCCGGTACTCGATCCGGATGGGCTGGCCGCCCTCCACTCCGAGGATGGTCCCCACCAGGGACAGCCCGCCCTCGCGAATGGCGATGGTGCAGTGCTCGTCCGCCGGCGCCTCGTCGGAGCGGCGCCATGCCACCCGCCTGGTGGTCATCGCAGCTCGGCCTCGGGAAGGAGCGCCCGGACCGCTGCCGCGACCTCCGTCGCGGACATCGCGAGCGTGGCGTCGCCGACCGTGAGCTCCACCCGCCGGATGCCTGGGGTGTCCGTGGGTGACGACCCGCCCCAGGTCCACAGGCGTTGCTCGGTCGCCATCCGGCGGATGCCGGCCGTCACGGCCGCCGGGGTCGTGCGCAGGTGCAGGTGCATCATCGGCGTCTGGGGCGGATCCGGCACGACCTGCACGCCATCGACGCCCGACAGGGCGGCTGCAACAGCCCGGGCATGGGCGGCGTAGGCGTCCATCCTCGGAAGCCGCAGCCGGAGACCGGCGAGCCCTGCTGCGGCATACGGCCACAGGTTGTAGAGCGTCCCCCCGTGCCGCTTCCGCCAGGCCCGCGCCTCGGCCACCACGTCCTCGTGACCCAGCAGCATGCTGCCGGCCATCCCGCCGAGGCCCTTGTAGAACGAGACGTACACCGTGTCGAACAGGCCGGCGATCTCGGCCAGGGGCCGTCCGTAGAAGGGTGCCGACTCCCACAGGCGGGCGCCGTCGAGATGGGCTGCGGCGCCCCGCTCGTGCGCATGGGCGACCTGCGCGACGAGGTCCGGCCAGGCCGGGAGCCGGCCGCCGATCTCGCGTTGCGGCAGCTCGATCAGGAGCGCGGCAAGCGGCTCGCGAACCGCCTCCAGGTCCGAGAGGGTCAGCAGCTCCCGCCCGTCGCCCAGCGGCAGGCCGATCAGCCCGTGCAGGCGCTGGTAGGCCTTGTCCTCGTGGATCTCCAGGTGGCATGTCGGGTGAAAGGCGACAACCCGCCGGTTGCGGCGGTCCGCGTGGATGCGAAGCGCGATCTGCTGGGCCATGATCCCGCTCGGCATGAACGCGGCAGCGGGCTTGCCGAGCAGTTCGCGCACCTCCGTCTCGAGGGCGGTGACGGCGCCACCGTCGCCGTAGACGTCCGACGCCAGGTCTTCCCCTGGCAGCGTCGCGAGCTCCGCGAGCTGGTCGGCGGCCGTTCGCAGCCCGCTGCCCTGCAAGGCCCGCTCGCAGCTCTCACGCAGCGCCCGCCGCTCGCGGTCGCCGAGCGTGTCTGCGGGCGAGGTCTCGGGCGCGGTCCGCTGGGTCATGGGTCGCCGGCCGGGGCGCCTGGTCGTCGGTCGCGTCGTGTGAGACATGGTGAAAGCATACGCACCGACCGGCGCGACGCCCCGTGCGGTCGTCCGGGGCGGGCTCAGCGACGAGTTGCGATCACCGCCGCAAGGTCTCGCGCGATCTCGTCGGCCCATGCGTCGATTGCGGCCCAGTCGCGGAAGTCGCCTTTCGGGAGCGCATTCCTGGCGGCCGGCATGAGCGCAACGAAACGCTCCGCGAGGCCGATCGGCCGGGCGTCCGGATCCAGGGCGCCGAAGAACACCTTCTCACCCCTCGCGTGGACGGCCTCGCGCAGCTCTGCGAACTCGCGAGGCACGCTCACCTCGAGGACGTCCCGCCCGTCCTTGTCGGTCGTGTCCGTACCCACAGGACCGCTGCTGAACAGCCAGGTGGGCCGTGAGGCGAGCAGGGCGCGGTTCCGCCGGACGAAGCGCGTGGCGTCCTTGAGCCAGTGGAACATGTAGGCGGCGGCGCCGACGACGAAGGCGTCGTATGAGGCAGCGTCCCGAACCGCTGATGCCGGGCGCACGACCGCGTCGACGCCCTGGTCGCGCAGCCGGGCGGCGATCCGGTCGGCGATGCCTTCGGTGGCCCCGTGACGGCTGGCGTAGGCGACGAGGACGGACATCAGCACCCCTCCGGACGACCGGGTCTGGTCGATGTGCCTGACGATGCGCCTGGCGTGACGCCGCGCCCAGAGCCGGACGGACGCCATCGGTGGTGCATTCCGACACCTCCGGTACCGGTACTTCCGGGTGCTGGCCGCTGGCGCGGAAACGTGCGGAGATGGGCCATGCACGGCGGTCTGATCCAGTACCTCTGGACGGTCGGGACCGCGGGAGCAGGGGACCAGCGAGTGGACGACGCAGACCGGGTTGGACGGGAGCGGCGACGGTCTCGACGGCCCCGTCCGCGGTTGCCCGACCTCTCGACGACGCCCCGGCGGCGGCCCTCATCGCTCGGCTATGGCCCCCGGACCGGCGTCTCGCCGATGCGGAGCGCCCAGGGTCCGCCTGCCTGCCTGGTCGCGCGTCCCTGACCCAGGAGTGCCCCCTGTCGGAGAGAGGTTCAGCTGATGCCGGTTGTGAGAGCAGGTCCGAACCAGTTTCTGTTGATCGGTCACGGAGGAAGGCTGGAGAACAAGGGCTCGGCCGTGCAGGTGATCCTGCGGCCGGGTGCCATCTACGTGCTCGTGCCCAGCACCAAGCAGGAAGCCACGTTCGAGTTCACCCAGGAGACCAAGGACGGCATCCCCCTGCGCTTCAAGGGGATCATCGTCTACCGCGTCACCGAGCCTGTCGCGGCGGCGCGACAGTTCGACTTCGGCGGCGGCTCCGGGCTGGCACAGATCGCCGGCCTGCTCACCCATGTCTGCCTGGGCGAGCTGCGTCACGCCGTGTCCCACATGACGATGGTGGAGTGCATCGAGCAGCGCAAGACGATCCTCAGCGGGGTCGCGGAGGCAGCCCTTCAGGCGACCATTCACGACACGGACGGCGATGCGAACGACTGGGGTATCACCATTGAGGTCGCCCAGCTCGCGCAGGTGTTCATCGTGGACACCCAGCTGCGGCAGCAGCTGGAAGCCGAGGTGCGCAACGAGATCAAGCTCAAGAGCGACCAGTCCCACGTCCAGACACGGGAAGCGGCCCAGCTGACGGAGATGGCGTCCGAGGGCCGGGTGGAAGAGCAGAAGCTGGCAAACGACCAGGAGACCCTCCGGCGCCAGGAGGAGCTGGAGCTCGCGCAGCTGGCCCGGCAGCGCCGGATGCAGGCGGAGACCGTCGCGACCGAGCGTCAGGCGCTTGCGCTCGAGCGCGAACGCTTCCACGCCGAGATGGAGGCGGAACAGGACCGGGTTGCAACCGAAGCCCCCGTTCGGCTGCTCAGGATCACCGCGGAGCGCGACCTCCTGCGCGAAGAGCTCGAGATGCGAACGCTGCAGAACCAGGTCAAGGCGTTCGACGTCGAGCACGAGCTCCTGCTGCCACGCGCCCAGCAGGAGATGCGCCGGGAGATGCTGCCGATCGAACAGGCGCCGCAGATCGTCGAGGCAGCGTCGAAGGTGCTGCAGGGCACGAACCTGTCCCTCTACGGTGAGAACGGACAGCTGCTTGGCCAGCTGGCCCCGGTGTTCGAGGTCCTGGCCCATGCCGTCGGCCGGGCCACGCAGGCCAGTGTGGCGGGAGCGCCAGGTCGCGACGCGCCGGCCTGATCGACCCGCCGGCCGGTAGCCGCATCGGTCCGTGTCCGCGATGTCCGAGTGGACACGGACCCCCTCCTCCTGCCGGATCCGGGCCCCCGCCTAACGGGATCGAGCCTTCCTGCGTTGTTCTCGACGTTGGGCTAGAGTCAGAGGCCCAAGAGAGATGCAGGCGAGGCGAAGACTCGCGGCTCCAGAACGGCCGCCTGAGCCGCGATGAGCCACTGGCGAGCCCGTGGGCCTGCGCAGTTCGGAGGTTATCGATGGGTTCCGCGTCCCAGTTTCGGCATGCCCTCGGGAGGGTCGTCGGCCTCGCAGCCGTCTGCTCACTGAGTGCATCGCTCCTCGTCGCAGGCACCGCCGCAGCAGATCAGCACCGCGATCGCGCACTGTACGTGTCTCCGAGTGGCAGCGACAGCAACGCATGCAGCGAGGCACACCCCTGTCTAACGATCGGCCATGCGGTCGACGCGGCGGCCGCCGGCTCAACGATCGTCGTCGAGGCCGGCACCTACCATGAGCAGGTCGTCGTCACCAAGCGGCTGACCCTGGTCGGCCACAATGCGATCATCGACGCGACCGGACAGCTCGGCGGCCTGCCCACCTTCCCCGACGGCACGCAGATCATTGGCATGGGTGTCCTGATCGCGGGATCGCAGGCGAGCGGATCCGTGTTCCGGGGCTTCACGGTCGAGAACGCGGCAGCCGAGGGGATCCTGGTCGCAATGACCTCGCGCGTGTCGATCCTCGACAACGTCGTACGCAACAACGACCTCGAGGCGACCGTCGCAGACCCCACGCCGACCGAGTGTCGCCCGCAGGGCAATGTCCCGAGTGACTGCGGCGAGGGCATCCACCTCCTGAGCGTCACCTACTCCCGCGTCGTCGGCAACAACGTCCACAGCAACGTCGGCGGGTTCCTCCTGACCGATGAGGCAGGTCCGACCCACGACAACCTGGTCGCGAACAACATCGCGAAGGACAACAAGCTCGACTGCGGGATCACCCTGCCGTCGCACAACGCGGAAGCCGTCGCCGATCCGTCCAAGGGCGGTGTCTATCGCAACACGATCATCCACAACCTCTCCGAGGGCAACGGAGGCGCCGGTGTCGGCATGTTCGCGCCGTTCCCGGGTGCCGCCTCCTACGACAACTACGTCATCGGCAACACGCTTCTCAACAACGGTGAGGCCGGTGTGGGCATCCATTCGCACGCTCCGGGCCAGAACGTGTCCGGCAACGTGATCGTCGGCAACCGGATCTCCGGCAACGGCATCGACCCGGACTTCGTCGGCGGCAGCACCACGATCGGGATCATGATCGGCTCCGCCGTCGACCACGTCACCGTGACCGTCGTGGCGAACCGCATCGCGAGCCAGGACGTCGGGATCTACCGCTTCGGCACCATCACCGTGCGCGGGCTTGCGAGCAACAAGTTCGCCTCATCGGTGGTGAAGCGCGTCTTCTGACGCCCAGTGAGCTGGCGGCCGGGATCGTTCCCGGTCGCCGGCCTCCCGCCCGCCGTCGCAGGCGAGGCGATCGGTGTGCTCGATCAGCCCCGGGCGTTGCCGGTCACGTTCCAGGCTGCGAGGTGCACCGCGGGCACGAGGTAGCTGCCCACTGAATGGCCGGCGATCAGCGCCTGCTGCGCCCCGATCCCGAGCACATTGCCCGGTCCGAAGGCGTCGAGGAACGACTGCGTGAACCGCAGGTTGCGCACCGGACGGACGATCTCACCGCCCTCGACCAGCCACACCCCGTTGCGCGTCAGCCCCGTCACGATCTGCGTGCGCGGATCGAGGATCCGTGTGTACCAGAAGTCCGTGACCAGCAGGCCTCGGCGCATCCCGCCCACGAGCTCGGCCTGCGAGCGGCCTCCCGGGTCGAGGATCACGTTCGACGGCTGGGCGCCGGGCACGAACGCATCACGGCCGGCGTGACCGGTGCTCGTCGTGCCCGCCTTGGCGGCCGTCCGCCGGGTGTGCAGGACCGCGCGGGTGACGCCGTGGTCGACGACCCGCACACGCTGCTTGGGCGTTCCCTCCAAATCGAAGCCGACACCGAGGGTGTCCGGGTGGGTCGCGTCGTCGGCGATCGAGATCGACCCGTCGAACTGCGCCTCGCCGAACCGCACGAACGAGGTCCCGTCGGTCACGGCCCGGCCGTTGAACCCGTGCGCGAACAGGAACTCGAGCATGTTCGCGACGCACTGCGGCTCGAGGACGACCTCGTAGGGGCCGGGTTCGACGTCGGTGGGCTCGGCAGAGCCGAGGGCCTTTGCTGCGGCGCCGCCGCCCAGCGCCCCGCCGTCGATGTCCGCCAGCCGGATCGCCGCCCGGCGCGCGCTGCCATCCGACGTCGGCGTTCGAGCGATCCCGTCCAGGGCCGCGCTCGTCCATCGGCCCGTCAGCTTCTGTCCCGCGCTGTTCGCGTACGCGACTCGCATGCCGGCCGTGTCGCAGGCTCCCGCGGTCGCGAGCCCATCGGCTGCCGCCACGAACGCCGCCACGCGTGCCGCGCGATCGTCCGGGGAGGCCTGCGCGGTCGGATCGTCCCAGTGGTCCACCGCCGGTGCGGCGGTGAGGGGCGCCAGGCCCGGCCAGTCCGGATCCGGCGGTCGCACGCGCGCCGCATCGAGGACACCGTCCACGAGCCGGGCCAGTGCGTCATCGGTGAGCCGGCCCGCGAGGCTGGTGGCGGCACTGCGCCCATCGAGCGCGACCCGCAGCTCTACAGCGTGGACCTCGGACGCCACGTTCTGGTGGACGAACCCGTTCGCAAACCGGGTCAGCGCCTGCTGGCCCTCCTGGATGGTGACCTCCGCCTCCGCGCCGGCAGCGCGAGCACGGACGCGCTGCAGCACCCGCTCGGCAGCATCGGTCGCGTTCGTGCTGGTCCCCACAGACATGGACATCGTGTCCGCCTCCGTCCCGCGCGAGCCGGTCACCCTCGCACCCCCACACGCACGCCCCGGAAGCGCGCCGGCACCGACGGATGACCCGTGTGCCCGACCTGCATCGGCTGACCCTTGCCGCAGTTCGGCGTGCCCCAGAACGTCCATTCGTCGCGGTTGCCCAGCATGTCCATCGAACCCCAGAACCGCGGGCTGATGCCGGTGTATGTCGGGTTGCGCAGCATCCGCCCCCGCCGGCCGCCCTTGATCTCCCAGCCGATCTCGCAGCCGAACTGGAAGTTGAGCCGCTTGTCGTCGATCGACCAGGAACGGTTGGTGTCCATCAGGATCCCGTCATCGGTGGCCGCGATCATCCCGTCCAGGCTGTCGTGTCCCGGCAGCAGGCCGACGTTGGTCATCCGGACCATGGGGATCCGGTCGAACCCGTCGGCGCGCACCGCACCGGCATACGAGAGCCCCGCCAACGCCGCCGAGTCGCGCCCCGAGAGGACCCCGACCCAGAGCCCGTCACGGACGATGTCGACGGCGCGCGCCGGCGTGCCTTCGTCGTCGTACCCGAAGCTGCCGAGGGCACCCGGAAGCGTGGCGTCCGCCGTGATGTTCATGAGCGGTGAGCCGAAGCGCAGCGTGCCGAGCTGGGCGAGATCCAGCCAGGAGGTGCCGGCGAACGCGGCCTCCCAGCCCAGGATCCGGTCCAGCTCCACGGCGTGACCCACCGACTCGTGGATCTGGAGCGCCATCTGCTCGCTGCCGAGGATCAGGTCGGTGGCGTCGAGGGCCGGGCAGGGCGGAGCGGTCAGGAGGGCCCGGGCCTCCTCGGCGATCCGCGGCGCGTTGCCGGCCAGGTCGAGCTCGCGGACGAGCTCCCAGCCACGGGTGCCGTACTGCCCGCGGATGCCCGGGTAGGAGCGTCGCTGCGTCTCGCTCTCGCCGACGGCCGTCGCGTTGAGCGCCGCGCCGCATTCGACGATGCGCTGGTCCACCCGGTGCCCCTCGCTCGACACCAGCCACTTGCGGGTGTCCCAGATGCGGTGGCGCGCCTCGGCGATGTCGGCGCCGTGATCGAGCATGGTGCGCGTCACGCTCTCCAGCTGGTCGCCCTTCTCGGCCAGCGGCACGGCCCACGGGTCCTCGAGGCATTCGCTGGCCCAGGAGCCCGTTGCCGCTTCGCCGGGCACGAGGTCCAGCGCCGGGCCGGGAACGCGTGCAGAGGCACGGGCCACCTCGGCGGCCAGTGTCCCGACGCGGCGGGCCGCACGCGGCGAGAGGTCCGGGGTCGCGAAGAACCCCCAGGACGCACCGATGAGGGCGCGCACGCCGACCCCGTTTCGCTCCCCGCGATCCAGGGTCTCGACGATGCCGTTGCGGGCGGTCATCGACTCGGAGCGCTGCTCCATGATCCGCGCGTCGGCGTAGCGTGCGCCGGCGGCAAGGGCGGCCTCGACGGCTGCCGTGGCGATGTCGTACATGGGACCGATCCTACCCGGGCCGAGCTCACCGCGCGCATCGACTGGCCGAGGTGCCATAGCATGGCGCCGATGTCCAGACTGACGTACCCCTCGCCGCCGACCAGCGACCAGGTCGACGACCACCACGGCACCCTCGTGCCAGATCCCTACCGCCCGCTCGAGGACAGTGACACGCCGGCGTCCCGCGCGTGGATCGCGGCGCAGAACGAGCTGACCTCGAGCGTCCTGGGCGGGCTCCCGGCTCGCGCGGCCATCCGCGCCCGGTTGGCGGAGCTGTGGAACCACCAGCGCGCAGGCGCTCCGTGGCGGCGAGGCGACCGGTGGTTCCAGCTCCGGAACACCGGCCTGCAGGACCAGGATGTCCTGTGGACCGCCGGCGCGCCGGACGGGGAGGGGAGGGTGCTGCTCGACCCCAACGGGTTGAGCGTGAACGGGACCACGACCCTGTCCGACGTGGCGGTGTCGGAGAGCGGCGAGCTCGTTGCCTGCGCCACGAGCGATGCCGGGTCCGACTGGCGCACGTGGGGCGTTCGACGCGCCGTCACGGGAGAGGAGCTGCCCGACCGGATCACGTGGGGCAAGTTCGCCTCCGTCGCCTGGACGCATGACGACGCGGGCTTCTTCTACGGCCGCTTTCCGGAGCCGGAGCTCGACGCCGCGTACGACGCACCGAACCGGGACATGGAGCTGCGCTACCACCTCCTCGGAACGGACGCGAAGGATGACCGGCTCGTGTTCGCGACGCCGCACGAGCCCGAATGGGGCTGGGACCCCGAGGTGTCCGACGGTGGCCGCCTCCTGGTCCTGGGCGTGTCGCGGGGCACCGATCCCGAGAACCGGATCTACACCGCGGATCTGACCCGCGGCGTCGAGGCCGCGGTCGTGCGGCCGTTTCTCGATGCGGCCGACGCGCACTACGAGCCGATCGCGACCGTCGACGGGATGCTGTTCCTCCGCACGAACCGCGAGGCGCCGCTCGGCCGGGTCATCGCCGTCGACGTCCACGACGCGGAGCAGGTACGCGAGATCATCCCCGAGGGGCAGGACGCGCTCGAGCAGGTGTGCCTCGTCGGGAACCGGCTCGCGGCGGTCTACCTCCACCACGCCAGCCACCGGCTCGCCATCTTCGAGCTCGACGGACGGCATGTGGCCGACGTCGAGCTGCCGGGGATCGGCACGATCGTGGACATGGCAGGGCGGCGTGCCGACGGCGAGCTGTTCCTGACGTTCATGACCTTCCGCGCGCCGGCATCGGTCCTCGCCGTGTCCATGGCGGACGGTGCCGTACGCAGGGTCGCGCACCAGGCGCTGCCGTGGAATCCGGACGACTACGTGAGCGAGCAGGTCTTCGTCACCTCCGGTGACGGGACCCGGGTGCCCCTGTTCCTCACCCGCCGACGGGACGTGGCGCCCGGTGGCAACGTCCCCACCCTGCTCCACGGGTACGGGGGCTTCGGGATCGCCATCGGCCCGACATTCAAGCCGGAATGGCTCGCCTGGATGGAGCGAGGTGGGCTGCTCGCGGTGGCGTCGCTGCGCGGTGGCTCCGAGTACGGCACGGCATGGCACGACGACGGCCGGCTGGCCAACAAGCAGCACGTGTTCGACGACTTCGCCGCGTGCGCCCGGTGGCTCGCGTCCTCCGGGTGGACGCGAGCGGGCCGGATCGGGATCAGCGGACGATCGAACGGCGGCCTGCTTGTCGGGGCGAGCATCACGCAGCACCCGGAGCTGTTCGGTGCGGCGATCGCCGAGGTGGGCGTGATGGACATGCTTCGGTTCCACCACTTCACCATCGGCTGGAGCTGGACCAGCGACTACGGCTCGGCGGACGACCCGGACCAGTTCCGCACGCTCATGGCGTACTCACCGCTCCACAACATCCGTGCCGGCGTCGCCTACCCGCCGACGCTTGTGACCACCGGTGATCACGACGATCGCGTCGTGCCGGGTCACTCGTTCAAATTCGCCGCGGCTCTCCAGGCAGCTCAGGCCGGTGAGGACCCGATCCTGATCAGGATCGACACGGACGCCGGGCACGGCATGGGCAAGCCCGTGAGTAAGCTGCTCGACGAGCGGGCCGACGTGCTGGCCTTCCTCGAGATGGCGTTGGGCGGGCCAACACAGGGTTGACGGAAGCCTGACCTGCAGGCACGGCTTGGCTCGGTTCCGGTTCCGGGCGTCGTGCGCTACCCGATGAACGCAGAGAGGCGCCCCGCGGTGCGGGACGCCTCTGTCTCTGCCGCTCTGCGACTCAGTGGATGGAGGTGACCACTCCGGCGGAAACCTGGTAGGAGGCGTTGGCCGTATCACTGAAGCTGAACGTGTACGTCCCGGGCAGCAGCTGCATGTCCTGGGTGAACGGCTTCCAGCCACTCGCGTAGTAGGACGTGGCGGTGCCTGCGTCCGAGTGGACTGCCCCGGTCTGGAAGGTGACGGAGCTGGAGGTGCCCGACACCGGCTGGCTGTTGAGCTGGCCGCGCGTGCCCAGGTAGGTCATCGCGAAGCTGTAGCTGCCGGGCAGCATCTGGACGTGGGTGACGCCATTCGACGTGTCCCCGATCGTGTGCCAGCCGCTCGCGTAGTAGGACGCAGTGCCCGTGTCGAGCGGAGCCCCCGAGGAGTCGATGAGGTTGACCGCGACATCGCTGGTCTGGAAGGTGACCGTGGTCGAGTTGACCGACACCGCCTGGCTGTTGAGCTGCTGGCGGGTGCCGTTGTAGGTCATCGCGAAGCTGTAGCTGCCGGGCAGCATCTCGACGTGGGCGACGCCACCCGAGGTGTTGCCGATCGTGTGCCAGCCGCTCGCGTAGTACGAGGCAGTGCCGGTGTCGAGCGGAGCACCCGAGGAGTCGATGAGGTTGACCGCGACGTCGCTGGTCTGGAACGTGACCGTGGTCGAGTTGGCCCGACACGCTCACGCTGTTGAGCTGCTGGCGGGTGCCGTTATAGGTCATCGCGAAGCTGTAGCTGCCGGGCAGCATCTCGACGTGGGCGACGCCACCTGAGGTGTTGCCGATCGTGTGCCAGCCGCTCGCGTAGTAGGACGCAGACCCGGTGTCGCTCAGCGCGCCCGACGAGTTCTTGAGCTGGACGGCGACCGTCCTGGTCTGGAACGTGACCGTGGTCAAGCTGCCGGACACGGCCACCTTGTTGAACTGCTGTGTCATGCCGTTGTAGGTCATTGAGAAGCTGTAGCTGCCGGGCAGGATCGAGGCGCTGACCTGGCCGTTCGAGGTAAGTCCGATCGTGTGCCAGCCGCTCGCGTAGTACGAGGCGGTCCCGCCGGAGAGCGGGTTGCCCGAGGAGTCCTTGAGCTTGACCGTGACCATGTTGGCCGAGGCGGCGCCGACCGTGAAGCTGCCGGTCGCACCCGAGGCGACATAGGTGGGGTCGTGCACGGTCACGGACGGGCAGGCGGTGACTGCCGGACCGTCGAAGCAGGCCGTGACGTTGTAGCCACCAACGACCGATGGCACGATCCCGAGCGGAGCCTGCCCTGCGGCGTCGGTGGTGAGGACCCGCGCGGTGCGTCACGGGGCCCGTCACGATGAACACGATGTTCCGATACGGGATCGGAAGGCCATTCGCGTCCTTGAGCGTTGCAACAACCCCGCTGTCGAAGCCGATCGGAACGGCGCGCCAGGTGTCGACAGGATGAGCGATGTGCCGATCCTGTTGATCGTGAATGGGTGGGCGTCGCCGCTCGAGCACATTGCTACCATCCCCGGGGAAGCTGGCCGACAGGGTGGTGGCTCCCGCGAGGGACGAGAGCGGGAGCGTGGCCGTTGCCACGCCGCTCTGGGCGTCGGTGGTGGCGACCTCCGTGGCAGCACCGATGGTAAAGGTGATCGGCTTGTTCCCAACTGGGTTCCGTGCCGCTCGTCAGCGCAGCCGACACGGTGACGGTGGACGTGTACGTGCCCGAGGTCGGGTTGCTGGTCGCGAGCGCGAGGTGCGTCGGTGCGGGCGCCGCCGTCGCGACGGCTGCGCTGGTCAGGCCGTAGTAGGCGCCGAAGTTGTCATCCAGCCCCACCAGGCCCACGCCGTTGACCGCCTGGGCCATGAACTGGAAGTTCGCGGTGTTCGCCGGGGCGGGCATCGTTCCCGTCCACAGCGCCTTGGACGACGGATCCTGGGTGAGATCGATGGACTGCCAGGTGTCGCTTCCACCGGTGCCGGCTCCGGTCCACGTCACCCAGACCCCCTGGATGCCTGCCGGGTTCTCGGTCACCGTCGCCTGGAACGTGATGGTGCTGATCCGTTGAGGACCGCGGACACGTTCCCGATGGACGGTGCCGAGGCCTGGGCCGCGTCGCTGATGTTGCTGCTGTAGAACAACTGCAACCCCAGGCTTTGGTACGTGCGGAGGATGGCCGTGCCGTCGCCTGATGGCGAGGACTTGTACTGTGCCGGCGTCAGCAGGAGGGAGGTCGGGCCGCCGGGAGTGAGCGCGCCGAAGTAGTTGATCCGGAACGGCTGCTCGGGCGAGAACACCGGGGAGGCAAATCCCTGGTGCGCGGTGGAGAGCTCGGTGGCGGGCGCGCCCGTGAGTGGGATGACCCCGGTCTGGTCGGTATAGGCGCCGCCCCTGAACCCGACGCCGCGGAGGACCTTGCCGCCGACGGTCGCGTCGGCCGTCTGGAGCGGGAGGACCGGCTGGCCCGGGTTGGCGACGACGCCGTTGGCGCCGGTGAGCCAGGTCGCGGTCGTGTGCGTGCCGGTCAAGTTGCCGCTGGCATCGACGTTGTCGAGCGACTTGGACTCGGGCGTCGTCGGTGTCTGGACGGTGACGTCGGAGGTGGCCGTGAGGCCGAGGCCCGTCTCCGGGGCCGGAGGACACGGCCGTCGGAGTGCCGCCGATGGCGGGCGGCGTCGTGGAGTCGTTCTCGCGGCCGGGCATGTCGACGCTGAGCATCGGGAGCCCGTAGAGCGTCGATTCGAGGAGCGCCTTCGCGTCCATTGGCAGGACGTCCGGCGTGGAGGAGAGGTAGATCTGCTTCGAGCGCATCAGCGCGTCGCCGATCGCGACCGGGCCGGACCCGGAGTCGAGCTGGTGGGAGAACTCGGCGTAGATCCGCTCGCTCCACAGCTCGAAGTCGCTGTCGCCGTACTGGTAGCCGGTGCCGCCGATGAGGGTGGCGCCCTTCTGGGCGAACGCCTGGGCCCAGTCAAGCGGCTGGGTCACGCCGGGCACCTGGTCGCCGTCGACGAGGTTGTATCCCGAGTGGCAGCCGGCGCTGAACACGATGGTGTTGGTGAGGTCGACGGAGGAATTGACCAGGTCCGTCGTCTGCATGTAGGTCGTGAAGTCGGCGGCGAGCGCCAGGCTCGAACTGAAGTGGCCGGCGAGGAAGACAAGGTCGTGTCGCTGGTTCGTCAGGGCCGCCTTGAGGTCGGCCCCGGTCCACGGGGTCGTCGACTTCGGCGGTGCGATCAGGCTGTCGGGCGTGACACCGGTCCCGGCGGCCAGGTGGCCCTTCACCGTCGTTGCATCATCGGCCAGGAAGTCGTAGCCGGTGACCAGCGATGAGTAGTTGGTGGCGCTGCCGTTGCCGTCGTTGGGGGCGACGACACCGGCCGTCGTGTGGTTGAGATAGGCGTTGAGGATCCCGGTGGCCTCGGAGGCCGTCTCAACGAGCCGGCCGACCGCGAGGTCCGGGACCGGGAACGAATAGTTGCCGAGGGACAGGTCGATCGAGGCGCCGTAGTCATCCTGGCCGAGCACGTAGTCGGACTGGAGGCTGGCCTCCGAAGCCGTGAGGGGATCGACCGGCGGGATGTAGTTGCTCTCGGGCCCCAGGCCGTTCTGGTCCGGGTACCGGAAGAAGGGGATCACGTTGTCGCCGCCCACGAGGACGATGTACTTGAGGCCCGGATTTGCCGTTCGGTACGCGGTGACGACGTCCTTGATCGCGGATGCGACCAGATTCTTGGCATAGACACACCCGGTGTTCGCGTCCGCCAGTGCGTTGAGCGCGTTGATCCGCGCGCTGCCGCTGAACGTGCTCAGGTCGACCACGGCGCCCCGGATCTGGCTCTGGGATGCGAACGTCTGCAGCGTGGACGACAGGGTGGCGACATTGGCGGCAGATCCGGGGATCCGCGAGCTGTCCCACAGCACCAGGGTCGTGTCGTTCTGGCCGGTGGGGGCGGTGAAGCCATCCGGACCCAGGACCGCGTTGCTCTGCTGCGCGGCCACGACGGGGTTGCACAGGTTGCCCGTCTCCGTCACCGACAGGCTGAAGGCGCCGTCCAGGCTGGACGCGGAGCCCTTGCCATTGACCCGGATGTAGTACGTCCCGGAGTTGGTCCACGTGTTGCCGTCGATCGACTCGGGAGCCAGGCCGACGTTCGCCGAGCCGGCGATGACGCTGCGGACCTGGGCACTCGAGTAGGCGCTGAGGTCCACGCCATACGGGTTGAACGTCGATGACGAGGTGAATGCGTTGGACGTGAAGGCATTGCTCGTGAACGCGTTCGAGGTGAATGCGTTGGACGTGAAGGCATTGCTCGTGAACGCGTTCGAGGTGAATGCGTTGGACGTGAAGGCATTGCTCGTGAACGCGTTCGAGGTGAATGCGTTGGACGTGAAGGCATTGCTCGTGAACGCGTTCGAGGTGAATGCGTTGGACGTGAAGGCATTGCTCGTGAACGCGTTCGAGGTGAATGCGTTGGACGTGAAGGCATTGCTCGTGAACGCGTTCGAGGTGAATGCGTTTGCGACGTCAGCCGACGCGAATTCGGCGCTCAGCTTGTTGAGGTTGAGCAGGCTCGAGGCGCCACCGCTCGCGGTGACGTTGCTTGCGGTGAGATCCGTGTAGGCCTGGCTGATGTCCTTGAACAGGAAGACGTCGTAGTCCGCCGGAAGGTTGGACAGGGCGATGTGCAGGTTGGTCCCCGGCGAGACCGTGAACTTGTACCAGCGAGCCACGCCGGGCTGGTCGATGTAACCGTTCGTGGCAGCACCGGTGCCGGTCTTGCCGCTGATGTCGAGCGCAGTCACCCATTGGTCGTTGGGCGGCGAGACCACGATGCACGGCCCCACGGGCCCGCCGTTGGCCTGGGCGGCGATGAAGTTCGAGAGCGAGCCGGCCGTGATGTGGATGAGGCCGCCGAAGTAGCCGGTCCCGCTGGTGCCGATCGAGCCCGCCAGAGGATCCTGACTTTGCACCTGCGTTGCGCCCGCCGGGAGGACTCCACCTGGACAGCTCGAGGCGGTCCGAAGGGTGAGCGAGTACGACGCTCCGCTGGTGCCGTTGAGCATGCCCGAGAGCCACAGCGCATCGGCCGTGGAGGGATCGCTCGTGATGGCACCGGTGGACGTCGAACCCGGAACCGCCTGCAGCAGGCCGGGGATGCCGGTGGCGGGGAGGACCGTGACGGGGATGGTGGTCGAGTGCGTCGAGGAGCCGAGCGTGCCCGTGATCGTCGCGGTGTACGAGCCCGGCACCGCGCCCGCGGTGGCGCTGACCGTGAGGTTTGCGGACGACCCGGTCGCGACCGTCGGCGAACCGAGCGCAACGGCAACTCCCTGTCCGGCCGGGGCGATCGAGGCGGTCAACGCGATGGTGCCGCTCCCCGACGCGCTCGTCGGGACCGAGATCTGCCCGGTCGAGCCGGGGTCGACGGGAAGCGGCGACGGCGTTGCCGGGCCGAACGCGAAGTCGGTCGCGGCGCCCGATGTGATGGTGAGTGTTCCAGAAAGGTTGGAGTTGTTGTAGTTCGTGCCCTCGACGATGAAGCCGTAGGTGTCGCCGCTCTGCAGGGCCAGGGTCGTGTCGCCCGACAGGCTGAAGCCGCCGGACGGGAAGGAGTAGTTACACGTGGAGTCGGTGGCAAGCGCCAGCGGGTCGTCCGAGACGGTCGAGCCCGACCGGATGACGACCGCGTCGAGCTTGAGCGACGCGCCGCAATAGCCGTGGAAGCCTGTGTATTGCCAATGGAGCGTCAGAGAGCTGGCGGCGTCGCTCGAGGTGAGGAACGACCAGGCGCCGACGGCGCCCGGCGCCGGGCTGGCGAAGGTCGTCTGGTACTGGAGCGCGGCCTCGATGCCGTTCGTCCCGTCGTGCGGGACGGTGAACGAGCCGGGGTCGTTCGGAAGGGTGTTTGGATCGAGCGATCCAACGCCGGACAGGTAGAACGGCGAATTGGGCGATGTGCGGCCGGTGCCTTGCCATGCTGTGGCCCCGAGGGCCGTCGCCGTGACCGTGACATTGGACGCCGCGACAGGGACGGCCTGTGCGAGGACCTGGAACAGCAGCGTCGCCAGCACGATCAGCGACGCGGCGCGCCGCCGGGTCTGGGATCGAAGCTGGATCAGGGACCTGAGAGATGTGACGCGATCGCGCGTCGCGCGCTCTGGTGTGGGGACGGACACGTAGAGACCCTCCGCGGCGCACTTCTGGGAAGACGGGGACAGGCTCTTCGCGCCTCGCGTCCGATAGGGTAGTCGCCTTAAGGCACCACCTGCAACAGTGGAGCAGGACTGACTGGTGCGCAGAGGCAAGGGCCGACATGGCCATGACCCACGGGTCGGTCGTCGGGATCCGTCAGCGGCCAATTCAACATGGTCGGCGCGTGCGCGGCGGCGGCCCGGCTCCGCGTGTCAGCCGTCTGATCCGCGTGTCAGCCCGCTGAGGGGATCGCCTCGAATGCCGCAAAGGTGGCGTCGAGCGCCTCGTCCAGCGACCACGCCTGCCCTCGAGCCACGGCCGCGTCGGCCTGCTCCTCGCCGAGCGATGCGCGGGCCGCGGCGAGGTGGTTGGCCAGCTCCGTTTCGAGTGCCGGAGGCCGGGGAGCGCCGACCTTCGCCCGGAGCCCCTCGGCGGCCCCGACGAGCTCGAACCCGATCGCGCCGCCCAGGGCCCGCGCAAGCAGCACCCCGACGTCCTCGAGGAGGAACGACAGCTCGTACTCGTTGCCCACGTCCCGGTAGCCGCGGATGGCGCTGCCGTACTTCACTGCGGCCGCGGCGTAGTTGCCGGCGTTCCGGTTGGCGTCGGCCAGCGTTCGTTCGGAGTGGACGATGAGCTCGCGGTAGCCGATCTCACGCGAGATCTCGAGCGCACGCTCCAGGTGCGCAAGCGATTCCTCGGTGCGGCCGACGAGCAGGCCGTAGTAACCGGCGTTCATCTCGCCGATCCCGATGCCGCGCCGGTCACCGATCTCCCGGCGAAGGGCGAGAGCACGGTCGTTCAGCTCGAGCGCACCCGGGTAGTCGCCCTCGAACTCGGCCAGGATCGCCAGGTTCGCATCCGTGTCGGCGACGCCTGCCTGATCGCCGATCCGCTCGCGGACATGGCGGCTCTCGGCATAGCTGGCCCTGCCGGCCGCGTAGTCACCGCGGTGCTGGGCGATTGCACCGGCGAGGTGCAGCATGGCGGCCATGCCGGCGTCGTCGCCGAGCTCGCGAAACCGCTCCAGGGCTGCATCCAGCCGCGAGGCCGCCTCGTCGTAGCGGCTCTGGCGCTTGGCTGTCTCCGCGAGCGAGGCATCGCACCACGCGACCTGCCCCGGGTCTCCGAGCGAGAGCGCCGTGGTGCGTGCCTCGAGGACCACGGCCTCCGCCCGGGGCAGATCCCCGATGAGCTGCAGCACCTTGGCCAGGTCGAGGGTCGCGGTCACGAGCGCCTCCCCGGACAGGAGCGGGATCAGGCGCTCGTAGTAGTCGACCGCCGCGCTGTTCGCGTAGTCGAGGCGGGCACCTTCGGCGGCGCGACCGAGGAACTCGACCTTCTTCGCCTCGTCGTCACCGAGAAAGTAGTGGTGCGCCAGCAGGTCCAGGTTCTGCTCGATCCGGTCCGGCTCCGCCGCCTCGAGGTACGCCCCGACCCGGCGGTGGAGCATCGTGCGCATCGAGAACGGCATGCTCCCGTAGGCGACCTCCTGGGTCACGACGTGCTTGAACAGGTACTCGAGGTCCTGCTCGCGCTCGAGACCGACGAGGTCGGCGGTGTGGAGGACCTCGAGATCTCCGCGGACATCGTCGAGGCTGCCGAGCTCCGGGTACGCCCCGGGCAGCACCGGGGCCCGGAAGACACGCCCGATGACGCTCGCGACCTTCATCGTCCGCCGCGGACCCTCGGCAACCGTGTCGATGCGGCTCAGGACGAGGCTCTGCAGGCTGTCCGGCAGTCGCAGCCTCTCGATCGCTCCGCGGTCCTCGGGGTCGATGCCGCTGCTGGCGACGAAGCTGACCAGCTCTTCGATGTACAGAGGGTTGCCGTCGGCGCGCTGTGCGACGAGCTCGGCCAGGTCGTCGGACGCGGGCGCCGCGGGCCCCAGGATCTGCTCCAGCTTGGAGCGCACGACCGCCCTGGCGTCGTCGTCGTCCAACCGGTCAAGGGCGACCTCGGTGAAGTAGGGAAGCTGCTCCAGCCCCAGACCACCGCCGGCAGACTCCGCCGGGCGGTACGCAAGCACGAACAGCACGCGCAGGGTGGCACAGGAGCGGGCGAGGGCCGTGAGCAGGTCGCGTGACAGCTCGTCGATCCAGTGACAGTCCTCGAGCACGATGACCAGCGGCTCGGTCGTGGCACGCGCACGCAGGCACGTCGTGAGGAGGTCTTCGAGGGACCCCTTGCGCAGCTTGGGATCGAACGACCGGGTCAGGTCGGTATCCGGGATCTGGAGTCCGACGACGGCGTCGAGGAGTGGCGTGCGGGCGACGAGCGCGGGATCGATTGCCGCCAGCTCGGCCTCCAGCTGGGCGATCTGGTGGGCCTCGGAATCGCCATCCTCGAGCCGCAGCAGCCGGCGCCAGATCTCGCGCCACACGAAGTAGCCGGTGTTGGTGCCGAATGCCTGGCACTCGCCGAAGGCGACCATGTGGCCGCTCCGGCGTGCCGATCGGACGAACTCGGCAACGAGGCGGGACTTGCCCATGCCGGCCTCGGCTGCGATGCCCAGGATGCGACCGTGGCCGTGCGCCGCATCGGCCAGCTTCGTTCGCAGCGTGCCCAGCTCGTCCAGGCGCCCGACGAGGCGGAGCTCGAACCGCGTCTTGCGTCGCGAGGCCCGCTCGAGAGAGCCGTTGAGGGAATAGACCGCGACGGGTTGAGACTTGCCCTTGACCTTCATGTCCGGGAGCCGTTCCCAGATGAATCCGTCGCCGGCGCCCTGCCGGATCCGTTCGCTGACGTAGATCCGATGGGCCGGCGCGGCCGACATCAGCCGCGCCGAGAGGTTCACCTCGTCCCCGAGGCAGACGAAGGTCCGTCGCATGGCATGCCCGTAGGTGCCGCTGCGCAGGCTCCCGCGTGTCACGCCGACCTGGATATCGCGCGCGGCGGTCGACTGCTCCAGGTCGCGGAGCTCGAGCACAGCTCCGGCGGCGCGGGCGGCGTCGTCTTCGTGCGCGATTGGAGACCCGAATACCCCGTACAGGTAGGCACCCTTGTCGCCGAGGGTCAACTGGAGCACGTTGCCGCCGTAGCCGGTCATGATCCGCTGCGCGCCGCGGACGAACTCGTCGAGCTTCGGGATGGCCTGGTCGTCGTGGTCGAAGTCGATGCCCGTGAAGCGGACGAAGACCGGGATCGCGGGTCGGATCTCGGTCAGGAACTCGCCGCGACCGGTCCGCAGGCGCTCGTACACGGCCGGCAGGAGCCACGGACGGACGAGGTCCTCCGGCAGGGGAGGGGGTTCCACCACGGGCGTCTTGGGCAGCATGTCACGCAACTCGGACAGGACGGCATAGGTTCGATCTGTCACCTCGTCCGTCCGCCGCTCGCCCAGGACCACCCGGTCGCCCAGGTGCTCGATGGCGGACGGCTCCAGCACGATCTCGCCCTTCCCGGCGTGGTGCTCGGCCTCCGCGAGGTCGTCGATGAGACGGCCGGCGAGGACGTCGATCAGCTGGATCTCCGGATCGCCGACAAGGAACCGGCGGGCCGCCCCGACGGCGATCGCGACCTTCATCGCCAGGCGGATGTCGGTTCCACCTGGCGTCGTGACCTGGCCGGACCGTTCGATGGCCTCCTGCATGGCGATGGCCGCGGCGCAGGCGAGGGTGCCGTCGTCACCGTCGATCCAGCACGTGATCGCGTCGCCGGAAAAGTAGATGACGTCGCCGCCGAAGGCGTCGAGCTCGCTGATGACGGCGTGGAAGACGCGCCCGATGTTGGCGGTGAGCTCCTCGGCGCCGCGCTGGGGGCCGAGCTCCCTGGCAAGCGCCTCCGTCAGGGGCGTGAACCCGCTGATGTCGGCGAACAGCGCGGAGCCGGACACGCGGTCGGGCATCTCGAGCGAGAGCGCGAGGGAACGCCGCCGGTCGCGCGGGATGTAGGCCTCGGGGTTGTCGCGCTCGGCGGACGGTCGCGGGCGGGTCGCAAGAACCTCGCTGCTCAACGAGCCTCCTTCCGGTCGAAGCCCCCGCCCAGGCCGATATCGCACGCGTCGGTGGATGGCGCGCGTGGGAGCCTAGTCTAGGGGTCTCCCGGTCGGTTGTGAGCCACGGGAGTCCCTGCGGGAGCCCTGGTCGTGCGATCTAGGCGGCGGACGCCCCGGCCGGCAGGAACGACTCAACCACCTGGCAGGGGATCGCGCGCTTGAGGAGCCGCTGGATGGCGCGCAGCGCCTGGACCTCTTCCGGTGCGACGAGCGAGATCGCCGTTCCCGAGGCGCCGGCTCGGCCGGTGCGGCCGATGCGGTGGATGTAGTCCTGCGCCTCGAACGGCAGGTCGAAGTTCACGACGTGCGGCAGGGCATCGATGTCGAGCCCGCGCGAGGCGACGTCCGTGGCCACGAGCGCGACCACCTCGCCGTTCTTGAATGCCTCGAGAGCCCGGGTGCGCTCGCCCTGCGTCCGGTCGGAGTGGATCGCGATCGCAGGCACGCCGCGGCGGTCCAGGTACGACGCCAGCCGGCTCGCGCCGATCTTCGTCCGAGTGAACACGAGCATCTGGTCGATGCCGTCGCGCCGGACCAGGTGCAGGAGCAGGTCGGCCTTGCGCTGCATGTCGACCGGGTACAGCACCTGCTCCACGTTGTCGGCCGTCGCGTTGCGCGGCGCGACCTGGATGATCTCGGGATCCGTCTGGAACTCACGCGCCAGCTTGCGGATGGCATCCGAGAACGTCGCCGAGAACAGCAGCGTCTGACGGCCGCGCGGCAGCAGGGCCACGGCCTTGCGGACGTCGTCGATGAAGCCCATGTCCAGCATCCGATCGGCCTCGTCGAGGACGAGGATCTGGACCTGGGTGAGGTTGACGGCCTTCTGCCCGATCAGGTCGAACAGGCGGCCCGGTGTGGCCACGAGGATCTCGACGCCGGCCCACAGGGCCTTG
The DNA here is from genome assembly GCA_963849495.1 of uncultured Chloroflexia bacterium. GTDB lineage: Bacteria > Chloroflexota > Limnocylindria > Limnocylindrales > CSP1-4 > CAIXZV01. Next base: position 156,595 of record CAWKHN010000019.1, on the reverse strand, counting down.
ACCTGCGGACCCTGGTGGACGCCGCCGTAGACCACGGTCGAGCGCAGGTTCGTGCCCTTGCCCAGGGTGGCCACGCTCTCGTCGATCTGCATCGCGAGCTCACGCGTGGGGGTGAGGACGAGGGCCCGGATCGGGTGGCGCGCCGGGCTCGGGCTGGAACTCGCGTGACGGGCGAGTCGCTCCAGGATGGGCAGGGTGAAGGCGGCGGTCTTGCCGGTGCCGGTCTGGGCGGCGGCGAGAACGTCCCGTCCGGCGAGGACCAGCGGGATGGCCTGGGCCTGCACCGGGGTGGGCTCGGTGTAGCCCTCGCCCGCGACGGTGGCGAGCAGGTTGGCCGAGAGGCCGAGATTGTCGAAGGTCACAATGACTCCAGGTGCGCCACAAGCGCACGCGTTCTGCCGGACCCGTGAGCTCCGGCGCGAGACGTGACGTGTCTCGCGGTCGTCGGGCCCGGGACGGGCGTGGTGGGGGCTCGTGTGCGACACGAGGCCTGGTCGAGGCGCCAGTGGCGGTCCACCGGTTGCCCGCGAGTGCCGCGAGCTGTCGTTCCGTGCCGCCCGGCAAACGCTTCCTTACGCGTCCTCTGCCCGGCTGCGCCTGCCCTGATCATCGCACGTTCCGGGCAATCCCGGGCGATCTGTTCGGGCAGGACGGTTTCGGCGGGTCGCCGGCCGTGTGCGGGATACGATCCGTGGATGCGGTACCTGCCCAATGCCCTGCTCGTCCTGGCGCTGCCTGCCGGGCTCCTCGGCTACGTCCTGGGCGCCGCCGTCATGACCGCGCTGCCACTCCCCGAGGCGGTGGGGGGTCTGCTCGTCGTGTTCGCTCCGCTCTTCGTCGCAGGCTTGTTCATGGTGCCGTTCGTGGTGCCGTTCATCGATCGGAAGGCGAGGCAGGACCTCGCCGCGCATCGCCGGAGCGAGGAGGCGGCCGCGAGCGACACCACCGGGCGCGGCCGGCGCGGGTAACCCGGCAGGACCGCTAGTGGGCCGTCGCGTCCGTCAGGCGCTCGCCGGCCTCGATCCGGACCGGGAGCCGGTTCTCGGCCGGCGTGAGCGGGCACGAGAAGCGGGTGTCGTACACGCATGACGGGTGATAGGCGAGGTTGAAGTCGAGGACGTACGTCCCGTCATCCTCGGGGACGAGGTCCAGGTACCGGCCGGCGCCGTACGACTCCGTGCCGGTGGTGCCGTCGAGAAACGGCACGAACAGCGGCTTGCCGTCATCGCCCTCGAACGCATATGCCGTCAGCGAGCAGGGGACGCCGCCGACCTCGAAGCGGAAGATCCCCGCCCGAACAGCCGGACGCAGCTTGCCGTCCGAGGTCGGGATCCGGAAGCTCGTCGACTCTGTGCCGGCATACGGCTCCAGCGCGAGGTCCTCGAACACGAGTTCCTCGTCGACGTCGAAGTAGGGGAGGCCCGCGAACGCCGCGCGCTCGGCCGCCGGGATCGGGCTGCGGTTGCCCGTCCGGAAGTACGCGTCCTTGTCCGCGCGGTAGGCGCGCACCGCGTCCGGGTAGTCCACGTGCTCGTGATCGTGATCGTGATCGTGGCCGTGGTCGTCGTGGTGCTGTGGCTCGTCGTACATGTGCGCCAGTCTACGTTGACCGCACCGCATGCCCTCCCGCGGGGGACTCAGGCAGCGAGGACGCTGTCCACGCGGATGACCGGCGGGTGCTCGAAGTGCTTCTTGACGGCGCACTGCTCGGCCGAGCGGACGACCGCGTCCGTGTACTTCGCCGGGAAACCTGCCGGCAGCTGGATGGTGACCTGCACGTCGCTCACGAGCCGGGTCATCGGGTCGACCTGCATCTTCTGGACGAGGCGGATGCCATCCGTCGGGATGCCGCGCTGCTGGCAGAAGCCCAGGACGTAGATGCCCGCGCAGGTCCCGATCGACGACAGGAAGGTCGCGAACGGCGTCGGGGCCGAGTTCTGGCCGCCACCCATCGGCGGCTGGTCGGTCGGCACCACGAACCCGCCGAAGTGCGCGTCGACACGAGCGCCCCCGGGAAAGTCGATGATCATCTCCATGGTTCAAACCTCGTCGTGGATGCAGGTGCGGCTCTGCGGAGCATCACAGCAGGTTGCATTCTTGCGCAAGTATGCATCAAGAGCGTGGGCTGTGTCAGGCTTCTCGACTGCGGCGAGCTCCGTCGTAACCTGATCGCGCACGACGCGTTCACGCGCCGGCACGCACAGCGACGTCGAGCCCCGCCGCGCTGTCGGGCACGAGGGGCACGAGCACCAGCTCCAGCCGGGAAGGTGTGCATGCAAACGGTTGAGGATGGGACACTGGGGGAGGGACCGAGTTGACCGCAGCGATCGCTCCAGGGCGGCCGACGCACGCTTGGCTCGCCATGGCTGGGGGCCGCTGCTGAGTGTCCGGGCCGGCCCGGACACTCGTGCGCTAGGCCACCTCGCATGCCCATCGTCGGCGATGTCCTGGCGGACCGATACCGGATCGAGTCGGTCCTCGGTGCCGGCGGGATGGCGTCCGTCTACCGAGCCACGGACCTCCGTCTCGACCGTCAGGTGGCCGTGAAGGTCCTCGCCGCCAATCTCGCGGCGGACGGGCAGTTCGCCGAGAGATCCAGCCGTGAGGCTGGAGCCATGGCGGGATTCAGCCATCCCAACGTCGCGGCAGTCTACGACGTCGAGCCGGGCGATCCGGCGACTGGCCGTGAGCCGTTCTATGTGATGGAGTACTGCCAGGGGGGCTCGCTGGCGGATCGCGTGAAGATCGCCGGCCGGATGCCGCCGGCTGAGCTCGTTCCGACCGTGGCGGCGGTCTCGGAGGGCCTGGCCGAGCTGCACCGCAACGGCCTGATCCACCGCGACGTCAAGCCCGCCAACATCCTGTTCGCGAGCGACCGGCCCAAGCTCGCCGACTTCGGGATCGCGTGGAGACAGGGTCCGCGCGAGGGGGATCCGCTGACCCTCCCCGGCTCGACGCCCGGGACGGTGCCGTATCTCGCCCCGGAGATCGCCGCGGGCGAGCCACCGAGCGCCGCCAGCGACGTGTATGCCCTCGGGGTGACGGTCTTCCAGTCATTGACCGGCCAGTATCCCCAGCCGTCGTCCGCAGTCGGCGAAGCCGATGTCGACTCGCGCCCCGTCACGCTCCTGCCAGTCTCCGCCGCTGCGCCGGATCTCGGACCGAGGTTCGACGCTGCCCTTGCCCGCGCGCTTGACCCGGACCCGGCTGCCCGCCCGTCTGCTGTTGAGCTCGCCGCCCAGCTGGCGACCGCGCTCGATGTCTGGGGGATCGCCCGGCTGAACCCCGGTGCAATCGCCGCGCCGTATCCAGGACAGGGTGCCCCGTCGGGAGTGGACATGCAGGCGCCGACCCGCGTGGCACCGGAACGGCCATCGGCGGCCCCATCAATGGTCGCGGCACCCCGGCAATCGGTCGCGCAGAAACGGGCACCTCGGCAACCGGCCGCGCGGCAGTTGGCGTCGTCGCCGTCGGGTCGCGTCCGCTGGGGCGGGCGGGCAATCCTCGTGGCACTGCTCGCCGTCCTGGCTGTGATCGTGCTGCCTCGCCTGCTGGGTGGTGGTGGCGGCGGCGAGTTGCCGGCCGCATCCGCAGGGGCGACGACTACGGCATCCGCAACGGCATCCGCAGAGGCGACGGCGACGACATCGGCCACGGCACTCCCGAGCCGCGAGACGGTTCTTGTTGCCCTCGACCGAGTGGACGCCGCGATCGAAGCGGCGCGCGGCGGGAAGGACGGCATCAGCAAGCGCGACGCGAAGGAGCTCGAGCAACTCGCGGCCTCGGTGAGAACCGCCGTGGACCGAGGGGACATGAGCGCCGCGGCCACGGCGGCCCGGGAACTCTCCGACCAGGGACGCGCGCTGACAACCGGCCTCGACGAAGCGCGCCGAGATCCGCTCCTGGCCGCCATCGACGGCTTGGTGGCGGCACTGTCCTAGTCAGATCGTGTGTCATCGCGACGTGCGCTGCTGCCCGATCGGCGGCGTCGCCCCCCAGCGCGCTGGGACCAGCGTCACCCTGGGCGGGCGACGTCGTAACGCAGCGATCGCAGCGTGAACTCGCCATAGGTGAACGGGCCCTCCGGGTGCGCGTACACGGCTGCGCCGCGGGTCGGCAGCCGAAGCCCCTCGACGACGCGGTAGTCGGAGATCGGAGTGCTCCAGCGCATCGGGACGTAGGACCCCGTGCTGCCATCGGGACGATCGTCGGACCAGAAGTCGACCAGCTCGTCGCGCTCGTTGAACACGAGCGTCGCCGACACTCGGTTCACGCCGTTCGTGAACGTGACCTCGGTCGTGCGATCGTCGACGGGACGCCACGCGAGCCGGTCGTCCACGAGCGCCCCGGGCGCCATGAACGTGAGGTCGTTGAGGACGGTGACGGTCTCGGCCGCACTGATCTCGGACCCCTTCAGGTCGATCATGTTCACCAGCGACGCGACCCGGACCTGGAACGTCGCCTGCTCGTCGCGGTACAGGTGCATGGCGCGGACGGGCAGGCCGAACATCCGGGCCCGCAGGAGGAACAGCCGTGCGGGGCGGCCGAAGACGTTGAGCTGGACCGTGCGCGACCGCATGCCTGCGTCACCCGGCTTGCGACGCATCAGCGCGTCGAACTCGACCCGGACGTTCTGGGGCACCGGCCGGCCGACTGCGCCCGATGCCCGCACATAGCGCTGCACGGGGGCCGGCAGTCGCTCGAGGTCGGCGTCCGTCAGGACGGGGGCCCGCACGAGTGGCTGCCGGGCGAGCTCCGCCGCGACCGCCTCCGCGTGAAGCTTATCGAAGGATGAGAACATCACCGGCCCCCGGCGACCCGGCCGCGCAGCGAAGCCACGCGCGCGGGTCCCAGGGTCGCGAGCAGGCCGAGCAGCGCGAGGATCGCGAGGTTGACGGCGATCCCGGCAACAGCCTCCGGCAGACCCAGCGCACACACGATGATCGAGGCGACCGAGAGGACCGCGAGCAGCGGTGCCGCCCAGCGCGCAGCTCGCCAGGTGCCGACGGCCGCCAGGACGAAGCCGACAGCGAGGACGAGCCAGGCGACACCCACCGCCCGGACCCCGGCGTCGCCGAGCGCGATGGCGCCGTCGAAGGCGGTCGTGCGGTAGGGGAAGCCCTCCAGCGCGGCGATCTGCCAGGGCACGACGAACCCGATGAGGTGGATGACACCATGCAGGGCGAGGACCACGGCGGCGGCGATCTGGATCATGAGCAATGCCTCCTAGGCGTGCTGGAGCTGCGTGACCATGCGAACGACGAGCGCTCGCAGGCGCCGGATGTCACCTGGATCGAGACCGGCAAACGCCGAAGCGAGCAGCGCCTCGCCGGCCGCCTCGGCCTCGGGGTCGTGGAACCTGGCCACCTTGCCGGTCAGGCGGATGCGCGTCGCGCGGCCGTCACCCGGATCACGCTCGAGTCGGACCCAGCCGCCCCGCTCGAGGCCCTGCGCGATGGCCTTCACGTTCTGGCGCGAGGTCCCGTACCGCTGCGCCGCCTCGGTCAGGGTCGGCGCCCGGCCGTCAAAGCCTCTCTCGACCACGGCGAGGAGCAGCCACTGCCGCGATGTCAGGTCGAATGGCGCCAGAGCCGCATCCACCCGGTGGGTCAGGTGCTGGACCAGCACGAACAGCGATCCGAACGTCTCGGCGCGCGGGTCATCGTGGTCGGTCATATGCGTAATGTATTACGCATCTAAGGCGGCGATGCCTGCCGTTCGTCACGAGCGATCCGGCCATGGGTCACCGATCGCCGGGTCCGTGCGGGGCGCGGGGCGGTCAGCCCTCGGAGGCGAGCCGCTCCGGTTCCATGGCTAGCACGTCCTTGCGCGCGAACGCGCCGAGGAACTGGACTCCACACAGGAACAGCGCGACGCCGAGCCCGCTGTAGAAGAAGGCGATCATCCAGTCGGGCATGACGTGCGAGAGGCGAAGCGCCATGCCGCCGCCCATCATCACCGCCATCACCCCCCAGGACGACAGGTTGAAGAACTGCCAGAAGGGGAGCCGATCCTCCTCCCGCGCGCGGATCCGGGCGGTGTGCTTGCGGACGAGCCGGGAGAAGACGAACAGGTAGAACAGGACGAAGATCACGGCGCTGAGCGGGAACAGAATCAGGTGTGCGGGCGCCAGCCCAGCCTCCAGTGGCAGCCCGATCACGCAGACCATGGCGCCTGCCGCGCACCACACGATGCCGGCGATGAGGATCAGGTGGTTCTTGGGGAGGTGGACGTGGCGCACAATCCGAAGCACTCCTGGTGCACCGGCTAACGAGTGGCTTGATTGTAGCCAAGGTGACCAGAAGACGACGCCGACGCCGACGCCGACGCCACCGGGGGTTGCGAGGACTGTGGGTCAGTCGAGCTCGATCGTCAGGGTGAGACCGCCATCGCGAGCCACAGCCTGTACATCGCGTCGCCGTAGCCGGAGACCACGATCCGGTCGGGGAGGACCGTCGCGCCGGTCAGGTACAGGCCTAGCAAGCCACCCGTCTGGTAGTACCCGATCTTCGGCAAGGACGTCGACCCGGCGAACGCCAGCGGGACCCACGTCGCACCGTCGGTCGACACCCATGCCGCCATCGTGTCCGAGCCCGGGGCCTCGCGGTCGAGGATGACGATGTGCCGGCCGTCAGACGCCAGCACGGTGTCGCCGAACACGGGGACCTGGCTGCTGGCCTGGTCGACGGCCGGCAGCTCAGAACCCAACCGGCCCACGACGTGCCACGTCGCGCCGTCGGACGAGGTCCAGCCGCTCGGGGTGGCGGCGCCGGTTGTCGGGGAACCCGCGCCGGTCGCGAACAGCCCGTCCGCGCCAACCGCGACCCGGCTCAACTCGCCCCCTTCGATCTCGATCCCGTCGACCGCTGCGACCGTCCAGTGGATCCCGTCCGCCGAGACCCAGGCCGCCGGCCGGCCGAGACCCAGCGGCAACGGGTTCGCGGGGTCGACTACCTCGGTGGTGGGGTCCGGCACACCGTCGCGGCCGACGATGACGAACCCACCGGAGAACGCGACGGCATCCCGGAACACGGCGTGGTCGAAGCCCTGCGTCAGGTCGGCCTTCTGCCACGTCACGCCATCATCCGAGTGGACCACGAGCGGGATCGCCGCCGGCAACGGCTGCCCCATCTCACGCACCTGGGCCTCGTAGCCGACCGCGGTGATCCCGGCGTCACCTGCGACCACCCACCGAAGGCCGCCCGGTGACCATGCGTCGTGCCAGCTCGGGCTATCCACGGTTGTCCAGTGCGACCCGTCGGTCGACGTCCACAGCTCGGGAGCGAAGTCTGGCGTCGGGCACACCGTGCCGGCCGGACAGTCCACGCTCCAGATCTCAACGATGGCCAGCAGGCGATCTCCGATCACCATGACCCGGTTCAGGTGCTTGTCCGGACGCAGGTCGATCGTCTGGACGACCGTCCACCGGACGCCGTCGGTGGAGCTGAAGAAGGCACCGTGCCCGTTGGACTCCTCGGAACGGCCGGTCCCTCCGACGCCGATGTACTCGCCATGCCAGGCAACCATCCCGTCGATCTCGATGCCCGCCGCCGCAGACGGCACGACCGGATCCGACCAGGTGAGCCCGGTCCAGCCGCTCGCCTGCGGGCTCGCCGACGGGCTTGGAGCCGGCGACTGCGACGGCGATGGGGTCGGGCTGGGGCTCATCGTCGGAGCGGGGGCACTCGAGGTCGGTCCTGGCGTAGGTGTCGGGCTCGTGCTCACGATCGGGCCGTGCAGGAAGATCCATCCGAACGCCGCGACGGCGACCACGATGGCCGCGGCCGCCGAGAGCTGCAGCAGTGGCGCGAACCACCCCCTCTGCATCGCCGTCGGGGCGTCGGTGATGGTGCGCAGGCGATAGCGCAGCGAGGCCGGAGCCTCGTCACCGGCGATATGGTGCAGGACGGCGGCCAGGTCGAGTTCGAAGCGCTCGTCGCTCATCGCGCTGTCCCCTCCGGCTCGCGCTCGGCGGCGTCGTAGGCTGCCCGCAGCTCGGCCAGGGCGTAGTGGAGTCTCGATCTCACCGTGCCGGCCGGCACGTGGAGCCGGGCCGCGATCTGCTCCGAGGTCAACCCTTCGAGGTAGTGAAGCGCGATCACCGCCCGGTGCTCCGGGTTGAGCGCGGTCAGCGCCTCGAACAGGGCGGCCCGTTCGACGGACGCGGCGAATGGGTCGGCGACCGTGATCGGCGCGGTGGTGACGATCGAGGGCTGATGTCGCCGGCTGAGCCGGTCACGGCAGACGTTGACCAGGATCCGCGAGAACCACGCCTCGAACCGGTCCGGGTCGCGCAGGGAGGAGACATGCTGCCACGCGCGAAGAGCCGCGTCGTTCACCGCATCCTCGGCCTCGTCGCGATCGCCGAGGATCACGGCCGCCAGCCGGAAGCTGCGATCGAGCGAGTCGTCGAGCAGTTGCGTGAACGCCGCCGCTCGGTCGTCGGCCGACCCGGCCAGCATGGCGCCAATGTCGGACACGCCGTCGCTCCCTGCCTGGACATTGATCTCGATCACAACCTATCTGACCGGCAGGGGGGCCAGACTGTTCAAACTTGCCCGAATTGTGGGTCGGATCGTCGCGAAGATGGCCCGGGGCGGCGTGCGGAGCACGAAGCCGATCGGCCGGGCTCAGCCCTGCGGAGCAGCCCCTCGGTCGCGCTCGCGCCTCCGGAGCGCCTCCCGGAGGCCCGCCTCCACGGCCGCCACGGGCTCGGCGACCCCTGCCCGGATTGACGGGTCAATCGCGAGCTCCTCGATCCAGGCCCGCAGGCGGGCGGCCGTCTCGAGCTGCTCGGCGGCGTCCGGCCGGTCCCGATAGGCGGCGATGACCGACATCGCGACGCCCTCGTACAGCATGTAGACCATCGGTCAGGCCCCGAGCTCCGCGGCGAGCCGGTCGAGCGTCTCGCTGCCCACGAGCACACCGTCCTCGTAGCACCACATCCACCGCTCGGGCCCGTGGAGAGACCGGATCAGCGGGTGGCCGGCCGCCTGGGAGTGGGCGCGGGCATGCTTCTTGAGCGACGTGTCGCAGCACCCCAGATAGCCGCAGGTGACGCACATCCGGGCGGTCGGAAAGATCTCGTCCGGTCCGCAGTCGTCGCATGCGGTCCGGTTCGGCTGCGTCACCCGCACCTTGTCGAGGTGGCTGCACGGCTTATCCGCCAGCTGGCCGTTCCAGGCGAGGCGGAGGAGGGGCTCCGGGATGATGGCGTCCGGATGGTGGGGCGGCAGGTGCATCTCGTCCGCGGGGTTGATGAGCCCGAGCTCGCGAAACAGTCCGACGATCGCCGGGGCGGCCATCCCGTCGATTGTGAACGCGTAGCCTCCGTCGACCGGCCGGACGCGGAAGTCGACCTCGAGCGCGATCGTGCGACCGGTCGGCGGCGCACCCCAGATCCCGCCCGTGTTCGTCCCCGTGATGGCTGCTCGCCCGCGCGCCACGCCATCATCGCCCTGCGAGAGTTCGAGGAGCCGGATCGTCATGTCAGGGTAGGCGGCAAGCACGTCGTCAAGGAGTGGACCTGCGACCTCGGCGGCGCCCGGAGCGCCCGCGCCGGGGCGGTGCGTGAAGAAGTCGCGGCCGAGCGTGCGGCGAATCGCGCCGCGGTCCCCGCCGGCGAACGCCTCGAGCGACGAGCGGACGATGTCGGCGGTCTCGGGATCCGGCATGGGACGCCCTCCCTCTGTGTCCGGAGCGCTCGAATGGCGCTGCGGAGGATGGGCAAGGATACGTGGTGCGGGCCGAGACGGGCACCGGAAGCGCGCCAGGCACACCGCCCTGGCATGCGGCAACTTCCAACCGGGCGGCAGGCTGCGTTGAGGCTTCACCCCGGACTCACGGCGACGTGGGTTGGCTCGTGATGCCGGCCTGAAGCCAGGTTCGGGCTACGGCTCCAGGGCCCGGATCACCTCCGCGAGGCCCATCGCCGTGAGCCACGACGACGCGCGCTCCCTATCGATCGAGCCCACGGCCCCGGCATCGGGGTCGAATGTCGGCGAGAGGGGAGCGGCACGGCGGAGCGTGGCAAGATCGAGGCAGCGGAAGGCGTCCTCCCGCCCGGCGAGCAGCCGGTTGCGCACTCCCACGGCCTCGACGTCCTCGAGCCGGTCGTAGAGCGCAGCCAGCGAACCGAACCGCCGCACGAGCGCCGGCCCGACCGACGGGCCGATGCCCCGCACGCCGCCGTATCCGTCCGTCGTGTCGCCAATGAGCGCCTTCACGTCCGCCACCAGCGCGGGCGGCACGCGATAGGGGCTGCGCTCCTCGACCTCGCTGGTGCCGTACCGGTCGACACCCCCGCCGGCACGGGGCATCAGCACCGCCACCCGGCTGCCGACCATGCCCAGCAGGTCGTGGTCGGCGGTGAGGAGCAGCACATCGTCGAACCCCGCGGCCACGGCCGCATCGGCGATCCCCGCCATCGCGTCGTCCGCCTCCCAGCCCTCGGCCCGATAGCGGGCCCAGCCCATCCGGCCGCAGGCGATATTGGCATCGCGCAACTGCGGAGCGAGATCGTCGGGCACCGCGGCCTTTCGCGGCTTGTAGCCGGGATCGATCTCGCGGCGCCGTGAGCCGGTGGTGCTCTCGAACGCAAGCGCGACATGGGTCGCCCGCTCCTCGCGGATCCGAGCAAGCACGAGGCGCAGGAAGGTGCCGACCAGGAACACCGGCCGGCCGTCGGGCGTGAAGGCAGGACGGCTGCGCCCGGCGAAATAGGCGCGGTGGGCGATGTTGGCGAAGTCGACGACGAGGAGGCGCCTCACGGCGCTGATCGTTGCACGCCCCGGTCTCCGCCGGGTGACGCCGGATCGCCTCGGCGCCGGACGACGTCAGCGCTCGTCCAGGATCGCTCGCAGCGTCGCGGCGAAGGCGTCCGGATCGCCACGCTGACCGTACTCGCCGCCCAGGAAGCCGCCGTGGTCGCCCGGGAACATCACGGGCTGCGTGCCGAGGCGCTCGGCGACGGCAACCGCCCCGCGGTGCGCCAGCGTGCCGGCCGACTCGGCGCCCGCGCCAAGCACGATCCGCGTCGAGGCGGTCCGCAGCGCGGCGAAGTCCGGCTCGAAGTGGGTGCATGAGATGAGGTTCTGGAACAGCAGCGGATCCGTCCGGTTGCCGTCGTCCTCGGTCGGCAGCCCGAACATCACCGGGTCTCTGCCCGGCTTGCCCGCATCGGCGGGATCGAACGGTCCCTGGTGGCTGACGACTCCGATGAAGCGCGCCATGCCGGCACCGAAGCCACGCCCCTGGTAGTCGGCGCCGACGGCCCGACAGGCGGCCAGCGCGCCCTCGCGGTCGGGCAGGATCGATGCGAGCGGCGGCTCGTGCGCGATGAGCGTGCGGACCTGCTCCGGGTGCATCGGCACCAGGGCGAGTGCATTGACCGCCCCGCCGCTGCTGGCGAACAGGTCGACCGGCCCGCCGCCGAGCGCGTTGATGATCCGGTGGAGGTCATCGGCGTGCTGCTCCGGCGTCGACGGGCCGGCCGGGTCGTCCTTGGTGCTGCGCTCGACGCCGCGCGGGTCGTAGGTCACGACCGTGCGATCGGTGAAGTGGCTCGCCAGCGTCCCGAACCCGCCGGCGCCCATCGGCGACCCGATGAGCAGCAGGGGAGGGGAGGCCGTGTCTGCTGGACGAACGTCGTACGCCAGGGTGGCCCCGGGGACGGCCAGGGTCTGCGTCGTCGGTGCGAGGCTCGTGGTCATGCCGCGGTTCCTTCCGCAAGGATGGCGTCGATCTGGCCGACGGCCTGCGTGAGCCCCTCTTCCATGCCCATCGCCAGGACCTGCTGCATCGCCTCGACGCTCGGAAAGTGGCTCTCGATGGACATCCGGGTGCGGCCGGCGCCGATCGGCTCGATCGTCACCCGTCCCTCGTTGCGCGGGAAGTCGTCGTCGGGGGTGCCGTCCTCATGGGCGAACCCATCGTGGAACACGAGGCGTCGCGGCGGATCGGCCTCGACGACATCCCAGTAGCCATGCGGCTGGTCGCCGGTCGGGCCGGTCATGTGGTACTCGACCCGGCTGCCGGGCCGGAGGTCGTGGCGCGTGAACGTCGCGGGATAGGTCGGCGGACCCCACCAGCGCTCGAGCTGCCGCGGGTCGGCCCACAGCTGCCACACGCGCTCGGGCGAGGCGTCGAACTCCGCCGTGAGGGTCATCGTCAGGGCGTCGGGGTCCTTGCGGACCGCGGTGACCGTCATCCTCTCGTCTCCTTGCTGGCGGCGATGAGGTCGGTCATCCGGTCGATGCGCCCGCGCCACAACGCCTCGTACTCGTCGAGCAGGCCACGCGCCAGGCGCAGCGTCTCGATGTCGGCTCGAACGAGCTTCCGGCGACCAACGCGGTGCTTGGTCACGAGGCCAGCACGTTCGAGGATCGCGACGTGCTTCTGGACCGCCGCGAAGCTCATGGGGTAGTGGCCGGCCAGCTCGGCGACGCCCTCGGAACCGCTCAGCGCCCGCAGGACGATGTCACGCCGGGTGGCATCGGCAAGGGCGGCAAACGCGAGGTCGGGGTCGAACGTGGTTGCCATCGGTACAACCATATGGTTGTATGTCGGATCCGTCAAGGCCCTGCGACAGGGAAGAAGGGAGCGACCGCGCCGGTCCATGGCGCCAGACGCGGGTTGCCACGCCCGCTTCATCCCGCAAACGGGGTACGATAGTTGTCATGACAACTACCGATGAACGATCTGACTACGCGAACTTCACCAACGCCCTCGTCGCGGATTTCCGGGCGAACGGTGGCAAGGTGACGTCGGGGCCCTTCCTTGGGCGCAATCTGCTGCTGCTCACGACGATCGGGGCGCGGAGTGGTGAGGCCCGGCTCGCGCCTCTCGTCTACACGCGCGACGGCGACGCGATCGTGATCGTGGCGTCCAAGGGTGGCGCGCCCACGAATCCGGCGTGGTTCCTCAACATCCTCGCCAACCCGGTCGTGACCGTGGAGCTTGGCAGCGAGACGTACCAGGCCCGCGCGTCCGTCGTCGAGGGAGAGGAGCGGGACCGGCTGTACGCCGCACATGCCGCCGAGCATCCTGCCTTCAGCGACTACGAGAAGCGCACTAGCCGCGTCATTCCGGTGGCCAGGCTCCTTCGGACCGCGTAGCCCATGGCAATCGCCGTCTCCGAGGCACCCGTCGCAGGAGCGTTCGCATGACAACCATCCCGCCCGGAGCCCGGGCTTTCCTCGCGACCGGGCCGTTCGCCCATGTCGTCACGCTGAACCCCGATGGCTCACCCCACGTCTCGCTCGCCTGGGCAGGCGTCGACGACGAGGACGGCGGCATCATCTGGTCGTCGTTCTCGGACCAGCGCAAGCTCGACAACCTTCGCCGGGATCCGCGGATCACGCTTTCGTTCCAGGCACACGAGAGTGATGGCGGACCACTGCACCCGTATCTGGTGATCAGCGGCCGCGCCGTAGTGACCGCGGGCGGGGCACTGGCAGTGATGGACCGGTTGGCGGAGCACTACCTCGGGCCGGGCCAGCGGTTCCCGCTGCGCGACGTCCCGGCTGGCTTCACGATCCGCGTCGAGGTCGACAAGGTGTACGGCACCGGTTCCTGGCGCCAGGCGGATGACCACTCGTCAGGCCCGAACGAGGCCTGATCGCGGCACCGCACGCAACCCATGCCAACCACTCCTCGCTGCGGCTGACCACCCAGGCAATTGACGATCACCGTCCTGAAGTAGCCGAATGACCGGCCTGACTCCGTTGTCCGTCCGTCCTCGCGGGCGGATAGTCGGGCCATGGCCCCCACCACTTCGCCGACCACACCCTCGTCGGGTCAGGCCCGAGGTGGCGTAACCAGCCCCTCTGTGACCCGCACGGAGTCTTCGTGCTGCGGCGGCTGACCGCCGTGCCGGTTCGCCTGCTTGTTGCGGCCGCCTTCGTTGCCGCACTGCTGCCTGCCTTCGTTCTGCCGCCGGTTGTCGTGGCCGGCGATTTCTCCCACGCAGGCGGACGGCTCATCGTTCTCTGGCGCTCAGACGCGCCGACGACCGTCGGGGTCGCCGGTGTCGCGCGAAGCGCTCGGAGCGCGAGCGGTCACCGCAGCCTCGTCGTTGCAGCCGCGGGCCAGACCGATGCGGTCATCGCCAATCTGCGCACGGATCCGAGGATCGTCGCGATCGTCCCTGACGCCCAGGTGTCGACGGAAGGGTGGCCCAGCAGCGGCGTTCCGAAAGACTCCTACTACGGCGCCTACCAGGACGACTTCTCGCTGATCGGCGTCCCGACGGCATGGCACACGACAATCGGCAGCCCGTCGGTAATCGTGGCAGTTCTCGACACCGGCATGACGCTGACGCACGAGGACTTCGCCGGGATCTCTGTCGTCAGTCCGTGGAACGTGATCACTGATACGACCGACGTGACCGACGTCGATGGACACGGGACCCATGTCATCGGGACGATCGCGGCCCAGACGAACAACGCCATCGGCGTGGCCGGCATCGCGCCGGGCGTGTCGATCATGCCGATCAAGGTCCTTGGCGACGACGGCAAGGGATGGTTCGCCGACATCCTTGATGGAATTGACTATGCCCGGATCCACGGCGCCACGGTCATCAACATGAGCATCGGTGGGATGCCCAACGCGACCGCCGTCTCCTATTTCCAGGCCACCGTTGATGAGGCATACGCCGCCGGCATCACGATGGTGGCGGCGGCAGGCAACGACGGGAATACCGCAACCAGCTACCCCGCAGGCTTCAACCATGTTCTCTCAGTGGGTGCGACCGACAACAGCGACGCCCATGCTGCCTTCTCGCAGTCCAACGCCACGGTTGATCTCGCCGCCCCAGGCGTGATGATCCTCTCGACGTACAACAACGCCGACAACGATGGCTGGTACATGTTCATGCTCGGTACGAGCCAGGCAACGCCGCACGTCGCCGGCGTTGCCGCTCTCGTTCGGTCCGCCCATCCCGATGAGACCGTTGACCAGGTCGACCAGGCGCTCATCTCGACCGCCGTGGATCTTGGCCCGCCCGGGCGCGACAACGCCTTCGGCTACGGCCGGATCGATGCCGCTGCCGCCGTCGCCTATGTCGCTGCCCCCAAACCGGCCCCCGTCCCGACACCCGTCCCGGCTCCGATGGTCGCGCCCGACCCTGCGCCCACAGCCGCGCCCACGCCCGTCCCGGCTCCGACCCCTGCCCCGACGCCGACGCCATTCACCGTGACGCGACTGTCGGGAGCAAGCCGATACGACACCTCTGCCGCGATCAGCGCGGCGTCCTTCGAGGCCGGGGTCCCGGTCCTGTACATCGCCACCGGCGGCAACTTCCCCGACGCTCTCTCGGGTGCATCGGTCGCCGGGCGCGATGGTGCCCCGCTGCTGCTCGTCACGCCGACATCCATTCCGCCGGTCATCCTGGCCGAGATCGTCAGGCTCCGGCCCGACCGGATCGTGATCCTCGGAGGCCCATCCGTCGTGTCGGACGGGATTGCGGCAACGCTGCGGACCTACGCTCCCGTGACGCGGCTGTCTGGCGCCACGAGATACGACACGGCAGCCGCGATCAGCCGGGCGTCCTACCCGCCACGCGTCGCCACCCTCTACATCGCCTACGGTGGCAACTTCCCTGACGCTCTCTCGGGTGCGCCTGTGGCCGGGTTGGCCGGCGCTCCGATCCTCCTGGTCTCGTCGACGTCGATCCCGCCGGTCATCCTGGCCGAGATCGTCAGGCTCCGGCCCGACCGGATCGTGATCCTCGGAGGCCCATCCGTCGTGTCGGACGGCATCGCGGCAACGCTGCGGACCTACGCTCCCGTGACGCGGCTTTCCGGCGCCACGAGATACGACACGGCAGCCGCGATCAGCCGGGCGTCCTACGCGCCAGGGGTCCCGGTCCTGTACATCGCGACGGGCCAGAACTTCCCCGACGCCCTCTCGGGTGCATCGGTCGCCGGGCGCGATGGTGCCCCGCTGCTGCTCGTCACGCCGACATCCATTCCGGCCGTCACCAGGGCCGAGATCACTCGGCTCAACGCGGGCCGCATCGTGATCCTCGGAGGCCCATCGGTCGTGTCGGATGGGATTGCAGCTCTCCTGCGTGATCGCCCATGAGCTCTTTCACCCTGGCAGGGCCGTGCGACGAAAGCACCACTCGCCCACACGCGCTGCAGACGGCAGTGAGATCAGAGACCGGCGGAGCCTGATCGGCCGCTCGGACTCACCCAGGACGCACCGCTAGAAGCGTCGGGATCGCCCGACAGAGAGAAGTGGCTCGACCCGATGCTCAAAGGGATCCGCAGCCGTGCCATCAGCCGGAGGACGTATGTCCTCATCGTCGGCGCCGCAGTTCTTTCTGTCTCCGTGACCGGCGCGGTCTTCGCCGCCAACCCGATCTCAAACCTGGCGCCGATCGCCGTCGCGACCGCAGCGCGGACCGCCGTGCTGACTGTCGCCCCGACCGCGACGCCGACCGTCGCGCCCACGGTCAGGCCGGCTGTGACGCCGACGCCGGCTGTGACGCCGACGCCGACCGTCGCGCCCACCCCAACCGTCGCCCCCACGCCGAAGCCCGTCGTGAAGGCGACGCCCAAGCCCGTCGTGAAGGCGACGCCCAAGCCCGTCGTGAAGGCGACGCCCAAGCCCGTCGTGAAGGCGACGCCCAAGCCCGTCGTGAAGGCGACGCCCAAGCCCGTCGTGAAGGCGACGCCCAAGCCCGTCGTGAAGGCCACGCCGACACCCAAGCCGGCCGTCGTGCCGGCTCCATCACCGAAGCCCGACGTGGAGCCGGCCCCGTCACCGAAGCCGGTCGTCGTCCCAGTACCGGTCGTCGTGCCGACAACCTTCAAGAAGGACGTCTACCTCGCGGCCGGCTACGAGAAGCAGATCGACGGACGGACCTGCACGGCGGCGTCCACCGCGATGATGATGAACTACCTCGTCCAGAAGGACCTGAACCTCAACCAGATGACCATCCTCAACTATGAGCAGCCGCGCGATGCCTTGAAGGACAGCGTCCAGCGTGGGTCTGACCCGCTCGGATGGGCGCTGGCGGCAACGCACTTCTCGGCGACGGTCGGTTCCCCGACGACCTACGCGTGGAAGGCCTATTCGTCCGAGGCCTCGGCCCTCAATGCGGCCGCGGTGGCGATCGCGAAATACAACAAGTCGGTGGGCCTCGTTGTCTGGAACGGCGGCCACGCGATCGTGATGACCGGATACATCGCGACCGGCGATCCCGCGGCCGGTTCGTTCACGCTCAAGACGATCTACACCTCGGACCCGTACACGAGCGGAGCGACGGTGGGCAAGCACCGCACCTGGTCGGCCGGCAGCTTCCCCTTCGGCTGGTATCTCCAGCGCGATGCGACCGCGACCTACACGAAGGCCTGGTACCACAAGTGGGTCATCATCGTTCCGACGAGCTGACCTCTCAGGGCAGGCCGCGCAACCTCGGAAGCCACGCCGGATCCCGCCAGGTGACCCCGGCAACGGGACCCCTGCTGTCCGCCGGGAGGCTGGATGGCCCTTCGCCTCGCTTCATGCGCGCCGGACGATCACAGGTGCGTCCATGGCGTCCAGTGCGCGGAGGGATCGGGTGGGTCGGCGGAAGCTCAAGAGAGGCGAGGGCATCAGCGCCGGGATCGCGATCGGCCTGTGTATCGGCGTTGCCATCATGGCCACCGCCGGCCCGCTCGGGCTCGTGGCCGGTGCGGCGATCGGGCTGACCCTCGGCGCGGCCCTGGAGCACAGCGCTGAGGCGTAGCGGCACCCTCCTGCGCCCCGCCCGGCCCGGCGACGTCGTGACCATGCTCGCCATCGCGAAGGACTGCCTGGCACGCGGTGAGTTCCCGGGCGTGACGGACCACGACCTCGAAGAGTCGTTGTCCCGAATCGCGGCTTCGCCCGAAACCGGGATCGTCGCCCTCGATGCCGGACGCCTGGCCGGCTGGGTCATTCCGCGCCAGTTCGACCTCACGGTGGATCCGGAGTTCCGTCGGCGGGGTCACGGCACGCGACTCGTCGAGGCGGGGCGCCGCCTCGCTGCCACCGATGGCCTGCCCAACCTCCGCCTGTGGTCACCGCTCGACCTTCCCGGGCCCGAGGCCTTCCTGCGCAGACAGGGTTTCCGTTACGACGCGTCGATGTGGCGGATGCACCTGCCCGAGACCACACCGGTCGTAGAGCCCGCCTTCGGCGCGGATGTGAACCTCCGCTCGAGCCGCCCGGGCATCGATGAACCGGCTTTCGTGGAGGTCGCCAACGATGCCTTCGCCGACCACCCGTCGCCGGTCCGCTTCTCGCTCGCTGGGGCCCGGCTCGCGATGAGCCGGCCCGGGTTCGATCCGATCACGGTGTCGCTGCTCGCACCTGCCGCCGATCCCGAGCAGCTCATCGGCTTCGCGCGCATCGAGCTGGTTCGGACCGAGGGCGGCGAGCTCGCCGGTGACGTGCATGCCATCGGCCTGCGTCGGGCGTGGCGCAGTCGGGGTCTCGGGCGCGAGCTGCTGCGGTGGTCGGTCACCGAGCTTCGGCGGCGGCATGCCGGCGACATCTACCTCACGGTGGAGGCTGAGAATTCGGCAGCGCTGCGCCTCTACGAGACCGAAGGGTTCGTGCCTGGAGTCGAGTGGCCCCACTGGATCCTCGAGCTCTGAGCCTGCGCCCGACGGCGGCCCTCCTGGGCCACGACCTTCCATCGCGCCCCGCCGGGTGGCCCGTTGCTCGAGCCTGCGCCAGCTCGCAGGGTCGCGAGCTCGCCAGCGTGGGCGGCACTCGCCTTGACGCGGGACCCCGCGCGACGGGCTGCGGTGGATGCTCCACGCATTAACCGAGGAGTTCTACACGAAAGGGCTCCGACGGAGCTCGGCACGGGGGCCGGTGGCCGATGCGCTCATCAGTGATGAGGCTCGATGAACGGGCAGTCCTGAGCGCGATCGAGGCAGATGTGGTCGCTGTACGGGATGAACGCGGTCCGTGTCGCTCCATCACGGCGGTAGGTCAGGCGGTAGCCGTGGATGGAGACCTCACTGTTCGGCATCTGGAACGTCAGGATCACCTGGTTCCAGTCGCTCTCGGGTGTGATCACGGTGCCCGCCATTGGCTTCGCGGCAGCTCGTGAGGACGGCGGAACGTCCCCGACCGTGAACAGGCCCAATTCCATCTGCGCCTGCCCGATGTTCGCGACGAGCGGCGTTGCATCGGTACCGGCCGGCAGACCGAGCGCGTCGACCGACAGCAGTTCGGCGTCGCTTCCGGGCGACAGCTTGAAGCTGCTCGTCCCGGCCCACACCGTCTGGCCGGGCTGGAACCAGGTGTATTCGCCGGCAGGATCACCGACAGCAAAGTCAGTCGTTGTATCGGCCAGAGCCGAGCAGCCCACGAGCGTCACCGCCAGCAGAAGGAGCGGCACGATGCGGTGGACCTGCCCGGCTCCGATCGCCATGCGTTGCTACCCCCTCACTTGTTCGTCTCGTAGACTTTGGTCGAGGTCGTCGGCAAGGCGTTGTTGCCGTAGATGTAGTGCCACGCCTCGGCACTGCCGCTCTGATAGTGGATCTGCACGTAGGTGCTGGCACCTGACTGCGCGCCGAAGGTGAACACGCCGAGCCTGATGGCGCCGCTGATCTTCGCCAGCGAGTAGTTATATCGTGTCCATCCCGCGTCGCGGCCGATCGCCTTCGTATAGGATGCATTGCGGGCCGGCTGCGTGATGATGTAGTTCTGCACCAAGCCATAGTGGTCGTCGTGGCTGGTGGCGGCTCGCTTCCACTGCCCCATGTAGGTCGTGTTCCAGCCGTTCGACTGGCAGTCAGCATAGAGCGCCCAGTTGCCGAAGTTGAAGGCGGCTTGGACCTGCCAGTGTTGGTTGCTCCCGCTCTTGTACTTGTAGTCAATGCTGTCCATCGCGTTTCCGATATGGACCGCGCCGCCGATCGAGACCGCACCGTTCGAGTATTGGATGCCCCAATCGATGTTCGAGTCGGCGTGCGAACCATACGCGAAGTAGTGGCTGGTGATGTCCGTCGCCGCATGAAGCTCGCCGACCGTTGTCCAGCCCCAGGCAGTGTTCGGGTCATACTGCGAGACCCAGCGATAGTTCTGACACTGGTCGAGACTCGACGTTGCACTTTCAGTCGACATCTTGGCTGCCACGTGGCTGGCGTTCGAGGTATTGGCGTCCGCTTTCAGATCCATCGAGGCGCGCGCGAGTGCATGCGCTTCGGCGATCTGAGACGGTTCCGAACCGAGGTAGAGCGAGTACGACGAATAGCCGGCAGGCAAGCCATTGTCATCGAGCAGCATTGCCTCGACGTTGAGCCAATCACCGTTCGCCGCAGCCATGGCTCGTTCGTCGGGCGTCGGCTCGAAGGCCAGCGTGACGCGACCGTGGGCGTCGGCCGTTGCGCGGCGGACTCCGATGCGCGTGGCGTGCTGATCTGCCTGCGCCGACCACACCGGGGCGGTCAGGCTGGCGGTGGACGACGGAGTTGCAACCTCATCCGAGCTGGTCCCGGTTGGCGCAACCGAGAGCAACACCCGTGCATTGCCCGATGGGTTGCCATGCGCGTCGCGGATCGTGAACGCGACGGTTGACCGGCTGTTGGCCGCAAGCACTGACGTGGGCGCAATGCCCACAATCAGCACCACGGCAGCCAGGACGGCTCCTGCAGTCTTTCTCACCGGTTCCTCCCCTCGCGCGGCGGCTCCGCTCGGAGTCGCTTGCACATCCGCGAACAGGTCCTTTGCCTGTGTGGCTGCAACGTAGGCGCGGCCGCTTATCTCAGTCTTATGCCTATCCGGTTGCCTCAGGTCAGCGCAAGATCTTGTGGCTGTCAGGGCGCGGTCGCGGCGATGCGGAGCGAGGCCAATAGCGCGTCCACGGCAGATCGTGCGCCGGGATCGGACCCGTTGACGGTGGCGACGACGGCGTAGCCGACGGGGCTGTCCGCGCCCGGCCCCGCGATGAACCAGGCCTCGGTCGAGCCGTCGGCGGGGGTGGAGGCGTCGGAGTAGGCAGGATTGTAGGCGGCGGGCTGGCCCGCGACGGTCCGGGCCTGCCACCCGCCGGCCACGTCCATCGCCACCAGGCCGGCGGCCCCCTTGCGGTCCGGCGCGGGCGGACCGTCCCACTGCGACAGGCGGACGACCACGCCGCCCGCCGGGATGGAGTAGGCGTCGGCGCAGTCGCCGCCGCCCCCGGGGATGTAGCCAGGGCCGCAGCTCTCGGAGGCCGAGGCGGCGGGCGAGGAGAGGAAGGCGAGCACGTTCTCGTAGTGCTTGGGGTGGCCGACCGGCGTCAGGGACCACGACGCCGGGTAGTCGAAGGAGAGCGCCCCGAGGGTCCCGTGGGCCAGTCCGCCGGACGCCGGCGCGCTCGGGGCGCTCGCCGACGGCACTGCGCTGGCCGCGCACCCCGCCGCGAGCAGGACCGACAGGGCCAGTCCAGCCAGACGATTGCCTCTCGCCATCACGCCCCTCCCGTGTCGGCGTTGACGCCGCCCGCCCCGTCCCAGTTCCCCGCCGCCGGCTCCCGCTTGCGGCCCGCGCTCACGCCCCTCGCCTTCCGGCGGTCTCGCTTCGAGGGCGTGTAGATGATCTTGGGGAGGTCGCTCGCTCCCCGGATCGTCGCGTAGGTGGTCGGCTCCCGGGTGGCCCCGAAGCCGAGGAGCGTGCGGAACGCGAGCGCGAGATCGCGCCGGCGGTTGTAGCGGAACACGAACTCGTCGCAGTAGGCGGCGAGGTGGCGCTTCCAGACGCCCTTGTGGGTGCCGATGAGCCACGACTTCAGGTTGCCGATGGCGACGTGCGTGTGGGGCACGGGGTTGACGAACTTGTCGCCCTTGCCGCTGACGACCCGCTGGTGCACGAAGCCGTGCCGGGGCAGCGGGGTGTAGCCCTTCCAGCCGTCGGTGATGATCGTGCTGCCCGGCTCCGCGACCTCCTCGATGAAGCCGATGAGGCTCGCCGCCGTGTCGTCGGGGACGAGCTTGATGCGGAGGCGCTGCGGGCGCTCGTCGCGGATCTCGACGGCGAAGACCGCGAGGGCCGCCGCCCGGCCCGCCCTCGTCCGGCCGCCAGGCAGGCCCTTCTGCTCGCCCCCGATCCAGGCCTCGTCCACCTCGACGGTCCCAGCGAGGCGCGTCCGGTTCGCGTTGACGGTCGCCCGCCGGAGCTTGTGGAGCATCATCCAGGCGGTCTCGTATCGCTTCACGCCGATCTGCCGCTGGAGGGACAGCGCGGACAGGCCCCGCTTGTCGGTGACCATCAGGAAGGCCGCCAGGAACCAGAGCGTCAGGTCCGTGCGCGTGCGGTGGAGGACGGTGCCCGCCGTCGTCGAGGCCTGGTGGCCGCATGACGCGCACTCGCGCACCCGGCGCTTGGCGATCGGGTAGGCCCGCTCGCCGCCGCACTTCGGGCACCGGAACCCGTCCGGCCAGCGCAGGTCGGCGAGGTAGGCCTCGCACGCCTCCTCGGTCCCGAACCGGCGCTGGAACTCGATCAGGTTGCGGGGGAACGACCGTTCGGCAGGCATCTCGGGTCGACACTACATGTAGGCGTCACCTGAGGCAACCGGATAGGCATACTCAGTCTTATTCCGGGGGGTCGGTCGCGCGGTGCCTGACCAAGGCGCCGGGATCCCGCGCCCCGCCCTCGCGCCGTGTCAGCAGTCGAACGCGAACCAGCACAGCTCGTTGCGCAGCCGCTGGTCGTCGAGCACAAGTTCCCGGATGTCCTGAGGGAGTTGGGCGCGCTGCCACCGGCACTCCAGGCGGCCGGCCGCCGCGCGGCCGTCTTCAGTCGCTGCCGCCCGCGCGGCCCTGACCGCGTAGGCCGCGGCTCCGAGATCGTGGGCCGCCACATGGCCCACCGCCGCAGCCTGGCCGGCAGCGTACGCGGCATGGCGTGCTGCCCCACGGAGTTGCCTGGCCGCGGCGTTTGCATGGCCGGCCGCCGTACGGGCCTCCCACCACGTGACCTCACCCTGCGCCCACGCACGCCCGAGGTCGATCGCCCGACGAGGACGGTCGTCGGTCGGCCGTGCCTGCTCGAAGTGGTGCAGCACGTGCTCCGCGCAGTCGGCCGCCCACATCGCGAGTAGACGATGGTCATCGTCCTGGATGGTGCCGCCGCGACGCACGGTGATGAACCGCGGATCCCGGATCTTGGGGAAAATCACCAGTTTGGCCATCTCCCGCTTGTGTTCGACAAGGGGTTGGAGGATCGGCCTCCGACGAACCTGCATCCGTATCGTCGGTCTGTCATCCTTCCCCAGGCAAGCGTGGGCTATGCCGGCCCGGCGCCCCGCGCGACGCCGTCGGCCCGCCACTCTTCACGGAGGGGCCGATATGGGTCAGCGACTGTTGCTGGTGATGATCGCCTTCCTGGCATCGATCGCCAGCTGGGCCGCGTTGCAGACGTTCCTCGTGGTTTCCGAGGCCAGCGACCTCGGGACCGAGCGGGTGGTGGCGCTGCTTCTCCTGATCCCGGTGACGATCCTGATCCCGGCGTCCGTGATCGCGGGCATCGCGGTGGCCTCTGGCTGGGACTGGGAGCCCGACGTGAAGATGCGTGAGCCGGTCGACTGATCACCGGCGGGCGACCTCCCTCACGAATGTGGGGGAGGCGTTGGAGCAGAACCAGGGCCTGACCGTCGGGCGGAGGCCTGGCACTTGACCCGCTGTGGTGCCCGACCCAGACTCGATCGACACGGCAGAGCGACACGACAGGGGACCGGGCGAGGAATGTCCGGATGCTGCCATGGCTGCTGGCGCTGGTGGGACTTGCAGTCCCGCTCGTTGGCAGCGGCTTCGCGCTCTGGCCCTGGTTCGTGGGGGGGGCTGGTCTCGCTCGGGCTCGTTTGGGTGATCGGGCACGGTCAGCCCCAAACTCGCCGCGGACGGATCGGCTTTGCCCTCGTGCTGTTGCCCGTCCTCCTCCTTGCGGGATGGGAAGGCGGCTGGTGGCTCATCCCCGCCGATCTCGCGTGGCTCGTGATCGAGGTAGCCGACCGCGGCCGGCCCGACCGTCAGCCCGTCGCCACGACGGAAGCTGGCTGACGCCAGCCCCGTCCGTCAGGTCGGTTCGGCCCTCAACCGTACGAACAAGCAGGCGACGGCTTGACGCCCTCAACGGTCGCGGTACGATTGCGTGTACCGACACGTGTCGGGACAGGAGGTGCCGTGATGGCGATCAGTGTTCGAGCGCCCGGAGAGATCCGTGCACTGCGGTCGCTTCTCGGCCTGTCGCAGGAGTCGTTCTCGCGGGCCGTCGATGTCAGCGCACGCAGCGTCGAGCGCTGGGAGGCGACCGGGGCGCGCTCAGGGGACGCGAAGGTTCTTCGCCGCGTCGGCCTGCTGGCCGAGATCTCCCAGCTCGCGGCAGAGGTATACGGTCCCGACGTCGACTCGTTCATGCGCACGCCGCGGCGGACCCTCGCGATGCGAACGCCCAAGGAGGCACTCGTCCGGGGAGACCTCGAGGATGTCCGCGAGGTCCTGATCCAAGCCCTCGAGGGCAACTGGGCCTGACGCCCGTCAGCCCATGCCTCTCGCCGACGTTGTCCGACCCTGGTCCGGTACTGCCCTCCGGCATCGTCCGGCGTCGTCTGCTCGCTCGGTCCTCGACGACACGTACCTCGGCCAGCAGCACGACAGCCGGTGGAGCGCCTACGGCGTCCGAGCCTGGTACTTCGCGTCGGACATCGGTCTGATCCTCGCCGAGTACGGCCGGCACATCGCGATCGACCTGCCGGATGGGTACTCGGAGCGGCTCGCGCGCAGCGTATACAAGACGTCGGTCGATCTCGTCCGGATCCTGGATCTCACGGATCCCGGGACGGTCGCCACGATGGGTGCCGCACCGATCAACGAGTGGATCCTGAACCTCGGCGCGACCCAGGCGGCGGCTGGGTACCTCCTGGAGCACGTGCCCGACCTGCAGGGCCTCATCGTCCCGTCCGTCGCGTTCCTGGATCAACCGGCACGTCACAACCTCGTGGTGTACCGCGATCGCGTCGATCCCTCGGTCATCTTCGGCGCGCCCGCGTTCGTGAGGGACATCGTTCTCGAGGCAGCAGGCTCGCGCTGAGACGGATCGGGGGGTAACCCGCGTGTCCCAGTTGCCGCCGGCTCAGTGCTGCGGCACCCCTCGACGGCGAAAGCCGACCGCCGCGGTGAGGCCGAGGACCGCAGCGATGGCACACAGGACGACGAGCGGCAGCGCCTCGACGGTGCCCAGCGGCGGGTTGCCGACATGGGTCGTCGGGGAGAGGTCGAGCAGCCAGCCGGGCAGGTTGAGGCCCGGTCCGAGGAAGGCGATGAAGGCAACGAAGGCGAAGGCTGCCCAGCCGGCCGGGACCGCCCGGGGCTGCAGGCCGAAGAGCACGAGCGCCAGCCCGCCGACGAGGAGCTCGGCCGGCAGGTATGCCGCGCCCGCCCCGAGGACACTCCCCAGGTTCACCCCGGTGCCCATCGACCACGCCATCCCCGCGGCCAGCACGAGCGAGGAGGCGACGACGATGACGACGAGACCGCTGACGATGACGAGCCCGTGGGCAGCGAGCCAGCCCATCCGGGACAGCGTGCCGGACAGTCGCGCTTCGAGACGTCCGGCCGTCTCCTCGCCGCGCATGCTGCCGACGGCCTGGACGGCATACCCCGTGGCGATGATGGCGATGTAGAGCTGGGTGAGGGCGACCATCCCGTCCACGGGTTGCGCACCCGACACCCCGAGGGCCTCGGCCATGGCCGGGTTGCCGAGGACGGCGTCGATGAACTGCTGTGCGAGCGCGCCCATCATGCCCGCGAGGATCACGGCACCGGCCAGCCAGCCGAGGATCGCCGGGCGGTGGATGGCGGTCGCCAGGCCGATCGGGCTCCGCAGCCATGTCGACGCCCGCGCCGATCCCGCGCCGCCGCGGATGAGGGAGCTGCCGAGGTCACGGCGTCCGGCCACCATGACGGCGAGCGTGGCGAGCAGCCCGCCGACGACGAGGGGGATGAGCAGGGTCCACCAGCGCATGTCCCCGAATGGCGCGGCCTTCTCGGCCCAGCCGAGCGGCGAGAGCCAGGTCACCCAGGTGTTCGTCACGTCCCCGACGCCCCGCAGCACGTAGGCCACGGCGAGGATGAGCAGGCCCCACATGTAGACGCCCCGGGAGTGCAGGGTGACCTGGGCGAGCAGCGCCGCGAGTCCGGCGAAGACGAAGGCGAGGGTGCCGAGGGAGGCGGCGTACAGGACCGATCGGGTGGCGGGCACCCCGAAGGCGATGAGCCCGAGGGCGAACGCGATGGCGGTGACGAAGATGGCTGCGGAGGCGAGCACGAGCCCGGCCAGGACCGGAACGTGGCGCGCGACCCGGCCGGCGAGGACCGTCTCGAGCCGCCCCGCCTCCTCCTCGCTCCGGGTGACCTGGGCGACGAGGCGGATCCCGAGCAGCGGGAGGAGGAAGGCAGCGAGGAAGCCGAACTCGTCCGCGATGACCCCGCCGAGACTGTCGATCCCCTCGACCCGGCCGTTGATCGCGACGAGGGCGTCACCGGCGGTGACGGCCTGGGCGTAGGTGTGGATCTTCTCCGGTGTGGTGTAGATGCCGGCGATCGACCCCGCCGTGCCGACCATACCGGCGATGAGCACCAACATGAACGCCAGCGTGCCGCGGCGGTGCGTCCGCCATTGGACACCGAGCATGGCCCGCAGGCCGGTCGCCGTCATCGTCGCGCCTCCGCCGGCTCTCCGAGCTCGGTGGCGTCCAGCGGCACGGCCTCCCCGTCATAGGCTCGCAGGAAGAGCGCGTCCAGGCTTGGCGGGGTAACGGTGAGGGTGTGGATCCGTGCGGCATGCAGCAAGCCGACGACGTCGTCGAGGTGCGCGGCGTCGATGGTGAACCGATTGTCGACGTGTCCGTCGAGCTGCTCGGAGACATCGTCCGCGACGCCCGGAGCGTCGGCGAGGCCCGCGGGGGCGTCCACGGTGACGGCATGGACGTGGGTGCGGGTGTGCCGTCGCAGCTCGGCGAGGGTTCCGGTGGTCACGGTCCGGCCCCGGCGGATGATGCTCACCCGGTCGGCAAGGGCCTCGACCTCACCGAGGATGTGACTGGACAGCAGAACCGTGCAGCCCTCCTTGCGCCGCTCGCGGACGACCTCCTGGAAGGCCTGTTCCATGAGCGGATCCAGCCCGGAGGTGGGCTCGTCGAGCACGAGCAACTCGACGTCGGCGGCGAGGGCGGCGATGAGGGCAACCTTCTGGCGGTTGCCCTTGGAGTAGTCGCGGATCCGCTTGGTCGGGTCGAGGTCGAACCGCTCGATGAGGGTGCTCCGGCGGGCCTCGACCAGTCCGCCGTGGGTCGCGCCGAGGACGTCCAGGGACTGCCCCCCGGTGAGCCCCGGCCAGAGCGCGACGTCGCCCGCGACATAGGCGAGCCGTTCGTGGAGCGTCGCGGCCTGGCGCCACGGGTCACCGCCGAACAGCTCGACGTGACCGCCGTTGGCGCGCATGAGGCCGAGGACGATCCGAATCGTCGTCGACTTGCCGGCTCCGTTGGGGCCGAGGAAGCCGTGGACCTCTCCGGGAGCCACCTCGAGGTCGAGCCCATCGAGGGCGCGGACCGATCCGAAGGTCTTGGTCAGCCCCTGGGTACGGATGACGGGTTGGGGCGCGGTCATGGGTGTTCCTCCTTCCGCGGGGCACGGAACGCGCCCTCGGCGTAGACGATGGTGACTTCCCGTGCCCACCGGTCCATCCCCTCGGGGGTGAGCGGGTCGGCACCGATCGCCATGGCGATCTGGTTTCTCAGGAGGATGAGTGCGAGGTCGTTGACCAGGAAGAACGCCGCCCGGATGTCGGGGTCCTCGCTCGGCCGAGCGGCGCCCATGTCGACCATCACGTCGAGGAGGCGCCGGGTCGTGGCATACCACCGTCCGAACAGCGCGGCTCCCGCCGGGTCGTTCGTCAGGAGCAGCCGGCCCAGGTAGGCCGGCAGTGGCGAGCCCGGTGGGAAGCCCCGGGCGAATGCCTCGGCGAGCGACCCCTGCGCCGCCCCGCCGGCGAGCAGCTCGACGAGCTCGTCGGCCGGCATGGCCTCGAAGATCGCATCGAATGCCTGCGCGGCGAACGCGTCGACCTCGGCACGCAGGCCGTCCTTGCTCCCGAAGTGGTGGAGGATGAGCGCCGGGGAGACGCCGGCCTGGGTGGCGATCTCGCGCACGGTCACCGCGTCCGCACCGCGCTCGCCGAAGAGCCGCAACGCGGCATTCCGGATGTTCGCGCGGGCGGTCAGGTCCCCGGGATCGATGGCTGAACTCACGTTCAGTAGACTAAACGCGCAGTCAGTATTCCGTCAAGCGACTGCCTGGTCCAGCACGCCGCTTGGGGCGGGTTCGCCGGCGTCATGCGCCTCATCGAGACCCGGGCTCGGCACCCGACGCCGGGCGGAGCTCCGGGGCCACCCTGGTACGAGCGCGGCCGTAGACTCCGCGGGTGAAGAAGATCGGGTTCCTCTCGTTCGGGCATTGGTCCGCGTCGCCCTATTCGCAGGTGCGGTCGGCCTCGCACTCGCTCATCCAGTCGATCGAGCTCGCCGAGGCCGTCGAGGCGCTGGGTGGCGATGGCGCGTACTTCCGGGTCCACCATTTCGCCCCACAGCTGGCGTCGCCGTTCCCGCTGCTTGCGGCGATCGGGGCGCGCACCAAGCAGATCGAGATCGGCACCGCGGTCATCGACATGCGCTATGAGAACCCGCTGTACATGGTCGAGGACGCCGGCGCCGCGGACCTCATCGCCGGTGGCCGCCTCCAGCTGGGCATCAGCCGTGGCTCGCCCGAGCAGGTCATCGACGGGTTCCGGTACTTCGGCCATGTGCCGGAGGAGGGGAGGACCGACGCCGACATGGCCCGCGACCATACGAGGGTCTTCCTCCAGGCCCTCACCGGCGCCGGGTTCGCCCAGCCCAATCCCAGCCCGATGTTTCCCAACCCGCCGGGCCTGCTCCGGCCGGAGCCGCACTCCCCCGGGCTGCGCGAGCGCATCTGGTGGGGCGCCGGCACGCGGGCGACCGCGCAGTGGACCGCCGAGCAGGGCATGAACCTCATGTCGTCCACGCTCCTGACCGAAGACGCCGGCGTGCCGTTTCACGAGCTCCAGGCCGAGCAGATCCGCCTGTTCCGCGAGGCCTGGACCGCGGCCGGCCACACGCGCGAGCCGCGCGTGTCAGTAAGCCGCAGCATCTTCGCGCTGGTCGACGATCGAGATCGCGCCTACTTCGGCCGAGGCGGCGATGAGTCGGACAAGGTCGGCTACATCGACGCCCAGACGAAGGCGATCTTCGGTCGCTCCTACGCCGCCGAACCCGATGCCCTGGTCAAGCAGCTTGCCGGCGACACCGCGATCCAGGCCGCAGACACGCTGCTCCTGACCGTGCCGAACCAGCTCGGCGTCGACTACAACGCCCACGCGATCGAGAGCATCCTGCGGTACGTCGCCCCGGACCTCGGCTGGCGGTAGCCCGGGTCAGATGGTCGGTGGGACGGGCCTGCCCGGGAACAGGAGCCTGAACTGGTTCGCGTACTGGCGCTTGCCCACCAGGCGCCAGAGCACCTTCACGGAGAAGGGCATGCCCGCGTAGAACCGCTGGCGGTCCGCCGGCGTGGAGTTCGCCAGCAACATCCCGAGCTGGGGCAGGAGTCGATTCTTCGGGATCACGGCCATGCTGTGGTCGGCCATCGCGGTCCACTCCTGCTTGGTGACCACCCGCTCCGCGACCGGGATGACCTCCACCACCTCACGGCGCAGGTGCACCTTCAGCACGGCGAGCATCCGCTCGTAGGCGTCCGCGAGCTGTTCGCCGTCCGCCGGGTCGGCCGTCGCGCGCCATCGGGCAAGGAGCGGACCTGCCTCCTCGATCAGTGCCGCGACCTGCGCGTGGTGCGCGCGCATCTGGCCGACGTGCAGCGCGCAGGCGGGAGCGCGCTGCTCGAGCTTGTCCCACAGGAGCTCGTCCTCGCTCTCGTGATGCGTGTGGAGCGACGCGTCCAGGACGGCGAGCCACTCACCAAGGAACTCGCTGCGCGCCACGTCACCGGCAGGAGCGCCGCGCACC
This sequence comes from uncultured Chloroflexia bacterium, assembly GCA_963849495.1. Taxonomy (GTDB): domain Bacteria; phylum Chloroflexota; class Limnocylindria; order Limnocylindrales; family CSP1-4; genus CAIXZV01. Next base: position 126,525 of record CAWKHN010000019.1, on the reverse strand, counting down.
ATTCCGGGCGCCTGTTCGTATCCCCACAGGAACGCGTTGTGCAGGATGCGCATGTCGTCGCCGTCGCACAGCTTCGGCCCGTCCGGAACGGGCGGAGCGGTCTCACCGGGAAGCGAGACGTACTCCATGGTCATGGACGGACCTCCTGGGGGCGGGGGATGGCTGGGCCGCAAGTCTAGGATCCACGACCGCCAGCCGCGCGTCCGCCGCGCGCCTCCTGCTCAATGTTGTCTCGCCAGCGACGCTGCTTCGCGTCGTTCCCTCGTCCTTCAGGCGTCAGCAGGAAGAATCCGGAACGGCTGTCTACCTGGACCGGCGACGGTCCGGAAATGGCGCTCGTCGAGCGTCAGCAGGTCCCACGTCCGATGCCGTTCCGCGAGCACGACCAGCGATGCATCCGAAAGCCCGATCTGCAGATCGCGATAGCGGGCCATCACATCGGTCGCGCGAGCGACATCGGCGGCGTCGAACGTCTCGAGCCGGTACGCACCCGCCGCGACCTGATCCAGCAGGGCGGTGGCTGCGGCAGCGGAAACGCGTTGCGATAGCAGGTAATCGAGCTCGGCGAGCACGAACGGGGACAGCGCGAACGGACCGGGGGATCCACGCAGGATCGCGGCAGCCGCTCGATGCTGACGCTGGCTGCCGTCGATGGCCGCGAGCAGACCGCTGGTGTCGAGGATGATCACCGCTCCCCGAACCCGTCGAGCGCTTCGTCGGTGTGCTCCGCGAGATCTGGCTGGTGGCTCTCGAACAGCGGCAGGATCGGTTCGGCCGCCCCGTGCTGCGCCGCGATCAGCTCGACGCCCTCGCGGATGAGCTCTGCCTCGCTCCGCCCCGACGCCCTGGACGCGCGCTCGAGTGCCCGCTTCTGCGCCTCGGTGAGGTAGACGGTGGTCTTCTCCATGCCATACACGCTACCATACGTCGGCAGGGATCAACCGCCAGTAGCCGGCACCACCAGTCCCTGATACGGGCGTAGGACATAACTCACCTTATCGGAAGTGTCGTAGAACGCCCTGAGACCCGGTGACCGACTGCGGCCGCCCGGACACAGACCCGCTCGTTCCAGGTGGCGATCGCCTGGCGTGAGCCCGGTCAGCAGTCGAACACGAACCAGCACAGCTCGTTGCGGAGCCGCTCGTCGTCAAGCACGAGGTCCCGGATCTCGCCAGACAGCTGCGCACGCTGCCATAGACACTCGAGCCTGCCAGCCTGGTCGCCCTCGTCTTCGGCAGCCGCGCGGGCGGCCCTGATCGCGTAGGCCGCTGCGCCCAGCTCGTGGGCCGCAACATGACCCACCGCCGCGGCCTGGCCGGCAGCGTACGCGGCGTGGCGTGCTGCCCCGCACAGGTCTCTGGCGGCGGCGTTTGCATGGCCGCCCGCAGCGCGGGCGTCCCACCAGCTGACCTCACCCCGCGCCCAGGCACGCCCGAGGCTGATGGCCCGTCGCGGACGGTCATCTCCGGGTCGCGTTTGCTCGAAGTGCCGGAGCACGTGCTCTGCGCAGTCGGCCGCCCACATCGCGAGCAGGTGGTGATCCGCATCCCGCAGCGTCCCGCCGCGACGAACGGTGATGAACCTCGGGTCGCGGACTTTCGGGAGGATCACGCGCGCTCCTTCGTCGGCCACTCCCTTGCGGGGGCCGGACAAAGCAAAATGCCCGAAGGAACCTCCGGCCCGGTCCCGTCTCCGCTGATGCAAGCACCTGCGGCTCCGTCGCCGTTCCTTATGGCCCCTCCGGGCAAACCGAATCCTACGATGCGCCCGACGAGGCCTACAACGGCCTTATCCACGAGTTTCGGCGATCCAGGGTGCGCGGCGGGGGATTGTCCACAACCCGTCCACGAACGGCCTCCGGCCGGGCTCCCCTACCCCGCGGGCTCGAGCTCCAGCGGCCACACGGCTTCGTGCTCGAACATGGGAACCCCGGTGTCATCGACCTCGAGGGCGATGTCGGCGCTGCCGTCCGCGGCGAGCAGCCGCCATCGCCGCTCCGAGAACCGGAGCACGCGCCACGTGGCACGCCGCACCGTGAGCCCCGTCTCGATCATGATCGCGGGCACCGAGTGCCCCTCCCCTACCCCGATCCGCCCCGCCAGCAGCGATGCGGCGGCAGCGGCCGTGACCGGCGACCCGGCGGCGACCAGGATGTGATCGGCGGACCACGGGAACGTGAGGTGCTCCACGCCGGTGGCCCGCACGACGTTGCCGTGGAGCGCTGCCGGGGCGGGTTCGGGGTGCAGGCTGAGGAGGCCGTCTCCGGTGGCCATCTCGAGCCTCGTCGGGCGCCCATCGGCGTCCAGCTCGAGCAGCAGCACGGTCACGGCCGTCTCGTCCCCGGCGACGGTCGTGGTCCGCCAGCGGCGCCCGCGGCGCCCGTCCGCGAGGGTCCATGTCAGCCTGGACCCGTCCCCCACGCGGCAGCTCCCCGCACGTCTCGCGGGCCTGTGGCCACCGTGGGAGCTCAGGAGGAGACCTCCCCGGCGGCCAGGGTCTCACGCCAGCGGTCGGCGGCCGCCCGCAGCTCGCCCGCCATCGCGGGTGCCATGCGCCCGCGCACGCGGACGTCCTGCTGCCCGTACTCGAGATCCACCGTACCTCGTTCGCGCACGCGCGCGAGCAGCTCGCCGGCGGCGTACGGCACCGAGACGTCCACCTCCTCCCACATCGAGGCGAGCAGCGCCGCGATCCCGGCCCGCAGCGTGTCCAGGCCGAAGCCCGTGACGGCGGACACGAGGACGGCACCCGCCACCGCGGGAGCCGGCCGGGAGCCGTCGGTGCCCGGGTACAGGAGATCGGCCTTGTTGAACGCCGCCAGGCGCGGCTTGTCTCCGGCTCCGAGCTCGGCGAGCACCGTCTGGACCGTGGCCCGGTGCTCGGCGTTGTGGGAGTCGGCCGCGTCGACGACCTCGACCAGCACGTCCGCCCGGGTGACCTCCTCGAGGGTCGCCCGGAAGGCGTCGACCAGCTGGTGCGGCAGCTTGTGGATGAAGCCCACTGTGTCGGTCACGATCGCAGTCTGCCCGTCGCCCAGCTTCACCTGCCGGGAGGTGGGGTCGAGCGTCGCGAACAGCTTGTCCTCGGCCCGCGCGACGTCGGAGCCGACGAGCGCGTTGAGCATCGTCGACTTGCCGGCGTTGGTGTAGCCCACGATCGCGACGGTCGGGTACAGCCGCCGATCGCGGCCGCGGGACGCGGTCTCCCGTTGCTGGCGAACGTTCTCGACCCGGCCCTTCATCTTCTTGATCCGCTCGCGGATGAGCCGGCGGTCCGTCTCCAGCTGCGACTCGCCCGGCCCGCGCGTCCCGATCCCGCCACCGGTGCGCGACAGGTGGGTCCAGAGGCGGGTCAGCCGCGGCAGCTGGTACTCGAGCTGGGCGAGCTCCACCTGGAGCCGGCCCTCGTGTGTCTGGGCGTGGAGCGCGAAGATGTCGAGGATCAGCCGGCTGCGGTCGATGACCTTGGCGTTGAGCAGGGTCTCGAGACTCTTCTGCTGGGCCGGGCTGAGCTCGTCGTCGGCGACGAGGATGTCGAATCCGGTCTCCGACTTCGCCTGCAGCAGCTCCTCGGCCTTGCCCTTGCCCACGTACCAGTTCGGGTCCACGTGACGGCGGTTCTGCCACTCCGCGCCGACGACCGTCGCGCCGGCGGTCTCGGCCAGCGCGGCCAGCTCGGCGAGGCTGTCCTCGGCGGTCCAGCCGGGATCCTCGCCCGTGTCCACGGCGAGCAGGAACGCCTTCTCGATGGGGGGTGCCAGGTCGATCGTGTCGCGGGGGCTCATGGTCGTGCCAGCATACCGGCCGGGCACGCATCAGCCGTCGCGGGAGGCCATCCCCCGTTTGGCTGCCGCCCGGTAGGCCTACCGGTGAGTGGCGCATCGAGGCACCACCGGTGACAGTGGGTTCATGGCCACCCCCACGCTCATCGAGGAAGCTTTCGGCTGGATCCGCGCGCCCCTGCCCGCGGCGGCCCTGCCTGCGCCGGAGCCGCTCGTCCGACGGTTCGTCATCCGCTCGCTCGCGGTTGCCGCGCTGGTCGTGAGCGTCGTGTACCTCGCCTGGCGGGTGACCGCAACCCTCGATCCAGGCGCCCTGTGGGCATCGGTGCCCCTGGTCCTGCTCGAGATCCACGCCACCTTCGGGCTGGCGCTGTTCACGTTCTCGCTGTGGGACCTTGACCGCGCCCCCGCCCATCGCGACGTCACCCGGACCCGGCTGCGCATCGCGGTCCTCGTGCCCACCTACAACGAGGGCATCGAGATCCTGCTGCCGACGGTCGCCGCGGCCAAGGCGATGCGGCTCCGCCACCAGACGTGGGTGCTCGACGATGGCAACCGGCCCGAGGTCAGGCGGCTGGCCAAGGACCTCGGCGTGCGGTACCTCGCCCGCAAGGAGCACGCGCACGCGAAGGCCGGCAACCTCAACAATGCCCTGACGGTCGTCACGGCCGACCTCGTCGCGGTGCTCGATGCCGATCATGTCGCGGACCCCGACTTCCTGGTCCGGACCGTCGGCTACTTCGACGACCCGGGCGTCGCCCTCGTCCAGACGCCCCAGGAGTTCTACAACGACGACTCCTTCGAGCACGAGGCGGCTGCCGGCGACGGCGAGCGGTTCCACGAGCAGGCGATGTTCTATCGGGTCCTCCAGCCGGGCAAGAACCGCTGGAACGGCGCGTTCTGGTGCGGCACCGGCGCCGTCGTGCGGACGGCGGCCCTGCGCGATGTTGGCGGCGTCGCGACCGAGACGATCACCGAGGACATCCACACCACCATCCGTCTGCACCGCCGGGGTTGGCAAACGGTCTACCACAACGAGGTCCTGGCCCGCGGCCTGGCCGCCGGCGACGCCGACACCTACCAGCTCCAGCGCCTTCGCTGGGGCACCGGTGCGATGCAGGTGCTACGCCACGAGAATCCCCTGTGGGTGTCCGGCCTGACCATTCCGCAGCGTCTGTCGTACGCCACGACGCTCCTGGGCTGGTTCGACTCGTGGCGAACCCTCGGCTTCGCGATCCTGCCCATGGTGGTCGTCCTCACCGGCGTGGTGCCGATCCGGGCGGACCTGCGCACATTCGCGGTCGCCTTCATCTCGACGTTCCTGCTCCAGCAGCTCGCCCTCAAGGCGCTCAGCCGGGGAAGCCATCGACCCATCCTGTCCGTGGTGTTCGAACTCGTGCGGATGACCTCCAACCTGCGTGCAACCCTGAGCCTGGTCACGCGCCGGCGGCCGGCGTTCGTCGTCACGCCCAAGGGACGCCAAGGCGACGGCCGGCGCCGTGTCCGCGTGCCCCGCCTGCTCGGCGCGCTGCTGTTCGGCTCGGTGGCCGCCGCGGCATGGTTCGCACTGACCCTGCTGGGTGAGACACCGGTCACCTACGCGGAGCCTGGGGCCGTCCTCGCCGCGTTCGGGTGGATGCTGTTCAACGTCGGGCTCGTCTGTCTCGCCATCGTCCGGATCCGGTCCCTGCGCTACGCGCCGGAGCGGCGGGCCAGCGTCCGGTTCGAGGTCGAGCTGCCTGCCCTCGTCGACGGCCTGACGGCCGAGACGCGCGATGTATCGACGGCGGGGGCAAAGGTGATCATCGGCACGGAGCTCGCCGCCGGGACCGAGGTCGATCTCAGCCTCGATACCGACGGGCCACCCGTCGTGCTGCGGGCCGTCGTTCGCTCCGTCCGCCGCAACCCGGGCGGCGGGCTCGTCCACGGCCTCGAGTTCCGTCCGGGCCAGCACGAGGCGCGCGCCAGACTGGCGCTGCTCCTGTTCCACCAGCAGCCCGCCCCCGTGGTCGACCGGTCCCTCGGCCCGACCCGGTCGCGGGATCTCGTTCCCGCGGCAGCCTGAGCCCGAGGCGGCCTGACTCGCGAAAGGCGGCGGCCCGTGGGCCCGATGCGGGCGGCTCAGGCCTACCGGCCCGTCCCGGCCACGAAGCGGTCCAGCAGCACGATGGCCTCCGAGACGGGGTCGTCGGTCGCGTCGATGACCGCGAGCGACGGCTCGGACCGGAACCACGTCCGCTGCCGGCGCGCAAACTGGACGTTGCGATGGGCGTCGAGCGCGACGGCCTCCTCGAGCGTGGACCGGCCGTCGAGGAACGCCCAGCTTTCCCGGTAGCCGATGGCCGAGAACGCGGGCAGAGCCGGGTCGAACCGCTCGCGAAGAGCCCTCGCCTCCTCGACGAGACCGGCGTCGAACTGGGCGCGCGCCCGGAGAAGCAGCCTGTGTCGCAGCGCGCCCGTCTCCACGGCCAGCTGCAGCCCGAGGACGGGCGCCGGGTAGCCGATGCGCTCCGGCAGCGGCGCGTCGCCGCGCAGCGTCGCGATCTCCAGCGCCCGGACGACGCGCCGCGGGTTCCGCAGGTCGGTGCGGTCGGCCAGCTGCGGGGCACCTGACCGCAGCCGGACGGCCAGCGCATCGAGGCCGTCGCGCGCCAGGTCGGATTCGAGCGACGCTCGGACCGCCGGGTCCCAGGGGAGCGAAGTCGTGTCGATGCCGGCGAACACGGCGCGCAGCCAGAACCCGGTCCCGCCCGCCAGGATCCCGATCCCGCCGCGGGCGCCGATGGCCGTCAACGCGCCCAGGGCGTGGGTGCGGAAGTCGGCAACGGTGAACGGCTGGTCCGGCTCCACGAGGTCGAGGCCGTGGTGGACGACGCGCCCACGCTCGGCCGGCGTGGCCTTCGCGGTCCCGATGTCCAGACCGCGGTACACCTGTCGCGAGTCCGCCGAGATGATCTCTGCCGGGGTGCCACACTCGAGCAGGTGCTCGGCGAGCGCGAGGGCGAGGCCGGTCTTGCCGGTGCCGGTCGGACCGCCGACGACGACCAGCGGCGCGACGGCCGCGCCCGGCGCCGCCTGGCCGGCTGCCGGGTCTCGGGCCGGGCCCACGCCCGCCGGGCCGACGCCCGCCGGGCCGACGCCCGCCGGCACGCCGCTCAGGCCAGGCGCCCGCGGAGCGCGTAGGGGCCCGCGTGCTCCACGGCCACCGTCACGAGGCATCCGACGAGATCCGGGCTGCCGGCGACGTGCACCAGCTTGTTCTCGCGCGACCGGCCGGTCAGGTGCACGGTGCCCTCCGGCAGGTGGGCGAAGGCATCGCGCGACTCGATGCTCCCCGCCGCCGCGTCCTCGTCCTCGTGGTCGTGGAGCCTCGGGGGCACGACGGCATCCACGAGGACCTCGGTGGTCCGCCCCAGCCAGGCCCGGTTGCGCTCGAGCCCGATCCGCTCCTGGACCCCGAGCAGCTCCACCAGCCGCCGTCGCTTCTCCGCGACCGGCACGTCGTCGGCGAGGCGCGTGGCGGGCGTGCCGGGCCGCTCGCTGTACGCGGCCGCGAACACCTGGTCGTAGGCGACCGTCTCGAGCAGCCGAACGGTGGCCGCGTACTCGTCGTCGGTCTCGCCGCAGAACCCCACGATGACGTCCGTCGACAGAGCGATCCCCGGGACCGCCTGGCGGATCCGGCCGAGGCGCTCAAGGTAGTGCTCGATCGTGTACTGGCGGCCCATCCGGCGGAGCATCGCGTCGCTGCCGGACTGCACGGGCAGGTGGAGCGCCGCGCACACCGTCGGGCACTCGGCCATCGCATCGATCAGGCGGTCGGAGAGGTCCCACGGGTGCGAGGTCACGAACCGCAGCCGCGGGATGGCCGGACCGCCGTCGTCGGCGCGCAGGCCGTCCAGGGCGCGGATCAGCTCGGCCAGGTCCGGCCGCGCGTCGCGATCCTGGTGGCGGCCCACTGTCCGGACGGGAGCGACGTGCGCGAACCGCCCCTGCACCGGCAGGTCGTGGCCGTAGCTGTTGACGTTCTGGCCCAGGAGCGTGACCTCGCGGTAGCCGGCGGCGGCCAGCACCCGCGCCTCATCCACGATCTGGTCGAACGGCCGGCTCCGCTCCGGGCCGCGGCTGAACGGGACGATGCAGTAGGTGCATGTCTTGTCACAGCCGTAGATGATCGGCAGCCAGGCACTGATCGCCGAGCCGCGGCTGACGGCGCCGCCGGCGATGGCGTCCGCGCGGGCTCGCACCAGGTGCGCGGCATCGGACACGACGGCGCGGTTGACGACCGTCGTGGCCGCCGTCGTGGCGGATGCCCCGACCGGCGCCTGCGCGGAGGCGAGCCCCAGCCGGTCGATCAGCTCCGGCTCCTCGTCCGGGCGCAGGAACAGGTCGACCGCCGGGTAGCGGCGGGCGAGCCCGGCCCGGTTCGTCTCTCGCACGGAGCAGCCGGTCATCACCACCCGAAGGACGGGATTGGCCGCCTTGAGCCGTTGCAGCTGCCCCTGGCGCCCGATCACCTTCGCCTCGGCCGCCTCGCGGATGGCGCAAGTGTTGATGACCACGAGCTCCGCCGTCTCCATCGCCGGCGCCTCGGCGCAGCCGGCCGCGAGCAGCCGGCCGGCCATCTCCTCCGAGTCGCTCTTGTTCATCTGGCAGCCGAGCGTCCAGACGAAGAACGACGGCAGCGAGCGTACCTCGGGACGGAACTCGGCCAGCCGCTCGTCGCCGGGGGTGAGCGGGCGGCGTGGACCGCCGGCCCCGACGACGGGTGGTGCGACGTCGAGCATGGGCAGGGTCCGGGACGGAGGCTTGCTGAGGGTCATCGGCTCCAAGGGTTGGCGGGTCTGCGATGCCGTCGCGGCGAGGTCAGGCGGCGTGGATGCGCGCCGGGTCGATGGTGGCCCGGAGGCCGGCCACGAGGTCCGCGGGCATCACGAGCTCCGCGTGGGTCTCGGCATAGGGGCCGAGGTCGCCATGGTAATCGCTGCCTCCGGTCTCGACGAGCTTGAGGCTTCGGGCCACGGCGCCGACGGCCGCGCGGGTCTCCTCGTCGAACGACCGGTGGTGGCTCTCCAGGCCGTTCAGGCCTTCCGGGATGAGCTCGCGCAGGAGGGCGACGCGCGACGGTGCCTCGGCGAAGTGCGCGAGCGACGCGAGACCGCCGGCCGCACGAATGGCACGGATCGCCTCGACCGGGACGAGGCCCGTGCGCGGGATGTAGCCCGGCATGCCGTGGCCGATGATCCGCGCGAATGCGTCCTCGACGCTCTCCGCAAACCCCGCGGCCATCAGCGCGCGGGCCAGGGTCGGGCGGCCCAGGGCGTCATCGCCCGACAGGTCGAGCAGCTCGACCTGGGCGTCGACGGGCATCCCGATCTCCCGCAGCCGGTCCACGGCCGCGAAGAATCGCGTCCGCCGCGCGCCGCGCTGCGACGCCAGCGCGGCCTCGAACGCCTCGTCGTCCGGGTCGACGCCGATCCCGAGCACGTGCAGCTCCCCCTCGGCGAGCGACAGCCCGAGACCGCGGGTCATCGCGTTGATCTCCACAGCCGGCACGAGCTCCAGGCCGGCCGGCAGGGGCGCTGCGCCCGGCGCGGTCAGCTCCCGGAAGGCCGCCAGGCTGTCGTGGTCGGCGATCGCGAACAGGCGCACCCCGGCCGCGAACGCCTGGCGGACCAGCTCGTCCGGCTCGAGGACGCCGTCGGACCGGGTGGTGTGGGTGTGAACGTCCGTGGTCGCCGTCCCCGGGACGAAGGTCTCGTCCCTGGCCTTGGGCAGGTGGCGCGCGGTCACGCGACTCAGACCTCGACCAGGCGCTGGATGCGCTCGACCTGGAGGGCCCGGCCGGTTGCCGGATCCACGTCGACCTGGCACGCGTTGAGCACGACCGGCCCGTCGCCCACCTCGAACCGGGTGGGCAGCGCATTGATGAACCGCGGCAGCACCGTGCTGGGCTTGAACCCGATCACGCTCCACAGCGGCCCGGTCATGCCGAGGTCCGTCTGGTAGGCCGTGCCCTTGGGCAGGATCCGCTCGTCGCCGGTGACGACGTGGGTGTGCGTCCCCACGACCGCCGACACCCGCCCGTCCAGGTACAGGCCCATGGCGTTCTTCTCGGACGTGAGCTCGCAGTGGAAGTCCACGATCCGGATCGGGGGCAGCGGCTCGGACGCCTCGTCGAGCAGGCGGTCCGCATCGGTGAACGGGTTGTCGATCGGCTGCATGGTCGTGCGGCCCTGGAGGTTGACCACCGCCAGCTCGCTCCCGTCGAGCGCCTGGTACACGCCCCAGCCACGGCCCGGCACGTCATGGGTTCCGTAGTTGAGGGGCCGGAGCACGCGCTCGCTGGCATCGAGGAACGGGTAGATCTCGCGCTTGTCCCAGATGTGGTTGCCCGACGTGATGACGTCCACGCCTGCGGCCAGCAGTGCCTCGGCGGTCGAGGCGGTGAGGCCCATCCCGCCCGCGACGTTCTCGCCGTTCGCGGTCACGAAGTCGATCCCTCGCTCGTCGCGGAGGGCCTGGAGCTCCTGCTCGACGGCGACCCGGCCGGGCTTGCCGATGATGTCCCCGATCATCAGGATGCGGCAGGCGCCCGGGGGCCGCGGGGCGTCACCGTTGGGCGGATTGCCGAGGCCCGCCCGGTCGCTGCGACCCGTCACAGGTTGTCGGTCCCCTACTTCGCGTATTCGACGGCGCGCGTCTCGCGGATCACGGTGACCTTGATCTGGCCCGGATACGTGAGGCTGTCCTCGATCTTCTTGACGATGTCGCGGGCGAGCCGGGACGCACTCAGGTCGTCGATCTCCTCCGGCCGGACGAGGATCCGGACCTCGCGGCCTGCCTGCACGGCGAACGAGCGCTCGACGCCGGTGAAGCTGTCGGCGATCGCCTGGAGCTCCTCGAGGCGCTTGACGTAGGTCTCCATCGTCTCGCCACGGGCCCCCGGGCGGGACGCCGAGATCGCATCGGCGATCTGGACGATCGGCGCCTCGATGCAGGCGTACTCGACCTCCTGGTGGTGGGCCGCGATGGCGTTCACGACCTTGAACGGGAGGCTGTGCTTCTGGGCGATCTGCGCCCCGATCGCGGCGTGGGGACCCTCGATCTCGTGGTCGACGGCCTTGCCGACGTCGTGCAGCAGGCCGCCGATCTTGGCCGCCTGGATGTCGGCCCCAAGCTCGGCCGCGATGATCGCGGCGAGGTGGCTCGTCTCCACGCAGTGCACCAGGACGTTCTGGCCGTAGCTGGTCCGGTACTTCAGCCGCCCGAGCAGCTTCACGAGCTCCGGGGGCAGGCCGGGGACGCTGGCGTCGTAGATGGCCTGCTCACCCGCCTGCCGGATGATCAGGTCGACCTCCGCCCGCGCCTTGGCGACGACCTCCTCGATCCGGCCGGGGTGGATCCGGCCGTCGGCGATGAGCTTGGTGAGGGCGAGCCGGGCGGTCTCTCGGCGAACCGGGTCGAAGCCGGAGATGATGACGGTCTCGGGCGTGTCGTCGATGATCAGGTCGATCCCGGTCGCCTGCTCGAGGGCCCGGATGTTGCGGCCCTCGCGGCCGATGATGCGGCCCTTCATCTCGTCGCTGGGCAGGTGCACCACGGAGACGCTGTGCTCCGCCGTGTGATCGGCGGCGACCCGCTGCATCGCGGTCACGATGATCTCGCGAGCCTTGTCCTGCGCCTCGTCGCGGGCCTGCCGCTCGATGGACCGCGACAGCTTCACGGCATCGTGCTCGGCCTCTTCGCGGATGGCCTCCAGGAGCATGCCCTTGGCATCCTCGGCGGACAGTCCGGACACGCGCTCGAGGGCAGCCACGCGCTCCTGGGTGAGGCGCACGAGCTCATCGCGCTCGTGCTCGAGATCCCGCTCGCGCTCGTTGATCTTGTTGTTCTTCTCCTCGAGCAGGTCCGCGCGCTTGTCCAGCTGCTCATCGCGCGACAGCAGGCGCCGTTCCAGTCCCTGCAGCTCGCCGCGCTTGGCCCGCGCCTCGTCCTCGGCCTCGCGCTGGAGCCGGAGCTTCTCATCCTTTGCCTCGAGGATCAGGTCCTTCTGCTGTGTCCTGGCCTCGGCAACGATCCGGGCCGCCTTGTCCTGGGCGGACTTGACGGTCTGGCTTGCCCAGACCCCGCGGGCGACGAAGCCCGCGCCAACGCCGACGGCAGCGGCAATCACGGCCGCGCCCGCGACGACGAATGCGTCCATCTTCAGTTCCTCCCCCCCGACCGGGTGAATGGGCCGGAGGCGTTGTCGAATCGGATATCGGGCGACGCACGGTCCGGGGACGCTTGGGCTCTGGCGAACGGGGGGGCCGTGAAGCTCTCCCGCTCTCCACCGGATCACGCGGCTCGCCCGGACGCAGCCCTTGGGTCCACGTCCGGTTGTCCTCGTAGCCTACATCGTCATCGGGCTTCCGGCTCGCAACCCTGCTGACCCGGCGCCGCGACCGTGTCGCGCCCTACTTGACAGCCTCGATCGTGCCGGAGATCACCATGTCCCGTTCGTCCGTCTGAGTCGTCGTCCCGCGCGTATCGTGTAGCCATGGATGATCACGGGCGTTCGGACATCGACACGCTGATCAACACCACGGGGAGCGGCACGGTTGCCGTGGTGTCCTGCGACCTCGCGGGCGACGCAACGCTGCTCCGCCACGCGGACGAGCCATTCCACCCGGCCAGCACGATGAAGGTGTGCGTCCTGATGGAGGTCTGGCGCCAGGCCGAGGCCGGGCAGCTGTCACTCGACGAGTGGCTGCCGGTCCACAACACGTTCCAGAGCCTCGTCGGAGGTGAGTACGGCCTTGACCCGGCGGAGGACTCCGAGCTCGGGCTGTACGGGCGGATCGGTCGAACGGCCACCATCCGCGAGCTGGCCCGCCTGATGATCGTGGTCAGCAGCAACTTGGCCACGAACCTGCTCATCGACCGGGTCGGGGCCACCGCGGTGACCGGGTTCATGCGCGAGCTCGGTGCCCCGTCGCTGGTGGTCGTGCGCGGTCTGGATGATGTCGCGGCGCACGATCGCGGTCTGGACAACGTCGCGACCGCACGCGGCCTGATGCACGTGCTCAATCGGCTCGCCCGTGGCGAGGTGGTCACGCCGGCGGCATCCGAGGAGATGCTCGAGATCCTGGCCGGGCAGACCTTCAACGAGGGCATCCCGGCCGGCCTGCCCGCAGGCATGCGCGTCGCCCACAAGACGGGCTGGATCACAGCCACCTACCACGACGCCGGCATCGTGTTCCCGCCCGATAGCGAACCCTATGTGCTGGTCGTCCTCACCCGCGGCATCGCCGACGAGGCGCGGGCGCACGACCTCGTGGCCGGGATCTCGCGCCTCGTCTGGACGGCACGCCGGCAGGGCCCCGACCAGGCCGCCTGATCGCCCACCGGGCGTCAGTCCTGGTCCGGGACCTCACCAGCCTCGTCTCGTGCCTTGAACGCGGCTGCGGCGCGCGAGGCGGTCTCGGGGTCGAAGCCGTTCCGGGCCAGCAGCGCCCAGGCGCGCTGGCGTCGATGTCGCGGGTCCGCGACGCGCTCGAGGGCCCGTGCATGGCGGGCCAGCAGCCGCTCTGCCGCGCCGGCATCCGCGTCGGCCGCCTCGTCCCGATCCCCGCCGGCCGGCGCTCGCCGCTCGCCCAGCACGGCCTCGACGATCGCGCCGTCGACCCCCTTCAGCCGCAGCTCGCGCCGCAGGGCGATCTCGCCCCGCGGCCGGGCGCGGTCGCGCGACTCGACCCAGGATCGGGCGAACGCATCGTCGTCCAGGTAGCGAAGCTCGACCATGCGATCGATGGCGGCGGTCACGAGAGACGAGCGATAGCCGGCGGTCGTCAGCCGCCGCCGCACCTCGGCCACGGACCTGGGCCGCGCCTCGAGGAAGCGCGCTGCCGCATCCACCACCTCACCGAGATCCTCGACCGCCGCACGTCGCTCACGTCTGTCCGCGAACGACGGCTTGCGCGGCCGGGGCGGCCCGTCGCGATGCTGTCGCTCCTCGCTCACCGTCGCCGGCCTACTCGGCCTCCTCGATCCCCTCGACCGGCACCGCCACCTCGGTGATCTTGGCCCGGATCAGCCGGTCGATCTCGGCCGCAACGTCTGCATTCCCGCGGAGGAACTCCTTCGATGCCTCGCGGCCCTGCCCCAGGCGCGTCTCGCCGAAGGTGAACCAGGCGCCCGTCTTGGTGACGACGTCCATCGCCACGCCGACGTCCAGCAGGCCGCCCTCCTTCGAGATGCCCTCGCCGTACATCACGTCAAACTCGGCGACGCGGAACGGCGGCGAGACCTTGTTCTTGACCACCTTGACCCGGACACGGTTGCCGACCGACTCGGTGCCGGTCTTGATCGTCTCGATGCGGCGGATGTCGAGGCGGATCGACGCGTAGAACTTGAGGGCGCGACCACCCGGCGTCGTCTCGGGGTTGCCGAACATAACGCCGATCTTCTCGCGCAGCTGGTTGGTGAACACGAGGGACGTGTTCGACCGGCTGACGGCACCCGTGAGCTTGCGCAGCGCCTGGCTCATCAGACGAGCCTGGATGCCGACGAAGCTGTCCCCCATCTCGCCCTCGATCTCCGCGCGCGGCACGAGAGCCGCCACGGAGTCCACGACGACGCAGTCCACGCCGCCGGAGCGGATCAGGGTCTCGGTGATCTCGAGGGCCTGCTCGCCGGTGTCCGGCTGCGAGACCAGGAGCTCGTCCACGTTGACGCCGCAGGCGCGGGCGTACGCCGGGTCCAGCGCGTGTTCGACGTCGATGAACGCCGCGATCCCGCCCTTGCGCTGGGCCTCAGCGATCACGTGCTGGCAGAGCGTCGTCTTGCCCGAGGACTCGGGGCCGAAGATCTCGGTGATCCGGCCTCGGGGGATGCCACCCACGCCGAGGGCCAGGTCGAGCGCGATCGAGCCCGTCGGGATCGAGTCGACCGCCTGGCGCTCGCGCGAGCCCAGCTTCATGATCGAGCCGCGCCCGAACTGCTTCTCGATCGCGAGGATCGCGGCGTCAACCGCGCGCCCGCGCTCCGCGACGGCCTTCTCGGCCGTGCGGGCGTCCGTGTCCCTGCCGGTGATCGTCATCCTGTCCTCGCTCCTGGCGGCATCAGCCTGCCCGAAAGAGCGGGACCCGGTCCCCGCCCGTCCGGCGTATCAGCCCTCGCCGGACTCCGGCTCGTCCCACCGGGGCTTGCGCGGCTTCCGGATGACCTCCACCTGCTGTGGCGGCTCCGACAGCGGCGCCAGCTTGGACTGGGCTGCCTTGTCCTTGGGCTTCTTCTTGACTTCCTTCGCGGGGCGGTCTCGTGATCCCATGGTCGCCTCCACGTTCAGCTGACGGTACCGACACGGACTTCACGCGGGCTTTGCGGTGCCTTCACCGCCACT
The DNA here is from genome assembly GCA_963849495.1 of uncultured Chloroflexia bacterium. Lineage (GTDB taxonomy): Bacteria > Chloroflexota > Limnocylindria > Limnocylindrales > CSP1-4 > CAIXZV01. Next base: position 111,358 of record CAWKHN010000019.1, on the reverse strand, counting down.
CATCCGGACCGCGCGACTGCGCAGCTCGGGCATGTCGACGGGGAAGGTTCCGGCGCGAAGCGCGGCCCGGATCCTGTTCATGAAGTCTAGGGTGAAGGTCAGGTTGTGACAAGTCGCCAGCCGGTAGGCCAGCAGCTCCTTGGCCCGGAACAGGTGGCTCAGATACGCCCGGGAGAACCGGGTGCAGAGCGGACACGGGCAATCGTCCTGGATCGGTCGCGGATCGTCGCGGAACTGCTCGTTGCGGAGGTTCAGGCGGCCTCCCGGAACCCACAGCTGGCCGTTGCGCGCCACGCGTGCCGGCAGCACCGAATCGAACAGGTCGATCCCGCGGTGGACCGCATCCAGCAGGTCCGACGGCGAGCCCAGGCCCATCAGGTACCGCGGCCGGGGATCGCCGTCGAGCAGCGGGATCGTGACGTCGAGGGTCGCGTTTCGCTGGTCCGGCGTCTCGTCACCGGCCAGCCCGCCGATGTTGAGACCGTCGAACGGCAGATCCGCGATGAAGCGCGTGGACTCGGCCCTGAGCTCCGGGTCCAGGCCGCCCTGGACGACGCCGAACAGCGCCTGATCCGTCCGCGTGTGGGCGCGCAGCGACCGCTCGGCCCAGCGGTGGGTTCGTCGCATCGCGTCCGCGACAACCTCGCGCGGCGAGGTCGGGAACACGGGCTGGTCGAACGCGACGGCGACATCCGGTCCCAGCGCCTCCTGGACGGCCATCGAGTGCTCCGGCGTGAAGCGGTGGATGGACCCGTCGAGGTGGCTCTTGAACGTCACGCCGTCGTCGTCGACCACGCGCAGGTCGCCGAGCGACACCACCTGGTAGCCGCCGGAGTCGGTGAGGATCGGCCCGTCCCAGCCCATGAAGCGGTTGAGGCCGCCGAGGCGCTGGATGCGCTCATGGCCGGGGCGCAGGTACAGGTGGTACGTGTTGGCCAGGATGATCGAGGCGCCCGCCGCCGCGACCTCGTCCGGGTGCAGCGCCTTCACGGTCGCATTGGTGCCGACCGGCATGAACTGGGGCGTCTCGACGTCGCCATGGGGCAGCGCGAGGTGACCCAGTCGGGCGCGCGTGGAGCCATCCGCGGGCGGCGGGACGAGGACGTCGAAGCGGGCGGCGCCGGTCACCGGGTGGGAACGTCGTCCCACAGAGCGGGCATGTCCGGCTCGGTGCGCCGCGGTGCCGGCACCTCGATGCCGAGCGCCGCCAGGTGGGCCCTGGCCGACTCGGTCGCGATGCGACCCTGGGGTGTCCGGTCCAGGAACCCCAGCCGCAGCAGAAACGGCTCGTAGACGTCCTCGATCGTCTCGACCTCCTCGGCCAGGACGGCCGCCAGCGCCTGGACGCCCACGGGGCCCGACTGGAACTTCTGGACGATGGCGGCCAGCAGCTTGCGATCCGTGGTGTCGAGACCCAGGTCGTCGATGTCGAGGATCGCCATCGCCTCCGCGACGGCCTGCTCGTGCACCCGGCCGTCGCCGTTGACCTCCGCGTGGTCGCGCACCCGGCGCAGGAGCCTGTTCACGATCCGGGGCGTGCCGCGCCCGCGCCGGGCGATCAGGCGTGCGGCGTCCGCATCGACCTCGACCCCCAGGATCCCCGCCGACCGGCGGACGATCGCGGTGAGGTCGTCCTCGCCGTAGAAGTCCAGGCGGTAGGTCATGCCGAAGCGGTCCCGCAGCGGGCTGCTGATCCGGCCCGCGCGGGTGGTGGCGCCGACGACCGTGAACGGTTTGAGGCTCAGGCGCAGGCTGCGCGCGCTGGGGCCCTTGCCGATCATCACGTCCAGGGCGAAGTCCTCCATCGCCGGGTAGAGGATCTCCTCCACAGCACGGTTCAGGCGATGGATCTCGTCGATGAACAGGACGTCTCGCTCGTCGAGCGCCGTGAGGATCGCCGCCAGGTCACCGGCACGCTCGACCGCGGGGCCGCTCGTGTAGCGGACGTTGACGCCCAGCTCGCGGGCGATGATCGTCGCCAGGGTTGTCTTGCCCAGACCGGGCGGACCGTACAGCAGGACGTGGTCCGCCGCCTCTCCCCTGCCCTTCGCGGCCCGGAGCAGGACGTCCAGGCTGGCCTTGACCTCGCGCTGGCCGATGTACTCGTCCAGGGTTCGCGGACGCAGGGAGCCTTCCACCTCGAGCTCGCCGAGGTCGCTGGCACCGGCCGCGAGAAGGCTCAGGGCGTCGTCCGTCATTGCGCGGAGTCTAGCAGGTTCTCCGTCAAATGGTACAGATGTTCGATGCGCATTCCCGGCCCGCCGGCGCATGCCAGGGTGACATGATGGCGCCATGAGTGAGACGTTTTCGATCGACCGCATGCTCGAGCTTCCCCGCCTCTCGTCGCTCCGGCTCAGCCCGGACGGGCGGCACCTCGTCGTCGCCGTGGGCGGGGTCGCCGCCGACGGCACGAAGATGGCCAGCGCCCTGTGGCGCGTCGATCCCGCGGGCACGCTCCCGGCGCGACGCCTGACCCGCTCGGTCGCGGGGGAGGGCAACGAGATCGCCTTTCTCCCGGACGGGTCGCTGCTGTTCTCGTCGGCCCGACCCGACCCGGACGCAAAGCCGGACCCGGACCGCAGGATCAACGCCCTGTGGCACCTGCCGCCCGACGGCGGCGAGGCGCGTCTCCTGGCAGCGCCGGAAGGGGGCGTCTGCGGGATGGTCGCCGCCCGGCGCGCCGACGCCATCCTCTTCGGGGCGAACGTCTTCCGCGGGACGACCGACTTCGCAGCCGACGCGGAGCGGGCGAAGGCGCGCAAGGATGCCGGCGTCGCCGCCCTCCTGTTCGACGAGTATCCGATCCGCCACTGGGACCATTACCTGGGCCCGCGCGTCCGCCGCCTGTTCGTCGCCACGGTGCCGCCGGGCGAGGACGCCCTCGGCGAGCTCCACGATCTCGAGCCGGACGTCACAGGCTTCACGTTCGAGGAATCCGGGGCCGACATCAGCCCCGACGGAACGTGGGCGGTCGCCACCCGCAGGATCCCCGGCACGGTGCCCGAGACGCTGGACGACCTGGTCCGCTACGAGGTGGCCACCGGGGCCGCGCGCCAACTCACGCATGGCGACGCCGCCTATCACGAGCCTGCGATCTCCCCGGACGGCCGTCACGTCGCCGCCGTCCGCTACACCTACGGGACCCCCGATGTCGCCGAGGCCGCCTCGCTCGTGCTGATCGACGTCGAGACCGGCGACCAGCGCACGCTCGCTGCCTCCGTGGACCGGCGGCCGGAGCAGCCGACCTGGGGCCCGGACGCGTCCGTGCTCTACTTCGGAGCCGACGACGAGGGTCTCCGGTCCGCCTACCGCGTCGACCTCCCATCGGGCGCCGTGACCCGGCTCACCGCCGCCGGCGCCGTCACGGACCTGTGTCCGTCCCCCGACGGCAGCACCGTCTTCGCCCTCCAGTCGACGATGTCGTCGCCGCCCCGCGTGGTCAGGTTCGACGCCCGTGCCGCGGACCAGGAGCCGGCTCTCGTGCCCAACGGCATCGATGAGGGCGGGATCGTGGCACCGGGTCTCGTCGAGCGGCTCTCCGTCACGGCCGAGGACGGGACCACGGTCTCCGCATGGCTGATCCTGCCACCCGCCGCGTCGGCCGAATCACCGGCGCCGCTGGTCGTGCTCGCCCACGGCGGGCCGCTGGGCTCATGGAACAGCTGGAGCTGGCGCTGGAACCCGCATCTCCTGGTCGATCACGGGTTTGCCGTGCTCCTGCCCGACCCGGCCATCTCGACCGGCTACGGCCAGGCCATGATCGAACGCGGCTGGGGCCAATGGGGCGGTGCGCCCTACACCGACATCATGGCCACCGTCGATGCCGCGCTCGCCCGCCCCGGGATCGACTCCGACCGGGTCGCCCTGATGGGCGGCTCGTACGGCGGCTACATGGCGAACTGGGTCGCCGGCCACACTGACCGCTTCCGCTGCATCATCACCCACGCGTCGCTGTGGGAGCTCGTGGGGTTCCACGGCACGACCGACCACGGGCCCGCCTGGGAGCACGAGATGGGCGATCCGTACGTGGACACGTCCATCTACCTGCGCAACTCTCCCCGTGAGCACCTCGCCGCGATGGCCGCCGCGGGAACCCCGATGCTCGTGATCCACGGTGAGCTCGACCACCGGGTCCCGATCTCGGAGGCGCTCACCCTGTGGACGGACATGCGCCGGATGGGTGTGCCGGGCCGGTTCCTGTACTTCCCGGACGAGAACCACTGGGTGCTCAAGCCCCAGAACGCCCGGATCTGGTACGGGACGGTTCTCACGTTCCTGGACGAGCACCTGCGCGATATGCCGTTCCAGCCGCCCGAGCTGCTGTAGGCGCGCGCGGAACCCGGGAGGAACGCGCGAAAACCCCGGGACGCGCGAGCGGAACCCGCGTGCCCGGGCCGTGACCCGAGGACCCGCGGGCGTCAGTCGCGCAGCAGCGTTCGCAGCGCGGCCTTCACGCGCTCCTCGAGCCCGGCGCCGACGGCCGCGTCGTTGACCGCGAGCCGCGACGCCTCGCGCGCCTCACCGAGCGAGTAGCCGAGCGCCTGGAGGGCCGCAACCACGTCACCCTCCGAGGCCGAGGAGATCGAGGCCGACGTCCCGGCGGCGATGCCGGCCGCGGAGACCTTCTCCTTGAGCTCGAAGATGATCCGCTCGGCCAGCTTTCGCCCGATGCCCGGGATCGACACCAGGACCGCCTGGTCCTGCTGGAGGATCGCCAGCTGCAGGTCGGCGGTCGCCCGCGACCCGACGATCGCCATCGCGACCTTGGGGCCAACGCCCGTCACGGTGAGCAGCAGGTTGAAGAACCCCAGCTCCTCGGACGTGCGGAACCCGAACAGCGCCTGCTGGTCCTCGCGGACGAGGTGGTACGTGTGCAGCTTGAGCCGTCCGCCGGGGATCGCCGCCGCCAGGACCGAAGGCGCCGCGAACACCCGATAGCCGATGCCGCCTACCTCGATCACCAGCGAATCGCCGGCGATCGCGCCGACCACACCCTCGAGCGACGCGATCATCGGGGCATTGTCGTCCGCGCGCCTACCGGCGACTGCCGGACGGCTTGACGGGCTTCCTGCCGGCCTTTGGCTCGCGTGACAGCGCCTCGCGGACGGACCGCTCGTACGGTGTCTCGCCGCGCACGATCGGGGCCACGGCCGAGCGATCCAGGATCGGGGCCTTCGCCTGACCGGCGCTCGTGCTCGCCCGATCATCGGGTCGCTCGCGGTTTGCGATGCAGATGGCCGTCGCGAGGGCGTCTGCGGTGTCGTCCGGCGTCGGAACCTCGGGGAGCTGGAGGATGACCGTCACCATCCGTCCGACCTGGCCCTTGTCGGCAGCGCCGTAGCCGGTGACGCCGACCTTGACCTCGCTCGGCGTCGCCTCCCGGACGCTCACGCCCGCCTGGGCGGCCGCCAGCAGGACGACGCCGCGCGCCTGGCCGACGGCGAACGCCGTCTGGGCGTTCTTGGAGAAGAACAGGCGCTCCACCGCGACCAGGTCCGGCCGGTGTGTCTCGATCAGCTCGACGACGAGGGCGTGGATGTCGCGCAGGCGGTCGGGGAGCTCTGCGTCGGGGCTCGTGGTCAGGCACCCGTAGTCCACGGCCCGCAGCCGGCCGCCGGTTCGCTCGACGATCCCGTAGCCAAGTGCGGCGGTCCCGGGGTCGATCCCCAGGACGATCACCCGGCGACCTCTGCCAGCAGCTCCTCGGGGATGTCCACGTTCGCGGTCACCCGCTGGACGTCCTCCAGGTCCTCGAGCAGCTCGACGAGCCGCATCGCCTTGCGCACATGATCGTGGTCGAGGCTGACGGTCTGCTTTGCCAGCATCGCCGAGTCCGCGGCCTCGACGTTGACACCGGCGCCCTCCAGCGCATGGCGGACGCTCTCGAGGTCGCCGGGCTCGGTGTAGATCTCGATCGGATCGGACTCGGTGTCGACGTCCACGGCGCCGGCGTCGATCGCGGTCAGGGCCACCTCGTCCGCGTCCACGCCCTGGCGGGGAACGGTGACCAGGCCACGCGGCTCGAACTGCCACGCGACCGCCCCGCTGCCGGCCAGCTGCCCGCCTGCCTTGGCGAAGATCGATCGGACCTCCGCCGCCGTGCGGTTGCGGTTGTCGGTCGCGGCCTCCACCAGGATTGCCACGCCGCCCGAGCCATATCCCTCGTACACGACCTCCTCGTACTGCTCGGCGTCGCCGCCGCCGGTCGCTTTCTCGATCGCGCGCTTGATGTTGTCCGCCGGCATGTTGATCGAGCGCGCCTTCTCGACGGCGAGCCGCAGCCGGTAGTTCGCGTCCGGGTCACCGCCACCCGCGCGCGCTGCAACAGCGACCTCCCGCGCAACCTTGGTGAACATGGCACTGCGCTTGGAGTCGTTGACGCCCTTCTGGCGCTTGATCGTGGACCACTTGGAATGTCCTGACATCGGCCGGGAGTATACCGACTATCATCCTGACTACGGGTCCATGTCCCGGCGTCCGAGCGCGTTGCGTCCCCGCGCGGAGGGCCCGCCATCGCCAACCCGCGCATCCTGCGCCCACGTCCCGTCGCGGCCGGGCACCCGGTCCGAGGGTCGAACCACCGAGAGGAAACCGCGCGCGATGACCTTGAACAGCGTCGATCCCGCACACATGAGAAGCGTCGTGCTGGCCGGCCACGCCGGCAGCGGCAAGACGACGCTGGCGGAGCAGGTCCTGTTTCGAGCTGGCGCCATCCCGCGGCTCGGCAGGGTCGACGACGGAACGGCGCACCTCGACTACGAGCCCGAGGAGCAGAAGCGCACGCAGTCGCTGAGCCTCGCGGTGGGCACCTTCGATCACGGCGACCACGAGATCACGGTCGTCGACACGCCCGGCTACCCGGACTTCGTGGGCGAGATGATCGAGGGGTTCCATGCCGCGGACGCCGCGCTGTACGTGGTGGATGCGTCGGGTGGCGTCGAGGCGGGCCTCGAATCCGCCGTTGCAGTCGGCCGGGCGACGAACACGGCCGCATGCTTCGTCCTCAACAAGTGCGATCGCGAGAACGCGGATCCGGGCAGGGCGCTCGACGAGCTGCGGTCCGTCTTCGGCAACAAGATCGCGCCGCTTCACCTCGCGATCGGTGCCGCGGACACCTTCACCGGGTACGTGGACCTGGTGCACCGCAAGGCCTACCGCTTCGACGGCAGCACCGAGATCGAGATCGAGGTTCCCGCCGAGCTGGGCGACCAGGTCGCCTATCGCCGCGACCAGCTGCTCGAGGCGGCGGCCGAGGCGGATGACGCCGTGTTCGAGAAGTACCTCAACGAGGAGGAGATCTCGGACGCCGAGCTCGACGCCTGCCTCCACAAGGGGGTGCGGGAGTCGGTCCTGGCGCCGGTCGTGGTCGCGTCGGCGGCCAAGGGCATCGGCCTCACCGCGCTGCTGGACGCGATCGTCCGATACCTCCCGTCACCGGAGGAGGAGGGTCCCTACGCCGCGATGGACAAGGCCGGCAAGGCAGTCGAGGTCCCGGCCTCGGCCGATGGGCCGCTCCTGGTCCGCGTGTTCAGGACGGCGGCCGACCCGTTCGTCGGACGGCTCACCTACCTGCGCGTGCTGTCCGGCACGCTGCACAGCCAGGCCGGCATCTACAACGCGACCAAGGGCCAGGACGAGCGGATCGGCCAGCTGCTGTTCCTGCACGGCAAGGAGCAGGAGGCCGCGGGCGAGCTCAAGGCCGGCGAGATCGGGGCCGTGGCGAAGCTCGGCGTGACCGAGACCGGCGACACGCTGTCCGCCCGCGACCACCCGCTGGTCCTCGCGCCGATGGCCTTCCCGGAACCGACGCTGCAGGTCGCGATCGAGCCGCAGACGAAGGGCGACCTCGACAAGATGGGCCCGGCCCTCCAGCGGATGCTCGAGGAGGAGCCGACGGCGCGCGTGGAGCGGAGCGACACGGGCGAGCAGATCCTGCTCGCCATCGGTGAGGCGCACGTCGCCGTCATCACCGAGCGGCTCAAGCGCAAGTTCGGGGCTGCGATCCTCACCCGGACCCCCACCGTCCCCTACCGGGAGACGATCCGGGGCAAGACGCAGGCCCACGGGCGGTACAAGAAGCAGACCGGCGGGCACGGGATGTTCGGCGACGTGTGGATCGAGCTTGAGCCGAACCCCGGCGCGGGCGTCGAGTTCGCGGAGCGCGTGGTCGGCGGCTCGGTCCCGCGGGGATTCTTCCCGGGCATCGAGAAGGGCATCCGCGAGACCGCGGCCGAGGGCGTCGTCGCCGGGTATCCGCTGATCGACTTCAAGGCGACCCTGTACGACGGGTCGTTCCACGCCGTCGACTCCAACGAGCTGTCGTTCAAGATCGCGGCTTCGATGGCGCTCAAGGACGGCATCCACCAGGCGAAGCCGGTCCTGCTCGAGCCGATCATGGCCGTCGAGGTGCGGATCCCGGAGCAGTACATGGGCGAGGTCAACCGCGACCTGAACGGGCGTCGCGGCCGGGTGCTCGGCCTCGACACCGCGGACGGCGTGCAGGTCATCTCCGCCCATGTCCCGCAGGCCGAGCTGTTCTCGTACGCGACCGAGCTGCGGTCCCTGACCGGTGGCCGGGGCACATTCAGCTCCACGCTCGACCACTACGAGGACGTGCCCTCGTACCTGTCCGAGAAGATCGTCGAGGCGCACCGCAAGGAGCACGCCGAGGGCCACTGATCCCGGTCGCGCACCGGGACCACGCCGGGCGACTGGCGCGGCAGGGCGCCGCGCACGCCGGGGCAACGCACGCGCCCGGCGCCGAGCAGGCGCGCAGGGACCCGTCAGGCCGGTGACCGGCCGCGCGCAAGGGCGCTCACGAGCGCCCGCAGCTCGACCTCGCCCTCGTACAGCGCGCGCCCGACGATCGCACCGGCACATCCGGCGGCCCTGAGGGCGAGCACGTCCTCGATCGACGCGATGCCGCCGGACGCGATGATCCCGCCGCGCGCCATCGAAACGAGCGCGCCCATCAGGTCCAGGTCCGGGCCCGCGAGGAGGCCGTCGCGGTCGATGGCCGTGACCTCGAACGTGGTGATCCCGGCATCGGCCAGCATGGTGAGGGCCTCCGCTGCAGGAAGGCCGGCAGCACCCAAGCGCCACCCATCGCCCAGCGCGAGACCCGCCCGCACGTCGATCGACCCGACGATCCGCTCTGGTCCATGCCGCGCAACGAGCCCGGCCGCGAAAGCAGGGTCCCGGAGGGCCGCCGTGCCAACCGCAACGCGGCTCACGCCCATGTCCAGAACACCGGCCACGTCCTCGGGCGTGCGGAGGCCGCCTCCGAGCTCGATCCGTGTGCCGCTACCGAGATCCTTCACCACCTCTCCGACGAGGTCGAGCTGGCGCGGCCGGCCCTCCCTGGCCCCATCGAGATCCACCATGTGGAGCCACAAAGCGCCTGCCTCGGCAAAGGCGCGTGCGACCGAGCTCGGGTCGTTCTCGTAGGCGGTCATGCGCGCGAAGTCCCCTTCGCGAAGGCGGACGACGCGCCCGGCGCGCAGGTCGATCGCGGGCAGCAGCTCGAACGTTGACATCCGATCCTCTTGCTTGCTATCGTGCTAGCACGCTACTACGGTAGCACTTCAATTGGTGACCCTGCCGTACGTCTCGAACGGCCGACCTGCTCGTCGGACCACGGACGTGCGTGTGGGCTCCCGCCCGGCTGGCAGGAAGGATCGACCTCCCGTGACCGACGACTGGCGCACGCCGGAGACCGAGGCGCTCATCGGGGCACTGCTGCGCCTCGAGTCCGCCCCGGATGCCGAGCGGTTCCTGCGCGACCTGTGCACCCTCGGCGAGCTGCGCGACATGGCCCAGCGCTGGGCCGTCGTCCGCCTTCTCGATGACGGCATGCACTACGCCGAGATCTCGAAGCGCACCGGCGCGAGCACAGCCACGATCACCCGCATCGCGTCGTGGCTCAACCATGGCGAAGGTGGCTACCGGCGGATGCTCGACCGCCTCAAGACCGCCGGTGCCGACCTGCCGTACCCGACCGGCACGGAGCGATGAGGGAGCGCCTCCGCCTGGCCGTCCCGAACAAGGGCCGGCTGGTCGAGCCCACGCTTGGCCTGCTCCACGACGCCGGGCTCCTGTTCGAGGAGCACGACCGGAGCCTCGTCGCGCGCGTGCAGAACCATCCGCTCGACATCCTGTTCGTCCGCACCGGGGACGTCATCGAATTCGTGGCGGACGGGGTCGCCGACGCGGGGGTGACGGGCGTCGACATCCTGGCCGAGAGCGGGATCGAGCTCACGACCCTGCGCGCACTCGGCTACGGGCGCTGCCGGCTCGCCGCGGCGGTCCCGTCCGACTCGCCGTTCCAGGCGATCGGGGATCTCGGCGGGTCCCGCGTGGCAACGTCGCACCCCAACGTCGCGCGCCGGTTCTTCGCCGCGCAGGGGATCCCCGTCGAGCTCATCTCGCTGTCCGGGGCGGTCGAGGTCGCGCCGCGGCTCGGGCTTGCCGACGCGATCGTCGACCTCGTGTCGTCCGGTTCGACCCTGGCGATGAACGGCCTGCGGGTCATCGACGACATCCTGGCATCCGAGGCGATCCTGGTCGCCGGCCCGGCCGCGCTCGCGCAGCGCACCGCCGAGCTCGACGGGATCGTCACGATGTTGGGCTCGGTCATCGCCGCCCGCGACCGGAAGTACCTGATGATGAACGCCCCCGCCGCCACGCTCGGCGTCCTCGAGGACCTGCTTCCCGGGCTGGAGTCCCCGTCGGTGATCCCGCTCGCGCACGCCGGGATGATCGCCATCCACGCCGTCGTCGGTGCGGACGAGGTGTGGGGTCTCCTGCCGCGGCTCAAGGCCGCGGGGGCCTCGGGCATCCTCGTGCTGCCGATCGAGAAGATCCTCCCATGAGCGCGACGACGCCGACGACGGGGCTGACGCTCCAGCGGCTCGACCTCCGGCACCCGGACGCGGCGACCATCCGCGCTCGCGATGCGCTGTTCCGGCGCGGGGCGGTCCCCGATCCCGCCGTCCGCGAGGCCGCCCGCACGATCCTCGCCGACGTTCGCGCCCGGGGAGCCGCGGCGGTGCGCGATGCTGCCGCTCGCTTCGGGGGCGGGCGCCCGGATGGACGGCTGATCCTCGGCCGCTCCGAGCTCACGATCGCGAGGGATGCGCTTGGCCGGGAGGAGCGCACGGCCCTCGAGCGCGCGATCGCCAACGTCGAGCGCTTCGCCCAGGCCCAGCGACCCACGAGCGGCCGGACGACGATCCTGCCGGGCGTCGAGCTGGAACGTCGATGGCTGCCGGTGTCGCGCGTGGGGGCCTACGTCCCCGGCGGGTCGGCGCCCTACCCGTCATCGCTGGTCATGACCGTCGTCCCCGCACGCGTCGCCGGCGTCGGGGCCATCGTGGTTGCCTCACCCGCCGACCGGGATGGCGCCATCAGCCCGGTGCTGCTCGGTGCGGCCGGCCTGCTCGAGGTGGATGCGCTGCTCGTCGCCGGCGGCGTGCAGGCGATCGGGGCCCTCACCTACGGGCTGCCCGACGAGTCGCTCGAGGCGGTGGACCTGATCGTCGGCCCGGGCAGCGCCTGGGTCACCGCGGCCAAGATCGAGGTCGTGGGAGAGGTGGGCATCGACCTGCCTGCCGGCCCGTCCGAGGGACTGGTGCTCGCCGATGCCCGTGCGGACGTCGCCACGGTCGCCGCGGACCTGATCACGCAGGCCGAGCACGGGGTGGACTCTCCTGCCCTGCTGGTCACGCCGGACGAGGAGCTTGCGGACCGCGTCGAGCAGGAAGTCCGCCGCCGGCTTGCCACCGCTGCCCGGCGCGACATCCTCGCCCGTGCCCTGGCCGAGCACGGGCGCATCGTGCTGGTGCCCGACATCGCCGCCGGGATCGAGTTCGTCAACGGCTACGGGCCCGAGCACCTGTCGGTCGAGGTCGACGATCTCGAGGCCGTCGTGGCGGCCATCCGCAATGCCGGATCGATCTTCGTGGGCCGCTGGTCGCCGGAGTCCGCGGGTGACTATGCCTCGGGCGCGAACCACGTCCTGCCCACCGGCGGCCTGGCACGGGCCTGCGGCCCGCTCGCGGTCGAGACGTTCGGCAAGTACAGCCAGGTCCAGCGGATCACGCGCGAGGGTCTCGCCACCCTCCGGCCCACGATCCGGACCCTCGCCGAGGCCGAGGGGCTGCTCGCCCATCGCGACGCCGTCGAGGTCCGCTTCGAGCATGAGGAGACCGGTCGATGAGCCCGAGCCCCGTGAGCTTCTCGTCGCCCCTGCAGCCGGCCTCGTACAGCTGGGAGGCAACGGACGAAGGCGTCGCCGAGCGGTACAACCTGCCACTCGAGCAGGTCATCCGCTTCGACCTCAACACCTCGCCCCAGCCGCCGCACCTGCTCGCGGAGCTGCTGGCCGGAGGCCGCTTCGAGACGAGCCTGTCGGAGTACCCGCCGGGCGACTACCGGCGGCTCGTCGAGGCCGCCGCGACCCGCTACGGCGTCGGCACCGACGAGGTCGTGCCCGGGGCAGGTGCCGACGAGATCCTGGACATGTGCGCCAAGGCCTTCCTCGCGGCCAGCTCTCGCGCCGTGGTCCCCGTGCCGAGCTACGCGATGTACCGCGTGGTGACGGAGCAGCGTGGCGGCGTCGTGGTGCCGGTCTCGCGGCTGGGGCAGTCCGATGGCTTTGCCGTGGACGCGCCCGCCATCCGGACGGCCGCGGCCGAGGGCGCAACGCTGGTCTGGCTGTGCAACCCGAACAACCCGACGGGCCGGGCGGAGCCGTCCGGCACGATCGAGCGGCTGCTCGACGACATGGCCGCGGATGCCGCGGCGGCCGGGCGCCCGCCGGCGGCCGTCGTCGTGGACGAGGCCTACGCCGAGTTCGCGGGCGAGACCGTCCTTCCCCTCCGGACCCGGTTCCCGGGCCTGGTGGTGGTGCGCACGGCGTCGAAGGCCTACGGGCTCGCGGGGCTGCGGGTCGGGTTCGCGATCGCCGCACCGCCGACGCTTGCGCGCGTGGCCCTGTACCGGCCGCCCGGCTCGGTGGGAACGATCTCCGAGACCGTCGTCACCCGGGCGCTGCTGGACGACGAGGAGATGCGGGAGAACGTCGCCCGGGTGACCCGTGAGCGGGGACGGCTCGCGGCCGGTCTCGCTGCCGCCGGCTGGCGGACGGACCCGTCGGTGACGAACTTCCTGCTGGTCGACCTTGAGTCGCCGGAGCGCGCCGCCGCGGTCGCCGAGCGCCTCATGCGCCGCGGCCTCGTACCGCGGACGTTCGGGGCGGGCCACCCGCTCGCCCATTGCCTGCGCGTGACCGTCCGGGCCGCGGACGAGAACGACCGCTTCATCGACGCCGCCCACGTCATCGCCCGGGAGGTCCCCGCATGACCACGCCGCTCGGCACCCTGACCGTCCTCGAGCGGGAGAGGCGCCATGTTCGCGTCAACCGCCGGACCCGCGAGACGGACGTCACCGTCGCGCTGGATCTCGACGGCAGCGGGCAGGCCTCAATCGCCACCGGTGTCGGCTTCTACGACCACCTCCTCTCGTCCCTAACCCACCACGGGCTGCTCGACCTCGAGGTGCAGGCCACGGGTGACCTCGAGGTCGACGAGCACCACACCGTCGAGGACGTCGCGCTGGTGATCGGCCATGCGTTCGCCGAGGCGCTCGGCGATCGGGCGGGGATCTGCCGGTTCGGCGACGCGTCGGTGCCGATGGACGAGTCGCTCGCGACCGCGGTCGTCGACCTGGGCGGCCGGCCCTACGCCGTCGTGGACCTGCCGTTCCGGGGCGAGCGAGCCGGCGCGCTGCCGCTGCAGCTCGTCGAGCATTCCCTCGAGGCCTTTGCCCGCACCTCGGGCGCGACCCTGCACCTTCGGGGCACCGGGCGGAACGACCACCACCTGGCCGAGGCCGCCTTCAAGGCGCTGGGCCGTGCGCTCCGGGCGGCCTGCGAGGCGGACCCACGCCGGTCGGGCGTCGCCTCCACGAAGGGCTCGCTCGGATGAACGGCGACGGGCCGGTCGTCGCCGTCGTCGACTACGGGGCCGGCAACCTCGTGTCGATCGACCAGGCGCTCACCGTGGCAGGGGCCCGCGTGCGTCCAGCGACCCGTGGCAGCGACATCGACGGCGCGGATCTTCTGGTCGTCCCGGGTGTCGGTGCTGCCGCACCCGCCATGGACCGGCTGCGTGCCGGCGGCTTCGTGGACCCGATTCGTACCTGGCTGGCCGCCGATCGCCCGTTCCTCGGCATCTGCCTGGGGTTGCAGCTCCTGTTCGAGGGCAGCGACGAGGACGGCGCCGAGACGCTCGGCGTCCTGCCCGGCCGAACGGTTCGCCTGGCCGGAGCGCCGACCCTGCCCCACATCGGGTGGAACCAGGTCGTCCGGCGTCGCGAGCACCCGGCGTTCGCCGGCATCCGGGATGGTGCGGACTTCTACTTCGTCCACTCGTATGTCGGCCTGCCGGCCGGCGGGCTCGATGCCGATCCCGTCCTCGCCGTGACGGAGCACGGAACGCGGTTCGCGTCGGCCGTGTCGCGCGGCAGGATGATCGGCGTGCAGTTCCACCCGGAGCGGTCCGGGGCCGATGGCCTCCGCCTGCTGGCAAACGTGGTCGGCATGCTGGCCGCCCGGGACGTGGTGGCACCCGCCGGCCGCGGAGCCGCCTGATGCTCTGCCGCCGAGTGATCCCCTGCCTCGACGTGGCGGACGGCCGGGTGGTCAAGGGCACCCGCTTCGTCGACCTGGTCGACGAGGGCGATCCGCCGGAGCTGGCCGAGAGGTACGCGCGCGACGGGGCCGACGAGCTGGTGTTCCTGGACATCTCCGCCGCGCCCGAAGGCCGGGGCACGCTGCTGGACATCGTGGAGCGGACCGCGCGACGTGCCTTCGTGCCGCTGACCGTGGGTGGCGGGGTCCGGAGCGTGGAGGACATGCGCGATGTGCTCCGCGCCGGGGCCGACAAGGTCAGCCTGAACACCCGGGCCGTCGAGGACCCGGAGCTCGTGCGCCGCTGTGCGGCCCGCTTCGGCCGGCAGGCGGTGGTCGTGGCGATCGACGCCCGTCGCGTGTCCGCCACGGAGGCCATCCCATCGGGGTTCGAGGTGGTTGTGAAGGGAGGCCGCGAGCCCGTCGGCCTCGACGCGCTGGCGTGGGCCGAGCGCGTGGTCGAGCTGGGCGCGGGCGAGCTCCTGGTGACCTCGATCGACCGCGACGGCACGAAATCCGGCTTCGACACCGAGCAGCTGCGTGCCGTCTCGGAGCTGGTGCGGGTGCCGGTGATCGCCTCGGGCGGGGCCGCCGGCCCGGACGACTTCATCGCGGCCGTGCGCGATGGCGGCGCCGACGCCGTGCTCGCGGCGAGCATCTTCCACCGGCGCGAGTGGTCCATCGCCGCGGTCAAGTCGGCGATGGCGGCGGCGGGGCTCCCCGTCCGCGTCGTGGCGGAGGCTGCGGCGTGACGGGTGCGAGGCCGGGCGGCCCGGTCGATCCTGCGACGGGGATCGACCCTGGGTCCGTGTCCTGGGGTGAGGACGGCCTGGTCGCCGGCGTGGTCCAGGACGTCACCGACGGGCGCGTGCTGATGGTCGGCTGGGTCGACGCGGAGGCCCTTGCGGCAACGTTCGCCACCGGCGAGGTCCACTTCCACTCCCGGTCGCGCGGCCGCCTGTGGCGCAAGGGCGAGAGCTCGGGCAACGTGCTCCGGCTGCACTCACTTGCGCTCGACTGCGACGGGGATGCGCTGCTCCTCGGCGTCGAGCCAGTGGGTCCGACCTGCCACCGGGGAACCCGCAGCTGCTTCGATGCCGACGATGCTCCCGCGGAGGAGCCGACCGCCGGGCAGGGGTTCGCGTGGCTCGAGTCGCTGTGGACCACGATCGCGGATCGGGGCATCACCCGTCCCGGCGGGTCATACACGGTCAGGTTGCTCGACGGCGGCGTGGATCTCGCGGGCCGCAAGGTCGCCGAGGAGGCGACTGAGGTGCTCCTGGCCGCCAAGAACGACGAGGCAGCGCAGGCCTCCGCGGCCAATCGAGCCGGGACCCGGGCGTTGCTCGCCGCCGAGGCCGGTGATCTCGTCTACCACGCGCTCGTGCTGCTGGCCGAGCGTGGCATCGAGCCGCGCGCCGTGCTCGACGTCCTCCGCGGACGCCACGCCGGCTGAGGCGCCGTCAGTCGGTGCGCTCCACCAGGCGCACGTTCTTCTTCCCGGTCCGCACCAGCCAGTACCGCCCGTGGAGCGCCTCCGGCAGCGGGGCCTCCGGGTCCGTCAGGCGCACGTTGTTCACGTAGAACCCGCCGCCCTGCATGCCGCGACGCGCCTCCCCCTTCGACGTGTACGCGCCGGAGCCGATCGCCGTCCCGAGGGCCGTCGCGAGCGCCTCCGAGCCGAGCGAGACGAAGGGCAGGCGCTGACGCATGGCACCGAGGTCATCGGCCGAGAGGGTGGCCAGGTCCTGCGTGAACGCGGCCTGGCTCTGGCGCTCGGCATCGCGGGCCTCGCTCTCCCCGTGGACGCGCGCGGTCACATCGAACGCCAGCCGCCGCTGCGCGGCTCGCGCCTCCGGGCGGGCGGCCATCTCCGCCTCGAGAGCCTCGATCTCCTCGCGGGCCCAGGTCGTGAACCAGCGCAGGTACGTCGGGACGTCGCGGTCGTCGGCGCCGAGCCAGTACTGGTAGAACGCATACGGTGAGGTGCGGGCCGGGTCCAGCCAGACCGACTCGCCGCCCTCGCTCTTGCCGAACTTCGCGCCGGACGGCGCGAGCAGGAGCCGGTACGCGATGCCGTGGGCGGGGCTCTCGTCGCTGTCGGCACCACTGGTGCGGCGGATGAGCTCCAGGCCCGCGGTGATGTTCCCCCACTGATCGGCCCCACCCATCTGCATCTCCACGCCGTGCTCGCGATACAGCGTGGCGAAGTCGAACGCCTGGAGGGTCATGTAGCTGAACTCGGTGAACGAGAGGCCGCGCTCGAGCCGCTGCTGGACGGAGTCCTTGGCCAGCATGTACGGGATCGTGAAGTGCTTGCCGACGTCGCGCAGGTACTCGATCAGCGACAGGCTGCCGAGCCATTCGAGGTTGTTGACCATCACGGCCTGCGCTGGCCCGGGCGAGAAGTCCAGGAACCGCTCGAGCTGCCGGCCGATCGCGGAGACGTTGTGCTCGAGCGTCGCCGGGTCGAGGAGGTTGCGCTCGCTGGAGCGTCCCGAGGGATCGCCGATCATGCCGGTGCCGCCGCCCACCAGGGCGATCGGCCGGCCGCCGCGCTGCTGGAGCCGGATGAGGCCGAAGATCGGCACCAGGTGCCCGACGTGCAGCGACTCGGCAGATGGGTCGAAGCCGATGTAGGCGGTGATCCGTTGCCCGGACGCCAGCCGCGCAGGCAGACCAGGCGTCGTGGCATGCAGGATGCCACGCCACTCCAGCTCGTCGAGCAGACCGGCGAGCTCCGGGGCAGAGGCGGCATCCGAATCCGGCCGGCCGGTCATCGGTGCGTCACAGTGGTGGGCCGGGAGGCGTCCTTGCTCCGGCCTGAACGGCAAGTTCTGGCTTCCATCCCCTGCATGGTATCGTTCCGCCCGCAATGCAAACCAGCCTCGCCCGGAGGCAGCGCCGCCGCCGGATGGGCGACAGGCGCCGTCCTCGCGGAAGCGGTGCCGCCCGAGCGGCGACCGTCGCGCTCCCCCTCTTCCTGTTCGGCACCTTGTTGCTGCTCGGCCTCGCCGGTGCCACGGGTGCCGTCGCGGCGTATTCGTACTTCTCCCGGGACCTCCAGGACCCGAAGGCGCTGCTCGACGCGCTCACGTTCTCCCAGCAGACGACCGTCTACGACCGCACGAGCGAGATCACGCTCGCGAAGCTCGGCGACGATCGGCGCGTGCTGGTCACCTTCGACCAGATCCCGCCGGCCCTGGTGGACGCCACGACCTCGATCGAGGACAAGACGTTCTGGGAGAACGCCGGGTTCGATCCGCTCGGCTTCGCCTCGGCAGCACTGGACACGCTGGCCGGCCGTGACCGTGGCGGGTCCACGATCACCCAGCAGCTCGTCCGGGCTCGCCTGCTGCCAGCCAGCGCGTTCACGGGCACCGTGTACGAGCGCAAGGTCAAGGAGATCATCCAGTCGATCCGCCTCACGGAGGCCTACCCGGGCCAGGCCGGCAAGGAGGCCATCATGGCCGCCTACCTGAACCAGAACTTCTATGGCAACCGGAGCTACGGCGTCGCGGCGGCGGCGCAGGGCTACTGGCACAAGAACCTCAAGGACCTGACGCTGGCCCAGCTGGCGATCCTGGCGGCGATCCCGCAGTCGCCAACCGAGTACGACCTGGTCAGCAATGCCGTCGAGGAGACGTACACCGACGCCAACGGCAAGGAGCAGACCCACCTCGTCGTGCCCGCCGACTCCGCGGTCGTCATTCGTCGCAACTTCATCCTGGACCTGATGAAGACCCGCAGCGTGCTGACCAAGGGCCAGTACACGGATGCCGACTTCGAGGCAGCCAAGGCGGAGCCGGTGATCCTGGCGTCCCAGGCGGCGGAGCAGTGGAAGGCGCCCCAGTTCGTCTACCAGGTGCGCGACGAGCTGGGCCAGATCCTGTGCGGAACGGCGCAGTGCCAGGCCATCGACACGGGTGGCTACAAGGTCGTCACCACGCTCAACTACACGATGCAGTCCGTGGTCGAGAAGTGGCTGGCCGCGGTCGCCATCGCCCCCAACTCCAGCAAGCCCGACGCGGCGCTCACCAGCCTCAAGATTCCCAAGAGCGAGTGGACGTGGCTGAACAAGCTGCGGGGCAACAACGTCAACAATGCCGCCGCGGGCATCATCGACTACCGGACGGGTGACATCCTCGCCTACGCGGGCTCGGCCTCGTACACCGCCAAGGCCAGCAAGAAGCTCCAGCCCCAGTTCGACGTCCTGTCCGACGGCTGGCGGCAGCCCGGGTCGTCGATCAAGCCCTTCGTGTACGTCACCGGGCTCGAGGACCACACGATGACGGCAGCCACGATGTTCATGGACGTCGTGACCAACTTTGCCCCCGCCGGTGCGACACCGTACCTGCCCACCCAGGACGACCTGCGGGAGCGTGGGCCGGTCCGGATGCGGAACGCGCTCCAGTTCTCGATCAACGTGCCGGCGATCAAGGCCGGCTTCATCAACGGCCTCCAGCACGAGCTGGACCGGTTCAGGACCTTCGGGCTCACGTTCCCGCCGGGGACGATCCCCGTCGCCTCGGAGAGCATCGGCACGCTGGAGGTGCATCCGATCGACGAGATCAGCGCGTACGGCGCCCTCGCCAACAACGGCGTGCTGGTCCCGCACCGGACGATCCTCAAGGTCTTCGATTCCAGCGGCAAGCAGGTGTGGCCGGCCACCGATGCCAAGCCGACCGGCAAGCGGATCGTGTCGGCGGATGCCGCGTACATCATCACCGACATCCTGGCCGGCAACACGATCACGAGCGTCAACCCGTACTGGGCGAAGTGGCAGGTCACGAACGGGGTCGCGAGCAAGACGGTCCGTCCGGCCGCCTACAAGACCGGCACCACGACCAACGCCGTCGACACGCTCGCGTACGGCTACATCGCACCGCCATCCGACGCCTCGCAGCCGGCGCTCGTCGCGGGGGTGTGGCTGGGCAACTCGGACAACACGCCCATCGGCGTGATCTCACTCGAGTCGTCGGCGCCGCTGTGGTCGGCGATCATGTCCGACGCCTCGCAGGGCCTCCCGATCGAGGGCTTCAGCCGGGTCAAGCCGAAGACGCTGGTGACGGCCACCGTGGACGCATTTACCGGCATGTTGCCGGGGCCGCTCACGACCAAGACCGTCAAGGAGCTGTTCATCCCCGGCACGGTCCCCACCAAGGCGTCGAACGACACGGTCACGGTGGACATCGACCAGGCGAGCGGACTCCTGTGGCAGGACGGCTGCGTGGGACCGAAGGTCGCCACGACGTTCCTCGACTTCAGCAACGCCGAGCCCGCATTCCCCAGCTGGGAGAAGTCGGACATGGAGTGGCAGGCACGAGCCGCCAGGGGTGCGGGCGTCCGGGGCGGGCCGAAGCGGACCCTGACCGGGTACTTCTACGGGGATTACCTGAACTTCTACCCATTCGGGCGAACCTGGGGCGGCACGTTCGCTCCCACGGCCACGTGCCCGGTCGCCCCGCCCCCGCCGACCCAGTGCATCTCGATCGACCCCTTCTTCCCGTGCCCGTCTCCGTCGGCGCTGCCGTCCCCGGGCCCCCTGCCGTCCAACCCGGGCAACGGTGGCGGCCCCAAGCCGAAGCCGACGCCCAAGCCCTGAGCCGCGCCGCAGTCGGCCGCTTGACCGTCACAGCCTGACGATCGTCGCCCCGTCACCACCCTCGCCGCGCTCCCCGGCCCGGAACGAGCCCACCAGGGGGTGTCCGGCCAGCAGCGCGCGGACGGCATCGCGCAGTGCCCCGGTCCCGAGGCCGTGGATGATGATCACCTGCTCCAGACCGGCGAGCGAGGCCTCGTCCAGGTAGCGCGACAGGACGTCGAGCGCCTCGTCGACCCGCGCGCCCCGCAGGTCGAGTGACGATGCGACGCTCCGCGCCCGGGCCAGCCGCATGGCGCCGATGCCCGAGGCTGCGTCCTCGCGCTGTGCGACCGAGCCGCGTCCGCTCCCGGACGTGCGTGCCGTGGCGGATCCGCCGGCGCCCCGGCCGTCGTGGCCCGTGGACTCCGGCATCCCGAGCGCGAGCTCGAGATCCTCCACGGCGACCGACACGCGCATGCCGCCAGCTTCGAGCGTGGCACGTGTGCCGCCCTTCTCGAGTGCGGCGATCCGGCCCTCCCATCCCCCGCTCCGGCTGCGAGCCCGCTCGCCGAGCTGCCACGTCCGCGGGACCGGGGGTTCCCGGTGCTCCGGCTCCTCCCGGCGCGCGGGCAGCCGGTCGAGCGTGCCCTCGGCCCGCGCGAGCGCAGCGTCGATCGCCGGCGCCGTCACCGTCTCGCGTTCGAGCCGTCGGCGAACCCCTGCGACGTCGTCCCGCAGCCCGGCGACCAGCCGCTCGGCCTCCTCGCGCGCCGCCCGGACCGCCTCCTCGCGCTCGCGCCGCGCCCGCCGCCGCTCGTCGTCCGCGGTGCGCAGTGCGTCGGCCGCCTTCGCCTCCGCGGCGCGTGCCCGCTCCACGGCCCCGGCGATCTCGTCCTCCTGGCGGCGGATCGAGGCGAGCGTGGACTCGAATGCGCGCTGGTTCTCGGACAGGCGGCTGCGGGCATCGGCGACGATGGCCCCCGGGAGCCCGAGGCGCTCGGCAATGGCGAAGGCCTGGCTGCCGCCGGGCAGCCCGATCGTGAGGCGGTAGGTCGGTGACAGCGTCTCGAGATCAAATTCCACCGAGGCGTTCCGCGCCGCGCCGGTCTCGTGGGCATAGACCTTGATCTCCGCGTAGTGCGTGGTCGCCGCAACCAGGGCACCCGACCGGATGAAGTGGTCGAGGAGCGATTGCGCGAGCGCGGATCCCTCGGTCGGATCGGTCCCGGCGCCGAGCTCGTCCAGGAGCACCAGCGTGTCCGGGCCGGCATGCTCGACGATCCGGATGATCGAGCGCAGGTGACCGGAGAACGTCGAGAGGGACTGCGCGATGGACTGCTCGTCCCCGATGTCGGCGAACACATCCCGGAGCACCGGCAGCTTCGATCCCGCCTCGGCCGGGATGTGCAGCCCGGCCTGGAACATGAGCGCCAGCAACCCCAGCGTCCGGAGGGCAACCGTCTTGCCCCCGGTGTTGGGGCCGGTGATCACGAGCGCGGTGTACCCCTCGCCGATCCGGATGTCGATCGGGACGACGTGGCCGGTCAGGCCCGGGTGGCGCGCTGACAGCAGGACCACCTCCGAGCGGTCGGCGACGGCGGGACGGACGCCGTCGAGCTCCGCGGCGAGCTGCGCCTTGGCGGCCCAGAAGTCGAACTGGGCAAGCGCCTCCAGCGTCTCGCGCAGCAGCGTCGCGTTGGCGCCCACGAGCCCCGACAGCTCGTCGAGGATGCGGCCCACCTCCTCGTCGACCGCGGCCTGCGCCTCGCGCCACGCGTTGCCGAGCTCGACGACGACCAGCGGCTCGACGAACAGCGTCTGGCCGCTGCCGGAGGCGTCGTGGACGATCCCCTTGACCTTGCTCCGTGCCTCGGCCCTGATGGGGACGACATAGCGTCCGTTGCGAAGGGTGACGATCGGCTCCTGGAGCGCGCTCCCGAGCTCGGAGCCGATCAGGCTGTCCAGCCGTCGCCGGAGCCGGTCGTACGTGACCCGGACGCCGGCCCGCAACCCACCGAGCCGCGGCGACGCCGTGTCCAGGAGCTCCCCGACGGGGTCGAAGCTGCGGATCAGCGTGCTCCGCAGCGCGGGCAGCGGATGCAGCCGCCGGCCGAGGTCCCGCAGCAGGGCCCGGCGCTCGTCGGCGAGGGACGTGGCGAGACGCGCTGCCGCGTCGAGCGTCTCGCCGATCTCCAGGAACTGCGCCGGATCCAGGCGCCCGCCGCGCGCCGCCCGGCTGATCCAGGGCTCGATGTCATGTGCGGCGCCGATGCCCACGCCCGGCCGGTCCTGGAGCAGCTGGCGCGTCTGATCCGTCTCGTCCAGCCCGCGCGCGACGATCACGGCATCGGCAGAGGGCTCCAGCGCCTCCGCGAGCCGGCGTGACGGCGGGAACGACGTGTGCTCCGCGAGGCGCCCGCGGACCGCCGGGAACTCGAGCAGCGCGATCGACCGGGCGTCCACCTCAGGGCGCCTCGACGACGACGCGACCGCGCCTCCGCGACCGCGGCCCCGACAGCGATGGGCTGCCCGGCACGATGAGCCGCAGCGGGGCGCCGGCCCACGGCTCGGCGGCGTACGCCACGCCGATGCGCGGCGTTGCCTCCACGACGGGCGCGGCCTCGCCCGGCGGCGCCTGCTCCAGGTGGATCGGCGACGCCGGATCGCACAGGTCGATGCCCGTGTGCCGCCGGCTGAGGTCGAAGGCCGCCGCGAGCAGGCCGGGTCCTGCTGCAAGCAGGTCGTCGGCGACGTCCACCGGCCGTCCGGCCCGGCGCCCCCGGGCGCGACGCATCGCCGTCAGGCCGGCCAGCGGCTCGACCGCACGGATGAGCACCGCTGCCGGACGCTGCGGCGCTTCGGTCACGACGTTCAGACAGTGATGCATGCCGTAGACAAGGTACACGTAGGCGATGCCCGGAGGCCCGAACATCACCCGGTTGCGCGGCGTGAGGCCCATCCGGGCGTGAGACGCACGATCCGCCTCGCCCAGGTACGCCTCCACCTCGACGATCCGTCCGACGCGACGCTCTCGCTCGGCCGGCTCCGCGCCAACTTCGCCCGTCGGCTCGCGCACGAGGCGCGCGCCGAGCAGGGAGCGCGCGGCCGTCAGCGTGTCGCCGGCGAGGACGTCCCGGGGAAACCCGCTCCGGGACGGCCCGTCCCCGGCGCCGTCGGTCATCGGCCTCCGGCGGTCATCAGGATCCGTAGAGGGACCGGATCGACTCAGGAATGAGGAACCCCGTGAGGGTCATGAAGGCCGGGATCGCCGACCCGTGAAGCAGCGCGCCCGTGCCGGAGTTGTTGATGGCGTTCCAGAAGTCGCGCAGGAAGGGCAGCTCGTCGCTGTCGACGGGGAAGCCCGGCAGCCGGAAGAACTGGTCCAGGATGATGGTCAGGAACAGCAGCAGCAGGAAGCCCTGGACGATGCCCAGCACGCCGCCGATGAGCTCGTCCAGCCAGCTGTGGTTGGCGAACAGCGGCGCCTTCTTGTAGGTGCCCTGGATCACCAGCGAGAACGCGACCACCGCCGCTCCGAACACCACCAGGAACCCGATCATCACCGCGTACTCGCGCGGGAACTGCGTCCAGTGATCGGCCAGGAACGACCCCAGCGGCACCTGGATCTGCGCGGCCAGGAAGAACGAGAACACGATCGACAGGATGCCGACAAGGCGGCGGATCGTCCCCTGGATGAAGCCCAGGATGAAGAACCCGAACAGGACCAGGATCACGAGGACGTCGAACAGGTTGATCGACCGTAGTGAGTCAGCGATGTTCACGCAGGCACCCTCGTGGAGGCGGCCGCATCCCGGTCGGCCTGAACCCCGACCGAAGGGTAGCAGCGCGTTCGGCGGGGTCGCAATGGGCCGGACGACTCATCACCGCCCCGAAAGACCTCACGTCCGGAGCCGGCCCCCCAGGCCGGGCAGGGCCGCGACCACGGACGAGACGGCAAATTCGACCTCCGCCTCCGTCAGAGTGCGATCCCCTGCCGCGAACCGGAGACGGAACGCGAGGCTCTTCTCATCGCTGCCGAGCGGCGCACCGCGGTAGATGTCGAACAGGCGGACGGCCTGGAGAAGCCCGCCCCCGTGCGCGGAGACAAGGGTCTCCACCGTGGCAGCCGGTGTCGCCTCCGGAACGACGATGGCGAGGTCCCTCTCGACCTCCGGGAAGCGGCCGACGGCGATGGCCTTCTCGGGCGCCAGTCGTCCGCCGGCGAGGCCGGCCAGCGCCACCTCCGCGACCAGCACGCGATGACCCGGGCGCAGCTCCCAAGCGTCGATGACCGACGGATGCAGCTCCGCGATGATGCCGGCCAGGCAGCCCGGCACCTCCACCCGGACCGTGCGGCCGGGGTGGAACAGGGGCTCGTCGACCTCGACCGAATAGCGTGGCCGGTCGAACCCGAGCCGGTGGGCGAGGAGCTCCACCACGCCCTTCGCGTCATCCAGGTCGAACGGCCGGACGGGGCGGTTCCAGGCCCGCGGCTCTGCCGCGCCCGTGAGCGCCATCCCCACCCGCCACCATTCGCGCGGGGCGTCACCCGTGCGCGCATAGCCCTTGCCGATCTCGAACACGGCGACGTCCTCTGTGCCGTGGTGGAGATTGGTCGCCACGACGTCGAGAAGACTTCCGACGAGGTTCCTGCGCAGCAGCGAATGGTCGCGCGAGAGAGGGTTGGTGACGCCGATCGCGTCCCCGCCGGGCTGCGGCTCATCGCCCAGGGACGGGACGTCCTGACGCAGCACGAACGTCTCGACGTGACGGGGCGACACCAGGGCGGTCGTCACGACCTCGGTCAGCCCGGCCCCGGCAAGCGTCTCGCGGACGAGCTCACGCACCGCGAGCGGTGACGGACGGTAGGGCGGCATCTCCGTGTCCGGTGTCACCGACGGCACCAGCTCGTAGCCGCGCACGCGCGCGATCTCCTCGGCGACGTCGGCCTCGACGTTGATGTCGCGTCGCCACGTGGGCACCAGCGCCGTGATCGCCTCCCGCGGTGCGGCCCGAACGATCAACGGCTCCGGGTCGAGCGCGACCGTCACCGGCTCCGCCGCCTGGGAGAGCTCGGTCTCGACGCCGACGCGGGCCAGCAGCGCACGCTGCTCATCGGGTTCCAGCTCCAGCCCCAGGAGGCGGCTGACGCGCGCGGGCCGGAAGGCGACGCGCGACCGCTCGGGCTCCTCGGGCGCCGTGTCGACGCTGCCGCGGGCGATCTCCCCGCCGGCCCACTCCCGGACGAGCTGCGCGGTGCGATCGGCCCCGAGCCGGGCGAGCCTGATCTCCTGTCCCTTCTCGAACCGGCTGCTGGCCTCGGACCGGAGCGCGTGACGCTGCGCGGTTCGACGGACGCTCACGGCGTCGAAGATGGCGGACTCGATGAACACGTCCGTGGTGAGGTCCGAGACCTCCGACGTCGCACCGCCCATCACGCCGGCGATCGCCAGCGGCCCGAACGGGTCCGCGATCAGCAGCGTCTCGGGATCGAGATCTCGCACCACGTGGTCCAGCGTCTCGAGCCGCTCACCCGCGGTGGCCCGCCGGACCACGATGGTCGCGCGGCCGTCACGATCCGTGCGAACCGCCGCGGCGTCGAACGTGTGGATCGGCTTGCCCAACTCCAGCATCACGTAGTTCGAGGCATCGACGACGTTCGAGATCGGGCGCTGGCCCGCCGCGAGCAGCCGCATCTGGACCGCATCGGGCGAGGGCCGGACGGACACGCCGCTCACCCACCGACCGACGAACCGGGGGCACAGGTCCGGATCGCGAACCTCCACCGCGACCCGTGCATCGATCGCGGGGCCGCTCCCCTCCTCGACCGTGATCGCCGGCCAGCGAACGTTTTGGCCCGTGACCGCAGCCACCTCGCGGGCGAGCCCCAGGACCGACAGGGCGTCGCCGCGGTTCGGCTTGACGTCCACGTCGAGCACCACGTCGCCGTACAGGTCGCCGAGGGCGACGCCGAGCGGCGTGTCTGCGGGCAGGATCAGGATCCCGTCACCGTCGCCGGTCAACCGGAGCTCATCGCCCGAGCACAGCATCCCGTTGCTGACGACGCCCATCTTCTCGGCGCGCTCGATCCGGCGATTGCCGGGCAGCACGGCCCCCGGCAGGGCGACCGGGATCCGCTGGCCGGGCGCGATGTTGGTGGCCCCGCACACGATCGAGAGCGGCTCCCCGCCACCGACCGAGACGGTCGTGAGCGACAGGCGATCCGCGCGCGGATGGCGCTCCACCGTGAGCAGCTCGCCGGTCACGACGTTCTGCCAGTCGGCGCCCCAGCGCTCGATCGCCTTGACCTCCATCCCCAGAAGGGTCAGCCGCTCGGCGAGCTGGTCCGGCGTCAGGTCGATGTCGACGAACTCGCGCAGCCAGGACAGCGGCACCCTCATCGGAACGCTCCCAGGAAGCGCAGGTCGTCCTCCATGTACAGCCGAAGGTCACCGACCGCGTGACGCAGGTTGGCGATCCGCTCGACGCCCATCCCGAAGGCGAACCCCTGGTAGCGCTCCGGATCGATCCCGCCGTAGCGCAGCGTGACCGGGTGGACCATCCCGGCACCGAGGATCGTCATCCAGCCGGAGTGCGAGCAGGCAGGGCATCGCTCGCCGTTGCAGATGACGCACAGGATGTCGAACGCGACCGACGGCTCGGTGAAGGGGTAGTAGCCCGGCCGGAAGCGTGTCGCCCTCTCGGACCCGAACATCGCGTGGGCGAACTGGTCCAGCAGGCCCTTGAGGTCGGCCATCGACGTCCCCTCGTCGATCATCAGACCCTCGACCTGGAAGAACTCCGAGGCGTGGCTCGCGTCGACGGCCTCGTAGCGGAAGCAGCGGCCCGGCAGCAGCGCCCGGATCGGAGGACGCTCCTGGTGCATGACGCGGATCTGGCCGGGGCTGGTGTGGGTCCGAAGCAGGCGGCCACCGACGTCCAGGTAGAGCGTGTCCCACAGATCCCGGGCCGGGTGGTCAGGCGGGATGTTGAGCATCTGGAAGTTGGTGAGGTCGTCCTCGATCTCGGGGCCCTCGTACACGACAAACCCGAACTGCGCGAAGACATCCGCAATCTCGCGGGCGGTCTCCAGGATCGGGTGGAGGCTGCCGCGGCGGATCGGGCGGCCGGGCGTCGTCACGTCCACGGCCTCGGCCGCGAGCCGGGCCGCCAGCTCCGCGCCGCCGAGCCGGGCGCGGGCCTCGGCAAGCGAGGCCTCGACCGCACCCCGGACCTGGTTCGCGATGGCTCCGACCCTGGGACGGTCCTCGGGCGGCAGGGCACCGATCCCGCGCAGGATCGCGGTGAGCTCGCCCTTCTTGCCGAGCACCCCGACCTCGAGCGCCTCGAGCGCAGCCGTGTCCGGGGAGGCGTCGATGGCATCGACCGCCCGTTGCCGGAGCGTGTCGAGATCCTGCGTGAGCTGCGCGAGATCCATGAGGGGTGGCGGTCCTGGCAGTTCGAGGAGGCGGTCAGGCCCCGGGAATCACGAACCCCCGAGCGTCGGCGACGTCGAGGGTCCGGGCGATGTGACCGGGCGGTCAGGCGCCGCGGGCGACCTCGGCGATCCGGCCGAAGGTCGCGGCGTCACGGACGGCGAGGTCGGCAAGGATCTTCCGGTCGAGGTCCACTCCGGCCTTGCGGAGCCCGGCGATGAGCTTGCCGTAGGTGATGCCGTTGAGGCGGGCGGCCGCGTTGATCCGGATGATCCACAGCTCGCGCATGTCCCGCTTGCGCTGCTTGCGGTCCCGCGTCGCGTAGGCAAGCGCGTGCAGCGTCGATTTGCGCGCGCGCTTGATGAGCTTGCGGTTCGTTCCCTTGCGGCCCTCGGCGGCGTTCAGCAGCCGCTTGTGGCGCTTGTGGGCGGTGACGCCTCGCTTGACGCGTGCCATCGGTTGCTCCTAGAGGTAGGGCAGGAGCCGGCGGAGCTGCTCCTGGTGCTCGGGGCCCACGACCGCCTTGCCCGCGTAGCGACGCGTCCGGCGCGAGGACTTGATCTCGAGGTGGTGGCCACGCCACGACTTCACGCGGGTGAACTTGCCGGTCCCGGTGACGCCGATGCGCTTCTGCGTCCCCTTGTGGGTCTTCATCTTGGGCACGCGGGCCTCACTCTCCTGCTGGCGCCGCCTCGGCCGCCGGAGGGGCGGAGGGCGTCGGGTCGGGCGTTGCATCCGGCGCGGATGCGGACGCGGGTTTCGGTTCTGTTGCGGCCGTCGCAGGAGCCGGCGTGGCTGCCGGCGCCGCGACCGGGGCTTCGGCCTGGACCTCCGGGGCCTCCCCGTCGGTCCGCGCCCCCGGGGTGCGGTGCTCGTGGACCCTCGGCTTGTGAACCGAGGCGAGCGTCATGAACATCGATTTGCCCTCGAGGGCCGGCATCCGGTCCACGCTCCCGTGATCCTTGACCGCATCGCCGAACCTCGCGAGCAGGTTCCGTCCGATCTCCGGATGGGTGAGCTCCCGGCCACGGAAGCGGACCGTCACCTTGAGCCGGTCCCCATCCTCGAGGAACTCGATCGCGCGGTGGACCTTCGTCTCGAAGTCGCCCGAGCCGATCTTCGGCGTGAGGCGGACCTCCTTGAACTCCACCGAGCGCTGCTTGCGCTTGGCTTCCTTGTCGCGCTTCGTCAGCTCGTACTTGTACTGCCCGAAGTCGAGAAACTTGACGACCGGAGGGGCCGCGGTGGGTGCGACCTCCACGAGATCGAGCCCCCGCTCCTGCGCCATCGCCATGGCCTGATGCGTCGGCATGACGCCGAGCTGTGAGCCATCTTCGTCGAGGACCCGGACCTGGGGGACACGGATCATCTGATTGATGCGCAGGTCTCGGCTGATGTCGTGGTCCCTCTGCTCGGAGTGAATTGATCTCGCGGCGCGCAGGTTTGGCGCCCTGCCCGGTCGCCGCGGGAGGATAGCACAGGGGTTCGAGCAGTCGCAACGAATGACACCCGCCGGACGACCGCCTGCCGCCCCTGCTCCGGCCGTCCCTCCGACACGTGCCAGCGGGGCGTCGCCACAGCATCATCTGCTCGCCGTGCGCGGTCCGGGGACCGGCACGCCCCCGGCGGCTCCCCTACTCCAGGCGGCGCTCGCGGATCTCCTCACCCAGGCGAGCCGCGAGGTCCGACCACGGCACGCCCTGCTCCTGCGAGCCGTCCCGGCGACGCACGGACGCCGTCCGCCCCTCGACCTCGCGGTCGCCCAGGATGACCATGTACGGCACCTTCTGGCCCTGCGCCAGCCGGATCTTGTTCTGCATCCGGGCGTCGGAGGAATCCACCTCCACGAACCGGACCCCGGCAGCCTGCAGCTCGGCGGCGAGCTCCCGCGACGGCTCCACGTGGCGATCCGCGATCGGGATCACCGCGACCTGGACGGGGGCGACCCACAGCGGGAACGCACCCGCGAAGTGCTCCACCAGGATCCCGATGAAGCGCTCGAATGACCCGAAGATCGCGCGATGGATGGCCATCGGGCGCTTCGCCTGGCCGTCCTCGTCGATGTAGGTGAGATCGAAGCGCTCCGGGAGCATCACGAGGTCGACCTGGATGGTCGCCATCTGCCATTCGCGACCGAGCGCGTCGTCGATGTAGATGTCGATCTTCGGCGCGTAGAAGGTGCCGTCCTTGGGCTTGGTCACGTAGTCGCCGCCGGACCGGTCGAGGGCCTCCTTGATCAGCCGTTCGGCCTGCTCCCAGAGGGCGGGGTCACCGATCGCCTTGTCCGGCCGGGTCGCGAACGCGAAGCGGGGCTCCAGCCCGAACCAGCCGAACGTCTCGCGCACCTCGCCCAGCAGCGCCTCGATCTCCGCCGTCAGCTGGTCCGGCCGCAGGTAGATGTGCGCGTCGTCCTGGATGAACTGGCGGACCCGGGTCAGCCCGGAGAGCGTGCCTGAACGCTCGTTGCGGTGCAGCCGGCCGTACTCGTTGAGTCGCAGCGGCAGGTCGCGGTACGAGCGCAGGTGGCTGCGGTAGATGAACGTGGACTCTGGGCAGTTCATCGGCTTGAGGCTGAACTTCTGCCCCTCGGACTCCACGATGAACATGTTCTCGGCGTAGTGATCCCAGTGCCCGGACTGGCGCCACAGCCGCTCCGAGACCAGAATCGGGGTGCTGACCTCCTCGTAGCCGCGGCGGTCCTGGAGCTCGCGCATCGCGGTCTCGAGCGTGCGCCAGATCCGCTGGCCCTTGGGGTGCCAGAACGCGGAACCCGGGCTCACGTCGTGGAAGCTGAACAGGTCGAGGGCGACGCCCAGCTTCCGGTGGTCCCGCTTCCTGGCCTCCTCGCGCCGCCACAGGTACTGGTCCAGCTGCTCCTGCGTCTCCCAGACCGTGCCGTAGATCCGCTGGAGCATCGGGCGCTTCTCGTCTCCGCGCCAGTACGCCCCGGCGACGGCGAGCAGCTTGAACGGCCCGATCCGGCCCGTGGACTGGACGTGCGGCCCCTTGCACAAATCGTGGAACGGGCCGTGCTCGTAGAAGGTCACCGGCGGCAATCGGCGCGCCGGTCTCCGCGGCCCTGGTCGCGAGGTCGTCGAGGATCTCCACCTTGAACGCCTGCCCGGCTTGCTCCTCGACCGCGCGACCCTCGTCGAACGGCACCTCGCGGCGGACGAAGGCGTGATCGGCGGCAACCGATGCCGCCATCCGCGTCTCGATCGCCGCCAGGTCGTCCGGGGTCAGCGGGCGCGGCAGCTCGAAGTCGTAGTAGAACCCGTTATCGATGGCAGGACCGATGCCCAGGCGCGCACCCGGAAACAGGTCGAGGACCGCCTCCGCCATCACGTGCGCGGTGCTGTGCCGCATCGCGTCGATGGGCGCGTGGGCGCCCGCGTCGAGCAGCTCGTCGGCGGAGCCGCGCTCCGGTGCCTCGAACTCCGGCTCCTCGTCCTCGGCCGGCACGGCCACGTTGTCCTGAGTCATTCGTCACGCTCCCGAGAAACACAAAACCTCTCGTCCCGACAGGACGAGAGGTTCGACCTCCCGCGGTTCCACCCGCCTTCACGACGCTTCTGCGCCGTGCGCTCGTGCCGCAATAACGGGCGGATCCCGGGCCGGTTCGCCGGCCGCTCACGGGTGGTGCCGTCACCGTCTGGATCGGTCGGGGCTTGCAGCCGATGGCCCCGGCTCTCTGGCGTCCGTTCCGGTGAGGCGCGTCCCGCTCGACGCGTTCGCTGTTGTCCGGCGCTGGGCCGGAGGTCGCGGGCACCCTGATGGATGCCCGCGCGAGGTGAACCTCGCGAGCAGGAGGATACCGCACCCGTCACGCGAGAGGACCGTCCGACGGGGTCGGACGGTCCTCGCTGGCTGCCGGATTGAACGAACGGTTGACGGAGGCGCTCCCGCGCCGCCGCGCTCGCGACGCTACTTGCTGGGACCGACGAGGTCGGTCATCGGCTGGACGTTGCAGGTGTTCACCAGGCAGCCGAGCTTCCAGCCATCCTGGATCGTCGCGAGGATGGAGTAGTGGTTGTAGGCCACGTCCGATGTGCGCGGGGCGTGCGCCGAGTGCGAGATGGTCAGAGTCACGACGTGGCCTCCGCCGGGAACCGCGTCACAGCAACCCGAAAGGTCGCCGAAGCCGGCCGGTCCGGTGCCCGTGTAGTCGGACTCGTCCCAGGTGATGAAGATGACCGAGTTGCCGGTCCACGCCGACGAGCTCGTGATCTTGTTCACCCACGTCTTGAGGAACGTGTCACCGGCCGAGATCAGCTTCGGATTTCCGTAGGAGCAGTCGCCGGCGACGGGCGTGCCGTGCATGTCGTGGCACTGATCGGGCGCGATGAAATTGAAGTCGGCGACGTGCCCGTTCGCGAGGTCGGCGTCGAGCTGTGTGAGGTCGACGACGTGCGACATGCGCGCCGGGTTCGACTGGACGTCGAGGTAGGAGACGAACGGGTTGTGCTTCCGTTCGTAGAGTCCGCCCGTCCCACACCCGCTCGCCAGCTTGTCGCCGTTGCACATCCACATCGACTGCTGGTAATCCGTCCACGTCTTGCCGTGGGTCTCGAGCTGGTCGACGAGGTTGGGCACGTCGATCGTGGTGTCGCTGTCGCTCACGACGCCGTTGGTCGAGCCGGACGTGATCGCGATGTAGTTCGGCTGGCTGGGATGGGTCACCCCGTACGAGTTCGAGGCGAAGCCGTACGTCGCGGCCGCACGGTTGATCCAGGAGGCGTCCGGGTTGCCGATGAGGCTGTCGTAGCCCGTGTTCTCCATCATGATCACGAACACGTGCTGGAAGTTCTTGAGCGTCGCTCGGCTGTTCCGAGCGTCGACGCCGGCCACCTGGCTGGCCAGCAGCACCATCGCGATCATGGCAATGCCGAATTGGATGACGGCGCGACGCCGCCCGAGCCTGGGACGCATTTTCGACCCTCCTGCAGCCCCCCGGCGATCCGCCAATGCTAGCGGCGCGAGAGGGTTGCGATGTCGCATCCACGCACGTCGAACGGATCGTCCCGGGTGGCGGCACGACCCGATCCCGGCACGCGCAGGGTACGAGAAGAGGCCGGGCTGCGAGGAACTCGTCCTCGCGCTCCCGGCCTCGGTTCAGCGCTGCGTGGTGGGCGATACTGGACTCGAACCAGTGACCTCATGCATGTCAAGCATGCGCTCTAACCAGCTGAGCTAATCGCCCTTCGGCCGCGGAGGATAGCACGAACCCGATCGCCGGCTGCGGGGCCGCGCGGCGCGATCACACGCACAGGGCGCAGGTCGCGAACCCTGCCTGACGTGCGACGATGGGCCTGATGGCAGACCTCGAGCTCCTGGATTGCGGCGACGGGCGCCGGCTTGAGCGATTCGGGTCGGTGGTGGTGGACCGGCCCGCGCCGGCGGCCGTCATGCACCCCCTGCTCCCGGAAGCCGAGTGGCACCGGGCGCCCCTCGCGTACGGACGAGGCGGCTGGGCCCGGGGAGAGGGCCGGGAGCCATGGTCCATCCGTGCCGGCGGTCTGGTGCTCGAGTGCCGGCCCGCGACAGGAGGCCAGGTCGGCGTGTTCCCGGAGCATGCCCGGACCTGGGCCTGGCTCGACGGGGCGGTCCACAGGGCCGCCGATGCCCTGGGCCGCCCCCCGGAGGTTCTGTCCCTGTTCGGCTACACGGGAGGCGCGTCGCTGGCCTGCGCCCGCGCCGGTGCACGGGTCGCTCATGTTGACGCGTCGCGACCGGCGGTCGCATGGGCCCGCCGCAATGCGGAGCTGTCAGGCCTGGCAGATCGCCCCGTCCGCTGGCTGGTTGACGACGCACGTGCAATCGTCCGCCGGGAGCGGCGGCGCGGTCGTCATTACGACGCGCTCGTCGTCGATCCGCCGACCTACGGCCACGGCAACGGCGCGTGGCAGATCGAGACCGATCTCGAGCCCCTGCTCGACGACCTCGCCGCGCTCGCCGGTCCCAGACCCGCGTTCGTGCTGCTCAGCGCACACACATCCGGGTTCGATGGAGCGCGGCTCGCCTCCCTGATCCGCGACCGCCTGGGCGTCGACGCGGCCGGCCAGGAGCTCGAGCTGATCGCCCGGTCGGGCAACGTCCTGCGGCTGGGCAGCTGGGCCCGCTCCCCTGCCCGCTGAGGGTCCGGGTCGCTCTCCGGCCCGCGGGGCCCCGACCTGCGAAGATGCCCCCGTGCCCGAACCGGTCCTCTCCAGCTCCCGCAACCCGCGCGTGCTCGCCGCCGTGGCCCTCCGGGACCGCCGTGCCCGAGACGAGACGGGGCTGACGCTGATCGACGGTGCCCGCGAGCTTGCCCGGGCTCTGGCGGGCGGTGCGGTGGTTGTCGAGGCGTTCGTGGACGCCGACCGCCTCACCTCCGAGGCGCAGGCCGCCGTCGACCGCGCGCACGCGGCGGGCGCGGCGGTGATCCCGGTCACCGGCCGGGTGCTCGACCGGCTCGCCTACGGGGACCGGTCCGAGGGGGTCGTGGCGACGGCCCGGATCCCGGATCTCTCGCTCGAAGCGCTGTCCCTGCCCGGTGATCCGCTGATCGTCGTGGTCGAGGGCGTCGAGAAGCCCGGCAACCTGGGCGCGATCCTGCGCACGGCGGATGCCGCGGGCGCCGACGCCGTGATCGCCGCCGACCCGCGCACGGACCTGTTCAACCCCAATGCCATCCGTGCGTCGCTGGGCACGATCTTCGCCGTTCCGGTGGCGGCCGGGACCAGCGAGGCCATCCGCGGCCGTCTGCTGCATGATGGCGTCTCGCTCGTCGCCGCTCGCGTGGACGCGCTGACGAGCTACACGGACGTGGACCTGCGGGGTCCGGTCGCGATCGTCCTCGGCAGCGAAGCCGAGGGGCTCACCGCGGCGTGGGACGGCGACACCGTCACCGCGGTCCATCTGCCGATGCTGGGGGTCGCCGACAGCCTGAACGTGTCGATCGCCGCGGCGATCCTGCTCTACGAAGCCCGCCGTCAACGGTGGGAGCCTTGATGGTGCCGGGAGGATGACGGGTATGGACAGCTTCGATTTCGTGATCATCGGGGCCGGCCCGGCCGGCGAGGCCGCCGCGCACAAGGCACGGGCCCTGGGCGCCAGCGTCGCGATCGTGGACCGGCAATGGTTCGGCGGATCGTGCCCGCACATCGGGTGCGTGCCCTCGAAGTCCCTTCTCCACGCCGCCGACCGCCACGCCGCGGGGGCGGACTATCCGTGGGCCCGCGCCTCAGCGCGACGGGACTACATGGTCAACCGCCCGGCCGGCGCCGAGGAGCCCGATGACCGCAGCCACGTGGCGGCGCTCGAGGGCGCCGGCGCCGTCGTGTACCGCGGCGAGGGCAGCATCGCCGGCCGCGGACGCGTGTCGGTGACCCACGATGGCGTCAGCCACGAGCTGGGTGCCCGGAACATCGTCATCGCCGTCGGATCGACCTCCAAGCTGCCACCGATCGAGGGGATCGCGGCCACGAACCCCTGGACGAACCGGGAGGCGACCCTCGCCCGCGAGCTCCCGCGCAGCCTGCTCATCCTCGGCGGCGGGCCGACGGGCTGCGAGCTGGCGCAGATCTACACGCGGTTCGGCGTGCCGACCACGATCGTGCAGTCGGGGCCCCGGCTGGCACCCACCGAGCATCCCCGCAGCTCCACGACGATCCGCTTCGCCCTGGAGCGCGACGGCGTGACCGTTCGCACCGGCGTCCGGGCCGTCCGAGCACGGGCCGGGGCCGGCAGGGACGGCGCACACGTGGTCGACCTGGACGACGGCTCGAGCGCCGAAGGGCACGTGATCCTGCTCGCCGTCGGCCGTGCCTTCCCGCTCGCCGCCCTCGGCCTCGAGCACTACGGCATCGAGGTCTCCGGGCCCCAGGCGTACCGGCGCGACGGGAGCCTCCGCCTCGCCGACGGCCTCTGGGTTGCGG
Source organism: uncultured Chloroflexia bacterium (assembly GCA_963849495.1). Taxonomy (GTDB): domain Bacteria; phylum Chloroflexota; class Limnocylindria; order Limnocylindrales; family CSP1-4; genus CAIXZV01. The sequence continues at coordinate 75,733 of CAWKHN010000019.1, read as the reverse complement.
GCGATCCCGCGGGCCCGGAGCTCCACACGCACCAGGCCCACTACCAGGGCGAGCTCGTGGTCCGGATGGCGCTCGGCGAGGCCATCACCCCCGACTACCGCGCGCTGCCGCGGGCCACGTACATGGATCCCGAGGCGGCGTCCGTCGGGTTCAGCCTGGAGCAGGCGCAGGCCGCCGGCATCGACGCGTTCGAGTGCGTCGCGGACTTTCCGGTGTCGTCCAAGGGATACTCGGTCGAGGCCGAGACGGGCCACGTGACGATCGTGATCGACCGGGTCTCCCGCGAGCTCGTCGGTGCGGCGATGGCCTGCCCGGATGCGTCCGCGGCGATCCACGAGTGCGTCCTCGCGATCAAGGCCCACGTCCCGGTCGCCGTGCTTGCCGAGACGATCCACGCCTTCCCGTCCACGTCACGGATCTTCAACGGCCTGTTCGCGGAGGCGAAGGCACGTCTCGACGAGAACCCCTGAGACAGGTCTCAGGCGACGACGACCTCGCCGTCGACCAGGACCATCCGGGGCCGCGCGTGCCACAGGGCACCGCCGGTCTCGACCGGCTCCGCGATCGCCGCCGCCGGCAGCACGACGATGTCGGCACGGTGGCCCGCGACGAGTCGCCCGCGATCGCCCTCGCCGGCGCTGATCGCCGGGTCCACGCAGCTCGCCCGGATGGCGCGCCACAGGCTGAGTCCGTTTGCCGGGCCGAACGGCGGTGTGCCGGCCGGCCAGCCGGGAGCCGATCGCGTCACCGCGCATGCGATCCCCGGCCACGGATCGACGGGCTCCACCGGAGCGTCGGTCCCGGTGGGGACCACGGCTCCCGAGCGCGCCAGCGCGGCCAGCGCGTAGGCCCGTGCCTCCGCCCGCGGGCCCCACAGGCGGCGCGCCGTGGCCGCGTCCGAGCGCACGTGGATGGGTTGCATCGAGGCGGCGATCGCCAGCGACGCGAACCGGGGCACGTCCGCCCGGGCGATCAGCTGGACGTGCTCCACCCGGGGCATGAGCGTTGTCGACCCGACCGTGGGCGCGAGAGCGTCGAGCGCGGCCCGCACCGCCGCATCGCCGATCGCGTGGATCTGGGTGGCGATGCCTGCGGCCGCGGCCCGGGCGGCCTGGTCCCGCAGCTCCGGCGGCGGCACCATCCACACCCCGAAGCCGTCGTTCGGTGGTGGCGGCTCACCCGCGATCGGATCCAGCGGCTCGAGCAGCGCCGCCGTCCGTGAGCCGAGCGTGCCGTCGGCGAAGGTCTTGAGCCAGCCCAGGCGCAGGCGGTCGAGCGGATCCGGTCCGAGCGGTCGGCCGCTGCGCAAACCTTCGGACGCCGCCGCATCGAGCTGTTCCGGCCTGATGCACGCATGAACCCGGAGGCCGAGGGCCGCGGTGGCCGCGAGGTGCCGGTACGCCTCGATCGGTCCGCGGAGGCCATGCTGGGCCGCGATCCCGCCCGGATCGTGCACTGCCACGATCCCGAGACCCAGCAGCTCCGCCGCGAGTGGACGCACCGCGGCCTCGATGACGTCCGCCCCGGGCGCCGGAATGCGCGCCGACACGAGGCGCGCGGCGGACTCGTGGAGCACGCCCGTGGCGTGCCCGTCCGCATCCCGGCGGATCACCCCGCCGTCCGGGTTGACGCGCGCGTCATCGATCCCCGCCTCCGCGAGAGCGCGGCGACTGGCGAGGAGGGCATGATGATCATGCGCCCAGATGGCGATCCGCCGACCCGGCGCCGCGGTGTCCAGGTCGTCCGCCGTCGGCCAGCGGCCGAACCGGTCGGCGTCCCAGCCCGCTCCTTCGATCCAGGCGTCGGGATCGGCGCCGATGGCCGCGGCAGCCCGGATGCACTCCCCTGCGTCGGCGACGGTCTGCGCGTCGTGCAGGTCGACACGCGTCCTCGCCAGCGCTGCTTCGACCAGGTGGAGGTGCGCGTCCGTCAGCCCGGGGATCGCGACCTCGGCGGGTGCCAGCCGCAGCCGGCGCGTGCGCCTGTCCGCGTGAGCCTCGACCTCGGTGGCCGGCCCGGCCGCCAGCACCCGTCCCCCGCCGACCGCCAGCGCTTCGACCCAGCCCGGCCCGTCGGTTCCCGCCAGCGAGGCGATCCGGCCGGTGATGATGAGCGAGGCCCCGCCGGGCCCGGTCACGGCCGGTCGGCGCCGCCCACCGGCGGCTGCTCCCCGGTCGCCGGATCTCCGGTGACAGGCGTGGGCGCATGCGGGTCCGCCCCGTCGGTGGCTGCTTCCAGCCTCGAGCGTGCCCGCCGCTCTTCTGCGTCCACCTCGGTCGCGATGGCGACCGCGACCGGGTCGAGGCCCGCCACCGCTGTCGGTCCCCTGCCCGTGGCGAGGGTCTCCTCCGGCTTGAGCGGACCGCGGGTCAGGATGGACACGAGGCCGGACGAGCTGACGAACAGCGCCACGAGGAGGAGCACGAGGGTGGTTCCCAGGAGGTCGGACAGCGGGCCGACCACGATGATCGGCAGGAAGCTGGCCACGGACACGAGCATGTTCAGGACACCGAACACCCGGCCGCGGACGTCCTCGGGCAGGTCCTCCTGGAGCTGCGTCTGCGACGGGATCGCGACGAAGCCGTAGGCCATGCCGGCGAACAGGGCGATCGCCACCACCACCCCGAGCAGCGAGGTGAACCCGCCGAAGTCCACGAGACCGCTCGCCGTCTGGGCCCGCTGCAGGAACCGGGAGATCGGACCGGCGGCGGCCAGCGCCGCGAGCAGGATGCCCAGTGCCACCAGGCCGCCCTCGATGACCCGGCGCCGGGGGAGCATGGACCCGAAGTTGTTGAGGAGCAGGATCCCGGTCACGATGCCGAAGCCCAGCGGCAGCACGACGACGACGAAATCCTTCGGCTGCAGGCCCAGGGATGTCGTCGCGAAGTCCGTGCCCAGCACCCCCAGCACCCCCACCAGGGACGCGGCGATCCCGAGGTAGAACAGCGACCAGCTCACCAGTGGGTTCTCGCGGATGAAGGAGATCCCTTCACGGAGCTGGATGACGATCGAGCCCATCGCCTGCTCCGCGTCCACCACGACGCCGCGAGCGGGGGCGACGTCCTCGGCCTGCGGCGGGGCCGACGGCAGCGTCCAGCAGAAGCCCGCGGCGACGAGATAGCACGCGGCGACCAGCAGGATCAGGGCCGGCGCACCGGCGATGGTGACCACGATCGGCCCGATGAGCGCGAACCCGAGCGCGAAGGCCGCGTTCAGGGTGAGCGTGAAGATCCCGTTCGCGGCGATGAGCTGCCGTCGCGGCACCAGGTGCGGGATCATCGCGGCCTCGGCGGGTCCGAAGAACACGGTGATCGTGGACACGATGACGTTGAGGACGAGGATGATCGCGAGGTTGGTGCCGGCGAGGAACGTCAGCACGAACGCTCCGGCCCGGAGGAGGTTGGTGACGACAAGGATCGTCCGGCGGTCCACCCGGTCCACGTAGACCCCGGCGAGCGCCGAGAACAGGACCGCCGGCACGAGGAACGTGAGGATCAGCAGGCTGACCGCGGTCTTCGACGACGTCGACTCCAGGATGATGACGGTCAGGCCGTAGATGACCATGTTGCCGCCGATCTGCGTGAATGCCTGGCTGAGCCAGAGCAGCAGGAACGGGCGGTTGCGGAAGACCTCGAGCGCGCTGGACGGCGCCTCGACCGGACCTGCGGCATCGTCAGGAGCGGCGAGCGTGTTCGGCGCTCGGTCGTTCACGGCTGGCGTGGGCCGACCGCTGCGCTCATGGCGGCGTCACCGCGCTGGACGAACTCGACGATCCTCCGCTCGAGCACGGGCCGCTCGATGAGCACGTGGCGGGCGCACGTGGAACAGCGTAGCCCGATATCGGCGCCCAGCCGGTCGACGAGCCAGGTGTCGCCACCGCAGGGGTGACGCCGGCGAAGACGAACGACGTCGCCCAACAGCAGCTCGAGGACGGGGTGCCCGGACATCGGCGCGAGGGTAGCAGACGGGCGGCGCCCGTCAGAGCCGGGGCCGGCCGAGCTTCGGGGTGAGATCCCGCTGCGTGGCGGGCAGGTTCACCAGGTCCATCGCCGACACGCTGACCGTCGCGTCCGGGTATTGGGCTCCCAGCTGGGCGATCGGCCCGCCGGCACGGGTCAACGATCCCGTGAGCGTCTCCGGCTGGCCGATGGCAAGCAGCTCGATCGGCTCGTCCGGCGACACGCCGTCGACTGTGATCGCGCCGGCCGGCCCCGTGACCACGACTCCCGGTACGTCGCGGATCCCCGCGATCGAGATGCCTTCCGCGCCCGCGTTTCGCAGCTCGTTGACCAGCGAGCTGACCGCATCCCCCGGGATCGAGCCCGAGATCAGCACCCGCACGCCGGCCCCGGTCACGGGCAGCACCCCCGACCACGCCTCGATCCGGCTGAGATCGGAGCGGATCTGGACGGCCGAGGTGTCGCCCCGCTGTACGGCCGCGGCGACCGAGGCCCGCTGCACCTGGAGCGAGGAGATCTCGTCGCGCAGCTCGTTGTTCCGCGTGCTGAGGTTCGCGACGAGCACCGTCAGGTCCTGGGCCGACAGGCCGGCGAGCGCCGGGGCCGTCGCCTGGGACTGGAGCTGGGCAACGACCAGGAGGCCCAGCAGCATGAGCACGAGGCTGACGGTCAGCCTGCCCGATGCGCGCCGCATCAGGGACCCACCGTGGCGGCCGGACTCGGCGCCGGGCTCAGCGCGGGACGTCCGTACACGAGGTTGACCGACCCCGCATAGGCCGGCAGGTCCACGGCATCCGGGGTCGCATAGGACACGCCGATCCCGAACGTCTCGGCCCGCGCACGGATGAAGTCGACGAACCCGGCCGACTGGGTGAGGCGGTCGAACATGTCGCTGGGCCCGATGGCCGAGACCTGGTACGGCGCGGCGATGTAGGCCGAGTTGACCAGCACCGAGCCGCCGATGTCGATGATCGCGGTCGCCACGGTGACGCGCTCGCCGTTGACCGCGATCCCCTCGGCCCCGGCCAGCCACAGCTCCTCGACCACGGTCAGCACGTCCTGGCCCGAGACGAGATAGTCACGCTGGCTTCCATCCGCCGGGACGGGCGCATCCGAGTCGGACAGCTGGATGACGAGACCCGGGCCCGTCATGGCCACCAGGCCTGCGGCCAGCCGTGCCCCGTCGAGTTGCGTGTTCAGGTCCCGGGTGACCGCCGCTCCGCCCTGGCCCGTGGCCTCGAGATCCTGGATGGCCTTCCGAAGGTCGAGGATCTGCTGCTTGAGAGCGTCCTGCTGCGCCTGCAGATCCTGGACGGTCTCGACCAGCGGCGTTCGCTCCTGGCTCGTGTACCGGACGCGCGGCCCCTCCGACGCGAGCTGGGCCGCGACCAGGAAGCCCAGCGCGAGGAGCGCCACGCCGAGCGTGACCTGCCAGCTCGGGATCCCCCGGACCCGGGCGACGATCGTGCTCACAGTCCCTGGCTCCGGCGCCTCGCCACGAGGAGGCCCGCCGCGACGAGCACGCCGACCACCACGAGTGCCAGCACCACCGGGGCGGTCCCGGATCCCTCCGAGCCGCCGGAGCTGCCCGCGGCGGGCGGCACGGTGGGCGAGGAGGATGCCGCTGCCGTCGGCAAAGCGGGCACGGGAGATGCGCCCGCGGCGCCCCAGCCCGGCGGCAGCGGACCGGCCGGCGCCGGCTGCGGCCCGTACCGGACGGGCGTCTTGGCGCCCAGCTCCTGCAGCCAGCCCGACTGGAACGCGGCGAGATCGACCCCCAGGGCCTTCGTGAATGCCTCATCGTCGGTGAGACCGTCCTTGTACGCCCGGACCAGGTCGACCAGAGCCGGCTTTCCGTCCGTGCGAACCAGGTAGTCGATCGCCGAGACGCTCTCCGCGTAGGCAAGGTAGGTCTTGTTGGCGTCGGTCGGGAACTGGCCGCCGAGGGCATCGAGCGGGATCAGGCTCGCGGAGCTCACGGCGGTGCGGACCAGGCCCTGGTCGGAGGACGTGTACCCCTCCGACAGGTACACGGCGAGGCCCTCGTTGAACCAGCGCGGCGGGAACCGGTACGGGTTCCGGACGGCCGTGTCGAACACGAGGTGCACGAGCTCGTGCGGGATCACGACCGAGACCCAGGCGTCGTTGATCTGGTCCGGGGTGATGAGCGCGAACAGGGTGCGGATGTCCGCGTGCGCCTGGCCACCCACGTTCTCGCGCGTGCCGGGACCCAGCGCCGTTCGGAACGAGGTGTCGTCGGCGTAGATGAAGAAGTCCACCGGCGCGGTCTCGGTCACGCCGAGCAGGGCGCTCGTCTCGCGGATGGCCTTCTCCCCGATCGCGAGCGCCCGGTTGGCGAACGTCGTCGTGCCCTGGTACCAGTGCACCGTCATGAGGCTGCCCTTGACCGTCATCCAGTCGTGGGAGGTGTCCGAGTACAGGACGGTGTCCTCGCCGCTGAGCACGGTCACGCCACCGGCCGTCGTGGCGGCCCACGTCGCACGGATCGTCGTGTTCGGGACCAGGTGGCCATCCCCGGTCAGGTCCAGCAGATAGCTCAGCGTCTGCGTGCTGCCGCCGCCGGGCACCGGGACGTCCACGATGTACGGGCCGAGCGCCTCCGGGAACGTCAGCCGGAGCTCGACGCGCTGGACCGTGGTGCCGGCCGTCATCGGGACCGTGAACTCGATCGACTGGCCGTAGGTCGTCGTCGCCGACGGCGTGCCGAAGCTGACGTCGGCTGCGACCACGACCGCCGCCGGCCACGGCAGCGCCATCGATACGGCTGCGACCACCGCGACCAGGGTCCGCACCCCGCGATGGCGAACGATGCGCGCCACGGGGCTCATGGTGTCGTCTTCCAGGCGAGACCGGCCAGCCTGAGGATGCCGAGGCCGTTCTGGGCCGCCCCGAGCAGGCCGTCACGGACGAGCGAGAACGACGTCCCGTAGGACACCGGCACGACGGGCACCTGGTCGCGAACGATCCCCATTGCCTGGGCGTAGGCGGCGGATGCGGTCTCCGGCGTCGTGGCCGCCCCGGCCGCCGCGATGGCGGCGTCGAAGGCCGGGCTTGACCAGCGCCCCTCGTTCGCGGTCGACCCGGTTCCCAGCAGGACGCCGAGGAAGTCGTTGGGACCGGGGTAGTCGGCCACCCAGGACAGGCTCCAGATCCCGGGCGGATCCGTCGCCAGGCGGTCCTGGTAGGCCTGGAAGTCCATCGTGGCGTAGTCGATCGTCACCCCCAGGTTGGCCCGCAGCATCGCGACCACGCCATCGTCATAGCCGCCGCCGTTGGCGATGAACGAGATCGGAGCCAGGCCCGCGCCGTTGGGGTAGCCGGCGTCGGCGAGGAGCGCGCGCGCACCGGCCGGGTCGTACCGTGGCATGTAGTCCCCCGTCGGGGCCCCGGGCATGCCCGCTGGAACCATGCCGGTTGCCGGGACGGAGGAGCCGACCTCGTCGAGCTGCGCCAGGCGACGCCAGTCGACGGCCTCCGCAAAGGCCTGGCGCACGCGCACGTCGTTGAACGGGGGCTTCCGGGTGTCGAAGCCGTAGTACGTCACGGACAGCGACGGGTCACTTCGCAGCGACGGCCCGAGGGCCTGGTCGTAGGCGATCCAGCCTGCGTCGCTGAACGAGATCGGCGTCACGTCCACCGTGCCCGCGACGAACGCGTCCACCGGGCTGGACCCGCCGAGGGTCGTGAGCATCCTGACCGTCTCGATCGCCGGCTTGCCGGCCCAGTAGTTGGGATTGGCCGTCAGGGTGATGGACGACGCATCGACGCCCGACAGGACATAGCCGCCGCTGCCGACGAAGCCCGTTGGCGTGGGTGAGATCTCGGCCCCGGCCGATCGCGGGACGATGGCGAACGGCGCGCCGGACACGATCGCCGGCAGGTCTCCTCCGCCCCGCTCCAGGTCGACGACGACCCGCAGGTCCCCATCTGCCCTGACACCGAGCGTCGTCACGTCCGTGGTCCGTCCCGCCAGCAGGTCGCGGACGCCCACGACATCCGCGATCAGCGAGGCCAGCGGGGACGGGTTCGTGGGGCTGAACAGGCGGCGCCAGCTGCGGACCACGTCGTCCGCCGTCAACGGGGAGCCATCGCTGAACGTGAGCCCGCTGCGCAGGGTGAACACGACGCGCCGTCCCCCGTTCTCGATCGACCAGGACTCGGCCAGGGCGGGCCGGACGGTCAGCGACGGGTCGACGGCGGTCAGGGTCTCGAACAGCTGGCTCACGTACGAGGCGCTGCCCAGGTCGCCGTGGTGGGCAGGATCGATCGAGACCGGGGCGCCGGCCAGGATCGTGACCGTGCCGGGGTCTGCCGCGATGACAGGATCAGTCGCGACGGTGCCCAGCGGCCAGAGCCGCACGACCATGGCCAGGACCACCAGGGCGGCGACGACGACAAGCAGGCCCCGCCGGCCGCGCGAGGGCGGCGACACCGACCCGCCAGGGATCAGGTCAGTCTCCACCAGGGCCCCTCCGGCAGCGCCGCGTCGGGACGCCGCGGATCGAGCAGCCGCTCGATCGGGACGGGGATCCGGGGCCGGGCCGTCCACGCATAGCCGTCGCCGGAGAACCCGACGAGCATGGCCACGATACAGACCCAGCGACGCACGGGCGGAGTATACGTGGGGACCGCCCTGCGGCCCGGATCGCGGGTCGTGCGGCGGGCAGGAAATGAGGCCTCGCTGTGCCACACCGCCGGGGGAACGATGTAATCCGCGAGGCCTCTGTCCTTGGAACGAGGAATCATGAGTTTCGTTATGGGTTCCGCGGGATCATTGCGATGCCGCCCTCGCCGGCGGATGTGCCGGGAGCGGAGACGGCGAGGTCGAGCCGGCTTCCGAAGCGCTTCAGGACCCGGTAGAAGTTCCGCCGCGTGAGCCGGCTTCGATCCCCGGTCCCGACCGCGGCCGGGTCGTGTGGCTGGTGCCGGACGATGAAGCCGGCCCCCACCTGGAGCGCACGACGGGGCGGCGACGGGTCACGGTCGACATCCCCGGGATCAGGATCGGCAGCCGCCTCATCGCGGAGCACGAGGCTCCACCACGTGTCGAGATGAGCGGGCGTGACGAAATGCTCGTCCAGGGGGCCCCGCGCCGCGAAGTCCACGCGCCGAAACGCCATGGCCCCGCCCGCGATCGCGGCCACATCGGCAGCACCTGCGGGCGCCGCGTCGAACCGCCTCAGATCGTCGCTGACGAGCCCGAATGGTCCCGCCACGGCCACGGTCTCGTCCGCGAGCGCCGTCACGAGCGAGGACACGAGATCACCGGTCGGCTCCATATCGGTGTCGAGAACGATCACGACCGGAGCCGCCGTGCGACGGATGCCCGCGTTGAGCGCGGCGGCATGACCGAGCCGGGAGCTGGTCCATAGAACCTCGGTCATGACCCCCGGCGCCCCGGGATCGGCTGCGTCCAGCCCGTCGAGGGCGGCCGCCTGCGCCGCGGATGGTCCATTGGCAACCACGACCAGCTGCGTCCCGTCGGGAGCGCGCTCCACCAGCGACCGGTGGGCCCGGGCGAGGTCCTCCGGCCAAGCCGTCGCAATCATGACAACGGACGCCCGTCCAACGGGCTCATCACCGAGACGCGAGGGCACCGAGACGCTCGAGCCGTACCGGACGACGCCGTCGGTCACCACGTCCTGCCCGACAGCGCGCTCGAGGTCGTACAGCGTCCCTGCGTCGATGACCTTCCAGCCCGTCGCCTCGATCTCCGCCCGCAGGCGGTCCGCTGCCGCCCAGTCGCGGCCCCGTCGGGCAACCGCGCGAGCCTCCGCAAGGTCGACGACAGGCTGGGGAGGGTTCTCGCGAGGCATGAAGCGAGGATACGGCCCATCGGGCCTCACCGCCCCGGAACGGCCCGGTCCACGAGGCCATCGCTGTCGTGCCAATGGCCTGCAACGGACAGGCCGTTCGGCCCACAGCAGAATGGCCGACGCCGCGGCACGCTGTGGACACAACACATGACCCCGCACTGAGGGTCCGCCGGCGACCATCGCCGGACGGAAGGGTCCCGGAGGTAAAGCGTCCCATGCAAGTCACGAACAAGCTCCACATGGCGGGCATCGCGCTGCTGCGCGTGCTGGTCGGCGTCATCTTCCTGTGGGCGGGCACCGACAAGTTCCTGACCGACTTCTCTGCGGCAGGGTTCCTCGCTCACGCCACCGGCGGGACCCTCGGCTGGCCGTTCGTCACCGGGACCGCGGACCCCGCGACGATCTACAACCCGACCCACGGCTTCTGGGTCAGCCTGTCCCAGAACGCGGGCGCGATGACGGCGGTCAACTTCCTCGTCGTCGCCGGCGAGATCGGGATCGGCATCGCGCTGATCCTGGGCCTGTTCACCCGGTTCGCCGCGATCATGGGCTCCCTGATGATGCTGCTGTTTTTCTTCGCCGCCTGGGAGTTCAGCAACGGCATCGTGAACCAGCACCTCACCTACCTGGTTGTCTGCCTGGCCATCGCAGGCCTCGGCGCGGGCCGGTTCTACGGCCTCGACGGGGTCCTCGCCTCCCGCGTCGCACCCGCGATCCGCAGCTGGCTGATGTCCGGCGAACCCGAGACCGTCACCGCCTGATCAACCTCTCGCCGCCCTGGGCGGCCGCGCGTCACCGGAGCCGGCGGGCGTCCCCCCGCCGGCTCTTTCATGTCCGCGGCGGCGCGACCGCGGGCGACATGCGCGTACCCGGACTGCTGCAATCCCTCCCGTTCGGCGGGCGAATGGCGGCCATCCGGCCCGCGAGGCCGCACCTCGCGGGTGCGACGATCGGAACCGTGTCCACCCCTCTCCGAGCCGTCCGCCGCCTCCTGTCCCCCATCGACGCGATCCGCGCTCTTCCCGACGAGTTCCCGCGGGTCGTCCTCGTGCTGGCCAGCGGCGACCTCGTCGCGAGCTTCGGGTTCAGCCTGTTCTTCCCCTTCCTGACCATCTACCTCGTCCAGTCGCTCGGTGCGAGCGCTGCTGAGGCGGGCCTCGTCATCGCCGCCTATTCGCTGTTCTCGATCGGCTCCGGGATCGCGGGGGGCTGGCTGGCGGACCGGTTCGGCCGCCGGCCCGTGCTCATCGGGTCGATCTCCTGCACGGCGCTGCTCGTCATGTCCATGGCGCTGGCGACGGAGGCCTGGCACATCGGGCTGATCATGCTCCTCCTGGGCAGCATCGATCCCGCGTTCCTTCCCGCTGCCCGAGCCGCGGTGGCCGACTCGGTCGACGAAGACAAGCGACCCCGGGCATTCGGTCTTCTCGGGGTGGCCAATGCGATCGGATGGATCGCCGGGCCGGTCATCGGCGCGGGTCTATCGTCCTTCGGCTATCCGCTGCTGTTCGGGATCAGCGGGCTCCTCGTCGGCTGCTACGTCTTGATCGCAGTTCGCTGGCTGCCGGAGACGCGGGCTCCCCGTCCGCCGTCCCCACGGAAGGCCACCCGGGTGAGCCCCGTCCTCGCGGTGGGTGTCGCCGTCCCCAGGATCGAGTCGACCGCGGCGGGGCTGGCGATCAGCGGCGAGCCCCTCGCGCCGTCCCGCGGAGGCGCACCCTCCGATCGCTCCCGCACGCTCGACCGGCGGCGGTTTCGGATCTTCGTCGCGCTGCTGCCGCTGATGGCCGTGGCCCAGGGCATCACGTTCCTGTGGGTCACGACACTGCCGATCTACGCGGCCGTCGGCCTCGGTGTGCCGACGCCGGTCTGGGGTCTGCTGTTCGGCCTGAACGGCCTGCTCATCGTCCTGTTCCAGCTCCGGATCTCGACGGCGACCGAGCGCCGGTCGAAGCCCCGGGTCATGGCGGCAGCCGTCCTGTGCTATGCGGGTGCGCTGGTCCTCGTCGCGCTCCTGTCGCGATCCTCCGCGGTTGCCGGCCTCGCCCTCGTGATCGCCGGGGTCACCGTGGGCGAGATGCTGCTCATGCCGATCCTCGCCGCGTTCGTGTCCGACCTCTCTCCGGTGAGCCGGCGCGGAACGTACCAGGGGATCGCGCTGGCCGCCGGCAGCGTCGGCGCCGGCCTCGGTCCACCGGTCGCGGGTCTCGTGCTCGACGCCGGGCACGGGTCTGCGCTGTGGCTCGTCGCCGGCGCCATCCTCGTGGTCGTCGCCGTGTGCCTGGTGGGGATGGGTCGATGGGTGGACCGGCTCGACCGGGACGCGGCAGACTCCTTCGAGCTCGATGGGGCAAGATGATGCCGGTGCCACCGAGGGGACAACGCACACGACGCGGGGAGGTCCATGGCCATACGGGTGCTCGTTGCCTACGCGACCAAGCTCGGCTCGACGCGCGAGATCGCCGAGACGATCGGCCGCGTCCTGCGCGAGGAGGGCATCGAGACAGACGTGGCGACGGCCCGCTCGATCCAGGACCTCTCACCGTACGACGCGGTGATCCTCGGCAGCGCCCTGTACGCCGCGCACTGGCAGCGCGACGCGAACCGCTTCGTCGGCCGCCACCTGGACCGCCTCCTGAAGCGCCCGGTCTGGCTGTTCAGCAGCGGCCCGCTCGATCGGTCGGCCGACTGGGGCAGGTTGCCGGCAACCCCCGCGGTCGCCCTGACCACGGAACCGATCGGCGCCCGTGACCACCGCACCTTCGGCGGGCGCCTGCTCCCCGACGCTCCCGTCGACCCGCGGGTCCTCGCCACGCATCCGATCGGCGACTTCCGGGACTGGGATGCCATCCGCGCCTGGGCGGCGGGAATCGCGCGCGAGATCGACGTGCTCTTCCTGGACCCCTGATCACGGGTCTGGTCGCCGGGGCCGATGCCCGCGGTCCGGCGGCGACGCCCGCCGTCACGGATCAGCGAGGCTCGGCGCCCTGCGTCGTGAGCTCCCTGATGTGACGCTCCGCCTCATCGCGCCGGGCGTCGTGGCCGGACGCCAGGTACGCCTGGAACAGGGCGATGGCCTCGTCACGGCGGCCACCGAGACGCCGAAGTGCCTGGGCGCGGGAGAACAGCAGAGCCGGCCGATGGGTCAGCTCCCATGACCGCGTGAACTCGTCGTAGGCGTGCGCGAAGTCGCCCGCGTCGTAGAGCGCGGCGCCCTTGTCGAACATCGCCTTGCCGGCGGCCGTGTCGACCTCCTCGACGCCGGTCGCCACCGGCGCGCGGAGCTCTGCGACGTACTGCGCCGCGTCGTCCGCGCGCCGCGTGTCACCGGAGGCCAGGTACTGCTCGTAGAGGGCGATGGCCTCGGGGTCGCGGCCGCCGAGCCGCCGAAGTGCCTGGGCACGGGTGAACAGCAGACCTGGACGATGGGTCAGCTCCCATGACTTGCTGAACTCGTCGTAGGCGTGCGCAAAGTCGCCCGCGTCGTAGAGCGCGGCGCCCTTGTCGAACATCGCCTTCCCGGCGGCCGTGTCGACCTCCTCGACACCGGTCGCCGCCGGACCCTGGAGCTCCGCGATGTACTGCGCCGCATCGTCCGCGCGCTGCGTGTCGCCGGTCTCCAGGTACCGCTGGTAACACGCGATCGCGTCCTCGCGCCGTCCACCCAGGCGGCGCAGCGCCTGGCCCTCTGAGAACAGGATGCCGGGCCGCGGAGCCAGCTCATACGCCCGGACGAAGAAGTCGTAGGCGTGGGCGAAGTCACCACGATCGTAGGCGGCCGCGCCGCGGTCGAAGACCTTCTTCGCCAGCACGGTGCTGTCGGTGGCGCCGGGGCCAGCATCCAGCACGCCCCAGGTCATCGGACCCACGACGCCGTCGACCACCAGCGGCGGGTTGACGGACTGCAGCTCCCGGGCCGCCTTCGCCGTGATCGGGCCGAAGATCCCGTCCACCTCCAGGCTCGTCGTCACGTCGCTGCGGGCGTTGAGCGCCGACTGCAGATCCCGGACGGCGTCGCCGGTCGAGCCACCGCGGAGCGTGGGATGCGGCTGCGGCTCGCCGATCAGCTGCACCACGGCCGCATTGCCGGCCGTCCGCTGGAGGTCGAGGATCCGCTGCGCGCGGGGATCCATCGGCTCGCGCTCCGCCCCCGCCGGCCGTTCGCTGTGGCGCGGGCCGCCGGCCGGCCGCACCGCCTGCAGTGCACGGTTTCCGCTCCGGCCACTCATTGTCCGAGGATACTCCGGCCGCTGCGCGCCGAAGCTGGCGGCTGTCGGTGCATCAGGCCGCCCGCAGCGAGGACGCGTGTGCCTCGATAGGCGGGCAGGTCCGGGCGCCTCCGCCCACGGCGCGACCGGATCACGTCGGCAGCGTCGGCGCTAGGCTTGCCGCATCGCAGCCCTTGCGGCATCGCAAACCTGGTTCGGAGAAGACTCCCGGATGAGCATGGTCCGCGTCCTCGTCGCCCGGCTGCGGGCATCCCTCCAGGTGGCGATCGGCGATGTCGCGTTCGGCATGGAGGACGGCGCGGTCTCGATCGCCGGGCTCGTGTTCGGCGTCGCGGCAAGCACCGAGGACCGCTCGATCGTGCTGCTCGCCGGCGCGGCCGGCGCCATCGCCGGCGCGGTCTCGATGATGGCCGGCACCTATCTCGACGCGCAGTCAGAGCGCCATCGAGCCGACGTCCTCATGGACGAGGCACGGGCCCTGGTTGCCGCCGATCCTGAGGGCTACAGCGCCCGGATCACGGAGCGCCTCGCCATTGCCGGGCTCGGTGACGAGGCCGTCGCGATCATCTCGGAGGCCTTCGCGCGGAACCCCGATGTCCTCGCCGACCACGTCGCCGCCTTCGACCTGGGCGTCGCTCGCCGGGCCGGGGCATCGCCCTGGACGCACGCGCTGTGGATGTTCGTCGCCGACATCTTCGCGGCGGGCGTCCCGGTCGTCCCCTTCGTCCTGTTCGACATCGGGACGGCGCGGATCGTGTCGCTCGTGATCACCGGTGCGCTCATGGCTGCCCTCGGCGTGGCGCGCGGCCTGATCGGCCACGTGAACATCTGGTGGACGGCGGCCCAGACGATGGCGATCGCCGGCGCGGCGGCCCTGGCCGGGGTCATCATCGGCCGCCTGGTCACCGCACTCTAGGCAGCGGGCTCCGGCCGCTCGACGCGGAGCGGCCCCGGCCGGCGGCAGGGCGGCCCGGACCTCAGCCCGGCGCGGGCAGCGCCTTCTTCATCATCGCCAGCGACGGATCCGGGCCCTTGAACCCGACCAGGTACTCGAGCCGGATCGGGGCAAAGGCCTCGTAGAACACGACGTCCTCGTCACCCAGCTGGCGAAAGGCGTGAACCCAGTTGGAGGGAATGACCAGCAGCGCGCCCGGCCCCACCTCGGACTCCTCGTCCCCGACCTTCGCCCACAGGCGGCCCTGCTCCACGAGCATGATCTGCTCGGCCTCGTGGCTGTGATCCGGGATCACGACGCCACCCCGGTACACGATGCGGGTCAGCATCGCCTTCTCGCCCGACACCGCCTGGCGGAACACGCCGGGTACGTACTCGACGGTCGGGAACTCGTCCCAGGTCGTGATCTGTCCCATCGGGATCTCCATGCTGCGGTGGACGGATGGACGAGCGACGGTGAGCGGCGGCCGGGCCGACGGTCCCGGGAGGCGCTCGGGCGCCTCAGGACAGAGGTGGCTGCAGGGCGTCGAGGCCGCGCAGGATCTTCTCGGGTGTGATCGGCAGATCGTCGATCCGCACCCCGGTCGCGTGATAGATGGCATTGGCGATCGCCGGGATGGGCGAGTTCGCCGTCATCTCGCCGATGCCCTTGACGCCGTACGGTCCATTGGAGGACGGGACCTCAAGGACCACGCACTCGATCTCCGGCATCTCCAGCGTGCCGGGCATCAGGTACTCGCTGTAGTCCCTGGGGCTGTGGTCGACCGCCGGGTAGTAGGGCGCCGTCGTCTCGTACAGGGCGTGGGACATGCCCATCCAGGCACCACCGACGATCTGGCCCTGGACGAGCGCCGGGTTGACCTGGCGACCCACCTCATAGGCGCTCCTGATGCCCAGGACCGTGACCTCTCCCGTCTCGGTGTCGACCTCCACCTCGGCCACGGTGCAGGCGTGCGCCTCGGTCGAATCCGGGTCCATGGCACCGGTCTCGGGATCCACCGGGCTCTTCGGCTTCATGTACGCCCCACGTCCCGAGATCGTCCGGCCGTACTTGAACTGGGCGAGCGCCGCGATGTCCGCGACCTTCACGGACCGGGACGGCGCGCCCTTGACCAGAACGTTCCCCCGGCCATCGGCCTCGAGGTCGTCCACGGCGGCCTCCATCTCCTCGGCGGCCACCTCGAACAACGCCTGGCGGGCCTCGGTCGCGGCGGCGATGACGGCGTTGCCCACGCGGTGGGTGGCCCGGCTGGCGAACGTCCCCATGCAGTGCGGGCCGGAGTCGGTGTCCCCGATCTCGACGACGATCTCCTCGAAGCCGACGCCCATCGTCTCCGCAGCGATCTGGCCGATGACGGTCTTGAGCCCCTGACCGAGGTCCGCGCTGGAGAGGGAGACGACGAACGACCCGCTGGTCGTGGCGTGGATCAGCGCCTGCGAGGGGTCGCCGCCCAGGTTCATGCCGGTGGGGTAGTTGACGGCCGCCATGCCCGTGCCGCGCAGCTTCGTCATCGCGAACGGCCTCCGTCCCGGCCGCTACCGCGCGGCGCCGACGTCATCGCCTTGAGCTCCTCCGGCAGCTCGTGCCCGACGAGCGCCGCGGCGGCCTGCATGGTCTCGATGAGGGTCGCATCCTCGGCGAGCTTCCGATGGGGCTTCATGTCGCCGTTGTGGTACGCGTTGATGAACCGGATCGTCCACGGATCCACGCCCACGCGCTCGGCGATCTTGTCCATCTGGACCTCGAGCGCGAACGACGCCATCGTGATGCCGAAGCCTCGCATCGCGCTGGTCGGCTGGCGGTTCGTGTACACGCAGTAGGCGTCGATGGACACGTTCGGGATCGCGTACGGCCCGGCGGCGTTGGCAGCGTGCTTGGTGAGCGCGTACGGGGTCTGGCGGCTGTATGCACCGGCGTCCGCGTAGCTCGTCACCTTGCGCGCGATGATGTGGCCGTCGCTGGCAACGCCGTCCCTCATGTAGATGCGCCACGCACTGCGCGTGGACGACACCTGCATCTCCTCCGATCGGCTGTACACGTACCGCACCGGCCTGTTGGTCGTCATGGCCGCCAGCGTGGCGATCGGCTCAACGATCACGTCGACCTTGCCGCCGAACCCCCCGCCGACCGTGCCGCCCACGAAGTGGAGCCTGTTGCCCGGGACCTGCAGGATGATCGCGGTGTTGTCGAGGCTGAAGTACAGGGCCTGCGTGTTCGTATAGACGGTGTACCGGCCGTTGGCCTCCGGCACCGCGATGCATCCCGTCGTCTCGGTCGGGGCCTGCTCGATCGGGCTGGTGTTGTACACCCCCTCGACGATATGGTCGGCCTGCGCGAATGCCGCCTCCACGTCGCCCAGGCGCACGCGGCGGCAGGGGTGGCCCTCGTACATGAAGGTGTTGTTGCCCCAGTCGGTCACGATCGGTGCGCCCGGCCTGAGCGCCTCCTCGACGTCGAACACCGCGGGCAGCTCCTCGAGGTCGAGGCGGACCCTCGACACGGCCTCCAGGGCTGCCTCCTCCGTCTCGGCAACGATGGCCGCGATCGCCTCGCCCTTGAACCGGACGCGCTCCTCGGCCAGCACGAACTCCTCCTCGGGCTCGACGCCGATGAGCCCCAGGATCGTGTACACGTTGTGCGGCACGTCCTTCGCGGTCAGCGCGCGGACGAACCCGGGGACCCGCTCCGCCTCGGACAGGTCGAAACCCCTGATCCGCGCGTGATGGACGGGGCTCCTGACCATCTTCAGGTGGAGCATGCCCGGGAAGGAGCGATCGGCGGTGTATTGGGTCCTGCCGGTCACGTGGCCGATCCCGTCGCTCCGATCGACCGACTGGCCGACGACGTTGAGGATGTTGCTCATCGCGCCGTCCCTGGCTCGCCGCCGCTCATCGCCTCGGCCGCGACCGCGACGGCCCCGACGATCGGCTGGTAGCCCGTGCACCGGCAGATGTTGCCCGTCAGCGCCTGCGCGATGTCGTCATCGCTCGGGCTGGGATCGTGGTCCAGCAGCGCCTTCGTGATCATGACCATGCCCGGCGTGCAGTAGCCGCACTGGAACGCGTCGTTGTCGAGGAATGCCTTCTGGATCGGGTGGAGCCCCTCGGCCGGCGTGATGCTCTCGAGCGTGGTCACCGTCTGGCCGGCTACGTCCTCGACCGGCAGCAGGCAGGACATCATCGGCTCGCCGTTGACGAGCACCGTGCAGCTGCCGCATCCCCCCTGCCGGCAGCCCTCCTTCGTGGCGGTGTAGCCGAGCTGGTTGCGCAGCACCGACTGCAGCGTCGTCATGGGTCTGACCATGACCTCGACCTCGCGGCCACCGAGCTCGAAGCTGACGATCGTGGAGCTCATGCCTGGCGACCCTCCCCGGCGCCCTGCGCCAGCTTCTCCAATGCCCGTCCGACGAACAGCCCGGTCATCCTTCGCCGGTACCAGTCGGTGGCGATGCCGTCCGTGAACGGCTCGCAGTCCGCCATCGCCGCGTCGGCCGCCGCGGCGATGGCCGGCGCGTCCAGCCTCGTTCCGACCAGGAGCGTCTCGGCCCGGCGCGCCCGGATCGGGTGGGGCCCGACGGCACCCAGCGCGATGCGCGCGCCGGCCACGCTGTCGCCGTCCCACTCGACGCGAGCGGCGACCGTCACCACGGCCGGCGTGTTGGCGTGCTTGCGCCCGAACTTGATGTAGGCCGCGGGCCCGCTCGGGATCGGCACCCGGAGCTCGACCAGCAGCTCCTCATCCGCCAACTGGTTGCCCAGGAAGCCGGTGAAGAACCCGGCCAGCGGCAGGACCCGCTCGCCACGCGGGCCGGCGACGACGACGCTCGCATCGAGGGCCAGCAGGGCGACCGCAACGTCGCCCCCCGGCGGCGGCGTGAACAGGTTGCCCCCGACGGTCGCCATGTTGCGGATGGACCAGCTGGCGGTGTTGCGGGCCGCCTCCTTGAGCATCGGGACGGCATCCTGGTCGAGCAGCCGGGTCAACGTCGCGGTGGCCCCGATCCGCAGCGTGCCGTCGGCCGCCTCGAGACCGTCGAGACCTGCCCTGCGCAGGCCCATCACCGCGTCGGGCAGCGACAGCCCGTCGTTGATGAGCGGCATCGCGACGGTCCCGCCGGCCATCACCAGCAGCGACCGGCCATGGGTCTCGAGGAGGGCGATCGCCTCCGGCAGCGATCGCGGCAGGTAGTAGCTCCGGACAGTCACGCAGATGTCTCCTTGATCGCCGGCCGGCCCTCGATCTCCATGTCGTCGCTCGCGATCCGGCGTCGCGCCTCGGCCTGCAGACGAGCGCCCAGGTTGTCCAGGCCCTGGCCGATGAGTGACCCGGCGATGCCTTCCACGAAGCGTCCGTCGAGCCTCGCCAGCGGCCCGCCGATCACCGCCTGGCCCTCGTACTCGACCGTCGTCGCCCGCTCACCGGCCTCGGTGAGCCGGAACGAGGCGCGGCCCGTGATCGAGCCCGGCGTGCCCACGACCTGACCCTCGAGCCGCCCACCGCAGGGGGCGTCCGACTCGACGAGGCGGACGACGGTGCGATAGCTGCCGACCATCCCCGGCAGCCGCAGCGAGATCAGGCCCCGATACTCCGCGTCGTCGGTCTGCTCGATCTGGTGGCAGCCCGGGATGACGGCGAGCAGCGTGCTCGGATCGAGGATGGCCGCGAACACGGCCGCACGGGGCGCATCCAGCGTCCGGCTGCCGCTGATCCTCATCGGGGCTGGGCCCCGCTGATCGCCGGCGCCATCCCGTCCGACTCGACCGCGGACAGCAGCCCTGCCTCGACGTGATCGAGGTGGTTCAGCATGGCGCGCTCCGCCGCATCCGGGTCGTGCGCTCGCAGGGCATCGAGCAGCTGCGCGTGATCCCGCATCGCCGCCTCCCGCACGTCGCGCAGCCCGCCCGTCCGCTCCCGACTCAGCATGCCCAGCGTGGTCACGATGCTCATGAACTGGAGGAGCAGGAAGTTGCCCGCGGCGGCGCAGATGGCGTTGTGCAGCGTGACATCCAGCTCGGCGAACCGCCCGGGATCGTCGATCGAGCCGGCCAGCGACGCCACGAGCGTCTCGAGCTCCGCGACCTCTGTCTCCGTGATCCGCTGTGCGGCGAGGCGGACGTTGCCCGCCTCCACGACCCGCCGCGCCTCCACCAGCTGGACGAGGGAGACGGTGTCCTTGGAGAACAGGAAGTCGAGGTGCGAGATCAGCTGCCTGGGCTCGAGGGACGTGATATAGGTCCCGTCCCCCCGGCGGATGTCGACGACCCGCATGAGCGCGAGGGCCCGGAGCGCCTCACGGACCACCGGCCGGCTGACGTCCATCATCCGGGCAAGGTTTCGCTCGGCCGGCAGCTTGTCGCCGGGCCGGAGCTCCCGCTCCCTGATCAGCCCCAGCAGCCGATTGGCGACCTCTTCGGGCAGCGTGCTCCGCGAGATGACCGTGAACCGGCCTGCGCCCGGCAGACCGGCTCCACCATCACCCGTGCTGCCGTGACGATCCCCTTCGACCACGTCGGTGCTCCTCGACTTCGAACCCGCACATGGTAGGTCCACGCTGGTATAGTGGTCAACTGGTAAGACCAATCGAACCGGACGGGGATCGGATACTGTGACCGTCGGGGTCGGCGACCGCCGACCGTCGCCACCTGAAGCGAGGGCCGCCGTGATCGAGCGCCACATCACGTTCACCGTTCATGCGGACAAGACGGACGCATTCGAGCGGTTCATGGCCGAGGAGTACGGCACGGCCATGGCGGCGTCGCCCGGCTTCGTGAGGTTCGATCTGCTCCGCGAGGCTGACAGCCTCACCCGCTACCAGATGTCGTTCCGCTTCCAGGATGCCGACAGCGCGGCGGGCTGGCGGACCTCGGACGTTCACATGGGCCTGCAGCCGGCGCTCACGGCGCTGGTCACCGGCAGCGAGATCCAGGGCTACGTCGTCATCGCCTGAGCGGAGGGTTCGAGGATGGCCAAGGGGTGGAAGTGCGCCTCCTGCTCAGCCGAGAACAGCGAGTCGGCGGTCAGCTGCCGCAGCTGCGGCCTGATCCGCGGTGGCGTCGTGACCCCTCCCAACCCGCTGAGCCCACCCGCCCCGCTGCCTCCGGCGGTCCAGCCCGGCTGGCCCGCCGCTGCGCCGGGCGAGACCACGGGAATGCCGGCATCGGCCGCTCGCCCACCCTGGCGCCGGATCCCGCTGGGCTGGCTGGTGCTGGCAACGATCGTCGGGATCGCAGCCATCGGGGGCTGGTACGCCAGTGCGAGCCGCTCGCCGGGCGGTGAGATCACGAAATCCGGTGACCTGACCGCGGTCGATCTCCGGGCCGGCGACTGTTTCGACCTCAAGGACCCGACCGCCGATCAGATCGACACGGTGACCGGCAAACCCTGCACCGAAGCTCACGAGTACGAGCTGTTTCTCGCCACGTCCATGCCGCCCGGCGTCTACCCGACGGAGGATGAGTTCCAGACCTTCGTGAGCGAGACCTGCACACCCGCGTTCCAGACGTTCGTGGGCAGGACCTATGCGGACTCGGTGCTGGAGATCTTCTGGTTCTACCCGTCGACCGAGGGCTGGGCGTCCGGTGACCGATCCATCCAGTGCGCGGTCTACCACCCGAGCGTCCCCCAGCTGACGCAGTCGCTGAAGGGATCCGACCAGTAGCGCCGGGGCGGACGAACCCCGGTGCCCCTGGGACCGTTCCCCGAGGCGCGTGACATCTCGCAGGTCCCGGCGGTGACCGCCGGGCCGGACGGTGGGCCGGGCGGCTCTGCCGCTGATGCCGCTCGCCGACGCAGGATGGGGTCAATGGCCTCGCCCCCGGCGCTGAGCACCCACAACCTCGGCCGCGATTTCGGCACCCTCCGGGCCCTCGACGACGTCTCGTTCGACGTCGCCGCAGGGTCCATCTTCGGCTTCCTGGGACCCAACGGCTCCGGCAAGACCACCATGATCCGGCTGCTGCTCGGACTGCTCGAGCCCACCGCCGGCCGGGCGGAGGTCCTGGGTTTCGACACCCAGCGCGACGGTCCCGCGATCAGACGGCGCTGCGGCGCGTTGCTGGAACACCCCGGTCTGTACGAACGGCTCACCGCCGAGGACAACCTGGAGTTCGCGGGTCGAGCCTGGCGCATGCCGCGCGCCGAGCGACGGCGCCGCATCGAGGAGCTGCTGCGGGGGCTGGGGCTCTGGGAGCGCAGGCGCGAGGGGGTCGGCGGCTGGAGCCGCGGGATGAAGCAGAAGCTCGGCATCGCGCGTGCCCTGCTGCCCACGCCCGGGGTCGTGTTCCTCGACGAGCCCACCGCGGGGCTGGACCCGATCGCCGCGGCCTCGCTGCGCGAGGAGCTTCGGACCCTGGCCCGCTCCGATGGCGTGACCGTCTTCCTCACCACGCACAACCTGTCCGAGGCCGAGAAGCTGTGCGATGTGGTCGCGGTGATCCGCGCGGGTCATCTCCTGACGGTCGGCCCGCCCCGGGAGCTGGGTGCTCGCATCCACGGACACCAGGTTGCGATCGACGCGACGGGACTGACTCCCGACGTCCTCGCGCGCCTCCGGGCTGAGCCCTGGGTGAGGTCGGTCGAGCTGCGGGACACAGGCCTCGTGGCGGTGCTGGTCGACGGAGCGGAGGCATCGGCCGTGGTGGCCCTTCTGGTCGGGGCTGGTGTGGCCGTCGGCGGCGTCCGGACCGATGCAGCCGACCTCGAGGAGGCCTTCATCTCGCTGGTGAGCGCCGACGAAGGCGCCGCGATCGAATCGCGGGCGGAGGCCAGCGCGTGATCGGCGACATTGCCACCGTCATGTGGAAGGAGATGCGGGGGCTGCTGTGGATCAACGGGAGCATCGTCCGCGGTCTCCGGCCCCTCCTGCTGTCGCTGGCGGTCTTCGGCATCTTCCTGCCCTGGCAGTTCGGACGCGACCTCGTCGAGTCGCCGGCCGCGCTCCTCCCCTGGATCTGGGTTCCGTTCCTCATGGCGACCGGCGTGGTCGCCGACGCCTTTGCGGGAGAGCGCGAGCGGCACACGCTCGAGACGCTGCTCGCGAGCCCGCTGTCGGACGCGTCCATCTTCGCCGGCAAGCTCGCGACGGCGATCCTGTACGGCTGGGGCTTCGCGCTCGTGAGCGCGCTGCTCGGGGTCGTGGTGGTCAACGTCCTCGATGGCGGCGGCAGGATCGTGTTCTACAGCGGCGAGGTCCTCATCGCGCTGCTCGCGTTCGGTTTGCTCGGGACGGCGTTCATGTCCGCCGTGGGCATCCTCGTGTCCCTGCGCGCGGGGACCGTCCGGCAGGCCACCCAGACGACCAGCATCCTCGTTCTCGCGCTGGTGCTGGTGCCGGTCGTCCTCATCCAGCTGCTTCCGTCCGGCATGCTCTCGTCGGTCGACACCGCAATCGAGGACCTGGGGCCGGCGGTCGCCGCCGTGGCGCTCGGCCTGATCATCGCGGCGCTCGATGCCGGGCTCATCGTGGTGGGCATCGCCCGGTTTCGGCGCTCCCGGCTGATCCTCCAGCAGGGCTGACGGCCGCGAGCGGCGGCTCCTCGGCCGCTGCGAAAGGCTCCTACGCCCCGAGGCGCTTGTACCGGATCCGGTGCGGCTGGTCGGCGGCCGACCCGAGCTCCTTGTGGCGGAACGCCTCGTAATCGCTGACGTTGCCCTCGAACCAGCGGACCTGGCTGTCGCCCTCGAAGGCAAGGATGTGGGTCGCGATCCGGTCCAGGAACCAGCGATCGTGGCTGATGACCACGACGCAGCCCGGGAATGACTCGAGGCCCGCCTCCAGGGCGCGCAGCGTGTCCACGTCGAGGTCGTTGGTGGGCTCGTCCAGGAGCAGGACGTTGCCGCCCGACTGGAGCAGCTTCGCGAGGTGGACGCGGTTTCGCTCGCCGCCTGACAGCGTGCCGACCAGCTTCTGCTGGTCCGTGCCCCGGAAGTTGAAGCTGGACACGTAGGCCCGCGCCGGGATCTCGCGCTGGCCGACCTTGACGATCTCCACCCCGTCGGTGATCTCCTGGAACACCGTGCGGTCCGCGCGCAGGTCGTCCCGGCTCTGGTCCACGTAGGCGAGCTGCACCGTGTCGCCGATCTCGATGCTCCCGGCGTCGGGTGGCTCCTGCCCGACCAGCATCCGGAACAACGTGGTCTTGCCCGCGCCGTTGGCGCCGATGATGCCGACGATCCCGGCCCGCGGCAGCGAGAACGAGAGGTCCTCGATCAGCAGTCGGTCGCCGTATCCCTTGCGCAGGTCCTTGACCTCGATCACCGTGTCGCCCAGCCGCGGGCCGGGCGGGATCGCGATCTCCAGCTCCCGGGCGCTGCCCTTGTCGTTCTGCGCCTCGGACAGCAGCTGCTCGTACGCGTTGAGGCGGGCCTTGCCCTTGGCCTGCCGTGCCCGGGACGACAGGCGGACCCACTCGAGCTCCCGGGCCAGGGTCCGCTGGCGGGCGTCGGCCACCTTCGACTCGTGCGAGAGGCGCTCCAGCTTCTGCTCGAGCCAGCCCGAATAGTTGCCGGAGAACGGGATCCCCCGCCCACGGTCCAGCTCCAGGATCCATTTCGCGACGTTGTCGAGGAAGTACCTGTCGTGGGTCACGGCGACCACGGTCCCGGCGTATTCGCCGAGGAACCGCTCCAGCCACTCGACCGATTCCGCGTCGAGGTGGTTCGTCGGCTCGTCGAGCAGGAGCAGGTCGGGGTGCCGGAGCAGCAGCCGGCAGAGCGCCACACGGCGCCGCTCGCCTCCCGATAGCGTGGTGACGTCAGCGTCGTCGGGCGGACAGCGCAGGGCGTCCATGGCGATGTCGACGTTGCGCTCCAGGTTCCACGCGTCGGCGGCGTTGATCCGGTCCTCGAGCGCGCTCTGCTGGGCGCCGATCGCCTCGTAGTCGGCGTCCGGCTCCGCCCACCTGGCCATCACCGCGTTGTACTGGTCGATCAGCCCCTGGACCTCGTGGACACCGTCGAGCACGTTGCCCTTGACGTCCTTGCCCGGGTCGAGCTGCGGCTCCTGGCTGAGATAGCCGACCGTGAAGCCGGGGGTCAGGCGGGCGTCGCCGGTAAACCCGTCGTCGAGCCCGGCCATGATCCGCAGCAGGCTGGACTTGCCGGCACCGTTGGGTCCGATGACGCCGATCTTGGCACCCGGATAGAACGAGATCGAGATGTCCTCGAGCACGGTCCGATCCGGCGGGTAGTGCCGGGCAAGCTTGTACGAGGTGTAGATGAATTCGGGCGGCATGGTCGGTAAGGGTACCGACTGTGAGAAAACGGCCCCACGGACGGCGCGGGCGACGACCGATACACTCGGCGCCGCCATGGACGATCGCACCGGAGCTCGGCCCGGACTGTCTCCCGCCGCCCCGGAGCCGCTGGCCGCGGTCCATCGCCGCCGTCTTCGCGAGGCGGTTGTGCACCTGTTTGGCGACGACGCCGGCATCGCCGCCGAGGTTGAGGCCGTCGCGGGCTTCCTCGACCTCCCGGGTGGCACGATCCTGTTCCGGACGGGCGACCCCGGCGATTCGGCGTTCATCGTCCTCGAGGGGCGGTTGCGCGCCGTGCTCGACGATGACGAGGGCGGCCGGGTCCTCTCCGACGCCGCGCGCGGCGAGACGACGGGAGAGCTGGGGCTCATCACGGGCCAGCCGCGTTCTGCGACCGTCTACGCGGTGCGAGACAGCATGGTGGCCCGGATCGGCGCTGCGGACTTCGATGGGCTCCTGCGGGATCGGCCGGAGGTGGCCCTCCCGATCATGCGCATCCTTGCGGGACGGCTGCGTCGCCTGACCGGCACGGGCGATCAGGGCGCCACGCTCGAGCAGGCGATTGCCGTCCTCCCGATCGGCTCGGCGGATGCGGTGGCCTTCGCCGCGTCGCTTGTCGGCGCCATCGGGGCGAGCCGTGCCGTGCACCTGGTGGATGCGGGATCCGGTGGAACACATGAGACGCTCGACGCGCTGCTCGAGGACCACGGACCCGAGGGGCGCGTCGTGGTCTGTGCAGGCGAGCCCGGCTGGACCGCGTGGGACGCCCTGATCCTGCGGCACGCCGACGAGGTGATCCTCGTCGCCGGCGCCGACGACGATCCCGCGCCCGGACTCGTGGATGCCGCCGTGTTCGCGCCACGCGAGCACGGCGGACCTGGCGTCACGCTCGTGCTGCAGCATGCTGCCGGTCGCGCACCCACTGGGACGGCGAGCTGGCTGGACCCCCGGCCGGCGGTCCAGCACCTCCACGTGCGTGTCGGCGACGCAGCGGACGTGGCGCGGGTCGCGCGCTGGGTGACCGGCTCCAGCGTCGGCCTGGTCCTCGGCGGCGGTGGCGCACGCGGGTGGGCGCACATCGGCGCGCTGCGCGCATGCGAGGAACTCGGCATCCCGATCGACCTGGTGGGCGGGACGTCGCAGGGTGCCGTCGTCGGCGCGGCTGTCGCGGACCGGCGGACGGCGGAGGACATGCAGACCTCCGCGCGACCGTGGGTCCGCAGGCTGCGGGACTACACCATCCCCGTGGTGTCGGTGCTGCGCGGACGGCGGATCGGGCGGACGCTCGAGCTGATCGTGCGGCCCGGGATCGCGATCGAGGACCTTTGGCTCCCCTACTTCGCCATGACGACGAACCTCTCCCGCGCGGAGCGGGTGGTCCAGGTGCGCGGCCCCGTCGTCGAGGCGCTGCGCGCGAGCGTGTCGCTGCCCGTGCTCCTGCCGCCGATCATCCGCGACGGCGAGCTGTACATCGACGGCGGGCTGCTCGACAACCTTCCGGTCGAGGAGATGCGGCACCGGATCGGGATGGGCAGGATCATCGCGATCGACCCGTCGCCTCGATCGGTGCCCGCGCTCTTCGACCCCCTCGAGCCCGACGCCTCGGGACTGCGGCTGCTGGCCGGGCGCCTGGTGCCCTTCCGCCGGCGCCGGCGCGTCCCGTCGATCGGCGAGATGGTCCAGCGAACGATCATGGCCGGGAGCCGCCACCTGCGGAACCGGGTGACCGACCAGGACCCGCGCACGCTCGTGCTCGAGCCCCAGCTGGGCGACTGGGGCCTGCTGGCATTCGAGCGGCTCGATGAGATCGTCGAGGCCGGCTACCGGGAGATGCGCGGCCCGATCGCAGCGTGGTGGTCCGAGCAGGAGCGGTTACAGGCACCGGATCCTGCGTCCGGCTGAACGGGCGTCACCACCCCATATGGCCCTGGGGCCGCGATACCCTGCGCCGACAGGCCCTCCAAGGGCGCACCCACTGCCGGTCCGCAGCGATCAGCGCTCCGACGGGAGCCCGGAGCGGGGGTCACCCGCCTGAACCATCACCTCTTCGTCGCAGCTGACGCACACGAAGAGCCGGGCTTGCGTGCCCCAATCCCGCTCGTGGTCCCGCTGGGCCGGGTCGTGCGCCTCCTTCGGCTGCAGCTCGCCCCACTCCGAGCCGTGCTGGTGGAAGAGCCGCAGGTTCTGGTAGTCAATCATCGAGGCCCTCCTTCGACGTGTCTGACCGTGGGCGCATCGGGTCGTGGGTGCCCTCCCGCGGGTGCCGACGATGATGCCTACTATGGCAGGTCGGATCGGTGGCGGATCGAGGCCCCGCTCACTCGAACCGGGTCGCCTCCGTGCTCGTCAGCCGGCCGACCAGCGGCAGCGCCGTCATCACGACCGCCAGGGCGCCCAGGATCGCCACGGCCAGCAGGACCACGGTGCCGGCATCCGGCGGCGGGACGCTGCTCCCCGGCTGCGACCGGAGCAGGATCTGCCCGACGGCGGTTCCCAGCAGCGCCGAGATCGCCGCAACGCTGATCAGCGGAACGGCCGCCTCGACCACGAGCACGGCACGCAGGCGCGCGAGGGGCAGGCCCGAGAGGCGGAGCAACGCGAACGGCCGCTGTCGCTCCACGAGCCCGGTGGTGACCGCGATCGCCAGGCTGGCACCCGCGAGCAGCATCGCCGCGAGGACGCCCAGCGACACGATGCGCCCGAGCTCCGTGACCGTCGCGCTCCCCTCGGCCACGGTCTCGCCGACCGTGGCTGCGACGGAGGTCGGCATCGCGACCTCCAGGATCGTCCGCGCCCGCTCCACGGACGCCGCCGAGCCCTCCGTCAGGACGGCCACGTGGGTCACCGGAAACGGTGTGCCACCTGTGAGGGCACCGGGCTCGATGATCAGGCTCGGCAACAGGATCCCGAGACCGGGATCCAGGGATGCGGGCGCATACCGGTCCATCTCGTCCGGCTGGACGTCCAGCGTGGCCGATCCGCCGGTCACGATGCCGCCCCCAAGGCCGCCGAGGAAGATCGCCGTGGTCACGGTCGCATGCGAGACCGGCATGCCCCGCGGCCCGAGATGGACCAGGCCGGGGCCGCACCGGAGGCCGCTCGCCTGGAGCACCGCGACGATGTCCGCGCAGTGGCCCACGACCCCGAGCTGCGAGACGGACGAGGGATCGGTCGGGTTCTCGGTGACCCCGACCTCCCGGATCGGGGCAACGGCCAGGACCCCGGGCGAGCGCCCCAGCTCTGCGAGCGCCTGGTCCACCCGGGACAGGTTCCCGGGAACCGACGCCAGCAGAACGTCCGGGCCAACGGCAAGCTGCTGCCCGAACGAGGCCGCGCTTGCCGCGTAGCCGGCGATCGAGAGGTAGGCGGTGCCGATGAACACGGCCATCACGACCCCGCTGATGGCCCCGAACGAGCCGCGCGGATCATCCGAGAGCCTTCTCCCCGCCAGGAGTGCCACCGGCCCGCGGGCGACCCCTCGCGAGCAGCCGGCCCACCGTCGCGGTGACCCACGGTCCCGCGATCGCGATCCCCACGATGATCCCGAAGAACGCGCCCCCGAGGAGCCACAGCAATGGCGGCGGGATGCCCGTGCGCTCGGCCGCCAGCACGATCACGGTGACCGTGAACGCGACCAGCGACCCCGCGAGCGGCACGAGGCGCAGCCGGCGGAGGGGGCCCCGGCGCTCGCGGCGACGGACGCCGAGCGGTGAGGCGGCGACCTGGCGCAGGGCCACGACCGCCGCGATGACTCCGACCACCTGCACGACGACGAGGAGGAGTGCCGCCTGGGCGACGGGCGGCACGATGGCATCGGGAAACCAGCCCGCCTGGTCCAGCGGCACCGCGGCGATGAGCGGGCGAGCGACGAGGAACAGGATCACCCCGCCGATCGTGCCCGGCAGCGTGGAGGCCAGGGCCTCGATTGCAGCGAACACCATCACCTGCCGGGGCATGGCCCCGGCCAGGCGCAGGGCAGCGAGGCGCTGCTCCCGGCGAGCGGCCGAGAGCCGCGTGGCGGTGGCAACGAACACGGCCACCGGCGCGAGCGCCCCGATGACGGCAATGAGCACGAGGATCCCCATCAGCGGGTTCCGGGGCATCGGGATCTTCCCGGTGTCGGGCAGCGTCATCACGGCCCGCGCTCCATCGACCCGCAGGGCAGCCGGGTCGCGCCCGACGACCGCGGCCAGCTCGTCGGGCGACCGGAGCCCAGCATCGGAGATCAGGCCCACGACCCGGCCGAACCGGTCACCGAGCTGATCGGGCGGCGTGGCCGCGATGAGCGCCGCGAGCGCCGGCGACACATAGGCGTCGCCGGCCGGCGGGATGCCCGGCAGCCCGGGAGGAACAGGCGCATCGCCGGACAGGGCCGCCACGTCCATGCGCGACACACGCCGCCCCTCCCAGTGATCGTCCGTGCGCGACAGCAGCAGGCCCGCGGTGGCCGTCGCCGCGTCGACCTGGCCGGGTGCATCACGCCACGCCGAATGGTCGTACCGGGTCTCGAGCGCCGGCTGCCGAATGACAGCGCGTACAGCAGGATGGCCGTCCCGACGGCGACCGCGACCGCCGTCAGGCCGAGCGGGACCAGGCTCGACCGTCCGCCCGCAAAGGCGAGCCGCCAGCCGAGCCGGATCACGACGTCGATTCCGGGGCGATCCGGCCGTCCCGGACGATGATCTCGCGATCCGCGTAGGCGGCGATCCTCGGCTCGTGGGTCACGAGCAGGACGGTCGTGCCGGCCTCCCGGGCGGCCCCGGTCAGTTGCTCCATCACCTGCTCGCCCGCGAGCGAGTCGAGGGATCCGGTCGGCTCGTCGGCGAACACGACCCTGGGCTCGAGGACGAGGGCTCGGGCGACCGCGACGCGCTGCGCCTGGCCACCGGACATCTCGCCGGGACGGCGACCCTCGAGCCCGTCCAGCCCGAGCTTCGGGAACCAGGCCGCGGCGGCCGCGAGCGCATGGCTGCGGCGCATCCCGTCGAGCAGCAGCGGCAGAGCCACGTTCTCGATGGCCGGCAGCTCGGGCACCAGCTGGCCGAACTGGAACACGAACCCGAACGACACCCGCCGGAGCCGCGTGCGCTCCCCCTCGCCCAGGTTGTCGATCCGGCGGTCCTCGAAGGTCACGGTCCCGGCGTCGGGCCGGACGATGCCCGCGAGACAGTGCAGCAACGTGGACTTGCCCGACCCGCTGGGGCCCATCACGGCGACGATCTCGCCGGGCCGGATGTCGGTGCTGATCCCCCGCAGGGCCTCCGTCGAGCCGAACCGCTTCACGAGATCGCATGCCTCGAGGACGGGCCGGACGACATCGCCGAACGGGACACTCGCGACGACCGCCGACGGCGACGCGGCGGCGGCGGCGATGTCAGTCATGAGTGGCCTCCCTCGACACCGGCGCAAGGTCCGTCACGGGCACGACATCCGGGGCCTGCGCGAGGTCCGGGGCCGGCAGGGGCCGAAGCTGCGCCCGGAGGTCATCGATCCGCGCACCGGTCATCTCGATCCAGCGCAGGTCCGCCTCGAGGTGAAACAGGGCGTAGTCGGCAAGGAGGGCGATGGGAAGTCCCGACGTTCGCCGGACGGAGGTCAGCTCCCGCATGCGGGCGAGATGCGCGCGGCGTTGAGCGTCCAGGAGCGGCGCGATCGGACGCCCGGTGAGCACCGCGAGCGTGACCTTGGCGAACAACTCTGACTGGAGGTGCGGCTCTGGCGGGATGGGCCGACCGAACCAGTCCTCGAGCGTGGCCGTGCCGGTCGCCGTGATCGCGTAGTGCTTGCGCTCGGGACCCTCGTCCTGGTCCACCGAGGCGACGACCACGTCCCCGTCGCGCGACAGGCGCCCGAGCGTCGCGTAGACCTGCCCGAAGGCGAGCGGGCGGTCCGGCGCGAAGTAGGCGTCGAACAGGCGCTTGAGGTCGTACCCATGCCGGGGCTGGGGTTCAAGGAGCCCGAGGAGCGTGTGGGCGACGGTCATGGTGCTCAACTATACACCGTGTGTATAGTCGCCGAGAGCTGTGGAACCGGGGCAGGACCTGCTGAGAGAAGTGCGTTGGGAGGGCCCGAGGGTCCCCGCGCGGGACGCCGGCTTAGGTCGTTCCGCCCGGAGGGCTGGCGGGCGGCTCCGTGGTCGGGGCGACCGGCGGAGTTGCTGGACGGGTTTCGTCCTGCCCATCGCGGGTCGCTCTCCGGAACTCGCGGATGCTCTCTCCCAACGCCTTGCCGACGTCCGGGAGCTTGCCCGGGCCGACCACGATCAGGGCGATCGCGAGGATGAAGAGGAGGTGGAGCGGCGTGAGACCTTCGAGCATGGCTCCGCGATTGTATTCGTTGTCTCAGCACCCTGCCGCCGGACCCCTGCCGCCGGACCGATCACGACTGCACCGTGGGCGATGAGGAGGAGATCCGGCGGGAGGCGCCCAAAGGAGCCCGCGCACCTCGCCACGAGGCGTGTCGCAGCGATCACGGGGCCGAGAGGGCTGCAGCCGGGCAGACCGGATGTTCAGCGGGCCGACGACAGCGCAGCCTCGCCAGCCCCGATGGCGGACGCAGGCCTGAGGCCCAGGAGGAGGTAGGAGTCGGATCGCCCGCCGGTGTGCAGCACGCACGTGCCCCGCCGGCTCTTCTGGTACCCGGTGGGCAGCTGTCCGCGCACGGGGTCGCGGGGGTAGAACCAGTCTCCCCGCACGTCGAGGCGCAGAACGTCGCCGGCGCGGAATCGGGTGGCCTGGGGGCGCAGTGCGATATCGACCGCCACAACCTCGCCGAGACGCGGAGGCGACGCCACCCGGTGGGTATGCACGGGTTGCCACGGGGTCGACAAGGTCTCGTCGAGCTCCCGGTGGGCGAGTCGTTGCCAGCCCTTCGTGACCATGTCGTAGGCGAACCCGAACGACCCCTCGAAGGTGACTTCCCGACCGTTGCGCAACTTGCGGACGCCGACGAACACATTCATGTCGTCGACGTCGCGCAGCTCGATGTGCAGCCGAGCGGCGAGGTGTCCGATCACGTCGAGGTCGTCGGGGATGGTCCACTCGAAGGACGCCCCGTCGCCTCGCGTGGAGAACGTGGCGGTGGCGACGTTCGGAGGCAGCTCGTCAACGAGCCGACGCTGGGTCGCGTCCAGGTGCAGCGACGTCCAGGTCAGATCGGCCGGCGGCCACGCCGGCTCGTGCCTGACCTCGACCGGCTCCGGGCCGGCTTCGTGGATCGCGAGACGCACGGTGGGCTCCGCGTCCCATCCGTTGTCCGCACCCTTGAGGACATGGTCGAAGAACCGCGCCCGCGTCTCGGACGCCTCCTGGCCGTAGTAGTGGCACCACTTCCCGTCGCGGTGGGTGTACAGCCACTTCCGAGCGGCTGACGCTCGCCTGAAGGCCTCGAAAGATCCGCGCGTGTGCAGCGAGTGGTCCGAGAAGCTGCCGCACACCAACATGGGAACTTCGATGGCCTCAAGGGTCGGAGCGTGCGCCGCGTACCACTCGTCGCGATCGGGGCGGGCGACGATCTCGTGGCGCAGGTCGCCCGAGATCCTCGCCTTCCGCCGCGTCATCGCGGACCAGAGGATCGAGAACCCGTCCTCGCGCACGCCCCCGGGTCGCGCGAAGTCACGGTAGAGGTCCGAAAACCCCTCCCACGGGCAGATGCCCGCGAGGTGCGGCGGGCGCAGGGCAGCAACCTTGTACTGGCTGATCGCGAGGTAGGACACACCGTCGAGGCCCACCTTGCCGGAGCACCAGGGCTGGGTGCCGGCCCACTCGATGAGATCGTAGTAGTCCTGCGCCTCCTGGTCGGAAAGCAGCTCGTCCTGTCCTTCCGCCGTGCCGCCCCCGCGCAGGTCGGCATTGACGACGACGTAGCCGCGCGGCACCCAGAACGCCGGGTCGGGTGCCTCCCACGCGGTCCATGCCGAGATCCGGACCGGCGTCGGCTGCGGGAAGAGCCGGTACTGGAAGTTCACGCCGCGCCCGCTGCGCGTCCGGGCCGGGATCGCGTCCTTGTCATAGGGGTGCGCGGACATGATCACCGGTGCCGGACGGCCATCGGCAGGCCGGAAGACGTTGGCGCGGAGCGTGGTGCCGTCGCGGACGACGACCGGCACGTCCCACTCGACCGTCACCCCTTCCGGCGCGGGCGAGACCTCCACCGCAGGGTGCAGAACACCGCGGAAGCGGCGTCGCGCACGCTCGGAGAGGCCCGGACCGGACGTCGCTGCTCCTCTTGCCACATGCGGACCCTAGGCCGGCGCCGATATTCTGTCAAATGACATATTCTTGTGTCATGACCACGAGACGCGCGACGAGACCGCGCGGGCGGCCATCGCGCGACGCCGGGCCCGTCCTGCGTCGCGACGACCTGCTCGCGGCCGCGGCCCGGCAGTTCGCTCAGGGTTACGCGGCGACGAGCGTGCGCGCGATCGCGCGTGAACTCGACGTCTCCCAGGCGGCGGTGCAGCATCACGCAGCCACGAAGGACGCTCTGTTCGCCGCCGTCATCGATGAGGTGATCGTCCCGCGCCTGGTGCAGGCTCGCAACCTTGCGGCCTCCATGGCCGATACCTCTGTCGACGCCGCCGAGCAGGTGACGGCGCTCGTGCGCTCGCGGATGGACGCCCTCGTCGCACACGGCGGGGTCGTCGTGGGCGTCATGTCGGATACCTCGCCAGGTGCCGGGCATCGCCGCGAACTGCTCCTCGCAGCGATCGCGCCGGAGCGCCAAGCGGCCCTCCGCGCACTCTCGGGGCTGGCCGAGCGCGGCGTCATACGGCCGGTCTCCGACACGGTCTGGTCGGTGCTCTCGATCGCTGCGATCCCCGCCATCGCCCAGGCGTGGCCGATGCTGGAGCGCCTCGACCCGGCGCTCGTCGTGGACCGCGCAGCAGTGCTCGACGAGGTCGCCGACATGCTGGTCCGCGGACTGCTGCCGCGCTGACCCGGGCCTCGACAGCGTTTGGCGCGAGGCCTCCACGGCAGGCTGGAAGGGCGAGATGGTCGCTCGCCTCGGTGCGGGGATCCACGCGGCCGATCCCGTGATCGTCGAGACCTGGAAGTGGGTCTCGGCGAAGCTCCCCGGGACCCCCTGCTTCGAACACGACGGCATCGTGTGCCACGTGAATGTGCTCAAGGAGCGTGTCCGCCTCACGATGAGCGACGGCGCGTGGCTCCCCGACCCGCACCATCTGTTCAACGCGTACCTCGACAGCGGCAAACGGCGCGGCATCGACTGGTACGAGGGCGATGTGTTCGCCGCGGAAGCGGTCGAGGCGATCGTCCGGGCCGGCGTGGCAAGACGCCGGAGAAGCTGAACATCTCCTCGGAGGGCAAGGGGCTGTCCTGCCTCAAGGCGACGACATCGGCCCAACCGACCGAGTACGAATTGCGGCCTGCCGACCCAATCCCGGGGGACATGACGGCGCGCTGGTCCGATCCACGTCGACCTCATCCTGACGCCCTGAGCCCTCCTGGCCGATGGGTGAGCAAGGCCGGTGACCGTCAAGCACCATCTGGCGAACGCGCGGTCCAGGGTCGGAGCGGAGACGACCGCGCAGCTCGCGTGTGATCCTCGCGGCATCGGGCGGCTCGTGCGACTCGTCCTCCGCAGAGGCCCGCCGACCGGGGTCGACGCGTACACGTACCATCAGAGCCTGCATCCGATTGTGCGAGCACGGGCAGGACGTGCCGACGTGATCGGGCCAGCAACCCGCGTCCGACCATCACATTGTGGCTGACCGGACGCCGGGGCTCGGAAGCAGAGCGAGTGACCCGCTCGCCTGGTATGCGCTGGCGTCCAGCAGCCCGGATCCACGTCCCCTCCGCCTCGCGGATCACGTTGCGAATGGGTTCTCCACACGGACGCCTTCGTAGTCCGTCTCGGGATTGAGGTCCTCGGACAGCACGACCGCGCACCCGAGCGCCCGCGCTGCCTCGACAACGGCGGCGTCCCAGTAGGAGATCCCGAAGCGGCCACGAGCCCCCAGGGCGGCGGTCATCACACCCGCGGTGATCTCCTGGACGGGGAACCGGCACCAGGCCTCGACGAGCCCGACGGCCTGCTCATGGGTGATGGCGTCATCGCGGCCTGGGCGGGTCGCCTGGACGTAGAACTCCTGAAGCGCCTGAACCGACAGCCCGAGGTCGGCATCCTCGAGGATCGCGTTGGCCCGCCGCCTCTTCTGCGCCTCGCTCTCCGCCGTCGAGATCGCGAAACAACGACTGAAGGTCTGCCTGCGTGAAGTGTGGCGCCCCCGGACGGATTCGAACCGCCGACGCCAGCCTTAGGACGGCTGCGCTCTATCCACTGAGCTACGGGGGCGCGCGACTCCATCGTAGCAGCGCGGCAGGTCAATTCCGAGGCGAGTCGCTCCGCGGGCCACCCTCCTGCCGCTCGGCTCGCACCGGGGATGAGATCAGCCCGCGGGCTCGTCCTCACGGTTGCGCATCACGTCCGCGGCCGTCGTCACGTACTCGTGCAGCCGCGCGCTGGCGTCCGGAGGCGCGTCGGACTCGTCGATCGCCGCCCGCATGTGCACGAGCCATCGGTCCCGCTCCGCGACGCCGATCGAGAACGGGAAGTGCCGTGCCCGGAGCCGCGGATGGCCGCGCTCCTGGAGGTACGTCGTCGGCCCGCCCCAGTACTGGACGAGGAACAGCGTCAGGCGCCGACGGGCGGCGGCGAGGTCGGTCGGGTTCGGGTACAGACCGAGCAGCACGGGGTCGCCCTCGACGCCCCGGTAGAAGCGATCGACGAGACGCTCGAAGAACGGCATCCCGCCGACCTCGTCGTAGAGGGAGAGCTCCGGCATCTCCCGATTCTAGGGTTCGGGCCTCCCACGCGAGGGACCAACCCGTCGCCCGGCGGGCGGATCCGGGCCGCCAGCCTACAATGCAGGACCGTGACCTCTCCCCTGCCCTCTCTCATCCTGTACGGCCGCCCCGGTTGCCACCTGTGCGAGGACGCGCGCGTGATCCTGGATGCGCTTCTCGCCGACCGCGCCGCCCACGGGCTGCCCACGCCGATGCTGGAGGAGCGAAGCATCGACGGTGACGACGACCTCCAGAAACGCTTTGCGCTGACGATCCCGGTCGTGGCCGCGGGTGGTCGCGAGCTGGAGCTGGCGACGTCCGCCGCCAGGTTGCGCGCCTTTCTCGCCCAGGTTCTGGACGGCGTCGAGGCCGCGGCGTCGTGAGCGGTGACTACACGATCCTCGTGGCGGTCGCCGCGGGGCTGATCTCGTTCCTGTCGCCGTGCGTGCTGCCGCTCGTGCCGGCATACCTCGGCCAGCTGACCGCGCTCGCCGTCGTTTCGCAGGAGGGCGGCGCGCCGTCACGGTGGACGGCCGTGCGCCACGCGCTCGCCTACGTGCTCGGCTTCGGCGCCGTGTTCACGCTGCTGGGCATCACCGCCGCGTTCGCGGGTGGGGTCATGGCGGACTACATCAAGCCGCTGCGGGTCATCGGGGGCGTGGTGCTGGTCATCATGGGCTTCAGCCTCGCGGGGCTGCTTCGGATCCCCGTGCTGGAGCGAACCTGGCGCCCGCTCGACGCGGGTGCCTCGGCGGGGCTCACGTCGACGACCGGAGGGATGAGCCTCGCGCCTGCCGGTGGCAGCGCGGGAGGTGGCGTCGGGGGCCGGGTCGGACAGCGGCTGCTCGCGGGCCGCGCCGGCTTCGGAGCCGCGTTCGCACTCGGAGCCGTGTTCGCCGTCGGTTGGACGCCATGCATCGGCGCGATCCTGGGCGGCATCCTGACGATGGCCGCGACGTCCGACACGCAGCTCCAGGGTGCGCTGCTGCTGGTGGGCTACACCGCCGGGCTGGGCATCCCGTTCTTGCTCATCGCCGCCTTCTACGATCGAATGACCCCCCTGACGCGTGCCCTCGTGCGACACGGCCAGATCGTGTCGCTGATCGGCGGTCTGCTCGTGGTCGCGATCGGGCTGGCGATGATCTTCGACCTGCTGGTCCTGCTGCCGCGCTACTTCCAGTTCACGTCGTTCGTATGACGGAGGGGACGGCGCCAGAGCCCGGTCTCGAGCCGCCCGACGACCGGCCGGCGACCCGGCGGGGGCTCATCGGGCCGTTCAGCGGCCGGCAGCTGCTCACGGTGGTGGTGGTGATCGTCGTCGCGGCGGTCGGCATCACGCTCGCGACGCAGCCCATCGCGCCAGGTGCAGCGGGCGCGCCGGGGGTGCCCATCGCGACGCCGTTCATCGTCGGACCAGTGGCGGAGGGACTCCGGCCCGGCGATCTCGCGCCGGAGCTCGAGGCGACCCGGGCCGATGGCACGACCGTCACGCTCACCGACCTCGACGGCAAGCCTGTGCGGCTTGCGGACCTGCGCGGCAAGCTCGTGTGGCTCAACTTCTGGGCGACCTGGTGCCCGCCCTGCCAGGCGGAGACCCCCGTGCTGCGCGACATGGATGCCGCCTACGGCAGCCAGGGCCTGGCCATCGTCAGCGTCGCCGTCCAGGAGACGACGGTGGACGACGTCCGCGCCTATGCACAGCAATACGACCTGGGCTACCGGATCGCCTTCGACGCCTCCGCGGACATCTTCAACCGCTATCGGGTCTACGCGTTGCCGACACAGTTCTTCATCGGCCCGGATGGGAAGATCCTCGAGGTGATCAACGGGCCGATGACCGACGACTCCGCCCGGATGCGGATCGAGACCTGGCTGCCGCAGCCGCCGACGCCGAGCTCGTCCCCCGGCCCCTCCTGATCGCGTGCATCGGGATATGCCGCCGGCGGGTTATGTGCGCGCGGGCCGTGCCGCCGACGGGTTGCGCGCCGCCACCGACGGCCCTCGCGGGTGGGTCGCCTCCTGACACCCACCACGCTGCGTGGTGGTAGCGGCCGTGTGACCCGAATCCTCTGTCAGATACCACGGAGCGTGGTGCCAGACAACGCCGCGGGCTCTCTCAAGCGCCGATCGTCCGCGCGTTCCACCCGCTCCACGCTCAGCGTGCAGGCTCCCGGCCAGCCGGCATCGCCGCGACGGTGGCAGAACCTTGACGACCACCACGCTTATTGGTAGGTGACAGAACCTCCCGCGGGGGGGACCTCCCGCGGGGGCCGCCTCCCGCGTTGGACACCGGGCACAGGACGCCGACCACTGGACGCTGGACGCCGCCTACAGCCCCTCGAATCGGAAGCGGTCGCGGTCCGGCACGAGCCTCCCGACCGGGTCGCGCGCCTCGTGTGACAGGGCGACCAGCCAGTCCTCCTCCACCGCCCGCCGGAACAGCTCGCCCTTGCGCTCGACGCTGTCCAGCGGGAAGTCGTCGAACGAGGTGACCCACCGCGGGTTCGCGGCCCACGGCCGCATGCACAGGTCGCCGAAGAAGGCCAGCGTCCGCGCCCCCGGGCCGGTCCCGCGCACGACGATCGCCTGGTGGCCGGCCGAATGCCCCCCGGTCTCGATCACCGACACCCCCGGCACCAGCTCCCGATCGCCCTCGACCCAGCCCTCGGCGCCCCAGTCCGCCACCAGCCGCAGCTCCGGCTGGTCGTACGAGGCCGCGATCCGGCTGTTGCCGCCGAGCGCGATCTCCCACTCGGCCCGCTGCGCGACGATTCGGGCCCGCGGGAACGCCCGCGACCCGTCCGCCAGCAGCAGCCCGCCGGCATGGTCGAAGTGGAGGTGGCTCATCGCGACGAGATCCACGCTGCCGGGGTCGAAGCCGGCTGCCCGGAGCGCCGGCACAACCGGCATCCCGTCATACCCCCGCATCGTTCGTCCCTTGTCGTCGATCCGCTCCCCGATCCCCGTCTCGACCAGCACGCGCCCGGCCGGCGTCTCGACGAGCAGGCAGTTGAGCGCCTGGCGCAATCGGCGCTTCTCGTCCAGCTCACCCTCGGCCCACGGCCGCCAGAGCACCCACGGCACAGGCCCGAACAGGGTCCCGGCATCCGACCGGAACGTGCCGGCCTGGATCAGGGCGACGGTCGTGCCGCCGCCCAGCTCGGTGCGCCAGTGGACGGCGTCGTTCATTCCCGTGGCGCGGCCTCCCCTCCGTCCGGAGCCTTCCGGCCGCGCTCGAAGTCCGCGTGGAACGCGGACGCTGTCGGCTCGGACTGGCCCTGGTACTTCGACCCCAGCTCCTTGCTCCCGTATGGCCGCTCGACCGGCGCGCTCATCCGGAAGAAGCTGATCTGCCCGATCCGCATCCCGGCATACAGCGCGATGGGCAGGTTCGCGACGTTGGACAGCTCCAGGGTCAGCGTGCCCTTCCAGCCCGGGTCCACGTAGCCGGCGGTCGAGTGGATCAGCAGCCCGAGACGGCCCAGCGATGACTTGCCCTCGAGACGAGCCACCAGGTCGTCCGGCAGCTCCACCCATTCGATGGTCTGGCCGAGGACGAACTCACCCGGGTGGAGGATGAACGGCTCGTCGTTCTCGATGCTGAGCAGCTCGGTCAGGTCCGGCTGCGGCGAGCGCGGGTCGATGAACGCGTAGCGGTTGTTGCGGAACACGCGGAACCGGTGGTCGAGGTGCAGGTCCACGGACGACGGCTGGAGGTCGGCCGGGTCGTACGGCGTGATGCGGACTCGCCCGGACTCCAGCTCCGCGCGGATGTCACGGTCGGCGAGGACGCTCATCCGGGTTGCTTCCGCTTCTTCGGCGTGCCGCCCTCCGCGAACAGTGAATCCACCTCGCGCTTGAGGTCCTCGAGGTCCTCGAAGCTCTGGTAGACGGAGGCGAACCGGATGTATGCGATGTGGTCGAGCGCCCGCAGCCGGTCCATCGCCATCGACCCGATCCGCGAGCTCGCGATCTCCGACATCCCCGACGAGCGCAGCTCGCTCTCGATCGCGTCCGCGGCGCGCTCCGCCGCATCGTCCGCCACCGGGCGCCGCGTCAGCGACTTGGCGAGCCCGGCCGCAAGCTTGTCGTGGTCGAACTCCTGGCGGATCCCATCGCGCTTGACGACCACCAGGCGGGCTGCCTCCACGCGCTCGTAGGTCGTGAACCGGGCCGTGCAGGCCGAACACTCCCGGCGGCGCCGGATCGTCGCGGACTCGTCGAGGTCGCGCGAGTCGACGACGCGCGTGTCGCGGGTGCCGCACTGGGGGCAGCGCATGAGCCCTCCGTCCTCGTTCGACCACTATCCCTAGTGGTGTCGAACGAGGATACCACTACATGCGGGGGTCGAAGGACCCATCGGGGTCCGGGTCGAGGCCGTCGACGATGTAGGTTGGAACGGCTCTCGCCGGCGTCACCCGGCGAGCAGGGGCGTGAGGCGCGATGTCGGCCGGACGGATCGCGTAGATCTCCATCACCAGCTGGTGGAACGCGCCCTGCGCATGACGCAGGTTGAGCGCGCCACGCTTGAGCGACGTCTGGGCCTCCAGCTCCCGGTTGCCGCGCACGGTCAGCATGGCGTCGAGCCCGTGCTCCACCATCTCCGTCGCGCGGACGGCCCGGTCGAGCTCGCGGACCAGCCCCGCCCGGAGCTCGGTCAGCGGTCGCGGCGCATGGAGCACCCGGGCGTCGGCAGCGGCTGCCCGCAGCGTCTCCGAGGCCTCCGGCAGCATCGCCTCCACGACCTTCGGATCCCCCGCCCGCCGCCGGATCTCGTCCAGGCGCGCCACCAGGGGCCCTGCGGCGGCGGCGAACCGCGCATCCAGTCTCAGGGCGCCGTGCTGGAACCCCTGCAGCTCCCGGGTCCGGGCGGCCAGCCGCCCGACGCGGCGCAGGATCAGGATCGCCGCCACCCCGAGGACGAGCAGCAGGGCCAGCGACAGCTGGGCCTCGCCGCTCACCGTTCAGCCACCCGAGCCCGGCCCGGCGACGTCAGGTGCCTCGCCGGGCGCGCAGCTCGGCCGCCAGCGCCGGTCCGACAGCAAACAGGTCACCCACCACGAACAGGTCCGCGACCTCCGCGATCGGCGCATCCGGGTCCCGGTTGATCGCGACGATCGTCTCCGCACCCTGCATGCCCACCCGGTGCTGCATCGCCCCCGACACGCCCAGGCCGAGGTACAGCGCCGGCTTGACGATCTTGCCGGTCTGCCCGATCTGGCGGGCATACGCGATCCAGCCCGCATCGACGGATGCGCGTGTCGCGCCGGTGACCCCGCCCAGGATCGCGGCCAGCTCGTCCACGAGACCGAAGCCCTCCGGGCT
This sequence comes from uncultured Chloroflexia bacterium, assembly GCA_963849495.1. GTDB lineage: Bacteria > Chloroflexota > Limnocylindria > Limnocylindrales > CSP1-4 > CAIXZV01. The sequence continues at coordinate 34,367 of CAWKHN010000019.1, read as the reverse complement.
GCCCACGCCGCGGCCGCCGACCACGACGACACGCGCCTCCTCGAGCGATGCCTCCGCTCCCGCCTCCGTCACCCGGTCGAGAAGCGCGACGGCGGGCATTGCCGGATCGGGGGCCGGTTCGCGGGCCTCCACGCTGCCGGCGGCCGCCGCCGGTGCCGCGTCGATTGCGCTCAGCTGGACGACGACGATCCCGGTCTCGCCACTCAGAGAACTGCGCGTGATCGCCTTGCCCGCGAGGACCGTTGCCTCCACGACCGGTCCCTGGTCCTCCCACACTGCTCCGGTCGCGTTCGCGAGCAGCCCCCAGCCGAGCAGGCCGACCAGGGATCCCGCGGCGTCACGGCCGTCCGCCGTCGCACCGACGAGCACGTGCGTCACGCCCTCGTCGACCAACCGCCTGATCTCGGCGACCGCTCGTGGCGCCCATACCTCGCCTGCGATCGCGGGCGAGGACACGGACACCACGCGGGGCACGAAGCCCGCGAGCTCCGATGCGGCGGCATCCGGGGCGGAATCGACGACCAGGCCGACGGAGGTCCCCCCTGCCGCGTCGGCAAGGACACGGGCCAGGGTGGCGACCTCGGTGGACAGACGGGTCAGCTGCGCATCGGCAACCTCCCCGACGGCGAGGATCACGGGCGGCATCAGATGAGCCTCCGGTCGGCGAGGAAGTCGGCGATCTCGCGCGCGGCGTCCGCGGGTGGTCCGGTGACGACGCGACCCGCAGCTCTCGCGGGTGGCTTCTCGGCCGACACGACCTGCGTGGCCCAGCGGCCGTCGGCCGGCGCGAGCGCCGGATCGCCCAGGTCCCCGAGCGCGTACGTGGCGATCTCGCGAGTCCGGGCGGCCATGATCCCCTTGAGCGACGGATAGCGCGGCGCTCCGAGTGCCTGCGTGCACGAGATCACCGCCGGCATCGGCGCCTCGATGACGTCGTATCCCTTCGCGCTCAGGCGGTGGACGCGGACGCGACCGGCTGCGGGGTCGGGCTCGATGCGTGCGGCGGACGACAGCAGCGGCAGCCCGAGACGCGCCGCCACCCCTGCTCCGACGGCCCCTGCGGTCCCGTCGGACGTGTCGAGGCCCGCGAGCAGGAGGTCGAAGGTCTCGCGCGCGGCTGCGGCGGCGAGCACCCGGATCGTCGTCGGAAGGTCCGCACCGGCGAGAGCCGGATCGGTCACCAGGACGCCGCGCTTCGCGCCCATCGCGAGCGCCTTGCGCATCGTCTCGATCGCATTGGCGGGGGCCATCGAGAGGATCGCGACCTCGCCGCCATGCGCCTCCACGAGCTGGAGCGCTGCCTCGAGCGCGTACTCGTCGTTGCCGTTGACGACGGTCGGTGACGCCGCGCGGTCGAGGCGGTTGTCCGGGCCGAGGCGCTCCGCGCCCGCGGCGGGATCGGGAACGGGCTTGGTGAGGACGAGAATCTGCACGCGCTCAATGCTCCTGGATCGACGGGCGCCGACCGGTCATGAGCTCTTCGCGAGCAATGCCCGGGCGACGATGAGCCGCTGGATCTGCTGGGTGCCCTCGTAGAGCTGGGTGATCTTGGCGTCGCGCATCATCCGCTCAACGGGGTACTCATCGATGTAGCCGTAGCCGCCCAGGACCTGGACGGCGTCGGTGGTCACGCGCATGGCCGCATCGCCGGCGACGAGCTTGGCGATGGCGGCCCATCGAGCGGCATCGGGCGCCGCCGCCTCGATCTCCTGGCACGCGGTGTAGACCAGGTGACGGGCAGCCTCGGTTGCCGCGTCCATGTCCGCGAGCATCGCCTGCACCATCTGCAGGTCGGCGATGGGCTTGCCGAACTGGCGGCGCTCCGCTGCGTATCGGGCCGCGACCTCCAGCGCACCCTGGGCGATCCCCACGGCCTGCGCCGCGATCCCCGGGCGTGAGCGCTCGAACGTCTGCATCGCGATCGCGAAGCCCTGGCCCTCGGCGCCCAGGCGGTTGGTCACCGGGACGCGCACGCCGTCGAACGCCAGCTCCGCGGTTGGTGAGCCCCGGATCCCCATCTTGTGCTCCAGACGGGTCACCTTGAAGCCAGGGCGATCCGTCTCCACGAGGATCGCCGACAGCCGCCGGCTCGGCTTCTCGGCATCGGGGTTGGTCACGGCGAACACGACCACGTAGTCCGCGACGCTCGCGTGGCTGATGAAGCGCTTCGTCCCGTCGATCACGTAGTCGTCGCCGTCACGGACGGCCCGTGTCCGGATCCCCGACGGGTCGGAGCCCGCATCCGCCTCCGTCAGCGCGAAGGCAATGAGCCTCTCCCCGGACGCCAGCCCCGGCAGCCAGCGATCCTGCTGCTCGGGCGTGCCCGCCACCTGGATCGGGATCGCGCCGAGGGCCTGGACGGCGAGGATGAGCCCCGATGTCGCACACACGCGGCTGATCTGCTCGATCGCGAGACACAGCGTCAGCAGGTCGCCGCCCAGGCCGCCGTGCTGCTCCGCGAACGGGATCGACAGGATGTCGTGATCGGCCAGGAGCCGGCGGACGTCCTCCGGGAACTGGCCCTGCTGGTCGATCTCCGCGGCGCGGGGCGCGATCTGCTCGTCGGCGAGCACACGCACGGCGTCACGCAGGAGGATCTGCTCCTCCGTGAGGCGTACGGATCCGTGGACGGGCGCGTTCATGCTCACCGGGGCCATCCTACCAGCGCGCGGCCCACGCCCGAACGTCATGGATGACACGGGCCGTTCGGACCGCTACGCTGGCCCTGCGCCGGCATCGGGCCGCGACCGACCGCGGGGGTTCGGGACGGTCCAGGCCGGGGAGGCCTTCGTCATGGACCAGACCTACCTCCTGCTGCTCGCCATCGCCGTGCTGGTGCTCCTGGGTGCGACAGCGATCATCCGTGACCGGATCCGCCGCGAGTCCCCCGATGCCGAGACCCCGGAGTCCCCGTTCGCGGTGTCGACCGAGGGGATGAAGATCTGCCCCAACTGCGGGATGGGCAATCTCTGGACGGACCGGAACTGCATGTCCTGCGGGGCTGCCCTCAAGGGCTGACGGGGCGCGGTTACGTTGCCGCCTTGCTCGGCCCGGAGGCTGGATTCCGGCGACAGCCGATGCGTGACTCGGCCCTGAGTCGAGTGGTGCGTCACTGAGCGCAACTCGCGCCCCCGATCCGGGATCTGCCTCGCGAGTCCAGCGTGGACATCGACTCGACGACACATGGTCGAGTCACCAGGCGGGCGCCTGGCAGGGCGCCTCCCGACGAGGACTTACCGGCGCGGGCCGGGGCTCTGTTGCCGCGTCACCACCCACACCTGCTCTTGCGCGTACGCCGGAGGAGACCCGCGGAAATCCCCGTACTCGGCAACGACCTCGTATCCGCACAGCTCGAGCAGGTGGCGCATCTCCCAGCGGTAGGTCCACCGAAGCGTGAGCGCCTCCTCCTCGCTCCGGATGGGCAGGCCGTCGGCGTCGAGCTCCGTGTGCCGCCACGTCTCGTGGAACACCTGCCGCAGTGGATCGTTGACCCTCCCGGTGACCTCGATCCGCACCCGGTTCCCAGTCCCCGGATGGCGAACCTCGTCGAACGCGCGGGGCGCCGCGGGTTCCCGGCGAGCCGGGACGTCGGTGCACCACTCGAGGCGTGGGTCGAACAGGTCGAGGACGAGCTGTCCGCCGGGGGCGAGGTGTTTGGCGAGCGCCTCCAGCGCTGCACGCTGGGCCTCCGGCGTGAGCAGGAACTGGAACACCCGGAATGGCGTGATGATCAGGTTGAAACGCCGTCCGAGGGCGAGGCCGGCGATGTCGCCCTCGACCAGCTGCAACCGCGCCGCCACGTTCGGGGGCAGGGCCGATCGCTTCACCCCGGCCAGGGCCAGCATCGCGGCCGACAGGTCGACACCGGTCACGCCGAACCCGGCCTCGACGAGCGGGATGGAGACTCGCCCGGTGCCGCATCCCGCATCCAGCACAGGTCCCCCGGTGATCTGCGCCCGCTCGAGGTAGAAATCCACGTCCCCCTCGACCGGTGAGCCCTCGATGTGCAGCTCCGTCTCGGCGTCGATCACCTCGAGGTGCAGGCGCCGCGACGCGTAGAACGGCACCGGAGCGCCGTCCGCGGTGGTTCCGCCCTCGTCGCTCACAGCACCGGCAGGCGTCTCGACTCCGGGACCTCACGGCCGGCCATCGGGCCCGGGACCACCGCCGCGGCCAGCAGCTCGCTGATGTCCTGGGCCAGCACGGGGTCGGAAGCGTCGTGGCCGCGACCCGCGTCGGTGAGGCCGTCGCGCAGCATCGTCATGCAGAACGGGCACGCGGTGGCAACGGTTTCCGCGCCCGTGGCCAGCGCCTGGCGGGTCCGCTCGGCGTTCACGCGCGTGCCCCGCGTCTCCTCCATCCACATCCGGCCACCGCCGGCACCGCAGCAGAATGTCTGGCGGCCATGGTTGTCCATCTCGCGCAGCTCGATGCCGGGGATGGCCCCCAGCACCTCTCGCGGCGGTGCGATCACGCCGTTGTAGCGGGCCAGGTAGCACGAGTCGTGGTAGGTGACGGAGCGGGACGGCAGCCCGTCCGAGCCCAGGGCGAGCCGGCCCGCTTTGACCAGCGACGAGAGGTACTCGCTGTGGTGCCGGATCGCGAACGATCCGCCCAGCTGCCCGTACTCGTTGCCGATGGTGTTGAAGCAGTGCGGGCACGCGGTGACGATCGTTCGCTCCCCCGCCCGGTAGCGGTTCAGCGTCTCGATGTTCTGCGCCGCGAGGATCTGGAACACGTACTCGTTGCCCATGCGCCGGGCCGGATCGCCGGTACAGGCCTCCTCCTGGCCCAGCACCGCGAACGACACGCCTGCGGCGTCGAGGCACGTCGCCACGGCGCGCGCGACCCGGCGATTGCGGTCGTCGAACGCGGCCGCACAACCGACCCAGTACAGGACCTCCAGCGTATCCAGCTCCCCGGCGGCGGCCACCGATGCCGCCGTGCGTACCTCGAACGGAAGACCCTTCGCCCAGTCCAGGCGGGAGGACGGCGGCTGGCCCCACGGGTTCGCGACGCTCTCCATCCCCCGGAACGCGGCAGCCAGCTCCTGTGGAAAGCGGCTGTCCTCGAGCACCAGGTTGCGGCGGATGCCCACGATCTTGTCCACGTGCTCGATCGTCACCGGGCACGCCTCCACGCACGCGCCGCAGGTCAGGCAGTCCCAGACCGCGTCGTACGGGATGGCGGCGTCCACGAGCGGGCGCGCGAGCGTGGCGGGGGCCAGCCGGTCGTCGAGGCCGAAGGTGTCGCGGACGGTCGGCGAGTTCGGGATGAGCGGCAGACCGCGCTCTGCCTCGACCGCCTCGTGGCGGATGCCGATGATGAATGTCTTGGGGTTGAGCGGCTTGCCCGTGTTGTACGCGGGGCAGGCCTGCTGGCACCGTCCGCACTCGGTGCAGGTGAATCCGTCGAGCAGGTCCTTCCACGACAGGTCGGCGGCGGTGCGGATCCCGAACGTGGCGTCCTCGGCCTCGAGGTCCATCGCCGGCAGCTCGCCCCGGGGCCGCAGCTTGCGCAGCAGGATGTTGGGGATCGCCGTCGCAACGTGGAGGTGCTTGGACGACGGCAGGTAGACCAGGAACGCGGCCACGAGACCGATGTGCACCCACCACAGGATCCCGAACAGGGCGCCGCTGATGGCTGGGTCGAGGCCGTGGAGCGCGCCGCCGACGGCGTCGGCGATGAACGCCCCGGGTTCGTCGCCATACGCAGCCACCTGGAACACCTGCCCCAGCAGCTCGGCGGCCACCAGCCCCCCGATCATGGCCAGGATCAGCAGCGCGTCCAGGTTGAGTGACAGCCGCGCCGGCTTCGTCACCAGCCGCCGCCAGTAGGCATAGCCGACGGCCGCGATGACGATCACCGCCACGACGTTCTGCATCGCGTTGACGGCGGCCCACAGCACACCGTCGAGCGGCGCCGCGACCACCGCCTGGACGAGGCCCCCGGTGACGATGTTGGCCGTCCCGATCGTGAGCAGGATGAAGCCCCAGAAGATGCTGAAGTGCATCGCCCCGGCGCGCGGGTCGCGGAACATCCGCGTCTGCCCCAGCCCGTAGCGGGCGGCGCCCAACAGCCGCACCCCGATCCGGTCCGTCGGCGTCGCGGACCGGGCGACGGCGAAGACGCGCAGGTGGCGTGCCATCGCGAGCGCGAAGAAGGCGGTCGCTCCCCAGAACACCGGGAACACGAGCGGATAGGCGGGCACGTCCGCGAACGGCTCGAACATGGTCAGGCGTCCTCCGGCAGGCCGGGCGGCAGATCGGCGCGACCGGCGGAGCGGGCCGCGGCGTGGTCGAACGGACCGGCCAGCGTCTCGAGCGCGTGATCCAGCACCGGGATGACGACCTCGAGCGACTCGAGCGCGCCCTTGGGCGACCCGGGCAGGTTCACGATCAGGCTGCGGCCGCGGACGCCGACCATGCCCCGCGACAGCGCGGCGAACGGGGTGGACCGCCTGCCCTCCGCGCGCATCGCCTCGGCGATCCCGGGCACCTCGTAGTCCAGGACGGCGGCCGTCGCCTGGGGAGTCACGTCCCGCGGGGTGAGGCCCGTGCCGCCGGTCGTCACGACCAGCGGATGCGCGGCCGCCCCATCGACCAGGGCCGCCTCGATCACCCACTGATCGTCGGGAACCACCCGCCGCGCGACGGCGAACCCCAGCCCGGCAAGACGCTCGGCAATGAGATCTCCGGACGCGTCGGCGCGCGTCCCCCTGGCGCCCCGGTCGCTCGCCGTCACGACGAGCGCGGATCGTGTCGCGGGAGCCGGCGCGCCGGACGTCAACCCGGTCCCTTGCGCTTGCCGACGCGACCGGCGATCCGCTCGCCCGGACGCCGACGGGGACGCGGTTCATCCGCCGCGCTGACGGGACGGTGCCAGTCACCGCTCTTGCCGCCGGTCTTGGAGATCAGCCGGAGCGCCCGAACCTCCACGCCGCGCTCCACGCCCTTGACCATGTCGTAGATCGTCAGAGCGGCGATGGACGCGGCGGTCAACGCTTCCATCTCGACGCCCGTGGGCCCGGTCGTGGCTGCCTCGGCCCGGACCCGGAGCACGCCGGCCGCCCTGTCGGGCGTGACCGCGACCACGAGGTCCGTGAGCGGCAGCGGGTGACACAGCGGGATCAGCTCGGATGTCCGCTTGCCGCCCATCACCCCGGCGAGCTCCGCCACGGTGAGGACGTCGCCCTTGGCGCCACCGCCGTCGATGACCAGGCTGAGCGTCTCGGGCGAGACGGCCACCTCGGCCTCGGCGACGGCACGGCGTGCGGTCGACGGCTTGTCGCTGACGTCGACCATCCGCGGCCGCCCTCGCCGATCGACGTGGGTGAGGCGGCGGCGCTCCGCGCGCGGGGGCTCGCTCCGGTCCATGGGTCCTCCTGCTCTCCCCGATGCTAGCGGGGCGGGACCCGCGGCGTCACCTACCCGCGATCCAGCCAGCGCAGCTCCACCTCGGTGCCGGCCTCGGCGCGCTCGACGGCCTCGGGCACGACCGCCAGCGCGTCGGCTGCGGCGAGCGCGGACATGACGTGACTTCCCTGCGATCCGGCGAGCCGGACCCGGACGCGCCCCTTGCCGTCGCGGTTCGGCGAGCCATCGGCCCGGCGGAGCGCCGTGACCCGCTGGTAGCCGCGCCGGCCGAGGCTCTTGGTGACCGGCTCCTGCAGGACGCCGCGGTCCAGCGGCCGATGAAGCCGTGCGTGGCCGGCGAGTCGTCGGAGCACGGGCCGCACGAACAGCTCGAACGTGACGAACGCCGACACCGGGTTGCCGGGCAGGCCGAACAGCAGCACCGGCTCCGGCCGGCCGTCCACGCTCGCGCGCCCGAAGGCGAACGGCTTGCCGGGCTGGACGGCCACCCGCCACAGGTTCACATGACCGACCGTGTCGAACGCCAGCCGGACCACGTCGTACGGCCCCACGGACACGCCGCCCGAGACGACGACCAGGTCCGCCACGGCGAGGCCCTCCCGCAGCTTGGCCTCGACGTCCTCCAGCCGGTCCCCCGCGATGCCGAGCTCGATCGCCTCCGCTCCCGCGTCGCGCACCAGCGAGCGCAGACCGGGACCGTTCGCATCGGGGATCCCGGCGGGGCCGAGATCCACGCCGGCCGGCCGAACCTCGTCCCCCGTCGTGAGCACCGCCACGCGCGGCCGGCGCCGGACGGCCAGCTCGCCGACCCCGGACCCGGCGGCGAGGGCCACGACGGCGGGCGTCACGAGATCCGACGCGACGGCGATCACCTCCCCGGCGCGCACGTCGCTGCCGGCCCGGCGGATCGCATTGCCGGACCCGACCCGCTCATGGACCAGGCACGCGGCCGGCAGGGGTCCGGTGGCGTCGCGCCCCCGCGGTCCCGGATGCTCGTCCGCATCGAGCGGCGTGGTCAGCTCCACCTGCACGACGGCATCGGCCCCCGTGGGGATCGGCGCCCCGGTCGCGATCCGGACGGCTGTTCCGTCGAGCACGCGTGCGTCGGGTGCGTGACCCGTGCGGGACTCCCCGACCACCGTCAGCCGGACGGGCCGGCCATCACCGGCACGAGCGACATCGGCCGACCGGATCGCGTACCCGTCCATCGCCGAGTTGTCCCACGGGGGAAGCGACGTCGCCGCGGCCACCGGCTCTGCGAGGACCCGCCCCAGCGCGAGCTCCGGCGCCATCCGGTCGAGCGCGAGCAGCGGCTCGACACCCGCGAGGACGGTGGCCTGCGCGGCCTCGACGCTGAGCAGGTCGCTGCTCACGCCGCGGAGCCCCCGCGTGCGGCCATCCGGTCGCGGATGGCGATCGCCAGGCTGCGGCGGGTCAGCATCCCGGCGAGATGCCCGTCCTCGGCGACCGCGAGGGCATCGATCCCGGTCTGGTTGACCAGGTCGAGCGCGCCCCACAGGTCATCGCCGGGGGCCAGCAGGGGCGCCTGCGGCGGCGTGGTCATGACGTCCGCGACACGCGTCGCGGCGAAGCGCCGGCGGCCCAGCCGCTTGAGCCGGCCCACGCCGAGCACGCCCACGACGTGGTCGTCATCGACGACGGCGAGCGCGCTGACCGCACCCTCGCCTTCGTAGCGGCTGGCAAACGTGTCGATCGTGAGGTGCGGACCGACCCAGGCGACGTCCTGCTCCATCGCGTCACGAACGGGCATGCCACGCAGCAGAAGCTCCAGCCCGAGCCGGCGATCCAGGGTCCGCGCCCCGGTCGAAAGGAACCAGCCCATCGACAGCGTGAGCAGCCCCAGGGCCGCCTCGTCCATGAGTGCGACGGCCACCCCGACGCCCATCGTGAGCCAGCCCGCGATCCGGCCGACGCGTGCCGTGACGCGGGTAGCACCGTCGGGGCTGCCGGTGTGGGCCCAGGCGAGGGCACGAATGATCCGGCCGCCGTCGAGGGGAAGCCCGGGGAGCAGGCTCAGCACGCCCAGGATCAGGTTGAGAGCCCCGACGATCACGAGCCCGCCCGCGACGGCACCCATCTCCGGCACCGTCCCACCGAGGATGGCGCCAGCCGACATGATCGCGGTCGCAAGCACGAGCGACAGCAACGGGCCTGCGAGCCCGATGACCAGCTCGTCGACCGGCCGCCGGGCCTGGATCGCGAGGGGCGCCAGCCCGCCCACGAACCCCAGCACGATGGTCGGCGACGACACGCCGCGTCGCCTCGCGACGAGCGCGTGGGCCAGCTCGTGGGCGAGCACCGACACGAGGAAGCCCGTCGCGACGCCCGCACCGATCACCCACTGGAGCGCGAACGGCAGGTCGGGCGAGATGACGGTCGCCTGCTCGGCGCCGATGAGGGTGACGATCGCGAGCAGCACCGCCCATGCGAGCGACACGCGGATCTCGATCCCGAACAGCCGCCCGACCGGGACCCCGTCGCCGGTCATCGGACCGGGACCGCCGACAGCGTGGACGGCGTCCGCGACGCCCGGGCCTCGATCGCCGCCGCGCGGCGACGACCCAGCAGGGCCAGAACCACCGAGAGCGTCACGATGACGAGGCCGATCGCGACCGAGGTGTCCACCCAGAACGCATCCGGGAACAGCTGGACCAGCCGGTCGGTCTGCGGGTTGAACAGGTAGTTGCCCTGTGGGAAGAACAGCTCGTGGAACAGCATGAATGCGGCGTCGAAGGAGGTCATCCCGATCGCGCCCCCGATCAGCGTGACCCCGGCGATCGCGATCCCGGCGCGCGAGACCCGGCGCCACAGGCGCGCCCGGCCGCGCCCCCGCTCGAGCGCGAAGGCGCCGGCGAGCACCAGCGCGGCGATCGCTGCCGCGAGGAAGAAGGCCATGAACACGCCCCGGACATCGCGCATGTGGCCACGCTCCCTGTCGTTGAGAACGGGCACCCCGGCGACCTGCACGTCGAACGAGGGCGGACCGAGCACGAGGTCCGAGAGGATGCTGTCCGTCGCGGCCCGGACCTGCGCCGGGGTGTACCCGGTCCAGGCGGTTGCCTGCGCGCGCTCCTGCTCGAAGCCCACCCAGGCGGGGCTCAGGAACGGGAGAATCGCCACCGCGACGACGACGAGCGCGGTCGCAACGCCGACCACGAGTGCGGCGAGGACGCCGCGCAGGGATTGCATCAGACCCAGATGGTACCGGGTGCGATCCCGCCGACCGCCCGGGGGCACCCTCCGGGAGCGGCTATGCCTCCTCGAGCGTGCGTGCCTGCTCCCACCAGGTCTCGATCATGAGCTCCGCGGGCAGCTCCCAGTTGAGCTCCACCGCCGCGCGGGCGAGCCGCGCCTTGAACTCGGCGACATCCACCGCGAGAAGGTCGCGCAGCCCCTCGATGCCCGCCTGGACGAACAGCTGGTGCTCGGTGGCCCCGAACCCGGCGAGGTTGAGCATCAGCGCCTCGTCCCGCCAGGTCGAGACGTCGTTCGTCGTGGCCTTGACGTGGTCCGCGAGGGATTGCCGTCGTGTCACGGTCTCGGACACCTCGAGCAGGATGCCCGTGGTGAAGATGCCCTGCTTCTCGAGGCGGGCGAGATGGACGGGCTCGATGCGGGAGAGCTCGGTGATGGGCGGCACGGGATCCGGTGGCCTCCGCTTGGTCTTCGGTCAGGGGCGCATTATCGCGGGTCGCGGCACGATGCGTGCCGCCGGCATCCACGGGTTGCCGTCGTCGTGCGCGGGGTGTCGCCGGGCCGTGCCCGGTCCCCCGCCCTACCCGTCCAGTGGTCGGGACTCCAGCACGACGTCCCAGTGGGCCTCCAGCAGCTCGAAGCGATGCGCCTCCGCGGCCTTGAACGCCTCCTGGTCCGGGTACAGCCGCCGCGCGATCTCGGCGTCGCCGTGCTCCTGGATGGCGGCCCAGTCCCGGTAGGTGATGGACACCAGCACGTCCCAGTCCGCCCGGCCCTCGCCGTGGAAGCGGGGCGTCCACATCTCGACCGCCGTGTAGCGGCCGGCGGCGAGCTGCTCGCGCAGGATCGGCCAGTGGTTCTTGCGCAGCAGGTCCACGAACTCGTCGTGGGATCCCCAGCGGGTCCGGTAGAAGTACAGGACCTCGATCGGTGCGGACATGTCGGCCTCCTTGCCTGGTGACGAACCTGTGGACTGTGGGTGGGTGTTGACGGTCAGCCGTCGAGCCGGGCTGCCTCCGCGCGCAGGAGCGTCCAGGCCAGCTCGACGTGCCGCGGCTCGGTGCGCAGGTTGCCGATCGCCAGCCGGATCGTGAACCGGTCGCCGAGCCGCGTATGGGACAGGAACACCCTTCCGGTGCGGTTGACGGCATCCATCAGCCGCGTGTTGAGGTCGTCAAGGTTCGCGTGGACCTCCGGCTCGTCCTCTCGCCCGGCCAGCCTCCGCGGCCGGTACCGGAAGCAGACCGTCGAGAATGGGGCGGGCGCCATGCGCTCCCAGTCCGGATCGGCATCGATCCAGCCGGCGAACTCGGCCGCCTGGTCCAGGTGGAACCGGATTCGCCGGCGAAGGCCCTCGAGCCCGAACCAGCGGAGCTGCATCCACAGCTTGAGCGCCCGCATCCGGCGGCCCAGCTGGGGCTGGTACTCGTTGTAGTCGAGCACCGGATTGACGCGGTCGAGCGTTCGCAGGTACTCGGGCACGAGGCTGAACGCGTCGCGCAACCGGTCCATGCGCCGGCTGAGCAGCAGCGAGGCGTCGAGGGGCGTGAACAGCCACTTGTGCGGGTTGACGACGATTGAGTCGGCGCGCTCCCAGCCCGAGAACGGCGCCCGCAGGTCCGGCAGCAGCGCGACGACACCCGCGTAGGCGCTGTCCACGTGGAGCCACAGACCCTCGCGCTCGGCGATGCCCGCAATGGCCGCAACGGGATCCACGGACGTTGACGAGGTCGTCCCGATCGTGGCCACGATCGCGATCGGCCGGCGACCGGAGGCCCTGTCCTGGGCGATCGCCCGCTCCAGCTCAGGCACGTCCATCTCCAGCCGGTCGTTGGTGGCGATCTTCACCAGCGACGCGCGACCCAGCCCGAGGGTCATGCACGCCTTCTCGATCGAGCTGTGGGCCTCGGCCGATGCGTAGACGCGAAGCTCCGGGAGGTCCGTGCGGCCCGCCAGGCCCTGGGCCGAGGCATCGAGCCCGGCCGCCTCGCGTGCGGCGGCGAGCGCGATCAGCGTGGACGTGGAGGCGGTGTCGGTCAGCATGCCTTCGAACGCATCGGGAAGGCCGATGGCCTCGCGGAGCCAGGACACGACGACGCCCTCGAGCTCGGTCCCGATCGGCGAGGTCCGCCACAGCATCGGGTTCTGGCCGAGGGCCGCCGTGAGGAACTCGCCCAGGATCCCCGGCCCCGACGCGCTGGTCGCGAAATAGGCGAAGAAGCCGGGGTGCTGCCAGTGGGTTGCATTCGGGAACACCAGCCGGTCGACGTCCGCGAGGATCGCCGCCATCGGCTCCGGGGCCTCGGGGGCGTGGGCCGGCAGCAGCGGGCGGATGGAGCCGGGCTCGATCGGCGGCAGGACCGCATACGACTCGACCGACGCGAGGTAGTCCGCGATCCGGTCGACGACCGCGTGCGCCGCGACACGGAACGACTCGGGGTCCATGTCGTTGACGCCGTCCTGCTGCGCGGCGTCGGGTCGGAGCTCGTCCGGGAGGGTCACCCCCCAAGTCTAGTGCGCCCGGCGATCAGACCTAATTGCCCACGGACGAGAGGATCGTCGTCATGGGCAGCGTATAAGCGAGGAACAGGAAGCCCAGGATGACGGGGACCACGAGGAGCAGCAGGACGAGCACCAGGCAGGCCATCGCCGGTGTCGAGGCGCCGACGGGCTGGACGATCGCCGAGCCCGCGAGCCGATCATGGACGCCCTGCCGGGTGGGGCTGATGGCCGTCGTGATCAGCAACACCAGGTACCACAGGATGACGAGACCGCCGATCGCGGTCGAGGCGCCGGGGAGCAGCGACAGCGCCTGGAACGGCAGCCCCAGTCCGATCCAGCGGAGGGTGGCCTGCGACATCGTCAGGGTGCGGCCATCGAACGCGTTGCCGACCTGGAGCTTCATGACCCGCATGCCGAGGGTCGCCCGGCCAGCGCTGGTCCACAGCCCCACGAAGTACAGGAACGCAACGCCGAGGTAGATCACCGTGTAGATCGCCGCGGTCTCGGAGGACGTGCCACGCGACGCGGCGCCGACCACTCCGGCGACGATCGCGGCGGTCAGGCCCACGATGATCGCGTCCATCACCCACGCCAGGAAGCGGTGGAGGACCCGGGCGAAGCGGAGGCCAGCTGCCCCCGGGACCTCGAGCCCGGTCGGCACGGCACTCGGAGCGGCCCAGTCCACGGGCGCGCCTGAACTCGAAGGCGGGCCAAAGCCGCCCGCGGGCGGCGGGAGGGGCGGACCGGGGGGTGACATCAGCCCGATAGGCGGCGGCGCGGACGGTGGCACGGGAGGTGGGGCCGGTGGCTGGGCGGGGAGCCTGCCCTGGGTCGACTGGGACGGGAGCCCGCCCTGGGTCGCCTGGGAGCCGCTGCCGGCATCGCCGGAGTCGCCGGAGTCGCCGGCCCCTCGATCGGTCATCTCGCCTCCTCCCGTCCCGTCGCTCGATGATCCCGAGCATCATCATTGTGCAGGAAGCGGTGTCCACACAGCACCAAGATGCAGCACCGTGGCACCCGTCCGATTCGGGCTGTTCGTGCCCCAGGGCGCCGTAGAATCAGAGTTGCCCCGGTGCCGATTTCCCTCGAGCGCCGGGGCATTGCCATGCTCGAGGACCGGGTCACGACGTGACGAGGGGTCGGACAGCGGCCTGGGTCGCGGATGTATCGTGATGCGGGGCTTGCGAAACGCTGTTGCTGCGTGCAGGCATCCGGAACCCTCTCGGACGGCTTGTGTGCCCATGCAGCGCCGCCGAGGGTTCAGCACAGGCCTTCCGCTGCACTGGAACGCTTCTCTCAGCCACCGTTCTGCTCACGGCCGGCCACTGCGCCGACAACTTCCCGGGACATCCGTACTCGGGGATGCGCGTCTTCACTGAATCCGATGTCGACAACGGCGACAACAACTATCCATTCGCGGGCCCGAACTCGGTGGAGGCCGTCAGCTGGGCCGCTCACCCGCTCTACGAGACCGCTCCGTTCTTCGTGCACGACGTCGGGATCGTCGTGCTTGAAGAACCAGGCATCGTCCTGCCCCAGGATCAGTACGGCACGCTGCCGAGCGCCAACGAGTTCGATGCCTTCAAGACCCAGCGTGGGTTGAACAAGGTGACGTTCACCTCCGTCGGCTACGGCATGCAGCGGAGCTTCCCGGACGCGGCGGCGTGGAAGGATCAGGCCAGCAGGACCCGGTACGTCGCCTATCCCAGGCTGATCCAGATCGACACCCCCGGCTTCACCGGGATCGGATCGATGCTCCTGTCCAACAACGCGAACACGGGTGGCACCTGCTTCGGTGACTCCGGTGGCCCCAACTTCCTGGGCGACACCAATGTGGTCGCCGGCATCACCTCGTTCGGCGTCAACGGCAACTGCGCGGGAACCGGAGGCGTGTTCCGCACAGATCGCCAGGACGTCCTCAACTTCATCAACTCCTACCTCCCCGAGCAGTGGGCGGCCCAGCCGGGTCGCCCGCGACCAGATCGATCGAGAGGCTCGCCGGTCCACCGGCGAGCCTCTTCGTGTGGGCGTCCAACAGCGTGGCCGCGCCCGTGCGCTCCGATGCGGGGCGCGGGCCGCGGTCATGCCCGCGAACCGGCTGGTACCTTCTCCGAGACACCTATCTGGAAGCGGGTCCACGATGACCGACGCAAACGTGACGAACGAGGGCCGGACGTGTCCCTGGTGCTCGGCATCCGTGGCGCCGAACGCGACGCACTGCCGGGTGTGTGGCGATGCGCTGGCGCAGCGCGAGTCCATCGACGGCCTCGACATCTCCGGGGTCACCTCCGTCGACCCCGCGCTCCAGGACTATGACGCCCACCCGCTCCACATCCCGCTGCCGGTTCCGTCGGGCGTCGGCCCGGTCTCGAACGTCGCGGGCGGAATGGCCGGGATGGCGGCGCTGGCTGCCCCATACGGCAGCAGCATCCGCTCCAGCCAGCCCGTTGATCCAGGTGCCGTCGGCAAGCCGAGCGTCGCGGCTCTCGAGGCCGCCGACCGGATGGACCGCGAGGACGCGTCGAGCTGATGGTCAGGGTCCTGCCGGGTCACTCAGCACCCGGGATAGGGGCGGCGCTGCTGCCGGCTGCTCCACAGGGCCAGGCGCCGGACCAAATGCCCCCGGTGTGTCCGAGCCAGGGTCGGTGGATCGTGGCCGGAACCGACGTCACACGTGGATGCCGGCGTCCGAGCGCAGCCGGCCGAGCACACGAGCCGGCGTGATGGGTGACGTTGATGAGGCACCGCCCCCTGGGAGTGCTGGCCGCGACGTGAGGCGGGCGAGCGACTCGTGGCCGAGGCTTGGGGGACCTGTCAGCCGCCGCCTGCGCGCTGTGCGCAGGCGTGCCAGAAGGCAAGGGCGGCCCCTCTCGAGTCGATCTGCCACTCGATCGTCCCCACATCGAATGGGCCAGTTCCGACGTCCACCGCCGGGTGACGAAGTCGAACCCGCAACGCCATCAACGCCGTCCCGAGCTCCACCTCGGTCGTCACGGTGAGCTGGGGCGGAACGACGTCGCGCCACGCGTAGACATCCGCCTGGATCCGGGGGGTGCCTGCGAGCGTGAACACGACAAGACCCCGATCGCACGCCACGACGGCGCCGTTCAAAGCGCCGCCATCGTCGCTCATGACCATGGCTGCTTCGTCAGTCATCCCGAGCCGGTCGAGCATCGCCCCAGCGAGCTGGCGCGTGCGGTCGTCATGCTTGAGAGCCTCATGGAGTCGCATCGGTTCGTACCCTCTGGACGCCGTGACGGGTCGACGACCACCGGACGGGGACGCATCCGTCACGACCTCGCGAAGCCTACAGCGAACAGCCGCGATCCCCGACCGCTGGCCCCCGGGGTCGTCCTCCCTGTCCGCCGAGGGTCGTCCTCCCTGCTCCGCAACCCTGGGCTCTGTCGTCGGATCGACGGTTTCTGGCCGAGTTTCAATGGTCGGGCGCGCGGATGCCCGACGCCCCTGGGGAGGGGCGTCGGGCGTGAGAGAACCGTGCGGTTGGCCCGACCGGTGCGGGCCAGCTAGGGCAGCACCGGGATGGTGTTGAACACTCCCCACGGACTGTTCACACCGGCCCCGAAGATGCCCTGAACCCCGGTTCCGGGGATCGGCTGGATGTACGCGTCCCCGTAGAACATGTACAGGGGCTGGCCCTTGTAGGTCACCTGGTGGGTGCCGTCGGACCGCACGATGGTGCCCAGAGCGTGCCGGTCGACGCCGGGGCCGGCCACGGGCCGCCCGGAGGTGAGGACCGGTGGCCAGTACACGGCCGCGCACGTCCCGTTGCAGGCGCTCTTGCTGCGGCCCCGGTGGCTGTCCGTGCTCAGGGTGTAGACCGGGAAGCTCACGTTGGGGAACAGACTGAAGTCGTTGTTCATCCTCGCCGCGAGCACCGTCTCATCGGACCCGGTGCCGTTGACCGGCGCGGACTCAAGGTCGAGGTGAGCCTGGCCCGGCGCCACCCTGCCCCGGCTGGGGTTCACCAGGTACCAGGTGCCGGTGGGGCTGGTCACCGGGTCGAACAGGTTGGCTCCCTCGGTCTCCCCCGGCTGCTCGTCGAAGACGAAGCGGTACAGCGGCATACCCGCGTACGTCACCTGCTGCACCGGCCCAGCCAGGATGTCGGTCCGGGTCACCGTCCCGAGCAAGGAGGGGTTGACTCCGCGTCCCGCGATGGGGGCACCCTTGGTGAGGAGGGCCGGCCACAGGACCGTGTCACACGGGGCTCCGGCCGGGTTCTGCCCGTCGCTGCAGGCGTACGGGGCGCCGGTGAGGGTGTGGAGCTCGTCGGAGGTGAGCAGGTACAGCGAGCAGCCGGTGTAGTCGCCCGCGCCGATGACCAGCACCTTGCCGTAGCTCGTGGAGGTCGCCGACACGGTCGCCGGACCGCTCGGGGCGCTGGTTACGGCCTCGGCACAGTTGATCGTGGCAGCGGCGCTCACGACCGGACTGTGGGCGCTCACGGGAGTGCCGATCGCCATGGTCGCGGCGGCCAGGCTCAGGCTCAGCATTGCGGCGACCGCCGCTCGGACGGCCAGCTTCCGGAGTGGGTCAAACAGCGTTGCCATTGTGGTACCTCACGTGTTGTGTCGGCGAGAATTGCGGGGGCCAGGCGGGATTGCCCCCGAGCGCGGAGCAGATGACCGCCGCCCAGGTGGCTTTGTCGGTGGGAGTGGCGTTGGGCGTGAACCTCACGACGTTGCCGTCCGAGTCGAACACGACGTCGCCGGCATGCGTGACCACGACCTTGCCGTCAGGGCTGCGTCGGAGAATGGATCACGACCCCTCGATCACGGGGCTGATGGACTCGGCAACGAGGCCGTGGGCCTCGCGGTGGACGCGGTTGGCGGCCTCGGCGTCGGGGGCGTCAACCAGGCAGAAGATCTTTCCTTCCTTCTCGTCGACCCAGTAGCGCAGGTAGCTGACGCCGTACTTTCCCTGGGTCTCCAGGTCGGCGCGGTGCGCGCCGGCCACGTCCTCGGCCTTCACCCCGCCATCGATGGTGTGGGTGTCCATGAAGAGCGGCATGCGGATCCTCCTGTTCGTGCTGTTCGTCTCGTTGGTCACACTTCGATCTGCAGCTCGTAGACCTCGGCGGTCGGGTGGCCGGCCCGCTTGTGGATGCGCATGACCGCTTCCCTGCTCGGGCCGGAAGCGAGGCAGAAGACCTTTCCCCGCTCCGGATCCAGCCAGGTGCGCTCGAAGTGCACGCCCTCGTCCGCCTCGACTGCCAGATCTCGCTCGTGCGCCTCCTTCAGCTGGTGCGCGGTCACGCCGATGAACCCGGAATGGACGTCCATGAACCTGGGCAAACTCAGCCTCCGTGCTTGAGTGATCGAGCCGATGCCGCCCAGCCTCGACGTCACGGTGTTCCCCGTCATCGGGGTGCCGACCTATCCGGTCGGCGGAAACATCCGGCCAACATCGGTCGTTTGACCGATGACCCGTCGACACCGAGTCGTAGACTGCGGCAATGAACCGAGCCGGTAACGTGCTGTGCCCGATCCTCGTGGGCCGCGACGATCTCCTGGAGCTGATTGATCACCTGACGACCGAAGCGCTCGCGGGTCGGGGGCACTCACTGTTCCTTTCCGGCCAGGCGGGCCTGGGCAAGACGCGCCTGATCCGCGCGGCGATCCGGAAGGCGGAGGCGGCAGGACTGCGCGTCGACGGTGGCGCGGTGGCTCCCCAGGACTGCCAGGTGCCGCTCGCTTCCATTCGCGAGATGGCCATCGGGATGCGTGGCAACGAGGCCTTCGGCACCCTGTCGCAGGACCTCCTGGCGATCGACGGCCGGCACGACGGCGACGCGCTCGGGGCCCGCCGGATCATCGTCCGGTCCGCCGCGGACCGGATCCTCGATGCGATCGATCGGCCAACCATGCTGATCTTCGATGACCTCCACTGGACCGACGAGATGAGCCTGGAGGTCATCGGCGAGCTCGCGCGGCACGCCACGGAGCGCCCGCTGTTTCTGCTTGCCGGTTACCGGGCCGATGAGTTCCCGGCCGACACCATCCACCGCGAGTGGCGCGCGCGGTTGCTGAACCAGCGCTACGCGCAGGAGGCCCGGCTGCGGCCGCTGACACTCGACCAGACGGCGGTCGCCACGACGCTCATCCTCGGCGGCGAGCTTCCGACGCCGCGCGACGTCGTCGAGGCGGTTCACGACCGGACGAACGGGATCCCGCTGCACATCGAGGAGCTGTTGGCCGCCCTGGACGACGATGCGCGGGCGGACGGTCGGCTCATTCGTGAGGCGCACGTTCCCGACACCATCGGCGACGCGGTCCTGGCGCGACTGGGACGGCTTTCGGACGATGCGCGCTTCGTGGCCCGCGCCGGCGCCGTCGTCGGACGCTGCTTCACTCCCGAGGTCCTGGCCGGCATCGTCGATCGCCCGTTGCGCGACCTTGAGCCCACGTTGGACGAGCTCGTCGACGCGGCGATCCTCTACCCATTCCAGTACATCGACGCGGGGTACTACGACTTCCGCCACCAGCTCCTGCGCGACGCGATCTATGGGTCCGTGCCGCCGTCCGATCTGCGTCGGTTCCACGCGCAGGCCGCGGAGTTCGTGACCAACCTGGAGGGGTCGAGCATCGTCCACGTCTCGCGCCACTACGAACGGGCGGGCCTGCGCTCGCAGGCGTTCAAGGCATCCCTCTCCGCCGCGCGCGAGGCGAACCGGATCTCGGCCTGCCAGGAGGCGTATGAGCTGTACCGGCGGGCGATCGACAACATGCCGGCCGACCTGCCGGTGGCGGAGCAGGCGGAGCTCTACGACGCGTTCTCCGAATCGGCCAACGCCATCGAGCGCAACGGGGACTGCGTGATCGCCGCCACCCGGGCGCGTGAGCTGTACCTCGAGGCCGGAATGCGTCTCAAGGCCGCGGCCATGCTCATCAACATGTCCACCGAGGCCGCGCGGGACGGAGCGCCCAACGAGGAACTGGCCTCCTACACCGAGCAGGCCCTCGCGGAGATCGCGGAGCTGCCGGCCAGCCCGGATCGTGAACAGCTCCGCGCATGGCTGCTGATCTCGCGCGCGAGCGACTGGCTGTTCGTCTCCGACCTGTCAGCCGCGCGCGCGGATGCGCTGGCGGCGCGCGACCTGGCGGACACGGTCGGAGACCGTGAGGCGATCCTGGAGATCGACCTGCTCGTTGCCCGGATCGACATCCTCGAGGGCCGCTACGAGAGCGGGCTGCGCGACGGCATGCGGGCGGCCCGGGAGGCCCGGGACGCCGGATACGAGTCGACGGGCGTGACCGGCTACCGCAACCTCGCGATCATGGCGACCCGGATCATGGATGCCCGCACCGCCGAGCTGGCGATGCGCGAGGGGCTGCAGTACGCGGACGCCATCGAGCAGTCGCACTGCCGCCAGATGATGGCGACGACCAAGGCCTTCCTGGACTGGGGGGGCGGCCGCTGGGAGGCGGCCGATGAGCGAGCCCGCCAGGAGCTGGTCGAACGTGGCTGCCGTCGCGGCGTCATCGGGGCGCTGGACGTCATCGGCCTCGTCGCACTCGGGCGCGGCCGACCCGACGAAGCCAGGCGGTGGCTCGAGGAGTCGCTCGACACCGGGCGACACATCGGCGAGGTCCAGTTGATCCTCACGCCGCTCTGGGGTCTGGCCGAGACCGAATTGGCGACCGGTGACGTGACTGCCGCCGTCGCGCGCTGCGAGGAAGGCTGGTCGCTGGGCAGTGCCGTCGGTGAGCGGGCGCTCCTGATTCCGTTTGTCGTGACCGGGACCCGCGGCCTCATCGCGGCTCGCCGCCCGGACGAGGCCGAGCGATGGGTTGCCCGCGCTCACGAGTACATGGTCGGCTGGGAATCCGTCGCCACGCCCGCCCTGAGCCATGCGGACGGGCTGGCCCGGCTCGCCGCCGGTTCTCTCACCGCGGCCCGCGAGTCGATCGAGTCCGCCGTTCATGGTTGGGATGAGCGGGGTCGCACCTGGGAAGGCCTCGGGGCGAGCCTTGATCTGGCGCAATGCCTGATCCGGGCGAACCGCCATGCCGAAGCCGCCGCGACCGTGGCCAGCGTTCGCGCACGAGCATCCGCGCTCGGGAGCGCGGCACTCCTCGCGCGCGCGGACGAACTCGCGAAGGCGAGCCGCGGGCACGCGATCGACGACGAGCCATGGCGGCCGCTGACCGTGCGAGAGTACGAAGTGGCGCGCCTGATCGCCGCGGGAATGACGAACGCCGAGATCGCCACGGAGCTCTCCGTGTCGCGGAGGACGGTGAGCGCGCACGTCGAGCACGTCCTGGCCAAGCTCGGTGCAGCGCGCCGCACCGAGATCGCCGCCTGGGTGACGACGACCGCGAACTCCTCCGCCAGCCTCCTGGTCTCTGCATCGCACGCTGCAGGCCGCTCGATCTGACCTCCCTGCCCTGCACTGAGGGCGAGTCCGAGTGTCGGCTCCACTTCTCCTGTCGATGCCGTGCCACTCGAGGAGGCAGGCCAGCCGCTCCTGCTTGCGAGCTGATCAGACGCAGGCGCGAATGACGACGCGCTGTTACACCCCAAGCTGGGACTTGACACAAACGATGGGCCCTCCGGGGGTGCCGGAGGGCCCATTTCGTGCGTGAATCGATGGTCGGGGCGGAGCGATTCGAACGCTCGACCTCCTGAACCCCATTTCCGATCCGCCCCGTTTGCCGCCGTCCTAGCACGCACCCGCACCCTAGCGCACGGTCCCGGACGTGGTTAGGAACGCGGTTAGGATGTGCCACCCGCCGACGGCGCAGGCGCCTCCATCGGCGAGGTGCGCGGTTGCGCCTGAGCCTGCCCTGCCGCCACGGGCGACCGTCCGCCTGCGCGAGATGGCCATCCCGCCATCGTGCGCGATCCGCGCAGACGGCCAGGAGAGGCCCCGCTCCCGGCCGGGCCATGTAGTCGCGCATCGTCCGGGCCGCGATGCCGTGGCCCGTGACCACGGCGCCCGAGAGGCCGTAGCGGTCCGCTCGCGGCCATCGGCCAGGTTGCGCAGCACCCCCGTGACGATCGCCACGGCCTGGGCAGGGTCCGCGGACCGCACTGCGCCCCAGCCCCTCGAGGATCACCGCCGCGTCGGCCGCCCCGACCCACGGCCAGCCGTATCGCGCCGCCCATCCTCGAGGCCCCGCCCACCGCGCGCGCGTCCGCCCACGGTCGCGTCCCTCTAGGCCCCTCCCGAGGGCTGCGAGCGCCCGGTCGTTTGTTGCGTTTCTGCCGTTTGTGCCGCGGCTCGCCGTAGCGGTTTCCATAGACCCATGCTACCGCGCCAGCCGATCACCGGGCCAGCCCTCCGCCGGACGCGCCTCCGGGCGAGTCACCGTTTCGGCTGTCGCCCGCCGCATGGGAGTCATCCCGCAGCGGGCCAGCGCGATCGAAGGCGCGGCATCCGTCAGGACCGAGACCGCCGCGCGGTTCCTAGACGCGATCGCCGAGCTCGTTCGCGAGCGCGACGGCATCACCACATCCGGTCGCGACCGGCCGGAGGTTCTCTCCGACGGCGGCCAGGTTCCTCCGGGCCTGGCCGCCCGCCGGCCCGAGGACCCGGCATGACCGACGATCGCGGCCCGCTCCTGCTCACCCCCGGCCAAGCGGCCGAGAGGATCGGACTCGACCGCAGCGCGATCTACCAGCTCGTGCGGGAGGAACGCCTCCGGGCTGTCCGGCCCCTCGCCGGCGAGCTCCGGTTCCGGGACGCTGACCTCGTGGCGTTCGTCGCCGGTCTCGAGGCCGTGGTCCCTCCGACGTGCCGACCCCGGTCAAGCCGGCCAGGTCGCCGAGCATGAGGGACCTTGCCGAGCCGGCGCACCTGGCCGAGATGATCGACCTGCACCCGCTGGCGGAGCTCGAGGACGACGAGCCCGGCGACCCGATCCGATCCGTTGCCGCCCGCCGCCCTGCTCGTCGCGGTCCGTGAGGAGCTCGAGCGCGGACCGGGATGGGAACACGAGACGCCCGAGAAGCGGAGCGAGCTTGTCTATGCCGCCGCAGTCACGCGTCTACGCCTCGATGCCCAGCGGGCCACACCGACGGAGGCCGAGAAGTTGGCCGCGTTCGCGTCGTCAGGCCGTGCAACCGATGATCCCCTCCCGGTGGGCCGGTACCTCGTGGACTTCCTCGCCGAGTCTACGGGGGGCGTTCGGTGGGCCGTCCACAACCTGATCGTGGACGGCTCGCTCGTGGCCGTCCTGGGCCGCCCGGAGAGCTTCAAGAGCATGGGCCTGCTTCACCTCGGGCTCGCCCTGGCTGGTGGCCCGGGATGGCTCGGGCTCGAGCTCGGCGACCGTCGCCCGTTCATCTACGTGAGCAACGAGAAGACCGGGAGCACGGTCCGGGAGCGGTTCCGCCGGATGACGGCGCAGGACGCCCCGGCTGAGCCCGTGGTAGTCATGCACCGCGCTGGTGTCACGTTCGGCGATCCCCGGCGATGGGATGCCGTGGTGGCCGTGGTGGCCGGCTACGCGGCCGAGGCCGTCCGCCCTTCGTCGCCTTGGACACCCTCGCCAGCCTGTCGGGGCCCGGGTTCAACGAGAACGACGGGCGCGACATGTCCGCGGCGCTCGGCGCCATCCGGCGATTGACCGACCTCGGCGCGACGGTCGCCCTCGCCCACCATCCGGCGAAGCACGCGGAGGGGTCGGGCGGGATCATCATGCGCGGCCATTCCTCGCTCCACGGCGAGGTGGACGGATCGTTGCAGTTCACGCGGCCCGACCGCGAGGCCGAGGCCGGGCTGATCCGGGCCGAGCCGAAGGACGCGGACCTCGCGCTCGTGCGGTTCGCCTGGTCCCGCGAGACGTTCCTGCTCGAGCCCGTCGACACCGTGTCAATCCTGACCGCTCGATCCCTGGCGGCCGTCGTCGGCGTCCTGTACGCGGGCGACCCGCTGACCGCGGACCGGATCCGGGCCGAGTTCCCCGGGCACGGGCGGTCCGTGTTCGCCGAACGGCTCGGCGAGGCCGTGGACGCGGGGCTCATCCGCCGGTCCGGACGCGGGCGCGCAACCACCTACGGGCCAGATAGTTGCGTGGACGATGACTTTGCGAAGGGGTGGCCCCGATGACCCCGACACGTCCGGCCGCGGGCGCAATCGTCCGGGCAATCGTCCAGCCCGCGCCAGCCTGTCGCGCACAAATCGTCCGGCCGTCCGCCCAATCGTCCGGCACTCGTCCGGACCCGCCCCTACGTGCGAATGTCCGTCCACGGGAGGGGGTCTATAAGACCCCTCCCGGACGATACGCAGGGCCGGAGGTTCGCGGCGTGACCCGCCTGTCCGCCTGCCGCGGCTGCGGCATCCTCGTCTCTCCGAGTCCGCGCTGCTCGCGCTGTCAACGTCGCTGAGATCGCCAGTACGCCGCGACGCGACCCGATCATCACGCGCTCTACCGGACCGCGGAGTGGCGCCGCCTGGCGGCCGAGGTGACCGCGGGCGCGACGCGCTGCACCTGGTGCCTCAAGCCGACCCGGCGCCTCGTCGCCGATCACGTCGAACCGCTCGAGCAGCGGCCGGACCTGGCGCTGGACCGTGCCAACCTCGTGCCGTCCTGCATCGGGTGCAACACGCGCCGAGACGGAACGCGAAGATACCCGACCTCGAGGTGCCGAGATGACTGCCGAGTGCTGGGCATGCGGCATCGTCCGACCCCTGGCCGACCTGCTCGTGATCCGTGACCGCCTCGAGCCTGAGCGCCCGGAGTGGTATGCCTGCCGTCCGACGGTCGACGGCCCGTTTCACGACTGCCTCCGGATCGCCTCCGGGAGCGCCGAGAGGTATGCCGTCGCCCTGGCCGTACCCGAGCGCGTCGTGCCACGCCCCGCACCCGTGCACCCGGCCGCCGCCGGACGGCATGACGTCGTGTTCGCTCCGGGACGCCGCCGCCGGGATGGGACGTCGTGACCACCGTCTGGGCACCCCCTGGGTGGGGTCACCCCTTGGCGCTCCGCGCACGATTGCGCTCCCCAGCTCTTGTTTCATGAGTGTCCCCGCTGTCCCGCGTAGTGTCCCGGCCCTCCGCCAGCGTCGCCAGCGCCCGCTGGAGTCAACGACCCGCGAAAGCCCACCGCGAAGCGTCAGAGACTCACCCAGGCCCAAGTCGCGGCGGCGATCGTCGCCCAGGGTGAGCTCTGCGCGATCGGCGGCGAGCCGCTGGGCGCCCAGGTCGTCGTCGACCACGATCACGAGCTCGCCCGGCGCCACGGCCACAACCCGGAGCGCGGCTGTTCGCGCTGCTTCCGGGGGATCGCCTGCACGATGCACAACACGGCGATCGGCGCGTTCGGCGACGATCCTGCTCTCCTGCGTCGGGCCGCCGACTACCTCGAGCGGCGGAGGCGCTGAGATGCCGCGCCAGTGCTACATCTGCATCGCGCCGAACCGGGA
The DNA here is from genome assembly GCA_963849495.1 of uncultured Chloroflexia bacterium. Taxonomy (GTDB): domain Bacteria; phylum Chloroflexota; class Limnocylindria; order Limnocylindrales; family CSP1-4; genus CAIXZV01. The sequence continues at coordinate 8,882 of CAWKHN010000019.1, read as the reverse complement.
CCTTCGAGGCCGCCGTCCTGGCCAGCTCGACCGTCAAGGAGGCCGCTCGGGCCGCCGAGCTGCCCTATCCCGCAGCCAAGCGCCACATTCGGGCCCACGGCCGCGCTCCGGCGCTCCTGGCCGGCCCCGCGGCCATCGTGGACACGTTCGAGCGCGCGTCGGGGCATCCCGTGATGGCCTGGCAGCGGCAGATGCTCGAGGAGACCCGAGACACCTTGCTGCTCAAAGGTAGGCAGACCGGCGCGACGGAGGTTGCCGCGGCGCTCGCCATCCACACCGCTCGGAGCAAGGCGGGCTCGACGTCGGCGATCGTCAGCCCGAGTCAACGGCAGAGCTCCGAGGTGACGGTCCGGGCGCGGTTGGGGCTCTGGGCGCTGGGCGAGACGCTCCGGCAGGACTCCGCCAGCCTGATCCGGCTGGCCAACGGCTCGAGGATCATCTCGCTGCCCGGGTCCGCGCGGGGGATCCGCGGCTATGCGTGCGATCTCGTCGTGCTCGATGAGGCCGCCTGGATCTCGGCGGAGACGTTCACCGCGGCGCGACCGCTCACCGCGACGACCGGCGGCCGGCTGATCGTCCAGTCCACGCCCGGCGCTCCGGTTGGCCCGTTCTATGAGCTGGCCCAGGCCGTGCCGGATGGCTGGGCCTATCTCCGGGTCCGGAGCGACGAGGTGCCGACGATCGCGCCCGCGTTCCTCGAACGCGAGCGGCGCGAGATGGCCCCGGACCTGTACGCGCAGGAATACGAGGCCGTGTTCGCGCTGGGCGGCGTCGCGGCTCCCTGTTCAGCCTTGCCCAGCTCGAGAGCCTGATCCTGGAGGACCCGGCATGAAGTGCATCGGGATCACCATCGCCTCAGCCGGAGCGGCGATCGTTCACGTCGACCACGGCCCGGACGAGACCCTGCTCGCGACCGCGATCGAGCGGCTGCCGTTCGACCTGGCCGCCGTCGCGAACCGCGTCCGGCAGCTTGACGACGAGATCGGCGAGGTTCGGTTCGTCGTTGACGGAGAAGGCATCGGCGCGGCCCTCTGGGCGGCGCTGGGGCCGCCTGAGGACAGGAAGCGAAGGTCGCTCTACGCCGGCCGCGGCGTCGAGCGTCAGAACCTGGTCAACACGCTGCTGGTGGCCGTCTTTGAGGACCGGTTCCACTTCGCGCCCGGGCTCGATGAACAGGCCGCGATGAGCAAGGCGATCGTCTCCTAACGCCGCGAGGTTCGCGAGGACGACGTGATCGGCTCCGAGCTCGTCGTGGCGCTCCTGTTGGCCCTCACCCCGCCGCCCAAGGTCTACCGCCGCGCGAGTTTCTGAGGAGATGGACATGGCCCGAGTAACAAGAGGAGAACACGATGACCGATGATCCCCTGGCCGCCGCCCTGGCCCGCGCCGAGCGTGCCGAGGCGGAGCTCGCGAAGCTCCGGCAGAAGGACGGCGTGACACGCCCGCCCGACGATGATCCGACGTTCTACAAACAGGATTAGTCGGATCCCGAGCTGTGGAGGACCCACCGGGCCGCGATCCTCCGCGCCGCTGCTCGAGGAAAGATCATCGATGACCCGGCACGGCCCGACTGGCGCGTGCCGGGCTCCAGGACGCAGGCCCAGCGCGAAGCAGCACGAAAGGCGGCCACCTCATGACCCCCGCGACCGACGCCCGGATCCGCCTCGATGGCACCAGCCTCGAACCCCTGTACGCCGGCTATGCCGATGCCGCCTACAGCCTGCCCGAGCCCCTGGCCGCGGCCGGCCGAGCCTATCTCGCCGTCGATGCCGACCGTGAGGCCGCGAGGGTCGCCCACGATGCCGTCCACGCGGCCCGGCGTCGCTCCCTCGCCGACAAGACGACCGACGAGGCGGCCGAGGACCGTCTGCGACAGGCGCGGCTCGCCTCGCATCGGGCGCTGGCGCACGCGGAGACCCTGATCGCCCTGACCGGTGACGACCTGGTGCGGGACTACCTCCGGCCGGCGCATGACGTGGCCATCGATGCCGTCCGGGAGGCCCTGCCGGCCCTCGCTGGCGTGGACCTGACCGACACGGCATCCGTCGCCCGGCGGGAGCGAAGGCCGGCGCCGCGTTCCTCGTGGTCGCTGCGGCCGGCGAGCGTCTCGAGGCGATCGAGCGTGCCCGGGAGTGCATCTTCGACAGGATGCGGCTCGGCGGCGTCATCGGCCGCGACCCGTACCGCTCCGACCGTCTCGGCGGGGCGCTCCGGGACACGCCCCGGTGGCCCGAGACTCGCACCGCGACGATCGCCAAGGCGCGAAGGTCCGCACCGGGCCGGCGCACCCCCTCGAGCGGGTCGCCTGGCTCGCCGGCGAGGGTCAGGGATAGTGCCCGACCTTCGCCGAGTGGCAGGCCGCCTACCTCGCCTGGGTCACCGATCCGGCGCGCAACGGCCAGCACGTCGGCCCCGTCCGCGGCGCGCGGCCCGCGTACGTGACCCACGGCCGCCGGTGACCACATTCGGGGCGCCCGGGCGACGCGGGGTGGTAACCGCGGCGAGACGATCGTGGCCGCCTGCACGGCCGGTTGGCGATCATCCGGGCGCCCCGTGCCTTGACGGCGCAGCTACGCTATATGGCCGGATCCGTCCGGTGGCCGGGTACTAGACGGTGAACCGAATATCCTGAGAGAGCCCCGTATAGGCAGGTGCTAGTACCACCTCTGGCCGGAGCACTTGATCTCGGGAGGACATGATGACCACGAAATGACCGCTCACCCGCAGTAGAGCGCGACACGGACGACACCCTCGGCCAGTACCGCGACGCTGAGGCAATCGCCGGCGGCGTCGTCTGGGAGCTGCTCGTCCACGATCCGGCGTTCGGTCCCGACATGGCCCGTGTGGCGCCGATGCGAGCCCGGACGGGCTAGACGCTGACGACGTGTACGCCGTCCGTGGGACCTCGTGACCGAGGCCGCGCACCAGGGCACGGATGGCCCGGTTCGACCTGTCCGCGTTCGATCACGACGAGGTGACGACCGCCGACGTGTCAGCGCCCTCGCCGCGCTGCTCCACCGGCCTACGGTCGAGGACGGAAGGCGTTCGACCCCGACTACCGCGCCAAGCGGGGCCTATCATGAAAGCGCGACGCGACGGCAGCGTCCGCCAGCTCCCGACGGGGCCTGGCAGGCCTCTACGTCGAGCCATGGGCTACAGATTCCCTGAGCCGGCAAACCCGCAAGGGAGCCACAGCAGCGATGCGGGAGGCTCAGGAACAGTCCCGGCAGGGTGTCCGGCCCCTCGCACACTGCCACATCACTGACTGGCTCGAGCTCTGGCTCGCCGACCGGAGCAGACCCTCGGCCGGCCACGATCACAAGCTACCGCGAGACGTGCGCCCGTATATCATCCCGACCATCGGGCGCGTCCGGCTAGACACCTGACCCCCGAAGACGTGAGCGCCTGATCCGCGCTTCGAGACAGACCGACACAGCTCTTGACAACAGCACCGCCAGAACGCCGACACGAGAACGGATCTCGCCTCCGGCCTCGTCCCGTCGGCTCCCGGTCAACGTGGCCGGCCCGGAGTACATGGAGGCCGAAGCCGTCGCACACCAACTACACCCACTGAGCGCGCTACAGGTCCGCGCGTCCTCGAGATTCACGGCAACCGGCGACCGAGCCTCCAGTCCCGCCCGACCGGCTCGAGGCGCTCTACGTGGCCGCCCTCGGCACCGGGCCGCCGAGGCGAGCTCCTGCCCTGACGGAGCCGATATCGACCAGGACGCCCGCACCAGCGGAACCGGCACACGCTCCAGCGGAACACGCGCACGGTGGCCGAGCCCAAGACACCCGGCTCCCGCCGACGCTCTCCCTCGCCCCGTCCGTCGTGACCGCGCTACTCGCTCAGGACGCCCACAGGCCACAGCGGCCCGATCCCCACCCGTCGCACGTGTCGCGACGCCGAGGTCGGCCCTGATGCGTCAACGTGACGCACACCCGAGCCCTTCCCCAAGCTCCGCGCCAGCGTCCACACCTCCCACGCGTCGCACGCTCCAGCTCGAGCCGGCGCCGACCTGTTCAGCGTCTCCCGGCGCTCGGCCACTCCGACATCGGGACACAACAACGGTAGCCCACTACGACAAAAAAGAGCACGCACGCGCAAACGTCCCCCAGCGAGAAACAGGAACCGCAAACAAAGCCCCCATCGCCTCCGGGGCCATTTCGTGCGTGGATCGTGGTCGGGCGGAGCGATTCGAACGCTCGACCTCCTGAACCCCATTCAGGTGCGCTACCAGGCTGCGCCACGCCCCGAGGGCGACGAGTCTACCACCCGGATCGCCGGGCCCTGGGCCCGGAGCACGGCATCGGCGTAGGATCCGCGGCGAGGGATCAATGGCCACTGGGGGCGATGTGATGGGCGCACTGCGACGTTTCGTGTCGATCCTCGCGCTGGCGATCGCCACCGCGCTCCTGGTCGGCGCGTGCGCGTCCGGTCCCGGAACCACCGCGACACCGGCCACGCCTCTGCCGCCGCTCAGCATCGCGAACGCCACCTCGATCCCGGTGACGCTGGTGGTCAACGGGACCGTCATCGAGACCGTCGCACCGGGCGATCGCCAGGACCCGGTCACGGCACAGCTCCCCCCGCGCCCGTGGGTGATCGAGACGCGATCGCCCAGCGGCCGCATGCTCTCGACCCTGATGGTGGGCGCATCCGACCACATCAGCGCAACGAGCGGACGGGGGATCCGGGTCGACCTCGCCTGCGGACGCCTCGACGTCTGGGCGGGTCCACCGCTCCTGGGGCCGACCTTCGTCCCCGGGCCGTCCGGCGACTGCGACTGACGTTGCGTCGGCGACCAGCGATGCGCTCAGTCGCCCTCCGGCGCGTTCCGGGCGCCGAGCTGTGCCGCCCATCGGTCGTAGTCCGCCAGCTCGTCCTTCGACTCCCGCGCAAGCAGGTCGACGAGGCAGCGCTGGACGCTCTTGCCCTCGAACAGCGCGTTGTGCACCTCGCGCGCGATGGGCATCTCCACGCCCAGGCCGTTCGCCAGCAGCAGCGCCGCGTCGACCGTGTAGGCACCCTCGGCGACGCCCGGCAGGGACGCCTCGATCTCGACCCACGGCCGGCCCCGAGCGAGCTCGACGCCCAGGCGGTGGTTGCGCGACAGGGTCGAGCCGCACGTCGCAATCACGTCACCGACACCGGCCAGCCCGGCGAACGTCAGCGGATTTGCTCCCGCGGCGATCCCCAGGCGCGTCATCTCGGCCAGGCCGCGGGTGATGAGACCGGCCTTGCCGTTGTCGCCGAAGCCGAGCTCCTCGGCTGCCCCGGCCGCGATCGCGATGATGTTCTTGAGGGCGCCGCACAGCTCCACGCCCAGGATGTCCCGGTTCACGTAGAGCCGGAACGTGCGCCGCCCAAGGCGGACCTGGATGCGCCCCGCCAGCTCCTCGTCCTCGGCGGCCACGACAGCGGACGCCGGAAGCCCCCGGGCGATCTCCAGCGCGAGGTTGGGTCCCGACAGAGCAGCGATGCGTGCCGGATCGAACCCACCGGCCTGCGCGATCACGTCGCTCATCCGGAGGTGCGTCCCCCGCTCGATCCCCTTGACGACCGACAACAGGTCCGCCGCTGGGGGCACGTGCGGAGCGGTCATCGTCACGACGTCCCGCAGGTGCGCGGACGGGACCGCGAAGATCACGAGGTCGGCGGCCGTGGCCAGGGACCCCGGGTCAGCGGTCGCCCGCAGGTTCGCCGGCAGGTCCACCCCCGGGACGCGGGCGTCGTTGCGGCCCGTCTCGACGATCCGTCGCGCGGTCTCCGGAGAGTGGCACAGGAGCGTGACGGGTTCCCGCTGGCCGACGATCGCCGCCAGGGTCGTCCCCCAGGCGCCGCCGCCCACGACCGCGACGCGGGGCTCCCCTCCCCGATCCATCAGCTCCGGCGGGACTGTGTCGTGCGCCGCTTCCTGGGCAGCTTCGCCCGGATCTGCTCTCGGAACACCAGCCGGATCGGCGTCCCGGTGAACTCGTAGGTGTCGCGGATCCGGTTCTCCAGGTACCGCCGGTACGAGAAGTGGATCGAAGCCGGATCGGTCGTGAACAGCACGAAGGTGGGCGGCGCCACGCCGGCCTGGGTCGCGTACCTGATCTTCGCCCGCCGGCCGCGGACCATCGCCGGCGGCGTTCGCTCGACCGCGCTGGCAATGAGGCGGTTGAGCTCGCCGGTCGAGATCCGCTTGCGGCGCTCTCCCCAGACGTCCACCGCCAGCTCCAGCACGCGGGTCACGCGCTGCCCGGTCTTGGCGCTGATCGACACGATCGGCGCGTAGTCCAGGAACGGCAGCTCCCGGCGCAGGTTGGCGACGAACTCGTCGAAGCTCTTGTGGGTCTTGTCCTCGACGATGTCCCACTTGTTGACCGCGATGATGAGTCCCCGGCCCTCCTCGACGACGTAGCCGGCGACGTGGGCGTCCTGGGCCGTCAGCCCGTCCGCCGCGTCCAGCACGAGGACCGCCACGTCCGCTCGTGAGATCGCCTTGAGCGCGCGCAACGTCGAGTAGCGCTCGGCGGCCGTGCCCGAGGCAACCTTGCCCCGCCGGCGGATCCCGGCCGTGTCGATCAGGACCACCTCGCTGCGGCCCCACGGGATCGTCGTGTCGATGGCGTCACGCGTGGTCCCGGGGACCGCGGACACGATCGTCCGCGTCTCGCCCAGCAGCGCGTTGAGCAGGCTGGACTTGCCGACGTTGGGCCGCCCCACGAACGCGATCGCGGGCGGCTCGTCGTCGTCGGCGGCCATCGCGGCATCCCAGCGCGCCGAGATGTCGCCGGTCGTACCGGGCTCCGCGCCGTTCGCCGGGGACACGTCGTCGTCCTCGGTGTCGTCTTCGTCGACGGCGTTGGCGGGATCACCGACGACGTACGGGTCGGGACGGGCCCGCGCCATCTCCTTCGCCCAGGCCTCCGCCTCTTCCTCGCGGGCCTTGCGGGCGACCTCGGCCTCCGTCTCGGGCGGCAGTGCCCAGACCACGGCGTCGAGCAGATCCGCGACTCCCCGTCCATGGTTCGCCGAGATCGCGAGCGTCTCCTCCCAGCCGAGCGCGTAGAACTCGGCAGCGTCAAGCTCCCGCTTCTGGTTGTCCGCCTTGTTCACGGCCACCAGCACCGGCTTCGTCGTGCGCCGGAGGAGCTGCGCTGCGTCGTCGTCGGCCGGCATGGTGCCGGTCACGGCGTCGACCATGAACACGATCACGTCCGCCTCGTTGATCGCGAGCCGGGCCTGGAGCTGCACCTGCTCCTCGATCGGATCGTCCGGCGCGATCTCGAGACCGCCCGTGTCCACGACCACGAACCTGCGGCCGTTCCACTCCGCGTCGCCGTACAGGCGGTCGCGCGTGGTCCGGGCCCGATCCTCGACGATGGCGGCGCGCGCATCGCCGACCACGCGGTTGAACAGCGTGCTCTTGCCCACGTTGGGCCGGCCGACGATGGCGACCACCGGCAGGCCGGCCGAGCGGGCGACCACGGTCAGGCCGCGCCGGCGGCGACGGACGCCCGCGCGGGCAGCGACGTGGTGCGGCCGGCGGGGGTTGCCGCGGCATCGAGGGCGGCGCTGGCGAGCTCCGCGGCGCGTGCCCGCACGTCGTCCGTGCCGGCGAGCAGGAGGATGCGCTCCGCGACGTCGCGCAGGTCCTCGATCGGCGTGGAGGTTCCGCCCGTCACGCCGACCACCCGCACCCGCTCGAACGCCGCCGGGTCCACCAGGTCTCGCGCGTTCTCGATCTGCACCGCCGGTGTGCCGGCGATCTGGCACAGGCGGGTCAGCTCCTTGGTGTTCGCGGAGTGCCGCCCGCCGACGACCACCATCAGGTCGACCTCGCGCGCCGCCTCGAGCGTGTCCTCCTGCCGGCGGATCGTGACCGGGCACACGGTGTTGACGATCCGCAGCTCGTGGGCCCGCGACACCATGAACGCCGCCAGCTTCTCGAACTTCCAGGGCGGCTGCGTGGACTGGGTCATGAGCGCCATGCGCTTGCGGCGCGGGATCTGGTCCCAGTCCTCCTCCTCGTCCACCACGATGGCGTCGGGGGCGAAACCGAGCAGCCCGACGACCTCGGGGTGTTTGGGGGTGCCGAGCAGAACGATCGTGTAGCCCTCGTCGACCAGGTCGCGGAGCTGCTTCTGCTCCTGGATCACCCAGGTGCAGGTGCCGTCGATGATCTCGAGGCCGCGGCCCTCCGCGCGCTCGAACACCTCGGGGCGGACGCCGTGGGCGCGGATGACCACGGCCGCGCCGTGGTCCACGTCGTCGAGCGAGTCCACGCTCCGGACGCCGGCCGCCTGGAGGTCGTTGATGACGCCCTCGTTGTGCACGACCTGGCCCAGGGTATGGGTGGCCTTGCCCGCCGCAGCGGACTCCTTGGCCTTGTCGATCGCCTCGCGCACGCCATAGCAGAACCCTGTGCGCTTTGCGATCCTGACGTCCTCAACCATGCCCATAGCCTGCCGATGTTCGCACACGTCCGGCGAACCCGCCGCTGTCTGATCTCCTCGCGATCAGGATTCGGGCGCGGTGTCCCTCCGGACGGCGTCCACGTAGACACCGCGCTGTCGATCATCGAGGAGCTCGGCGATGCGACCCATGATGGCCACGGTCGCGAGCCTCTTCGCGGCGCGGCGCTCCGTGCCCTCGGGCACGAGGTCGCCGACCCGGAACGGCTCGCCGACGCGGATGGTGATCGTGCGCCGCGGGAACGGCCGGGGCAGCTTGCGCCCCTTGGGCCACACCGCGTCCGAGTCGTTGATGCCGATCGGGACGATCATGGCGCGGGTCCGGATGGCGAGCGACGCCAGGCCGTCCTTGGCTTCCTGAAGGGAGCCGGTCGGGCTGCGCGTCCCCTCGGGGAAGATCATCAACACGTACCCAGCCT
>CAWKHN010000018.1:0-41935 GCA_963849495.1 uncultured Chloroflexia bacterium | reverse complement strand
CTCCGAGATCGGGATCACGTTCTTCGTGGGAACCATTGCGGGTGTGCTCGCTGGGTGGTGGATCGACCAGCAGCTCCAGACGTTGCCCATCTTCGCCGTCGGCGGAGCGCTGGCCGGCTTCGGTCTCGGCGGGCTTGCCGTCGCCAGCTTGATCAAGCGGTTTCTCGCGAGGTTCGACTGACATGAAGACCGACCGTCCGCATCGGGCGGGGATCGAGACGAGACCAACGAGTCGCCTGTGACCACCGAGACCTCCCCTTCCCCCGCCACCGACGGCACCGGCGATGAGGCGCCCGCGCGCTCGACCCGGAGGCGGAACCTGCTGCTCGCGATCATCGCGATCATCGCGCTCGACATCGTCGCGGTGATCCTGTTCGCACCCCCCGGCTTCCCGGGCCCCCAGCAGAGCATCCGGGGCAACCTGGAGCTGATCCCGCCCACCGTTGTCTGGGACCTCGCTCCCCGTGCGGTGGAGCCGACCGGTGCGCTGGTCGTCGACTTCCACCCCAGCATCACGTCGTCGATCGTGGTGTCGTGGATGGTGATGGTCCTGATGATCGTCGTGTTCGTCGGCATCGCGCGCAGCCTGGGTCGCCTGCCGGGACCGGTGCAGAACGCCGTGGAGTTCGTGTACGAGGCGCTCGAGGGCTTCGCGATGGCGCTCGGCGGTCCGCGCGCACGGCCCTACGTCGGCATCTTCATCACCCTGTTCATGTTCATCGTCCTTGCGAACTGGACGGACCTGCTGATCTTCGGCGACAAGGTCAACTTCCTGCGCACCCCGACCAGCGATATCAACATCACCATCGGCCTCGCCCTGTTCAGCTTCGTGCTGTTCCACTTCGAGGGGATCCGCCGCCTCGGGCTGCGCGGCTACCTGGGCAAGTTCTTCAACTTCCGCGGGTTCCGGCGCAGCGTCGTTGACGGGCTGATCGACCTGTTCGTCGGCCTGACTGAGTTCCTGCTCGAGTTCTTCAAGCCCGTGACGCTCGCCTTCCGGTTGTTCGGCAACATGTACGGCGGCGGCGTCATGCTCGGCGTCTTCACGGCCCTCCTGCTTGGTATCCTGCCCCTGCCGTTCGTCGCCCTCGAGGGCTTCATCGGCTTCGTCCAGGCCCTCATCTTCAGCGTGCTGACCCTGATGTTCACGCTGCTCGCGATCGAGGGCCACGAGGAAGAGGCGCACGCTGCGCCGGAGTTTGCAGCCGATCCAGAGGGCGGCGTCGGCCCACCCATGTCACCCGCCTCGTCGCACTGAGGCGGCCCCGTCCATACGTTGTCCTGAGGAAGCGTTCACGCTGAGTGGACGCCAGTGGAGGTAGAGACTCGATGGAACTGATTGGCGCCGGCCTGGCCGCAATGGGCGTGATCGGCCCGGGCATCGGTATCGGGATCCTGACCGGCATGTCGACCAGCGCGATGGGCCGCAACCCCGACGCCGCCGGGATCATCCGCGCGACGTTCATCATCGGCGCCGCGTTCGCCGAGGGGCTGGGCGTCCTCGCGTTCGTCGTGGGCGTCCTGATCATCTTCCTGAACCCGGCCGCCAAGTAGCGCCGGGCGGACACCTCATGGACTTCCTCGCGATCGCCTCTGCCGGCGTGTCCGGGGCAGCCGTTGCCCCGGCCGCGGAGGCCACCTCCGGACTCGTCATCAACGGGTTCTGGCTGATCGTTGCCCTGCTCAACTTCGTGCTGCTGTACGTCGTGCTCCAGCTCTTTGCGTTCGGTCCGATCTCGAAGATGCTCGCCGAACGGCGGACGCGGATCGAGGAGGGCCTCAAGGACGCGGAGCAGGCACGGCGCGATCGCGAGTCGGCCGAGCAGGAGCGTCTGGCCGCCATCCAGGAGGCCCGTCGCGAGGCGAACGACATCATTGCCCGTGCCCAGAAGGCAGCGTCGGAGAGCCGGGAGCAGGACATCGCCGCAACCCGCGAAGAGCTCGGCCGGCTGCGCGAGCGGGCCGCAGCCGACATCGACTCGGAGAAGCAGCGCGCGATCGCCGAGCTGCGTTCGGAGGTCACCGACCTCGCCATCATGGCCGCCGGCCGCGTGGTCGGCGATGCGATGACCGGCGACCGGCAGCGCAAGGTGGTCGCCGACTTCCTCGCCGAGTCGGCCGGCGCCGGCGGGACCAACGCCTGATGGCCCGGAGCGTCACCGCCGCCCGCCGCTACGCGGAGGCCGCCTTCGAGGTGGCGCTCCGTGACGACCAGCTGGACCGCTGGGCCGAGGATCTCGCCGTCGCGGCGGAGATCCTGGGCAGACCGGAGGTGGATCCGATCGTCCACAGCCCTGCCGTCCCGCTGGCGCAGCGGCTGGGCCTCGTGTCGGCACTCCTCGAGCCGCGCATCCAGCCGGGCGCGCTGCGGCTCGTCAGCCTCATCGTGACGCGAGGGCGCGCAAGCATCCTGTCCGGCGTTGCGGCGGAGTACACCCGGAAGCTCAATGCCCACCGCGGCGTCGTCATGGCGACCGTCACCAGCGCCGTCCCGCTCACCGCAGCCGAGACCGCCGAGATCCGGACCCGGGTCGAGGCGATGGCCGGCTCGGCAGCGGAGATCCACACCGAGGTCGACCCGGACCTCATCGGCGGAGTCACGATCCAGATCCGCGACCAGCTCCTCGACGCATCCATTCGCGGCCGCCTCGAGCGGCTGCGCGACCAGCTTCACGCGGGGGCACGCCTCCGCTAGCCCCCGCCCGCATCGCCGGCCCCGTGCCGGCGAGAACGGGAGCCTGCGAACGCCCGAACGGAGACGCGATGGCCATCCGGTCAGACGAGATCATCAGCATCATCAAGAACCAGATCGAGTCGTTCGACTCGGCGACCGAGGCCCGCAGCGTCGGGACCGTGGTCGAGGTCGGCGACGGCATCGCGCAGGTGTATGGCCTGGACGCGGCGCTGATGTCCGAGCTGCTCGAGTTTCCCGACGGGGTGATGGGCATGGCCCTCAACCTGGAGGAGGAGACGGTCGGCGCGGTCATCCTCGGTGACGCCACCGCGATCAAGGAGGGCGACCGCGTCCGGACCACCGGCCGTGTCGTCGAGGTCCCGGTCGGAGCGGCGTTGCTCGGCCGTGTCGTCGATCCGCTGGGCAACGCGATCGATGGCAAGGGCGACATCCCGCGCACGCTGAGCCGGCCCGTCGAGCGCATCGCGCCGGGCGTGATCACGCGCAAGTCGGTGGACACGCCCGTCCAGACGGGCATCAAGGCCATTGATGCGCTGATCCCGATCGGCCGCGGCCAGCGCGAGCTGATCATCGGCGACCGCCAGACCGGCAAGACGGCCATCGCGATCGACACCGTCATCAACCAGCGTGGCGGCGACCTGATCTGCATCTACGTCGCGATCGGGCAGAAGCTTTCGACCGTCGCCCAGACCGTCGCGACGCTCGAGAAGTACGGCGCGATGGAGCACACGATCGTCGTCGTCGCCGGTGCCGAGGATCCGGCCCCGCTCCAGTACCTCGCCCCGTACGCCGGGGTGGCGATGGGCGAGGAGATCATGGAGAACGGCGTCGAGATCGGCGGGCGCCTGATCAAGGACGCCCTGTGCGTCTACGACGACCTGTCCAAGCATGCCTGGGCCTACCGCGAGATGTCCCTGCTGCTCCGTCGGCCACCCGGGCGCGAGGCCTATCCCGGTGACGTCTTCTACCTCCACAGCCGCCTCCTCGAGCGGGCCGCGCGCCTCAACGACGACAACGGCGGTGGCTCGCTGACCGCCCTGCCGATCATCGAGACCCAGGCCAACGACGTCTCCGCCTACATCCCGACCAACGTGATCTCGATCACGGACGGCCAGATCTTCCTCGAGACCGACCTGTTCAACGCCGGCCAGCGGCCCGCCATGAACATCGGCGTCTCGGTCAGCCGGGTGGGCTCCGCGGCCCAGACCAAGGCAATGAAGAAGGTTGCCGGCCCCCTCAAGCTGGACCTCGCCCAGTACCGCGCCCTGGCGGCCTTCGCGCAGTTCGCGGGCGACCTGGACAAAGCCACGCGCGACCAGCTCAACCGCGGCGAGAGGCTGTCCGAGATCGTCAAGCAGCCGCAGTACCAGCCGCTGCCGGTGGAGAAGCAGGTGGTGATCCTGTACGCCGCGACCACGGGCAAGCTGGACGACGTCCCGGTGCCCCGCGTCAAGGAGTTCGAGATCCAGTTCTACCGCTTCCTCGAGACCGAGCGTCCGACGATCCTCGAGGAGCTGGCCAGGACCAAGGCGCTGTCGGACGAGATCGCAGCGTCATTGGACGACGCGATCGACGCGTTCCGCCTGAGCTTCCTGGCGTAGGGATGCGGCCCGTGACCCGCCCGCGAACGACCCGAGCCTGCCGCGATGCCTAGCCAGCGCGAGATCCGGCGCCGCATCGTCAGCGCGCGGAACATCAAGCAGATCACCCGGGCAATGCAGTTCGTCGCGGCCTCGAAGCTGCGCCGGGCGCAGGATTCCACCATTGCCTCGCGTCCATATCGCGAGAAGCTGGACGAGGTCATCGCGGACCTCGCTGCCGTTCTCGGTGGTGACGACCACCCGCTGCTGGCCGAGCGCAACATCAACGAGGCCCACAGCCGGCTGCTCGTGATCATCACGAGCGACCGTGGTCTTGCCGGTGCCCTCAACACGAACACGATCCGGTTCGTTGCCCGCGAGATCACCGAGCATCCGGGTGAGCTCAAGGTTGCCACGGTGGGCCGCAAGGGACGGGATGCGATGCGCCGCGCCCGGGTGCCGATCGCGGCTCACTTCGAGGGCTTCGGAGACCGCCCGGCGTTCGCCGACGTCCTGCCGCTCGCCCGCCTGGTGACCGACGATTTCGAGCTTGGCACCTACGACCGGGTGGACGTCGTCTACTCGCGCTTCGTGTCCACGCTCGTCCAGCGCCCGGTCATCGACCAGCTGCTGCCGGTCAAGCCGTCGGACGACACCGAGGGCATCCCGGGCAACCAGTTCATCTTCGAGCCCAACCCCGCGACCTTCCTGCAGGCCCTCCTCCCCCGCTATGTCGCGACCCGCCTGTTCCAGGCGGTGCTCGAGGCCAAGGCGAGCGAGGAGTCGTCCCGGATGGTCGCGATGAAGAACGCCACCGAGAACGCCGAAGAGCTCATCGAGGACCTGACGCTCTCGTACAACAAGGTCCGTCAATCCAACATCACTCGCGAGATGATCGAGATCGCGAGCGGCGCCCAGGCCCGCTAGGCCGGCGCGAACGAGGAGGCCATCCCAACCATGGCGACCGCCGCCCCTTCCGCGACCGGCCGGGTCATCCAGATCACCGGTCCGGTCGTCGACATCGAGTTCCCCGCCGGGCAGCTGCCCCGGATCTTCAACGCGGTTGAGATCATCCGCGATGGCCAGGATCCGCTGACCTGCGAGGTCCAGCAGCACCTGGGCAACAACTGGGTCCGCGCCGTCGCGATGACCACCACCGACGGGCTCGCCCGGGGCACGCAGGTCCGCGATACGGGCGCCGCGATCACCGTCCCCGTCGGCGAGTCGACGCTCGGGCGCGTGTTCGACGTGCTCGGCCACCCGATCGACGGCAAGGGTCCCGTCGAGGCGGCGACCCACCTCCCGATCCACCGCGCGCCGCCCAGCTTCGAGGATCAGACCACCGAGGTCGAGGTCTTCGAGACCGGCCTCAAGGTCATCGACCTGGTCTGCCCCTTCCGCAAGGGCGGCAAGATCGGGATCTTCGGGGGTGCCGGCGTCGGCAAGACCGTCATCATCCAGGAGCTGATCAACAACGTCGCCAAGGAGCACGCGGGCGTGTCCGTGTTCGCCGGTGTCGGCGAGCGTTCCCGCGAGGGCAACGACCTGATCGCCGAGATGACGGAGTCGGGCGTCATCAAGAGCACCGCCTTCGTGTTCGGCCAGATGAACGAGCCGCCCGGTGCCCGCCAGCGCGTCGGCCTCACCGGCCTGACCATGGCGGAGTACTTCCGGGACGAGGAGGGCCGCGACGTCCTCCTGTTCATCGACAATATCTTCCGCTTCACCCAGGCCGGCTCCGAGGTGTCCGCCCTGCTGGGCCGGATGCCCTCGGCCGTCGGCTACCAGCCGAACCTCGCCACCGAGATGGCGGGTCTCCAGGAGCGGATCACCTCGACCCACAAGGGCTCGATCACCTCCCTCCAGGCCGTGTACGTCCCGGCGGACGACTACACCGACCCGGCACCGGCGACGACGTTCGCCCACCTCGACTCCACGATCCGCCTCGAGCGGTCCATCGCGGAGCTCGGCATCTACCCGGCGGTCGATCCGCTGACGTCCACGTCCCGCGTCCTCGACCCGCTGGTCGTGGGCAACGAGCACTACGACGTGGCGCAGGAGACGAAGCGCGTGCTGCAGCGCTACCGGGACCTGCAGGACATCATCGCGATCCTGGGCATCGACGAGCTGTCCGAGGAGGACAAGGCCACCGTCGCGCGTGCCCGCCGCCTCCAGCGGTTCATGAGCCAGCCGTTCTTCGTCGCGGAGGTCTTCACCGGCCGCCCCGGGCAGTACGTGCCGATCCGCGACACGGTCGCCTCGTTCAAGGAGATCCTGGAGGGCAAGACGGACACGCTGCCCGAACAGGCCTTCTTCCTCGCCGGCACCCTCGACGACGTCCGCGCCAACGCGGCCAAGCTGGAGGGTTGATCGCCGTGACCGCCGCTTCCGCTCCCGCCGGACGGCGCTCGGGCCGATTCCAGTCGCAGGCGACCGAGATCGGCCTCGCCCCCTCCGGCTGCGCGGAGGCGCCCTCCGCCGCCCCCTCCTCCCGCGAGGACGACGTGCGCGGGCCGCTCGCGCTCGGATCGATGGGGGTGCGGGGAGTGGTTGCGTCACACCGCGCCGGCCGCGCAGCCCTGTGGATGGAGGGCGATCTCAGTCCGCAGGACTGGAATCGCCCCGCCAGCCGCAGGGCGACAGAGGCCGCCAGCCGCAGGGCGACAGCGGCCGCCACATGGGGGATGCGCTGATGCCTCTCCACCTCGAGATCGTCACGCCCGAGCGGATGGCGTACTCGGACGAGGTCGACATGGTGCTCGTCCCGGGCGTGGACGGAGAGCTGGGCATCCTGCCTCACCACACGCCTCTCGTGTCCCTGCTCGGTGTCGGCGAGCTCAAGATCCGCAAGGGCGGCAACGAGGAGAGCTTCGCCATCGTGGGTGGCTTTCTCCAGGTCCGTCCGGACAAGGTCGTGGTCATGGCGGAGACCGCCGACCTCGCCTCCGAGATCGACCTCGAGCGGGCCCAGATGGCCCGGCGGGAAGCAGAGCGCGCCCTCGAGACCGGGTACCACGAAGGGGCCGACCTGTCGGCTGCCCGCGCCGCCCTGCAGCAGGCGCTGCTGCGGATCCGCGTCGCGGAGCGCAGGTATCGAGAGGGCCCCCGGTCACGGGGCTGACCGTGACCGACGCCCGACCGTTCCACTGGGAGTACCGCCCCGAGCCGCCGCCTCCCGAGGCGTTCCGGATCGTCGGTGGCCGGCCGCTGCAGGGAACAGTCCACGTCAGCGGCGCCAAGAACGCCGCCCTCAAGCTGCTGGCGGCGGCCACGCTGACCGGTGAGCGCTGCCGGTTCCAGAATGTCCCCGAGATCGAGGATGTCCGGGTCATGGCCGAGACCCTGTCCGACCTGGGCGTCGTCGTCGACCATCCCGCGGACGGCGTGTACGAGGTCGCGTCGGGTGATGTCGAGTGGCTGTTCGTGCCGCTCGAGGCC
The DNA here is from genome assembly GCA_963849495.1 of uncultured Chloroflexia bacterium. Classification (GTDB taxonomy): domain Bacteria; phylum Chloroflexota; class Limnocylindria; order Limnocylindrales; family CSP1-4; genus CAIXZV01. The sequence continues at coordinate 34,222 of CAWKHN010000018.1, read as the reverse complement.
GCTGCCAAGATGCGCGCCTCGTTCATCCTGCTCGGCCCGCTCCTGTCCCGGTTCGGTCGCGTGATCATGAGCAACCCCGGTGGCGACCGCATCGGGCGCCGGCCGGTGAACCTTCACGTCGATGCGATGCGCGCCCTCGGCGCAGAGATCCAGTATCGCAACGGCTACTACTTCGCCCAGGCGCCGGGCCGGCTCCGCGGCGGCGAGGTCAGGTTCCCGCAGGTGACCGTCATGGGCACGGAGAACGCGATGCTCGCCGCCACCCTCGCGGAAGGCGACACGGTGATCCGGCCCGCCGCCCAGGAGCCGGAGGTCGACGACCTCATTGCCTTCCTGTGCAAGATGGGGGCGGATGTCGTCCGCTCCGCGCCCGACACGATCGAGGTGCACGGCCGCAAGCGGCTGCGCGGCGCGGACCACAGCGTGATCCCGGACCGCATCGAGACCGGCACGTTCCTCATCGCGGGTGCCGTCACGGGCGGCCGGTTGACGCTCGAGAACGCGGCCTGTGACCAGGTCGGGGCGCTGGTCGAGGTCCTGGGCCGGGTCGGTGTGCCGGTGGCCTGCAGCACCAGCTCGATCGAGCTCGATGCCACGGGCCTGCGCGCCTCGGATCTGCGGGCCTGCGACGTCGAGACGGCGCCGTACCCGGGCCTCGCGACGGACATCCAGCCGCCGTTGTGCGTACTCCTCAGCCAGGCGACGGGCACCTCACGCGTGCACGAGGCCGTGTTCGAGGATCGAATCGAGTGGCTGGCCGAGCTGCGCAAGCTCGGGGCGCGCGTCGACATCGAGGACGCCCACCACGCCGCCATCCACGGGCCCGCGGCACTCCATGGCGCCGAGGCCAGCATCGGCGATCTCCGGGCCGGCGCGTCGCTGATCCTGGCTGCGCTCGCGGCACAGGGCGAGTCCCTGATCCACGGTGCGCATCACGTTCACCGGGGGTATGAGAACATCGATCTCAAGTTCCAGCAGCTGGGAGCCAGCATCACCCGTTCGGCCGACAGGGCCTGACGGTTCCCCGGTCTGCTCTTTCCCATCCCGCGCGGCGGCCGCCCAGCGGCGTCGCGCGACCCCAGGAGTAGCATTCCCGCCGTCATGAAGATTGGAATCGATCTCGGCACCGCGAACGTCATCGTCTATGTCAAGGGCAAGGGCATCGTGATCACGGAGCCCTCCGTCGTCGCGGTCGGCGAGGACAACAGGATCGTCGCCGTGGGCGAGGAAGCCCGCGAGATGATCGGGCGCACGCCCGGCAACATCCAGGCCATCCGCCCGATGAAGGACGGCGTCATCGCCGACTACGTCATCACGGAGGCCATGCTCCGCTTCTTCATCGGGAAGGCGACGAAGGGCAGGATCGGCTTCTCCCGGCCGGAGGTCATGATCTCCGTCCCGGCCGGTGTGACCTCGGTCGAGAAGCGCGCGGTCCGCGACGCTGCCCTCAAGGCCGGCGCCAAGGACGCGTTCCTGATCGAGGAGCCGCTGGCCGCCGCCATCGGTGCCAACGTGCCGATCAGCGGGCCGTCCGGGAACATGATCATCGACATCGGCGGCGGCACGTCCGAGATCGCGGTGATCGCGCTCGGCGGCATCGTCGTGTTCAACAGCCTGCGCGTGGGCGGCAACAAGTTCGACGAGTCGATCACGACCTACATCCGCAAGAAGTACAACCTGATGATCGGCGAGCGGACGGCGGAAGAGGTCAAGATCCAGATCGGGACGGCCCTCCCCCTGGAGCGCGAGCTGACGATGGAGGTCCGCGGCCGGGACCTGATCGCCGGCCTGCCGCGCACGATCCCCATCACCTCGTCCGAGGTGATGGAGGCTATCGAGGTCCCGCTCCAGCAGCTGGTCGCGGCCGTCCGGACGGTGCTCGAGCAGACGCCGCCGGAGCTCTCGTCGGACATCATCGACAAGGGCATGGTCATGTCGGGGGGCGGCTCGCTGCTGCGCAACGCGGACAAGCTGCTGACCCAGGTCACCGGCGTGCCGTGCCACGTTGCGGAGAACAGCCTCAACTGCGTCGCGCTCGGGACGGGCCTCGCGCTGGAGCACTTCGACTTCTTCAAGAAGTCCCTCGTCCAGCAGATCTAGCCCGTGGTTCCGGTCGGGCCGGCGACGCGGGCATCCTCGCCGATTCCAGCCCTGCGGGCAGAGATCGCCTGCGGTAGCCCCCGCCACCGGCCCTTCCACCCCCCGATCCGTTCGATGGGGGGTTCCGCCGCCCCGCCACGTGGGCCGGGCTGGATGGGCTGCCCCATCGCAGGCGATCTCAGTCCCCGTGGGACTGGAATCGCCGAGAATGGGCAGGCCCGCAGGCCGCCGTCGCCTCGGAGGAGGGAGCGGTGAAGGCGTTCATCGACCTCCATTGCCACACCAACGCCAGCTTCGACAGCCTCGCGTCGGCGGAGAGCGTCATGCGGGCGGCGGTGAGGCGCGGCCTGACGCACCTGGCGATCACCGATCACGACCGGATCGACGGCGCGCTCCGGGCGCAGGCGGCGGCTCCGGACGGTCTTACCGTGATCGTGGGCGAGGAGATCAAGACGGCGGACGGCGATCTGATCGCCCTGTTCCTTGAGCGGCCGGTGGCCCCCGGGCAGCCGGCGAGCGACACGATCGCGCAGGTTCGGGCCCAGGGGGGCGTCGTCGGCATCCCGCATCCATTCGACCGTTTCCGGGGCTCGATGCTCAAGGATCCGCGGCTGGAAGCGATCGGAGAGCTCGTGGACTGGGTCGAGACGCACAACGCCCGGGTCGTGGGCGGCAGCGGCAATGAGCGCGCCGCAGCGTTCGCCCGGGATCTCGGGCTGCCCGGCGTCGCCGTCTCCGACGCACACAGCGCCATCGAGGTCGGGGTCGCCTACACCGTGCTCGACGGTGATCCCTCGACGCCCGACGGGCTCCTGGCCGCCCTGTCGGCGCCGGAGCTCGTGCCCGGGCACGCCTCGTATATCGTGCGCACGTTCACGCCAATCGCCAAGCTCGTGAACCGCGTCCGGGGGAACCGTCGCGTGCCCCGCTCGCCCGCCGGCCCGGCGGGCACCGTCGCATGAGTGATCCGTTCGTGACCGACCTCGATCAAACCCCAGCGCCTGCCCAGCCCGGTCTCCCCGGCGGCGAGCCCGAGACGACCACCGACCAGGTCTCGCTCGGCGCGCGACTGCGCCAGCCGCGGACGATCCTGTCCATCGTCGTGCCGCTGATCCTGCTCGTGCTTGTGTTTCGGGTCGCGCTCAACATCGACATCAACGAGCTCATCGACGGGGTCTCGCAATCGAACAAGCTGCTGCTGATCGCCGCATTCGTCGTCTTCTACCTCGGGTTCCCGCTCCGCGGCCTGCGCTGGGCGCTGCTGCTGCGGGGAACCGGCTTCCGGATCGGGACCAGGGACGCCACCGAGATCCTGTTTCTCTCGTGGCTCGTCAACTGCCTGGTGCCGGCGAAGCTGGGCGACGTCTATCGCGCCTACCTGCTCAAGATCAACAGCCCCGTGTCCCTGTCACGGACGTTCGGGACGGTGTTCATCGAGCGCTTCCTGGACCTGTTCGCGATCGCGATCCTGGGGCTCGGCGCGGGCTTCTGGAGCTTCCGCAACGGCTTCCCGCCGGAGATCCAGTTCGTCGTCGCGCTGGGCATCGGGGTCATCGTCGTGCTCGCCGGGCTGCTCCTGACGCTGCGCAGCTTCGGACGTCAGATCCTCACCCGGCTGCCGCTGCCCCACCGGTTCATCGAGCTCTACGACCGGTTCGAGGAGGGCGTGTTCGGCGCCGTCGGCATCCGGTCCCTGCCGCCATTGCTGGTGCTCACCGTCCTGATCTGGGCGACCGAGGGCATGCGGCTCTACCTGGTGGTCCAGGCCCTGGCCCTGCCGGGCGTCGAGCTGGGCATCTCGGGTGCGTTCTTCGTGGCCCTGATCGGCTCCCTGCTCACGGCGGTCCCGTTGAGCCCGGCCGGCCTGGGAGCGGTCGAGCTGGGGGTCGTCGGGGTCCTCACCCTCGCCTACGGGGTCGCCAACCAGCAGGCCGGGACCATCGTGATCGTCGACCGCCTGATCAGCGTGTTCTCGATCATCGTGATCGGCGGGATCCTGTACGTGGTCTCGTCGAAGCGGCGCGGGGCCGGCCTGTCACAGCCGGCCGAGGTCATCGCACCGGCCTCCTAGGAGCTCCGCCGGTCAGTGCCCGGCCGGCCGGCACGCTCCGTGGACCGAGACGCGGGACACGGCGGGACCCCTTACCCCAACCGGGTCATTCGCAGACTCTCCGCAACCGCACAAGACCGCAGGGATGTGGAGGCGGGCGGGCAACGCGATGGAGTACCAACGGGGGATTGGGGGACACCCCCTCCACGACCGACACTGCGATCAATCCCGCGCACGGTCGCGGGAGCCAAGCCCAAGGCGAGGCATGACCACCCAGAACGGCCGCGCATTCAACGAATGGCTGAGGGCACAGCTCAAGGCCAAGAAGATGTCGCAGCGCCAGCTGGCGCAGCAGTCGGGCGTCGATCATTCGACGATCTCTCGGCTGATTCGCGGTGACCGGATGCCATCGCTGGGCACCGCCACGAAGCTGGCACGCGGGCTGCGGGAGATCCACGACGACGCGGACACGTCCGTCGCGCTCGGCGTGGTGTCGATGGGACCGCAGAACCCCACTGCGCGCGTCGAATACGCTCTCCGTGCCGACGACGCGCTCTCCGAGCCGCAGGTCCGCCAGATCATGGAGTACTACCTGGCCGTCCGGGTCCGCCGCTTCGGCCGCACGTACTCGCCGATCGGCAGCTCCGATGCCGGCAACGGCTCGAACGGCCCGAACGGCTCGAACGGACCCGGCGGAGGCGTGTACGGCCGACCGTATGCGGGTCCCGCCGGCGCCACGGCCGGAGCAACCGTGATGCGGGCCGCACCGCCCCGCTACGGGATGCCCCGTCCCGCCGTGCGCCAGACCGCCCGGAACACGGGCCGACCATAGAACACCACCAGGGCACGACCTGAACGTCCCTCCACGTTCGGGTCTCGGGGACAGCGAACGCCGGTCCGATGGGATCGGCGTTCGCCTTTCCATCGAACGGGCGCTTTTCCATCGAACGGGCCCGGGCCTACGTGGCGTCCTCATCCTCCGCCGGCGCGCTGCGGCCCTTGGCGCTCCGCGTCTCGAACGCCTCTGCGGGCAGGGCTGGAAGCGGGTTGCCGGAAGCCAGGTCCAGGACGCGCCGGATGTTGACCGCGTCGTAGCCCTCGTCCATGCCGGGGGTCTCGACGATGTAGACGACGTTGCCCAGCCCCGGGTGATCGAGGAACCGACGGAGCCCGGCGGCGCCGATCCGCCCAGCGGCCACATGCTCGTGCCGGTCGGAGCGTGATCCGCAGGCGCTGCGCGAATCATTGAGGTGAACCATCCGGACGCGCGCCAGGCCGATCGACCGGTCAAACGCCGCGAGGACATCGTCCACGCCCTCGGGATCATCGATCCCGTAGCCGGCACCCCACAGGTGGGCCGTGTCGAGGCAGAACCCGATCCGGGCCGAGTCGACGCCCGCCGCGGCGAGCGCCCGGTCGATCAGCGTGAGCTCCTCGATCGAGGAGCCGAGCGTGTATCCGCTGCCCGAGCCGTTCTCGAGGACGATCATCGTGCCGCGGGCCGCGCCGTCGAGCTGCGCCTCCACCCGACGGAGCCCGTCGGCCAGGCGCGTTGCGCCGGCCTCGGGCCCCTCGCCGCGATGCGAGCCGATGTGCACGTTCACGAAGCTCGCCCCGTATGCCTCGGCGACACGGACCTCGTGCGCCAGCAGGTCCACGGAGCGCCCGAAGAAGTCGTCGTCCGGGCCGGCCAGGTTCACGAGGTAGGGCGCGTGGACCGACAGCGGCGCCACGTCCAGGGTCGCCAGCCGCTCCCGGAAGGCGCCCAGCTCACGGGGCAGCGTCGGCCGGCGCCGCCACGACGTCGGGTTGTCGGTGAACACCTGGATCGCGGAGGCACCGATTGCCGCGGCTCGATCCGCCGCCCGGACCATGCCGTGGCCGAGCGGAAGATGAGCGCCGAGCCGGCGACCATTCGGGAGCATGTCCGAAGACTAGCCGAGGGACGCGTGACCGACCCGCCGGACCCGGGAGCGCCGACCCGCCGGACCCCGTGGCGTCGACCCGCCGGACCATAGACTGGGGCCCATGGACGAGGACCTCCTGGCCGCCCTGCGCGCGCTCGCGGACCCGACGAGGGTCCGGATCCTGGCGCGGCTCGCCACGAAGCCCGCCGACGTCGCGTCCCTCGCAGCGGAGCTCAGGCTCACCGTGCCGGCCGCCAACAGGAACCTCGAGGTGCTGGCAGCGGCCGGCCTCGTCGAGCGACGAGAGGATCGCACCGGAATGTTCGGTGCGCGGCTCGATCGGGTGGGGGAGCTGGGGCGATCGCTGGCCACCCTGGAGCACGACGGGGCGGGCGCCGTCGGCGTCGGCGGCGTCGCTGGCGCCGGCTTTGGGGGTGCTGCCGGCGGGCCGGAGTCCGGCGGCGCGGCGGGTTCCGGCGACCCTCGCGGCGGGCTGCTCCGCGGTGCGTGGCCCCACGACGGCGAGACGCTTGCCGATACGATCGCCCGCCTCGCGCCGACACCCGAGGAGGCGAAGACACTGCGCGCCTACCTGGTCGACGGCCGCCTGGTCACGATCCCCGCGCAGGAGAAGAAGCGCCAGGTCGTCCTGCGCTTCCTGGTCGAGCGCGTGTTCGCCGAAGACCGGAGCTACCCAGAGAAGGAGGTCAACCAGCGGCTGGCGCTGTTCCACCCCGACGTGGCGTCACTCCGCCGGTATCTCGTCGACCACGGCTATGTCGATCGCGAGGCCGGCCTCTACCGTCGCCGCGGCATGCGTCCCCCGCTGCCCCAGCCTGTCGACCCCTGAGCCGCCCGTGGCGCGGCCTCCGTCGTCAGCGGCGGCCGCTCTTCAGGCCCGCGCCCCTCCGGTCGGGCGTGTAGTCCCCGCCGACCATCGGCTCGATCAGGCCGAAGTCGCCGTCCTTCCGGCGGTACAGGACGCACAGCCGCTCGCTCTCGGCGTTCACGAACACGTAGAAGTCGTGCCCGAGCTCCTCCATCGCCGCGACGGCGTCCTCCTCGAACATCGGCTCGATCGCGAACCGCTTCGTCTTCACGATCTGGCGCTCGCGTCCCGGCTCGGCCGTTCCGTCCGCGATGCGACGGAGGATCGCCTTCTCCTCCTCCGGCCGTGCGCGGACGCGCGGCTTCTCCTTGTGGTCGATCGCCTGGCGCTCGACCTTGTCCACCACGACGTCAAGGGCTGCCTGGTAGGAACCGCCCGCCGCGCGGCTGCGCAACGTGCGCCCGTCGATCACGAGGGTGACGTCCGCGATGTGGGCGTCCGCGGCGCTGCGATGCGACTCGTTCGACAGCTCCACGATGGCGTCCGTGCGGTCATCGAGGAGCCGCTCGAGCCGCGAGAACTTGCGCTCCGCGTACTGGCGGACCCGGTCCGGAACCTCGAGGTTCTTGCCCCTGACGATCGTCCTCACGGTTGACCTCCCGGCGCGCGAGCGCCTGGCTGCGGGGTCGGGCGGGGCGACGGAATCGGCCCCGCTCGGAACCCGAGTATAGACGCGCAACCCCGGTCGGCCGTCAGGGCCGCTCGTCCTGTCGGCATGACCGATCCTTCCTAGCGCTCGCGCGCCACGGTGACGGCGGACACCGCGAGCGCACCGGCGTGGAGCAGAGCCTCGGCCGACGCGCACAGTGTCGCGCCCGTCGTGACGACGTCGTCCACGAGCACGATCCACCGGCCGCGGACGGCGGCTGCGCCTCCTGGCCGGACGGCAAACGCATCGGCCACGTTGGTTGCCCTGCGCCGGCGATCGAGCTCGAACTGGGGTGCGGTCGCCCGGTGACGCTCGACGACCGGGAGCCACGGCAGATCGAGGGCCGTCGCCGCGGCCGCCGCAATCAGCTCCGCCTGGTCGTAGCCGCGCTCGCTCCGCCGCCGGGCGTGCACCGGAACGGGGACCAGAATCTCTCCACCGGCACCCACACGCCGCCAGCGGTCCGCGATCGCCTCGCCCAGCGGTGTCGCGAGGCGTCGCTCGCCCGAGTACTTGAGCACGTGCAGCGCGCGACGCACGGTACCGCTGAAGGGCGCGCACCACTCGAGCTGCAACAACGGGTGCGGCGGGCCTTCCGCGAGCCCCAGGGGCGTTCCTGCGGGCACTCCGTGGCGCACCCGGACCGCCGGCAGGCACCGGCGGCAGATCGGCGCACCCTCCGCGCCGCACCCGGGGCAGACCGCCGGCAGCGCCACGTCGAGCAGACGCTGGAGAGGCAGGCGCAGCGCGGACATGAGGAGAGGATGGCGACGGGCACTTATCGGAGGCTCACCCGGTTTGCGGGTGCCGAGGCGGTAAGTCAGATCGCATGTGCCTGCGGACCCGTTGGGATCGGCCCTGACGCGGCCGCCACGATCGCCGCTGACGCGGCCTGCGGCGCCGGCCCCGTCCGGATCGTTGCTGGGGGCAGCCGAGATCACCGTCCGTCAAGGCGCCGGACCAGGTTCATTCCGTGCCCAGAATCGTCCAAATCGCTCCATACAGGCTTGGTCGCTCAGCCGGAACGGCCGCCGTGGAGTGATTTGGCTGATCTCAGGCACGAAATTGCCCCGAAGAACCGATCCGGACCGCGATGGTGTCCGCCTGGAGTGATTTGGCTGATCTCAGGCACGAGGTGGCTGGCAAAGGGTCGCGGCGGTCGGCGGCGCACGAAACGGCCAGCGGCGCACGAAACTACCGCGGCCGGCCGACACGACAGGCGCCCGGGCAACTCGCGGCCCGAACGGCTCGCGGCCTGCCGCGGCCCGCCGCGCTACGAGCGCTCGCGGATCTCCACGCGGTCGCCCACGGCGGTCCCCGTCGCGTCGATCGTGCCGACCGGCAGCTCCAGCACGCCGTCCGCACCGCGGATCAGCGGCACGAGGCCGGTCCAGGCCCTCAGCCCGCGATGGACGGAGCGGACCCGCCGCGTGCCATCGGCGGCCGCCTTGGACACGAACACGGCGTCGATCGCGAAGCGCATGAACATCATGTGGATCCCGTTGCTCGCGGGCAGCCACAGGCCGTCGCCGGCCGGCAGCGCCTGCCGGCCCATCAGTCCCATGAACTTGGCCCACAGGGAGCCCGCCGTCTCCAGCCGCTCCGCGAGGACCGTGCCGCGCTCCAGGTTGCGGGCGACGCCCGGGCCCGCGCTTCCCGGGTTGGGCGACTCAACTCGGGGTGCGTGGCTCCCCGGTTCGCCCCCCGGCTCGATCTCCTCCGGCGTGCCCGCCTCGGACCCCACCACCCGCGGGCTAGGTCTTGAGGTTGAGCATGATCAGGATCAGCGCCGGCCCGAGGATGACGATGAACAGCGACGGGAAGATGCACCCGACAAGCGGGAACAGCATCTTGATCGGCGCCCTGGCCGCCTGCTCCTCGGCGCGCTGCCGGCGCTCGATCCGCAGCTGCTCCGACTGAACCTGGAGCACCTTGCTGATCGAGACACCCAGCTGCTCTGCCTGGATGATCGCCCCGATGAAGTTGGTGAGCGCCTGGACCTCGGTCCGGGGAACGATGTCCCGCAGTGCATCCCGCCGTGCCTTGCCCACCCGGATCTCCGCCAGGGCCCGGCGGAACTCCTCGGTGAGGGGTCCCTTCAGCTTCTCGACGACCTTTGCCAGGGCGCCGTCGAAGCCGAGGCCGGCACGGACCGAGATCGTCAGCAGGTCGAGGGCATCCGGGATCATGAGCAGGATCTCTTTCTGGCGCCGCCGCACCCGGCCGCCGAGCCAGAACTCCGGGATCGTATACCCGAACATCAGGCCGATCGGGATCATCACGAACTGCAGCACGAGCGGCAGCCCCATGAACCCCACGATCACGAACAGCAGGAAGAACAGGAGGGCACCGACGATGGCGCCCACCGCCTTGACGCCCAGCCAGTCCGCGGTCCGCAGGCCGCCAGGGTTCCCGGCCAGCGCAAGCCGCTTCTCGGTCTGCTGGGTGAAGGACGTGCTGGTGACCTGCGACACGAAGCCGGACAGGCGTGCGGCCAGCGGCTTGAGCGTCCGCTCGAGGAGCGGCGCCTGGAGCTCCAGCTCCTCCAGGTTCTTGGCCTGCATGGTCCCCAGCTGAGTCAGGCGGGCCTGGACCGGGTCCACCGGCGCGCTGCCGGCAAGGCCGAGGAAGATCAGGAGGATGGCGCCCGCGGCGACGATCGCCACGATCAGTGTCAGGGGGTCCATGCGCTAGACCTCGATGTCGACGATTTTGCGGATCAGCATGAAGCCGATGAACATGGCGAACCCTCCCACGCACAGGATGATCACCCCGGCCGGGAGGCCGACGATGGATGCGCGGCTGTCGAACATCGGTGCCATGAAGCCAGGTGCCGCGACGAACAGGAAGCCCGCCAGCGCGATCGGCAGGAAGCCGACGACGTAGCCCGACAGGCGCTGCTGGGCGGTCAGGGTCCGGATCTCGCCCTTGATCCGCACCCGCTCGCGGATGGTGTACGCGATCGAGTCCAGGATCTCGGCCAGATTGCCGCCGACGGTGTGCTGGATGGAGATGGCCGTGGCCATGAGCTCCAGGTCGTCCGAGCGGACACGGCGCACCATGTTCTCCAGCGCGGTGTCGAACGCGAGGCCCAGGTTGACCTCGCGGATGACGCGGCCGAACTCGGTGGAGATCGGCGGGCGCGACTCGCGGACCACGAGCTCGATCGCCTGGAGGAACGACGACCCGGCACGCAGCGCGTTCGCGATCAGGGTGATCGTGTCCGGCAGCTGCTTGTCGAACGCGTTGAGCCGGCCGGACTTGCGGCGGCCCAGCCAGAACCGCGGCAGCATGAACCCGATGAACATGCCCACCAGGAGCGCGATCGGGTTGCGCAGCGTGGGCACGCCGAGCGACAGCACGATCATGATGATCGGCACGCCCACGGTCGTGGCGGCCCACAGCGCCAGGTACTCGCTGACCTTCAGGCGAAGGTCCGCGCGCGCGATCTCGCGGGCGAGATTCGCCCCGAAGTCGCGCTGCTCGACGACCTTGTTGAGCTGGGCCAGGGCCTGGCTCGACTGGAGGGCCTCGGCGAGACCGCCCGAACCGGACGTGCCCGCCACCTTCTCCGGCCGGCCGGATGCGTATCGCTCGAGTCGAGCGTTGACGCCTGAGCCGCCACCGGACATCGCGATGCCCACGGCCATCAGCAGGATCGCGAGAGCAGCGACGCCGGCGATGGCGATCGTCATCGTGTCCACGAGCGAGCCTCCCCGTCCCGTCTAGTAGTCGAAGCCGAACAGGCCCGGCGGCAGATGAATGCCCTGGACCTCGAACTTCTCGACGAACTTGGGGCGGATGCCGGTCGGCTTGAGCCGCCCCTGAATCTTGCCCTCGATGACGCCCGTCTGCTCGAACACGAACACGTCCTGCATGACGATGACATCACCCTCCATGCCCTGGACCTCGGTGATGTTCGTGATCCGGCGGGTGCCGTCCTTGAGGCGGGACTGGTGGACGATGACGTCGACCGCGGAGGCGATCTGCTCGCGGATCGCCCGGACCGGGAGATCCACGCCGGCCATCAGGACCATCGTCTCGAGGCGGGACAGCATGTCTCGCGGGCTGTTGGCGTGGCCGGTGGACATCGAGCCGTCGTGGCCCGTGTTCATGGCCTGGAGCATGTCCAGCGCCTCGCCGGAACGGCACTCGCCGACGATGATGCGATCGGGCCGCATCCGCAGCGAGTTCCGGACCAGCTCCCGGATCGGGATCGCGCCCTTGCCTTCGATGTTGGGCGGGCGGGACTCCAGCGTCACCACGTGCTCCTGGCGGAGCTGCAGCTCGGCGGCGTCCTCGATCGTGACGATCCGCTCGTCGTTGGGGATGAACGACGACAGCACGTTGAGCGTGGTGGTCTTGCCGGAGCCGGTGCCGCCGGACACGAAGACGTTCAGTCGGGCCTCGACCGAGGCGCGCAGGAACTCGAACATGTCGGGGGTCGCGGTCCCGAACCGGACCAGGTCGTCCACGGTGAACGGGCTGGCGGAGAACTTCCGGATCGTGATCACGGGTCCCACCAGGGACAGCGGCGGGATGATCGCATTGACGCGGGAGCCGTCGGTCAGGCGCGCGTCCACCATCGGCGACGACTCGTCGACGCGGCGACCGATCGGGGCGATGATCCGATCGATGATCCGCATGACGTGGTCGTCGTTCTGGAACACGACGTTGGTGAGCTCGAGCCGGCCGGAGCGCTCGATGTAGACCTGGCGCGGGCCGTTGACCATGACCTCCGAGATGGACTCGTCGCGAAGCAGAGGCTCCAGCGGCCCGAGACCGATGATCTCGTCGGTGATCTGCTCCAGCATCCGGACCCGCTCGGCCCGGGTGAGGGCAAGACCCTCCTCGTCGATGACCTTGCCGAAGATCTCCTCGATCTGCCGGCGGACCTCGACCTGGTTCGAGAGGTCCAGCTTGGGGTCCAGGTCCTGGATGACCCGGTTCTGGATGCGGAACTTGACGTCCCGGAACGACTCCCTGACCGGGGCCTGCGACGTGAGCCGCGGCGTCGCCGGAGGGCCACCGGCCGCCCCACCGGGTCCCCCGGGTGCGGGGACGGGCACGTTGGGACCGCCGGGCGCCGGGCCGGCGCCGGGTCGGGCGCTTTCGATCCGCTTCAGGAGGGACATCGCCTACACCCCTTCGGCCACGAGTGGCCTCTGCACACGCTGTCGCGTCATCGCCACGCGAACAGTGACTTCTTCTGGGCGACCTTCTTGCCGGTTTCGCCGGCTTCCACCGGCTTGCTTCCGACGACCGCCGAGGCGAGGCGCAGGATGTCCTGGGACACCTGGGCCTCCCGGTTGGACAGGAAGAACGGTACGCCCCGATTGAGGGCGTACACCACGCTGCGACCGTCGGAGACGATCGTGTGATCCACGCGCCGACCGATCGAGTGCTCCACGTCCGCGACGCGGATGCCCAGCGATGAATCGGCCCGGTTGAGCACGAGCCGGACCTTGTCCGAGTCGTAGCCCAGCTGCTCCGCAACCTCGAGGAAGATGCGGATGTTCTTGATGGAGGTGATCTCCAGGGACAGCATCGTGAGGACGGTATCCGCCTGGTCAAGGATGGCGAGGGTCGTGTCGTTGAACGACGACGGGCAGTCCACCACCACCAGGTCGTGGACAGCCCGGAGGCCCTCGATCATGCGCTTGGCCATGATCGGCGTGATGAGCTCGGCCATCTCCGGGGAGGGCGGCGCCAGGAGGACGCGGATGCCCGATGAGTGGCCGACGAGGAACGATTCGACGGATTCCATCTCGCCGCTCTCCAGCTCCGGGATGAGGTCGGCGATCGACTTGTTCTTTGGGTTGAGGTTGAGCAGGACGCCCACGTCACCGAACTGGAACGACGCGTCCACGAGACAGACGGTCTGGCCCAGCTCCGTGGCCGCGGCGACCGCGAGGTTCACGGCGAGCGTCGTGCGCCCGACACCGCCCTTGGGCCCGAACACGGCCACGACGCTGCCGGGCTCGGCATCCTCACGGCCGCCATCGGCACCCCTCGGGGTGAGGCCGGCGGCAACGGGCTGGGCTGCCATGCGTGACTGCTTGTCGCGCTCTCGCGTGTAGACCTGGCGGATCGAGGCCGTGAGCTCGTCGGAAGAGAACGGCTTGACCAGGAACTCGCGCGCACCGGCCAGCATCGAGCGGCGGAGGTAGTCCGCCTCGCCCTGCACGGACATCATCACGACGGAGGCCGACGGAACCTCGGCAGCAAGGCGCTCCGTGGTCGCGATGCCGTCCATGTCCGGCATGTTGATGTCCATCAGGACGATGTCCGGGATGAGCTTCCCGGCCATCTCGAGTGCTTCGCGCCCGGACGCCGCCGCCCCGATGACCTCGATGTCCGTCTCGAAGCCGAGCAGCTTCGTGAGGTGATCGCGGGTCTCCGGGATGTCGTCGACGATGAGAACGCGGATCTGGTCTTCCATGGTGGGGCTGGCCTGGACCTCGATGGTCGGTGGTGGTGCCGTCGTCGGTGGCGACGCTGGTGGCGATGGCGATGGGCCGGCGGCTCGCCGGCCCATCGGGTCGCGCTCGCGGGTCAGTTGCCCGCGGGGAGAACGCTGACGGGTGCTACGGCTTGGTCGGGAGGATGGCCTCGACCAGCTGCGGCACGAGCACGCCGTAGTTGTCCACGAGGCTCTTGAGGGTGATGCCTGTGGTGGTGGCGGGGATGACGAGCTTGGGATCGAGCGGGAGCCCGGTCACTGGGTCACGGAAGTCATCGCTGCTGCGCAGGACGAGCGAGATGTTGCCTTCCATCTGCGCGTACTTGATGACCTCGGCCTGCTGGGCGTCCACCGCGACGATCACGATCTCCTGCTGTCCATTGAGGGTGGTCCCCGGGCTGGCAGCCGGCTGAGTGTTGTCGGTCGTGGTCGTGGTCGGAGGCGGAAGGAGCGTGCCCAGCACCTGTGCCCCCTGGAGGAGCAGCTTCACGCTGGTGGAGTTGACCCCGGACACGACCGTCACGGACTGGTCCGTGGGGTTCAACGTCACGACCGGGAAGGCCGTGCCGGTCAGTCCGACGACCATGTCGACGTAGTCGCCGGCCTTGATGAGGGTGCCAACGCCGGTCACCTGGTCCACCTGCAGCGGGATCCCCACCTTGCCTGCGGGTACCTCCAGGCTGGTGAGGCCGTTCGCGTTCGGGTTGGTCACGTCAGTGGTGATGGCCTGGCCCGCGGTGACGCCGGCACGCGCCGTCTGGCCGATGACGGCCGAGGGATCGCCGAAGCCGTTCGGCTGCTTGTCGGCGATTGCCACCTCCTTGGTGGTCAGCATGTCAGCGGTGATCTTGCTGCCGAGCGGGATGTCCGTCGCGGCCACCACAATCTTGGCCGTGGTCGGCGTTGAGGTTTGGTCCGTCGTCGTCCCATTTCCCTGGAGGGTGATGAGGATGAGGACGAAGGCAACGACGGCAAGGAAGATCCCGATGAGGAGGATCAGCCGGTTCGAGCGCTTCAACAGAATTTCTCCCCGAGGTCGTGTGACAGGTGGCACCACTCTAGCACCACGATTCTGGCCTGCGACTAGTCAAAAGGACTAGGACGGTTGGGAGGATTTGGGCAGTGACGCCGTGCAATGCAAGGTGCATTGCAAGGCTGGCTCGCACACCGGGCAGGTGGTGTACGCCAGCCGACCCTCGCGAGGATCCTGCCGAAAATCCACAGCCCGCCGGCTGGGCCGGCGGGCTGTGCTGCATGTCCCGGCAGACTGGTCGTGGTGACTCGCTTAGCCCGCCACGCTCTGGATGCTGGTACCGATGGAGCTCAGCTGCCCGCTGAGCTGGTTGCCCATGAAGATGAGGGCGACGACGGCGATGAGGGCGATAAGTGCGAGGATGAGCGCGTACTCGGCCAGCCCCTGGCCGTCTTCGTCGCCTGCGGGCGAGAAGGCGGTACAGATGGCGCCGAGGCGTGTGAGCAGCATGGCTGCGATCACCTCCCTTCGGGGCGGTTGCCCGGCGGGGCGCCTCACGGCCCTGTGATGCGTGGTTGCGCATCGCCCCGGTCTGACCCAAAACAGTAGTCGTCTGACCCGCCGGTGCAAGCCGCCAATGGTCCCGTCGGTCCACGGGGACCAGCGGACAAGAGGACGCCGGCTACCTCGACAGGCAGCCGGCGTTCAGTCTCTGGTTCGTCGCGGAGCTGCTAGATCGACGTGCCGACCGTCGACAGGATCTTGCTGACCTGGCCGCCCAGGAAGATCAGGGCCACGATGGCCACGATCGCGATGAGCGCGAGAATCAGCGCGTACTCGGCCAGCCCCTGGCCTTCCTCGTCACGATTGATGAATGAGATGAGTGCATTGAACATTGGTGTTCCACCTCCTTTCTCAGAGGATATCCGCGATCTCTCGCGGCCTGCGCACGGTATGTCCCCTCCGCATCCGATGTCAACCCGAATGGTCGGGATCCGGTGCCCGTGCGCACAAGCGGCATGCCAGTGAATGGCCTTCGCTTCTCGCTGGGTCGCCTGTCGACCTAGATCGACTTGCCGACCGTCGACAGGATCTTGCTGACCTGGCCGCCCAGGAAGATCAGGGCCACGATGGCCACGATCGCGATGAGCGCGAGGATCAGCGCGTACTCGGCCAGCCCCTGGCCTTCCTCGTCCCGGTCGAAGCGGGCGAGGAACGAATTCACGTAATAGCTGATGAGCGCCATGATCGCCTCCGATAAGTGCCTGCCCTGCCTGGGCGTGATGGGCAACATGCTACCGGAACCGGGTTGCCCCGCCGACGGCAAGGATCTCGACCGTCGCCCCGATGGTCGCGCTGCGGCCCGCGATGCACGAAGGCCGCCGGACGAGCCGACGGCCTTCGATATCGCTGGGAAGACGGAGCGGCTAGACCGAGTTGCCGACCGTCGACAGGATCTTGCTGACCTGGCCGCCCAGGAAGATCAGGGCCACGATGGCCACGATCGCGATGAGCGCGAGGATCAGCGCGTACTCGGCCAGCCCCTGGCCTTCCTCGTCCCGGTCGAAGCGGGCGAGGAACGAATTCACGTAATAGCTGATGACCGCCATGCGGTGCCTCCCGAGATGAGTCCGCTCCTAGATCCGGAGCCCACCTAACGTACGGCGTTCAAGTGCGCACGCCAATGGGACATTCGTCCTGCCGCCGGTGGACCGTCCCGGTGTCAGCTGCCACCATGTGCGACGTCCACGAGCACCCCGATCGCGTCCGCCAGCAGCCCGCCGAAGAACACCACGATCACGAGTGCGAGCAGGACGGCAAGGCCCAGCACCAGCGATGTCTCCAGGATCCCGGGGCCGGCGTCGCCCGTGACGCCGTGGTCGGTCATGCGACCGCTCCCGTCTCCCCACCGTGGTCCGCGGGGACCACGAGCCGCAGCTCGCTGCCCCCGGCGAGGATCTCGACCGTCGCCCCGATCGTCGCGGCGCGGTCCGCGATGCTGCGGCGGACCGTCTCGGGCAGCACCGCGACCGCCGCCACCGCCGCGGCCGCGGCGGTGGCCCGGCGCGCGTCGTGGCGGTCCTGGATCATCTGCTTGATCGCATCCGGCACGTCCATGTCGCTGGGCACGCTCGGAAGCGGCTCCTCGCCGGTGGGAACCGTGGCGGACCGCGTGGCGGTCAGGCGGGCCTCCAGCTCGTCCGTCCAGTCCAGCCGCATCGCGACGTTCTCCGGCGCGAGCGCGAGATACGCCGCGAGCGCCTCGTCCAGGATCCGGAACACCGTGCTCTCGACCTCTGCCGGCAGCCGTCTGTCCTGCCCCAGGGACTCGAACTCCACCGCCACCTGCGCCCGTCGCCCGCGATCGCGCGTGGCGCGTCTCAGGGTGGGCATCAGGCCGAGGTCGTCGAGCACCATCGGCCGGACGTCGAAGATGAAGCTCTTGGTCGCGTCGAGCGTCTGCTGGACCATCGAGACGAGCAGGCGCAGGTCACGGGCGGCGTTGCCGGGGTCCCGTTCCAACAGGCGTTCGACGATCTCCGCCTGGAGCACGATGTTGGTCAGCGACTGTGCCGGGCCATCGTGCATCGCGCGCGCGATCTCGCGGCGCAGGTCCTCCTGGGCGCTGAGGACCACGCGGGACAGCGCGGGCGATGACGGTGTGGTGTCCTCGCCCCCGGGCTCCACCGCCCCGTCGGGACCCGCCTCGGCCGCGAGCTCGTCGGCAATCGCGGACACCGCTGCGCGGTGGCGGACCAGTGCCTTGCGCTTGCCCTCCAGGAGGTCGACCTGGCTCTCCATCAGCACGGCGCGCTTCGTGAGCGTGACCAGCTGCGCCCACGCCTCCGCCGGCTGTTTGGCGTCCGCCCCCTGCTTCGCGTCGGCCCGCCTTTCGGGCGGCCCGAGCTTCTCGGCCGCCTGCGCCCGCTTCTGCTCGTGACGGGTGGCCTCGGTCCTGGCCTGCCCGATGAGCATCTCGATCTCGGTCAGCTCGTGGTCGAGCCGGGCGACATCGACCGCGAGTCGGGCGGCAAGCTCCCGGCTGGAGCTGTCCGGGCGTGGCTCTGAGGTCGTGATCAGTCCTCCGGCATCCGGATCCAGCCCTGGCGCATCGCGTACACGACGGCCTGGGTCCGGTCGTTGACGGAGAGCTTCCGGAGGATGGAGCTCATGTGGTTCTTGACGGTCTGCTCGGAGATCGACAGAGCGTAGGCGACCTGCTTGTTGGTCATGCCCTGGGCGATGTTGTCGAGGATCTCCACCTCGCGCGGCGACAGCGGCGCGAAGATCGGCGCGGCCTCCTGCCCGTAGACGGCGAGCTCGCGGAACTCCTTGAGCACCCGCGACGCGACGGCCGGCTTGCTGAACACCTTGTCGTTGATCAGGTACTCACCGGCGACGACGCGGCGGATGATCATGACCAGGTCTTCCGGTGCGATGTCCTTGAGGATGAACGCAGCGGCGCCCGCCTTGATGGCCTCGAACAGGGCGTCCTCGTCCTCCTCGGTCGAGAGCACGACGATCGCCGCCGCAGGCAGCTCCCGCTTGATCCGCTGGGTCGTCTCGATGCCGCCCGGTGCTGGCAGCGAGAGGTCCATCAGGATCACGTCCGGGTTGGTGGCAAAGGAGGCATCGAGCGCCGACCGCGAGTCGTCCGCCTCGGCCACGATCTCGAAGTCCGGCTCCTTCTCCAGGATGTTCCGGATCCCCATCCGCATCAGCGCATGCGCGTCGACGATGAGGATCTTCAGCCGTTCGAACGACTGGTTCCTCCGGTCCTGGCCGCCACGGCGGCGCTCGGGCCCCTGGTACTCGGTCATCCATTCTCCTTTCGCGTCAACGGGATCGCCAGCCGGACGATCGTGCCCGCCCCCGGCCGCGAACGCACTTCGAACTGCGCGCCGACGAGCTCGGCCCGCTCACGCATGAACTGGAGGCCGAAGTTGCGACGTCCGCGGGCCGCCACGGCCCCGACATCGAAGCCTCGTCCGTCGTCCCGGACCTCCAGCACCCATTGTCCACCATCGACGGCCGTGGACACCACGACCTTCGTCGCGCTTGCGTGCTTGCGCACATTCTGCAGGGCTTCCTGGACCACGCGCAGGACCACCGTCCGGGCCGCGTCGCCGATGCCGTCGGACTGCGCGTCCAGCTCCGTGTCGATCGGCAGCCCGGACAGGGCTGCCTGGGTCGTCACCGTCTCCGCGATCGACCCGTCGAGGCCGAGCGCGTCCAGCACGGGCGGGCGGAGCTGGCCGATGAACGTGCGCACCTCCCCCAGCTCCCGGCGGAGCAGCTCGCGCAGGAAGCCGAGCTCCGTCCTGGCCAGTGGCCGGTCCGAGTCGAACACGCGCTCGACGAACTCCACCTGGAAGATCGCGTTCGACAGGGCCTGCGCCGGGCCGTCGTGAACCTCCTGGGCGATCCGGGCGCGCTCCGACTCCTGTGCCTCGACGATCCGCATCTGGACGTCCGTCTCCGTCCCCGGGCTGCCGTCCGTGACCAGGGACGCATCGCCGCGCTCCAGGAACAGCCAGGTGCTCTCGAGGTGCCGGATCGCGAGCTCGAGGCGGGACAGCTCGCCCTCGCGCCGGCCGAGATCCCCCCGGGAGCGCTCGACCTCGAGGCGGACCATCCGCAGCCGGATATCGGCGGCACCCGCCTCGGCGGCCGTTGCCGCCAGCTCCTCGATCGGGCGTGCGTCGCTCGCGTCGCTCGCGTCCGGCGCAGCCGCCTTACCACCCGCGCCGGCATCGCCCCCGCGCCCGCGCTCCAGGAGCGTCAGGTCGTCATCAAGGGCCTGCCAGCGGGTGAGATCCTCCATGAAGGCAGCGCGATATCGGTCGCGCACCGCCCGCAGCGTGTTCGCGCTGTACGAGAGTGCGTCGGTCGCCTGGGCCCGCAGCTCGTCGAACCGGGTGTCGCCTGGCTCGCCCGTCGATCCGTCCATCGTCGGGAGTGTATCCGTGCCGGGGGTCATCGGGCGCCGTTCCCGGCAAGAATCGCCGTGGAATTGCCGGCCGCACGCGCGATGCCGGCGCACCCGATGCGGAACACGCGCACGCCCGCGAGAGCATCCGCCGCCACCGGATCGGTCGGCAGCGGCAGCGGGATCTCCTGGAAACACTGGGCGCCCGGATCGACCCCGTCGAGGACGGACGGCCATCCGGCCGGATTGGGGGAGACCACGATGAGCCAGCGCGCGCCGAAGTGCGCGGCCAGGTCCAGCACGTCCGCGGGCGACTCGTCGGGCAGGGCGAGCGTGGGCACCCGCGCCGTCTCGGCGAGCCAGATGGGGTAGTCGATGATGACCGGCGCCGACCCGTCCAGCGGCGCGCCGGCCGCGGCCAGCTGCGCCGGGAGCGCCTCGTACGTGCGCTGGGTGGCGTCCGCGCCGGCGCCGAAGCCGGGCAGGAGGGCCACCGAGAACAGCGCGGACGCGAACACCGCGAGCACCGCCCCCAGCCAGGCCACCGGCCGCGTCCAGCCCATCCGGCGGCCGAGTGCCGCGATCGCGGCGTCCAGCACGCCCAGCGCGGACACGATCAGCAGCACGTGCACCGGCGCCGCCGCGTGGAGGAACGTGCCCCAGGTGGTCGTGACCGGGAACAGCAGGCTGGTGACGAGGAACGTGACGACGCTCAGGATCAGGAGCGGTCGCAGGGCACGGTCGCGCGCCTGCCACGGGAGCCCCAGGAGGCCGATGACGGCGACCGGGATGCCCAGCAGCAGCAGGACGTTGACCAGGTTGTGCAGGGTGCCCGTGATCCGCATGTCCAGCAGGACACCGGCCCCCACCGCGAGGTATCGGGACAGGGTGGGGGGGACTGCCCACGCGAAGATGTCGGAGCCGTTGACGGACAGGGCGTTGGACACGGCCTGGCCGGGCAGCGGGTTGCCGAACACGACCCAGTCGCGCGCCGCCCACGGGCCGAACACCACCAGGCTCACCACGGCGACGACGCCGATGAGACGGAGCCGGGCCGGCCAGGTCTCGTTCCGCAGCCCCCAGGCCAGCACGGCCCAGGCGAGCGCCAGCCAGGCGGCCTCGTTGCGGGTGAGGGCGGCGGCGCCCAGGATCAGCCCCAGGCCGATCAGCCGCGGGTCGGTGAGGCGCGCCCCGCGAGGGTCGGCCAGGATGCGCGTCATCAGCAGGCAGGCCGCCAGCGCCAGGACCCCGAACAGGATCGTCGAGTCCGGCAGCGCGGAGTGCAGGACGAGGGGCAGGTAGACGGCGGCGGTCAGCCCGGCACCGATCGCCAGCGTACGGGCCCGGCCCACCGGCAGCCCGCGTCCGGCGGCCACGTCGGCGCCCAGCCGCCAGGCCAGGACGGCCAGCAGCGCACCCACCAGGGTCGACATGACCTGGGCCGCGCGCATCGCCGTCGCCAGCGGGATCGGAGCGTGCGCGCCGGACAGCACCATCGGGATCGCCGCCAGCAGGGACGGCAGCGGCAGCCAGACCTCGAACGCGGGGCGAGGGAACACGAGCGGTGGCGTCCCGTAGCTCCACAGGGAATCCGAGACCAGCCCCCGGCCCTCGACCAGGTTGCGCGCGACGCCCACGTAGTAGGCGGTGTCCTCGGGCTTGGGGAAGTCGATGAGCGATGCCGCGACCACGCGCACGGCCAGGGCCACGACGAAGATGGCGAGCGCGGTCAACCAGGCCTCGCGGCGGGTCATCGGACGAGCCTGGCGGTGACGACGACGCCGAGCCGGCCGGCGGGGCAGGTCCCGGCGGCAGAACTTGCGAGCGCTGACCCGCACCGTGCGTCAGAGGTGGTCGTGCACACCGGGTACACGGACACGTCGCTGCGGGCCAGGATCGGCGGGCCCACCCAGGCCGGGCGCTGCCCGTCCACCAGGATCGCGGCTGCCGCGGGGACCGTGTCGCCCTTCTCCAGCACCAGCCACCGGATGTCGTAGGCACGCGCGACGGCCTCCACGGTGTCCAGTGGGTCGTTGACCAGGACCACCCCCGGGTGGCCGGTCCAGTAGCGGTAGCCGGACGCGTCGATGGACATCACGCGATCGGACACGGGTGCTCCGGCGGTGTCGAGCGCCGCCCCGACGGCCTGCATCGTCTGGCGCTTGGTGTCCCAGGCGGCGTGCGCGGAAGCGGTGCCGGCGATTGCAGCGAGGACCGCGAACGTCACGGCACCGCCGATGAACACACGGGACGCGGCCGCCACCTCCCAGCCGCGCCGGCGGGCGGCGATCCAACCGACGGCGCCCACGATCCCCTCGAGGGCGAGCACGTAACCGTGCGGCGCCAGCGCGACCGCGGAGTGGAAGAACGTGCCGCCGGGCACATGGACGGCGGAGACGAGCGCGCTGAACGCGAACAGCAGGACGGCGTAGCCCAGGAACGGTCCGAAGGCCGTGTCGCGCCGCCGCCGCCACGCCCCGATGACCATGAACGGGACCAGCACGAACACGCCGACCAGCACCGTGAAGATGAACGCGGCCGCGACCAGGCCGCCCAGCCGGGTCAGCAGCAGCGGCCCGATGCCCATGCCCAGCAGGTGGTTCAGCGTGGCCGGGATCGTGATGCTGTTCCATTCGCCGATGTCGCGGATGAACAGCACCTTGCCGGACGCGGTGGACGGCGAGAGCGAGCCAAACACGGCAAGCTGGCGGATGTACCAGGGGCCGGCCGAGATCGCGAACAGGGCCACGGAACCCAGGCTGCCGCGAAGGGGATCCGCGCCGGCCGCGCCGGAGACTCCCCGAAGGCGCGCCTCGTCCGCCATCGATCCCACAGGAACACGGCGCCCAGGACCGCCATCACCAGCACGCCATCGTTGCGCGACAGCGTCGCGATTCCGGCCAGCAACCCGGCCAGGGCGAAGTCACGGGGCCTGCCCCGGAGCCCCCGCGCGGCCAGCCACAGCGAGCCCGCGACCAGTGGCTGGTAGAGCGAGAAGTTGTCCGGCTGGACCATGAACACGAATGACAGCGCCGGCAGCGCCACGAGGATCCCGGCGGCAACCGCGACGAACGCCGACGTGCCGGCGTCGCGCGCGATCGCCCACGCGAGCGGGGCCGCGAACGCACCCGCGATCGCGAACGGCAGGGCGGACGCGATCGCCGTGGGGCCCAGCAGCCAGATGAACGGTACCTGCACCAGCGACGCGAGCGGCATCCAGTGGGCGTTGGACGGGATCGGCAGCACCGGGTTGGCCGGGATCCTGCCGCCCACCTCGGCGAAGATCCAGACGACGTCCACGTGGAACCCATGACCCGCCGCGAGCTGGCGCGCGACGTCCACGTAGTAGAAGGAGTCCGGGTAGGCGGGGTCCGGGAAGCCGGCCATGGCGACCAGGCGGGCCACGAGGGCGAGCACATACAGGGCGATGGGTGTTCGCACAGCCGGTGCAGCCTAGCACCGGGCACGGGCAGCCCAGAAGGGTACGAATTGGCTATCCGAGCAGGTATCGTGTCATCGTGGTGGGCCGACCGGGGTTGCCAACCCTTCCCCTCGCGCTGAAACGGGCGCTGCGCGTGGTCCTCCTCGTCGCGGCGGGGTTGAGCGTGCTTGCCGGGGTGTGGATGCTGGTCCTCCACGCCACGTCCGATCCGCTCGTGGACGTACGTGCCTACTACGACGCCGGCACGCGGCTGAACCAGGGCGTGGGGCTCTACGACCAGGCGGCCTCGACCCCGACCGGGCTCTACCTCTACCCGCCGCTGGTCGCGATCCTGTTCCGGCCCCTCGCCCTGCTGCCGTTCCCGATCGCCGCTGCGATCTGGGAGGTGGCGGTGGTCGCCGCCACGTGGCTGGCCCTGTGGCGGATCGGGATCCGGCCCCGCGTCCAGCTCGCCGTCGCGTTCCTGGCTGTCCCCCTGGCCTGGGCGCTGTCGATCGGCCAGGCCGAGCCGATCGTGATGCTGCTGCTCGCGGTCGCGACCCCGGCATCCGTGGCCGTGGCCGGCTACATGAAGCTGTTTCCATGGCTCGTCGCGGTGTACTGGATCGGGCGACGGGACATTCGCGCCATCCGCTCCCTGGCGGCCTGGGTGATCGCATTGGGGCTCGTCCAGCTGGTGCTCGAGCCGACCGGAACGATCGACTTCCTGCGGCTGACCTGGCTCAAGCCCGCGTTCGGGGTGCGGAACTTCTCCCCGTTCGCGATCGACCCGCTGCTCTGGGTGGTCATGGTGGGGATCCTCGCCGTGCTGGCGATCGTCCGTGCGCGGACGCGGGCCGGCTGGCCGCTCGCCGTGGCCCTCGCGGTGCTCGCATCCCCGCGACTTCTCGTGTACCAGCTGATGACCCTGCTGGCCGGCTTTGCGAAGCCCGGTGACGGAGGCCAGCCACCGGGACCATCGGGCGGTTCGCAGGCAGAACCCGGCCGCTAGAGTTGCCCCGTGGCAACACGGACGATCGTGGGGGACGGAGTCGTGGCGCGGGCACGCGAGCTCGCCTGGGCGTGGCCGCTCGTGGCGATCGTGCTGGCTTCGCGCGCGATCGTGCTGGCGGCGGCTGCGGTCGCCGAGACCGTCGTCTCGCGCAACCCGCTGCTGACGGGTGGTGATCCGGCGCCGATCCTGCGCAGCCTGACGTCCTGGGACGGCTGGTGGTACCTGGGCATCGTCCGGGACGGCTACCACGCGCAGGCACTCGTGGACGGCTATCACGACTACGCGTTCCTGCCTCTCTACCCGATGCTGGTGCGGGCACTGGCGCTGCCGTTCCCGGGCTGGGAAGGGCTGATCGCGGTGCTGGTCTCGAACGTGCTGTTCGGCGTGGCGATCGCGCTGATGGTCGCGCTGACGAGCCCGCGGTTCGGGCGGGCGTTCGCCGTCCGGTCGGCCGCCCTGCTCGCGATCTTCCCGTTCTCGGCAGTGTTCTCGATGGCCTACGCGGAGAGCCTGTTCATGGTCCTGTCCCTGGCGGCCTTCCTGGCGGCAGAGCGGCGACGGCCGGTCCTCGCAGGGGTCCTGCTCGCCCTTGCGACCCTGACCCGCCTCCAGGGAGCCGTCGCTCGTCCTCCCGCTCGCGTGGCTGCTGTGGTCGCACGAACGGCGGCCGCGCCCATCGTGGCTGGCGCTGCTGCTTGGACCGCTCGCCGCCGCCGCCGCGTTCGCATGGGTGATCTGGCTGACCGGGAGCGCGGCCTCGTACGGCGCCGCCCAGGGGGCCTGGGGTCGGGCGGGCCTCGGCGGCGACACGACCGGGACGCTGGCCACCGGCCTGTCCAGCAGCGTGGCGATGGTCCACGTCGTCGACTTCGCGGTGCTGATCGTCGCGACCTTCCTGCTGGTGTTCATCCGGCGTGACCGGATCCCACGGGTCTACGCTTCGCTGCCCGTCCTTTTCCTGGGCGTCGTGTTCGTCAGCGGCAGCATCCAGTCCATCGGCCGTCTGCTGATGCCGGCCTTCCCGTACCAGTGGATCCTGGCCGGGCGCCGATCGTGGCTCGGTCAGGTGGGCTGGCCGGCGGTGTCCGTGGTCCTGCTGTTCGCGCTGTCGGTGGCCATGTTCGCGGGCTGGTTCGTGCCATGACCAGGGCACGGCGGGGGCGGCCGATCCGGGCGGACAGCCTCGGTCCGTGGGTGGTCGCCGGCGTCGTTGCCTGGGCGGGGCGTCGTCTGGATCGGCTGGACGCTGTGGCACAGCAGCCCGCCCCGCGCCGGCTTCGATCTCTCGCTGCTGCTCGAGGCCGCTCGCCGCGTGCTCGGCGGGCAGAGCCCGTACGACCCCGCGATGCTGGCCGGGACCTCTCCCGGCGCCACGGAGCTGTTCTACTCGTATCCGCCTCCGGTCGCCCAGGCGATGACGCTGCTGACCGGGCTCCCGAACGGCGTCGTGCTGGTGCTGTGGGCGATCGGGGCGACGGCGGGGCTGGCCCTGGTCACGGCGCTCATCGCTCGGGCATTCGGCCGGGACCCGGGGCGGATGGCGCTGCGGGCCGTGGCCGCCGCGCCCTTGGTGCTCCCGTTCGCGATCGCGGTGCTGTTCGGGAACCTGGACGCGTGGTATCCGCTGGCGTACGGGGCGCTCCTGCTGACCGTGCTGCCCGGGGCGTCGAGCCGGACTCAATTGGCGGGCGGCGCGGCGATCGCGGTCGCGACCATCGCCAAGCTCCACCCCGCGCCGCTCCTGCTGTGGGTGGCCGCCCGCGCGATCCGGGAGCGCGGCGGGCCGCAGGCGCGCGTGCTCGCCGCAGCCGCCGTCACGGGACTTGGGATCGTGGTGGTGAGCCTTGCGGTCGGCGGGCTCGGGCCGTGGCAGGACTACCTGCAGGTCGTGCGCGCCGGCGCGGGGGCAGGGCTGGTGGACGCGCGGAACGTGGGGCCGGTCTCGCTGCTCGGGCAGGCAACGGGCCTCGGCGGTGGCGCGCTCCAGGTGGCCCAGGCCCTGGTGGCGCTCGCGGTGGCGGCCGTGACCAGTCGTGGCCGCGTGGCGCGTCCGTGACCCGCTGACCAGCGTCGCGCTGGTGATCGCGGCCTCGCTGGTGACGCTGCCGGTCACCTGGTACCACTACCCGGTCGCGCTGATCCCGGTGGCGATCGCCCTCGCGATCGGGCACCCGGCCGCGCGTCCGCGGCTGGTGCTGGCGGTGGTGGTCGCGGACGTGGCGATCGCCTACCCGCCGCTGCTGTGGCTGGCGGTCGCGGTGCTGCTGGAGGCGTGCGTGGAGTCGGCGCGACGGACGGGGGCGCCCTCCGTCGCGGCAGGGCAGGCGCGGCATTGAGCGCGGTAGATGATCCCTCGGCCAACCCAGCGACTGCGATTGGGTCGCAAACGCGGTCGACATTGATGTCCCGCGTTCGTAGGGTCCTGCGAGTAGCCGTTCCTGCATCGGGTTTCATCGTTGGCGCCACGTTCGTGGCAACCGGATTCCAGCTGGGAGTAATCCACTTCCCGGGACTTGACCCTACGCAGTACTACGCTCCGGCTGGGAACGCATTTCGTTCCGGCGGCGATCCCTATGCACTCCTGTCCGACGGGACCGCGTTCTTCTACGCCCCGCCCTGGGCGGCCGTCTTCGCGCTGTTCCCGTCAGCCGGATGGATCACAGTCGTCATCTACGGCGCGAATGTCTTGGCCCTGCGGTACATCGCAGGCTCATGGCTGGCAATCGGGTACCTCTGCTGGTTCCCCCTTGTTCCGTGGGAAGCTTTCGTTGGGAATGTGAACATCCTGATGACGGCAGCGATCGTCGCCGCCTGCAGCGATCGAACCTGGCCTGCCGTGATGATGGCCGTCGCCAAATTCAGCCCAGCGCTTGCGATCTCGCCTCGCCACTGGCGGACCGCCGTGCTGGTGCTCGGCGCAGCGGTGCTCCTCACGATGCCGCGGCTCGACCTCTGGCCACTGTGGGTGGAACGCGTCTGGTGGGCGACGGCCCATCCGCTTGGCCCACTCGTCCCGATCCCATTGCTCGTGCGGTTGCCGGTTGCGCTCGCCCTGATCGCGTGGCAACGACCCTGGAGTCGCGCGCTCGGAGCCGCACTCGCAACGCCGTCCTTCTACTGGGTGTCGTCCGTCATGCTCTTGGCGCCAGTGATCGTCTTCGTAAGACGCGGGGATCGCCATTGATCGACCAAGCTCGCTGTTCGGTGACCGGCAGTGGTCCGTGGCAACGGAGACGCCACGACCAGTCGCGATGTGGTTGCGAATGGGATCGCCTGCTCTTGAATGCGTAGCGCGTGGCAAGAAGGAAGCCCGCTGCAGCCGCGCGTGCGGGCGCCGCGCCTTGCGGCGCCGCTGGTGCGTGGGCCGCGCGGCAACGCGACGGGAGCAGCCCTCCGCAAACCTGATGGATGAATGCCGCTGCCGCCTCTCAGTGGACCTGCCCGCCTGTTTGGCGTTGTTCGCAGAGCAGTCGGACTCGGGTGCAGCGAGACAGGTCAGTACCAGCCGCGATGACCCACCCGTCCCGGTTACAGGACGCACCGCGGGGCTCTAGACTCCGGGAATGCCTGAGGGGTCCCTCACGATCGTGCTGCCCGCCTTCAACGAGGAGGCGCGGCTCGGTCCTGCCCTGGACGAGCTGTTCGGCTACCTCCACCGGCGCGGCCACCTGGCGCGCGACGGTCGTCCGGGTGCCGACGAGCTGCCGGCCGAGGTCCAGGTGCTGGTGGTAAACGACGGCAGCACGGACGGCACGCTGGCGTTGGCGAAGGCCCGGCCGGAGGTCGCTGCCGGCGATCTCGAGGTGATCACGGTCCCGCACGGTGGCAAGGGCGCGGCGGTCCGGGCCGGGATGTTGGCCGCGCGCGGGGACCTCGTCGTCTTCGCGGACGCGGACATGGCCACCCCGCCGGACGAGATCGTGCCCCTCGTGGAAGCGCTCCGGAGCGCCGACGCGGTTTACGGCAGCAGGATCCAGCCCGATGGCAGCGACATGCGCAAGTCCCAGCCGGCCTGGCGGCGCGCCCTGGGCAAGGCCTTCCACACGCTCGCGTCGGTGTGGGTCGTAGGACCCGTCCAGGACACGCAGTGCGGGTTCAAGGGCTTCCGGCGGGAGGTCGCGCGCGATGTGTTCGCCCGCCAGAAGCTCACCAGCATCGTGTTCGACGTGGAGGTGATCTTCCTCGTGCGCCGGCGCGGCTACTCGTTCCGCGTTCTGCCCGTCCGCTGGGCGGACCGACGCGGCTCGCGGATGCACCCCGGGTTCCGGCTTGCCCTCCACGTAGCCTGGGACCTGTTCCGGACGCCGCTCATCCACCGGGACGTGCGGCGTGTCGCTCGTGGAACGACCGATCAGCCTGCCGGCTGACATGGGCGGCGAGGCGTTCGCCAGCAGGACACTCCGCGCCGGCCTGCCGATCGTCGCGCTGCTGGTCTTCGTTCTGGCCGTCGTTGCCACCATCGCCTCCGCCGGGGACACCCTCGGCTACGACTTCCTCGCCTACCACGCCGCAGCCGCACGGGTCCTTGCCGGGCAACCGCTGTACGACCTCGCCTACGACGTCGCAGGTCCGTCCGGCCTGTTCCTGTATCCGCCACCCTTCATCCCGCTGGTCCTTGCCCTCGGGTTGCTGCCGGCCTCGGCCGCGACCTGGGCGTGGATCGGACTGTCGCTGGCTGCATTCGCGGCCGGCGTCGCGCTGCTGCCGGTGGCACGCCGGACCCAGTGGCTGGTGGTGCTGCTGGCCGGGCAGTCCTGGCCATTCCTCTACAACATCAAGCTGGGCCAGGTGGGTCCGCTCCTGTTCCTGCTGTTCGCCATCGGCTGGCGCTGGCTGGACCGGCCGCGGGTCCTTGGGTTCGTCGGCGCCCTCGGCGCGGCGGTCAAGCTGCAGCCGGGGCTGGTCCTGGCGTGGGCGCTGCTGACGCGACGCTGGACCGCGGTGGTCGCCGGAGCCGTGATCCTGGCGGCACTCTCCCTGCTCGCGACGCTGGTGGCAGGGGTCGGCGCCTGGTCCGACTTCTTCGATCTCATCGGACGGGTGTCCGACCCGATCACGACGCCGCACAACTTCACGCCGGGGGCCGTCGCGTTCCAGATGGGCGTGGCACGCGATGTGGCCGCCCTGTTCCAGTGGGTGGCGATGGGGCTCGTGCTTGTGATCGTCGTGTGGGCCGCCCTGCGGCTGGAGCCCGTTCCGTCGTACCTGGTGGTGGTCATCGCGAGCCAGCTGCTGTCACCGATCCTGTGGGACCACTACGCGATGCTGCTCTTGCTGCCGGTGGCCTGGCTGCTCGACCGAGGCCATTGGTGGGCGGTGGCCATCCCCCTGGCCACGAGCGTGGTGCTGATCGGCGTGGTGCCCGCGGTCGTCTACCCGCTGTCGTTTGCCGCCTGTTTGGTCGGGGTCGTCGGCGCCGGGTTCATCCGCCACCTGGGTACGTCGATTCGCGGCGAGGCGAGCCGTCCCGGTCGCGCGGCGGTCGTATGAGCCGGGTGGTGCTCCCGCTGGTCCGGAGCGAGGCCCCAGGTCGCTGGATCGACCTGGCGGCCCTTGCGATCACCGGACTGTTCGTGGCGTGGCTCGCGTTCGATCTCGTCACCCTGCTGCCCAACCTGGATCCCTCGAAGATCGCCGTGGACTACAACTTGTACGTCGACGCAACCAGGCGCTGGCTTTCCGGCGGGTTCTACTACCTGCCCTATCAGCTCGCGGGCCCCTATGAGACGGATCCCGGCGTGATCCTGTACCCGCCGCCGTTCACGCTGGTGATGGTCCCGTTCGTCGTCCTGCCCTGGATCGCCTACTGGGCGGCGCCGATCTCCGCCGTGGCGTACGCGGCCTGGCGGCATCGCCCCCGGGTGATCGCGTGGCCCGGCATCGCGCTCTGCCTGTGGTTTCCGGGCACGACCGTGATGGTGGTGGCCGGCAACCCCACGATGCTCATCGTCGGCGCGCTCGCGCTGGCCACGGTCTGGTACTGGCCGGCCGTCCTGATCCTGCTGAAGCCCTCGCTCGCACCGTTCGCCCTGTTCGGTACCTGGAGGCGCAGCTGGTGGGTCGCCCTCGCGCTCCTCGCCCTGATCAGCGTGCCGTTCCTGGGCATGTGGGTCGACTACGCACACGTGCTGCTCAACGCACGCCAACCGCTCGGCCTGCTGTATAACCTCGGCCAGGTCCCGACGATGCTCCTGCCGATCATCATCTGGGCCGGCCGGCGTCAGCCGGCGCCGCCGTCCCGGGAGCCCACCGCTTGAATTGCTCGCAACGCTGGCCGCTGGTCGCCGGCCTGCTCGTCGCCGTCGTTTCGTTCTTCGTGTACTGGCTGTCGAACCGCTTCTACGATGCCGGCCGGGGCGACCTGTTCTACCTCGCGGATGCCTTCCTGCACGGGCACCCGTGGATCTCGGTGGCCCTCGGTCCCAACGACGTCATCTACCGGGACGGGCACATCTACGTCCCGTTCGGGCCGTTCCCGGCGATCGCCCTGGCGCCGCTGGTCGCGCTGGTGGGGCCGGTCACCGCGGACCAGCTGGAGCCGGGGGTCAACGCCGGGCTGGCGGCGGCGGTCGTGGGGCTCGCGTGGTGGGTGGCCGGGCGGATCGGCGTGGAGCGCCTGCGGGACCGGCTGGCGCTGGCGGTGCTGCTCGGCTTCTCGACCCAGATCTGGTGGGTCACGACACGCGGCGGCGTGTGGCACACCGGGCACCTCATCGCGACGATCCTGACGCTGCTGCTGATCGCGGAGCTGTTCGGGCGCCGGCGGGCGCTGCTGATGGGCCTGCTGATCGGCGCTGACTTCCTGACCCGGGCTCCGGTGGCGTTCGTGACGCCCTTCGTCGCCCTGTGGCTGGTGCCGGACTGGTCGTCCGTCGTGGGCCGGGGCCGGGCGCTTGTCGATCGGGTCTCGGCGCTGCCGTGGCGATCGTGGATCTGGCTGGGTATCGGCCTGGTGCCCGCGCTGGCGTTCTTCTTCTGGTACAACGCAGATCGTTTCGGCTCGCCGTTCGAGTCCGGCTACGGCCTGGCCACGTTGCCGGAGTGGCTCCAGAACCTGCGCAACCAGGGCCTGTTCAGCCTGAGCCACGTGTCGATGAACATCGACTACCTGTTCCTGAAGATGCCCGACTTCACCGCCGACTTCCCGTACTTCCGCCCGGACGGCCTGGGCATGTCCGTGCTGTTCACCAGCCCCGGTCTCCTGCTTGCCGTGCGCGCGCCCTGGCGAGATCGCCGATCGTGGCTGCTGCTGGGCGCGACCATCCTCGTGCTGATTCCAACCCTGCTGTACTACGGCGGCGGCTGGCTCCAGTACGGCTACCGCTACTTCCTCGACTCGATCCCGTTCGTGTGGGCGCTCGTCGCGCTGGGTATCGTCCACCGCGGCCCGATTCGGGCGTGGGGCTGGGTGCTCATCGGGTTCGGGGTCCTGGTCGGCCTCGGTGGCGTGTACTGGGCGTACCACCTGTGACCCCGCTGGTGCGATGACGAGCGCGGCCGGGCTTCGTTCCCTGCGGGCCGATCCGGGCGCCCTCCTCGCCCGGTACCGGCGGCCCCTGCGCGACGCTCTGATCCTGGTGGGGCTGGGCCGGGCGTTCGTCTACTTCGTGATCCAGGGGATCCA
Source organism: uncultured Chloroflexia bacterium (assembly GCA_963849495.1). Lineage (GTDB taxonomy): Bacteria > Chloroflexota > Limnocylindria > Limnocylindrales > CSP1-4 > CAIXZV01. The sequence goes on along the minus strand of CAWKHN010000018.1, from coordinate 2,201 downwards.
CCCCTGGGAGTTCGCGGGCATCGATGCCCGGGCGTACTGGGGCGTGGACCTTGCGCACCCGTATGCCAATTCGGGCGTGGGTGAGCTGTCCACGTACCTCTACTCGCCAGCATTCGCGCAGGTCCTGGCGCCGTTCTCGCTGCTCCCGTTCGAGGTGTTCTTCGCGATCTGGACGGTGGTCTCGTTCGCGCTGTTCGTGTGGCTGGTCCGGCCGTGGCCGTGGGCGATCCCGATGCTCATCCTGCCGATCACCTACGAGCTGTGCGTGGGCAACATCCACTTCCTGCTGGCGGCGGCGTTCGTCGTCGCCCTCCGCGGCCCGGCGGCGTGGGCGTTCCCGGTGCTGACCAAGATCACACCCGGCCTGGGGGCGCTGTGGTTCGTGCTCCGTGCCCAGTGGCGGGCGTTCGCGATCGCCGTGGGGACGACGCTCGCGATCATGGCGGTGTCGTTCGTCCTGTCGCCGTCCGCGTGGACGGACTGGTTCGCGTTCCTGCTGGCCTCGCCCGGCCGGACGGACCTCCTCATCCCGCGGATCGCGCTGGCGGCCGCGATCGTCGTGTTCGGTGCGCGGACCAACCGCGCCTGGGTCGTCCCGGTGGCCGGCTGGCTGGCCATGCCGGTGATCTGGGTGAACTCCTGGGTGATCCTGCTGGCGGTGATCCGCCTGCGGGAGCCGCGATGGAGTCACAACGCCTTGCAGAGACTGGAGTCCATGTGACAGCGCTGATCACAACCATCCTGCCGCTTCTGTTCGTCCTGTCCGGGGCGGCCGGCCTGATCTACGAGGTCGTGTGGGCCCGCGAGCTGGTCCTCGTGTTTGGCAATACGAGCCAGGCCGTGTCCGCGATCCTGACCGGGTTCTTCGCGGGCTTGGCCGTGGCGGTGCGCTGGCCGGCGGTGGTGCGGCGGAGTGGGTCCAGACGCTGCTGAAGCCTGGAGTGGGCCTCTGGCGACCAGCTGCGGGCCGCCGTCGACAGCGGGCACTGATCACGGACGACCATCCCCTCCCGGAGTACTTCTTCCTTCGCCACCTGGAGAATCCGCATGCGCCCGGCCTGTCGCTGGAGGCGCTGCGCGGCCTCCTGCACTAGCCATCGGCAATCCCGACCGTATTGCCGGCGGCTGCCGACCGCCTAGCCACGCCAGCACCGGAACCCAGACGATCGGCACGTCATTGAGCGAGTACAACGGTCCGGCCGGATCTTGGGCGTCAAGGATCACCCGGACGTAATCCGGCCACATCGGCAGGAAGGCGAGTGCGACGATGGCCAGGACCAACAGCGCGAGCCACCATGATCGGCGACGGGCGCCAATCAGCGCGAACGGGGCGAGGGTCGGCTTCAGGAGCACGGCCACCGCAGGCCAACGCCAGATCGTCCCGAGCGCCAGCACTGCGGCAATCCACATCACGGGGTTCCCGTGCACCAGCTTGACGGCGGATGTCGGTAGGAGGACACAGAAGATGATGCCCAGGATCGCCAGGGGCTGTGGCCTGTGATACGCCACCACGGCCCCCACGATGCTGATCGGGACCAGCCACCAGAGCACGGCAGGCAGGATGCTGAAGGGGACGAGCAGAAGCAGCATCGGGGGCGGATAGAGGATGTCCCCGGGGCTGACAACGTACGGCCCGGCTAGTTGGTAGGGCTGGTAAAACGGGCCGCCCGCGACCCACGCCGAAGCCGCATCACGGTACAGGCGGAAATCCATGCCAACGGTCGAGTAGTCGCCCAGCCGAACCCACTCCACCCAGTCTCCGGCGAGCACGATCACGAGCACCGGGCCGGCGACGAGCAAGGCAAGCGCCCCGATGCAGCCCCGTGCCGCGCTCGCTGCGCCCAGCATCCTCTGGTTGGTCACGACGCCCATCTTCCACGGGCCCGCAAGTGCTGGCCGAGGGCGACCGCGGCGTCTGATTGCCTCTGCAACCTCTTTCCGGACCCGGTGCTATGCTCGCGAGGATGTCCCCAACGTCCATGGTCGGCGACCCTCCCTGTCCGCCGGCCGTCGGTGACGAGACGTCTCCGGCGGCCGTGACCCGCACCCTGCGGGCGGTTCGGCGTACGTTCGATCCCATCGAGCGCGCCACCTGGGACGCTCTCGTCGACGCCACTCCGCTCGCGACCCCGTTCTCGCGCTGGGCGTTCCAGCGGGGGTGGTGGGACGCGTACGGCGAGAACGCCCATGAGGAGACCGTG
>CAWKHN010000017.1:0-22074 GCA_963849495.1 uncultured Chloroflexia bacterium | reverse complement strand
GGTCGACGCCCGCCACTCGAACATCGTCCGGACCTGGACGCGCCTCGGCCGGCCCGACTGGCCGGACGACGCCGGCTGGACGCGTCTCCGCGAAGCCGACAACCTCCAGACCCTCGGGCCGCGGCGCCGCGTCCGCGCCGACGGCGGCTGCCTCGAGCTGGAGTTCAACCTGCCGATGCCCGCCATGTCGCTGGTCGAGCTCGTGCCGATTGGCGATCGGAGCGACCGTGTCACCCGAGCCTGATCGCCGGCCACCGATCGCAAGCGAGCTGCGGAACCGTGCCGGGCTGACCATCGAGCTCCTCGAGAACGGCTTGCTGTTCGCGATCCGCCACGGCAAGATCCTCGTCAACCAGGTGCTCGGCAGCCCCGTTGAGGGCGGCCTCGGCAACATCTACCTTCGGCGGCGATCGCGCGACGGGATCTCGTTCTTCCCGTTGCTCGGGCCGGCCGGCGCGAGCCGCTTTCGGTCATCCGGCGCCGGCGCGGCATGGGAAGGATCGGTGGACGGCCTCGACTACACCTGCACGCTGCGCCTCGCCGCGCGACAGCCGACCTGGTTCTGGACGATCGGGATCGCCAACACCACGCGCAGGCGGCTCAGTCTCGACGCCGTGCTCGCCCAGGACCTCGGGATCGCCGCCGAGGCGGCCGTCCGGAGCAACGAGCTGTACACGAGCCAGTACATCGATCACACGATCCTCGAGGACGAGAACCTCGGCGTCCTGATCTGCTCGAGACAGAACCTGCCCCAGGACCGCGCGTTCCCCTGGCTCATGCACGGCTGCCTCGACGGGGCCGTCGGATACCTGACCGACGGGTTCCAGCTGTACGGCCTCTCCTACAAGGCGACGAACGTCCCGGCCGCCCTCCTTCGTCCGAGATTGCCGAACCGGAACGACCAGTACGAGCTCGCGATGCCGACGCTCCAGTCGCGGAGGCTCTCACTCGCACCCGGGGCAATCGGCGAGATCACGTTCTTCGCGGCCTTCGAGGCCGATCATCCGTCGGCCACGGGCGCCGCAGATCTCGCCCGCGCCCACGCCGCCGCGAAGGCCTTCCCGAGCCGTCGGCGTGGCGCAATCGGCCGGACCCCACATCCGCGCCCGGCCGGCCTGTTCGATGCGCCGGTCCTGTTCGAGAGCCAGGACCTGGGACCGGCCGACCTCGGACGGTTCTTCGGTCCTGAGCGGCGTCACGTCGAGCGGCGCGACGGCAAGCTCCTGTCCTTCTTCCACGGATACCAGCAGCACGTCGTCCTGAAGGCCAAGGAGCTCGCCATGGAGCGCCCGACCGGGCACATCATGCGCTCCGGCCGGGACCTGTTTCCGAGCGACGACAGCCTGTCGGTCACCGCCTGGATGTTCGGCGTCTTCGGCTCCCAGCTCACGATCGGCAACACGTCGTTCAACAGGCTCCTGAGCGTGTGTCGCAATCCGCTCAACGTGCTCAAGGCCAGTGGTCAACGCATCTTCGTCCGGACCGACCGGGGCGACGAGCTTCTCGGCCTGCCCTCGGCCTTCGAGATGGGTCCGAACTCCGCCCGCTGGATCTACCACGACGACCGTTTGACCATCTCGATCCGGGTGGCGACCTCGCTGGACGCCCCAGCCTGTCGCCTGAGCATCGAGGTCGAGCGGGGCGGCCCGCTCGGATTCTGCATCACCCACGACGTGGTCCTCGGGGAGAACGAATACGACACGGCCGGGCGCGTCGTCGTGGACGCCGCGAGGGCGCGCGTCGAGCTGCATCCGGCGCCGGATGGGCCGCTGGGCCGGCACTACCCCGAGGCGACGTTCTGGATCGTGTCGCCGGACGCCGATCAGATCGAAGCGATCGGCGGCGACGGGCTGCTCCATGCCGACGGGGCCGACCGCGGGGGGCCGTACGTCGTCGTGAGCACGAAGCCAGTCACGCACTTCTCGATCGTCCTCACCGGCAGCATCCTGGACGCGCAGCGGGCCGAGGAGCTGGCGACCGCCTGCAGCCTCGGGCCGGATCTCCACGACCCGGACCGCGGCGCTGACCTGGAGCGAGCGGCGGACGGCTTCTGGTCGGGACTCGGGCACAAGGCGATCCTGGGGGGTGCGACCGGGCGATGCGCCGATGACCTCGCGCGCCTGAATGATGTGCTGCGCTGGTATCTCGTCGACGCAATGATCCATTACGCAGCGCCGCACGGACTCGAGCAGTCCAGCGGTGCGGCGTGGGCGGTGCGCGATGTCTGCCAGGGCCCCGTGGAGCTCCTGGTCGCCACCGGCAACACCGGCCCGCTGCGGGATGTCCTCAGGATCGTCTACGAGCACCAGTACCGGCAGACGGGCGACTGGCCCCAATGGTTCATGTTCGACCGGTTTCGCGAGGTCCAGGCGGCCGAAAGCCACGCGGACATCATCCACTGGCCGATCAAGGCCCTCTGTGACTACGTGGAGACGACGGGCGACTTCTCGATCCTCGACGAGGAGGTGGCCTATACGGACGACAGGACACTTGCGGCCACCGCCGAGACCGAGACGATCTTTGGCCACACGGAGCGCCAGATCTCCAGGATCGAGACGGACTGCATCCTCGGCACCGCGCTGCCGGTCTTCGCCGGAGGTGACTGGGAGGACACCCTGCAGCCGGCCGACCCGGCCATGGCCCGTCAGCTGGTCAGCGCATGGACGGTCGAGCTCGCCTACCACACGCTCGGTCGCTACCGAACCGTCTGCCACAAGGCGGGCAGGAGCGCGATGGCCGAGCGGCTTGCCGTCCTGTGCACCCGCCTGCGATCCGACTTCAACCGCTACCTCGTGCCCGACGGCGTCGTGGCCGGGCTGGCCCACTTCGGGCCCGATGGCATCGACTACTTCCTCCACCCTCGCGATCGCCACACCGGTGTCGCCTACCGGCTGCTTCCGATGACCCGGGGCATGATCAGCGGCATGTTCACCGTCGAGCAGGCGAGGCGGCACGTCGCGCTGATCGAGCGCCACCTCTCGTTCCCCGACGGCGTGCGGTTGATGAACCGGCCGATGGCCTACCACGGCGGCGCCTCCCGCTACTTCAAGCGCGCCGAGACGGCTGCCAGCTTCGGGCGGGAGGTCGGGCTCCAGTACGTTCATGCGCATATCCGCTACATCGAGGCGATGGCCCGGATCGGGCGGCCCGACGAGGCCTTCCAGGGGTTGCTGGCCGTCTGCCCGATCCGGCTCGATCTCGACGTTCCGTCGGCGCTCCCGCGCCAGGGCAACACCTACTTCAGCAGCTCCGACGGCGCATTCATGGACCGCCGGCAGGCGAGCCGTCAGTTCGGCCGGCTGAGGACCGGACGGGTCGGGGTCAGGGGCGGCTGGCGGATCTACTCGAGCGGGCCCGGCATCTTCCTGAACCAGCTGATCTCAAACCTGCTCGGATTGCGCACCCACTTCGACGACGTCGTGTTCGATCCGGTGCTGCCGCGGCGCGCGGACGGGCTGACCTTCGATTTCGAGCACGAGGGCCGGCCGGTCCGGTATCGATACGACGTCGCCGGCGACGGCTTCTCACCGCGGGCCGTCCGCGTCAACGGCAGGCTGCTGCCTGAAGGCAGGTACTCGGACAACCCGTACCGGCCGGGTGGCCTGCTCATCTCGAAGCACGTCTTCAGCGCGGCCCTGGACCGGGACGAGAACCTCGTGGAGATCTTCATCTGAGCGAGGGCGAGCCCTCACCGGGCGTGCCGCTCGACACCGTCGCCGTCAGGGTGACCGCCGACCGGGGACGCATGTCCACCTCGAGCCGGAACAGGTCCGGCCGGGCGTAGTGGCCGACGACGTCGAAGTCGAACGTCGCTCGGTCGATCTCGGCCAGGTCGAGGTCCGCGACAAGGATCGCCTCACCGTCGCGGGCCGGCCCCGCCAGCACCCGCCCCATCGGGTCCACGATGCAGCTGCCGCCCCCGATCAGCACCTGGTCGGGTCCGGTGGCCTCGACCGGGTAGTCGTCCGGGTAGTCGGCCCGGGTGGCGAACTGGCAGGCCGACAGCACGAAGCAGCGGCCCTCGAGCGCGACGTGGCGCATCGTCGGCAGCCATGTCTCGCGACTGTCGACGGTCGGCGCGCAGTACAGCTGGATCCCCTGCCCGTACATGGCCAGCCGCAGCTGGGGCATGTAGTTCTCCCAGCAGATCACAGCGCCCACGCGCCCGACGCCCGTGTCGATCACCGGGAGCGTGGAGCCGTCTCCGAACCCCCAGATCAGGCGCTCCATCGCGGTCGGCATCACCTTGCGGTGCTTGCCCAGGAGGTCTCCGTCGGGCCCGAGGAACAGGACGGTGCAGTACAGCGTTCCCCGGTCGCGCTCGATGACCCCGATGACGAGGACGACCCCGGCCGACCGGGCGATCTCACCGAGCCGGTCCGTGCCGGGACCCGGAACGTCGATCGCCGCAGCCATGTAGCGCCGGAACCACTCCCGACCTTCCGGACTTCGGGAGCCCACCCGGGCTCCGAAATCGGCTCCCTTCGGGTACCCGCCCACGAACGCTTCCGGAAACACCACGATGCGGGCCCCGTCGGCGGCGGCGCGCGCGACGAGCTCTCCGACGCGGACGAGCGTGCGATCGGCATCGAAGGCGACGGGTGCAGCCTGGACGACGGCGGCGCGAACGGACAGCGGGGTGGCCACGGCTCGACTCCTGTCAGGGGGCCCCATCATCCCACCGCCCAGATCCGGCGAGCCGGCCGGATTCGGGCATGTTGTCCCCTTCCTAAATATGTAGTAAGTTGCTGATAGTTACCTGAGGCCGTGACGGGCCGGCGCAGATGGATCGCGCGGCGGCGGCGAGAGCGGGCCCGGGACAGGAAGCGATCCGGGCCCCACGGGAGAGGACATGGAGATGAACCGCACCCGGCCCCTGCTGGTGGCGACCACGCTGCTCGGCCTCGTCACGGCTGCCTGCAGCGCAGGCGCCCAGCCCGCCTGGACCTTCCCGGCTGCGGCGGCACCGGCCGCCGCCGTCCAGACTCCCGCGGCATCGGCTGCGGCGGCAGCCTCCCCGGTGGCGATGCCCGCCATGTCCGAGGCACCGGCCGCCGCGGCACCCGCCGCTCCCGTCCCGGACCCGAACGCCCCGCCCTACGTCGTCAAGGACGCGACCGCGCCCGACATCCTGCCGGGCACCGTCCACGACGTCGACTTCCCGATCATCGAGAAGGACATGACGGTCGCAACCGGGCTTCGTCGTGCACGTCTGGACGTTCGGGGGCACGGTCCCCGGTCCGACGATCCGGGTCCATCTCGGTGACACGGTGAACGTGCACCTCACCAACGAGACCCCGATGAGCCATTCGATCGACTTCCATGCCAGCCAGACGGCGATGGACCGCCAGATGGTGGAGATCAAGCCGGGCGAGACCTTCACCTACACGTTCACGGCGGAGTACGCCGGGGTCTGGATGTACCACTGCGGCACCGCCCCGACGCTGCTCCACATCGCCAACGGCATGTTCGGGATGGTGATCGTGGAGCCGAAGGGCGGGCTGCCGAAGGTCGACACCGAATACACCATCGTCCAGAGCGAGTGGTACCTGGGGGCCCAGGGGCAGCCCGCCGACTACGCCAAGGCGAACGAGGTCGCGGCATCGCCGGACTTCGTCGTGTTCAACGGCGTCGCCAACCAGTACAAGGACAACCCGCTCCCGGTCAAGACCAAGGGCCGGGTTCGCCTGTTCGTGCTCGACGTGGGTCCCAACCTCGGCAGCTCGTTCCACGTCGTGGGCACGATCTTCGACACCGTGGAGAAGGAGGGGGTCCTGCTCCAGCGCGGCAACGCCGCCGGGTGGGGCTCGCAGGCGGTGGACCTGTCCCCGGCCCAGGCCGCCATCATCGAGTTCAGCCCCCAGGAAGACGGCGTGTACGCGTTCGTGACCCACGCCTTCAACCTCGTCGGGCACGGCGCGATCGGGCTGTTCAAGGCCGGGTCCTGACCCGCGGGGCCGGGGCGCGATCCGGTGAGCTGATGCTCCCGTCCCTGGGTCAGGTCACGCCCGCCGACGCAAGCGCCGCGATCTCCTCGGGCGAGTAGCCCAGCTCGCCCAGGATCTCGGCGCTGTGCTCGCCGAGCAGCGGCGGCGCCGTCCGGATCGAGGCCGGCGTCGCGGACAGCGAGAACGGCAGGCCGACCTGGCGGACGGTCCCCAGGATCGGATGCTCCACCTCGACCGTCATCTCGCGGGCCTGCGCCTGGGGTGTCGCGAAGGCGGCCCCGATGTCGTTGATGGGTCCGCACGGGATCTCCGCAGCCTCCAGGATTGCCAGCCACTCCCCGGTGGTCCGGCTCAGGAACCGCTCGGCCAGCAGCGGCCGGAGCTCGGCGCGACGGGTCACCCGATCGCCGTTGGTCATGAACCGCGGATCCGCGGCCAGGGCGGGCCGGCCGATCGCCTCGCACAGCCTGGGCCACTGGCGCTCGCTGCCGACCGCGAGCGCCAGGTCACCGTCGGCCGTCTCGAACGTCTCGTACGGGACGATGGTCGGGTGCCGGTTGCCGAGCCGGACGGGAGCGCGGCCGGTGACGAACGCGTTCTGCGCCTGGTTGACGAGGACGGCGAGCGTCGACTCGAGCAGCGACACATCGATGCGCTGGCCGCCGCCGGGTCGGCCCGAGCCGTCGCCGTCCGCGAGCCCGGCGCCGCCTGCACGACCCCGCCCGATGAGGCCGGCCAGCACCGAGACGGCACCGAACAGCCCGGTGACGACGTCGCTGATCGCGACCCCCACCTTGGTCGGCCGGCCGCCGTCCTCGTCCCTGGCCCCCGTGATCGACATCAGCCCGCCGACGGCCTGCATCACGAAGTCGTAGCCCGGCTTCGAGGCGTCGGGGCCATCCGGCCCGAAGCCGGAGATCGCGAGGTGGATGAGGCCGGGGTTGAGCGCCTCCAGGACCTCGTCGCCGAAGCCCAGCCGCGCGAAGCCGCCCACGCGGTGGTTCTCGACCACCACGTCCGATGACGCGAGCAGCCGCCGCAGCACCTCCCGACCGGCCTCGGTCTTGAGATCCAGCCGCAGCGACCGCTTGTTCCGGTTGACCGCCAGGTAGTACGCGGCGGTCCGCGTCCCGGCCGCCTCGTCGCCCACCCACGGCGGACCCCAGCCGCGCGTCGCATCTCCCTCGGGCGGCTCCACCTTGACCACGTCCGCACCAAGGTCGGCGAGCAGCATCGTGCAGTACGGGCCGGCAAGGACCGTCGAGCAGTCGGCGACGCGGATCCCGCTCAACGGACCGGGCGCGCGCGTGGCGGGATGTTCCGGCATCTCGGGCATCGCCCCGGATGGTACCCGCCGGCCCCGTCGAGCCTGCGGAGGGATCCGGGTCCGTCAGCCGCCGGGCGGGGGCTCCGGCACGCTGATGTCCACGACCGCGGCGCCCGTCGCGGCCACCAGGGCCGCCGGCGCGAGATGCACGTTGACGCCCTTGGCGCCGCCGCCGATCGCGACCACGTCCAGCGCCTCGATCGATGCGTCCGCGATGACCGGCCAGGCGCGGAGGGCGCCGAACGGTGTGATCGCGCCGCGCTCGTAGCCTGTGATCGTCCTCGCCTCCTCCGCATCGGGCAGGCTGAGGCGGCTCGTGCCCAGGAACGCGCGCAGCTTCGGCCAGTCGAACCGCCGGCCGCCCGGGACGAGCACGAACACGTAGTCGTCGGCGGCACGCCGGACGAGGATCGAGCGCAGCAGCGCTCCGAGCGGCACCTGCTGGAGCGCGGCGCTCTCCTCCGGGTTGTGGGGGATCTGCGTGCGGACCACGCGGAACTGCACACCGGCAGCCTCGAGGGCCGCGATTGCGGGGCTTGACGGAGTGGCCGGGGTTGCGGGGACGACGGGCTGGTCGGTCATGGCGCGACCTTACAGCCACGAAGCCGTCGGGGCTCGTCCGCGCGCACGCCATCGCCGGCACGGTGCCGGGGCAGCCTCGCGGGTCCACGTTACGATGGGGCCATGAGCAGCCAGACGTCCCCCGCGACCCATATTCCCACCCTCATGACCGTCCACGCCCACCCCGACGACGAGACGATCGGCACCGGCGGCACGATGGCGCGGACGGTGAAGGACGGCCGGCGGGTGGTCCTCGTCACCTGCACACGGGGCGAGATGGGCGAGATCGTCGTCCCGGAGCTCGACACACCGGACAACCATCGCCGCCTCGGCGAGCTGAGGGCGGTGGAGCTCGAGAAGGCGATGGGAGCACTTGGGGTGACCGAGTGGGAGAACCTGGGCTACCGGGACTCGGACATGATGGGCCGCCGCGGAAACCTCGATGCACGCTGCTTCTGGCAGGCGGATCTCGACGAGGCGATCGGACGTCTGGTGTTCCTGGTGCGGACTTACCGCCCGGACGTCATGACCACGTACAACGACTTCGGCGGCTACGGCCACCCGGACCACATCCGTTCGCACCTGGTTGCCGTGGGTGCCTTTGCCAGGGCCGGCGACCCGGCGTGGTACCCGGGACAGCTGGCGCCGGAGCACGGCGGGACCGGCGCCCCCGTCGACGAGGGCGGGCTCGTGCCGTGGACACCGGCAAAGCTGTACGAGCAGGCGATCCCTTCCTCCGTCCGGGTGGCGATGCAGGAACGGCTGGAGGCCATGGGCGAGACGTCGTTCTGGTCAGCGCCCGCGGACGCCACGCCTGAGCAGCTCGAGGCCTACCAGGCGCAGATGTCCCGGATGCTCGTGCCCGACGAGACGATCACCGCCTGGGTGGACGTGTCGGACGTGCTCGACGCCCGCTGGAACGCGATCAAGGCACACGTCACCCAGATCTCGGACGAGAACCCGTTCGTGCGCTTCGGCAGGGATGCGTGGGCCCAGTACTGGTTCCGCGAGGCGTTCGTCCGGCGCGAGTCCCGGGTTCCGGCGCCGGACCAGGAGGACGACCTGTTCGCCGGGCTTGACGACCGGGAACCGGGACCGCATGGCTGGGACCAGGTCGCCGGCGCCGCTCCGGGCCACACGGGGGCGTAGTCGCGCTGCAGCCGTCCCGGGTCGCGGACGAGCTCGCGCGCGACCGCGGCCGGCGCGCCGCGGCCTACCAGGGAAGCAGCCCCTTCGCGCCCGAGAAGACCTGGTCCATCACGACCTTCCCCGAGCCCAGCGGGTCCATGAAGTTGGGCTGTGCCCAGTCCATCACCAGGTGCGGGCGGATCCGGACCTGGACGAGGGTTGCACCCCGGAACGTCATCTCGAGGCTGATGCCCTCCATCGTGGGCTCGGACCACGTCTGATCGAAGGTGAAGTTGCCCAGCGCGTACCAGATCGGCTTGCCCTTGTAGACCTCCATCACCTGCGCCCAGTGCGGGTGGTTGCCGATCACCAGGTCGGCCCCGGCGTTGATCGCGTCGTGGGCGAGGGTCCTCTGGACCGTGCTCGGACCCTTGGTGTACTCGACGCCCCAGTGCGGCCAGACGATGACCACCTGGGCGCCGGCCTTGCGGGCGGCGGCGATGTCGCTCTTGAGGGCTGCGGGCGTCATCCCGGCGCTGCCGGCCCGGGTCGAGGTCGCGTGATAGCCGGCGGCGATGGTGTCGTAGGCGAGGAGCGCGACCTTCACGCCCTTGACGTTGATGATCGACGGTGTGTGGGCGGCGGTGGCGTTGACACCGGCCCCGCCGTGGAGGATGCCGAACTGGTCGAGGTGCGCCATCGACTGCAGGATCCCCGCGGTGCCCGCGTCGCCGACGTGGTTGTTCGCCATCGAGACCCAGTCGAAGCCGGCATTGGCGATGCCCGAGATCCGCGCGGGGTTGCCGGTGAAGGTGGTCCCGTGGGGATGGAACGTCCAGTTGTTCGGCGTGACCTCCTCCATGTTCGCGATGGCGAGGTCCGCCCCCGTGATGGCCGCCCGGACGATGCCGGCGTTGCCGGTCCGCTTCGTGTAGGGGAGGTCCCAGCCGAACGGCGAGCAGTCCTTGCAGTGCCCGGTGATGGTCACCGTGCCGCCGTCGAACAGGTAGTCGGCACCGCGCTTGCTGGCGTTCATGGCAACGGCCGCGCCACGGTCCAGGCCGAGATCGCCGGCGGCGAACAGCGTCCACGCGAAGGCGGGGTCATACCGGGGGACGTTGGCGGCGGACCGGGCGCCCACGGTCGCCACGTCCCCGGATCCCGCGATCGCGACCTCGAGGTGGGCGGTGAGCGGCCAGGCCGCGAGCGTCGCCACGCGCCCCTCGCCGAACAGCGCCGTCGAGCCCCAGGCGAGGGCGTGGACCGCAGGCATGACCTCGTCCGCGCGCAGGAACCCGAGCCAGGTCCGGTGCTGGGCGAGGCTCGCCGCGAGGGCATCGGCGGACGCGACGGTCGCGAGCCGCGTGCCGAGCGCCGCCCGGTCGAGGCCCAGCGAGGCGAGGATCGCGTCGGCATCCCGCCGGACAAGGACGAGCGCGCCGTAGGGCGAGGCACCGCTGGTGATGGCGGCGACCTCGGTGGCCTTGACGCTCGTGCGGCCGGAGCGGAAGTTGGTGACCGGGACGATGGCCACGTCCGCCGCAGGGGGTGACGGGGCGGTGACGGCGACTGGGCCGGGGGTGTCCGACGGCACAGGCGTCAGGGCCGGCGTGGGCGTGGCGGACGGCGAGGGTGACGGCACCCCGGGGCCGGTCGGGATCGGCGAGCCGGCGGCGGCACTGCCGACGGCCCCCGCGACAGGGCTCGTCGACGCGGCGGGAGACCATCCGACGAGCCCGCCCCGGAACCCGATGGCGACCGCGATCAGGAGGCCGGCGGCGGCGATCATTGCAAGCAGCCACCCACGACCGCCGGGTGAGCGGCGGCCATCCCTGGCTGGGCGACGGAGATCGAAGCCCGGATCGCGAACGCTCACGCCGACAGCGTACGCGCATCGGGGAAGAGGAACGCCCCGTCCGGGCGGGCGGACGGGGCGTACGAGGAATTGAGCGAGATGGCGGACCCGACCGGATTCGAACCGGCGATCTCCAGCGTGACAGGCTGGCATGTTGGGCCGCTACACCACGGGTCCGCGACCGGTGGCGGATCATATCAGGCCCGCCCCCGACGCCGCCAACGGATGCCAACCTCGATGGCTTGCCGGGAACCCGCGGAAACGCCCCGCCGACGGCCCGGCACGGCGACCCGCGCTACTCTTTCCCGGCCATGACCAGCATCGATCTGCGCTCCGATACCGTCACCCATCCCACCGACGAGATGCGCCGCGCGATGGCGACCGCCGAGGTCGGCGATGACGTGTTCGGCGACGATCCCACCGTCAATGCGCTCGAGGAGCGCGCCGCGGACCTGCTGGGCAAGGATGCCGGCGTGTTCGTCGCCAGCGGCACGATGGGCAACCTCGTTTCGCTCATGGCGCACGTGCCCCGCGGTCACGAGATCATCGCCGGCTACCAGACCCACACCGTGATGGACGAGGCTGCCAATCACGCGGTCGTCGTCGGCGCATCGGTGCGCGCCCTGCGCGAGCGCCCGGACGGCACGCTGGACCCGGCGGAGGTCATCGATGCCTTCCGTGACGAGGGCGACCTCCACGAGCCGATCACCGGCCTGGTCGCTCTCGAGAACACGCATGCCCACTCCGGCGGCCGCCCGCTGCCCGTCGAGTATGTGCGGTCCATCGCGGCGATCGCGCACGAGCGCGGGGTCCCGCTCCACGTGGACGGCGCCCGGTTCTTCAACGCCGTGGTCGCGCTTGGCGTGCCCGCGCGAGACCTGGCGGCGCCCGCGGACTCGGTGACCTTCTGCCTGTCCAAGGGCCTGTCCGCGCCGATCGGCTCCGTGGTCGTGGGCGACCGGGCGTTCGTCGCCCGCGCCCGCCGCGCCCGCAAGCTCGTCGGCGGCGGCATGCGCCAGGTCGGTGTCCTGGCCGCCGCCGGGCTGGTGGCCCTGCGGGACGGGGAGGCCGGCATGATCGACCGGCTGGCCGAGGATCACGCCAATGCCCGCCGGCTCGCCGAGGGAATTGCGGGCCTCGATGGGATCCGCTCGCCGGGCGACCTCGCTCAGCCGCAGGACGGACCCCTCGACCCCGGCCGGGTCGTCACCAACTTCGTGCTGTTCCGGGTCGACCGCGACCGGGTCGCGTTCCTCGAAGCCCTGGAGGCACGCGACGTGCTGATGGTCGCGTATCCCCACGGGCAGATCCGGGCCGTCACGCACCACGGGGTCACGGCCGGCGACATCGACCGGGTGATCTCGGCCGTGGCCGATGTCCTGCGCGAGACCGCGCCCAGCCCCGCCGGCGGCCACGTCCATACCGCGGCCTGACCACGATCGACCCCGCGCCGACCTCGATGCCCAGCCCCACAACGCGCGTCCGACCCAGTGTTCGGACGCCGGAGGAACGATGACCCAGCAGCTTCCCGGCGTGGACCTCCCGCGGCCCGCGCCCGCCCCGGATGCCGGCCCGCTCGACGAGCGGCTGTACGACCTGGTCGAGACCCGCGTCCGGCGCGTGCTCGTGGACAACCCGCTCCTGGCCACGAGCCTCGGAATCCGCACCGAGGATCACCGCCTGGGCGACGCGAGCCGTGATGCCGTGCTGGCGGAGATCGCCGCAGACCGGGATCACCTGGCCGCGGTCGAGGCGCTCGACCCGGGCGGCCTCTCGGCAGAGGCGCGCGTCGAGCGGGACCTGGAGATGCACAACCTCCGGCTCGGCCTGTTCGAGGCGGACGAGGTGCGCCGGTGGGAGCACCGCTCGACCGCGGCCGGCGAGGTTGGGGACGGGGTGTTCCTGCTGTTCGCGCGCGGCGCGGCCCCGTTTGCAGAGCGCCTGGACGCCATCGCGTCGCGGCTGGCGGAGGTGCCGGCGTTCCTGGAGGCGTCGAAGACACGGGCGGCAGGGCGGCAGGTCGCGATCTGGCAGCAGGTGGAGGCGCGGTATGCCGGGGACCTGCCGTCGCTGTTCGCGGAGGTCCGCGGCGCGGCCGCGGACGCGCTCGGCGAGCGAGCGCTCGCTCGCCTGGACAGCGCCATCGGCGGGGCCAATGCGGCCCTCGAGGCATACGGGGCGTGGCTGGCGGAGACCCTCGCGGATGCCGCCGACGACTGGCCGCTGGGCCGCGAGCGCTACGACGAGCTCGTCCGCCTGCGGGCATTCGAGGACCTGGACGCCGACGCCATCCTCCAGCTCGGCTTCGACCAGCTGCACGCCAACCTGGAGGCGCGGCGCGCCGCGGCCCGGGAGCTGGACCCGGACGCGGACCTGCCCAGCGTCCTCGAGCGCCTCAAGAGCGATCACCCCGCGACGTTCGAGGCGGCGCTCGAGGGCTATCGCGACGCGATGAACCGTGCCCGGGCGTTCCTGGTCGATCGCGACCTGGTCACGATCCCGGCGGGCGAGGTCATCGATGTGATCGCGACCCCCGAGTACCTGCGGTCGGTGATGCCCTTCGCCGCCTATTTCGCGCCCGCCCGGTTCGATGCCGACCAGCGAGGCATCTACCTCGTCACGCCTGCGGTGGACAACGACCCGAACGCGATGCGCGAGCACTACCTCGCCTCGATCTCCAACACCAGCATCCACGAGGCCTATCCCGGCCATCACCTCCAGCTGGCCGTCGCGTCGAAGCACCCGTCGCTCACCCGGATGCTCACGGACGCCCCCGAGTTCGTCGAGGGCTGGGGGATGTACTCGGAGCAGATGATGCGCGAGGAGGGATTCGACGCCGGCCCGGCATTCCGGGTCAGCATGTACACGGACGCCATCTGGCGGGCCTGCCGGATCATCCTCGACGTGCGGATGCACCGCGGCGAGCTGACACCCGAGGAGGCGACGGACTTCCTCGTCGAGCACACGGGCTTCGAGACCGCCAACGCCCGGGCAGAGGTGCGTCGCTACACCTACACGCCCGGATACCAGCTGAGCTACCTGCTGGGCAAGCTGCTGATCCTGGGCCTGCGCGAGGAGGAGAAGCGTCGCCGCGGGGCCGCCTTCTCGCTGCGGGACTTCCACGACACGCTGCTCCGCAACGGGTCGCTCCCGGTGAGCTTCCATCGGCGGCTGCTCCTGGGCGAGGACTGAGGGCATGGACGTGATCCCGGCCATCGACGTCGAGCGTGGGCGGTCGCGGGTCGTCTACTGGCCCGGCGCCGCGGCGGGGATCGGGGCACCGACCGACCGCCCGGACGCGATCGCGGAGCAGTTCGTGGCACAGGGCGCGCGGATCCTGCACCTCGTGGACTTCGACGGCGCGAAGCGGGCAGCGCCCGCGAACCTGGAGGCTGTCGGTGTGGTGGCGGCTCGCGTGGCGGTGCCGCTCCAGCTCGCCGGCGGACTGGAGGAGGCGGACCATGTCCGCCTTGCCTTCGCTGCCGGCGCAACACGTGTCGTGCTGTCGGTCGCCATCGCCGAGCGGCCGGACGCGCTCCGCGACTGCCTCGCGGTCGCCGGCGACTGGCTGGCCGTCGGCCTGGATCCGAGGCCCGAGCGCCTGGCTGGTTTCCCCTGGCACCGTCCGGTCGTGCCGACGATCGAGGCACTGGTCGAGGAGCTCGTCGCGCAGGGCGTCCGCCGTCTCGTGCTCAGCCACGGCGGCACGACCCCTGATCCTGCGCTCCTCGCATCGCTCGTCCGCCGGCACGACGCGGACATCCTCGTCGCCGGCGGCGCGGCGGACCTCGACGGCGTGCGCCGGGTCCGCGATGCGGGCGTCGCCGGACTCATCCTCGGAGTGGCGCTGCTCTCCGGAGCCATCGACTTCCCACGCGCCCTGGAGGCCGCCGCATGATCCCCCGCCGTCTCGTCACCCGCGGGCTGGCCGCGCTCGCCATCCCGCTCCTGATCGCCGCCTGCTCGAACCCTGGGGCCGGCCTCCCGACCGTCTCGCCGGTGACACCTCCGCCGTCCGCGGGCGCATCCGTGGCCCCATCGGCCGCAGTTGCCGGCTACCCCGCCGGTTGCCCGACCGCGCAACCGGCCCCGCTCGGCGCGAGCGACACGCGCACGGTCACGATCACGACCTCGAAGGGCGACATCGTGATCAAGATCGAGGGGTCCCTGTCCCCGATCGCGGCCGGCAACTTCGTGGCGCTCGCCTCGTGCGGGTATTACGACAACGTGGTCTTCCACCGCCTGGTGCCCGGGTTCGTCATCCAGGCCGGCGACGGCGAGTTCGGGCGGAGCCCGAACGTCGATCAGACCAAGGTCGGGACCGGCGGACCGCCGTACACCATCCAGGACGAGCCGGTCACGGCCACCTACGGTCGCGGGACCGTCGCGATGGCCAGGACGTCCCAGCCGAACTCGGTCGGCTCGCAGTTCTTCATCGTGCTCGACGACAGCGCCGCGAGCGCCCTTGCCCAGTACAACACCTACCAGATCATCGGAAACGTCACGTCCGGGATGGATGTCGCGGACGCGATCGCTGCCATGCCGAACTCCGGCCAGCCCGCCAACAGCGCGCTCGACCCGGTCCCGATGACCAAGGTCACCGTCGCCACCCCGTAACCTTGTCCTGAAACCCCACCGAGGAGATCGCCCATGACACGCGCCGTCATCGTCACCGAAGCCGGCACCATCGAGGCCGACCTGTTCACCGAGAGCGCCCCCAAGGCCGCCGGCAACTTCGTCGACCTGGCGAAGAAGGGCTTCTACGACGACGTCATCTTCCACCGCGTCATCCCGGGATTCATGATCCAGGGCGGCGACGGCGAGTTCGGCAAGAAGGCGTCGCTCAACACCGGCCGCGTCGGCACCGGCGGACCCGGCTACAAGTTCGCGGACGAGCCGTTCACAGGGAGCTATCTCCGCGGCACGCTGGCGATGGCGAATGCGGGGCCGAACACGAACGGCTCGCAGTTCTTCATCATGCACGCCGACTACGCGCTGCCCAAGAACTACACGATCTTCGGCCAGGTCACCAAGGGGCTGGAGGTCGTGGACAAGATCGCGACGGCTCCGCGCAACGGTCGTGACCTGCCGGATTCCCCGGTGGCGATGACGTCGGTGACGATCCACGACGAGGCGTAGGCGCGACGTCGTCCGCCCGGCGCCCGCTTCGCGGCGGCCGACGGCCGGCGAGGCCCGGCCGGCCGGTCCGCGAGCTCAATCTCGCCAAGTGTTAAGGGATATTTACCGAACCGCTGAACAAGGCCCTTCCCTAATCCGCACCTGACCGGTAGGATATCCACGCTGCAAGTCAGCCAGCGCTGCCCCAGCATCAAGATCATGGGTAGGTTGGGTTAGGGTAGTCGGTTCAGCCGACGCGATAGATGATCTTGGCGCGCGGCAGAAGGTCCACCCTCGGGTGGACGCCTTCACCGGGACAGCAACGAGGCGGCTCCTTCGGGGGCCGCCTCGTCCGTTTTCCCGCCAACCCCGGCGCACGCCGCGCGGGCGGCGCACAATCCAAGCATGGAACGCGGCCGTCCCCCCGCCGGCGGTGGCCAGGTGCCGCCGATCATCCTGTGGTCGCCCGCGCCGGATGCCCGCGATCGCACCCGCATGGGCCGTTACCTGGCCTGGCTGGCGGCGGAACGCGGGTTGCGGCTCGATGACTACGATGCGGCCTGGCGCTGGTCCGTGGACGTGCCGGGCGATTTCTGGCGGTCGATCTGGGATCACTTCGGGGTCAGCGCCACCACGCCTCCCACGGGTTCCCTCGCGGGCGCCTCCATGCCGGGTGCGCGCTGGTTTCCCGGCGCGATGCTGAACTACGCCCAGCACGAGCTGGCGCTCCCGGGCCGCGCGAGCACGGACATCGTCGTCGTGGCCCGCTCGCAGACGCGCGGGCCGGCGGATCTCACGGCGGACGCGCTGCGGGACGCCGTGGCCCGATGCCGTCGCGGGCTGGAGCGGCTGGGCGTGCGACGTGGCGATCGGGTGGCCGCGTTCCTGCCCAACATCCCGGAAGCGCTGATCGCGATGCTGGCCACGGCATCGCTGGGCGCGATCTGGTCCTCCTGCGCGCCCGAATTCGGGACGCGGGCCGTCGTGGACCGCTTCACCCAGATCGAGCCCGCGGTGCTGCTCGCTATCGACGGCTACCGCTACGGCGACCGGCCGGTCGACCGGACCGCGGAGATCGCGGAGATCCGGGCGGCGCTGCCATCCCTCCGGGCCACCGTGGTCGTCCCGTACCTGGGCGCCGGGGCCGCGGCGACGCGCCCTCACGCGGCGACGGGCCCGGACGCGGCCATGCCGATCCCGGACGTCATCACCTGGGAGGCGCTGCTGGCCGAGCCCGGGGCGCTCGCGTTCGAGGCGGTTCCGTTCGATCACCCCCTCTACATCCTGTTCTCCTCGGGGACCACCGGCCTGCCGAAGCCGATCGTCCACGGCCACGGTGGGATCCTTCTCGAGCACCTCAAGGCCCTCGCGCTGCATACGGACCTCGGTCCGGATGACAAATTCTTCTGGTTCACCACCACCGGCTGGATGATGTGGAACTACCTCGTCTCGGGCCTCGCGGTCGGGTCCACGGTCGTGCTGTTTGACGGCAACCCCGCCTGGCCTGACCTGTCGACGCTGTGGCGCCTGGCCGCCGAGACCCGTGCGACCTACCTCGGCGCGAGCGCGCCGTTCCTCATGGCCTGCCGGGCAGCCGGCTTGCAGCCGGGCCGGGACCTGGACCTGTCCGCCCTGCGCGGCGTCGGGTCGACGGGCGCGCCACTCCCGGCGGCCGGCTTCCGCTGGGTCCATGACGCGGTATCCGACCGCATCCCGCTCGGGTCGCTGAGCGGGGGGACGGACCTGTGCACCGGGTTCCTGGGACCCTCGCCGCTCGTCCCCGTCTGGGAGGGGGAGATCAGCTGCCGCATGCTGGGCGCCCGGGTCGAGGCCTATGACCAGGCCGGACAGTCCCTGATCGGCAGCCAGGGCGAGCTCGTCATCACGGCCCCGATGCCCTCGATGCCGGTCGGCTTCTGGGGCGACCCGGACGGCTCCCGGCTGCGGGCCGCCTACTTCGCTCCATGGCCCGGCGTCTGGCGTCACGGCGACTGGCTCACCGTCACCGAGCGTGGGTCGTGCGTGATCAGTGGACGCAGCGATGCCACCCTCAACCGCGGGGGCGTCCGACTGGGCACGGCGGAGTTCTACGCCGTCGTCGAGAGCCTGCCGGAGATCGCCGACAGCCTCGTCGTCCACCTCGAGGACGCGGCCGGCGAGGGCGCCGGTGAGCTGCTGCTGTTCGTTGCGCTCCGCGACGACGCGGTCCTCGACGATAGCGTGCGGGCTCGCATCGCGACCACCCTCCGCGCCGAGCTCTCGCCGCGCCACGTCCCCGACGCGATCCACGCCGTGCCGTCGGTGCCGCGGACCCTGTCCGGCAAGAAGCTCGAGGTGCCGGTGAAGCGGATCCTGCTCGGAATGCCCGCCGATGCAGCCGCCGCGCGGGATGCCCTTGCAGATCCTCGCTCGCTGGCGCCGTTCGAGACCCTCGCAGCGCGTCGCGCCGGGAAAGGGCGGGGCACGCATCCGGATGCGCCCCGGTCAGGCGAGAGCCGTCCTACGCACCAGTCGTCGAGCTCCGCCAACGCGAGCGCTGGCACGACCAGGTCATGATTCGCGATGCCAGCCGTCAGCAGAGGCGTGCATCACGCAGCATGGAACCGGGCTTATGGGGTACCTCCCAGGGTGTCCCCCTCGGGGCGTGAACCTTCGAGGCCGCGCTCGAGCATTCGCTCCAGGCCGAACGTGATCAGGTCGACCGTGTTCCGCCACCAGCGGTTCGGATCGGTCAGCCAGATCTCAGCCGTGTCCTCCGCGCTTGCGACCAGGTTCGGGAACTCGTCGCGAGGCAGGCCCAGCTGCACGAGCACGAAGCGTCGTCGCAGCAGGTCGCCCTGGTGTGAGTCGATCGGCATGGCGTCCGGGGACGTGCCCTCCCGGAGGAGCAGCAGGTACCCGGCGAGGAGGTTGGAGATCATGCGGATCAGGACGATCGCCTCGCGCCGCGCGAAACCCGCATCGAGCAGGATGGCCAGGAGCTGCTCGAGCACCCTCCAGAAGGACGGGGGCCCATCACCCGAGTACGCAATGCTGAGGGGAAGGGCGAGCGGACGGGCGTCGAGCAGCTCCTTGTAGTTGTCGATCACGAGGCGCAGCCCCTCGGTCCAGGGCAGGTCCGGTCTGACGCCGGCGGTGGGGTCGATCTCCTCGAGGACAACTTCCGTCATCGCGTTGATGAGGTCCTGCTTGTCGCGGACGTGGCGGTACAGGGCCATCGGCGTGACGCCGAGCTCGTGCGCGAGCCGTCGCAGGCTGACCGCCTCGAGGCCTTCGGCGGTGCCGATCTCGAGCGCACGCGCCACGACGACCGCGCGGGTGAGGGCGGGGCGCCCGGCCGCCTGCACGTGGTCCGTCGGGTTCTGCGGCATCGCTTGACAAGTATACGCCGCATACCTAGACTCCGGGTCGGAGTATACGCCGTATGCGTACAGCGTTAACACAGCGACCCAGGTCACTGACGAGGAGCACGTTTGCGATGACAACCACGCAGGTCCAGGGGCCCGCGGTCCACGTGCAGGGCCTGGACAAGTCGTACAAGGCGTTGCACGTGTTGCGCGGCGTCGACTTCGACGTGGCGCGCGGCAGCATCTTCGCCCTGCTCGGCTCGAACGGAGCGGGCAAGACCACGGTCGTGAGGATCCTGTCGACGCTGCTCAAGGCCGACGCCGGGACCGCCATCGTCAACGGCTTCGATGTCGCCACGCAGGCTGCGAACGTGCGGGAGTCCTTCAGCCTCACCGGGCAGTTCGCGGCGGTCGACGAGATCCTCACCGGACGGGAGAACCTCGCGCTGGTCGCCCGCCTGCGGCACCTCAAGGACCCGGGCCAGATCGCGGATGACCTGCTCGAGCGCTTCGCGCTGGCAGACGCGGCCGGGCGCAGGGTCTCGACATACTCGGGTGGCATGCGCCGCCGACTCGACATCGCGATGAGCCTGATCGGGAATCCGCCGATCATCTTCCTCGACGAACCGACAACCGGACTCGACCCCCAGGGGCGCCTCGAGGTGTGGCGAGCCGTCAAGGAGCTCGCCGGCCACGGCACGACGGTGCTGCTCACGACGCAGGACCTCGACGAGGCAGAACAGCTGGCCGACCAAATCGCGATCCTGCACGAGGGGCGGATCCTCGTGAACGGCACCCTCGCCGAGCTGAAGCAACTGATTCCGGCCGCGACGGTCGAGTACGTCGAGAAGCAGCCGACCCTCGAGGACATCTTCCTGGCGCTCGTCGGCGGCAACAGCGGCCAGCGCAGCAACGACGGCGCGGACAGCCACATCAATCAGCGCAGGTAGGGAGCAGCGATGACCGCATATTTCCTCGGAGACACCGCCGTCCTGACGGGACGATCCCTGCGCCATATCACGCGCAGCCTGGACACGATCATCACGACGACGATCATGCCGATCGCGTTCATGCTGTTGTTCGTCTACGTGTTCGGCGGGGCGATCAACTCCGGATCAGCGTCGTATGTCACGTACCTGTTGCCCGGCATCCTGCTGATCACGATCGCGTCGGGGGTCTCCTACACCGCATTCCGGTTGTTCCTGGACATGAAGAGCGGCATCTTCGAGCGGTTCCAGTCCATGCCGGTCGCGCGCTCGTCGGTGCTCTGGGCGCACGTGCTGACCTCGCTGGTCGCCAACCTCGTCTCGCTCATCGTCGTCGTGCTCGTCGCGTTCCTCATGGGCTTCCGCTCACCGGCGGGCGTGCTGCCATGGCTCGCGGTCGCCGGCATCCTGATCCTGTTCACCCTGGCGTTGACGTGGATGGCCGTCATTCCCGGCCTGACCGCAACGTCCGCGGACGGTGCGAGCGCGTTCTCCTATCCGCTCATCTTCCTGCCGTTCGTCAGCTCGGCCTTCGTGCCCACCGCGACCATGCCCGGCCCGGTGCGCGCCTTCGCCGAGAACCAGCCCGTGACGTCGATCGTCAATGCCATCCGCAGCCTGCTCACAGGGCAGCCGGTCGGCACCGACATCTGGATCGCGCTCGCCTGGTGCGTTGGCATCCTCGTCGTCGCGTACTTCTTCGCGATGCGCACCTACCGCCGGAGGATCTCGTAGCCGGCGTCCAGGGGCGACGGCGAGGAACGCGAGGACGGGCTCCCCGCCGCTCATTCCCTCCGGCCCGAAGCCTGGGACCTCTAGCGCGAGAAGGTCAGGTGCGTGACCCCGCTGGGGGCGACCTCCGACGTCACGCTGTAGCCGTCCTCCAAGCCGCGGAGGCCGTCCCAGAGCCGGATGCCGCGGCCGAGCAGGATCGGGGCGATGGCGACGTGCAGCCGGTCGACGAGGCCCGCCTTCAGGAACTCGCGCACGACGGTCGCGCCGCCGCCGATCCGCACGTCCATGCCGCCCGCGGCGTCTGTCGCGAGGTCGAGCGCCTCGCGGGGCGTCGCGGCGAGGAAGCGGAAGGTCGTGCCGCCCGCCATCTCGAGCACCGGGCGCGGCCTGTGGGCGAGCACGAACACCGGGCAGTGGAACGGGGGCTCGTCGCCCCACCAGCCGCGCCAGTCCGGATCGTCAGGGGCGTCGTGGAGCCCGAACATGCCGGCGCCCATGATCTCCGCGCCGACCTCGGCGAAGTACGCCTGCGCGTACTCGTCGTCGACGCCGGTCGTCCCCTCGCCGGACGTGTCGTGCAAGACCCGGGCGCGGAACGTTCGGGTCGCGACGTAGGCCCCGACCAGGCGCGGCCAGTCGTGCCCGAACGGGTCGTCGGGCGTCTGGTCGGTCGTGGTCGCGAAGCCGTCGAGGGAGATGTTCAGGTCAACGCGAACGGCCATCGGCTCCTCCAAGGCGACTGCCTGTGCACTCCCCGCAGTATGCCAATCCACTCCGCCACTCGAGCTCGTCATGGAGTCGGGCCGGGTTCCCGCCGCGCGATCCCGACCAGGCTGGGGTCGTCGCCAGCCATCGGGCGCGGTGACGACGCGGGCGCACGGCCGGAAGCCTTGGGCTCCACGAGCGTTGAGGCCACCTGATCCGTGCTGGTCACCTCCGCGGAGCGGCCCGTCGAACCCGAAGTTCAAGCTCTATCCACGCTCGACCGCTATGATCGTGGCTCGCGCGCCTGTAGCTCAGCGGATAGAGCGTCGGCCTCCGGAGCCGAAGGTCGCAGGTTCGAATCCTG